>JAQVFO010000013.1 GCA_028697205.1 Candidatus Altimarinota bacterium | reverse complement strand
TCCATAACGTTTTTTGACAAATTTTGAAGCAAAATTAATGAATTTAAGATAGAGTTTTCTGCATAAGAAAGCTCTTTTTTTGAATTAATAAAAAACAAGAACGTCAAATTTAAATTATTATAAAATATATTATAAAATTGACAATAGAATATATTTTATGATATAATGAAATATATTATCAATTAAAATTTATTATGATTTGATTTATATTTGTGATAATAATTGTATATTTAGTAGTTTTATTTGTTTCATTGAATAAAATTAAAAATTATAATCCTTCTAAGTATAGAAATTCTAGTTTAGAAAAATATAAAAGTGAAGTATACTATAATAATATCCCTAAATATTCAGATTTAAGAATAAAGAATCTTTTTACATCTCAGGAGTTAAAACTATTTTATCAATTAAAAGAACATTTTAGTAATAAAAATATTTTTATATTTTCAAAAGTAAGGATAGCTGATTTAGTAGAGACTAAATCATATATCTCTAGGAGTGATTATTTTAGCTTTTTTTGAAGAACAAGTCAGAAACATATAGATTTTGTATTAACTGATTTTAAATGAAAAATTTTATGTTTGATAGAATTAGATTGAGAAACTCATAATTATCATGAAAGAACTATAAAAAATGATAGATTTAAAGATGAATTATTTTTAAATATATGAATCCCTTTAATAAGATTTAAAAATTATCAATTTCATAATTTAAAGATATTAGATCAATATGTGTTATAGAATTAAATATATATAGTAATATGTCAAGGTAAAGTTTAAAATTAAATTTAAAAATTAATAAAAAATTAATATAAGATTAGTATAATACAAATTATGTTTATATATTAATTTTTTTTAAATGACTTCTGAAGATAAATTAAGTATTTGGGCATCTGCACCAAGTGAAACAGAAATGATAAAAATAAAAAATACAAAAGATTATATTGAGAAAGTATTAAAAGATTATTTAGATATTAATGAAATTAAAAGAAAGTATAATCTATCATCTTTTACATATGAAGTATATTTACAATGATCATATAAAAATAGTACTAATATAAGATATGATAGTGATGTTGATATTGTTGTTCAAGTTAATTCAGTTTTTTGGTCTGATAAATCAGAATTATCTCCAGATGAAATAGATAGGTATAATAAAGCATATTCTAATACAAGTTATGGTTTTTTAGAATTAAAGGAAGAAATTTATAATGTTTTAAAATGATATTTTGGTGAAGATGTAGCTTATAAAAATAAATGTATAAAAGTTAATGGAAATACAAATAGAGTTGATGCTGATGTTGTTCCATGTTTTCAATATAGAGTGTATAAAAAGTTTATTTCAGTAGATAATTGTCACTTTGTAGAATGAATTAAGTTTTTAAATACAAATGATAATACTGAGATTATAAATTTCCCAAAAGTTCATTATGAAAATTGATGTTCAAAAAATGATGATACAGATTGAAAGTATAAATCTATGGTTAGAGTATTTAAGAATATTAAGAGAGATATGGTTGAAAAATGATTAATAGATGATAATATTGCTCCGTCTTATTTTATTGAGAATTTAATATATAATTGTACTTCTCATTGTTTTGATTGAAATTATTCTGAAAGTACTTTAAAAATATTTCAATTTTTATTAGATTCTATAAAACAAGATAGGCTAAAATCTTTTTTATGTGTTAATGAACAAGATATGCTTTTTAGTAACAAAACTTGGAATTTAGCAGATGCAATAAGATTTATAAATGATGCATGAGATTATTTTTTAAATAGTTAATTATGAAGTTAGATTTAAAAGAAGAGAAAAATGTTTGGTTTATTCTTTGATTATTTTGAATAAGTTACTTGACTGTATTATTATTACATTGGTTAGAACATTTTTTACCTTTAAGTATACAGGAAAATATAAAACTATTACACTATTTTACATTACCACCAATTTTTATTTTATGGTTAAATTTATTTTCAAAATATTTATGGAAATGGAAAGTATGGAAATTTTTATGAATAATAGATTTTCCAAATATAAGTTGAACTTATAAATGAACTTTTAAATCATCATTTATTGATAAAGAAACTTGAAAGAATTATGTTTGAGATATGGAACTTCAAGTTTTCCAAACGGCAAGTAATATAAAAGTAATGTGAAAATTTAATCAATCACAATCTATTAGCACTCAAGCTTCTTTTTGATTTAATGAAATAGAGAATAAAAATTGTTTATATTATTTTTTTAAAAATAAACCTTGAAATAATGCAACTGAAACAATGCATTCTCACGAAGGTTCATGTATTTTATGTTTTGATGAAGAAAATAATGAGTTAAAATGAGAATATTATTCTTGAAGAGATAGAAATAATTATTGAGATATTGAGGTAAAGAAATTAACCTAATATCAACTTCAAAAATCATTTTAAATCATCTAAATTGAATTGATTTATTTTATCAAAGATTTCAATTTGCTGACTTTCAGGCACCTCCAAACTAAAAAACTAAATAATAATGGCTAGAGATAGCCATTATTATTTTTTTGTGTGAAATATTAATTTTTGAATATAAATTGAATTTTTGTTTTAAAATAGTGAATTTATGTGCTTCGAACATGGTAGGCTTTTAAATAGTTTATATTTTAAAAATTTAGTTTCAGTAAAATTTATTAAAATAAACTTGACAAATATATAAAAATATTTATATATAAATATGATTTAGAAATTATTATTAATATTTCAATATGTCAAAATTAGAATCTGAAACTCAAATAGAATGAAATATAAGCAAAGATTATATTAAGAAGAAATTACAATCTTTATCAGATAATATTAATTTGCTTTGGGATAATAAAATATGATTACCAGATGAAGTTATTAAAGAATTAATGAAAATGTTATTTAGTGTACTTGAAAAAATAAAAAATAATGATAAATTTAACCAAGAAATATATGATGATATTATAAATGAATTTTTGCTTAACTTACAAAAAGATATTAGAGATGAAAGTAATAAATTAGATTTAACTCAGTTACTAGATATGTTAAGTGAAGTTATATTATATATTAATGTATATTGAGAAGAGTTTTACTTATTAATTAAAGATGATTTTGAGTCTTTTGTAAATTATCTTGATGTATATGTTAAAAATATTGTTAATTGAGAAACTGAAAGTATTCAAAAATCTGTTTTAGATACTCTTTGATAATTTATATATCTTAGTATTTCTTAACAAAATTTAAATATTTTCAAAAATCCTTTTAAGTCATCTAACTCAAACTTGCTTATTTTATCAAAAAATTTATTTAGATGACTTTCAGGTACCTACAATGTTAAAAACTAAATAATAATGGCTAGAAGTAGTTATTGTTAAATTGGTTGATTAAGTAAACTTTTATATATTAAATTAAATTTTATGTCTTGATTATCTAGAGCATTATTAGAAGCTGATGTAGAATTAGAAATAAGAATGATGGAAGAATTATGAAATTTAAGAAATGTAGTTGATAAATTACCATATTCTGTCAAAGCATTATTAGAGGCTCAACCAAAGATAAATGGTAGTATTTATTATAATTGATTTTTAGATACACTTGGTATAGTAATTGAACATGAGACTTCTCTTAAAACTCAAGAAGAGTTAAAATGAATAAAAGCATTAATTGATGAAATTATGGCATTATAATTATTAAAAAATATCCTAAAAAGGATATTTTTTTGTTTTTCAAATTTAAAAATTTGTTCTTGACTTTGAAATACTTTCAAATTAAGATGTAGGTAAAATTCTTAATTACCAAATATTATGAAAAGAAACTCAACTATATTTCTTCAAGGAGTTACAATACTTATTGGGATTGCTACTCTTGTATTTATGCTTTGTGAACCACTTGTTGAAGGGAGGAATTTACATGCTACATTTTATGAGATTTATTTTAAAGATCTATTTTTAGCTTATGCATACATAGCGTCTATTTCATTTTTTGTTGTGTTGTATAAAGTTTTTAAGTTGTTTGGCTATATAAGACAAAATAAAATATATTCTATAAATTCTATAAAAGCTTTAAAGATTATAAAATACTGTGCGATATCACTTGTCTGTTTTATATTAGTCCCAGAAATCTATTTATTTGTAGTTCGCCCATGAGATGATATTGCAGGTGGAGTTGCTGTTGGTTTTTTCTTAATTTTTGTTTCTGTTATAATTGCTGTTAGTGCTGATGTATTTGAATGACTTATACAAAGTATTATAGATATGAAGTCAAAATTAAATAAATAATAAAGTTTTTAAACTTCACCAAATATAATTAAATTATTTGAAAGAGATCATAAGGTTATATTATCATTTATATATTTAACTCAATCATCTTTATCAACTGTTCAAAGTATAATAAGTAATGGATAAAAATGTTCTGGTGTTTTGAATGCTCTATGACTATTTTTTAGTGATCTATAATCAATAATTGGAGTAAATATTTTTTTGATTATAAGATTTTTTATATCTTCATTGAATTGTTTTGCCCATTCAAAAATTGTATCATTACTATATTTAAGTTCTGAAAAATTGTGAAGAATTCATCAACTTCATATAATTAAATATCAATCTTCTCTTAATTTTTTTAGTTTTGTTCATAGTTTAAAAAAATCTTCTCAAGAAAGTTGCATATTTAATGAAATCATTACAATTTTTTTATCTTTTTTTGGAAACATTTTTTTGAGAATAGTCCAAGCTCAATGGTCAATTCAGATAGAATCATTTTTTTTAGCTTCAGGTAAAAGATCTTGAATTTTATTTATAAGTTCTATATCTGTTTCTATATCATAATTTATAGAATATAATTCATCAGGAAAACCATGAAAGTCATAGATTGTTTTTAATTTATTTCAACTTGATATATAAGTTCAATTAGTTGTTAAATGAGCTGAAATTATAACTATTCATTTGATTTTTTCATTTAGTGATTTTCAAAGAATAGATAATTGTTTATTCATATTATTATCTTCTAATACTCTATCAGGGCTTCAATGATCTACAAAGATTACTGGTAATTTTGTCATAATAGAAAATATATTAATTTAAAATTTAATCTCTTTTTTCACATATAAAATAAACTCTTTCTGATTCTTGATTTACGTTTCAATAATGAAAATCAATCATTTCAAGAACTTTAAATCATTTATTTTTTAACTCTTTTTTTATCATTTCGATAGGGAAAGAGTTTTCTTTTACATTTTCTTCTATCAAGTCATATCTTCAATCAGGAGTTTTTTTAAATATTTTTATAAGCCATTCATAATATCATGACTTTTTAAACATTTCAAGACATACTGTATCTTCTCAAAAATTATAAAATTGAGCAAAATCACGAGTAATATTTTCAAATTCAAAAAGAGTGTTTATGTCAAAAATAAGTATTCATCAAGTTTTCAAGTGTTTATATGACATACTGAAAAACTTTTGCCATTCTTGCCAAGTAAGTAAATGACAAATAGAGTTATAATTGCAAAATAATACATCAAAAGTTTTTCACAAATCAAAATTTGTCATATCTCATAAAACCAAATCTTTTTCATCTAAATTTGTTTTAGCTATTTCAATCATTTTTTGGTTTATATCAAGTCAATTTATAGAATAACCTAACTTTTTAAATTCTTTAGCAACAGTTCAAGTTCCACAAGCTGTTTCTAAAATAGTTATATTTGATTTGTCTTTTCACTTATATTTTTCTATTTGTTCATTTAGAAATTCTACTTCATCTTCTAAAGGAGAATTTATTCATCTAACAATTTTGTCATAATATTCTAAAAATATGTTGTATGAGTCCATTTTTATAAATTAATAATATTTATAAAACTATAATAAGTTTTTAGAAAAAATAAACTTTATTTTTTCTTGATTAAATCTTATAAAGTTTATAATAATAAAATGATTTTGTCACTTTTTTATTTTTTTTAAGTTTAAAATATAGAAATGACAAAATTTCTACTAATTAATTAATTTTTAGATGTCTGAAAAAGAAATAATAACTCTTTGTCAAAAATGAAATTATGACAAATTCTGAGAGTTATATGAGATTTATTTTGAGCAGATATATAAGTTTGTTTATTTAAAAACTTATGATAAAAGCATAGCACAAGATATAACCTCAGAAACTTTTTTTAAAGCACTTGATAAGATAAATACTTTCAAAAATAATGATGATAGTAATTTTAGAGCGTGGATTTATCGTATAGCATATAATTTGATAATAGATGATTATAAAATATCAAATAAAAAAGTAAGCTTAGATGAAATGTTTGATATCTGATATGAAAAAGATTTTATAAATGATATAGATAATAAAAATAAGTTAAAAGAAATTTTTGATTTTTTCAATACTTTAAACCCAAAACATAAACAGATTTTGATTATGAGACTTTGGGATGATTTAAGCTATAAAGAGATATTAGAATTAACAGGTGAAAGTTTAGATAATTGTAAAAAAATAGTTTCTCGTACTTTGTTAAAAATTCCTAGTAATTATATGTCACTTTTTATGATTTTGTTGTTTTTAAATATGTAAATATGAATAAAAATTTAGATAAAATATTACAAGAAATTTATGAAATGAATCCTTCTCTTAAAGAAAATAAGGATCTTTCAAAATTGGTAGAAAATATGTTACTTTTAAAACCAAATATAAAAGTAGATGAAAATTTAAAAAATGAGTTGAAAAACAAATTGAATAAAAAAATTTTTGAGTTATGAAACTATGAGGAATCTCAAAAAGCAACTTTACCTCAAATTTTAAAATATATATTTTCATGAGTATTTGTAACATCTGTTTGAATTTTTGCTCTTATAAATTTATGATACTTTGGCCCATTGTTTGATCAATGAGCAAGTGTTAAACAAAAAGTAAATACTTGAGTTATTGTTTCTAAACAATCTATAGAAACTTCAAAAGAAAAAAGTAACATAGAACAAATAAAAGAACCAGAACAGAACATAAAAACTATAGAGAAAGAAGTAGTTCCAACAAAAAAAGAAGAACCACCAAAAATAGAAAATAAACAAGAAAAAAATATAGTACCAGAACAAAAATCTGAATCGCCAGTTGAAGATACATCTTCAAATGATTTTGAATTTCCAAAACAAGCGTATGATGTGTTATTTTTACCTGAAAATGTAGATAATTCTTGAAGTGCTTGAGTTGCGACATTTTCTGATAATTCTATAAACTGAAGAACAAAAACAAGTTATGAAATGGCTCAACCATCACTTATGATGGATACTACTATAAATAGTTGAATTCAAGATTGAAAGATTAAGTTTATAGAAAAAGTTAAGAAGCTAAATATTTTCTCTTATAATTTATGAAATATATCAGAATCAAATACTTGAGTTTTAATAATTAATGAAAATAAGGATTATTGAATGACTTTTACTATAGATTTTGATAATTTAACAATAAATATATCTAAAAATGATAGTAAATGGCCAAAAAATGAAGCAAATACTTGATCTTTACAGTATAGAGATGAAATGTTTGAAATTTCTATAAAGTTTTTAGGTGAGTATAATATTGATTTATCTAATTATGATAGACCAATAATTGAAGAAATAACTAATGATAAAGTAGTTTTATTATATAAATCATCGATTTCTTCTGTGAGAATGTCGATTGATTTATTTGAAAAGAAAGTTATTTGATTAACTTGATACTAAAAAATATTTTAATTTTTAATTTTGATTTATGAAAAAAATATTATTAATAGCTTGTTTAAGCTTAATTTATACTTCTACATTTGCTTTAGCAAATCCAGCTTCAGTAAAATGCGAAGCAGATTGAGGAACTCTAACTATTGTTAAAGATTCTTCAGGAAATGAAAGTTGAGTTTGTACTTTTACTAATTGAGTATCTTGTGATGAATGGGCTTACTTTAGGTGAGAATGTAGTTCTTGATTAGATTCTGGAACAAAAGCATGTACAAAAGAATATAAACCAGTTTGTGGAGAAGTTCAAATTCAATGTATAAGAGCCCCTTGTTATCCTATACAACAAACTTTTTCAAATAAATGTGAAATGGAAAACAATTCACTTGCAACTTTTTTACATGACTGAGTTTGTGAACAAGATAAACAAGATGATGAAAATCAAATTTGTACTATGGAGTATTTACCTGTTTGTGGAAAAAATGGTATAACATACTGAAATAAATGTAGTGCTTGAAAAAATGAGATTGCATATGTTTGAGAATGTAAAAAAGAAGATAGTAAAGTTTTAAGTTTATCAAAAGAAACTGATAATTTAAAAATAGATATAAATTTACAATTAGTTACAAATAAAGCAATAAATGAAAAAGTTTATATTTATATAAAAAATTATTTAAAAGAATTTGTTAAAAGTATTGATTTAGAAAATGTTTCACCAAATTGGAAAAATGAAATAAACATATCTTGAGAATATAATAAAGTTTGAACAATAACTGCTTACAAGATTACGATTTATGAATTCACTTGATGAGCTCACTGAAATACAAGTATAAAAACGTTTAATTTTAGATGGAATTGAAGTGAGATAGTTTTTAGTAATAAAAAAACATTAGAAAAAGTATCAGCTTATAGTATAAATTATTTTTCTGATTTATTGAGTAAATGAGAAATTAATACTACTTCTGAATGGTTAATAGAGTGATTAAAAGCTGATTTTGATAATTATAATAATTGGTTAATAACTAAAGTTGATAGTGATAATTTAGTTGTAGAATTTATTTTTGATCAATATCAAATTGCTCCATATGTTGAATGAATTAGACAACTTAAAATCAATCTAAAAGATTTAAAATAATTTTTTAAAACAAAAAAACACTTAAATTTCATATTTAAGTGTTTTTTTACGACATATTTTTTTGACAATATTTTAAAAGTATGTTCTAATATATTATATAATAAAATTTATTTGTTAAAAATAATATATGATTTTCGGAATTGAACCTTGAATTTTTATTTTACTTATAGTATGTTTAGGACTTGTTGCTGCTTTTGAATTTGTAAATTGATTTAATGACACTGCAAATGCTATTGCTCCAGTTATTTATACTCGTTCTTTAAAGCCTAAAAGAGCAGTTGTACTAGCTTGAATTTTAAATTTCTTGTGAGTTATATTTTGATGAATATGAGTAGCAATGGCTATTATGCATTTATTACCATTAGCAGTTATTGCAGAACAACCAGTTAGTTTTTGAATTGCACTTGTATCTTCACTTTTGATTTCTGCAATTATATGGAATTTAACTACTTGGTATTTAGCTATTCCTTCATCAAGTTCACATGCGTTGATTTGATCTATAATATGAGTTTCTGTTGCTATGATGTATTTACCAATTTCATGATGAGAACTAGTATCTCCAAATTGGGGGAAAGCTAAGGAAGTATTAGAATCATTGTTGTTTTCACCATTAATATGATTTTCAATAGCTTTGATTTTAATGTTTGTATCATATAAAATTATTCATAGTAAAAGATATTTTAAAAATCCAAAACCTGATAAAAAGATAAAAAAACCTGGAGCAAGACTTAGATCTTTACTTATATGAACTTCAGCGTGGGTAAGCTTTGCTCATGGATCAAATGATTGACAAAAATGAGTGTGAATCGCTATGCTTATACTTATTTCACTTTTACCTTCTATGTTTGCACTTAATCCAAAAGTTGATATAGAATCAATTAAACAAGATATAAATTATATAAGTTGAGTAGTAAATGATATAGATTCAAATGTAGGTGATGAAAGTCAGAAAAAAATGTTAAAAGATGTAAAAGAAAATATTATTATATTTAATAATTTAGTTGAGTGAAATAATAGAATGAAACTTAGAGTACATCTTTTAAAAATACAAAAAGATTTATCATATGTTAATACTACATCATTTTCATTTGTAAATAAAGTAAATGCAGATTCTGTAATAAGTAAATTACAAAGTAGTGAATTTAAATCACATATATCAAGTTTAACAAATGCAATTGATTATGCTCCTATCTGGATTATTGCACTTATATCTATTTCTATTTGATTATGAACAATGGTTTGACGGAAGAGAATAGTTACAACTATTTGAGAGTGAATATGAAATACTAAGATGAATTATGCACAAGCAACAAATTCTGCACTGATAACAGCTGTTACAATAAGCACTGCATCTAAATTATGATTACCTGTAAGTACTACACATGTTCTTTCATCAAGTGTTGCTTGATCTATGGTATGAGCTAAAAAATGATGAGTACAATGAGATACAGTAAAACATATAATTATGGCTTGGGTCTTGACCTTGCCAACAACCATACTTTTATCAGGATTTCTATTTTCTATTATTTTTTATACGTTTTTAAAATAAAAATATGACTAGAAGAAAATATTATAAAAGAAATACTAATAAAAAATTTACTAGGCAAGAGGAAAAAATTTTATCACTATTTGTAGTAATTTTATTCTTTTGATTCTACTGATTTTACAATACTACAATAAAACCACATTTTAATGAAATTATATTATTTTTAAAAATATTTATTCCAATTTTCATTATAGTTGTTTGATTGATTATTTATTTTTTATATAAAAGAAAGAAACAAAAAGAACAAGAAAGAATTGAAAATATACCAAGTTTAATTCAAGGTATAGAGGAAAAAATTAAAAATTTTACACCTCTAAGATATTATAATGAAGAAAAAATGTATCAAATAGAGTTAGCTTGATTTTTAAAAAGTCATTATCCAGATTTAGATATTGAACAATCAAAAGATGATTCTAGACCAGATATAGTTATGTGAGATATAGCAATTGAAATAAAAGGTCCAACAAATAAGTCTTGATTAAAGTCATTACCTGATAAAATAAATAGTTATTTGCCTAAATGGGATTATTTATTTTTAGTACTTTTTAATATAAATATAAAAACCGATAAAGAAGAAAATATGAGAGTTTATAAAGAAAAGAAACAACAAATAATTGATAATATAAGGGATGATAAAAAAGATAAAGTTATATTTATAGAGATAAATTCATAAAAAAGAACAAATCTGTTCTTTTTTTCTTGACTTATTTTTTTAATCTATATACTAAGAGTATAAAAAGAGTGTATAAAAAATGTTAAATTTGGAATTTTAGATTTCAGTTATTTAACATTCAACATTTATTATTTAATATTTCATTAATTATGCTTACCGATAAACAACAAAAAGTTTTAGATACAATAGTAGAGTTTGTAACTAAATATGGTAAATCTCCAACAATTGAAGAACTTAGAGTAATTCTTGAACAAAAGTCAAAGAGATGAGTAACTCAGTATCTTGAAGCTCTTGAGAAAAAATGATTTATTAATAGAAGTGATTCTTATAGATGAATTAAACTTTGAAATTCTATATGATTTCAAACTATGTTAAATATTCCTATTTTATGATATGCAAATGCTTGAACTCCTCTTGTCTATGCAGATCAAAGTGATTATTGAGTTTTGCCTGTTTCTAAAAAACTTGTTTCATGAAGTTGAGAAGATTACTTTTTCTTAAAAGTTGAGTGAACTTCTATGAATGACTATAAGGTTAAATGAAAAACAATTGATAATTGAAGTTATGTACTTATAAAAAAAGATGAAACAAATATAGATTCTAACAATGCATTTTTATTTATTATTGATTCTTGTGCAACTATAAAAGTACCAAAAATAGAGTGAGAAACTTTATATTTATTACCAAAATCAAAAGATATTATTCATAAGCCTATTATATTATCAACTTCTGATGATGTAAAAGTAAATGGTAAAGTTGTAGATGTATTTAGTTTTTAATTACAAAATACTTTGATAAAAAAATAATTACAAAATATATGTAATTATTTTTTTATCAAAAATCTTTTCATTTTTTTACTTTCTCAAATATGCTATACAAACTTAAAATTTAAAAAAATAAATGTTACAAAATCCAAATTACATAGATTTAGTTTCAAAAACTTTAAATCTAAAACCATTTCAGGTGTCTGTAGTTTTTGAGCTAACTTTGGAATGATCAACAGTTCCTTTTATTGCTCGTTATAGAAAAGAAAGAACTTGAAATTTAGATGAATCACAAATAAGAGATATTATAGAATTGCAAAAAAAAGAAGAAAACTTGTTCAATGCAAAAAATACAGCAATAAATTGAATTACTGAACTATGAATGATGACTGAGGAATTAATGCAAAATATAATAAATGCAAAAACTCTAAAAGAAGTAGAGGAAATATATAAACCATATAAATCAAAGAAAAAAACTAAAGCTATGCTAGCGATAGAAAAATGATTTCAAGTAGTTGCAGATAATATTAAGAAAAATAAACTAGAAATTCCTGATAATTTGTTAAAAAGTTATTCAAAGGAAGAAATCATAGAGTGAAGTATAGATATAATCTGAGCAGAGATTTCAGCAAACTCTGACTTGAGACATTATTTGATAGAAGAATTATATAATTATTGAAATATATCATCAAGTAAGAAATCGGAAAAAATGCTAGAAAAGTTAAATGAAAAAGATAAATGACAAATTTCTAAGTTTGAGATTTATTTTGATTTTGATATAAAAATTTCAAATATAAAACCATACCAGATTTTAGCATTAAATAGAGGAGAAAATCTATGAATTCTAAATGTAAAAATAGAAAAAAATGAAGAAATATTTAATAATGTAAATTGAAAATACTCAAATATTCTATGACTTAGAAATCAATTTATAGATGAACTTTTAGAAGCATTTAAAATTGGTTATGAAGCTATTTTTTCATCAGTTGAAAATGAAATAAGAAGTGACTTAAATGAAAAATGAGAAGATGATTCTATAAAAACATTTCAAACAAATTTACAAGCACTACTTATGACTAAACCAGAATATTGAAAGATTATTTTAGCAATAGATCCTGGATTCAGAGCATGATGTAAATTAGCAGTTTTAGATAAGATATGAAATCCTATATATTTTGATAAGATATTTTTACACTCGCTTGTTGAAGCAAATAAAAAGTTAAAAGAAATAATCAAAAAATATGAAATTGAAGATGTTATAGTTTGAAACTGAACTTGAACAGACGATGTACAGAAATTGTTAACAGAGGTATTTACTTGAGAAGTATTTATAGTAAATGAATCAGGTGCTTCAGTTTATAGTGCTTCAGATATTGCTCAAGACGAATTTCCAAACTTGGATAGTTTAGATAGATGAACTATTTCAATATGAAGAAGGTATATAGATCCATTATCTGAACTTGTAAAAGTTCCTGTATGAAGTATTTGAGTTGGTATGTATCAACATGATATGCCAGAAAAAAAACTGGAAGAGAAACTATGATATGTAGTAGAGGATTCTGTTAATCAAGTTGGGATAAATGTTAATTTAGCATCAATTTATCTATTAAATCATATTTCATGAATAGACAAAAGACAAGCAAAAAAGATATATGCAAGTAGACCTTATAAATCTAGAGCTGAATTGAAAAAAGTATTATCTGAAAAAGCTTATGAGCAAGCAATTTGATTTCTGAGAGTTCCTGAAAGTAAAGAAGAATTAGACAATACAGATATTCATCCAGATCAGTATAAATTAGCTAAATATATTATAGAAAATAAAAAAAATACTATTGATGAAAAGATGAAAGAACTTTATCCAGATGTAAATACTGAAACTATAAAGTTTATAATTGATTCATACAATAATTTATGAAAAGAAAAAAGAGTAAATTCTACACATATGAAATCAAAAAAAGCTATTAGTTTAGAAAGCTTATCTACTTGAGAGATACTTGATTGAGTAGTAAGAAATGTAGTTGCATTTTGAGCTTTTATAGATGTTGGGTTAAAAAACGATTGACTTGTTCATATTTCAGAATTATCAGATAGTTTTGTTAAAAATCCTATGGATATTGTGAAGGTTTGAGATAAGGTTAAAGTGAGAGTTACTGCGATAGATATAGAAAAGGGGAAAATACAATTAAGTATGAGAAATATTTAAATTATTTTTTTTAAATTTTTCTTTTAAAAAACTTGCTTTTTTTGAAATAAACTTATAATCAAGCAAAAGGCGATTGAGCAGAAAACAACTGCAAGCTCAAGGAAGAAAACGAATTTTTTTCGTGATTAGAACCTTGCGAAGTCGTGATACTTCGTTAAAATAATAATAATTGAGAATAGCTTTCGGTGGCACCTTTCGTAAATATACGAACCAAAAGCACACGATTTTTAGTGTGTTTTTTAATTTTTTAAATATTTTTATGTTAAGAACTTATACATGTAATGATTTAACAAAAGACAGTATTTGACAGGAAGTAATACTTTGCTGATGGGTATCTAATAGAAGAGATCATGGTTGAATTATATTTATTGATTTGAGAGATAGATATGGGATAACTCAAGTAGTTTTTGATCCAGCAGATTCAGAACAAGCATGGCTTGAAGCAAATGATTTTAGATCTGAATATGTTATTCAAGTAACTTGAAAAGTAAGAAGTAGGCCAGAATGACAAGATAATAAAAATTTAAAAACTTGAGAAATTGAAATTATAATTACACAAACTAGATTATTATCAAAATCAAAAACTCCTCCATTTGAGATAGATTGATTTTGAGAACTTGCAAATGAAGAAATAAGATACAAGCATAGATATATAGATTTAAGAAGAAAAAAAGCATTAGAAAATATGATGTTTAGATCTAAATTTTTAAATTTTACTAGAAATTGGTTTGCTAAGAATGATTTTTTAGAAGTTCAAACTCCAATTTTTACTGTTTCTAGTCCTGAATGAGCTAGAGATTTCTTAGTTCCTTCTAGACTTCATCCTGGTAAATTTTACGCTCTTCCTCAAGCACCACAACAATATAAACAATTACTTATGGTTGGTTGAGTAGATAAATATTTTCAAGTAGCTCCTTGTTTCAGAGATGAAGATCCAAGAGCTGATAGACACGCTTGTGAATTTTATCAGATAGATTGTGAAATGAGTTTTGTAGAACAAGAAGATGTTTTTAAAGTAGTTGAATGATATATAAAAGATGTTGTTGCATGAGTAAGTGAAAAATCAATTTTGGGTAATACTTTTTATTCTATGAGTTATGATGAAGCTCTAGAAAATTATTGAACTGATAAACCTGATTTGAGATTTTGAATGAAATTTGTTGATTTAACAGATATTTTTGCAAATAGTGCTTTTTCAGTTTTTAAAAATGTTTATGATACTTCATGAGTAATTAAAGCAATCAAACTAGAAGGACAAACAATGAGTAGAAAAGATATAGATGATTTAACTCAAGTTGCTATAAAAGCTTGAGCAAAATGACTTGCATATATTATATATGATGCTGTAGAGTGACCAAAATCACCAATTTTAAAATTCTTTTCTGAAACAGAAATAAAAGAAATGGAAGCTAGATTAACACCAAAAACATGAGATATCATTTTCTT
>JAQVFO010000007.1 GCA_028697205.1 Candidatus Altimarinota bacterium | reverse complement strand
AACACAAGAACAACTATCTCAAACTGTACAATTATATAACTGTGCTACACAACCAACATATACAAATGCAACATTTACTACATGAATACCAAATCAAGTAAATCAAGCATGGCAAAACACAAACAATGCTAATCCATGTTATTATACTTGTATAAACTGATATACTTGAAGTGATTGTAGTACTCCACCTATTGTTCCAAGTTGTGCTACACAACCATCATACGTAAATGCATCATATACAGTATGAACACCAACACAGGTAAACCAAGCTCGGCAAAATACAAATAATAGTAATCCATGTTATTATACTTGTATAAATGGGTATACTTGAAGTGATTGCTCTATTCCATCATTTTTAGCTATATGTACGGCTAATTGACAAATAATATATACAGATGCAAACTGAGTAGAATTATGAAGAGTTGATAATGCTTGAACAACTATATCATGAAATCCTTGAGCGTTAACATGTGCATGACATATAATTATGTGTGCTTGAAGTAATTCTTGATATACATTGCAAGCATGTAATTTATGATCATCAGTTGTAGGTGCTATAGCTACAAGTGCAAGTTATTGATATTATTATCAATGGGGAAGAAATAAATCTTTTCCATACTGAGATACAACACAGCAAGCAACTCCGATAGCATGAAGTGTATGATTAAATGCATCAACAGATATGTATTGATTTGTGTGGGACAGTGCACTTCCAAGTCCGTATACTTGGGCTAGTACAGATATAACTAATAATTGGTGACATACAACAAATACAAACTTAGCAAGACAATGACCTTGTCCTGCAAATTATCATGTTCCTACAAATCAAGAATGGAATGCGGTAAAGACATCTTGGTGATGAAATCCTACATACTGAAGTTATTTTTCAAGTGCATTAAAACTTCCTTATGCAGGTTTTCGTAGTCGGGCTAGTTGATGAGCTTTTTCTCAACAGGCAGCCCGGGGGTTTTATTGGACCTCAACTCCTATTGATACTTTAAATACATATTGTTTAACATTTTATTCAAGTGGTATATATCCAGGGACTAGTCGTGTTCGTGCTTCTTGAAGTAGTGTTAGATGTTTTAAAAATTAATATAATAAAAAATAAAAAGTGAAAAATTTTTCACTTTTTATTTTTTTTGAGTAAAATTGATTTGTTAATTAGTAATGGTATTTTTGAATTTATTAAGAAGCAAGTATGAGGTATCAAAAACTTGATGTTTTATACTTGAAACTTAATACTTTTTTAATACATTATAATTAACATTTATAATTTAATATTTGTAAAAAATGATTTGATTATCTGATAAAAATGCTCCAGAGTTAAAGTCTCTTAAAAAAACTTATAATATAGAGTGAAAAAATATCACTTTTGAAACTTGAAGAATTTGATTATTAGCTTCTTGATCTGTAACTATAAGTGATGAAAGTTGAAATGTATTGTTTGTAACTTGTGGAATAAAAGAAGAATGATTAAATAAAGAAGCTGATTTTTTTCCTTTATCAGTTGAATATCAAGAAAAATATTATGCTACTTGAAAAATAGGAGGTAATAGATTTCAAAAAAGAGAATGAAGACCTTCTGAAACAGCAATTATCAATTCTAGAATCATAGATAGACCTATAAGACCTATGTTTCCAAAAGGTTTTATAAATGAAACTCAAATAATTGCTACTGCATTATCAAGTTCAAATGAATCTGATTTAAGTTTTCACTGAATTACTTGAGCTTCTTTGACATTACTTATGACATCAGCTCCTTTTGAGTGACCTGTTGCTTGAGTTAGAGTTGTATTAACTACAGAATGAGGATTAATTTTTGATCCAAGTTTCAAAGAAGAAGAAAATGCTAAATTGATTTTAGTTGTTGCTGGGACTCTTGATGCTATAACTATGGTTGAAGCTGAATCAAAAGAAGTATCAGATGATGAAATGATGAAATGACTTGAATTTGCACATAATATAATTAAAAAGATATGTGAAGCAGAACTTGATTTTATAAAGAATTATGAAAAAACTTTTTGAATTTGTAAAGTTGAAGAATTTTATAATAAACCTGATGAAACTTTGTATTCAAGTGTAAAAGAATTTTTGACAGAGGATAAATTAGAATGACTTTACAATATTTGAAAGCATGAATTTCAAGAAGCTTTGAATAAACTTGATAATGATGTAAAAGAATTTTTGATAAAAGAAAAATTGGTTGAAATATCAGAATGAAGTGAAATTGAAGAAGTAATGGAATCTATGACTTTTGTTGGTGATTTAGTTTACAAAAGAGTTAAAGAAGTGATGAGAAAAAATGTCTTACTAAAGGAAAAAAGATTAGATGGTAGAAAAATTAATGAAGTAAGAAAAGTAATCGGAGATGTAGGATTATTACCTAGAACTCATTGAAGTGCATTATTTCAAAGAGGTATGACTCAAGCACTTTCTATTACTACTTTAGGTTGACCAGATGATATACAAATAATTGATGATATGTATGAAGAAGATACAAAAAGATATATTCATCATTATAACTTTCCTCCGTATGCAGTTTGAGAAGTAAGAGCACTTAGATGAACAGGTAGAAGAGAAGTTTGACATGGTAGACTTGCTGAAAAAGCTTTAGAAGCCGTATTACCAAATGAATTGGAATTTCCTTATATGATAAGAGTAGTTTCAGAAACTATGACTTGTAATTGATCTAGTTCTATGGCTTCAGTTTGTTGAAGTACTATGAGTTTGATGAATGCATGAGTACCTATAAAAGCTCCTGTTGCTTGAGTTGCTATGGGTATGATTTATGATGAAGATAGTTGAAAATATAAAATACTTTCTGATATTCAGGCTCAAGAGGATTTCCTTTGAGATATGGACTTTAAAGTTGCTAGAACTCCAGTTTGAATTACAGCTATGCAATTAGATGTAAAAATAAAATGATTAAGTATGCAAGTTTTTAGAGAGGCATTTACACAAAGTAAAGAAGCTGTTACTTACATATTATGAGAAATGTTAAAAGTAATTCCTGAAACTAGTAAGTCACTTTCTCCTTATGCTCCTCGTATACTTAGCATAGTTGTACCAGTTGATAAAATAAGAGAAATAATAGGTAAATGATGAGAAAATATTCAAAAAGCTGAAGCTGAATATGAAGTGTCAATTCATATAGAAGATGATTGAAAAACATTTATAACATGAAAAAACTGAGTTTGAGCTGAGAAAGCATTAGCATGGGTAAAAAATCTTATATGGGAACCAGTAGTATGAGAAATATTACTAGGTGAGGTTATAAATATTATTGTCTGAACTTGAGCAATTGTTGAGTTTAAATGAAAAACTTGAATGATTCATATTTCTAAATTATCTGATAAAAGAGTTGCAACAGTTGAAGAAGTAGTAAAAGTATGAGATAAAGTTGAATTTGAGGTACTCACAGTAGACAAAGAAAAATGAAGAATTTGATTAAAATTGATAAAAAAACTAGAAGCTTAAGCTTCTAGTTTTTTTTGTAAAACTTATTTGACAAAAAATGATATACTTGGTATTATTAGTTTATATTATTAAATAAATAGCATAAATGAGTGTAGACATTTTTACTTGAGAAGCTTTATTTTCTAGAGATTTAAATAATGATGGCGCTGATATAGGTATTGTACTAAAAACATTAAAAGAAGATACTTCTTTTTTAGTAGAATCTATTTTAAAAATTTGATGAGAACAATTAGTTAGTCAATTATTAAATTCAAGAAGTTTAAATAAATTATTAGATTGGGACTTAATTAAAAAATCAAATAGATTAAATGTTAAAGATAATATAAATAGTTATTTATTGCAATTTTCTAAGTTCTTGGCTAAAAATAATTATACAAAAGAATACATTGATTCATTTTTAAAAAGACTTTGAACTGAATTATTTAATTCTTATATAAAATTTTCACTTGTTGATTCTGGGATAAAAGTTCCAAGTGAATTTGTGGAAGTTCCGGATATATTAAAAAGACAAATATATAATATACTTGAGTGAGAAGAAGAATTGGCGTATTTGATTATATTTTTAATTTCTTGTTCTTTTATAGAACTTAGTGAAAATATATGAAATAGATTTGAAGTAGAAAGTGAAAATAAAATACTTGAAGTAGACAAAGATAAATTAGTTGCTGATTTATTAGCTTTGTGAGCTATAAGAACTTTTGAGTGAAGAGTTGAAGATGATTATTTTGATTTTTCAGATTGAAGACTAGATAAAGTAAAATGAACATGATGAGGAAATAGAAGTTTTAGAATCAGAGAAAAAACTGATTTTACTGAATGAGATGTAGATTTATATTATACTATAAAAAGAAAAAAGACAGAAGATACTAAGACTGATTTTAGAGAGTGTTATGAAATAGAGATGAGAATAAAAAGACATTATTGACTTTTACATATATTGGAAAGATTTTGATTAAGTAAATTTAGAGAAAAAGCAAAGGATAGAATATCTTTTACAGTTTATGATAAGGATGATAGTGAATTATCAGTTAAATTTGATATAGATGATTATGGTATTGTAAAAGTTGATTGAAAAGAAGTTTTTATTCCTACTATACTTGAAATAGAAACAAATTGTGAAGCTTTAGCAAATACTTATATTAGAAAATTATGATTTGAATGAAATGTAAAATTAGTTACATGATCTAGATGATTATTTAAGTATTATGCTAATTCACAAAAAGCTACAAAAAAATCTAAAAAATAATTAATAAAAACATGTTTGAAAAAGAAATTAAAATACTTGATATTGATAAAAATTCTTTAATAAAAAAACTTGAAGAGATTTGAGCAGTTAAAGATTATGAAGAAGTTATTCATGATATTTATTATGATTATCCTGAGTGAAAAATAGATGAATGAAAAAGAAGCTTTAGAATAAGAAAAAAGGGGAATTGTTATATGTATACAATTAAGAAAAAGGAGAAATCTGAAACTATAAAAATATGTCAAGAAAAAGAAATAGAGATTTCAAATATAGATTGATTTCAGAAAACACTTGAAAAATATGGTCTAGTAAAAGCTAGAGAAAAACAAAAAATGAGATTATCTTATTATATAGATGATACACATTTTGACATAGATGATTATGAATGAATTCCAACACTTTTAGAGATTGAAGCTCATAGTGATGAAGAAATAGAAAAATGGATAAAGGAGTTGTGACTTGAAAACCATACAAGAAAGACTTTTTGATCTAGATGATTATTTGAATATTACAAAGTCCCATATAAGAATTTATAAAAAAATAAGCGATTCATATTTGAATCGCTTATTTTTTTATTTTGAATTTTTAATTCTTTCTATTTTTCTCATTGTAGGTTTAAAAGTTGTCATATCTTTATCTTCTACTATTTTATGATAACAGATTCCTAGGCTATATTTACTACAAGCATTTGATTTTCTTACATTGTGTCTTTTCATTATTTCTGAACTTTTTCATTTTCTAGTCATAGATTTACTTTCTAGAATAACTAGATTATCTAGGCTAATAATTTCTTTTCATTTATTTCTTAGGTCTTCTAGTTTTATATTGAAATCGACAGTAACTCTTTCATCATTTGACTTACTGCAA
The DNA here is from genome assembly GCA_028697205.1 of Candidatus Altimarinota bacterium. Lineage (GTDB taxonomy): Bacteria > Patescibacteriota > Gracilibacteria > BD1-5 > UBA6164 > Altimarinus. The sequence continues at coordinate 62,163 of JAQVFO010000007.1, read as the reverse complement.
AGAGTTATTCTATGATATTTTGTAGCAAGTGCTGGAAAAATCTTTTCAGGAGATTTTCAATAAAATGTTTGGTATGCTCATTCAAAAAATTTAGTTGATTCACATGTCATTGTTCCATGTTCTTTTACATCTTTAAATTGATATCTAAATTTTCTTGTAATTCATTTCTGTTTTTGTTTATATTCAAAAAATGCGATTCAACTATCTAAATAATGTCTTGTTCTAACTTTTGTTCTATTTTTTTCTCAATTTTGATGTTGAAAATAGAATTCATAATTTTCAGTATCCATATAAATACTTTCATATTCAAATACTGATTTTTCTTTTATATCTAATATATAAAATTCTTCTTCTAAATCCTTAAGAATTTCATTAAATTCACTTTCAGTTAATAAATATTTAGTGTCAATTCTATCAAGAAAACTTGCTTGAGCATTTAATTCACTTAAGCTTATTTGGTTAAAAGTTTTTAGCCTATTATTTAAATCTGTTCACATACTTTTGTTTTTGTTTTAGAAAAAATAAATTTGTTTTTGTTTTTCCTTATTTAGGATAATCTTATCGTATCATATTTTTTTTTCGTATTCAAGTGATAAGAGATTTTTTACTTAAAAAATCAATTGACTAATTTATAAATATATTTTCAATAAAAAAGATGGATTATATATCCATCTCTTGTTTGATTTTTTTTAGCGGGTCAAAGAAATTATCTAGGTTTAATCAAACTTTTCTTAACTCTTTATATTTTTGAAGTAGTCTAAATATTTCTAGTCACATATTGTTTGATTCATATATTATATCACTTCAAAATTTTTCTTTAAAATATTTTGCATTTTCAATTTGATGATTGTTTGCACTTTCAGTTAAAGGAATTATTATAGCATGAATTCAAAAATTGTTTAATTCCCATAAAGTTGTTGCTCATCATCTAGTTATAGAAATATCTATAGTTTTATATATTTTTCAAAGTCTTTTTTGAGTTACATAATCATGAGCAATTACATTTGGGAAAGCCTTAAAGTCATTTCTAAAGTGCATATTTTTTTCTCATAATATTACGTGAAATTTTATATCTTCTAAATCTGGTAATATTTTTAATAATGAATTAAATATACGTGTAGATCATTGACTTCAAGCTATAACCATTACATTTAAATTTTGATTTTCCTGAGTTTCAACATCATCTATATAATCAATTAATTCAGGATTAAGTATTTGTCATGTTAATATATGTTTTTTCCCATCTATTTTATCATTTGGAAATGTATAAAATATCTTTGTTGCTAGTCTTCAAATTAAACTATTTGAAATTCAAGGAACTGCATCTGATTCATGAACATATATTTTTTTTCAAAGTATTTTTCATGCGATGCATAGAGGTAAACTTACATATCATCATTTTGAGAAAATTATATCAACATTGTGTTTTTTTATATATTGGATTCATTGAGCAATTCAAGAAATGTTTTTTAATGGTTCATATAAATTTCTAACATCAAAATATCTTCTTATTTTTCATGCTGATATATCTTCAAATTGAATTCTATTTTTTAATGCTTCCTCTTCTTCTAAACTATCAAATTCTCAAATCCAGACAAATTTTAAATCTTTATCTTCTTTGAAATAGTTGTAAAGTGATAATAATGGATATATATGACCTCCAGTTCATCATCAAGTTAATGCTATTGTTGTCATAGATATTAAGGTAAAAGGATAAAAGTATTTTATAATTTAACAAAAGAAGCTATTTTTAAAATTAGTTTATTTATTTTTTTTATAATTTCTAATTTTTTTAAATATTTAAAAGTTATATAACTAGAAAATATTCAAATAATTGTTCATACAACTATATCAAGAGGCCAGTGAACTCAAGCTATTACTCTAGATAAAAGCATTATACAAACAAAAGGTAAAAAAGCATAAAAGACTTTTTTATAATTAGCAAAATATAGTGATGTAAGAAATGCAAATGATACTGTTGCATGATCAGATGGAAATGATGCATCTGGAATATGTTTTAATAATAGTTTTCAAGTAGTTTTTATATAGTTTTCTGGTCTATCCATATGAACTAGGTGTTGTATTATTAAAGCAAAAACTATTCATATAATAGTTGAGTAAAAAATTATTAAGATTTCTTCTTTTTTATCTCACTTTTTTTTATAATTTAGAAGAACCCAAGTTACTATTAAAAAAATAGGGATAAAAAATATTGGAGCATCTGCAAAAATTCAAACTATAGTTGCTATTTTATTATTTATGGAAAATGAATTCAAATATGTAAGTCATACTTCGTTAAAAGTTTGTAGAAACATAGATGGAAAAGTAAGTAAATAATAAAAAATAGTAGGAGAAATAATTAAACTTTTAATCTTTTTTCCCTTGTATTTAGATTATATAAAAAAAAACTATTAATCAAAATTGAAAAAATAAAAAAAATATATATAATAGATTTATAATACTTAAATTCCTAGAGCTTTCAATTTTTTTTAAGTTCTTTTTTTTGTACTTTTACTCATTTTAATATCTTTAATATCTTTTTATGCTAGATAAAATAATTTTTTGAACTAAAGACTTTTTACCTGATGATCATAAGTATTTCACTTTTTTAAAAAAAGTTTTCCGTCACGAATTTCGTAAAAATTGATTTAGAAGAATTTCAACTCCAATTATAGAAAATTTATCTATGCAAAAAGATGTTTACTGAGAAAAGTTTGTTTCAGAAAATATATTTAAAGTAGATGATAATATGTGACTTAGAACTGATCCTAGTTTATGAGTTTTAAAAGCATATTTACTAAGAGAATTAGATGAAGAAATACAACCAGTTCATTTATATCATGTTGATAGATATTTTTCAAAAACTATATCAACTTGTTGATATAGAGAAAATTATTTAATTGGATGAGATATTATTTGAGAGTCTGATGCTATACTTGATGCTATATTAGTATATATTACTTATTCAACTTTAAATAAGATTTGATTAGAAAATACTTTCAAAATAAGAATAAATTCTGTACCAAGTAAAAAAGAAATGGATAAATATTTAGAGGAGTTGAAAAATTTTTATGAAAATAAGAAGCATCTTCTAAGTGATGAATGATTGCAAAATCTAAATGAATCACCATTAAAATTACTAAATTCTATTCATGAAGATGAACAGATTTTAGCTCGTGAAGCACCTATAATTTCAAAATTTCTTAAAAAAGATTCAAAGGCTCATTTTGAAAAATTTAAGGAATACATTGATTTTTTAAAAATTCCATATGAAATTGATAATTTATTAGTTCCTGAATTTTCATATTGTACAAATACAATTTGGAATGTTAACCAGATTGGTACAAATAAACTTATTTCTAGTTGATGAAGACATAATTTCTTATCAAAGATTATATGATCTGATAAAGAAGTTCCATCAGTATGATTTACAATAAATGTAGATTGTTTGATAAAAATGCTAAAGGAAAAAGAAATTAAAATAAGAAATAAAGATGAACTTGATTTATATTTTGTTCAGTTATGAGATGAAGCAAAAAAACTTGTTTTGAATTTAAGTTTGGAAGCAAGAGAAAAATGAGTGAAAACTATGGTCTCACTTTGAACTCCATCTATGAAAGAACAAATTCTTAAGGCTCAAAGAACTTGAGCAAAATTTGTAGTTATGGTTTGAATAATGGAAGCAAGAAATGGAAGGTTTCAGGTAAGAGATATGCTAAAATGAACACAAGAAGAAGTTAATCAAGATGATTTAATAAATTATATTATTTGAAAAATAGGAGAAAATAACTTAGATTTTTATTGTCCTGCTCGTGATTTAACAATGTGATAAAATTATATAATAATTATATTTTCCCATCTTACTCAAAAATTCATTGGCAAATAAATCCCTGGTTCTATGGTAAAGACCATTCACTTTTCTAGTGTTTGGTCTCATTTTTTGTTTGAAATCCATGGTTGTTCATGTATCTGAATTCATACTCAATGTCATGTAGAATGAGTAAAATAGTCACCATATCATTTTTCATTTATAAAGTTTCTAACAACTTTATCTAGTTCTTTTCAGGTGATATTAATATTTTTTTCTGTAAATTTTTTTCATAAATCATGGGCTTTTTTAACTATATTTTTTATTTTGATAAATTCGTTATAATTTTTTGTTTTTTCTCATATCCAAAATGTTCTAGTAAAATCACTACAATATCATTTATAAATTACTCACATATCTATAAGTAATGGTCAGTTTCATATTTTTGTATTTCAAGTTTGATGGTGTGGAATTGCAGAGTTTTTACCAAAAGCTACAATTGTAGGAAAACTTTCTCATTCTCATCATAACTCAATAATTAATTTTTGGATTATTTGTCTAACTTCATATTCTTTTTTTCAAATTAGTTTTTCTTTTATCAAATATATTTCCTTATAAACTTTTTCTATTATTTTTATAGCATTTTTTATATTTTTTATTTCATTTTTAGATTTTATTAATCTTTCTTGTTTAAATATATTGTCAGTAAACTCAATATTTTTTTGGGTTAGTTTTTTTATATTTTTATAAAATAAAACAGGAATATTTTCCTCAATAATTACAGATTTTCATTTAATAATATTTTTTAGCCTATTTTCAAATGTTTGATCAAGTAATATAATTTCTATTTCATAAGTCTTTCAAAATAAAAATTCAAATCTATTTTTAATTTTATATTTTAAATTTTTAATTAGTTGATAATAACGATTATCAAAAAGTAAAATTACTTTTTTATCATCAAAAATAATTGTTCCTAAGCTTGAATCAAATCAAAGAATATAAAAAATATTTCTATTTATATATCAGTTATCAATGTCTTGATGAAGTATATATGTTTTAGACATAAAAATTTGGAAATTATAAATATTTTTATACAATAATATTAATTAGATGTTAAAAACAAAATTAAAATTATGCAAAAACAAAAATTGATAAATTATTTAAATGAATATCTAAAAATATCTGATTTTAAAGACAGTTCAAAGAATGGGTTACAAGTTGATAATTCTAAAACTGAAATAAAAAAAATAGGGTATAGTGTTGATGCATCAACTTATATATTTGATAAAGCAAATGAAGAATGAGTTGATATGCTTTTATGTCATCATGGTATGTTTTGGTGATATGAAAATGTTTTAGTTTGAGTTCCTTATCTTAGAGCAAAAAAATTGATTCAATCTGATATAGCACTTTATGCTTGTCATCTTCCTCTTGATGCTCATAGTGAAGTATGAAATAATATAGGATTATTAAAATGATTTATAAATGTATTTTGATTAAATGAAGATGAATATAGTATAGAGAATTTTTGATTTTATAACTGACAAAGTATAGGATATGTTTTGAGATTTAATAGAAAAATACACATTTCAAGTTTACAAACAATTTATTCTGATACCTTTGGGTTACAAAAGAAATTATATAATTTTTGAAAGAAAGAAACTATACAAAGTATTTGATTTATAAGTTGATGATGAGGTGGGCATATGCTTGAAGCTTTCAATGCAAATTGCGATGTTTATCTAACTTGAGAAGCTGCTCATCATGAAATAATGTGAGCAAAAGAATTATGACAATCTATAATGCTTGCTTGACATCGGGAAACAGAAAAAATTTGACCTAAATTACTTGCTTATCATTTGAAAGATAAGTTTGGAATTGAAATAGCATTTTTGGATGAAAAATATTAAATTTAAAGTTTAAAAAATTAAAATAACAATATGAAAAAAGTAACAAAATGTATAATTCCAGCAGCTTGATTTTGAACAAGATTTTTACCTGCAACAAAAGCTCTTCCAAAAGAGATGTTTCCTATAATTGATAAACCTGTTATGCAATACTTGGTAGAAGAAGCTGTAAATGCTTGATGTACTGATATAATAATAGTTACATGAAGAAATAAGAGAGCAATTGAAGATCATTTTGATTCAAATTATGAGCTTGAAAAGATTTTAGAGAGAGATTGAAAAATGAGAAGTTTAGAGAAAGTAAAATCTCTAAATACTATAGCAAATATAGCATATGTAAGACAACCATATCCTAGATGAGATGGTGATGCAATTTTGAGAAGTAAAAGTTTTATAACTGAATGAGAACCATTTTTAGTGCTTTTTTGAGATGATTTAATTGATAATGAAGAATCAGCAGCTACTCAATTAATAGAAACATTTTATAGGAAAAATGCTCCTATTATTTCTACAATCTCTGTAACTGATGATGAAGTATCATCTTACTGAATTATTGAGTCTGTTGAAAGTGATAAAGAAGTATTTGCAGTAAAAAAGTTTTTAGAAAAACCTGATTCAAAAGATACAAAATCTAGATGTGGTGTAATATGAAAATATGTTTTAAGTTATGATATATTTGATTATCTTGAGAAAGCATCAAAAAAAGAATCTTGAGAAATTAGACTTGCTGATGCTTTTGAAATAATGAGAAAAGAAAAAGATATTTATTGATTAAAAGTAAAATGAACTAGATTCGATACTTGAAGCAAAATATGATTTTTAAAAGCATGTATAAATGAAGGACTAAAAAAAGATGGGATGAGAGAAGAAATTATTGATTATATAAAAAGTTTAAAAATAATTTAAAAAAAAGTTGGTTTAATTTTAAACCAACTTTTTTAATTAACTAATTTGTAAATTATATATAGGATTCATAAGATACTTAGAATCAGTGCTAGAATGAAGTTCTTTTTATCTACTTTTTTGTATTGTCATTTTCATGAGATTATAAGGTATGTATGATGTGGACTTAAAATTGCTCAGCTTCATATATCAAATAAAAATTTAATTGTTGTACTACAACTATCAAGTCAACCAAGACAAAATCATAGTACTTGATCTGCTGGATTTTCAGGATTTATGGATTTTTCATATAATTTTGGAAAAAGATTTTTTGATAATCAATCATTATTTCATATTTGTATAACTTCAATATTTTCTATAGCTTCTTTTGATGTAATTTTATCAGCTCATTTTAAAGCATTGTATAAATCTTGTAATCTATTGTTTTCAAGTGATAATAAATTGTTTCTATCTTTTGAATCAATTAATTTATTGTTTCATAATTCTATTTTTAGACTATTTAAACTATTTAATCATGTTTCTGTTTTTAGATTTGAAAGTCTTTCAGCAGTTTTATATGATACATTAAATTCTTTTGATATACTTTGATATACTTCATTTTTAAGTAAATCCAGTCTTTGTCTTGAAGAAAGTCATTCATTTGATTCTTTATTCTCAAGTATCTCAATATTTTTTGTCATAGAGGAATGTAAAAATGTTAAAGTATAGATAACTTAAGTTATTAAGGCTAATAATTCTAATTATTAATTTCTCAAGTTTCAATTTTAATTTCTTTTTTGTAAAATCAATTTTCAATTTTTTCTATTTCAGCTTTTATCTCTTTTGCTAGATCACTTTTTTTATCTAAATTAAGAGAAATATTTAATTGTGTTTTTGCTTCATCAAGACTGTTTTTTTTAATTTTTAATAATCATAAATAATAATTTAGTAATTGATTATTTGGATCTATTTTTAATCATTGGTTTAAATATGTTGAAGATTGGTCTATTTGATTTTTATCTAATTTTATTTTTCATTTGTATGCATAAAATATAGGTTCTTTTGGAAATAACTTTATTGAAAGATCAGACCATTCATAAGCTTTATCTTCTTGTTTATTTTCCATTGCATAATTTATAACAGGAATAATATCATCTAAACTTATATCCTTTTCATTTTTAAGCATTTCACCAAATGTCGTATACATTTTTTCATAATTTTCAAGAATGTAATAATTATAAATTAGCTTTCTTTTTACATTTAAAGATTCTTTATGTCATAAATCTAATGCTTTGTTAAAGTAAATATTACTTAAAATATATTCTCATAATTTTAGGTTTATAATTCATAATATATATGCTGCGTTTGAGTCATTTGGACTTAATTCAAAGTATTTTTTTAAGTACACATTTGCATTTTGGTAATCTCAAAGTTCAAAATAACTTTGGGAAATTATTTGCATAATAGCTTTATAATCATTTTTTTCATTAAGTAAGTTTTTTCATAAAATTATTGAAATAGGGTACAATTTTAACTTCATAAATGCTCATATCATTAGAGCATTTTTGTAGTAAATATCAACAAGTCAAAAATTTGTATATGTTTCAATGGCTGTTTTTACTTCTTTTAATTCATTTAGTGATATTGAAGAATTTTCAGTAATTAATTTATTATCAAAGTTTTTTTTACATTGATGAAAATCTTCTAAACAGTATAAGGTATTTGTATAGAAAAATATTTTTTCAGGATCTACAATGTTTTTATTTATTTTTTCTTTTATGAAATCTATATTTTCTTTTTTTGTTAAATCTTTAGAATAAATAAGTGTTAATAAATATTTTGAGATATCAAAATTATCATTTTTTGTCAATAATTCATAGTAATTTGAGGCATCTTCAAACTTTTTCATTTCAGTTATAGTATCTCAAATTTTTTCTATTATTAAATCATCGTTTGGATTCCCTCTAAGAGCATCTTTATATTTTATTAATGCTAATGTTAATTGATCATTTTGAAAATAATTATCTCAAATAGATAATAAATCTTTTATTTTTACTCTATTTTTTAGTATTTCAACTTTATCTTGAATATCTTTTTCACTTACTTTTGTAACTTTATTTTCGTTATTATCTAGTTTATTCTGATTTGTAATTTTATTTTGGTAATTTCAATTTATTAGAATAAAAATATCTTTTTTAAATATTATAAATATTATTCATATAATTGTTATTAAAAATAATATAATTATTGTAAGATATATTTTCTTTTTCATTTATTTTTTTTAGATATTATTGCTTTTTTATAATACATTTATAATATGGTTTAAATAAAAATTTTCAAGTAAGTTTTTACTTTTAGTTTTACATTTTGTATTTTATTATTGTTTTATGTTTAAAAAAATACTTTCAAATACTTTAGCTCAAGTTATATCAAAGGCTTGAACTGCTATAATCTCAATAGTTCTACTTTCAGTTTTAACAAATTACTTAACTCAAGATCTTTTTTGACTTTATTCAAAGGTTTATAATTATTTATGAATTTTTGTATTTTTAGCCGATTTATGACTTTATACAATTACGATTAGGGAAATAACAAAAAATAAAGATGATTCCTCAAAAATTGTTTCAAATGTTATGACTTTGAGAAGTATATTATGAATTATAATTATTTTTCTTTCAGTATGACTTGCTTACTTTTTACCTTGATATAATGATAATATAGCTTTAATATCTATCTTTATAATTTCAGTTTTTACATTTTTCTCTTTAATAAACTCTTCTGTATTAGCTTTAATGCAAGCTAATTTAAAGATGGAATTTTCTTTATTATCAACTATCTTGTGAAAGTTATTAACTCTTTGATGAATTATGATTGTTGTTTTTTTAGTTTTCAAGAAAAGCAATATTGATAATTTTTCTATTCCTTTTTATTTCATTATGTTATCATGACTTATATGAATTATTTTGACTACTTGATTAAATTATTTTTATGCAAAGAGGTTAACTTCTTTTTGATTTAGTTTTGATTGGAAATATATAAAACATATTTTTAAAATATCTATTCCTTACTGACTTGCTTTATTTTTATCTGTTGTATATTTTAAAGTTGATGTGGTTATATTATCTATTTTAGAACCAGAAAAAATAGCAAATATATCAATCGCTTTATATAGTTTACCAATGAAAATTGTAGAAGTTTTGATGATTATAGGTTGATTTTATTTAAACTCAATTTTATGAGAATTATCAAGAAATTTTGAAAACAAAGATTTAGAAAAAGTTAAAAATATATTTAAAATCTCATTTAAAATCCTTTTTTCTTTTTCTTTATTTTTACTTGTTTTCTGAACGTTATTTAGAAATTATATAATTGAACTTGTTGCAAATAAAAGTTATGTTTATAGTTCTGAACATTTATATTCTTCATCTGATGTATTTTTTATTGTTTTATTAGTTGTTGTTTTTTATTTTATTTCCAATTTATTTATTTATATTTTAATTTCATCAAATAATCAAGCGAAATTATTAAAAATAAATATAATAGTTGCTTTGTTTAACATAATATGAAACATAATTGTAATTCCATATTTTTCATTTATGTGATCTGCTATTATAACAGTTTTAAGTCAAGTTTTGCTATTTATGTTAGGATATATAGAAACTAAGAAAATAACAAAATTTCATTTTCCTATAAAATTTATTATTTTAAATATTTTATTTTCTATTTTAATATTTTTACTTTGAAATTATTTTATACAAAACTATGAAATATCGTTTTATTTAGATATAATTATTTACGGATGAATAATTTGATTTTTATATGTTTGATTTTTTTATTTCTTATATAAGAAATTTAATTTTAGTTATTAATTTTTTCTAGGACTCAACTAATTGTATTTAATCTTATTGTGCTTTCCATTCATTTATAATCAAATTTAAGATCAATTATTTTTTGATAATTATTATTGCATCAAGTTAGGGATATATCTGTTCATTTATAAGTTAGTGTAATTAAATTTGAAGTTGTTATATTTGATAAGTCTGTTTTTTTACATTCAATAGATTTAATAGTATAAAAATTTTCAAAAGGATTAATACTTAAACTATTAAATAAAATATCTACTCATCATGTATTATAGTAAGTTCTCATATAATTTCATGTAGAAAAAATCACTTTATAGTATTTTGGTGTTTCTAGATTTGTTCATATTCACTTTCATACTAATGAATTGTTTTTAACTGTTTCAATTCTTCAAACTATTTTATTTAAAAATATATTTAAAATTTCTCTATTTTGTATTCCATTTCAATATAAATTTAAAATTCATATAGATAAAATTCAGACTATTGATATTGAGACCATTAATTCAACTAATGTGAATGCTTGTTTTTTCATATAAAGTTTGAAAAAAAGTAAAAATCATTATACTAATAGCGTTATTTTAAATATTTTTTATTTAAAACAAATTTTTATTTAATAAAAATTTAAATATGAGGAAGATTTTTTTATTTCTTATTTTTATTTTTACATTTTTTGTAAGTAATTTCACTTATGCAATATCGTCTTTAACTAAAGCGCCATATTTAGTTACTTCATCTGCTACTACTTTAAGTATATCTTGGGATAAAGTAACAGATGCTATGTGATATTATGTATACTATTCAACTGTATCTTGAAAAGATTATAAAAACTTTTGAGATGCATTTGCTGAAAATAAAGCGATTTTGTCTAATCTTTTACCAAATACTACATATTATGTAGTTGTTACTGCTTTTGATAATAAAAATAATGAAAGTTTTAATTCTCCTGAGTGAGTGTTTAATACAAAAACTTGATTTTGAGATAAATTTTGATTGACAGAGATAAATCCAGTTAATTTTAATGAGTTAGAATTAATTTTTAATTCATTACTTGATTCATCAAGTTGAGCTATTAGAGAATTCAGAATATCTCAAAATAATAAAGAAGTAGCACTAGTGAAAGATACAAAATTAAATACTAAGGAGAAAAATAAATTAAATTTAATTTTAAATAAGAATTTATCACCTTGAGAATATAAATTAACTATTTTATATATAACAGATAGTACTTGAAGAAACATTGAAGAGTGAATTGATGCAGAGACTAAATTTATTATTCCATCAACATTTACTCCATCAACATCAACAAGCAGTGCTGATTGAAAATTAACTCCAAATTCTACATATACTAATACAACAACTTCAACTACAACAACTGTAATAACATGAACTACTAACTCTACTGAAAATAATCAAGATCAAAATATAGATTTAAATTCTGCACCAGATAATGTAGATGATCAAATTCCACCACAAGACAATACAGTTACCCAAACATCAGTTCAAGGGAATATCTATAATCAAACATCAACACAAGATAATGTAAATAATCAACCTCAATCACAAGATAATATTGATAATCAAAATCAAATAGAGCTTAATTCTTGAGTTATGCAAACTGAGGATTATTGACTTGCTTGAAAAGATATATGATGAGTTTCTCCAACATCCGAAGAAATTGCTTTAGGTAATAAAAAATTACCAACATCATGACCTGAAAGTATATTTATAGTTTTTATGTCAATTTTTCTTGCTTCTTTACTAATTTACTTTAGAAAGAAACATATATAAAATTATTTTATTTTAAAAGCCACATAAATTATGTGGCTTTTAAAATGTTTTTAAAAAAAATTATACTCTGACTTTAGTTATTTTTTCACCATATTTCATACATTTTGTAGTAATACATTTTCAAGTAATTCATGCTAGTAATGGAAATATTCACATTAATCAGATTAAGATATCGACATCTAGAGTTGGACTTGAAGCTATTTTTCATGAAATATAAAAAAGTATAAATGAGAAAGCTATTTGTATAATTCTTATATATTTACTTTTTAATAAACATATATTTGTAATTCACATTATGATTGGAATTATTCATACTGCTAAGAATCAATATTTTATATATAAAAGCTTTTCTTCACTGACATCAACCCAAAAATAATTTGTTTCTATAGATTTATTTAAATAAATTAGGTTATAATAAATTAATCCTATATAAACAAGTCAGAAAATAATTCTAGATAAAAGAATTGTTTTATCTGTAGGTCTCTTTTTTAATAAATTTATTAATCAAAGCATAATTTCTAAATAAAAAATAATAAATAAAAGATAAAAAGTTTTGATTTGTTTTCCTTTCTTTTTACTTTCATACTTTTGATTATATAAATTTTTTAATTTTTGCAATAAAATATTTTTGACTTTTACAAATTTTTTATATAATACTCAAGCTTTTTTATATTGGGATGTCGCCAAGTGGTAAGGCAGCGGACTTTGACTCCGCCATTCCGTAGGTTCGAATCCTACCATCCCAGCCATTAAATAAAGCAAAATATGGTTAAAAAAGTAGAATCTTGCAGTAAAATAAAACTATGAGGATTCGAAAGGAGGGAAGTTAATTACTAGGAGATGTAATCGACTTGTAATTAATCAAAATCAACCAAAGTTGATTTTGCCGGATGGCCTACTGGAGTTACTAGCTATGTAATAGCTTGTAACGAAAGAGCCGAATCCTACCATCCCAGCCATAATAAGTGAAAATAAAAATATAAAATATTGTTTTTAAGTAAATTTTTGGGATAATTATAAATTTTAATTAGGGTAAAATTTGTAATTTACTTAAAATTTGTACAAACAAATTAAAATTTAATATTTAAAAAATCAAAATTATGTTAGCTGTAATAGAATTAGGTGGGAATCAATTTACTGTAAAAGTATGAGATATAATTGATGTAAAAAGACAAGAAAATGAAGTTGGGTCTAATCTGACTGTAGAAGCTTTACTTATAGCATCAGAAGATGGAAAAAATGTAAAGGTTTGAACTCCAGTTGTTGAAGGATCAAAAGTTGAATTAAAAGTAGTAGAAGAATTTAAAGATGAAAAAGTTTCAGTATTTAAGATGAAATCAAAGAAAAGATATGCTAGAACAATATGATTTAGAGCTGTTATGACAAAATTAGAAGTCTTGTCAATAGCATAAAACTTGAATTCTAATTACAAAGTGATAAAATATAATATATAATCATTGAAGTAATTAGAATTTTTTTATTTTCTAAAATATTATTTTGGGATCCGAGATAAATCTAAAGGCTAAGATAGAAAGACATAGCAGAATACTTAAAGAAAATTTATTTCAATCAAATAATTCAAAAAATAAATATAGTTTATCATACAAGATAGTATTATTTTTTGTGGTACTTATTTTTCCTCTTTATCCAGTACTAGCTTCATTTGTATATGATAATTCAGTTGTAGATTTTTATAGATGAGATATTGATGAATCATCAATCTTGTCATCATATTATTGAGATGATTGAGAATGATCAAACCAAGATACAGTTATGTTTGAATCTGAAGATTGAAATTTTTTATCTGTAAATACAATTCTTAAATGAGATAGAGATTTATCATGATCTAATGAAATTATTAATTATGATGTAAAAAACTGAGATTCTATAGCATCAATAGCATCAAAATTCTGAGTTTCAAGAAATTCTATATATTGGGCTAATAATTTTTCTGATAATGTAGTTATTCATCCTTGAGATAAGATAAAAGTTCCTCCTGTGTCATGATTAATTCATGAGATAAAAAAATGAGATACTATATCTACTATTGCTAAAAAATATGGGGTGGATGAGGAAAAAATATTAAAACAAAATCTTTTAACTAGTGAGGATCCTATAAAAGTATGAGACGAATTAGTAATTCCTGGATGAATAAAAGAAGTTATTCCAGTTATAAAACAATCAAATAAACTTTTAACAAAGAAATCTACAAAAACTACACAAAAGTATGCTCAAACTTGATATAGTTACTCAAACTCATCAATAGCTGAGTATGTAGAAGAGGAATGAGAATATATTTTAACAAAAGTTTCTCCACAAAGATCATTTTATTGGTGAAACTGTACTCGGTATGTAGCACAATACAAAAATGTAACTTGGTGATGAAATGCTAAAGATTGGTTAAGGAATGCGGAAGCAAGTTGAGTTGCAACTGGTACTAATCCAAAGTCATGAGCAATAGTTGTATTTAATTGAAAATGATATAATCCAAGATATGGTCATGTATGAATAGTTACATCTGTTAAATGATGAAATATAATAGTTAAAGATATGAATTATCGTGCTTTAAATGAGGTAACCGTAAGAAAAGTTCCAGTATCTGATTCTTCTATTAAATGATATATTTATGCAGATTAATCAATATCTTATAAAAAATTAAAATTACCTACTAAAAGGTAATTTTTTTTAATATATTTGTATTTTATTGATTAATATGTATATTTATCTATACTATAAAAATAATTTATAATTCAATGCCTAAAAACCTTAAAGTTTGCGATGTTGAAGAAAAATTAGAAAAAATAGACAAAAGAATTTTTGCTTTAGCAAAAATGTCTTTATCATGAGATATTTTGCTTATAGTTGATTCTGAAAGAAAACAGGTTGATTTTATAATTGGATTAGCTAAATCTAAGTGATTAGATTTAGCTAGTTTGTCATATGAATGATTTTTATCAGGCTTAAAAAAATCAGAAAATATTTGAAATGATGATTCTGATTATGTGATTTATGAGGAAATGAATACACTTAGAGATATAGTTCATGCTCTCAAAAAAATTCACATATTATTTTTAGATGAAATAAGAAAATGAGAAAATAAAATAGTTATGGAAAAGGATCATAATGACTGTGCGTTTTCTCACTATCTAGCTGAAAATGAAAACAAAATAAAAAATAAATTTTTATTAAGTATAATAACTTTGATAAAAGAATTTCATGAGAAGTTTCATTCTGAAATTAGAAATAATAATGATTTTAAATCTATTATATATTTAAATGATTTACTAGACATTCTTGATATATTTTTAAAGCATGAAGAAGCTATTTATTTTGATGAATGAACTTGATTGCCAAATTTAGAAAAGTTTAAAAATGATTTAAAAGAAAGCAAATCTAATATAATTCATTTAATAAAATTAAGTTGAATTTCAGATATAAACTTGTGATATTCATATGATATATGAAATGAAGTTTTATTAAAAGTTGTTGAAAAATTTAATAATTATTTTCAAGATAGGTGATTAACTTTATATAGAATTTCAGGGTTGGAATTTTGAATAATTTGATGAGATGAACTTTTTTTTAGAGATTTTTATGAAGCAAATAGAATTTTTGGGGTAAATTTATGAGGAATATCATTGCCTATAAGAATATCAATTTGATGAGCAAAAGGGGACGATGATTTATATGATAAGGCTTGTAAAGCTTTATATGAATCAAAATGAACTTTATGATATGCAATTTATTCTCCTACTATTGAATCATTAATTAAGGAAAGGATAAATAATAATATAAAATGAATTATTATTGTTAAGGAGGCATTAAAAGATTGAAATTTAGTTACTTATTTTCAATGAATAAGAGATAATAATACATGAGAAATTATTAAAGAGGAAGCTTTAGTAAGAATTGAAAAAGATTGAAAAGTTTATACTCCATATCATTTTTTAGAGCAGGCAAAAAAATGAGGATTACTTTGAGAGGTAACAAAAGTTGTTTTAAAAGATGTAATTTTTAGAATAAAGAAATATAAAAGATTATGCTCAATAAACATATCTGAAGAAGATTTATCAAAGGATACTATAGTTGAGTTAATTATAGATTCAATTAATGAGAGTTGAATTTCTCCTGATTTATTAGAAATTGAGGTATTAGAAACTATAACAAATAGTGATTTATTTTTTGAAAATATAAAAAAATTAAAAGGGTTATGAGTAAAGATTGCTATTGATGATTTTTGAACATGATATTCAAATTTTGCTAGACTTATGATTTTAAAACCTAATCATTTAAAAATTGATTGAAGTTTAATTAAATGAATATCAAAAAATAAAGATATGCAGAGTGTCGTAAGAAGTATATTGAATTTAGCACAAATAATATGATCTAAAGTAGTTGCTGAATATGTTGATAATGATGCAGATCAAAGTATTTTGGAGGCAATGTGAGTTCATTATAGTCAATGATTTCTTTTTTCTAAACCAAAAAAGTGAGATTAGTTTAAGCTCATAGCATCTTTTATCTTATACACAAGTTGATTTATAGGTCATAATACTTGAGCTAGTAAGTCTCTTACAACAATATAGTCTTCTCTAATAATCGTTAGTAGAAAATGTAGTTGAAAGTTATTTTCATATTCATTATATGCTTCGAAGGCAAGAGGAAAAACTTTATAAGTATTATTTATTTCTATTCAAATTTTTGTTTTAATATTTCAATAATCATATCATATTTTTTTAATTATTAGACCTTGATTCTTTGCTGACATAGATTCTTGTTCTTCAGTTGTTAATCAAGATATATTTTTTATATTATTATAGTATCAATTCAAATAATCAAGGTAAAAAGTATATTTACATAGTTCAAAAGTAGATTCATCTAAAACTTCTTTTTTTGTGAAAAGAGTTTTTCAATTATTATTTCAAGATCATTTACAATTTAGAGCATTTTTCTTTGCTGCTAATTTTATTTCTTGTGAACTTATTCTATCTTCAACATTTGTTCTTAAAATTCATGTTCTATCAATTTTTAAAAGTTTTTCTTTAACTGTTTTTAGTCATCTCTCTTGAGCATCAATTAATGCACATTGATAAATTGAATTTTGATTATTTCTGTAAATTTCTTTTACTTTTTCAAATGGTTTCAATGCTGTATCTCATAATAAAGTTATGTCATCTCTATAGATTTCAGCATTTTCATATTTTTCAGTTTGGTATAATCTTTGGGTTCAGTTTATTATACAAGGTTGGCAAATGTTTGTAACTCTACACTCATATAATTCAAATCAACTTTTTCAAACACATTTTGATGAATAGTTTTCAAATCAAGTGTTTCCCATACATCATTCACTTCAGTTATCTGCATATGAAAACTTTTGAAGGAATAAAAAGGAAAAAATTGAAAGTAATAGAAAAAGATATTTAACTTGAATAAGTTTCATAAATCTAATAAAAAAGTAATTTCTTATAGTTTATATAAAAAATTACTTTTTTCAAATTTGCTTTTATCTATTGTTTATAAATTTTATTAAATTACTCTAAGTATTTCTTCAATTGTTGTATATCATTTTATAGCTTTTAATATTCAATCTTCTTTCATAGAAATAAATCATGATTCTTTTGCTGCTCTAAGAATATCCTCAGTTTTATTTGCTCATCTAATTAAATCTCTTATATTTTCATTAAGGTGAATTATTTCATATATTCATACTCTTCATCTATATCAACTATTATTACATTTATCACATCACAATCATTCATAAAGTTTTATATTATCAGTTGTTATATTTTTCATTCAGATTTCTTCCATCATATTTTTAATAATAGCTATTTCTTGAGGAGTTTTTTCTCTTTCTTTTTTACAAAAAGGACATATTTTTCTTACAAGTCTTTGAGCTATAATTACATCTAGAGCAGAAGCCATAATAAATGGTTTTAATCACATACTTATAAGACGGTCAATAGTTTCAGATGCACTTTTTGTATGTAATGTAGAAAGTACTAGATGTCAAGTTAATGCAGCACTTGTAGCTGTTGTTAAAGTTTCTTCATCTCTTATTTCTCAAACCATAACTATGTCTGGATCTTGTCTAAGGATTGCTCTAAGTCAGTTTTGAAATGTAAATCAATTTTTTTCATTTACTTCAGTTTGTACTATTCAGGGCATTTCATATTCTATTGGATCTTCTAGGGTAATTATTTTTTTATCTCTAGTATTTAATTTTGATAACATTGTATAAAGTGTAGTAGTTTTACCAGATCATGTAGGTCAAGTAACTAAAATCATACCATTCTTTTTATCTAAACTTTTTTCTATTATTCTTTTTGCAGTCCAGAAAAACCCTAGTTCATCAAAATTAACTATGCTTTTTTGAGAATCAAGTAATCTACATACAGCATTTTCTCCATATTTTGTAGGTAATATTGAAACTCTTATGTCTAACTTTCTATTATCTATTTTTAAACTATACTTTCAATCTTGAGGTAGATTTGTAATATTTAACTTTAAGTTAGCTGAATATTTTAATCTTTCTAATAATAATTTATATTCTTTATAATTTATAGAAAATATATCAACTAAAACTCAATCTATTCTAAATCTTATTGAGATTTTGTCTTCAAAACATTCATAGTGAATATCTGAACTTCATAGAACTAAAGCTCAAATAGTTATATCACTTAATGCTTCATCTGTACTTTGCTTAGCAATACTATCTTTTACTTTTCATTCTATTTTATCAAATTTATCAGAAGAATATTCTTGTTTTTTTTCTAAAGCAAGAATCCATTTTTTTAAATCTTCATTTCTAGTTTGATCTTGTTCTTTTTTTGTCTTTTTTGTTGTTTTTGGGATAGTTTGCATATAATAAATAGAAAAGATTAAGAGCCTTTAAGTTATTTAGTTTATTTTATCATATTTTTTTGATATATGCAAAAAAGTAATAAAAAGTGATCTATTCTTATTTGGAGTATTTTTTTAAGTTTAATTATTTCCTTAACTTTTGTTTTTGTTTCAACAAAAGTTAATCAAAGTATTAGATTAAATAGTTATTTAGAGTGATTTTTAAATAAAAATACTACAATAAAGAATTTAATAAAATTATGATGAGCTGGAAATTTATGAGATAATGAATTTTTAGTTTCTACCGAAAATTTATATACATTAAAAAATGAAGAAAATTTAATTTTTTCTTTTTCTGGAAATATTTCATTTTCATGAAGTATAAAACTAAAAAGCTGATGACCTATATACTATGAAATTACCTCTTTTAGTTGATCTAATAATCTGGAATATAGTTTAGTAAATTCTTGAATAATATCACAGATAAATTCTTGAACTTTATTTATTTGATATTTATGAAATGATTATGATAGATCAGACTTAACAGTAAGCAATTTATGATGATTATCTAGTTTCTTAATTAATTCTACTCAAGATTATTATTGAGTTTCAAAAACATACAAAGTTTTAAAAAATATTTGATGAAAAAACATTGAAAAATCAATCTTTGAGAACTAATTTTTAAAAAACTTTGATTTTTTTGTAAAGATTATTAGCATTCTCTGTATTAATTAATTAGAATATATTTTCTAATTTAAAATTTTAATATTTAATCATCTTTTTATGGATTTAGTAACTTTGGTTTTATATTTAGTGCTTGCAGCATTACTTTGAGCTTTAATTTGAGCTGAGAGAGATATTTTTGATAAAAAAGATTGACTTTTTAAAGAGAAAATTTCGTTTTGATGAATAAGAACATTTTCATTAATCTCACTTTTTTGATGAGTAAGTGCTGCTTTGTGAGATATATTTAAATCTGATTTTTTATTAATTACATCAATTGTTATAATTTGAGCTTTTACATTGGTTTCATATATTTATTCAGTTTTTAAATATTGACAACTAGGGATGACAACTGAAATTTCAGTTTTTCTTACATATTTTATATGAGTTTTTGTAGTTTTATGATTTGCAAAGTTTGCAGTTATTCTTTCTATAATTATTACTTTTATTCTTTCACTTAAGGAATTCTTAAATAAAGTAAAAGAAAAAATAAGTAGGACAGAACTTAGTAATACACTTAAATTTGCAGTTATATCAATAGTTGTACTTCCACTTTTACCAGATCAAAGATTTTCTATTTTTGAAGTATTACAATTTCTAGGATACTCTTGAGATTTAATAAATTTTTCTATTTTAAATATAAAGTTTTTTAATCCTTATGGGATATGGTTTTTTGTGGTTTTGATGTCAGCAATAAGTTATGTTTGATATATACTTTCAAAAATAATTTGAGAAAAAAATAGTATAGTTGCATCAGGTGCAATTTGATGACTTGTATCTTCAACAGCAGTTACTGCATCAATGACAGAGAGATCTAATAATGATAAGAAAAATATTGATTTATTTGTTGTAGGAACACTTATAGCTTCAGCAATTATGTTTGTAAGGGTTATACTTATTGTGCTTATGTTTAATATAAATATGATAAATTCAATTATAACTCCTGCCTTATTTATGCTTGTTTGATTAGGATGATATATATATTATTTTTATAATAAATCTAAAAGAGAAAAATTGGATCAAAATATAGAAATAGACTGAAATTATGAAAGTCCTTTTACTATTTGACCTGCTATAAAATTTGCTTTATTTGTACTTTTTATAAAGTTTGTTGCAGCAATTTGATCTGAATACAAAGATATTTGGGGAGATTATTTTTACTATGCATTATGAATAATATCATGACTTGCAGATGTAGATGCTATAAGTCAAACAATGTCTGTTGATGCGAAGGATGCTAAACTGCTTTCTTGAGTTGCTAGTATGACTATCATAGTAGCTGTTATGTCAAATAATATAGTAAAATGACTAATAGCTTGGAGATTTTGAGAAAAAAGATTTTGAAAAATAGTAATGTTATGATTTTTAGTTTCCATGTTTTTTTGAATAATTGGTTTATGATTACTTAGAATATTTGGATAATTCTGTAAAAATATAAAAATGCAAGAACTACTTAGTTTGAAATGAAACATAATAAAATATAATGAAGAATCTGAATTCATAGATATAGAAGATATACTTTTAGAGAGATTTAATTGAGATTTTAAAGAAGAAGTATCATTGGATGATTTACATAATCCATATCTTCTTGTATGAATGAAAGAGGCTGTAGAAAGAATAAAAAAAGCAAAAGAAAACTCTGAGAAAGTAATGATTTTTTGAGATTATGATGTTGATTGAGTTACTAGTACTTCTATACTTATGCATTTTTTTAAAAAAGTTTGAATAATTGCAAGTTATAGATTACCTCATAGAATTAATGATTGATATGGGTTAAAAAATTATTTTATAGATGAGTTTGATTCTATTTGAATTGATTTAGTAATTACAGTTGATTGTTGAACTCGCGATATAGAGGTAATTAAATACGCAAAAGAAAAATGAATTGATGTTATAATTACAGATCATCATTCTGTACCTGAAATAATTCCAGAAGAAGCAATTGCTATTATAAATCCAAAAAGGCCTGATTGTAGTTATCCTTTTAAATATTTATCTTGAGCTTGAGTTGCTTTTAAACTTATGTCAGCTTTGGCACATGAGTTATTATCAAAAAATGAAGCAGAAAAGTATATAGAAGAAACAATTGATATAGCTGCAATTTGAACTGTAGCTGATTGTATGAGTATAGTTTGAGAAAATAGAATTATAGTTGAAGCAGGACTTAAACAAATAAAAAAATCAAGATCCAGATGAATTAGAAAATTGATTGAACAAAAAATACATGATGATTTGGATAGTGATATATTTTGATTCCTTATTTGACCTAGACTCAATGCAGCTGGAAGACTTGATACTCCATATAAAGCTGTAAATCTAATACTTAATAATTCTGATAGTGTTGAAGAAACTATTGAAGAAATTGAAAATTTAAACAATAGTAGAAAAGTTTTAACTACAAAATTTGTAAATCTTGCACTAGAAAATATAAACCCAAATGATAATATAATTTTCTATCATTCAACTGAAATTACACATTGAATTATATGAATTGTTGCCTGAAGACTAACTGAAAAATACTATCGTCCATCAATAGTTTTAATTGAGGATGAAGAAAAATTGGTAGCAAGTTGTAGAAGTCCAGAATTTTTTTCAATTGTTGAAATACTTGAAAAATATAAAGATTATTTTGTAGCATTCTGAGGGCATAAACAGGCAGCTTGATTTACTATTTTGAAAAGTAAATTTGAAGACTTTAAAAAAGAAATTTTGAAAGAAGTAAATAAAATAGATTTTACAAACCATAAAAAAACTATTGAAATTGATAAAATTATAAGACCTGAAGATATTTGATTTAATTTTTTAAACAAGATAAATAAATATAAACCATTTTGAATGGGTAATAAAAAACCAGTTTTTTTAATAAAAAATCTAAATTACGAAAAAATATCTTATCTTTGACAATGAGTAGACCACTTGAAAGTTGATACAAAATATGGTTTCAAAATATGTGCTTTTGGTTTATGAGAATTTATGGAGAAAATCAAAAAATCAGAAAATATATCAATAATTTTTGAATTAAATTTAGATACATTCAATGGTAGAAAGAATTTAATGTTAAATATTCAAGACATAATTATCAATTAAATATATATTTAGTCAATCAAAAATATTGTTAAAAAGTTAACAATATTTTTTTTTGATAAATAAAAGATGTATAATATTTCTATTATAATAATAAATTATGTTTATGTATATGAAAAAGAAATATTGATTTACTTTTATAGAATTAATAATAACAGTAACAATAGTAATAATTATAGGGACAATATGATTTATGTCATATTCAAATTATATCTCTGATTGAAGAGATGCATCAAGAATAGCGCATTTATGAGAGTTAGAAAATTCATTTAATACATATAAATTTAAAAACATCCTACCATCACCTGATAAAAATATTGAGGTAAGAGTAGATTGAGTTGTGGCTTGATATCAGTGATATTTATCAGAAAGTATATTAAAACAAATTGATTATACATGAGTTGAGTGATGAAAGGATCCAAAAGATAAAATATTTTATACATATTATTCATCAAGAGATTTTAAAAGTTTTCAATTACTATGATTTTTAGAGAATGAAAGCAATATAAATGAAATATCATATATAATATCAAAAACATATGCATGAAATATAGACTATGAAGATAGATATCCATATATGGTATGAGATAAATTATGAATATTATTAGAACAATGAACAAATATACCAGTACAAGAATTACTTAATATAAAATCACAATGATATATAGATTTTACTGGGGCATTGATTGGATTTTATGATTTAAAAATACAAAATAATGAATCATTAAATTCTACTGGAAATATAATAATATGAGATAAAATTAAAGAATTATCAAATTTAACTAATAATGCTGTATTTTGAACAGCATGAACATGAACTTGTTGATGAGAAGTTATAGATATAAATGCATTAATTACTGCAACAAGTCAAGATTCTTCATATAACTGGACGAGATCTATTACTCCATGAATTTGTACTTGGAATTGTAAAGATTGATATTCTTGGGATGATGTAACTATGTCTTGTAAAAAAGCATGTAATATTCCAACAATTGATACATATAATTGATTAAGTTATCAAATTCAAGGTAATTTAATTCTTTTTAGTTGATTAACAAAGACAAACTCATGAGCTTCTTCTTTTGGATCATCTCCTGCAAATGGAACATTGATAGTAGATTTTACATATACTTGTAATGATTGAGTTCTAGTAAAAGTTTGAAGTGCTATTTCAGAAGCAATATGCTGACTAAATTATACATTTAATTGAGATTGGAATAATCCAGTGTGTAACCCAGATTTTAGGCTTTTTATTTGTTCTGCAAATCCATCTAATTCAGTTTGGAATACTGTAAGTAATTATTCTCAAACTTGGAATTGATCTACATGGTTGCCTGCGGATTCTTTAACTGCATATAATACTACTGCGGATACTCAAAGTTGTAGATATATATGTAATACATGATTTCATACAGAAGATTCGGTTAATTGTGTGAGTGATACAAGAAATAAATCATGTATAAATTTACCTACAAATGCTTTGTTTGCTAATAATTTAAATGCCTATACTATTTCTCAGTCTTGGTGATGATGAATTTGGTCTCCGACTGATGATGCTATAGTTGCTTGATATAATTCAACTCCTACACTTTGAACTTGTCAATGGAAATGTAGTATTGGATATACAAGAAGTGGTAATTCTTGTTTACCAGTAACTATATATAACTGTTCTGCAAAAGGACAATTTCTAGTATCAGCATCTAAATATTGATCTTGTGATTCAAATGATATAATTGTATGTTCTTGAGCTTGAGTTTGATATACAATACCTGCTTGTAATATATGATCAAATATTTCTTGAACATGAAGTGCAAGTTATTGAAATTACTATCAATGGTGAAATAACTGATGAACACCAAGTTGAAATGTTACCCCAAGTTGAACTTTAGTTGATGCTTCATCTTATGGGCCTTGAAATTATTATAATAATACAACTTTTATTTGATGAGTATCTTTATCATCTCCATATGATTGGACTTATCCTCAAAATCACAATTTATGGTGAGATACTACAAATACTAGTGATGCAAGACAAGGGCCATGTTTGTCAACTTATCATATACCAAGTCATCAAGAATGGGTAAATATAGTTGATGCTTGATTATGGTGAAGTAATTGAACAAAAATGCAGAATGATCTTAAATTACCAATGTGATGAGGTCGTAATTGGGCTAATTGAAATATGATAGATCAATGAGTTTATTGAATATATTGGTCATCATCTATGTGAACTCCATGATTAGATGATTCAAATTCATTTGATTTATATTTTGACTCTTCATCAATTATAAATTGATATACTACTTATCGTGCATTTTGATTACCAGTTCGTTGTATGAAGAATTTAGATACTTTCTCTGTTAGTTGAACATTTTGAAGTAATGCTTCTTGAGCTACAATAAATGTTTGTTGAAAAAATGTTATAGCTGATTTAAATTGAAATTTTAGTACTTTAATATCTCAATGAGCAGACTGTAGTAATATACAAGCAATAAAATCTTGATATACATGTACAACAACAACACAATGACCAAGTACATTAACTACAAATATAAATAATATTGCATGAACTTGTACAAATGATTATACTAGCTGTTTTGCATCTTGAGAAATAAAAACAGCTGTAAGTAAATATTGATATTGTGATTCAAATGATATAATTGTATGTTCATGAGTTTGAACATGATATATTCTTTCATCATGTAACTTGGGTACTAACACTTCATGAACATGAAGTGCAAGTTATTGAAATATCTTTCAATGGTGAAATATTGCATGAATGACATCTTCAACTCCTTCAACTAACGTACAAGTAAATACTACTTGATATGGTCCATGAAATTATTACAATAATTCAATATTTATAAAGGATAATTTAGATTGGTCATCTAATCAAAATGATAATTTATGGTGAGATACTACAAATACAAGTATAGCAAGACAATGATCTTGTTCAATATGATATCATATTCCAAGCCATCAAGAATTTGTTAATTTAATTAATGCTGGTGCTTGGTGAATAGATTCTTTAAAAATGATTAATGATTTGAAACTACCTTTAGCTTGAAATCGTATAAATGATACATCTTCATTTCAGTGAATGGTTTGATATTATTGGTCATCATCTCCTTATTATAGTTCAGCATGATATAGTTTATGGATAGATGCAAATTGATGAATTGATCCTAGTGATATGAGTAATCGTACTTCTTGATTTACTTTAAGGTGTTTCAAAAATTAATATATTAATAAAAAAGCATATACTTCTTGTAGTATATGCTTTTTATTTAAAAATTTTTTGTAGTTAATTATAATTCAGATATAACTTCTTTAAGCATATCAGTTATTAAACTTTTTTCATCATAAAATATTTTATAAGCCACAAAAATCATTGATAAAATATTAATATTATCAATTCATATTTTATCAATTTCACTTTCATTAAGAGAGAAATCAGGGGTAATAAATTCTATATTTTTAATTATTTTTATTCAATTTGAGATAAAATCTATTTTTTGTAAATAATCTTTTATAAAAAGACCTTTTCCTCATCATCAAGTTATAAAAAAGTTACTTGGGCAAATTTTTCATTCAAGTATTTCTTGTAATCATGCAATTAAACAATCTTTTAATGTTTCTAAAAAAATTATTTTTTCATCAAAAAAATTATTTTCAATATCTCTTATAATTTTTTCTGTAGGGATAATTTTTTTTTCTTTTATTTTTTTAAATAAGTCATTCATTCAAATATTTATCCTTGTAGATCAGATGATTTCGTCTGATTTTTTTATTGAAATAAATGTATTTGTATTTCATATATTTATTATAACTACATCATTTTCTTCATTGAATACCTTAGAAATACTATATTCCTCAGGTAGAATAGTAATTATTTCTTTATTTAATATTTTTCATATTTCTTCTATTATATCATATTTATCATTGGGGATAAATATATTTGTTATTGAGATTGAAATATTTTTTCAAGTTTTTCAAATCAAATCTTTAACTTGTACTCAATCAATTGATATATGATTTATATTGCTTGATAAAATTTTTAGATCTGATTTTAGATATCAAGTTTTTGATTTTATAATTTTAATTCATTTTTCAATACATTCATTTTCAATATTTTTTATGATATGAAAAAGTTCTTCTTTTGAAATTTTTAAGTCTTTATTTTCTCTTACTATTGATATTTTATTTGAATTTAGAAATATGTCAGGGGTAATTGAATTTAATATAATTTTTTTTATATTATCATTTGGATCAACTTTTTTGAATGCAATCTTTAAATTTTCACAAATTGATTTTAAATCTCAAATTTCTCAATTTGTGAGTATATTTTGTTCTTGTCTTTTTTCACTATAAGAAACTATATCTATTTCATCTTTTTTAAATCTACAATTAGCAATTTTTATTTTATAACTTCATATATCTATAATTGCTATGTTATTTGTTCATAATTCTTTTTTTTCAAACATAAGCATTATTTTTTATAATTTTTTCATATTTTCTCAAGTAATTGATTTCAATCTTTTATATTTCAATTTCAAATTAATGCCATAGCTAAATCTTCAGTTATTAGTTCATCTCAAGGGGATATGTTTAGTGCTCTTTTTAAAACTGTAATTCATCTTTCTTGTTCTCAAATCATAGTATATGCCCAACCTAAGTTTCTTAAAACTTCAGCATTATTTCACATTAATTTATTAGATTTTATAAGGTACTTTATTGATTCATCTGGTTTATCATTTGAAAGTAAAATAAATCATTTTAAGTAGTTTCAAGTTGCTGATTCTTTATTTAAAGAAAGAGCAAAATTAACAGCTTTAGTAGCTTGAATTAAATTTCATTCATATAAATAAATATCAGCAATTTCTTCATATATTCTATAATCATCACTATATTTTAGACTAGCATCTTTAAGCATTTTTAAAGCTTCTTTAAATTTTTTATCTTGTTTTAATGTTTCTATTTTTATAATAAGTTCTCTAACTAAATCCATAAAAAATGGTTATAAATTATTTTCTTAAATTTTAAGTATAAAATACAAAAAATCAATTATTTTTGAAATATTTTGTTAAAAGAAAAAAGTTTATATAATTTAGAAGAGTTAGTTAACTAAATTAAAAATTTTTATGAAAAAAGAAAGAAGTTTTTTTGAAATAGTAAAAAAATTTTTTGTTCCAGTAATTGAAAGAAAAGATATAACATTAAAGGCAACATTTCCAGTTATATTTACAAGTATAATCAACATTATATCAGTTTATCTAATAAAAGATATAACAAATAAGCTAGTGGATTGATTTTATTGAATAATTAACTTACTTTTTATCTTTATTTTTTTAGTTTTACTAAATTATCTAATAATAATTCTTACTAGGACTTGGACTCATGCAACTCTTTATCCTATGCTAAGACGATATATGTATAATAAGTTTATTCCTGAATACCTTTATGTAGATAATAATTATATTGAAAAACAATGAACATGAAAACTTATTGCAATGTTGGAAAAGTGAATGAATGCATGGGTTGATTTAATTAATAGATTATTTGAAGATGTTTTCCCATGAGTTTTGATGATGATTTTTTCTTTTATTTTTATATCTTTTATAAATATATATTATGCTTTTGTCTTGATATTATTATTTGCAATTACATTCTATTTGACAGTGATTTTACAAGCTAAATCAAAACTTATAAGAATAGAAAGAAGAGAATTAAATATTATTTTGACTAGAAGATTTGTTAAAGTACTTATGACTAAATTTGAGATATTACAAAATGATAAATGAAAAGAAGAAGCAAAAGATATAGCAGATTCTTTAACAAAAAATATGAAATTAAACTTTAAGTTAAGGGATTTATGAATTTGGACAACTATATTAACAAAATTTATAGTTGATTGAAGTAAAATATTTTTGATAATTGTTTTTTGATTTGGACTTTTTGGCAATATTATCAATTTTTGAGAATTTATAGCTCTTATGTCAATTGCTTATATTTTTGATCAGATACTTACTAAATTTATAAATTTATACATTGATTTTACACAGATTTTTGACGATGTTGAGAAACTTTGGGATTTTTTTAATGAGGCACCTATGATGAGATGATATAATAATTGAAAAGAATTTAATTTTAAAAAATGAGATATAGAACTTGAGAAAATTAGTTTTAAGTACTTTAAAGATTATATCTTCAAAGATTTTTCCTTAAATATTGAATGATGAAAAAAACTTGCAATTGTTTGACCAAGTTGATGATGAAAAACTACTTTGGTAAAACTTATTTCATGATATATTCACGGAAGTTCTTGAGATATAGTTATTGACTGACAAAGTTTATCCAAGATATCTCTAAAAAGTTATTATAAACATATATGATATCTTACACAAGAACCTTCTGTTTTTGACTGAACAATTTATGATAATTTAACTTATGCTATAGATAGAAAATTAGAAGATTTTGAACTTGAAAAAGTTGTGAAACAAGCAAAATGTGAATTTATATATAATTATGAAAAATGATTGAACTCAGAAATTTGAGAAAGATGAATTCGCTTGAGTTGATGACAAAAACAAAGACTTGCTATTGCAAAGATAATGTTAAAAAATCCCAAAATAATTTTTTTAGATGAACCAACAAGTGCAATGGATAGTTTTAATGAAGACGAGGTTTCAGAGGCTTTATATAATTTATTTAAATGAAAAACTGTTGTAATTATTGCTCACAGATTACAAACAGTAAAACATGCTGATAGAATAATTTATATAGAGGATTGAAAAATAATTGAAGATTGAACACATAGTGAATTAGTAAAATTAAATTGAAAATATAAAAAGATGCTTGATTTACAGAGTGGTTTTTAATAAAATTAATATGCAAAAAATATATAATGAATTTTGAATGTCTTTAGTTTTATGAAAAGGAAATTGGATTTGATTTTCTTATGAATTAGAAGATTGAGATTATGAAAAAAGATGATTATGATGGAAGAAAATTGATAAAATTAGTGATGTTTATATAAGAACATGGGTTTTTAAAAAAGTAATTTCATACTGATATAAAAACTGATTTGCAGTAAAAGCTAAAAATAAATATGCTTTAAAAATTATATTTTGATTTTCAAATTAATATGTCTAAAAAATATAAAATCTGAATTGACGAAGCAGGTAGATGACCTTGGCTTTGACCTGTTGTTGCTTGTGCTTTAACTTTTAATCCTGAAAATATTCCGAGTAAAGAATTTCTTTCAAAAATAAATGATAGTAAGAAATTAACAGAGAAAAAAAGAGAAGAAATTTTTCAGGAACTTATAAATTTATCAATCTGAGAAAATCCAAAAGTTTATTTTTGAGTAGGGGTTGTTGATAACTTTTTAATTGATGAAATAAATATAAAAAAAGCTAATAGAGAAGCCATGAGAAGAGCTATTATAGAACTACAAAGGAAGATAGAAAAAGATGAAATTGACTCAGTTTTGATTGATTGAAATGATAAATATATCTTTGAAGAACTTTCAAAGAAGCCAATTTATGTAATATGATGAGATGGAAAAATTCTGGAAATATGAGCTGCTTCAATAGTAGCAAAAGTATTTAGGGATCAGCTAATTAAGACTTATTCACTTTTATATCCTGATTTAAATTTAGAGAATCATAAGTGATATGGTACAAAAAAACATATAGATTATTTAAGTGATAAATCTAAAGTTACTTGAATTCATAGAACTTCATATAAACCAGTAAAAAGTGTTTTAGAAAAGAAAGAAAAACTTTTACTTCACATTTGTTGTTGACCTGATGCAACAGTTCCTATTCTCGATTTAAAAGATAAATATGATATAACTTGTTTTTGGTATGATCCAAATATTCAACCAAAAAGTGAGTATAATAAAAGGTTAAAAGCTTTTAAAAAAGTTTGTGAAATTGAATGAGTTCCATATATAGAATGAGAGTATGATGTTGAGAATTTTTTTTATAATATAAAGTGACTTGAGCATACTCCAGAGAAGTGAGACAAGTGTACAAATTGTTATGATATGAGACTTGAAAGAGCATCTAGGGAAGCCAAGAAATTAGGTATAAAATATTGGACTACAACACTAAATATTTCTCCACATAAAGATCTTGAAAAACTTTTTACTATATGAGATAAGTATAGTTTAAAAGAAAATCTTGAGTTTTTAAAAATAGCTTTTAGAAAAAATGATTGATTTAAAAGGAGTGTTGAATATACAAAAAAACATAATATTTATAGACAAAATTATTGTTGATGTATTTATAGTGATACTTTTGATGCTGATAATTTTAGTGGTTAAAAAAAGTAATTACAATTTGTAATTACTTTTTTTCAGTAGCAACTTTTAATAATCATTTAAAAATTCATTCGGCATATTCTTGCCTTTTTTCTCAGTTTCTAAGTACATAAGCAGTATTTTCATTATTCATATTTCAAAGTTCTATTAATACATTTTGATCTGTTGCTCATACTCTTGGATTTAAAACATAAATTGGTTTTTCTCTACTTCAGTAAGTTGTTTGCATATTTCTTACAGGTCATATTGCATCAGCAAGTTTTTTTGCAAATATACTTTGTGGTGTAAAATTTTTTGCATGTAATATATTTATTCATATTAAATCAGTTTTTTCTCAACTTCTATCAGCATGAATTGATATAAAATATGTATTTTTCTTATTATGATTTTTTTTGAATCATTCTCTTACTTTAACTCTTCTAGTTAATCATTTCTTTGATAAATCATTAAACTTTTCATTTGTTCAATCTCACCAAGTATCATTATTTTGAATTTCATCTAATAATCAAGGAGCGTCATGATTTGAAGATGTTGTTTGTATTCAGTTATCTATTCAATTTTGGAAATAATGAGTAATTTTAATTTCTCATCAATGTTCTTTGATAAGTTTAGTTAATCTATAAGCTACATCCATGGCAACTTTTGCTTCAATTACATGAAGTTTTTTATCTCATTTTCAGTTTTTAACCATATTTCAATAAAGTATGTCACTATTAATATATGGAATTTCTTTTCATTTCTCATCTTTTGCTACAGGGATAGCTCAGGAGTCTCATCATCCATGTCATGGATCTAGTATAAAAAGTTTTCATTTTAATTCATAGCTTTTAACCTCTAAACTATCAAGCCATTTATAAAAATCTGGTTTAGGTCATAATGTTATTTCTTTTTCATTATGAGTTTTATTAGTTATTGGAATTTCTTGTTCTAATTTTTTTTCTACATTTGGTAATAGATAATAGGCTCATTTTTGTAGTAAATCTTCACTTACTAACCAATGGCTATTATCATCTAAATCATTTATATCATAGAATAGACTTTGGTTTTCTCTGCTTGCTTCTATTCAAGCTCTCTTAAGTATACTTATAACTCAATCTCACTGCATCACTTGAATTTGTTTATATTTTGAATTATATCAATTCCATTTTTTAAAATTATACCAACTTTTATCAAGAAATCAGTCGCCTTGAAATTGATCTTTATTTTTATCATAATCTATTGATAAAGATAATCTTTGAATTTGTGCTTTTGTTTGTGCTACTACTTTTTGTTGCCTTATAATTATTTCTTTTACTTCGGTAGATTTATTTTGTTTTTCTTGATTTGTTTCTCTAATAGATTTAATTTTTTCTACGTAATTTATCATTTGATAAATCTTTCCTCTTTCAGTTTCTTTTCATTTAGAAAATAGTATAGTTGATTTATCATTTTCCCAATTTTTTTGAAACCAATTTGTAAAATAAACATTATAATCATTTGAAAAATCTTTTTTTTCTGTAGAATTTTTTTCAAGTTTTCAGGCTAGCCACTTTGCAAAATTCTTCCAATTCAAATTATTTCAAATTTTTTGATTTTCTTTTTTATATGATTCAACTATTGAGGCAACTCTTCAAGCTCATCAATTATATGACATTAATTCAAATTCTTCTCCATAGGAGTATTTTTTTAGCTCATTTTTTAGTAAACTTTTATTATGTAAAAGATACATAATTCATAATATACAATTATCAATTGGATTTTTTTCATTGTAAGATTTTTTTATTCATAACTTTTTTAATTCAGCTTTTGCATCATCTACAGCTCTTGGCATTAGTTGAAAGTATCAAATTGCTCAAGTATCACTTTTTTTAGAATTATTTAAATGACTTTCCTTAATCATCAAAGGAAGGACATCATCAATTTTAATATGAGGATATTTTGTTCTGAAAGTTTTATTTGCATTAAGCCTTAAAAATGCTTCATTTAATGCTTTTAAGGCATCATGAATTGATTCTTTACTTTGTTGTTGTAATTCTGTTTTCTTCCATGAAAAGTATTTTTCATATTTTTTACTTTCTGAAACTTGTTCTATTGATTCTATTTTTTCAGTCATTTTTAATTTTTTTTAGTATTGTAAATATTTTATCATAATTAATTTATTTATGCAATTACCATTAAATTTAAAAGAAATCCAATACCTAAATTAATTACAAAATTTGTAATTAATTTTTTTTATATATAATTTGTTTTTAATATTATTAGCTTTTAAATAGATTGTTATGTGATGATGAGAAGATTTTTTAAGGAGCGATACTCTTTCAACGTGAAAAAAATGAACATCAGCAATAATTAAAGGGTGGATACGAAATCCTAGTATTTTATTAGATGAGGATCTTATTGTTAGGTTTAAATTACAATTAGGAATGAATGAAGAACAAATAGTTAAAGCAGTTAGAGAAATAATAAAAATAAAATAAACTTATGAAACAAGTTTTTAAAGATAAGATTATAAATATAGATCAAAATTATTTTGATAATAAATTTTTGTTTGAAATTTATGATTTTTCAAAGTGAGTAAAATCTAATGATGTTGAGATAATTTTTTTAGAAGATTTATTAAAAAATAAAAAAAACAATGAATTACTTGAAAAAGTAAAAGTTCATCCTGCTATGTGGAGTGAAGTTTTTTCTCCAAAAGATGAATTTGAAATATTTACTTCTATTTTTGAAAATGCAATTAAAACAGAAAAAAGAACTCATATAATTTGAGTAACACTTTGAGAGGAAATTGAAATACTTGAAAAATATTATGATAATTTGTGATTTTTTGATGAAAGTATAAATTGTTTTAAAGTTGATTACAAAATTCCTCTTGTTTCTGTTTCTGTAAATATCAGAAACCTTATGTGGAGATGAAGTGATTATAAAAGATTTTGAAAAAATATATTTTTTATTCCACCGATTAGAGAAGCAGGACAAGTAAAAGCAATGTTTAAATGAGTTAATAGGTGAAGTATAGCATGAATATTTATTGAAAGTTTATGAGATGATGAAAAAACATTTTTACAAAATCAGATAAAAGAAGAACATATACTACCACTTACTATGGCAAAAGTTTTAAACTATAATTATGAGGATTTAGGTCTTGAATGTTGAAAAGTAAACATTGAAATAAACTATTAAAAAACAAGCAATTTGCTTGTTTTTTAATAGAGTTGATTTTCAAAATTATTTAAATTTATTTCCTATAAATTGATATTTTTCTATTTTCATGTCATCTCATTATATTGTAAATTGTAGTAATAATTAAAGGTCATCATAATCTTATTCATTCTTTAACAAATATAGATTTTCATTTTATATATAACAAATCTTTAAAATTTCAGTGGTCTAATTCTTTATCAATAAATTTTCAATATTCATTGATGTATCAATTTATTCAATATATATTTATAAATAAATCAGTTCAATCTTTATTTCATAAATATACAAATGAATGTCATGTATCATCATTATTTTTATCAACAATGTATAAATCTCATATTCTTTTTTCATCAAAAAAAGAGTTAATAAATTTTATTAACTCTATAATACATATTAAATGATTAATGTCAATTTTTCATTAAATCTTCATGAATACTATTTGCAGCTAAACATCATTCTGCTGCACTCATGATTGTTTGTCTGAATTTGTTACTATTTGTTGTTACGTCTCAAGCAGCATAAAGTCACTTAACAGAAGTTTCTTGTCTTTTGTCTACAACTAAACATCATTCTTCATCTTTTATAGGATTTAGATGATTAATTATTTTTGTATCTGGTTCGTTTCATATAGCTACAAATATACCATCAGCTTTTATTGTTTTTCAACTTTTTAACTTTATTTCTTCCATAAACATTCATCAAGCAACACTTTCAACTTCCTCATTTAGAACCATTTCTATATTTGGAGTATTTTTTACTTTTTCAACCCGAATACTTTCAGCTCTGAAAGTATCTCTTCTGTGTATAAGATATACTTTTTTACACATTTCAGCTAAATATAATGCCTCAGTTAGTGCAGTATTACCACCTCAAACTATTCATACATCAAGTCATTTAAAAAATGATCCATCACAAGTAGCACAATAACTAACTCATTTTCATAAAAATTCATTTTCTCAAATGAAACCTAGTTTTCTATATTTGTTTCCAGTTGCATATATTACATAACTTGATGTATATTCTTTTCCAGATGAAGTTTTAATAATAAATCAATTTTCCATTTTATTTATTTCTGTGACCGTATCTTGTATTATTTCACTTCATGAATCTATTGCATGTTTACGAAAATTATCCATTATTTCTTTCCCAGGAGCACTTATAGTTCAAGGGTAGTTTTCTACTTTGTGTGATGTTGCTAATGCTCAACCTGGCATTGCTCATATTATTAAGTTTTTTAAATTATATCTACTAGCATACATTCAAGCTGGCAATCAAGCACTTCAAGCTCAGATAATTATTAGGTCGTAATGGTTCATTTTATTTCACAATTATATTTTAAATTAAAATAAGAATTATTCTCATTTAGAGTTTATTTATAAAATCTTGTAAGTCAAATTTAAAGAGAGTTATACAATTCCTTTACAAGTTCTTCAGTTTTGTCAAGTCATATACAAGGATCTGTAAGGCTTTGTCATTTTTTAATTGCATTACTTATTTCTTGTCTATCATCAAATAGGTAAGATTCAACCATAAATCATTTTACAAAACTTTTATAATCTCATAGATTTTTCATTACTTCTTTCATTATTTTTATTTGTATTTCATATTTTTTCTTTGAATTATCATGATTACAATCTATTATTAAACTTGGATTCTTAATTTCTGTCTTTTGTAGTAAATTATAAGTTTCTTCTATGTATTTTATATCATAATTTGGTCAGTTTCCTCATCCTCTAAGTATCGCATGTGTAAATGAATTTCAAGGAGTTTGATAAATAGTTCTTTCAAGTACATAAATACTAGGATTTTGACTTGCTTTTATAGAATTTGTCATGATTTTTAAATCTCAACTTGTTGGATTTTTAATTCAAACAGGAAATAAAAGACCAGAAGCAACTTCTCTATGAAATTGATTTTCGCTAGAACGGGCTCAAACTGCCATATATGAATATAAATCCCAAAGTCTAGAAGAAAGTTCAGGATAAAGAAGTTCATCAGCTAAACTCATATCATATTTTTCTATCAAGTTTATTGCTATCTTTCTTGCTTCTTTGATTCCATTTTTTAAATTTGGTTCTTTATCTGGAGCAGAGTGTAGTATTCCTTTCCATCATCAAACAGTTCTTGGTTTTCCAGTATAAAAACGCATAACTATCTCTAATTTATCACTATATTTTTCTTTTAATCATTTTAGAAAATCAGCATATTTATATAAACTTTCCTCAAAATCAGCACTACAAGGTCAGATTATAAGAATTTTTCTAGGAGATTTTCCTGAAATTATATCTTGTAATCTAGTTCTTGCTTTTTGTACTTTTTTCTTTCATTCTTTTGATAAATGATAACTTGATTTTAGTCTTTTGATTTGTATTAATTTTCAGATTATTTTTGTCATTTTTTTAAAATTATTCAATATCTGGTTTTTCTAGTTGTAGCATTTCAATTGTTCATCAAGCTTCACCTGTGATTTTTATTATATCTTTATCAACAATATTAAATCTTTTATATGCATCATTATATGAGTTTACTGTAGTTCATAAATTTCTTCAAACTTTTTGAAAAAGTTCTTCATAGTTTGCTAAATCTTTTTGTAGTTTTATTACGTATTTTTGTATTTCTTTTGCTTGTTCTTCTATTTGAAGAGCTTTCATTCATTGTAAAACTGTTTGTAAATATGCATAAAAACTTGAAGGAGAGCATATAATTACTTTCTTAGAAAATGCATATTCTATAAGTTTTCTTGGTTCTATTTCTCAAACTTTATTTATAAATAAATCATAATAAAGTCACTCTGCAGGGATTAACATAAATGCAAAGTCGGTAGTTCAGTTTTCTGGAAGTATATATTTTGAAGTTTCATCTATTCTATTTTTTATATCTTTTTTTAATTCTCAAGAATATTTTTTTATATTGAACTCATTATCTTCACTTGCTATAAGTTTCTCATAATTTTCTTGAGGAAATTTTGAATCTATTGGAATTATTTTTCATCAAATAAATAAAGCAGCATCAACAATTCAAACTCATTCTAATTGATATTGAACTCTGTATTGATCTTCACTAAACACATTTTCAAGAAGTTCTTGCAGAAAATATTCTCATAAATTTCATCTTTGTTTTGGATTTTTTAATACATTTTCAAGTCATCTAAGTTGTCCTCAAATATCTTTGATTTGTTTATTTGTTTCTTCAAGTTGTGTAAGTTTTTTTGTAATATCTTCGATTCTTTTATTTGCATCTTCGTTTATCTTGCTTGAAGTTGCAAAAGTTTTTTGCATATTATCTGTTATCAGTTTATTTGCATCAGATAATTTTGTATCTAAAGTCTTGTTTGTATTTGATAATTTTTCTTCAATGCTTTTTGTATTTTCTGTTAGTTTTGTATCTAGTGTTCTATTTAAATTCATTACTTGTTCTTGTAATAATCTCATAGAATCACTATCTTCTTTTTTATTTCATTTAATTATAAGAAATACAATTGCTCAGATTAGAGCTAGGATTATTACTCAAAGAATTATTTCCATATTTTTATATAAAAGGTTACATATTAGTTTTTAGAATTTTAATAAATTTCTGTATTATAGCAAGTTTCACAATAAACAATCTCAGATCTATCTGGGGAATAAGTAGTTTTAATATCTTTTCCACATTTTTCACACCTCATATCAAATAATTTTCTAGGATTTCTTAAACTTATTCTATCTAAATGTCTTTGATCTGGATGTTTTTTAGGAATAGGCAAATTATGCTTTCTGTAAAATTCTAAATTTTTGTCTGTGATTTCAAACTGATTATAGCAATGTCTACAAGTTTTAATCTCTACAACTTTCTCATTTTCAAAAGACATATAAAAATAAATTATTAATTTAAAATTACAAATTACTTAAATTTAAAACCTAATTTTATCCTATCAAGCCAATGAATTTCAGGTAAAGGTAAATTATGCTTCATCAAAAACTCATATTCCATAGGAACAATTTTATATATATTTCAATTATCGTCTTGAATAACTTTCTTCATTATTTCTGGATTTATATGCCAGTTTCAATTTGAGTCAAATCATTGAAAGTTGACCAAATCAGAAGTTTTAACAATTTCAGCTCAATCAGGAATATCAACTTTTATCTCACTATCTCTCCACATATATCACTTAGCTTCAACTTCTTCTTTAGTAAAACTATCGTCTATTAGATAAGCCATAGTATCATTAAAATAGAAAGGATTTAGACTTCAAGGGAAGAAGTCTCAAAGGATTCAATTAGCATCCATAGAAGCAAATATCTTGTTTGCTAGTTCATACCATTCTTCTTTTGAGTATTGTTTATTTAGAATGCAGAATGACTTATTTTTTAGTCAGATACATCAAATACAGAAAGAACAGTTTTCTAAATGAAAACTATAATAAATATTTGAAGAATATGTTATATTGTTACATATATAAATGTTACTAGAATTTGCTCATGCGCTTCAAACTCAATAAAAATCTGTATTTCAAATTGTTCATCAGCTCATTGAATCATAAATATTTTCATTATCTCATTTTCATCACCAAAACATTATATTTCTTCAATTTTTTATTTTATAACACATTAATCAACTTACAACATTTTCACTTTCTCTAACAAAATAAGAATTTATAATATTTTCTCAGTTATTATTTCATCTGATATTCAATTTTAAATAAATATTTATAAAACTTTTTTTACTTTCTAAAATTTTCTTTTTTTCTTTTAAATATGTTTCCTTATCAAATTGTTTATTTTTTATACAATAGAACTT
This sequence comes from Candidatus Altimarinota bacterium, assembly GCA_028697205.1. Taxonomy (GTDB): domain Bacteria; phylum Patescibacteriota; class Gracilibacteria; order BD1-5; family UBA6164; genus Altimarinus. Next base: position 22,980 of record JAQVFO010000007.1, on the reverse strand, counting down.
ATTCTCTAAATTATTACACAATATACATTCATTACATCAATTTAAATTTCATGAAAACCATATATTATTTGAATTTAATATAAATTTAGAGTAAAAAATCTTAAATGAATTAATTATTCAAGATGAAAAATAAATATTTTCGCTATTATTCCAAACTAAAGTACTATTAAAAATATTATGAGAATTTTCCTTAACTTGAAAAGAATATAATACATTTAATCAATCTATAATAATAGAATTACTTAAATAACAGTTTTTTGAAGATAAGACTATATCACTAAAATCAGAGTTTTCATTTTTTGAATAATGTAAAATATTTCATAGTGTACTTTTTCTTTGGAAATTTACTAACTGCTCAAAGAAGTTTTTTGAAATATCATAATCAGTAGAAAATTCATTTTCAAGAAAATTATTTATATCAACTAAGTTTTTTATTCTATTTGAAATAGGATATCTAGATATAAATCAAGAATTTTTATAATATGAAAATGGTAACCAAGAACATACTCAAATTAAATATTCTCTCCAAGGAGTTTTTTTTCTTTTTTCTTTGATTTTTTCTTCCCAAACTTTTAAATCAGACATAAAAAATACTAGTAAGTAAAATTACTAGTATAATAAAAGAAAAAATAAGTTTTGCAAGATTTATATTATTCTACAAAATAATAATTATTACTTTTCATTTTTATTCTATTTAAGTGTCTTTCATTATAGTGTAAACTTGGAATTGGAAGAGAATACTTTTTATAAAACTCAAGTTCTTTTTTAACTATTCTAAAAGGTCTTTTTGATTTTTCACAAATTATTGCTTTGTTTAAAATTGACTCATCAATTGTGTCAATTTCTGGAATTTCATTTCATAAGATTTTTTCCATATTTTTAGGTATATCAACTTCAATTTCTTTTGTTCTCCAATAAGTATGTATTTTTTCTACTCATCAGAAATCTATAATAGCTTTACTTATAAATTTATCTTTTTCCAGAATGTATACAGTTCAGATTCCGTCTTCACTATTTATTTTTTCTGAAACTATATTATTTCATTCAAGAATCATTATTTTTTTAATAGGGTAGTACTCCATAGCAACTGTGTCATTGTAAGGAAAAGGACTTAAATCTGGAGATAAAAATTTTCACCAAAGTCATTTTTCTTGAAGTTCTAGAATTATTTTTTGAACTATTTTTTCCCATTCTTCTTTTTCATACTTTTTATTTAAAATTAAATAAGATTTATTTTTTAATCAAAATCATAAACATCAAAAAGCATGATTAATAGAATCAACTCAGAAACTGTAAAATATATTGTCACTATAAATAATATGAGATGATGAAATAGAACTTTTTACAAACCCAGAACTTGCACAGTTATAAACTTTATCTCAATATGCAAATGAATTAATATCCATAGAATCATTTACTTCCCATACTATATTTGCATATCTTATGTTTTCATTTTTGTTTCAATAAAGTACTTCAAAACTACTTTTTGAGTTTATAATTATATTTCAGTATGTATTTTCGGATGACTCAATAAAAACTTCTTTTTTTCATGCTTTTTTTAAAAAATCTTCAAATTCTTTTTTTAATTCATTTAATCATTTTCTTGTTTTTAGTTTATCTTTGAATTCTTTATATTTTTCTTCCCATTTTTCTTTTGATAAAACTTCATTTTTAAATACATAATTTTTATTTTCTAAACTGCTTCAAAAAATTACATTTTGGCATCAAACTAAATCGTATGAGAAATAGCAATTATAACTATCTTTGACTTCTGTACTAAAAAATACTTTTGAAGATGAAAAAATATTTATAGAATCATAAACTATACTACTATTAAATACCCAGTAGTTATCAACTACATCTTTTGATACTGTTGCAAAAGTGTTATACATAGAATCTTCATTTTCAAATCATCAAGCATTTAGATAACAATTTTTATTATTTGCTTCTTGATTACAATATGGAGAATTTTCCATATTTGCAATTAACCTTGATTGATTTGGGGACTTTAATATTAATTTTCTAAAATCTTCAAGGAAATTTCAAGTGTAATCAATTCATTCTTTTGTAAAGTCATAATTGTTAAAATTTTCTATATCAATAATTCTTTTTCTCATATCAGGGTGAATTGTAGATATTTCACTTTTTCAATTTTCAGTTTTTATCTTGTAAAAATTTCTTTCATTTCTAAACATAAGTCTATTTATTTCTCTTGCTTTTGGTGATAAATTTGGAGTTGGTAGAAGAAATTTTTGTCATCAAATAACAGGGCTTAGTTTTTCAAGTATTTCTAAGTCTTTTTCGTAAATATTAAACTTTTCTCAAGTCCATTTACAGACTTTTGTTTCTATGATTTTTTCCATAAAAGTATTATTAATAAATTAATTTTTCATATTCTTTTTGACTAACTATTCTTTTATCTAATTCTTTTGGTAAAGTTGTAAGTATTTTTTCTCAACTTTTTGCACAAACTGTTTCTCTAAGTTCAAAACTTTGAAACATAAGTGAAAAATTTTCTCTAATTCTTTTTATATAAAATTTATCATTTACTGGAACTCATAATTTTTTATAAAATTCTATATCTTCTTTTAGTATTTGAAAAGGTCTATGGTAATCATCATCCCAAAATCATTTTTTTATCAAATCATCAGAGTTAAAATCAAGTAAGTTATCAGGGAGTTTACTTATATCTTTATAATCTCACTTTTGTCCATAGTTTTCTTCAATTACTCTAAATCACTCTTTTTTTTGTTCTTCTTTAGTTAATGGAACATATACACTAGATAAGCTTTCATCATAACTTGTAGGTGAAAAATATGCAGGGAAAAATTCTCCATAAATTCATTTCATTTTCATACTTTCAACTATTCTGTTTTTTTCTGTTTCATAACTTTCTTTTGAATATTCTTTGTTTAATATAAAGTATTTTTTTCAAACTAGTCATGCACATAAAAAACAGTTTTCACAATCTTGACAATTTATACAGTATTCCATAAATTTTGATTCAGCTACATTGTATCAAAATTTAACATCATAGCAGTTTCATTGTACTATTGTTGAATAGTGAGTATTTTCACAATTATAATTTCATATTGTATAAGATGTATTTTTTATATTGTATGCTCTCACAGAATTTTTATTGTTTTCTGATGCTTGAATTGAAAAGCAATTTTCACAATCCTTACAATTTGCTAAATAATCTCAACTTGAATTTTCTACATTATCAAAATGTAGAGACTTCCACCAAGCATTGGTTTTTATAAAATCTAAAAATTGATTTTTTAGAGTATTGTAAACTTTTTTTGAATTGAGATTGTACTTTTTTACTTCTTTTTCATATTCGCTTTTCTCATATTGTTTATTTGCTATACAGTACCTTTTGCTTCTTAAATTCCAGCATAAAAGACAGTCCTCACAATCTTGGCAATCAAATAAGAAAGCACTATTTTTACACCTTTTTACATCTATTGCATATTTTACATTGTAGCAGTTATATCAGTAAACCAAATCTATACAAAATTCACTATCAAATGAAAATACAGTAAAATAACAATTTTTTGTTTGAAATGTTCTGTAACTGTATTTACAATCCTCACAATTTGCTATGGAATGACATAGATAACAATTTTTACTATACCAAGAGTCATCTGTATATTCACAGTTTTCATTTCATAAGCTTGTATTGTGAGCCATAGGACAAGTTGAAAATAACTGCCATACCTGTTCCCAAAAATCTTTTTTATCATCATAAATTGTAAATGGAGGGTTTGAGTTTGATATCCACTCATCTTTGTGCCAAACTGGATATGGGCATTTTTCAGAAAATACTGAAACTATATTTTTTCAGGAGAAATCTGATTTTCTTTTATGGATTCAAAAGTGTTGCCAAAAGGCTCATAATTGTTGTAGGATTTTTGCTGGGTTTTGCATAATAACATATTAATAATAATTAAAATAAATTATAATAAAGTCAAGATGTATGTAAAGTCAGATATAACAAAAGCTGCTGTAGAAAGTCTACAACAGCTTTATTTGTTTTTGAATTATTTATTTAACTTTTCTAATAAATCTTGTAAAAATTTTGTAGTATCATCATTATCAACTTTAAATCAATATAGATTTAATCATTCTCAATTATTATAATTTCAAAAATCTAGGTAAAAATATTTTTTTCATTTAAATTCAAATATATTTATAGAGTAATCTATTACTCATATTTTTATTTTTCATATTTTAGTTGTGAAAAAATTTCATTTATGTTTAGATAATTCATTTATAGTTTTTTCATCTAAGTTTAGAGTATTTGCAGCAATTTCTTTAAAATCTGTATTTAAATGTTCTTTGAAGTTATTTTGTAAAAATATTATTATGTCTTCAGTTTCCCAAGATTTTATTTCTTCCTCACTGTATTTTTTCTCTATTACTAAATCAACTATTTTTTTTCTTATATCATCTTCTAAATTAAAAAAATTATCTCAAAAAGTAGTTCAAGTTATAATTATTTTTTGTATAAGTCTATTATATGGACTTGAGAGAAAATCAAGAGCAACTTTTTTTCAATCTTTTAAATTATAATCTCAATAATTCCACTTTGATGCTAATATATAATTATCTCATACATTTTGGCTTATCAAACATCAATTTGATGGAATTGATGGCCATGTTGTTTTACAAGTATGTATTTCAACTTGATATATAGTTCATTTACTATCTATATATTCAAGGGTATTGCTTGCAAAGTCAAGCTTACTTGTTTGATTTAGATTTCAAGAGTAATTATATGTAGTTGAAAATGCTTGTTTGTACTTTTCATATTTTAGATAATTATTATCTACATTAAATCACATAGATATAAGTTCTCTTTTTACACGAGGAATTTGTAAAACTCTTTCAATAAACTTTATATATGATTCTTCTCAAGTCATATCTTCGTAAAATGGAAAACTCATTAATTCAATCATTTCTCATATAAAAAATAATTTTAATTCTTTGTCGCTAGCATCTCATTCTCAATATCTTGATTTAAATAATTTTACTAAAGTCCATCAAGTTTCATCTAGATAATGTATTTTCTCTTTATCTGTTTCGTATTTAGCTCACCAAGCAGGTTTAAAATATGTAAATATAGTTTTGTCTTTTAGTGCTTCAACTAGTACGGCATTTATTCTTTCATCAAGTGCTTGTTCTTTTGTATAATCATCATAAGTTGATTTTATTTGTCATCAAATTAAAGCTGTAACTAAAAGTGCTGTAGGGATAGCAATTTTATTAGTTTTATTCTTAAATATTTTTTCTTGTTCTTGTCTTTCTTGTTCTTGTTTGTATTTTTCTTTACTAAAATTTAGAGTTCTAAAGAAAGGTATTTTTGCAGTGTATAAACAAAAATTTTTGATAGTTTTTAATTCTGTAATTTCATCAAAATTTCAATTTAATATATCAATAATTATATGGTCATATAAACTTTGTCTTGCTTCTCATCATTGAATGCTAATTCATTTTACAAAATCAGTTAATCTAATTGCAATTTCAATAAGTGTATAATAGCTCTCTAAATCATTTTTATTATATTCAACTCATTTTCTTTTTTTCATTGTACTAACTAACCTTGTAAAAAAATTATCATTTTTTTGGCTAGCTTTATAGAGTAGTTTAGCTATATCTAAACTTGTAAAGTTTTTGTTAAGTCATATATTTTCATCTGATTTAAGTCACTCTAATCATTTTTTTTCAATAGTTGATAATAGTTCTTTATGAGAATCTTCAATTTTTGAAATAATTATTCTACTTTTTTGTTTAGGAAAATATTTATTAATTATTTGTTCTAAATAAACAACTTGTTCATTGCTTGAAATAGCATTATCATCTTCTCTTAATCAATTTACTATCCAACTAACTATAGAAGAATTTTCAATTATTAGGTTTTCTCAATATTCTAATTTTTCTAAGTAAGTTTTTATTGATCAGATTAAAAATTCCTCATCATATAATCATCTTCAATCAGTAAATATTTGTCATATATACAATCTAAAGTTATCTGATTTTATTTTTGGTAAGTTATTTGTTTTTTTTCATGAAAAAGAGAAAACTAAAATATCAGGTACTTTTCTTAATACATTTGATATTTGTTCTAGTTTTTCTTTTGTACTTTGAAAATTGTTTGATAATTTTCATGCTACGTTTCATAAAATATCCATTTTTTTATTTTTGTTTTAATATTTTTTTATTTTTTATATGTTTTCCGTATTAGATTAAACATACTTTTTAATCATTTTGATAGTACTTTACTTTCTATAACTAATCAATATATTTCGTCTTTGTTATAACTTAATATTGCTACTTTTGCTCAGTATATAACTATTTCATTTCACATTTCAAAAACTTCATCTTCAATAATTAGAGTATTATGGTTTTCTTGATGGTATTTTGAATAGTTTGAATTTCTGTCAGATATGATTGCTTTTGTAGGGGTTTTTTGTTTTAATCTGTATTCTTTAAATTCTCAATCAAAAAATTCTTTAAATCTTTCATCCATATTTTGTGTTCCTACAAATACTAGAAAAGGTTCATTTAAGTAATCTCATTCATCAACAATTTCTATAAACAATTCTTTTACCTTATTTAATCAGTCATAATAATAAACTTTTGTTTTATTATTGTAAGCATTTGAAATAGCCATTAGTTCAGGTAAAACTCACTTAAGTTTTTCTAATTTTTGTTCTTCATGTTTTATAAGTTCTTCTGGTGAAATTGCTGAAAAATATTTAACTCAATTTTTTTGTAATTCATTTATTATTCATCTTGAAATTAATTCTTTTAAAATAGAATAAGTAGTAACTCTATTTTCTCACGCTTTTCTAGCTATAGAACTGGCAATCGCATTACCAAGCTCCAAACAAGACAGGTAAATTTTTGCTTCTTTATCAGAAAATCAGTAATTTTTTAAAACTTCATTTAACATAAAAAAATGGTAAAATTAATACTAGTATAATTTTATCATTTTTTTGCCTAAAAACAAAATTTAAGATAACTTTTTAATATATCTCTTTATTATAACACTCTTCACAATAAACAATTTCATTTCTATCTGGAGAATATGTAGTTTTAATATTTTTTCCACATTTATAACACTTTCTATCAAACAACTTTCTTGGATTTCTTAAACTCATTCTATCAAGATGTCTTTGGTCTGGATGTCTTTTTGGAATAGGTAAGTTATGCTTTCTATAAAATTCTAATTCTTGTTTTATTAACCTAAAAGGTTTTTTAGTAATTTCACATTCTATTGCCCGATTTAATATATCATCAGGAATAGAAAATATATCATTAGGTAGTTTAGAAGCCGGAATAATTTTATCAACTTTTGGAAATGGTTGTTCGTAATCAGACCACTTAAATCAACTTTTTAGCGCTTCAGCTTTACTTAAAGGTAAGTACTCTTCAGCAACAGTTTCATTGTATCAGAAAGGAGAAATTGAAGAAGGAAAAAATTCTCACCATTCTTGTGTTGAAATCATATGTTCAATAATTTTTGGGACAAGAGTTTCATATTGTTCTTTGGTATATTGTTTATTTAATATACAATATGATTTATTTTTTAATCAAATACATCAAAAGCAATTTGAACAAAAGAAGCAATAATCTGAGTAAAGTAAATTTTTACAGTTATCCCATCAAGCGATACAAAAATGACAATTATATGCAGATGCTCAACTTATAAGTGAATAATAAGAATTTTCTAAATTGTTGTTACTATCACAATCATAACAATTTATTGCTTTGTCAGTCATAAATGAGTAAGCAACATTTTCAGAATTATTTGAACTAAAACATTTTTTACAATTTTTTGATCACATTATATTGTCTCATGTACAATTCTCACTATTTGTTATACTTGCATATTTTGCAATATTTTTTCATAAAAACTCTATGAAATTTTTTTGCAAATTTTGTTTATTTTTTTTAAGTTCATTTAAGAATTTTTCTTTTTCAATATTATACTCTTCTTTAGATAATTGCTTATTAAGTATACAATATTCTTGACTTATTAAATTAGTACAAAAAATACAGTTTTTACATCATATACAAGATTTTAAAAAATAACTATCGTTACAATTATTACATAAGTTACAATAAAATAAATTATATGATTGTTTACAAGAAATACATTCATAACAGTTTTTATTTTCATAAGATCAGTAACAATCAATACAATCAATTGATTCAAAAATTGAATAGTCATAATAACAATTTACATCGTTAATCGCATGAATACACATATAACAATCTTTTAAAAAATCAGCATAATTGTTAAAAGAACTATTGTTCATATTTATTCACTGATCAAGAGCCATTCTTGGTACTATTTTAAACAAGTCATTATATTGTTCAAAGAAATTTCTGGAAAAATCAAAATCTTTTCAATATATTATACTGTCAGATTTATCTGAAAACCATATTTTTGGGTCATAAACTTTGTATGGTTTATCAGGTGAATAATTTGAAATAATTTCTTTCTTTGAATAATCACAAGTACGTTTATATAAATTTCTACAATTCAAAAAAGATTGTCTATTTTGAAATCTACAGTCTGGGCAAAGAGTTGGAGAGGGAATTAAGTAGCGAACTTTTCAGTTTCATAAATCTTTGATTAAAACATTTTGTCATCCTGGTGAACCTTTAGTCTTCGAACTTGATTTGGGGATTGTTTCAGAATTTTTGATATTTTGATTGTTATTATTATAAGGGAAATCCCCCTTACCCCCTTTATCAAGTGGGCTAGAAGGAAACACAGGAGAAACTTTCTCATAAAATTCTAAATCTTTATCAGTAATTTCAAATTTAGAATTACAATGTTTACAAATTTTAGTTTCTACAACTTTTTCATTCTGAAACATAAAAAATACTAGTAAATAAAATTACTAGTATAATAAAAGAAAAGGTAAGTTTTGCAAATTAATAAACTTGCTTTTCGTAACACTCTTCACAAACTATATTATATAAACTATTCTTATCATAAGCAGATAAAATTTCTTTAGAGCAGATTTTGCAATTAGTTAGTTCAAGTCACAATTTTGGAGATCTTTTTCTTCTATCATCAATTCTTTTATTTGGATGAACTCTAGAAAGAGCTATATTGTATTTTTTACAAAACTCTATTTCTTTTCTGATAGTTCTAAAGTATCTTCAAGTTTTTATGCATGGAATAGCACAATTTAAAATATTTTCATCAATATCATTTGCATAGTCTTTTATATCACAAACTTCTATTTTTATCATTCAGTCAGGAATATCTATTTCTGTTTCTTTATTTTTCCATTTTGTATGTACTTTTTTTTGTCATCATAAATCAAAAATTGCTTCAGATATATCTTTTTCAGGATACAAAATATAAACAATTCATTTTCAATTTTTATCAAATATTTGCTCTTCAAAATTATATTTGTCTATTTCTCATCATTTATATCAGATAATTTTTCTTATAGAAAAAGCAGGAAATTCTATAAATAATTGACAATCATTTATAGGATAAGGACTTTTTTCAGGTTCAAAATAATTTCTTAATCATCAATTTTTTTTGATATTTTCTAACATTATAGGAAATAATTTTTCATAATCTTCTTTTGAAAAAGCTTTATTCAATATGTGATAATCAGAATTTTGAAGTCAATAACATCATATACAATTGTGACATCATTTCATTTTTTGTGAGAAATAAATATCACTACTTTCTTGAACATTTAGTGTGAAATGTAAGTTTGTTCAAGGTCAATTTCCTTGTCAGAAACTCATATTTTCTACCATTCAGAAACCAAAGGAATTGTAAACTTTTTTTTGTATAGCAGGGAATCAATTTGCAGAGTTGAAACAATCATCTGGTTCATCCATCCGGAATCAAAAAAGTGTATCATGTCAATTATTTAATTGGTCTCATAAAACTTTATCTCATCATATATTATAAGTTCATCTTCTTATTGCTTTTATTTTTAAATTTTCAAAATCATTTAGTAGTTTTTCAAGTCATTTATAACTTGCAGTATTTTGCTTTAAATTTTCTTTAATTTTTTCGTACTTATTTTTTTCATATTGTTTATTATAAATCATATATTTTTTTCAAACTAAATTTGAACAGAATATACATTCTTCACAGTCTCTTAAATCGTAAGAAAAATAAATATTTTTACAATTGTTAATTGCATCACTAAAAAATATTTCATAGCTATTATAAACCATTACACTATCATAGACAAGATTTGATTTATCAATTTTTGTAGAGTTATAAATATCTTTTGAATTTGAAATATTTATAGAAAAATAGACATCTTCAGAATCTCAAAAACAAGCATAAGTTGAATATGCATTTTTTAAGTATCAAACTCTATTACAATAATGTATATTTTCATTTGTCCAGAAAATATCTGTTCAAGCTTTTGGAACTTTTTTAAATAATTCATAAAAGTTTTCTATAAAATTCTTTCAATCAAAATCCATATTTATATGAGAAAATCATCCCTCTGATTCCCATTCATCATAATTATAAACCTTGCTTTCATATTCTGGTGAATAAAGCGAAAGTATTTTTTTTCAGCTTTTATCGCTTTTTCTCCAATATAGTTTTTTTTCATTTCTCCATAAAAGCATATTTCTATATCTACAATCAAAGCATAAATCTGAAATTTCAAAGTTATGATTTTCTATAAATTTTTTTTCTCTTTCATAAATAGGGTATTCATCATTACACCATTTACATTTTTTATATTCTAAGATTTTTTCGTTTGTAGTTTTTGAAACAAACTCAAAAAGTTTTTTATCCATTTTTATTAAAAATTATTTAAATTTAAATCCTAATTTTATTCTATCAAGCCAATGAATTTCTGGTAGTGGTAATTGATGTTTCATCAAAAAATCATATTCCATAGGAACTATCTTATAATAATTTCAATTTTCGTCAATAATAACTTTTTTCATAATCTCAGAATTTATATACCAATCTCAATTTGAGTCATATCATTGGAAATTATTTATATCTTTAGCTTCTACAATATCAGCTCATTCAGGTATATCAACTTTTATCTCACTATCTCTCCACATATATCATTCATTGACAACTTCTTCTTTAGTGAAACTATCATCTATAAGATAAGCCATAGTATCATTGAAATAAAAAGGGTTTAAAGATCAAGGAAAGAAATCTCAAAGAATTCAATCCTTATCCATTTGTTCAAATATTTTATTTGCTAAGTTATACCATTCTTCTTTGGAATATTGCTTGTTTAAAATGCAGTAAGATTTGTTTTTTAATCAGATACATCAAATACAGAAAGAACAGTTGGTCATAAAATATGAATAATATATATTTGAACTTTTATCTAATTGAGTTGATAAATATATATTTTTACACTCATTTCAACTTGCAACACAACCATACATATTTTGTGAAGTAATTCAAAAATCTACACAATCATAAAAATTCTTTGCATCTCATCAATCACTAAAACCAATAATTCAATTTCTAACATTTTCCATATTATTTAGCCAATATCAATCTTTAATATTGCTACATTTTATATTAAATTTACCATTTATATTTTCTGATAAATAATTTATAGGTTCATTTTTTGAAATAAAAATATAATTTTCTAGAAATTTATATTTTTTTTCTAAAATCTGTTTTTTGATTTTAAAATATTCTTCTTTTTCTAAAATTTTATTTTGAAAACAATATCTTTGGTTTTGTAATCAATTACAAAAAATACATTCTTGACATCAAATTAAGTTTGTTGAAAACCATATATTTGCTGAATCAGTTATATATTTACTATAAAAAATATTAAATGAATTTGTTATTCATGCTGACATACATATATTTTCAGATCAGTATGTTACAAGAAAACTATTAATAATATTTTTACAATTAACTACTACAAAAGCACTATACAAGATTCTTTCAACTTCTCTTCATAAAACAAATGACAAATAACAATCTTTTGCTCAAAATACAGCATCAGCAAAAATTGTATTTTCATTCATATCTCAAAAAGATATTAGGTATTGGTATGGTACAATATTGTTTAACTTATGAAAATTTTTAAAAAAATCTAAATTAAAATCATAGTCTAAAAAATAACTTGAAGCATTTTGAGATTCTTTGTTATCAAGATTTTTAACTCTTCAGCTATCTGGATATCTACAAACTTGTCATTTATTTTTATATAGATTTAAAACCTCCCAACTTGCAAATTCTTTAACAAAATTTTTAAATTGAGTTTTTTTTCTTTTTTCCTTGATTTTTTCTTCCCAGATTTTTAAGTCAAGCATAAAAAATACTAGTAAATAAAATTACTAGTATAATAAAGGAAAAGGTGAGTTTTGCAAGAATTTCTAAATCAAAGGTTCTCCAAAGTCTTCAAGTTTTTTGATAACATCTTTTTGCTCTACTTCTATTACTTTTTTAGCTTCCATTAAGCTTCTATTGTATTTGCTTCTTGATAATTCGTAAAGTTTTTCTAAAAAATTTCTATCTATTTTTACATCTGGTATGTAAAGGGATTTAAGAGAGAAAGGATCTTTAACTTGTCATTTAACCATAGTTTTACAATAAAAAGATCTTTGGTTTAAGTTAGCTAAATCATAAGCATCTAAAAACGGTTCAAAATGTTGTTTCATGTAAAGTGAATCCTCACTTGAAATTCTGAAACTTACAATTGTTCATACATTACCAAAAAGTGCTCTTGTAAGATTTTCAGGAATTTGTTTTATAAATTGGTGTGCAACAGAAAGACCAAGTCAGTACTTACGTGCTTCTGACAGGATTTCTCAAAAAGTATCTGTTGCAAAGTTTTGAAACTCATCTACATAAAGGAAAAAAGGGACTCTTTTATCTTTTTCAATTCATTGTCTACTCATTGCAGCTTGATAGATTTTTGTTACAAACATAGCTCATAAAAATCACATAATTTCTTCTTGAAGTTTTCATTTTGGAAGTTTTATAAGTAGGATTTTTTTCTCATCCATTGCTTTTCTGAAGTCAAGTTTGTTTTCTTTTGCTGCAAAAATATTTTTTAAAACTTCTATAGAAAGTATTTGTCAGACTTTATTTAGTATTGGCATAATGGCTTCTGTGTTGAATTGTTGAGACCATCAAGCAAATTCATTTGTCCAGAAGTTTCTTACTACATCATCTTCAATTGCTTCTATCATTTCATATCTAAAATCTTTATCTGTCAAAGCTCTAATTATATCAAAAAGTGTAGATCATTTTTTATCTAATAATGCTAAAAATATCATTCTTAAAACATGTTCTAGCTTAGGGTTCCAATTTGCTCAAAAAAACTTTTTAAATATGTCTATAAATCATTTTGCAAGAATTTGTTTAGATTCGTCAGGAGTAACATCAAGAGGGTTTATACAGAAAGGGAATTTCTCATCAGTTGGGTCAAATATAATTACATCTTTTGCTCTGTTAGCTGGGATATGAGCAATAGCTTCTTCAAATAAATCTCAATGAGGATCTATTATAGCTACTCATCTTCATTGAGTAATGTCATTTATGATATTACTTATTAAAAACTTTGATTTTCAAGTTCAGGTTTTTCAAATTACATAGATATGTCTTAGTCTATCTTCATCATAAATTCAGATTGGGACTGTTATAGATCTATAATCTGAAACTCATATTATATTTATATCATCTGGGATATTCTTTGGAATTATTTCTCAGATTTTAGTTTTATCATAATCGTATGTTGGTATTCAGATAGGTAAAGCTAATTTTTTTGAAGTAACTTTTAAAAGTCCAGTTTCATTTTTTGGATCCTTAGGAAAACAAAATAAATTTGAAATTTCAAGAGCCGTTAGGTTCATAGAAATTCAATAGTTTCCACTTTTATAGTCCTCTAAATTAGGATTTTTGTTTAATCTTATATCAAATTGATTCTGAGGATAGTTTTTAAAAACGAGTAATTTTGATGCTATTCAGCCAAGTTTGGATATAGCCATTTCTTTAGATGAAGATTGGACTATTATATATATTTTTGTTTCAAAAAGTTCATGATCTATTTTTGATTTATAGTATTTATATCATTCTTGTTTCCAATCTTTTTGTACCTTGAAATTAAACATATATTTAAAAAATTGAAATTTTAGTTTAATTTTGAAAATAAAAAATTTCCATTTAGATTTGACATAAAATAAAATACTTTCAGTTTTTATAGGAGTGATGTCTATGAAAAATCCAACTCTATCTGTTGCTACATTTAGATTTTCAAAAGATCTAAATATACTAAATATAAAGTCCGTATTATCTGAACTATCCATTTTAAAAGGGAAAAAGTACTTATTTTTTAGATACACTTCTCAAATAATTGATTTACTTATATCATAATTTAAATAATCTTTTGTATCTAAATCAATTTGAAAATTATTAAAAAAGCTATAAAACTGTGATTCAAAAGAAGGAAGAACTTTGTTATCAGTATCTAAACTATAAAAGAACTCTCATTTTTTATAATTAAGTCAAAAAACCATTCTTTTATGTTCTAGTGTCTTTCATACATCATCAAGAAATTCCTCAAAAAGCTTTCTACCAGATGAAAATGAATGATATACTTTTAGTAAATAGCTGTTCATTGAATACTAATTAGTAAAATATTTATGTTATTATATAATAATATTACAAAATGTCAACATAAATAATATCTATTGTTTATGATATTACTGAATTTTAATTAATTTTCAAATTTTAATATATCTCTTTATTATAACACTCTTCACAATAAACAATTTCTAGTTTATCAGGAGAATAAGTAGTTTTTATGTCTTTATGACATTTATCACATTTTCTATCGAATAACCCTATAGAATTTCTTAAATTCATTCTATCAAGATGCCTCCTATCTGGATGTCTTCTAGGAATTGGTAAATTATGTTTTCTGTAAAATTCTAATTCTTGTTTAATTATTTTAAAAGGTTTTTTAGTTACTTCACATTCAATAGCCCAATTTAGTATATCATCAGGAATTTTTGTTATGTCTTCAGGTAATTTTGAAGCAGGAATTATTTTGTCTACTTTTGGAAAAGGAGCTTCATAATCTGACCAGTTAAATCAAGTTTTTAACGCTTTATCTTTACTTAAAGGAAAATATTCATCAGCTACAGTTTCATTATATCAAAAAGGAGAAATAGAAGAAGGAAAGAATTCTCACCATTCTCATGTTGAAACCATATGTTCTATTATTTTTGGAACAATAGTTTCATATTGTTCTTTAGTATATTGTTTATTTAATATGCAATAAGATTTATTTACTAATCAAACACATCAGAAACAATTATGTATATTACTATTAAACATACAGTAAGTTAAATTTGATCATGTCCAACATTGAACACAATAGTTGAAATTATAAACTCAAATTCAACAATTAATTGATTCAAAAATAAATTCTGCATCTCTTCAAGCGGTACTAACATCCATACAATTTTTAGCATTTCTCCATACATGTTCAGAGTATTTGCAATCTTCTGAATCATGTGCGTGATTACATAAAATGCAATTTTTTGAATTTTCAATTTGATTTCATATACAATTAATTGAATTTAGTATTCTTAAATTTTTTTTAGGAAATTTTTTTGAAAATTCTAGAAAATCATCTTTTAAATAATTTGTAATTTTATATTTTTTTATTTCTTCAAAATATTGTTCTTTAGTATAAGATTTATTAAAAATATAATATTCTTTATCTGCTAAATTTACGCATCAGAAGCAATTTTTACATCATACACAATCTTCTAAAAAATATGAATCATAACAATTTTTACATGAGAAAAGATATTTAGAATTATAACAAAAATAGCAATCTAAACTTTCATAACATAATTCACATTCGTGCATAAAGTTGCAGTCGCTACATTTGTTACATTTTTGCAGCCAGTGTCAAAAAAGGCAATTCTCATTATTTGAGCTTTCAAAAATTAGATAACAGTTTTTATTATCAGCAGTTAAGTTACAATAAGTTGAATTTTCATTATTTGCTCATATTAGATTTTGTTTTGGTACTTCGTTTAATAATTCTCAAAATTGATCAAAAAATTGTTTACTAAAATCATAATCTTTTCCATAATTTAAAGCATCCCAATTATCACTCCACCAAAAATCTTGATTAAATACTTTATAGTTTTTTTCAGGAGAGTAAATTGAAATAATATCTTTACCAGTTGCATCACATTTTCTTTTATATAATTTTCTTTCATTACGGAATGATAATCTTTTTTGTTGTCTACATTCAGGGCATAGATTAGGTAAAGGAATTAAATATTTATTTCATCAAAAATTTGGTGATATTTTTTCATAAAACTCCAAATCTTTATTTGTGATTTTAAAATTTGAGTTACAGTTGTTACAAGTTTTTGTTTGAATTATTTCTTCATTTTTAAACATATTTTTATATTAATAATTAGTTACCACATCAGTTTTTATTTCATAAACATAATAGTTTTTTTCATCAAATTCTTTTTTCATCTTTGATTCTAAAATATCTTTAAAATCCTCTCATGTTAGAAGTTTTGGTGAAATGTTTGGAAGGATTACAGCTAATGAATCATAATCTTTACTTATTGTTATTACTCAAGATTTTAAAGGATCAAGAGTATTTATTTTTCATTCTGAGATAACATTTCTTTCTTTTATATAGTCTATTCTAACTTTTAAATCTTTTATCTCATTTTCAAGAACTGGAGTAAATCTTTTATCATTACTTATTGCATCAATTGTACTTTTAATTGTTTCATGAATTATGCTTTGTTCAATTTCTTTTACATTTCATGCAGATCATCTTATTTCTCAATTTTTATATAAAGTTATAAAAATACATCATTTTTGATTTAAAACTCATAAATTTCATATTTCTAATTGTTCAACGGTAGGTACCTTTTTGTTTTGTATATAAAATTTAATTGTTTGTTGTACTATATTCAGAAGTTCATTCATTTTTTAAATATTAAATGTTAAATTTTGTAATTATTCTTTTTCATCGCGTTCGATTTGGTAAAATATATCTCAAAGTTGATCCATTCAAGTATACTTATAATATTGGTAATATAAAAATTCAAAAATTTGTTTAAATAAATAACTTAAGAAATTTACAAGTGGTAATAGAATAACAAATGAAAGTATTTTTCATTGAGAAGATGAGGTTGTTCAAAAAATAAGAACAAGTAGAAGTATAGTAATAAAAAATCCTATAAAACTACTATAAAATCAAAGCAATACATATTTGTAATTGTTTAATAATTCAAGAATTAAACTAGTTCATAAGAATATTATTAAGTTGTGTAGTAAAAATACATAAAATATATCAGAATAAGATTTAATTCAAATATATATATAAATAGGGGTGATTAAAATATATATTATAATTGAGAAAAATAGGACATGGAAAGAAGATATTATGTTTTTTTTATATTTTTCAATATTTGTTAAAGTAAGTATATAATAATTTATTAAAACAGTTATTGTAGTTGCTACAAAAGTTACTAATGAAAAGAAAAAAGGAAATATGTTATTTATTCTAATTCAAGTTTCTAAATCTCATGAATTTAAACTAAATCAAAGAAATCTTGATAATAAAAACATCATTGTAATAATTATCATGCTTCATATAATTCATGCTATCAAGGTTCATATAGAATTTATAGCAATAGCTTGAATAGTAGATTTTTGAGGTCAAAAAGTCATAAATATAAAGCTAAAAATTAAATAAAAGTTTTTAAGATAAAGTTTTATGTTACTTAATCTAAAATATTTCTTTTAAAGCTATTTTATTATATTCAATCATTATCTTTTTTCAAAACTATTAGTGATAAATAAATAATTACTCAGATACTAAGAAAAATATCTGCAAAATTGAAAATTGAAAAAAATTTTATTCAAATAAAATCAGTTACTCAAGAGTATATTAATCTTTCCCGAGCATTTCATAATGCTCATCAAATTATCAATGAAAATGATAAATTTGTAAGTAAGTTATTTTTCTTTTTTTCATATTTCAAAAAATAAAAAATAATTCATATTATAATTAATATAGTAATTATTTTTAAGAAAGGAAAATTTATACTAAATGCAATTCATGGATTCTTGACCAATTTTAAATAAATAAAATCCGATAATAAATTTATTTGTCAGTTTAAATATGTATTTGCAATATATTTTGAAATAAAATCTAGAAAAATGAATATTGGTATTAGATAAAGCATATATTGTTAATCAGTATTAATACAAAATTGACTTGTTTTTGTTATAAAGTTGTAAAAGAATAACTTGTTTCTACTAGAGAATTACTAAATTTATAGGAATAAATATGGAATTTGCAAATAAAAAAGAAGATTTTTAATCTTCTTTACAGTGTTTATGTACTTTTTGATGACTGTGATCACAATGATATTTTTTATGAAGTAAGTACTCTCAAATAAATATAAAAACTCAAAGAGATATAGTTGATATAATTAACCAAAATTCAGTTGAATGTGAGTGTGTTCATATATGATTAATAGTTTCTTCTCATATGTAAAGGTGTCATATAATGTGAAAAACAACAGGAATATATGTTGCTAAAAATTTAATCTGATATTTTTGTATATTTTCTCTTATATATCATGCTACAAATATTGAAACCCAATAAAGTAAGTGAACAACTCATAAATCTTCAAAAAAACTAACTTCAGGAAATTCATGAAGTATTACGAAAACAAACAAGATTTCAATTATAACGAAAAGTAATACATGTAGAAGTGATGAAATAATTCTTTTTCTCATTTTTAATAGTTTTTATAAATCAAGTTAGAAGATAATATCTTTTAATAAAAAATGTCAAAAAATAAATACTTGACAAATAAATATAATAAGTTATATTAATAATTAATTATTTAATATATTTAATTTAACAATTATGTGAGTTGAAGATTATTTTGCTTGATTATATAAGTATGATATACCTGATGGGTTAAATTTTCTAAAAGTTTTATGATCTGTTAAAGATGTTAATTTGTCACTTATATCTATTCCAAATATTGAATATAGTAATCTTTTAGATTTAGCAGATAAGTCTGAAAGATGTAGATATAAAATATGAGATTCATCTGATAATTGAAAGTTAGCATTGTTTTTATCATGAAAAGCTTTTTATTCTTATCATAAAAGTGTTTTAGATACTATATCTAAGTCATGTGAAGATGCTATGCAACAAGTTTCCCAACAATAATCTCATTTCTTTTTATATTTCATGAAATTATTTCAAAATTATTATTTGTAGCTTCTATATAATTTTCAGTCCATCAATTAAACTGTCAATTTTTTACAGATTCAACTAAAACTTCAAAAGTTTTTCATATTTGAGACTTTATAAAATTATTTCTTATTTCATCTCAAAGGGAGATTAATCTATTTAATCTTTCTTTTTTTTGTAAGTCACTAATTTGATTTGGAAAAAAACTTGCAGGAACATGTTCTCAATAAGTATGATTTGAAAAAGGGAAGGTATGTATCTTAGTTATATTATAGTCTTTTACAAGATTATAAGTATCTAAAAAATCACTTTCAGATTCTCAAGGAAATCATACAATTAAATCGGCTCATATGCTTATATAAACTCAATCTTCTCTTTTTATTTTTCTTATTTTTTCTAAAATTTTTCTTATATATTCTCCATCATAATGTCTTTTCATTGCTTTTAAAATTGTACTATTTCCAGATTGAATTGATAAGTGAAAATGTGGATAAATTCTTTTATTTGTAAATATTTTTAATAATTTATCATCTATAAATTCTGGTCATAGAGAACTTATTCTTATTCTTCTTATTTCAGTTTTTTCTAGTATGTATTCAAGTAATTCAGAAAGTTTAGGGTTTTTATAATCATTTGTATCATTTACTCACCAAGCTCACAAATTCACTCAAGTTAATACTATTTCTTTTCATCAAGTTAATTCATATTCTGTTATATCATCTACAATATCTTCTTTACTTCTGTAAAAATGTTTTCATCTTTTTAATACTGTAAGACAAAAAGTACAAAAGCTGTTACATCATCATTGAATAAGTAAGAACTTTTTTGTAGTTAATGATAGTTTAGGAATGTTTTTATTTATTTTAAAATTATTTATTTTTTGTTTTATGGTAGCTTCAGGAGCTTCTTGTAATATCTCTATTTTTTTTTCATAAGCACTTAATTCAGGATAGATTTCAAAAAAACTTTTTAGCTCTTTTCATCTTTCAAAAGCTCAACATCAACTTATATAAATTTTTTCATTATTTTTTAATTTTCAAATTTCTTGTAGAACAAATTTTACCCATTTTTTTTTAGCTTTATCAGTTACTACACAAGAGGCGATAAATAATCAATTTTTATCACTTAAATATTCAGAGTTTAGCCATTCATCTGTGTAGTATTTATTTACTTTACATCAAAAAACTTTGTATTGCACTTTTATAAATTTTAAATTTTAAGTCTGAAATTATTGAATTGTTGTAGATTTTAGAGATAAAAAAATATTTTGCAAAATTAATTTATATGTGAATCTTGTTTTTTTGCTTCTTTCCTAATTTAACATAAAATAATTTTTATTTTTAAAATATTAAATATAAAAGTCAATTTAAAAATCTATACTTATAAAAATATATGTGATAAAATAATAATGATTAAAATATAAAAACAAAATATGTCAGAAAAATATAATTGAATTTCAAAAAATGATTGGGAAAAAGAAATTGATAATGCAGAAATAAGAACATTATTATGAAATGTATGGTATGGATATGATGAAAATGGAAAGAAGATTGAAACAGAAAATGGTAAAAAAATGATAAAAGTTGCAAAAGATTTTTTAAATGAAAATCAAGACTTAGATCCGTTATTATTTAGGATTTTAATATATAATATTAAATATTATTTTAAAACTTACATTGTTCAAGATCCTTGAAATATAAATATAAACAGTTTAAAGACAGATTTAGAAATACTTAAAAGTGATATAATTACTTCTACAAAAAAGGATTTAGATTCATTAAAACAATATAAAGTAAAAGAAAGAGCCTCATATATTGCAAATTATTTATCTTTTTTAATTGATTATTATAATAATACTACATCATCATGAAGATTTTTTACTTTTTCTAATTGAGCTGAAAATGATATTAATTCATGAGATATTGAAAGATTAAGAAAGAGTTTAAATCAGGTCAATGCTTTGCTTAAATCTCAGAAAAATTTTAGTGAATGAGAAGTAATTCAATTACTTCAGAAAACACTTTGAGCTAGACTTTTCAAAAAAATACTTTTTTGAAAATTTATAGTTTCACAAGATAAATTTAAACCAGAATTAAAAAAATTAGTTGAAAAAGAAATTATTAAACATAAAGATAATTTAGGAAATGTAGTTGAAAATAAATTGAAATCTTTAAAGTCAAATGTAGATATAATCACAATTGAGGAAGAAAAAAGAAGAAAAAAGATTATTGAAGATTGAATATGAAGTTCAATCTGGAGAGGGGGATTAACTAAATATGATTATAAACACGTTCCAGCTATTTCTTCAAAATCAGTAAATGATGAAGATAATTATGATTTGCAAGTACCAACTCAAAAAGATCAAATAAAATTGTCTGAGAAATTGAAGGATGATATAATGAAAGAAAGAATAGCTGAAATAGAAGATTATTTTGAAAAAAATTCGAAAAAAACTCAATCTAATATAGAAAAAGCAAATAAAGAAAGACAAGTAGAAATAAAAAGATTAAAAGAAGAGTTAGTTACTAAAACAAAGAAAGCAGAAATTGACAGACAAAATATAATGAAATCAAGAAGTGAAGATTGGGCTAGAATAAAACAACAAGATGCTATAAGAAAAATAGAAATGGATAAAAAAAGAGAAAAATTACAAAAACAATATACACAAAAAGCTGATACAAATTATTTACAAAATAAAAAACAAGAAGAATTAAAAAGAGAACAAGAAAGAAAAGATGCTGAAATATGGAGACAAAAACAAGAATTAGAAGCAAAAAAAAGAGCAGAAATAAGAAAAAGAATATTAAAAGCTAGGGATGAAAATGAAGAGTTTGATGAAATATTTGAACAACTTGAGCAAGAAAGACTTTGGTGAGAACGTGAAATTAAGAGAAAAAGAGAAAATATATTATCATTAATGGGTAACCCTATAGATGGTGATAATTTAAATAAAGAATTAAGAAAGTATTTAGATGATTTAGAAAAAAGATCTTTAAAGTATGCTAAAAAACAAGAAAAAAAATTACCAAATGATTCAAAACAAGTATTGTGAAGAAAATGAACAACAGTTAATGTAGTTATAAAAACTGAAGAATGAAAGCAAAAAGAATCTTCAAAAGAAATTAATAAAAATGAAACTATAATAGAAGCATTTACTAGAGTTTTATCTAATTTTCCAATAGATCAATTAAGTGTTGAAATAAATAATTTTGTAGAAGTTATCACTGATTTACTTTATAGGAATGATGATTTGATGGTAAAAAGTCATGAAAATAATATTCCAAAATGAGTAGAAAAAAATCAAAAATTAAAATTAAACACTAAAAAATTAGAACAAACTTGAATTATTAATGATTCTGATTTATTCGAACCAATTACTATATTTGAGCCAAATCCAATACTTAGAGATTTAAATAAACCAAACACAAAAGCACCAACAACAGCACCAACAATGCCACAACAAACACCAAACACAAAAGCACCAACAACAGCACCAACAATGCCACAACAAACACCAAACACAAAAGCACCAACAAAAGCACCAACAATGCCACAACAAACACCAAGCGCAAAAGCACCAACAACAGCACCAACAATGCCACAACAAACACCAAGCGCAAAAGCACCAACAACAGCACCAACAATACCACAACAAACACCAAGCGCAAAAGCACCAACAACAGCACCAACAATACCACAACAAACA
>JAQVFO010000012.1 GCA_028697205.1 Candidatus Altimarinota bacterium | reverse complement strand
ATTGGATCCATGCTGTAGATCAACTATATGTTATATTTACTCAATTATCTGGTGTTGGGTAGAATCATTTCTCTGTTAGGAATAGTTCTAGGTTTTTTCTTATATTATTTATATCTGACAGTCTTTGCCCGTCTCTTGCATTTTTTGTGTATGATTGTAGTGATATGAAAGCTATACTTCACAGTATTGCTAGTATTGTTATTACTACTATTAGTTCTACTAGGGTAAAAGCTTTTTTCTTCTTCTTTTTTATTTTTATTTCTTGATGTTTATGATTCATTTTATTATTATTTCACATATTTAATTTTAATTATAAAAACCACTAGGATTATAAATAATTCTAGTGGTTTTACAAATATTTTACATTGACAGATTATAAATAAACCTTTAAAATAACTTATCAAAAATTCACTTCGATCAAACATTTAACTTTCTCTCTTTAGCTATTTGTTCATAAAGGTCTTTTTCCTCTTTTGAAAGTTTCTTAGGAATCTTAATTTCAATGCTAAAAAACAAATCTCATTTTGCATCTTTATTTATATGTTTTACTCAATCTCATGCTATTTTTATAACAGTTCAAACTTGAGTTCAAGCTGAGATTTTTACAAGTCTTTTTCATAAAATAGGAATCTGTACTTCTTTATCACATCATAAAATAGCTTCAACAACATCTAATTCTAAATCAAAATATAAATCTTCTCAATCTCTTTTTAATCATTTTTCTTCTAAATCTACTTTAAACTTTACATATAAATCTCAATTTGCTTTTGTATTTATTCAATGATTTCATTCTCAAGTTATTTTTATAATCATACCATCATCAATTCAGGCTGGAATATCTATATCATAATCTACATCCTTTTTTACTCTTTTTTTTCATTTACATGTTTCACATAATTTATCAAAAGTTTCTCATGTTCATTCACAAGTTTCACAAACTCAAGTATGTTCAATAACTCAGAAAATACTTTGTTGTCTATACTTTACATATCCAGATCAATTACATTCAGGACATGGTTTTTTACCACTTCAACCTTCAGAGTTACAATCAGGACATCATTCCATTCTAGAAAATTTAATCTTTTGTTTCCCTCAGTAAATACTGGTTTCTAGGTTTATTTTTAGATTATATTCTAAATCTTCTCCTCTAAATGATGTTTGTTTTTTTCTTGTTCTAGATTGACTAAATCCTCATCATCATGAAAAAAATGAGTCAAATATATCTGATATATCAAAATCTACTCATCATCAGAATCAACCTCATCAAAATCAATTTCATCATCAAACACTTCAAAACATATCATATTGTTTTCTTTTTCATTCATCTGAAAGTATACTATATGCTTCATTTATTTCTTTAAATTTAGATTCAGCTTCTTTATCTCCTCAATTTCTATCAGGATGATATTGCATAGCAAGTTTCCTATAAGCTTTTTTTATTTCATCACTACTACAAGTTCTTTCAAGTCACAAAATTGCATAAAAATCTTTACTACTCACTTTAATTTATATTAACAATAAAAATCAGATGGGAATATACCTAAAAATATGTTTTTTTCAAGTTTTTGTTTCTATTGGTTTTAAAGATTATAACTTTTCATAATTTCATTTTTAGAAATATAAACTCTTATTCTCTTTTTCATAAAATATAATCTAAAAAATCTTTCTTATATTAATAGAAAGATTTTTTAGATTACCAAAGTATGGGTAAAATAATTTTAATTTTTAATGCATATAAACAGTATCTACTTTACTTCATAAAATCATCAATTGGAATAAATTTTTGTACTATCAGGAGATGTTATAGCTGGAAATAGTAAATCACATTTTCTTATTTTTGACTCAAAATCAAGAAAATTTGAACATGGACAAGTATTGCAAGATGCATTACCAAATATATTATTAAGACCATATGATTTTAGACAATCCGATATAGAATTTTTTAAAATCTCAGTATTTGGTAAACAAACTCATTTAATACCACATAAATTAGTATCTTTTGAACTACATATATATCAATTAGAACAACTACAATCACTAGCACATTTTTTATCAAACACTGGACATCAAGAATTTATTCAAACTCAAATTATTAAAGGACATAAATCTACACAATCATTTACTCAATCATTATCACTATCATTATTACAGTCAGTTACATTATTAACAATTATTAAAACAGAAGCATATCAAGTATTTCAATTAGAATCTATGGTCTTTAATACAACATTATATATTCATGGGTTTTTGTATATATAACTTATGCTTGATCAATTTCAAGTATCTCAATTTCAAAAGTTCCACTCATAAATATAATTTCAATTTCATCAAGTTACAATTGAAGAAAAATCTACCTTTGATGGAGTATTTCAAGAAATCGGTGTTGCATCAATTGAAACAGATATATTAGAATTAGTAGAATCTCAAACTGTTATAGTTTTTGTATCTTCTCATACCTTATTTCAATTCTCATCATATACTATCATCTTTACTATATATTCCCCATTAGCTGTAAATTCATGATTTATATTTTGTCAATCTCACGTGGTTCAGTCTCAAAAATCCCATTTATATGTATATCAAGTCTTTCATCATATTCCTTCAAAATTTACATCTAACGGTCAAGTTCCATTTGTCTTATCTGCTTTTATTGTATAATCTCAAACTGTTATAGTTTTTGTATCTTCTCATACCTTATTTCAATTCTCATCATATACTATCATCTTTACTATATATTCCCCATTAGCTGTAAATTCGTGATTTATATTTTGTCAATCTCATGTAGTTCAGTCTCAAAAATCCCATTTATATGTATATCAAGTCTTTCATCATATTCCTTCAAAATTTACATCTAACGGTCAAGTTCCATTTGTCTTATCTGCTTTTATACTATAATTTCAATTAATATAAATTGTATTATAAACTTCTCATGTATTTCAACAATTATCAATAACTTTTAAATAAACAGTCCAGTTTCAAGAGCCTAAAAATGTAAAATCATTTAGGTATTTTCAATATTTTATTATCTCATCTTTTGTATCATTATTATAAAATCTCCAAATATATCAATCCGGATCATTGACTCATAATTTACATACTCCTCAAACATCTGCCTTAAAATCATAAATATTATTATCACTTTTTAAATCAGACAATTTACATTGAGAATCATATGAGTTACATGACTTATCAAATATTCAAATTTTTAATGAAAGATTATTTGTTTGTAAATTCTTACACGCATTTGTTTTAAGTGCAATATAAGCCATTTTCAAAAAATCTTCCTTAGTAACTAACCTCTTTGGATAAATTTTTCAATCTTGAAGTTCTAATAAATTATAGGTCTTTTTATTTCATAAATTATCATATTCCTCTATTGTATAAGTTAGTGCTTTTCTTAAATATCAATAAAATGTATATGGAGTTCAATCAGGATTCTTTGGAGAAACATCAGTTGATAAATTTTCTGTTATTTTTCAATCCTTTATATCCTGCATAACTAAAGCATTATCTTCAATAGAAAATAAATTAGAATTTCTAAGAATAACAGCAATAGCTTCTTCTAAAGTAATATTATTACTAGGACAAAAAGGTCTTTCTCATACTTTATAAACTCAATTATCACAAGTATATCAAGGATCATATCATTTTACGTAATTTTTATCATCTGCTAAAGCTATACAATAAAAATATTTATTAGTTTTATCTATATCAAAAAATAGATTTGTTCCTGAATATGTGTTTATAATATCTATTGGAGTATTTGGAACTGTACATTTCTTACAACTTACTTCAAGTGATATACCAACAAATTCATCTCTTGTAAGTAATTTATAAGGATTAAATTTTCAGTTTTCATCTGGATAAATAGCTTGTTTATCGTATAAGTCTTGAAGCTCTGTATAGTATTTATAATCTTGAGTTATATCTGAAAAAACAGTTTCTACAGGAACTGATAAAGCAAATGTTAACTTAAATAATCAAAGATAAATTATAAGAAAAAGGATTTTTAAAATTTTCATTATTTATAAGTAATAATTAATTTAACTAATAATAAAAAAACTTGATTTTTAATCAAGTTTTTAATTATTTTTCTTTTATACAAAAGCATACATTACAATTCAGGCTGCAACTGATACATTTAAGCTATTTTTCTGCCCTAGCATTGGAATCATTATATGTTCATCGGATAAATCAAGTAATTTTTGACTAACTCAAGAAACCTCATTTCACATAATCAAACATATTTTATCTTCTTTTTTTCAAAAATATTTTCTATAATCAACTGCATCTGGTGTAAGTTCAACAGAAACAACTTTATATCAATCATTTTTTAATTTATTTATTATTTCAATTGGATTTTCAAAAAATTCCCAAATAACTGTATTTTCTGCTCAAAGTGCTGTTTTACAAATTTCTCATCTTGGTGGAGTTGGTGTAAATCAGGTAAGAATTATTTTTTCAAATCAAGATCAATCTGCATTTCTAAAAATAGCTCATACATTTTGCATAGAACGGATAGAATCAAGAAGTATTATTTTTGACATAAATTAAGTGAAAAATATTAAATACCACTCAATTTTATAGAAAAAAAATCAAATTCAAATAAAAATGTCTCTTTACAACAAAAAAACGAAAATTTTCAAGCAATTTATAAACATTTATTTACACTTATTTTAAAAATGTGATATAATTAAAATAATAAATTAAGTTATAAGTTATATTTATGCTAAATTCAATCATTGCTCTAGTTGTTATTTTCTCATTTTGATTCTTATCTATCTTGTTTATAAGAAAAAAACAAGATTTTAAAAGGACTTTAAATTTATGATTTTATAAAATTACAGTTCCTAAAAAAGATAGTGATTTAGATGAAAAAAAAGAATGATTCAAGGACTTTAAAGAAGCTATTTCTATTATGGAACAACTTCTATCTTCACTAAAAAGTATTTATTCAAGTAAAATATATAAAAAAATATTATGACAAGATTTACTTAGTCTAGAATATATTGCAATAAAAGATGAGATATATTTTTATATAATCGCACCTAAAAACCATAAAGAACTATTAGAAAAACAAATTAACTGATTTTATCCTGATGCAATTGTTGAAGAAACTTTAGAAGAAAATATTTTTGCTTGAAAAAAATATTTTGAAACTGCTTATCTTTATACTAAAAAACCATACTTTTATCCAATAAAAACATATCAAAAATTAGAATCTGATCCAATAAACAACATATCAAATGCTTTATCAAAAATGGATGAAGATGAGGCTTGAGTTATACAGATTATACTGAAACCAATTGATGATGATTGGCAAGAAGATTCTGTCAAAGTATCAACAAATATAATGAAATGAAAAACAGACCATTTATCATTAAATCCACTAAATTTAATAATCTCTATTGTTGAAAATCTTTTTAGTAGTACTGATGATTGAAAAAATAATCAAATGAAAGGATGAGATACTTCAGCATTAACTCAAGAAAGAGCAAAAACTGTTGATGAGAAATGAGATAAAACTGGTTACGAAACAGTTATAAAAATTATTACAACTTGAAATAATAGGAATAGTGTTCATACAAATTTAGTAAATATAATTTCTTCTTTTTCACAATTCTCTTATCCAGATTTCAATAAGTTTTGATATACAATAAGACATTCTAAAAATAAACTTATTAAAAATTATATTTATAGGTTTTTTGCAAAACCATTATGGAAGAAAAAAATGATATTAAATACTGAAGAAATAGCTTCTATTTTTCATCTTCCACATAGTAAATATAACAAAACACCAGAAATAAAATGGCAAAATTTCAAAATAGTAAAAGCCCCTTCAAATATTCCTAAAGAATGATTACTTTTATGAGTAAACATGCATAGATGAACAAAGAAAGAAATAAGAATTAAAACAGAGGACAGATTTAGACATTTTTATGTTATATGACAAACAGGTACTTGAAAATCAAGTATATTACAAGTTATGGCAAGACAGGATTTAAAGAACTGAAATTGAATAGCTGTTATGGATCCTCATTGAGATTTAGCTCGTGACCTACTTCCTTTTATTCCAAGAGAAAGAGCTGATGATGTAATATATTTTGATCCTTCTGATGAATCAAGACCAATGTGATTAAATTTATTTGAAGCAACTACAAATGATGATAAAGAAAAAGTAGCACAAGATGCAATGAATATAATGATAAAATTATTCTGAAATGAAATATTTTGACCTCGTTTACAAGACTATTTTAGAAACTGAGCTTTGACTTTGATGGACTACCCACAATGATGAACTATAGTTGATATAGTTAGATTATTTACTGATGAAGATTTCAGAAAAGATAGAATTAGAAACTTGAAAAATCCAATAGTAAAAAACTGGTGGGAAAAAACATATGCATCAATGTGAGAAAGAGAAAAATGAGAAATAATACCATATTTTTCTGCTAAATTTGGTCAATTTATTACAAATTCAATGATGAGAAATATCCTTGGACAAACTAAAAGTAGTTTTGATGTATCTGAAGTTATGCAATCATGAAAAATACTTTTAATAAATCTAAGTAAATGATTGATATGAGATTTAAATTCTGAGTTATTATGACTTATCATTGTTAATAAAATACAAATGGCAGCAATGAAAAGACAACAAATGGATAAAGAAGAAAGAAAAGATTTTTTCTTGTATATAGATGAATTTCAAAATTATATAACTCCAAGTATAGAATCAATTCTTTCGGAAGCTCGTAAATATCGCTTATGATTGGTTCTAGCTCATCAATATCTTTGACAACTAGAAAAATCTGATGCATTAACTAAATCAAATCTAAACTTAAAAAATGCAATTTTTGGTAACGTTTGAACAATAATGAGTTACAAAATTTGACCTGAGGATTGAGAATTTTTAGCAAAGTATTATGCTCCAATTTTTTCTGAACAAGATTTAGTAAATATGGATAAATTTAAAGCAGTTATGAAACTATCAGTAGATAATCAACCTACAACTCCATTCTCAGTTATTCCTATAAATCCTTATCTAGAAACATGAGATAAAAAAATAGCAAAAGCATTTGTAGAACTTTCAAGATTAAAATATGGTAGAGAAAAAGAATTTGTATCAAAAGAAATAGAATATAGAATATGAAGTTTTTAATTTTAAATTAAACTATATTTTACACAATAATCAACGAATTATTTGATTTTTACTAAAAAATAAGTATAAACTATATACTTATTTTTTAATATTCAAAGATATGGGAATGAGTCAAACATTACAAGCTACTATGCTATGAGCTAGTTTAGCAATATCTGCCCCAGTATTAGCAGACACAAAAGATAATACAATAGATAAATGTCATCAATTATTAACAAGTTGACATTATAATCCTCAAGAAGATCTAGGTACACTTTTACAATGTTTTAGGGATGTTAGAAACTGAAAAACAGAATGAAAGAGTTGAATAAAAGATGAAGCTCCTGTCATAAATCAAGCATTAGAATCATGAAAAAATCCATATCTAAGCTGAAATTAGTCAATAAATGAGATAAGTGTAAAGTAAAAAATATATTTAAAAAAATATTCAAATTGAAATCCTTTTATATCTCAAATTATTTAATAAATTATCTAAAAATATAAAATGCAATTAAAAAACAAACTGATGTCATATGCAGTAGCTATGAGTTTTGCTTTATCACCAATTATAGTAAGTGCAAAAGATCAAGTTAATAATAATGTTACTAAGACTCTAGAATGTACTAAAGATAAAACTAAATGAAAATTAACTATCACTCAGGATGATAAAATAAATATAAATAATATAAATGCCTGAGATGAAATATATGTTTTATTTGAATCAGATAATTGTAAATGAAAATATATATTAATAAAAGTTGTAATTGATTCTATGTTATGATTTGATAAAGATCAAAAGTTTTTTAAATGAGATTTAAACTGAAAACAATTATCCTGACCTATTATGCTTGATACAAAAATGAGTTGATTAGAAAAAAAAATGTATGAAAACAACTTATGAATGTATGATTCTGGAAATATAGTACATCTAACAAAAAAATAATATAAATAAAAAAGCTTCAAATTTGAAGCTTTTTTATATTGCACAGGCATCTATATGACTATCATCAAACGGATCTAAATGAATTAATATCTTTGAGTTTTGAATTTCTTTTTTTAATTTACATTCTATTATATCACTTATTTTATGAGCTTCTAATAAACTTATATCTTTACCAAGAACCAAGTGAAACTCAATAAATTTTAACTTACCTGATGCTCTTGTTTTTAAGAAATGATATCAAGTTACTTTTTTATCTGTATTTAATATTACTCATTTTATCAATTCTAATGTTTCATCATCTAAACTTCTGTCCATAAGCATATAATATCATTCTTTTATTATTCAAAATGCAGCAACTATGATATATATAGCAATAAATATAGATACAATTCAGTCTATTAAATAAAATCATGTAAACTTAATAATTATAAGTGAAATTATTATTCAAAAGTTTGTATAAAGATCTGTTTTATAATGTAGAGCATCAGACCTTATAATTAGATTATTTGAAGCTTTTGCAACCCTATTTAGATAAATAACTAAAGCTGAAGTTACAACAATCGAAAAAAGCATAATTCATATTGAATCTGATAAGTTTGTTATCTTTTCTCAATTTAAAATCTTTTGAATAGCAAAATAAACTATGCTTATTCAAGATACTGTAATTATAGTCCCCTCAAACAAAGCTCATAATCACTCTATTTTTCAGTATCAATAATTATGATCATCATCTTCTTCTGATTGAGATTTTTTTATTGCTAGTAAATTAACTCCTGAAACAAAGAAATCTAAAAGAGAATCTATAGCTGAAGATATAACAACCATACTTCATGAAAAAAATCATATAATAAATTTTGTTACTGCTAAAGAAAATGCTGTAATGAATGCTGTTATAACGGCTTTTTTTTCTATTGTCATAAAATTATGTTAAATATTAATATTTATAAATAACTTGATTAAATCTAAAACTATTTTATTTTATAATTAATTTTGTATTTTCATTGTATTATATATAATTTAGTTATAAATTAAAATATATTTTTCAAAAAATGGTAAATTTAACAGAAAGAAACATAGATATTCTAAGAATAATAGTTGAAGAATATTTAGAAACCTGAGATGTATTATGAAGTAAATCATTATTAAAAAAATATGATTTATGAGTAAGTCCTGCTACAGTTAGAAATGATATGGCAATTCTTGAAAAACTTGAACTTGTTTATCAACCTTATAATTCAGCATGAAGACTTCCAACAACTAAATGATTAAGAGCTTTTATAAGTTATCTTATGCAAGTAACTCCAAATCATTTTTTAGAGGAAAAAATAAGTGATAAAAAAACTGATAATATAAAAAATCTAAATGATTTTATCTACAAAATAATTTTTGAATTAGCAAAAAATACAAATGAAATATCATTTTTTATAGTTGAGGAAGATTCTATTTTAGAGTATTCTTGAATTGCAAATTTCTTGAAAAAAAATTATAAAAGAATGGGAGAAGAAAAATTTAATGTAATTAAAATGCTTGAAGATAAAGAAAATTTTACTAGATTCATAAAGCAAGTCCCTATTTCTCCTTGAGTAAATGTATTTATCTGAGAGGAAAATGTAACTCCATATCTAAAAGACTATACTGTTATACTTAAGCCAGTTATCATAAATTGAAGAGTTTGATATATATGAATTATCTGATGACTTATGATGAATTATAGTTTCAATATAAGTGCTGTAAGATGAATAATTTAAATAAAAAACCTAGAATATATATATTCTAGGTTTTTTTATTTAAATTTATTATAAATATTTACCACAAGTTTTTTCTAAAGAATCAATTTGTTGAACTCAAACCATTTGTTCAACTGGTTTACCATCTTTAAATACAACTAAATTTGGAATACTCATAACTCTAAATTTAGCAGCTAATCCTGGATTTTCATCTACATTTACTTTAGCAACTTTCATTTTTCCTTCCATTTTTTTTGCAAAATCAGCTAAAATAGGAAGCATCATTTGACAAGGTCCACACCATTCAGCCCAGAAATCAACTAGAGTTACTCCAGTAGCTATTGTTTCATCAAAATTTTGTTCTGTTAATACTATTGCTCACATATTTTTTCAATTTAAAAAATAAATACTTAAAGATTATATAGAATTTTTTTTAGATGTAAAATTTTTGAATTAAAAAACTCTTTCAAAGATTTTTTATCAAAAAATACTTGAAAGAGTTTTTTAATGGTGGGACGGGCGGGGCTCGAACCCGCGACCTTGGCCTTAAAAGGGCCCTGCTCTACCTACTGAGCTACCGTCCCATAGCTTTTAGCTTGTGTATTTTATAAAAAAAAATGTAAATAGCAAATTTTTTTTTATAATTTTATATCTTTCTCTCAGGTATCAGAAAATTTCAATCAAAATATACAACATTTGTTATAGTTTTTCAGTCAGTTACAAATAATTTTTTTCAAACTTCAAAATCAAATTTTCAACTAACTTGTAATCCATGATTTATTTTTTCTAATATTGTTTCATCAAGTGTAATTAAATTACCAGGAAAAACTAGATTTTCATCCAAAGATTTTTCAGAATCAAATGTATCTAAATTCTGACACATATCTATAGTAAAATCTCAAATTTTTGTTCTTTCCAAAGTTTTTACATATCCTCATGTTCAAATAATTTGTCACAAATCATATGCTATACTTCTTATATATGTTCAAACTGACACCTTTGCTCTAACAATCAAAGAAGGATAATTAAAATCTAATATTTCAATCTCTTTTATATTTACTTCCCTTTCTTTCATCTCAAAATCAACTCAAGCTTTTGCTTTAAACAAAGCTTTTTGTCAATTAATCTTTATTGCACTATACTTGGGTGGAATTTGTTTTATTTTTCAAGTGAAATTTTTATTTATTATATCTTGGATGAAATCAATAGTTAAAGTTTCTTTTGCATACTTTCTTTTTTCACTATCTATATAATTAATAGGTGTATCAATATCATATGAATCAGATACTCAATCAAGCATAATCTCAAATTTATATTCTTTATCTTCCTCATTTATGTAATTTAAAAGCTTTGTATAATTTCAAACAGCAATAAATAAAACCCCTGTAGCAAAAGGATCTAGAGTTCAATTATGCCCTATTCTTTTTTCACTTAATTTTCTTTTTAGCTCACTAATTACCTTGAAGCTGGTAATTCAAGCTGGTTTGTTTATAAGATAAAATTTGTTCAAGTTTAAAAAATTTAGATTGTTAGAATTTTATAATCAATCATTATAAGTATGAGTTGAAGGAGATGAAAGCCATTTTGGATGAGTATCTATTCCTAAATCTGGATGAACAAAATCTAATTTTGAAAGTCTAAAATAACCTAAATCAACTAATATTTTTCAAGTTATATCATTTAATTTTACAAAATTCGTAGTTCATGGGATTGCACAACTTGAGAAACAAGTTCTACTATCTGTTGAATGATTTCTATTATCTCACATAGCAAAATAATCTCAATCTGGAACTTCAAAGATATTAGCACTTCTATCTCCTGAAACAAAAGTTGCATCTTTGTTTGATTCTGATAAATATGGTTCCTTTAATTCTACAAAGTCATTAGATCATTTCTTAGCTATATAAACTTTTCCATCCTCTATTTTTACTTTTTCTCAAGGTAATCCAATAATTCTCTTTAAAAAATATTCTTTATCTTCACTTACATGTGGTTTAAATACTATAACATCTCATCTTTGTGGGTTTTCTAAAACTCTATAAGAAAATCTATCAACAATTATAAATTCTCAATCATAATAACTTTGATACATTGATTGTCAGTTTATTTGAAAAGGTAAAACAAAAAATGTTCTAATAACAATAACTATAAATCAAATAATTATTATATCTTTTATCAAATCAATTAACTCTTTTTTAAATCCTCTTTTCTCTTCTATGATTATATTTTCATCAGACATAATTATATATAAAGTTATAAATTTTTTTAATTATATTTTTTTTAGCTAAATTATCAAAAATAAAAAATAAAAGCGTTTAAACGCTTTTATTTTTTATTTGAGTTATCGTCTCAAGTTATGTTTCAGTCTAGCCAATCTGGAACTTGCATACCATCTTGCCATAATTCATTTCAGTTTTTTATAGCATCATCAACTTTTTTATCATCATCTTTCTGTTTTTTTGTTTTAGTCTTAGTTTTATCACTCTTTTTTGATGTTTCTTCTAAACTTCATTTTAACCAATCTGGAATAACAGTTTCTTCAACCTTTGTTAACTCATCTAAATTTGAATTATCATCTAATTTTAAATCAAAGTCATCATTTTTATTTTGTTTAGATGATTTTTCCTTTTTATTATTTTTTTTACTTTCAGTTTCAGTATTAGTCTCTTCTATAATCTCTTCAGATTTATTTCACTCTTCTAGACTTCATTTTAACCAATCTGGAACTTGTAAATTTTCTATATTTACATTTTCTTCCTCACTTAATGGTTCAGATTTATTTTCTAGATTAGTGTCAATTTCTGTCTCTTGTATTTCTTCTATTGGTTGTTCTAAAACAATATTATCAGCTGTTATTTCATTTTCTTTTGGTTCTGCTACTAATTCTGTAGTTTCAGTTGAATCTAAACTTCATTTTAACCAATCTGGAACAGTTCAAGAAGTTTGACTTTCATTAGGTTCAATAGCTATTTCCTCAGTATTTTGTGAAATAATTTCTTCATTTAAAGGCTCTTCAATTTTTTGTTCTAAAACAGGTTCCTCTGTTTTTATTTCAACTTCTTCTTGTTTAGGAATAACTTCTTCAGTTTTTATATCTGTTGGCAAAGATTTACTTTCATCAGTATTTTGTGTAAAAGTTGATTTTAACCAATCTGGAACAGTCTGTTTTTCTGTATTTTCTTCTCAGAAAGTAAAATCTATATCTTTCTTGCTATCAATTTTTTCTTCAGTAACATTTCAAGTAGATTCATTGATTCATCAAAGTATATCATCCCCTGAAGATGTCTTTTCTATTATAAACTCTTCAAATCATTTACTTTTATCTTTATTTGAAAATTTAAAATATACCCAATATCAAATTATTATAGCTCAAACTATCGCAATAATTAAAAATATAATCCATGCAGCTCAAGTGAAAAATCAAATTATTTTAGACCATAATGAAGTTGACTGAGTTGTTTGTGTAGTTTGTGTTTCAGTATTTAATATATCAGTTCAATTATATATTAATCATTTTAAAATCTCTTTAAAATCAAGTTTTTCCTTGTCTGTCATTACTTTATCATCAAGTACTGCTTGCAATACTATTTTTGATGATTCTTTCGCTTTTTCTATATCTGTTGCATCTCTTATTGATTCAAGAACAGAAATTAAGTATTCCTTACAAGTTGCATAAGCATTACTATCAAAAGTACAAGTTATATCATCTCTTAAAAGATTTTTTAGTGCATTAAAAGAAACACTTTTTTGTGATTTATCTGCTTGTCATTCAACTAATATTGACTCAAGTAAATTTATAATTTCTGTTGAATTTGTTATATCTGGATTATCTAAAAATCATTCAAATTCTACAATTACTTTTGTTTTCTCAGTTTCATCAAACCATTCTCATTGTAATCTTTCAAGGTAACTCATTCATGCTACTCTATAATCTTGAGGAAGCTCATTTACATAATTTTTTAATAATTCTATTTTTTGTTTCTCTGCATCAGTTACTCAAGTAAACACAATATCATCAATACTTTTTTCTTCTTGTTTTATGTATTCTTTAATTATTTGAATATCTTGTTGTTCAGCTATTTTTCAAGCTGAATCTTTTAAAATAACTCTTACATTTTGATTTCTATTTTCATTTAATTTAATTTCTACTGGATCTCAAGTTGTATAACTTGGAGTATCCTTATTATCTATATCATCATCTTTTCATCAATTTAAATCACTATCATAATTTGTATCATAATCAATTACATAATTTTTATAATCCCCTTTACTTGCACCAAGATATAAAAATACTTTTTCATTAGGTTTAGCTAAAACTATACTTCATGAAGAATCAATTTCAGGAGATGAAAATATGTTTAATCAAGTTTTATTTGCTTTTACTAAATTTTTAATATTTTTTTCAACTGTTTTCTTTATTTCTTTTAGTTTAGTTCAATCAGAAATTTTTAAAGTTACATCATGTGAATCTTTTCAATCTGTGTAAGTATAAACTAAATTATCAGTTCAATCTTTTATTGTTCCATCTCATAAATCCCAAGTAATATTATCATATTTTCCTGAGCTTTTATTGAAAAATATTATTTTATTTAATATGGAAATATAATCAAAATCTGGGGTTAAATTATTTACTACATCAACTGTAACAGTTTTTACATTACTTATTCATTTATATTTTGCTTTTACTTTTACATGATATGTTCATGCTTTTTCAAACTTATATGTCATTGTTCATTTTCATGTAACTTCTTTATCATAAAATCAGTCTCAATCAAAATCCCAAGAATAAACTGCTTTATCAGTCAAATCTTGCCCTATTACATTTCTTACTTTAACATTAAAAACAACATCATCTTCAACTGAAACTGAAGAGTCATTTACAGATAAATCTAAAATTGGAGTATTTACATTGTCTCAAGTAAGAGGTAAATAAGTTTTATTTCATAAATCTTCCGAACTAAATTTTTCTTCATTGTTATCTTTTAGAACTACTACAAAATAATAACTTCAAGAAATCTTTGGTAATACAAAAGTTGTATTTGGATTTACTGTTATTCTAAAATCTTGTGGTTCACTATCACTATCAGTATAATAATACCATAAATATGATAATATAACTCAATCTCTATCTGTTGCTCAAATTGCAGATACATTTACAATAACAGGATCTGCATTTATATCTATTGCTTGAATATTTAAAGAACTTAAAGTTGGTTTTATATTTTTAACTTCTACGTAAGTTTCTTGTGTATGAGTTTTTTTATTTTTATCACTTCTTACAGTTAATTTAACTGGAAAACATCACATTTCGTCAAATTTTTGTGTAAAACTTGAACTAGATGAAAATTTATCAACTCAAATTTTCCAAGAATAAGTTAATCAAGAATTCTGTCAGTCTACATTTATACTATTTTGTCAGTTAAATTTTATATTTGAAACTCTATCAATTGTATATGCTCATTTTCAATCACATCATGAAGAATTGTATGGAACATCAAATCAGTTTTCATATTGCACATCTATAAGTGCGTATGGATAATCTGTATCAGCTACATAAACTTTCTTTGTAATTGAATTTGTATTTCCTTCAGAATCACTAACTTCTAATTTAACATCAAAAGTTCAACTTTTATTAAATGTATGATTTATTTTATCATTAGATCATCCATCAATATTACCATCTCAAAAATCCCATTTGAAGAATTTTGCTTCAGATGAAGTTGCTAAAAATTTTATAAAAGAATTTCTTGTTATTACAACAGGATAAGCACTATAATCTACTGATAAAATAGAATTTACTTTTACTTTATCTTTTTTTTGTGATTTAATTCAATCTGGGTCTGTAACATCTAAAACAACACTATGATCTCAAATTGAATCAAATGTATAATATCATAAAGAACCATTATAGTTAGGATCTTCTAAATCTACTTTTTGTCAGTCGATTTCCCAAGAAAACTCTAATTTTCAGTCATCAGTATAATCCTGGTCATAACTTTTTGTAGCATCAAGTAAAACTCTATTTGGTTTATTTGGTTTTGGTACACTATAAGCAAACTCAGCAACTGGTGCTCTTGAATTTATATAAATAATTCTATTATCATTATCCACATCTCAAGAAGGATCTGTAACTTTTAGTTTTACATTAAATTTTCATTTATTTGAGAATTCATATGTAAATAAATTTCAAGCTTTTTGTAAAATTGTTTCATTTCTATCTATATCTACTATTTCCCAATTATATGTTAAGTTTTTTTCAAAAACTGAAGGATTTGCTGAAAATGTAAATTTATCTCATATAAATCATTGGTCTTGTGATGTAACTATTGCAGCAACAGGTTTATGTACTGAAATAGTAAATTTCCTTTCAACTAATTGTAGTTCATTTGTTTTTAAAGTTAATCTAACTATATAATCTCATTCTGTTCAAAATATAACTCTTTCAACTTTTGGTCATCAATCATATTCTTTTTTTACTCAATTTCAGAAATCCCATGTTGTTTTTAGAAACTTTGTTCCAGAAGTTGATGTAGATGAAGTTGCATCAAATATAATTCAATAACTTGCTTCATCAGGTGAAAATTTTAATACATCTTCATTTCTTAATTCCTTATCATTAACTCTAATCAAAAGGTTTGCAACTTTTTGTTTTACTGTTATGTCTGCTCTAGAACTAAAAGGAAGCACATCTATATATTTTAAAGCGTTTCTATGATTTGATAATACATCTAAAAATATACTAAATTTTCATTCATCATTTAATGTATAATTCATTGAAGGTCATCTTCAAACTATCTTTCTAGTTCATGCACTATCTATCCACCAAATATAATTATCTTTTGGAATAACAGTTCAAGTAGGATCAGTTACTCTAGCTCTTAGTGTTACATTTAATGGAGCATTTCAATTATCTGGACTTACTTCTATTGTTCAGGTAATTTTATTTATTTCAGTATTGTATAAATACTTCTCAATTGCTTTTACTATTTCAGTATATACTCATTCACTTGTTTTGTATTTATATCATTTTTGAATTGCTGATTGAAGGTCATTTAAATAATTTTTGTTTGTTAAACTATCTGGTAAATATTTATATCAGGTTACAGCTAAAGTATCAATATTTTTCAATACATTTACATCAATTATTGAATTTACTTGAAAATTTTGTTTCAATTTAAAAAATTGTTCAGTTATTTTATAACCATATTCGTTAAAAGTTCATATGTTTATACTCTTAAGTTGATTATAGTCATCTTGTCTTTCAGGACCTGCATTTGTTATGCTTAAATTAGCTATTACGAGTATTGAAACAAGTAAAAAAGATATTATTTTCTTTGTCATATTTTTAAATTAAAAATGTTATTTCTCTATAAATATATCATAATTTTGTAATTGAAGCAAAAAATGGAAACACTTAAATTTAAATATTAGCATTGACAATTTATAATTATATTGAATTATGAAAAATAAATTATTTGATTTTGTATTTTTTTTTGTATAATAAAAATTGTAAAATACATTTTTACATAAATTTACTCTTTTACATTATTTTTATGGATTTAAATAAAGCTCAAATTATTTGAAGAATGACTAGTGATATAGAATTAAGAACTACTCCAAATGGACAAAATGTAACTAGTTTTTCAGTTGCAACAAATAGAAGTTGGGTAGATGGAAGTTGAATGAAACAAGAACAAGCAGAATTTCATAATGTTGTTTTATGGGGAAAATTAGCTGAAATTGCTAGCCAATATTTACAAAAATGAAAAAGAGTTTTTATAGAATGAAGATTACAAACAAGAGCTTGGGATGCTCAAGATGGTTCAAAAAGATATAAAACAGAAATAATTGGTGAAAATATGATTATGCTTGATTCAAGAGATAGTGGTTCTTCTGATTGATCTTCTTCTCCTAGTTTTGAAAACCAAACACCAGCTATCAAAAAAACTTCTCCAAAAGCAGAAGAAGAAATCAGCATCGAAGATATACCATTTTAAAAACTTATCAAAAATTTCTACTTAATTACCTATTATGATGTAATTTTAAAAAAAGCAGTGAAAATTTCACTGCTTTTTTCTAATATGCATTACCATTATTATCTAATCTTGCTACAAATACATCAGCCCCTCAATTACTATATTTGGTTGTTCAAAACATATTTGAAGTTAAATAAAAATATCAACTTACATATATATTTCATGCTGTATCTAATGTTATTCAATTTCATATATCCATACTTGTTCATCATGCCTGTTTCGACCAAATTCAATTTCATCAATTATCTAGTTTTGATACAAAGATATCATTAGATCAAGCAGTTGTTAAACTTGTTCAAAACACATTTGCTGTTCAGTTAAAATATCAAGTTACATATATATTTCATGCTGTATCTAATGTCATTCAATTTCACGCATTAGTACTAGTTCATCAAATATTTTTTGCCCATATACCATTTCATCAACTATCCAATTTAGCTACATATATATCATTAGATCATCAATTGTATAAAGTTGTTCAAAATACATAAGCTTGAGCTCACCAAAATGTTCATACTACATATATATTTCCACTTGTATCTATTTCTATTCATGATATATCATCATTTAAAGATCATCATTCTCTTTTTGCCCATATACCATTTCATCAACTATCTAATTTAGCTACAAAAGAATCATAATTTCATGCACTTCATAAATTTGTTCAAAATAAATTTGTTGTTCAATTATAATATCATATTATATATATATTTCAGCTTGTATCTAGTTTAACTCAGTTCGTGAATTCATATCATGTTCATCATGTTCTCACTGCCAACAAAGGATTTCATCAATTATCTAATTTAACTAAATATATATCAGTACCTCATGCGCTTGTTAAATTAGTCCCAAACATATTAATTGTTCAATAAAAGTATCATGCTGCATATACATTTCAAGATCAATCTAATGCTATTCAATTTCATCAATCATCATTAGTTGTTCATGCTTGTTTTACCCAAATTGAATTACAATTATTATCTAATTTAGCAATATAAATATCTCCATTTCATGCACTTGTTAAACTTGATCAAAATATATCTGCTGTTGAATTAAACCTTCAAGTTACATATATATTTCAAGCTGTATCCAGTACCATTCATGATATGTTATCATTTGATGATCATCAAGCCTTCTTAACCCATATTTTATTTCAATTACTATCAAGTTTTGCTATAAATATGTCATTAAGTCAGGAACTTGTTAAGTTTTCTCAAAATAAATTTGATGTTCATTGAAAAACTCCATAAACATATATATTACCACCTGTATCTTTTAAAATTTTATATCACATATCATCACTGGCTAATCAAGTAGATATAGGAAAATTTGAAAGTCCAGTAGTAATTACGATGTTAGTACCATTTCATCATATCCTTATTCATCAATTTGTTCTATTTGGTGTTGTAGGATCAAAGTAATATGCTAGATTTCATAATGAATAATTTCCCGCTAAATATAGATATGTTAATTTTGTTAGATTTCACATTGTAGTAGGTAAACTTGTTAGTTGACTACCATATAAATCTAATTGCTCTAAATTAATAAGATTTCATATACCAGAAGTAAGTGCTCCGGATATTGAATTATTATTTAAATACAATTTTTTCAAGCTAATAAGATTTCATATCTCTGCTGGCAAACTTGTAAGTCAGTTATTGTTTACCCATAATTCTTTTAAATTTGTTAGATTTCATATCGCTGCTGGCAAACTTGTAAGTGAACTACTCTGCAAGTTTAAATATGATAAACTATGTAAATTTCATATCTCTGTTGGTAAACTTGTAAGTGCATTATTACCTAGTTGAAAATAACTTAAGTTCACAAGATTTCAAATTTCTACTGGTAAACTTGTAATTCAATTTTGCCATAAATCTAAGTAAGTTAAATTAATAAGATTTCAAATACTTGATGACATAATAGTACTTCAATAATTACGAAGAATAAGTCATCTTAGCTTTGTCATTGTCCGTATTGAACTATCATAAGGTACGGTGTTTCAATTTTGTTGCAAAAATAA
This sequence comes from Candidatus Altimarinota bacterium, assembly GCA_028697205.1. Lineage (GTDB taxonomy): Bacteria > Patescibacteriota > Gracilibacteria > BD1-5 > UBA6164 > Altimarinus. The sequence goes on along the minus strand of JAQVFO010000012.1, from coordinate 503 downwards.
CTTATTTAATTGTGATAAATATGATATTGATGTTGCTAAATCAGCATCATATACCCGTAATTCAGATAAATTATTCATAGCATTGTATCCTGAAACTAAATCACTTGTTATCGCTCATGGAACATATGTATCAACTATATATACATCATTACACCATTGACTTATTGTAAATCAAGTTGCATAATTATCAGGGTTGTACCGAGGATCCCAATTAAGTACTCAATTAGTTGAATTTCATCAATATATATCCATATTATAGCTTTTCCATATACTATTTAGAGTGTCTACTTGAGTCTGAGTTAACGTAGTTTCACATGAAGATCATGGTGTATTATTTTGTTGTGATGTACTTGTACTTATAGGAGCTATTCATTTTCCTACATAATTATTTATTATATTATTTGCAAGTTCTACTGCTTGTTGTCTATTTGTATTTACATCTGATTGTATTATTTGTTGGTAGTTTAAATCATTTGATATTATTGTATCTTTGTATGTCTTCT
>JAQVFO010000011.1 GCA_028697205.1 Candidatus Altimarinota bacterium | reverse complement strand
AAACCTACCAGATTCATACAAGAACCTATGATATAGTATGACATGATGATTTGATTTCATACCAAATAAACTAGTAGTATATAGTTGAAGTACACAAGACCTACTACAAGATTCAAATAAACTAATACTGATAAATAACATTAAACAAGCATATATAAATACAATCGTACAATGAGAACCAACATACAAAGAAATCATAAACACTGATACAACATCAAATCAAGCTTGAGCTATAACACTAGTAAATAATTACTTAACTAGTTGAGTTTGATGACTCCCTAAAGTAACACAAGAACAAATAAATAATATAACACAATTAAATAGTTGTGCTACACAACCAATATACACAAATGCTACATTTACAGTATGAACACCAACACAAATAAATCAAGCATGGCAAAATACAAATAATGCAAATCCATGCTATTATACATGTATAAATTGATATACTTGAGCTGATTGTAGTACACCACCACCATCATTTCTAGCACTTTGTACAACAAATTGACAAATAATCTATGAAGATGCAAACGGACTAGAATTATGAAGAGTAAGTAATAAATGAGTAACACTATCATGAAATCCATGATTACTAACTTGTGCGTGACATATTGCAATATGTAGTTCAAATGGAGTATGATATGTATTACAAGCATGTAATTTATGATCATCAGTAGTGTGAACAACAACTTCAAGTTATTGAAAATATTATCAATGGTGAAGAAATAAGTGATTTGTAAATTGATCTATAACACAGCAACCAACTACGATAACATGAAGTATTTGATTAGATGCTTCTACAGATACATATTGATTTGTTTGGAATTCAAGTTTACCAGCGCCTCAGACTTGGGCAAGTACAACTATAGATAATAATTGGTGATGAAATTGAACAACTACATTATATACATATTGGGATTTATGAGCATCAAATAAATCACTTATGAGATGACCATGTTCTAGTTGATATCATGTCCCTACATCAAAAGAATGGACTTCAATAGTATTAGCATGATGATGGGATACTTTAGGGAATACTAAGGGGTATAATTTGAGAGATAGTTTAAAAATGCCTGTATCAGGACGTATTAGTGTGTTTAATGGTGCTCTATATGATGAATGATATTGATTTTATTGTTCTTCATCACCATGAGGAGTATATGAATATAATTTGTATTTTAGTTTTGATACAATAACTGCTGGAGGTACTAACTCTCGTGCACTTGGTTTTAATATTAGATGTTTCAAAAATTAATTTGATTTTCCCAAAAATTATATATAATACTTTTAAGAAAACGAGGGTTTGGTTGACAAATTCTCGTTTTTATTAAAAGAATTTTGGAATGATTTAATTTCATAAATTATTAATTATTAATTATTCACTATTATGTTAGACGTAAAAAAAATAGAAGCTGCAATAAATATGATTTCTGCAGAAAAAAAGATATCAAAAGAAAAACTTATTGAAATTATTGAATCAGCATTAAAAACTGCATATAAAAAAGACTATGGAACAAAAGATGATAAAGTTAATGTTAAACTTAATTTAGAAGAGTGAACTATAGAAATATCTTTAGAAAAAACTCTTGTTAAAAAAGTTGAAAATCCAAGTTTAGAAATATCTTTTGAAGAACTATGAGAAGATGCTTCAAATTTTGAAGAATGAGATGTTATAGAAATTGATGTAACAGATGATGTTATGAATGATGATTGAGGTGAATCATTTTGAAGAATTGCTTCACAAGCTGCAAGACAAGTTATTATTCAAAAAATAGCTGATAGTGAAAAAGAAAAAATTTATGAATTATTTGAGTGAAAGGAATGACAAGTAGTTAATATGAAAGTTGATTTAGTTGAATGATGAAAAGTAGTATTTGATTATAATTGAAATCAAGTAATTTTACCAAAGAGTGAACAAGTATCAAAAGATAACTATGTAGCTGATGCTAGATTTTATGTGTTAGTTGCTGAAGTTACAAACAAAGAACTATGAAATCCAAAAGTTGTATTATCTAGAAAAAGACCAGAAATTGTTCCAGCTATATTTGAAGCTTATGTACCAGAAATTGCTGAAGGAATTGTTACAATTGATAAAGTTGTTAGACATCCATGAATTAAATCAAAACTTTTGGTTAGCTCAAATTATGAACAAATAGATCCAGTTTGAACACTTATTTGACAGAAATGAATGAGAGTAAAATCTGTAATGGAGGAATTAAGTTGAGAGAAAATAGATGTTATTCCAAATTGAAACGATGTAAGAGAAATAATAAAAAGAGCATTAACTCCTGCACAAGTATTAAAAGTTGAGGTAAATGAAAATGATTTACTTGCAAATGTATATATAAATAGTGAAGAAAAACCAAAAGCAGTAGGGAAATCATGAGTAAATATAAATTTAGCTTCAGAATTAGTTTGATATAAAATCAACTTAATAGAAGTTGAAAGTGAAAACAAAGAAGAATCTTAAATCAAATACCTATAGTAATATTTTATATTATAATAATTAAATATTATGAAAGTTATTTTTTTACAACATGTAGTAAATGTGTGAAAAATATGAGACATAAAAGAGGTAAGTGATAGTTATGCAAGAAATGTTTTATTACCAAAGAAGATGGTAAAAGAATTCACAAAAGAAGAACAAATAAGACTAGAAAATAAAAAAAAGAAAGAAGAACAAAATAGAATAACAAAAGTTGAACATAGACATGAATTGTGGGAAACTTTGAATTGAAAGAAATTTGAATTTCATCTTAATACTGATGTTAATGGGAAAAGTTTTTGAAGTATATGAGAAAAAGAAATAATTGATGAATTAAAAAAAGAATTAAAATTAAATTTTACAAAAGGAGAAATAGTAATGAATAATTGACATTTAAAAAAAGCTTGAATTTACGATGTCTTTGTTAAGCTTTGAGCTTGAGAAATGGCAAAAATTATTGTAACTATAATATAGAATTTATATTATTAATTTAATTTTATAACTTAATTTCATGAGTAAAATGGAAATATATATAATTGTAGCTGTTATTCTAGTGATTGTTTGAATATTTTTATATACAAAATTTTGAACTAATAATTCAGAGAATAAGATATGATGAACAGTTTTGTCATCTAGTATTGAGTTATCAGATTTACAAAAAAGAGTTAAAGAAGCAAAAAAAGAAGAATGATTTGGTATGAAAAATTGTAATGAATTGATAGTACAATATTATAAAAAAGCTATAGATAGAACTCCTACAAAAGAATTTGTCGTTACTGATAAAAAAATTATTACTGAAATAACTAACAATTTAAATACTCTTCCAAAAAATTGAGATATGTTTATAGAATTTACTTGAGGGGTTAAATATATAAGGTTAACATTTTTTTGTGAAAATAATAAAAATTATTCAGCATCATTTTATTGATCAAGATTACAATCACCTAAAACATCTTTTTATATGAATCAAAAAGAATGAGAAAAAAATGTATTAGATATAGTTGATAAATTAATTTCTGAAAATTAGTTTGTATTTCCTATTTAAAATATTAAATTATGTCTGCAATAGCTATAGATTTATGAGAAAAAAAAGTATGAATTGCAGTTGAAATTAATAATATTGCTTTTCCAAAAAAGATAGTATCAAGAATAGATTTAGTAAGAGAACTAAGAGAGTTTTTTAAATTAAATTTAAACTATGATACTATAATTGTTTGATTACCTTATGATTTATTTTGAAAAGATGATAAACAATTAAATAAAACAACAAAATTTATAGATAAATTGAAAGAAATTTTTCCTAAAAAAAATATTATTTGAGTAGATGAAAGATATACAACATTTGAAGCCCAAAATATAAATAATACATTTTTAAATAAAAAAGACAAAGTAGATGACATATCTGCATGCCTTATACTTGAGAGTTATCTACAGAGAGTAAAGAATAAATAATATAATTTTATATATTCTTACTATCTCACTATATATTCTAAATTACAATCTATGTTAATATTTTGAGCAATTATAATTGGTCTTGTAATTAATTATTTAACTTGAGGACTTGCGTTTAATTCACTTCTTTGTGCTTTTGCAGGTCTTTTTCTTATTATGCCATCTTTACTTAAATTAAAGTTTAGTGATTTTAAAGATGTTATAAAATATAAAAATATATTGTGAGTAAATCTTTTACTAAACTTTATAATTATTCCAATAGTTTTTTACATTTTTTGATATTTATTTTTCTCTGATATATATTATATAAAATATGCATTTTTACTTCTTTGACTTTTATCTTCTTGATGATTAGTACTTTCTTGGGTAATGAAAAATGAATGAAATACAAAATTAGCATTTATGCTTTTTATGATAAATTTTTTATTTTTTATAATATTATTTTTTCCATTAAATTCCTTTTTCCAAAATGAAGCAGTGAAATCAAAAGAACTTATAAATTCACTAACAATGGTTTCACAATTTGCAAATTGAGTAAAGCCAGTTAATACAGACTTTGTTTGTGTATTTAATACTATAAAATTACCTTCTTGTTTATCTTGATTATGAGTATTGTGATCAAATGCATCACCTTTTATAGCTTTCTTTTCAATTATATTGTTTCCATTTATAATAAGTAGATTTGTATTATTGTCTGATAAACTTGAAAAAATTATATCAAGTAAAATAAAATATATATCTTCTATTTCTACATTTTTTATAATTTCATATATTTTTTCACTAAAACAAATAAGAGGAATATTTGATTTTGATATAAATTTAATAATAAAAATGTTTTCTGTACTGTTACTGGTTTATATAATAATTTATTTGATATCATTTTTTATTTATAAATTTATTTTTAATACAAAAGAGGGAATTAGCTTGTTTTGGGTATCATCAACAAGATTCTTAACTTTATGATTAGTGTTTTCATTTATTTATTCATCAATTTTTTGATATGAATTTTTATTAGTTTTTGCTATTTCATATTTTATACAAATTATACTTTCTCAAATTTTTTCAAAACTAATTATTACCTCAAATAAGGCAATAAATAACTAAAACATAAAAGTTATTACTAAAATTATACATAATATTTGACATATTGTAAAATATATGATTTAATATAAATGTAATTTAGTTTAATAACTTAATAAATATGAAAAATAAAAACAAAATTATAATTTGAATTGTTTTATCATTTGCAATATTAACATTTGCTAATGCTGAAACATTAAATTATAAAATACAAGGTATTACAAAAGACTCTGATAACAAGCTAAATGTTACATTTGACCAAGCTTTAACAGCATCTGGAGTTTCAGGGGATATAAAAGTTTTTAAAGACTTAGATATCGTTGATGTAAAAAAAGATGAAAACTTACCTAGTAAACTGAATATAACACTATGAAATGATATAAAGATTTGAAATACATATAATGTATTTGCCGTATTTTGAGTTGATACTAGTGCAGATTTTATGGTTGAAGATTGATTAGCAGTTAAGATGTTATCTAAAGCTCCAGAAACTCAATGAATAGTAAGAGTTGCATTTAAAGATTCAAAAACTATGGAGTTGTATTTTAAAGATTCTTTAACATGAAGTGATTATGAATTTAAATTACTTGAAGAATATTCTGTAACCGATATCTCTACATCATCATGAAGTTTATTAGTAACTACAAGTACTCCACTTGAAAATGATTCAAATTATATATTTATGGTTGTTTCATTAAGTGATAATTTATGAAATGAATATAAAGTTAATGAATCAATATATGATTTTACTTTATGAAATCCACAAATTAATGAAGAAACAAAAAATTTAAATTCTGCTTCAGAAAATCTAAATGTTGATACTCCTCAAACTGAAAGTTCTATGACTTGAAATTTAAACTTTGAAAATGGTAACTTATGAAATATTGAAACCATAGCAAATAAAACTACACAGACACCAGATACATGAGCTGAAACTTGGGTTTTGATGTTATTAACATTAATTATAAATAGTATTTACTTTTTGACTAGGAAAACAGCATAAAAAAACACTAAATTACTTGCTTTAAAAGTTAAGAAATGGTTTAATATATTATATATAGATTTATTTCTTAACTTTTTTTATGGAAAATGTAATAAAACCAGATCATAAATTGAAAGATCAACTTTTACAAGTTATGATTGATAATGAAGGTTCAGATATGTATATAACTGTTTGAACTTTTCCTGCAATAAAAATATGATGAGAAATACTTAGGATAGATGAGTGAATTGAAATATTAACTTGGAAAGATACTTTAGAGTTCGCTCAATCTTTAATTACAGAAAAACAACATACAGATTTAGTAAAAACAAGAAATCTAGACTTTGCCTTTTCATATAATTCTAGAAGATTTAGATGAAATGTTTCATTTCAAATGTGAAATTATATGGTCGTTTTAAGATTATTAAGTTCAAATATACCAAGTCTAGATAATCTATGATTGACAGATATATATAAAGATATGACAAAATTATGACAATGACTTATATTGATTACTTGACCTACATGATCTGGTAAATCAACTACAATGGCATCTATGATAAATCATATAAATGAAAACTTAAATAGGCATATAATTACTATTGAAGATCCGATAGAATATGTTCATGAACATAAAAGATCTATTATAGAACAAAAGGAAATTTGAAAAGATGTTCCAAGTTATGCTAGTGCGCTGATGTGAGCAATGAGACAAAATCCACATGTTATACTTTTTTGAGAGATGAGAACAAGAGAAGAAATTGAAATGTGACTTACTTTGGCTGAAACAGGACATTTAGTTTTTTCATCTCTTCATACAAGAAATGCATATCAAACAATAACAAGAATCATAGATAGTTTTGATTGACCTGAACAAACTCAAATTAGATTACAACTAGCCGAATCTTTAGTTGCAGTTTTTTCACAAAGACTTTTAAAAAAGACTGATTGAACTTGAGTAGTAATGGCAAAGGAAATACTTGTAAAAAATAGTGCAGTTGCAAACTTGATAAGAGAAAATGATTTACATCAAATTCCTTCAGTAATACAAATGTGATGAAAGGACTGAATGCAATTACTTGAAAAAGATTTATTAGGTTTTATTTGAAGGTGAGAAATTACTATGGATGAATGATTAAGATATGCAAATAATCCAAAACTTTTAAAAGAGTTATAGTATGAATTACAACAAAAAACAAATAAAAAAAGAATTTCCAATTGGAAATTCTTTTTTTATTTGTTTTTTGTATTTAAATACTATTGTTTATAGTATAGATTAGTAAGGAAGAATAGTACCTCCATCAATTACATCACCATTACCAGTAGTAGCATTATTACCATCAATTAATGCAGTACTTTCAGTAGCAGCAAGTCATACTCATGTTCCTGTTAATGAACTAGAAACAGTTAAAGTTAAACCGTCAGCAGATACTCTATTAACTAATCAAGTAGAAGTTCCATTAGTTATAGTATCACCAACTTGAATTTTATTTATATCAGTAGCGTTAGTTAAAACTAAAGTAGTTCCTGATTCACTAATTGCTAATAGAGTAGTTCCTCTTGGAGACCAGTTTCAAACAACTTTAGCAACTTTTGCTCATCCTCCTTGTTCTATAGAAGCAGCTAATTCATATTTTCCACCTACTAAAGTAGTATAACCCATTACATATGGAGAATTTGATTGAGGATCTTGGAAATCAGCAGTTTTCATACCTAATGCATCATAATTAATTTCACCAGCATTGTAAAGAGTACCAGTAGCAACAGCAGTTCAAGCTATAAAAGGAGCTGTTAATTGGTTACCAGTAACAACTTTAACAAAAGAACTTAAACTAGATCATTGAGTTTGTTTTGTACTTAATGAACTTTGTATACTACTTAGATCAGAAGATCTTTTACTATTTCTAGCATCACTAGAGTAACCTTGTAAAGATATAAAAGCTATACTTCAAAGAATAGCAAGTATAGTAATAACTACGATAAGTTCAACTAACGTAAATCATTGTTTTTTAATATTTCTCATATTAAGAAAAAAAGTTATAAATTAAAATATTTACTTAAGCTTTTCAAAAGCCGATATAAATTGTATTCATAAATATTAAAAAAATCCAATTTTTTATGTATTTTTCGTTGGACTTTTTTTTAAATATAGTTGTATTTTAAAAAAGCTATGTATTTTAAACATAGCTTTTTTGATATTTTTTAAATCTTTTTTGCAACTTTTCACATTTCAAAGAATGGCATCATTATACCTATTACTATTGTACCAACTAGGAATCAAACTACTACGATTATGATAGGTTCTAGAGAAGCAGATAAGTTTCATATTTTTCTTTTTAATTCTATATCATAATTTGTTCATATTTTTTTAAGTGAGTCTGAAAGAGTTCAAGTTTCTTCTCAAGTGCTTACTACATATGCAAATTCCTCATTAAATAGTTTATTTAGATATAAACTTTCTTCATAATCTAGATTTAATCAAAGCGATTTTGAAATAGTTAATCATAATTCAACTTCATTTTTTATTCTTATAAGTTCTTTTTTATACGCTAAGTTTGGAACTACTTCACTTGCAATTTTCATAGATTCAAGAAGTAATACTCATGAATCAAGAAGTATAGTAAATGCTTTTATAAAATATATAATATTTGATTGTTTAACAATTCATCAAAAGACTGGGATTCTTGTTCATATAAGAGCAAATGCCATTTTTCAATTATTTGTTTTTTGAATAAGTTTTATAGTTATGAAAATTCATATTATTATTCAGATAAGTGTTGCCCAATCGTTTGTAAAGAAATTAGAAACATTAACTATTACTTGTGTGAGTCATGGAAGGGCAACATTTGCTTTTGTAAATGTTTCAGTAATCTTAGGAACAATAAATACCATCATAAATGTTACAACTCACAAAGTAAGTGTAATTAATATAACTGGGTATATTAGGGCTCATTTTACTTTTCATTTTAATTCTATACTATCAAGTAGATTTCTATCAAGTTCTGAAAGTATTTTTCATAATTGTCATGTTTTTTCTCATACTCATACAAGAGATGTAACAAGTGGATCAAATACCTTTGGATATTGTTGCATTGTTTCAGCAATAGTTATTCAATGGTCTATATTTAATTTCATTTCAATTATTATCTCTTTAAGTCTTACATTTGTTATTTGTTTTATTACTATTCATAATGCTGACTTTATATCGATTCATGAATTTATAAATATTGACATTTTATTTATGAATCACCAAATCTCTTTTTTTGACACACTACTAAATAATATCAAATCTTTTTTAGTTTTGTATCAGTCTTTTTTTCTGTTTTTTATTTCTAACTTTCTAGCTTTTGATAATAAAGCTATAAATTTCTTATTATCGAAATTTCAATATTTATCAAAAAATTCATTTCAAAACATTTGTTTTATTTTAGTAGGTAATATTGTAATTAGATAGTTATATTTCAATCATTAGATATAATTTCATTACATTCTTTTATTACTGTATTATAATCTCACTTTTTTAATAATTCATTTAGTACTTTATACTTTGTTTTCATCTTTTGTTCTTTCAAATCAACTTTATATTTTCTTTCGTTAGCAATAGCTTTTTTTAAATATGAATTAATTTTTGGGTGAATAAATCATTCTTTTATATATCTTATTGATTCTTGTTTTAATTTTAGAATCTCTCAAGTTATAAACAATTTTTCAAGATTATCTAAGATTAGTTTTAATTGTTTTTCTTTCTTTATTTTTACTAGTTCTTTTTTTATTTCTTCTTTTGTCTTTCATTCTAATTCTTTTATATTTTTTTTAGTTAGCCCTTCTTGAACTGTTAAATCCTTTAAGTATTGAGATCTCTTATCAATGATATCTCTGTTAGAATTTCTTTTCAACATAAGAATAGAAGCATCATCATCAAAGTTTGTATTTCATCATTTATATTTTTTTACTTCTTCAATTATGTCATTATACAATAATGAAACCTTATAATTTGAATTATTATTACATAATTTTTTTATAATTGTTGATAATCAGTTAACCCCTAATAATTCATTATTTATATCTCTTGCTTCAACTATTCAATCACTATATATAATAACAATATCTCAATCCTCTAAGCTTAAATCACGAGATTTAATTTGAGTAAGGTCATTCATTATTCTTATTCAGGCTGCTAGTCATCATGCTACAAGTTTTTCAACTTCTCATGTTTTTTTTCTATATATTAAAATTGGTTCATGTCCCATTCAAATATATCTTATTGATGATAGAAATTTTTTATCTATTTCACAAAATATTCATGTAATAAAGTTTTTACTTTTTAAGTCTTGTTTTAATCAGTTATTTATTTCAAATACAACTTTTTCAAGTAAATTATTTTTTGAAAATGTATTAAATAGTCTAGTAAGTAGTGTGATAATTAGTCATGCTTGGATTCAATGTCATGTAGCATCTCAAAGAAAAAATTTATAACCAAAATCATCCTCAGAAAATCAAAAAGTATCACCTGATATTTTATCTTTTCATAATATTTTTGCATAAAAATCATATCATAAAAGATTTTCATTATCTATTTCTTTTATTAATCATATATGCATATTTTCTAATCTTTTCTTTTTTGTTGCTTCATTTATTTCATTTTCACTTTCAATCAACATAGTAACTTCATCAATTAATTTTTTTTCTCTTAATTTAGATTGTATTTTTTTATAGATATTTAGTTTATTAATTATGTTTTTAAAAAAATAATTTTTCCTATTCTCATTTTTTTCTTCACTATTTTTTGTATCTAAAAGATTTGTTCTTTCTCAAATTAATGCAAGAGCTTCAGCTTTTGTATTGTTTTTTACTTTTTTCTCATCACTTTTAATCTTTTTCTCAATTCTTTTTTGAATTATTTTTTTCCATTTATCATAAAACTTTAAAACAATAGGACTATCCTTATTTTCATCAAAGAAACTGTTAATAAGGTCTAATGCTTCATAATTGTTATTTGTTCATATTAATTCATTTAATTTTTCTTTAATTTGTATAAATTTTATTCTAAATTTCTCAATTTCTTTTTTCTCAGTATAAATTCTTTCCTTATTTAAAAGTTCATCATTTAACTTTTCTATTGTATTAAATTTTTTATTATAGATAGCAGTTTGTTTTTTTCTGATATCTTCAATTTTAATTTTGTCTAATAAAGATAAATAGGCATCTTTCTCTTTTGTTTTTATTTCTTCAACTCATAGTTTTGCTTTTAACCAATCTTGAGTATCAATAAAAAATTTAATTCATTTAATAGCTCATTCAAAATCTTTTATATTTTGAGTATCAATTTCTTTTTTCTTACTTCAAAAAAGTCTTGAAAAAAATCATTTTTTTGTGCTAGGATCATCTAAAAACTTTGTTTCTTCAAATACACTTGTGTTTGTATTTTCAACTACTTGATTATCTTTAAATTGGTCTCTTGAAATTCATATTTTTTCATTTTTTTCTTCATTATTTGTTTTAATTGTTTCACTAGAGTTTTCAGAAACAGGTGTATTATTTATATTTTCTTCTGTATTTTCTTCAATTACTGCTTTATTTTCTGAGTTTAAAGTATTTTTATTTTTTGAAGAAGAAAAAAGTTTCCCAAAGAAGCCTTTTGATTTTTTTTCGTTTGATTCATCTAATGTTGTTTGAGAAGTAGAAAGAGTATTAGCTTGTTCATCTAATTTTTCATCTTTTTCTCAACTAATATCTAAACTACCTATATTACCTAGATTTGTTGTATTTTCGCTTGATTGATTTGTATTAGTATTTTCCATTTTTATTACTTAGTATTTAAATAAGTTTTAAAGATTCTTCAACTGTTGTTAATCATAAAGCAGACTTGATTAATGCATCTTGTAAAATTGTAATCATTCAATGTTTTTTTGCTTCTTCTGTCATTTCATTTGCTGAGGCTTCTCTTAAAATCATTTCTTCCATATATGGTTCCATTATAAGTACTTCATGTGCTCAAAGTCTTCATTTATATCATGTTCAATTACATTTATCACATCAAGCTCACTCGTAAAATACTAAATTATCAACTTCTGACTTATCCATTATAGGGTATAGAGTTTCTCTAACTTTTTTTAGTATAAGTTCAGGAAGTTCTATTTCTTTTTTACAATCTTGACATATTTTTTTCATAAGTCTTTGACTTATAACCATTCTAAGTGCAGATGACAATAAGAAAGTTTCAACTCCCATGTTTATAAGTCTTTGTATAGTTGCAGTTGCTGAGTTTGTATGTATTGTTGATAATACAAGATGTCAAGTTAATGCTGCTTCTACAGCAAGTGTTGCAGTTTCTTTGTCTCTTATTTCTCAAACCATTATTATATCTGGATCTTGTCTTACTAATGATCTAAGTCATGTACCAAATGTAAATCATATTTCAGGTTTAACTTGAGATTGGTTTACATACTCAATATTGTATTCTATTGGATCTTCAAGAGTTGAAATATTGTACTCAAGAGGGTTATAATTTTTTAAAATTCAAAAAAGTGTAGTTGATTTTCAAGATCATGTAGGTCAGGCTACAAGTATAATTCAATAACTTGATTTTAATGCTTCTCTAACTTTCTCTAGATTTGTATCAATAAATCATAATTTTTCTATGTTTGTTAATCAAGCATCAGGTTTAAGTATTCTCATTACAACTTTTTCTCAATAATTAGTTGGAAGAGTAGATACTCTTATATCTATATTTTGCTTTTCTTTATCATAATAATATACGATTTTTCAGTCTTGAGGTTTTTTATTTTCATCTATTTTTACTTTACTTAATACTTTCAGTCTAGTTATTATTGGAGATATATTGTCTCTATCTAGTTTATCAATTACTATAAAATCTCAATCTTGACGAAACCTAATAAGTAAAAAATGTTCTGTAGGTTCTATATGTATATCTGAAGCATTTCTCTCTAATGCTTGAAGAAAAATATTATTTACATAATTAACAACATCTCATATACTTCTTTTTATTTCCATTTTTTCTAGGATTTCTCTGTTATCTATCATTTTTTGTAACTTTAAGGAATATTTATTTCTTTTATGATATCATATTTATTTAGATTTTTACAACTTTTTATATTGATTTTTTCCTTTAGTTATGTTAAATATATTTTTTGTATAAAAAAATAATAATTTAGAGTTTATATTCTAAATTATTATTTAAAAAAGTTTATATAAAATTTTTTATTTCAGATAAATTTCGTTAAGGTGACTTTTTATTTTTTTATCAATTTCTTCTTTTACTTCTAATTTTAATACATTTTGAAGTGACTCTTTTGAATAAGTATTTCATTTATACATATATACTTTATCTCAATTTGGAAGTGTAGTAACTTCTGGAGTTATTTTAAGCCATCTTTCAGTTATAGTGTACTCATTATTTAAATCATCAGCACCAGAACTAGTAGGATTAATTGTTTCGTCTGTGTTTGTGTTTCAACTTGAAGTTAATATATCTCAAGAATTTGTTTCTATATTAACTATATTTCAAGAACTTGTAGATTCAATATCACTATCAATGTCAATATCACTTCATGACATTATTGATACATTATCAGATTGATTATTTATATTGTTTTGATTTTTAGTTAAATTTTCTTTATTTTTTCATATAATTGTTATGATATTTGTTTTATAAACACTTAAAGAATTATGTTTAGGGTCTATTATAAATAGCAATGTTATACTTAAGATTGTAAAGGAAATTAAACTAATTAATAATCATATTCTTGTTCTAGGTATAAATCTTAAATTTCTTATTCTTTGTAAAATATTTTTTTCATTTTTTTGAAAATCAGAATTGTAGTTTTTAAATAGTTCATTTTTTTGAATATTTATAGAATGGGAATTTTTATTATCATTTATCTTTTTTATTTCATTATATTTATTGGTTGAAGATATTTCTTTTTGTTCTTCAATTTCTTTTGATAATGATATAAGAACTTTAGGAGCTTTTTTAACTTCTTTTTCTTCTTCTATTTCATTTACTTCTTTAACTTTTTTTATTTCATTTACTTTTGGAGAATTTAAATTTCCTTCTTTATTTATATTGTTTGTCAGTTGTCAAATTGATATTTTTATTTCAGACATATATTTAAACTTATTTTTTAATAGATATTTATATGATAATATATTTTTAAAAAATAATCAAATTTTTTGTCAAGTTTTTTAAATTTAATATAATTTAAATAAAAAAAATACTAAAATCTAATGATTTTAGTATTTTTAATTAACAGTTAATATTAATTAAAGTTCATGTACTACTTAATATTTGATATTCTCAACTTCAAAAGAATTTTCAATCGTCTATTATTTCTTGACAACTTCTATAATCACTATTTTGCCAAAATTCTTTATCAGGGTCACTCATTATTCATAAAAAGTTTGATCAGTCACTATAAGGGGCATAAGGAGAAACAAAAGAGTATGGAATGTTATGGATTCATTTATTTAATACAAATTTATCTCTATTTGTTGTTCAATCTAGATATCAATCTTTTATCTCAATATTTGTTAATCATTCAACTGCAATACTTAGAGTTGGCATTATATTTCTTGCAACAGTTTTATAATCTCATTCTAGAAGTGCTGTATAAGAATTGTTATTTTCTAGAGTTGCAGATAATTGAAATTCTTGTTTATTTCCTGTAACCGAATATATATAAGGAACCTTTATATATGGATCTTTAGGTAATTTATCAAGAGTAGATATAACTACTGAATCATCAAATCTTCATTGTATAGCTACAATGCCTCAACTGTAAACAATATCTGTTGAAGATCATGGAGAAGGGTATGTAGCTCTTTTTTGTTTATGCAATTTAAGCGAAGACATAATATTTGCAAAATCAGATTTTCTTTCTGTATCTCTTGCATCAGATAAATGCTGAGAATATGAATAAAATCATAGAGTTGATAATATAACTAATATTGTTATAGAAACTATAATTTCAACAAACGTAAATGCTAATATATTTTTTTTTATCATATTTTAATAAATTAAATATTAATTAATTTTTGATTTTGTAACATTAATCTTAAATATATTATTTCATAATACTATATCTTTTTTTTCTAGAAGTATATTTCTTTCATAGATTATTCAAGAGAAACTTAAAGGATTTACTTTTTCTCAGTACTTGTCTATATATTTATATTGTTCATTTGTTGTTCAAGTAAATAATAAAAAACTTTTATTTATAGAATCTTTATATAAATAAAAAGTTTCATTTTCTTGAAGAGGGCTTATATCTAATTTTTTTAATATATTTAAAGTATTATCTTTTATTAAGTTTATGTTTGATTCAATTTCATAATTGTAATTAACAGTATCACTATATGTAAGCATGTTTGCAATTCATAATATAACAAATCATAAAAGTGCAACTGCTAAGATAACTCATACTAAACTTTCTCACTTTATATTTTTCTTAATCATTTTGAAAAAAAATAACTTTAAGTATAATCCAAGTAAATTATATTTATTATTTTAAATAATGAAAATTTTTAGTAAAAATTTATGATTTACATTTGTAGAAATAATTTTAGCTACAATGATATCTGTAATTATTCTTATTTTTACATTTTCATTTTTAGCTGATTCAATGAATAGTATAGCAACTTCTGATATGAAATCTAAGATTTTATCAGAGTTATACAGTGTCGAATCACTTATTGATAATTATAAAAGAATTTATTTAACATGAGGGATAGTTATAGATAATCCTGTTTGATCTGGGAGTGATGTGTTAGTTCTAAAAGATTTAGATTGAGATTATTGAGTTATTTTCTGAATTGTAAATAGAAATACAATGAAAATTGAATCATGAAGTTTATATAATAATTATGATTATAAAATGTTATGATATAAAAAGATTTTTTCATGACAAATAAATGCTATAACTTCAAATCCAGATGAAGTATATAATCTTGACTTTACTAATGATCATTATTTTAATTTTCCTATAAAATCATTTCAAGTAGATTTTTATAATACATGAGCAATTTTAGATTTTAATATAGATATTTTAGTTAATTATAATTCATGATATTCTTGAGAGTTACGGGAGAATATACCAAGTTCTGCATATGAGATATTTAAGCTAAATTTAGATTTTTAATATGTTTAAAATGATATTAAACAAAAAATGAATTATATTAATTTATATATTAATACTTATATCAATAGCTATGATAATGGCTATGGCTACTTTAAATAATATAAACTTATTATCAAATAATACATCTTATCAAGATTTAGAAAGGGAATTATATTGAAAAATAAAAAATAAATGAGATATATTTATAAAATATCAACAAATTTTAAACAAAGATTGAACTTGATTTATAGATAATATTTCTTGTCCAAACAATATAACTATGAGTTGAACAACATCAATGGTTACATGAATTACGTCAATTTTAACATATTCGTGATCTTCATTCTTTTGTCATTGAGTTTATAATACGAAACCATTTGATATTTTTTTAAACTCTACATATGATTCATATATAGCATCATCATATGAATGATCTTCAGTTTGACTTATATCCTATTGAGCTTGATTACAATGATCTAGTACTTTTTCTGATTCTGATTCAACTCTTATAAGTTTTGATAATTCGTCTTATCAGCTTGCAGATTCTATTGATGATAATTTTAATAGTGATGATTATAAAGATTCTTCAACTTGAAATATATCATATCCTGATTGATACAGTGATAATGATGATTTATGAAGAAAAACAGTTTTTTGAAGTATTTCAAGTACTTGAGTTTATGAAAATATATTTTGGAGTAATTTTGAAACTAATGATTATATAAATAACAATTCAAATAATACTTGAGCATTGAATATAAATATAGTAAATGTAGTTACTTGATCTTTATTTTTAGATGTAGATAAAAATTTTTTAATAAAAATGGTTAAATTTGATAGATTTTATTATACAAAAGATACTAGAGAGTTACTTGCTATATGAACTTATTTATCATCTTGATCTATTCTTGCATGAAGTTGATATATTAAAAATTTGTGATGAGTTTTATCATTAACTTCATCAACGTGAGCAGATACAAATTTTTTTAATTTTAGAGATAATGATTATGCAATCTTTTTATCAAATATGTCAACTTGAATTTTATCATATAAATTAACTGGGTTAAATATTGATAATAAAAAAATATACCTAAATCCTATAAATGATTCATTTCCAAATCAAATAAATTATCTTTGAAATTATATTATTATAAATCCTTGAAATATTTATATTTGAAAACAACTTGAGATTTTTTGAATAAAATAGTTTTTATCTTTACAAAGACAAAAAAATCTATAAACTGAGAGGAAATTTAATTATTCTTTTAATTCGTAATTAGTAACTTTATATATGGACCCCGTTTATTTTTTTACTTTTATTATTTTATTATTGTTATCTTGATTTTTTTCATCAACAGAGTTAGCAATATTAAGTATTCCAAATCATAAAGTTGAAACATTATTTAGAGAATGAAGATTTTGAGCTAAATCTTTAAAGTTTTTAAAGCATAATTCTGATAGATTTCTTATTACATGATTAATTTGAAATAATTTAGTTAATACAACTATAGCGGCATTAGCTACACAATTAAGTATAAATTTTGCTGAAACTTCTTGAATAGAGCAATCATTAGCAGTTTGAATAGCAACATGAATTATAACATTTGTGTTACTTATGTTTTGAGAGATAATTCCAAAAAGTTTTGCAGTTAAAAATGCTACATTTTTAGCATTAACAACTTCAAATATTTATAAATTTTTACTTTTTATTCTTTTCCCTTTAGTTATATGTATAGAGTTTATAGTAAAACTTTTTACATGAAAAACAAAATCTCATATAATTACTAATGAGGAATTAGAAACTTTTATAGATATGTGAAAAGATAGTTGAACTTTGGAAGAATGAGAACATCAAAAAATAAAAAATATATTAGAATTTTGAGATACAACTGTAGAAGAAGTTATGACTCCAAGAGTTAATATAAGAGCACTAGATGAAGATACTACTGTAAAAGATGCAATTGCTTTTTATAAAGAAAATAGTTATAGTCGTATTTTGATTTATTCTGGAACAATTGATAAGATTGATTATTTTTTTACTATAAGGGATCTATTAAATGCTAAGGATGCTTGATTGATAAATGAACAATTAAAAAATTTAGATAACCTAAAACAAGTTATAAAAGTTCCATTAAATCAACCACTTGATACAGTTTTAAAAATATTTCAAAAATCTTATAAGCATATGGCTGTTGTAATGGATGAGTATTGATGAGTTGCTTGAATAGTAACTTTGGAAGATATAATTGAAGAAATATTATGAGAAATTAGAGATGAAACTGATAGATGAGAAACTGATGAAATAAAAAAAATATGAAACAACAGTTATGTAATTGATCCAAGTATTATTATTGATGATATACTTGAAGAATTTAATTTAACTTTTGAAAGTATAGGTTTACATGAAAGAGAATTATCTGGAGAAACTGTTAGTTATATTATTACACATAAATTAGAAAGATTTCCTAAACCTGATGAAATAATATCTTTTCACATAAAATGTAAAAGGGACTGAGAGAAAACAATATGTGAGTGAAAAACATTGGAATTTAGAGTTATATGAATTAATGATTGAAAAATTGATAAAGTAGAAGTTAATAGAAGTTAATTTATATTTTATAAAAAAACTATTACATTTTTGTAATAGTTTTTTTGAATTTGTAAAAAATTTAAGAATATGTTAAAATTATATTAATTATTATAACAAATAAAAAATGACTGATAATTTTAACACACAGGAAATAATAAATAAAAATATAGAAATAAAAAATGATATAGAATCAATAATAAATAAGAAGTCTGAAACTTGGTCTGATAAAGTTTCTTTATTTTTTGATAAGATTGAATTTATTAAGTTGTCTCCTGAGTTGAAGCAGAACGTAGCAATAAAAGTTAAAAAAGATATCATTACATGAAAGTTATATTGGATAGAAATATTTCTTTCAAGTATGATTGCGGCACTTGGATTATTGCAAAACTCTGTTGCTGTTGTTATATGAGCCATGCTTATTTCACCACTTTTAAGGCCTATAAATTGACTTTCTTTTTCTATATCAAAATGAGAAAAACATATATTTTGGTTATCATTTAAAGTATTGTTTTTAAGTTTATTTATTTCGATTTTGATGTGATATTTATCTGCAAATATTATTTGACTTTCATATGAAACAAATGAAATTTTAGCAAGGACTTCACCAAATATACTTGATTTATTTATAGCTATATTTTCAGCTATGATAGCAGTATTATCTCTATGATTTACTAGACTTTGAGAAAGTGTTGCATGAGTTGCTATGGCTGCATCTTTAATGCCTCCACTTGCAGTTGTGTGAATAGAACTATCTTTATGAAATTATAATTCAGCTTATTGATCTTTTATGTTATTTATTGCCAATCTAGTTGCTATAATACTTGTTGGAATAATTATTTTTTGGCTTTATTGATTTACTCCTCATATATGGGATAGGCAAAAAGCCTCAGTAAAAACTTTTTCATTTATAGTTATAGTTATGTTTATTATTTCTATTCCATTATTTCAGTCTTTGATTTTGATAAGAGAGAAATCAGAACTTAGAAAAGAATCAAAGATTTATTTAGAAAATATTTTAAAAACTGAAAATCCATTTATATCTATTTCTAGTTTAGAAATTGATTCTATAAATGATAAAAATGTAAAAATACTATCAACAATTAAACTTCCAGAATGAATAAATTTTTATGATACTTTTAAAAGGCAACTTGATTTTGAGTTATCAAAGAAATTATGAAGAAATGTTGAATTAAATATAGATTTAATAAGAACTGCAAATATTGTTTCTTCAGATAATTCAGGGGATATAAAAACACAAATGTATGATTTTATTTTAAAAGAATTTAAGAATAATTATGTAAATATAAATGTAGTAAGCTTAGAGATAAATGTAGTTTCAGATACTTATAATGTAAAAGTTATTTTGTGAATTAATAATAAAGAAAATTTTAATTCTAATCTTTTTTCCTGACTTGAAACTAAAATAAAAAACAAATTCAATGAAAAAATTAATTTTTCTTTTATTCCTTTGACATTATATTCTTCAAATAAAGAAGCCAGTTTAACTTCTATTCAAGTTGAAAAAAATCAGATTAATACTGATTTTAGTGACTTTATAAATAAAAATTTACAGAATTGAATAAGTTTAAGAAGTCTAGATGTTTCATTAGTAGATATAAATTCTAAAGCTAATGTAAATGCTATTTTTGATGTAGAAGATTGAAGTATTGGTGATTTTAACAATTTGTTAAACTCTATAAAAGTTTTTGCAGATTCAAAGAATGTAGGTTTAGATATTAAATTTTTTAATTATAAGGAGTTAAATTTCAATACAATAAAATCATCATGAAGTTGAGATATAAATACTTCTACTTGAATTTTATCAAATTAGTTTGTCTCTAATTTCAATTCTTTTATCATTATTATGAAATTTTAACATCTCATTATTTATTATAACTCAAAAAGGCCTTCATAATCTTTCAAAGGTTTTTTTTGTTTTTGGTAGAAAAATTGATTTTATGATTTGTTCTAAAGAGTCTAGAAAAATATTTTTTTCATTTTTATTATTTTGTATTTTGTATTTATTACTTTGTATTGTTATATCTATCCATTTACTATTTTCATTAATAAATTTTTCATAAGTCGAATCATAGTTTAAAATCGGTTTTAGATAAAATATCCAGTTATAAAGGTAAATATCATTTTCTATTGCAATATTTTCAAAGTTAAGGGCATTTGTAGTACAAAAAAAACTTAAGCAAAACCTTTCTTTATGAAACTTATTTGTTTTTCTAACTCAAAGTATTTGAAAAATAAATGTTATTAAAATTCTTGCTATCCAAAGTCTATTAGGAGCTGTAACTATAAATAAATCTATATCTGATTCATTATTTGCACTATTCATAGCTACACTATTTCAAATAGCTATCATTTTTAGTCCAGGAATCCATTTTACATACTTTATATACTTAATAGTTTTGTCTATAAGTTTTTTTTCTATTTCTCATGAATTTTCTTTGATGTTTTGAAATTTTTTAAATTTTTCAAGTTCTTCAGAAGTAAATTTCAGCATATTATATTAATTTAAAATATGAATCTGGAAAAACAACTTTATAGTCCATAAAGTTTTCTTTAAAATCAGTATATCATTGTTGGTCTCATGTCATAAATTTATCTCTTAGATGATCAAAATTTATGTATTTTATTCATTTATTTAGTGAAGATTTAAACCAATAATCAATTAATCAAGTTCAAGCTTGATATTGTTTTCATTCTTTTGTTATAAATGAAACAAGATGTGCTGATGAGTTTCAGTTATAATCTAAAACAGCGAGTCCAGCAATTGGAAAATCTCATAAAAAACATACAAAATTTCTTATCTCTCATTTATCATCTAAGTTTGAAGCATCTTTATGATACTTCATAAATGATTTTTTAAACGGTTGAGATATTTTTGATTCTGAATAAATTTTTTGAAAATCATTAGTATTTAACTCTTTAATTATTAAATTTTCATTTGATAAGAATTTTTTTCTAGCTCTTTTTGCTCTATCTTTCCATTTTTTGAAATAGTTTTCATCATTTAATATGGTAAATCATGTAGTAGTAAAATATGAATTTATCCATAAATTTTTCCATCAGTCAGGAATTTCTTTTCTAG
This sequence comes from Candidatus Altimarinota bacterium, assembly GCA_028697205.1. Lineage (GTDB taxonomy): Bacteria > Patescibacteriota > Gracilibacteria > BD1-5 > UBA6164 > Altimarinus. The sequence continues at coordinate 884 of JAQVFO010000011.1, read as the reverse complement.
TATAAGGGATCCATATTATAAATCAGTGTTTAAATCAATTTTTTTTAAGCTGTTCTATATTTGGTTCTTCATCAATTCTCTCAAATTTTGCTACATTAAAAACTCTAAAGACATTTTTTAACCATCAAAATTGTTTTTCTCAAACAGGAATTGTTTTAAGTTTTGAACTTTCTAAATATTTCTTGTATATTGGTGATGATGTTCTATAGTATATGTGATCTTTTGGAACTTCTTGGCGGTTGATAAGTTGCATAACTTTTTAGTTTTTAGTAAATATTTTTAAGTATAATAAACTATTTTTAAAGTAAAGTTTTTATATAAAATTATATAAGTCAATCTAAAATCCTTGCAAAACACCACTAATTCTATAGAATTAGTGGTGTTTTAAAATTAAAAAATCAATAAATGCAACAAAGCTCGAAAAAAGCCTTTACTTTAGTAGAATTAATAGTAGTAATAACAATACTAGCAATACTATGAAGTATAGCATTCATATCACTGCAATCATACACAAAAAATGCAAGAGACGGACAAAGATTAGCAGATATAAATAGTATAAGAAAAAACCTAGAACTATTCCTAACAGAGAAATGATTCTACCCAACACCAGATAATTGAGTAAATATAACATATAGCTGAGCAACAGCATGGATCCAATGAACAGTGTGAGACAATGTAATAAAGAACCTACAGAAACTAAATAAGAAACCAACAGACCCACTAACACAAAATGAATATACATATAGTATAACAAACCTAAAGACAGAATACCAAATCTGAGCAATACTAGAATGATGAAGTATACTATGATACAATGTTCTACCACAAACATATGCAGCCACACCACTAAAGAAAGCAACAGCTATGGTAGTATGAACATACAA
>JAQVFO010000006.1 GCA_028697205.1 Candidatus Altimarinota bacterium | reverse complement strand
GTACATGATGACTAGACTATATACTAGCAGTACCAAGTATAATCAATTGAGATATCCAAGATGTAGACTTGATGAGTATAATAAACAAGAAACAACTAGTATACAATAACTATACAAACCTACCAGATTCATACAAGAACCTATGATATAGTATGACATGATGATTTGATTTCATACCAAATAAACTAGTAGTATATAGTTGAAGTACACAAGACCTACTACAAGATTCAAATAAATTAATACTGATAAATAACATTAAACAAGCATATATAAATACAATCGTACAATGAGAACCAACATATAAAGAAATCATAAACACAGATACAACAACAAACCAAGTTTGAGCTATAACACTAGTAAACAATTATCTAAAAAACTGAATGTGATGATTACCTAAAATAACACAAGAACAACTATCTCAAACTGTACAATTATATAACTGTGCTACACAACCAACATATACAAATGCAACATTTACTACATGAATACCAAATCAAGTAAATCAAGCATGGCAAAACACAAACAATACTAATCCTTGTTATTATACTTGTATAAATTGATATACAGGAGTTACTTGTAGTACACCACCAAATCCATATACTTGATGTTCTGCAGCATGACAAATACTAACTGCGACAAGTATATATTGAAGCTGTAATGCTTCAGATATAATAATATGTTCTTGAAATCAAATAGGCTATACTATAGCAGCATGTAATGTATGAACAAATATATCAGGGACTTGAGCTTCAAGTTATTGATATTATTATCAATGGTGAAATAACTGATGATCATTAGGTAATGCATCAAGCTTATCAACTACTCTAGTTAATGCATCTTGATACTGACCTTGAAATTATTATAATAATATAACATTTATAGAATTAGGTTGATGAACTTATGATTGGTCAACAGTTCAGAATGATAATTTATGGTGAGATACTACAAATACAAATGTGGCAAGACAATGACCTTGTTTAACTTGATATCATGTTCCATCTAATTGAGATTGGAGTTCTATAAAATCAGCTTGATGATGGTGAAGTAACTGAACAAATATGATGAATGATATAAAGTTACCAATGAATTGATTTCGTGATAGGGGAGATTGACGTGTTTATTGAGTTAGTAGTCCTGTTGGTTATTATTGGGCTAGTTCTATAAGTGGGACAAATGCATATTGGATTGCAATTATGCCAACAAGTATTACACTTACTTGATTATATGGGTATCGTACTTATTGATATGCAGTAAGATGTATGAAAAACTAAAAAAATAACAAAAATAAGTTCCAAAATTTTGGAACTTATTTTTGTTTAACAATGTTTTTCATCAATCTCACAATCCCAAGTTTTTTTCTGGCTGTCATAATAAAATATTGGAATAGCTATTAGTGTAAGTATAGCAGATGCTGAAAGTCAACAAACTATACTCCAAGCAAGTCAGCTCCATACTGGGTCTGAAGTTATTTTAATAGCTCAGAATATTGCAGAAATTGATGTAAGCATTATTGGCATAAATCTTATATATCAAGCCTCAATTATTGCCATTTCAAGAGTCCATCATCTTGATTTTAATATATTTATATAATCAATCAAAAGTATAGCATTTCATACTACTATTCAGGCAAGGGATATTACTCAAATCATACCTGTTGCATTGAAATATTCATTTTTAATAAGATATAATAGACTAAATCAAGGGAAAATTCAAAAAAATCAAAGTAAGAAAGGAAGCATAATAATTCATGCAATTTTGAAGCTTTTAAATTGTCATACTATCAAGAAATATATTGCAAGAAGAGCTAAAATCATTGCAGTTCATAGATCTCTAAATGTATCCATAGTAAGTTTCCACTCTCAATCCCATTCTATTGTATATGTTTTTCAATCTTTTAATCATTTATAACTAAGTGCATAGAATGATGAATCAATTAATTTATAATCTTTTCATAAGAAGTCTTCACTTTTTAATAATGAATAAAGTTTAACAATAGGGTATACCACAGAATTATTTCACATTTCTGCATAAATATAGTTTGTTTCGACTCTATCATCTGTATTTATTTCTGGATTTACAAATGTATAGTTAACTGAAGCTATAGATTCTAGAGGAATTTGTTGTCAATTTTGGTTAATAAATTTTATATTTTTTAATACATTTATTGTATCTGTTTGATCTTGTCTTACTCATAAAACTATATTTGTTGCTTCTAGAGATTCACTATTTTTAATCAAACTAATTGGTATAGAGTTTGTAGTTATTGCAAGTGAATTTGCTACTTGTTCTACAGTTAATCATGCTTTTTTAAGAGAATAATTATCTATTTTTAAGTCAATTTTCTTGTAAGTAGTTGCAAGTGAATTTCATAAATCAACTATATCATATTTTTTACTTATATTTTCTACTTGACTATAAACTCTTTTTGTAAAATCATCTAAATTTTTTGTTTCTATATTATCTCAAGATATTTTCATCAAAAATGTTGCTCTTACAGGTGGTCCAGGAGGATCTTCAAGCAGTCTCATTTTTATATCTCCATACTTTTCTTTTAAGTATTTTTCAAGAATTGGTCTTAATTCTATAGCAAATAATTCAGATTTTATTCTGTCAGTATTTTCGTGCTTTGAAATTAAATTTATTCTTGATGATATTTGGTAATCTTGTGTTCTGTTACTTCATCATCTAAATAAATTTGCAAAATCAGCTGGAAGTGCAAGTCATATAGTTGATGAAATATTATCTACTATTTGTAATTTTGTTGGAATATTTGTATTTTGTAATAAAAACTTTTCTACATCTTTTTCTATTTTTATCATTTTATCTATGTTTGCTCATCTTGGTCAATCAATCCATAGATATACTTGATCTTGATTTGATTTTGGTAGCATACGAGCTTTGAAAACTCAGAAATAAATTGGTAAAATAATTATTAAAACAAGTGATATCCAGAAAGTTAATTTAAATATTTTTCTTTTTTTCTTCGATTCTTTTTTCTCATGAATAAATATTTCCATTACTTTTATGTAAAGTTTTCTTATATCATATTTTGATTGTTTTTTTATTTTATGTTGTTCTCAATCGATATCTTTTGTTGTTAGAAAACTTACAAATGGATTTATTGAGAATGCAATTATTATGGATAGTAATAATGCAACAATTCAGTATTTTGGTATTGGTCACATATATTCTCACATCATTCAGGTCACAGCAAACATTCAAGCAAATGAAAGTACTTTAGTAATTGTAGACAAAATAACTCATGGTCCAACTTCATTTACAGCTGTCAATATTGCTTCTAATTTTGTTTTTCATTCTTTTTGTCTATCTTCTAGGTGTCTATGCATATTTTCAACAACTACAATTGAATCATCAACCAGCATTCAGATTACTAAAATAAGAGCAAATAAAGTAATTCTATTTATGTTATCTCAAGAAAGGTATGCAAATAAAAATACAAGTGAAAGTATTAAAGGAATTGATGTTGCAGTGTTTAATGCATTTTTAAATCATAAAAATATAATTAAAATTACCACAACTATTATTATAGATAAGATTAAATCTTTTATAAGTTCACTAGTTGCTATACGAGCTTTTTCTCATTCATTTTGAATTGTTTGTATTTCTATATTTTTTGGTAAAGTTTCTCTTAATTCATTGATTTTTTCTTCTATTTTTTCAGTTACAAATACAGCATTTGTTCAAATTTGTTTTCATACTCAAAGAAAAACAACTTCGTTTCAAATACTATTTTTATCACTATAAAATGAATAATCTGTTAGTTTCTTTTTTCAATATTTTATATTTGCAACATCTTCTAAAAATATTTCATTTCAGTTGTAATCTGCAATAACTAATTTTTTTAATTTTTCAATTGTTGAGAGATTTGAAGAAACTTCTATGAAAGTTTTTTCATCACTTGAATTGTCTATGCTTCAAATTGGAAATGATACATTGTTTTTCTTTAACACATCATAAACTTGAAGTATATCTATATTTCTAGCTTCTAATAACTCTTGATCTAATTCTATGAATATATCTTTATTTATTCATCAAACTATGTCTAGAGTTGTAATATTTGGAATAGCTTTTAATTCATTTTTAATTGTATTTGTTATTTGTCTAAGATAAATGTACTTTTCTTGAGGAGAAAGTTTAATGCTTTGTCACTCTGAAACAGTAGATGAATCCTTTAAATTTGTTCCTGATGATGTATTTTTATTTTTTTCATCTTTAAGTTTTATTGCATAAGTTATTTGAGGGAGTTCATCAGGATCTATGGCTTTTACAACTGGCATTGAAACTCAGATTGGTTTTAAATCTAAATTCTGTGATAATTTTTGAAGTAATCTAATTTTTGCTTTTTCTTTATCTACTCATACTTTAAATTTAACCATTACAAAACTTCAATTTTCCATTGATGTTGAAAATATTTCATCAATTCATTCTAGTTCCATTATTTTATTTTCAAGTTCATTTGTAATAAGAGTTTTTACATCATTTGAAGAAAGAGAAGGGGCTTCAACAGACACTAAAAAAGCTGGAACAATAATTGTAGGATTATATTGTTTAGGTATGATTGTATAACTTCATATTCAAGTTAAAAGTATAACAAGAATAAGTACAAAAGTTAATTTTGTATTTTTTATAAAAAATTCTGCAATTTTTGAGAACATAATTTTTAAGATAATAATTAATGGTAATTTAAGTTTTTAACAAGTTTTTAAATTAAAGTTTATATTAAGTTTGATTTATAGTATTCAAAAAATAATATATGGCTCTACATTTTGTAGATAGAAAGGAGTTTGACATGCAGAGAGCATCATTGATGGGGAGAAGGAGGAGACCTCCTCAGCCTTCGCCAAATCAGAAATCCTAATGCAAGTCATGGTTAGGTGTGGGCGTGCGTAAGCACGCCTTTTTTATTCCAAACTTTCGCCATCAAACAAATTTTCTTTTCAATCTGTTATAATTTCTTCTCAAACTTTTAATCAATCTACTAGAGAAAATTCATCATTTTGTTTAATTATTTTTATTTGTCTGAATTCAATTGTTTTAAAGTTTTTATATCCACTTTCAGATTTGTCAGTTGGTAAGTATTCAGCTTTTAAAACATAAACTCAAGGAATCATATAGTTTCAAATTATACTTGAATTTTTTATAAATATTCACGATTGACTTGTGTCTTTTACGTATAGTTTTGCTATACTTCATATTTTTATATTGTTGGAATTATTTACTTTTATTTCTATTTTAGTTTTTTTAGTTATTTCATTTTTAGTTGGATAAATTGTTTTTACAATTCATTCATTTATATTATCCATTCATTCAATTCATAGGTTAACTTTATCTCATAGTTTTATTTTTGATAATATATTATCAGGAAGTTCAAAATTTACTTTTGTGTCATCTGGATTTGATATTTGTACTAAAGGAGCACTTGGCATAATCACTTGTCATATTTCAACATATTTTTTTGTAACTACTCACGATATAGGAGCTCTAATTATAGAATTATTTATACTTACTATGCTTAAGTCTTTACTTAATTCTAACTTTTGATTTTCTAAGTTTAATTCACTTATTTTTGCATTTTTACTTGTTTCTATACTAGCTCTATTTTTTTCTATTTCGTTTATTTTTTCTGCTGCTTCATTTGTTTTTGTTTCTATATCTGTAATTTTTAAATTGTTTCATTCAGTGGCTTGTTCATAATTTTTATTTATTGTGTCCAAATTATTTGAAGCTAAGTCAACTTTTTTTTGTAGTAAACTTAAAGTTTTTTCTTTTTCAGTTTTGAAATCATCTATACTTTGAGAACTTCATTTTAATCATAGAGTATAATTTCAGCTTACACTTATTAATGATTGTTCTATGCTAGCTCATAAGTCAGATATTTTTTGTTTATAATTATCTATATCAGCTTGTGATAAATTACTTCAATTTGGGATAGAATTATCCATTGTTTCATAGAAATCTTTCAAGAAGTTTCTTAGGGAATCATTAAATTGTATTCATATTTTTAAAGTATTTTCTATTTCTTCATTACTTGGATTTTTATTTAAAATAGTTGTTTCATAAAGACTTTTATATTTTAAATAATCAGAATAAACATTTTCAAAATCTTGTTTTACTTGATTTTTTTGACTTGTGTTTTTTGCTCACAAGTAAGTATTTAAACTATAGTTTGTATTATTTTTGTCTAAGTTTATTACTCATAAAATTGAATCAGCAAATTTTATAGTATTTGTGTCTACAATCATTGAATTTGTAATTGCGTTTTTTCAATTTGAATAAAGATTTTTTTCTTTTGTGTCTAAAACTAATTTTGTTTGTTCTAGTTCTATTTTTGCTGTTTCAAGAGCATTTTTACTTGTTTCTACTTGAGAACTTATTGATGATAATTCTTTATCTTTTAGACTTTTAGTAATTTCAAGTGAATCTTTTGCTCATTTTAAGTTTATATTTATTTGATTTTCAAGCGATTTTGTTACTTCAATTTGACTATCATAACTTTTTGATACAGAATTTTTAAGATCTTGCATTTGTTGTAACATAATTTCTTGATTTGATAAACTTATATTACTTTCAGCACTATCTATTTTTGCAATTATATCTCAAGCGTTTACATAATCTCACTCCTTTACATATATTTCTCTTATAAGTCATCATTGTTTAGATCAAATATCAGTTTTTGTTTCACTTTCAACATAACCTACAAAGTTATCTTCTAGGTTTATACTTCAAGTTTGTACTTTTGAAGTTTTATAATATTTTTGTACTTTTTCTTCTATTTTACCACAAGAAGTAAGTGATGTGCTTATAGCTAATAGTAAAAATAATATTGCGATTTTTTTCATAAATATGTTCTATATATTAATATTAATTAAAATTTATTTTACAATTTTTCTAATTTCATCAATTAGTTTATCAAGATCAAATGGACAGTTTCAAAATATACATTTTTTTCTACTTAAATCCTCAAGCATAGAAATAAATAAAAATGTTTTTTCTTTTGAAAAGTTATATTTTTTTTCTAATTCTTTACTTATTTTATCAAATATCAGTTTTTGTTTATTTTGTATATTTTGCTTTAATTCATCATCTTCACAATATCAATTTTGATTAATTATTGAAAAAATATTTTTACTTTTTTTAGGGAATTTTATAAAATCATTAATGAATTTTTTTAATTCTTTTTTTAAAATATCTTCAATAAAAATTAAATAATTTTCAAAAGAGTAATTTATTATTTCTTCTAAAAGGATGTTTTTAGAAGGGAAGTAATAATATAAAGATGCCTTTTTTACTTTTAAAATATCTGCAATTTCTTGCATAGAAACATTTTTAAATGGTTTTTCATAAAATAAAGGCTCTAATTTCTCAAGTATTTCTATTTTTTCCATAATATTAAATGTTAATTACCTAACGATAGGTAGATTATATATTTTTTTAAAATATGTCAAATTATTTTTTTGTAAAAATCTTTTTGAGAAATTTTGTTTTGTCTTAAAATAAATAAAAATGTTTTTTAAAAATAAGACTATGCAACAAGAAATAAAATCAAATACATTTTTGAATGTAAATTTAACTATTATAAGTTTAGTTATAGTTTTTTATATACTTTATATAGGAGCTTCATTTATTATACCTTTTGTTATTGCATTACTTTTAGCTTTTGCTTTGATTTCTACTCATACTTTTTTTAAAAAATATTTAAAAAATTCATTTATTTCATTTATATTAACAATTATTTTATATTTGCTTATTTTTTGGATTATATCTAAGATAATAAATACAAATATACAAAGTATAGTTGAAAAATCTTCTTTTTATCAAGATCAATTAAGATTTATTATAGATAAAACTGTAGCAAAATTTTGAATTAAAGAATGAGAGTTTTATCAAAAAATGTGGTGATATATTGATTTGCCAATGTTATTTTCAAATATGGCAACACTAGTTACTAACATCATAAGTTATCTTTGAATTATAACTTTTTATTTAATTTTTATTGTATTGGAATATAAGTTTTTTACAAAGAAACTAAATATGATAATGAAAGATTCAGTAAATAAAAGTAAGATTTTGGATATAATTCATGAAGTGAAACAGGATATAAAGACGTATTTTTTTATAAAAACTTTTGTAAGTTTTTTAACTTGATTTTTAGCATATATTTTAATGAAACTTATATGACTAGATTTTGCTTTATTTTGGGCTTTTCTAGTATTTTTGTTAAATTTTATACCAAATGTAGGTTCTATAATAGCTGGTTTTTTTCCTGTAGTTTTTAGTTTAGTTCAATTTAATGACTATTATCATTTTTTTATAGTTTTATGATGAATTATATTTATTAATACATTAGTTGGAAACTTTATTGAGCCAATTTTAACTTGAAATAAATTAAATTTGAGCCCATTAGTTACACTTATATCTTTAGTCTTTTGGTGAAGTATATGGGGAATTCCAGGTATGTTTCTTTCAGTACCTATTATGTTTATTATAAGTATAGTATTTTCAAAATTTGATGAAACAAAGTGAATTGCTATTTTATTATCTGAGAAAGGGGATATAAAGTGAGATATAGAAGCTGTCTTTACAAAGCAAAAATCAGAAATTTTACAAAAAATGAAAAGAATTTTTATGAATATTAAAAAATAGTTTAAATTTCAATTCTTTTATTTAATGGTAAAAATAATCAAATAATTGTATAATTTTTTATTGTAATTAGGTTGTTTAATGTATCTACTATTTTTCTATAAGTTTCAACTTTTTCTCAAATCGTATAACTTCTATTGATTGTAAGTTCTTTTATATATTGAAATCTTCAGAATTGTTCTAATTTTTTATTTTTTAGACATACATTGTAAATAAAATTCATTTCATGATGTATAAATCTTTCATTTTTAAGTATTTCTACAAAAGTTACATCTTCATTATCTTCTAGTGAAAATTCAAGTTTTCTAAGTCTTAATATCTCATCATATATTTCATTATGTTTTGTTAAATAGTTTTTTGTAATTTCAAATAAAGCAGGAATTAAATCTGTTCTTTGTTTTAATAAGTCTTTTATCAAAATTTCTAGTTTATGTACCTTATTATTTAGAGCTAATAAAAAAGTATAAAAAGCTATTAATAAACTTATAATAATTGATAATGTAATGATGAATGATGTATTCATTTTAAAATATTAATTAATATAAGCATATTTTATTATAAATATTATATAATGTCAAAATGATTTGTTATTTTATTTTGACATTTATAGCTTTTGAATATAATTTGACTTGACAAGTGTTACAAAGAATATTTTGTGATACTTTTTTATTGTTTAAGAAATAGAATTTCATGATAAAATTTATAAAAGATTCTTTAAGAGAATTAAAACACGTAGTTTGGCCTACTAGAGATGATACTATGAAATATTTTTTTATAGTTTTAGGTTTTATAGTATTTTTCTGATTATATCTTTTTATTTTTAGTAATATATTCTGAGAATTTATTATTTGGTTAAATAAAGCTATTTAAATTTTAATTAAAATAAAAAATGGAAAATAATGCAAAATGGTATGTTATACAAGTAATATCTTGAACAGAAGAAAATGTTAGACAATCTCTTTTTCAAAGAAGAGAGAGTTTTTGACTTGAAGACTATATACTTGATGTTTTTGTTCCTACTCATGATGTAGTAACTGTTAGAACTTGATGAGTAAAAGTAAAAAGAAGAAAAAATATATTACCTAGGTACATACTTGTACAAATGGTTGTAACAAATGAAAGTTGGTATATAGTTAGAAATACTCCAAATGTTACATGATTTTTAGGAGCATGAAATATACCAGTTCCAGTTTCTGAATCTGAACTTGAGCAATTAAAATGAAAAGTTGAAAAAAATGCTGAAACTTTTTCAACAAAATATAAAGTTTGAGATAGAGCTGTAATAACAAAATGACCTTTTGAATGAAATGAGTGAGTTATTACTGAAATAAATGAAAACAAATGAACTTTGAAATTAAATATAAATTTACTTTGAAGGGATACTCCAGTTCAACTAGATTTTTCTCAAATAAAAGTTAACTAATTAAAGAATGAATTCAAGAATTTATGTAAAAGTAGTTTTTTTACTATGCTTTTTATTTATAGCACATTTATTCTTGTACTATTTTTCTGTTAGTTACAAAAGTTTTTTCAAATGAATAAAATATGAAGATAATATAGTTAATACCTGAAGTTTATCAAATACATGAAATGTTATAAAAGTTATTTCAACTTATACTTGAAGTAATACAAATAATGAGGAAGATAATAAATTACAAGAAGAAAAAGTTCAAAATAATGATTTAATTAAATCTGATGAAAAGATTGTTTTTACTTGAGATACAGACAAGATGCCTATATCTAAAGAAGAACAGGAAGTTTTGGATTTATTTAAAGATTATAAATTAGTAAAATTAGAAGTTCATAGTAGTTTATTTGATTTAACAACAGAGTATCCAGATCCTTATATAGAGTATTTTAATGAAGAAAAATGAATTACTTTGTATATATTTCAAACTAAATTATATGATGATGTTTTAAATATATTTGATGTGATTTCATATAATCTTCCTTTTAAAATAAAGAAAGTTAATAATTTCTGAGATTCTAGTTTTTATATAAATATGGATTCTACGATAAGTGATGAATATATAAGATTTGTATTTTCTTATAAAAAGAAAGTTTTTTGATTGAAAATTAAAAAAGATTCATATAATGAAGTAAAAGAAATCTTAAACAATTTAACAAAATAATATTTTTTAATTAATTTTTATGGCAAAAATAAAGGAAAATGTAATATATATAACTCTTGAGTGATTAAAAAAACTTGAAGATGAATTAAGAAGTCTTAAGGAAGTTAAAAGAGTTGAGATAGCTGAAAAATTAAAGGAAGCTATAAGCTTTTGAGATCTTTCAGAAAATGCTGAGTATGAAGAAGCTAGAAATGAACAAGCACAAGTTGAACTTAGAATTGCTGAGTTAGAAGAACAATTAAAAAATGTAGAAATTATTAAAGAAGAAAATGTTAAACAAGAAGATAAAGTAATGATGTGAAAAGAAGTAGTTTTACTTAACATTGATGAAAAAGAAGAATGAAAATATAAAATAGTTGGGTCAACTGAAAGTAATATATTGGCAGACTTACCAAAAATTTCAAATGATTCTCCAATTTGAAAAGCTATTCTTTGAAAAAAAGTAGGAGATGTAGTAAAGGTTAAATCAAATGCTTGAATTGTTGAGTATAAGATAATTTCTATAAAATAATTTTTATAAAATGAACTATTTTTATTCAAATTTACTTTTTGTTCCTGCATTATCATTTGTTATTGCTATTATTATTAAGTGATTAATTATAAAAGCAAAAACTAAAAAATGGGATATAAATGCTGCTTTATGAAGTGGGGGAATGCCTTCAGTTCATAGTGCTGTTGTTGTTTCTTTAACTACTGCTGTAGCATTAAAAATGTGAATAGATAGTGATTTATTTGCCGTATGTTTAGCATTTACAGTTATCATAATTTATGATGCTATAAATGTTAGATTTGAAGCATGACTTCATGCTGAAGCTATAAATAAACTTTTTCCACTAGAAAAAAAATTCAAAGAATCACTTTGACATTTACCTAGTGAAGCATTTGCTTGAAGTATACTTTGAATTACTGTTGCAGTTTTCTTGTACTACATAATTTAAAAAATTATAGAAAAAACTCCTTCGAAAGAAGGAGTTTTTTTAAAGCATTATTGATTCAATCGTTTTTTTAAGATCTTCATCTTTTACTAAAAAATGTATTTCTTTAAGGGAAGTTATTATTTCTATGATATTTATATTACTGAAATTTATTTTCTTTGTTATTGTATATACTATTCAAATTTCATTAACTCTATTTTCATCAAGATTAATTCAAATAAGCGATAAATTATTTAGTTTTAATATAATATCTTTTTTATTTATTATCTTTTCAATTTTTTCTTTTAAATTATCATTAAATACTATAGAACAGTTATTTATTCATTGAATAATTGTTATAAAATCTTCGTTAGACTTATTTATGTTAGTTATATTAAAAGTTTCTATATTATTTTTTGTATAAATTATATTTATATGTTTTTTTATAAAAAAATCATTTAAATCAAATCTTTTATATGTAATTATTTTTTGTTTATTTTTTATATATCTACTTAAAGCCATTTTTATTGCTCATATACTTACTTCTTTTTTAGTTATTAATTCAATTTTTGGCTTTATATACTCTGAAAAAGATGTTAGATTTATATATTCATGATATAATCATTCTTCTAGAAAAGGAGATTCATTTATAATTTTATCTAAAGCTGTATTTATTGATATCATATAAAAATGTTATAATTGTAACATATATGTTATTATTGTAATTAAATGTAACAAAAAGTAAAGAAATTTATATATTTTAAAAAAATGATTATAAAAGCTGTGTTTTATTTTTTTAATATATTATATGAAAAATTTAGTAGATTTTCCTCAGATTTGAAGGAATCAGTTACAAAATATCTTTGATTTAACAATTTCTATTGATATGAGAGAAAAACTTGATAGAAATGAGCATGTAAATGTAAATGATTTAGGTATAGATAATATTATAGTTGCTTTATCTATGCAATTTACAAAAGATTGATTTGTTGATGTAAGTTTTTTAGATGAACAACTTCTAAATTTATCAAATAATTGAATAAAAACAGTTTTAATTGCTTGAACTACTTGAGAAGCATCATCTCTTAGTATTTATGAGCATATAACATATGTAAGAGTTGCTTGTGAAATAGCAAGAAAATATAATATAACAGTAGTATCTTGAGCTTGATCTAACTCAACAAGTGAACAATGAGATTTAATTTATTGAGTATTATGAGGAAACTTTGCAGTAGATCAGACTATTACTAGACAAAATCACACAAAATTAAACGAAATGAATTTACAAAAAACACCATGAGCTGTAGCAAGTTTATTACTTCCACCTTATTATATAAAAACTAGTAGTGAAAATTTAATTAGACATTTTGTTAATTGATTAAATAAATGACCTGCAATTATATATTCTATAAAAGGTAGGACTTGAATGGAAATTCCACTTGAAGTAATTGAAGTATTATCACAACATCCAAATTTTGTATGAGTAAAAGAATGTGATTGAAGTGAAAGAATACAATATTTAGTTAATAAGTGAATTACAGTTTGGACTTGAAATGATGATAGTATAGTTAATGATGTAAACCAAATTCGAGCCTATTGAGTTATAAGTGTTACAGCCTGAATTATACCAAATATAGTTAGATCTATTATAGATAATAAATTTAATATATGATATGAAGTAACTCAGAATTCTATTGCAAGTGAACTACTTTTTCCACCTTGATATCCAAATCCTCATATGGTACATAATGTATTTTCTATGAAAAGATATAATTGAGAAACTGTATCTTTCAGATGACCAGTATGACCTATATCTGAAGTTGTGCAGAGTTATGCAATAGAAGTTATGAAAAGGCTATGAATTGATTGAAAGGAATATGCTCAAAATTATAAAGTTGAATAAAAAAAATAGTTCCATATTGGAACTATTTTTTTTATTCAACAGTTACACTTTTTGCTAAATTTTGAGGTTTATCAACGTCTCTTCAAAGTTCAGTTGCAGTATGAAGAGCAAATAACCAAACAGGAATTAATGCTACAAAAGGAGTAACTACTTTATCTACTTCAGGAACTTCTATTGTGTCATCATAAAGTTCTTTATCATCTTCTCATTTTGTAATTATTCATAAAACTATTCAATTTCTAGCTTTTACTTCTTTGATATTTGAGGCAGTTTTTTCTTCAAAAACTCATTTAAGATTTAAAAATATACATAAGAAATCTTTATTTACCAAAGCTAGTGGTCAATGTTTCATTTCTCAACTAGAATATGATTCGGAATGAATATAGCTTAATTCTTTTAGTTTTAAACTTCATTCTGAAGCAACAGGGTATAGTAGATTTCTTCATAAGAAAAATAAGCTTTTAACATCAGAATATTTTTTAGCTAACTTTTTTATATCTTTGCTTTTTTCTAATTGTTTCTCAAATATTTTTTTAAGATTTGATAATTCTTCCATAATTTCTCTTCCTCTTGAATATTGTAAATTTCTTTTCATTCATAAACTAAGAGCCATAAGAATTAAAACTCATAATTGTCAGATTATATTTTTTGTTGATGCTACTCAAATCTCAGCTCATGCATGAGAAAAAAGTCACATATCACACATTCTTGCAATTGTACTTCAAACAACATTTACTATTCAGAAAGTTAAACATCATTTTGATTTTACCATTTTTAAACATTCTCTTACATCTGCTGTTTCTCCTGATTGAGACATAAAGATATAAAGTGTTTTAGAGTTTGGAATAAAGGTATCATATAAAAATTCATTACTAATTCTTACTTCAGTAGGAATTCATGCTAATTCTCTAAACCAGTAAGTTCAAACTTGTCAGGCAAAATAACTAGAACCAGAAGCTATTATTTCAATTCTTTCGATATCATGTTCATTTAAGTCTTCTAAAGTCTCATTATGTATTGATTTTGTTTCAAAGTTTATTCTTCCTTTAAATACATTTTCTATAACTTCAGGGATTTCGTGTATTTCTTTTTCTGTAAATGTATCGTATTTTCATTTTTCAGATTTTTTTTGATTTTTTTCTATTTTTTCACAATCTCTACAAACTTCAGATAAATTTGAGAATATAGAAAAATTTCCATTTTCAATTATTACAACTTCATTATCTTCCATTTGAACAAATTCATTTGCTACTCAAGAAAGAGCATTTATATCACTTGCTAAAAATATATCCTTATCATTTATTCATATAATCATTGGACTTCAAAGTTTTGTTCAAACCAAAACTCATGGATTTTTTTTATCAATAATAGCAAGGGCATAAGCTCAAACTATAGTTTTTGTTACTTTATGAATTGTTGATAACATATTTCAATCATATAAATCTTCAAGAAGTTTTGCAACAACTTCACTATCAGTTTCTGAATAAAATTTATATTTTTTTTCTAGGCTTTTTCTTAATTCTTTATAGTTTTCTATTATTCAATTATGAACTACAAAAAATCTTTTATTTTCACTATAATGTGGATGTGCATTGCTTTCTGTTACTCATCAGTGAGTTGCCCATCTTGTATGTGCTATTCCAACATTGTATTTCAATTCTCTTTTTTTTAACTCAACTTTTGTTGCTAAGTTGGATACTCTTCAAATAGATTTTTCTAAAAATACTTCACCATTTTCGCTAACTCAAACAACTCAAGCACTATCATATCATCTGTATTCTAAATTTTTAAGTCATTCTACAAGAAAAGGAATTGAATCTTTTTTTCAGTTATAAGCAAATATTCAGCACATAAATTTTTAGTTAAAGAATAAATAGGAAAATAAATAATTATCTTATAGTTGAAAATATATTTGTTATTTGTTTTTTTGTCAATTTTAAAAACTCTTCATTGTTATCTATATCGTTTAAATTAAATCTTTTATTATCTCATATATAAGCTATTACTTTATTATCTGAAAGGTAGTGAAATATTTCTAAAAGTTCATTTGAATTTTTGTAGTTTGAATAGAATTTGAATAATTGAATATGATTAACTCATAATTTTGTAGAGATGTCTCTCCATGATTTTTTTTCAATGATATGATAAATTGAAGCTTTTATAAAAACAATTCATGATAATTTTCTTGTAAAAAATCAAAGTTTTTGAAGTTTTCTATTTATATAATTGTAATCTTTTGTCTTTAAATTTTGAAATCTAATTATCCACATATTTTTAATTTATGAACTTTCACCAAGAGTTAATTCGACATCTCTTTCATCTCATTTTTTATTCATAACTTTTAACTTTATAGTGTCTCAAGGAATTTTTGTTTGGATAATTGAGGATAAAGTATTATCTAGATTTATTTTTTCTCAATCTGCTTCTAGAATTGTATCTCATGCCTTAAGTCCTGCTTTATCTGCACCACTTCATTGTACAACTGAGTTTGGAGTTTCTGATATATATGCTCAATAGTTTACTTTTAATCATAATTCCTTTTGAATTCAAGGAGAGTTAATAATATAATTTATTCATAAAAAAGGTTTTTTTATAGCTCAATAAGTTTGAATAGATCTAAGCATATAATCTATTCTATTTTGAGTTAAAGGGATAGAAAATCATAATCATTCAGCTCAGGAAACTATAGCAGTATTTATTCATATAACTTTTCATTCTAAGTTGATTAAAGGTCATCAACTATTTCCTGGATTTATAGCAGCATCTGTTTGTAATAATCATGATAATTTTATAGTATCATCTGAGATGTTTCTATTTTTTCAACTTAAAACTCATAATGAAACAGAATTTTGATATTCTGCTAATGAATTTCATACAGCTATAACGAATTGTCATACATTTAATTCATCATTATCTCAAATTATATCTAGAGGAGTATAAATTTTATCTAAATTTATTTGAAGTATTGCTAAATCTGTAATTGGATCTGTAGCTAGTATCTTTGCATCATACTCTGTTCAATCATTTGCAATTACAGTATATTCAGCATTTGGATCTGAAACTACATGTTTATTGGTAATTATTTTTCAGTCTTTAGATATAAAAAATCAAGTTCATCATCAAACTTTACTTTTTACAGTTCAAATTGGAGTTTGAAAGAAACCAAAAGGATCTTGCCTGTATACAGTTAAATCTTTTTTAATTATTATACTTACAACTGAAGAAGATATATCTTTTACAATTTTTGTTATATCATTTTGTAAACTTATAACACTTGTTATTTTCTCAGTTTTAGTTGTTTCTTGTTTAACTATTTCAGGAACTACAGTCTTAATTCAAACATATTCTCATAAATATTTAACTACAACAACAGATCATATAACTCATGAAGTTAATGAGCATAGAATTATTATAATGCTCAATATAGTATAATTAAGCTTTCTCATACTAATATTAATAAAATATTAAGCTAATATCCTTATTTTAAGCAAAAAATGCAAAAAGTTAATTTTTTTTGATTTATTTAATTGACAATATATTTGTTTTGTTTTTAATTTGAATTTGAATTATTAATATATTCAAATAATTTATAAAGTTCAAATCATCATAAAAAATATCATTTTTTGAACTTTTCAAACACTTCATTTATGTCTTCTCAATAGTATTCTGCACATTGTTGAGCTAGAGTAGTAATTCAATCTCTTTCATTAATATATGATTTTACAAAATCATCTAGATTTAATTCTATAATTCATTTTTCACATAATATTTTAAAAAATTCCTCTCATATAAAATCTGTTAATCATTCATTATATCAATTATATAAAACATAATCTCATATATGAACGCTTATTCAACTTCTCATATACCATATAGGAGGGGGAGAGTATCAATCTTGAATAACAGTTTCTTGGATTTTTTCAGTTACTTTAATTATTGTATCAGATGTTTTTTCATCAAGAACTTCACTTGATAATAAGTGAGCTATTTCATGACACATTACAGAATACATAAGTCTAGGAAAATTTGTATTTCAGCTTCAGATATGAAATCTCACAATATTTAAGACATTTAAAAATATTTCAATTGAATTTGTTTTTGAATTAATTTTAACTGCTCATAGAGTATCTTTTATTTGTTTCCATTCATTTGATTTTGATTCACTAAATATGATTTTTTTGTTTTTGAATTTTTTTAGATTAAGAACATTATAGTTTGGATATCTAATTTTTAGGTGCAAAGCTAAAGTTTGTAAAGCAATAGGAAAAATAATATTTAAATTAAATTCTAAATCTTCTTTTATAAACTTTATAGCTTCTTCTTCTGCTTTTAATCAATTTTGTTCTCTATCAAATTTAGTGTTTATATCTGCGAGGGCAATCATATGGTTTAATTAGTAATATAAAATTATAATAAATATATAACTAAAAAAGTCAAGTTGAAAGGTTATAGAAATTTTTCTTGTAATTTTCAAAACATTGTTTCAAATTGTTTTGAATCTCAGCTTCAAACTATCTCTCATAAACTTTTAACACTATTAATAATTTCAGGAAGTACTTTGTTTCTAAATTCTGGATTTTCTATTTCCATATCAGCAAAAGTACTTCATGATTGTCATCTTAAAATTCTTAAAAATATTTCTTCTTGTCCTTTGAAGTTAGGGGTAGCTAAATTGTTTAATTCATCTAGATTAACTCAAAGATTTTTTAAAAGATTTCAAAAAACTAAATTTAAGAAATGTGAAGTCGCTTGCACAAATGCCATTTTTTTATCATGTTCACTTTCTGATAGGTTTGATAATTCTCATCAAGCTTTTATAAGCAATCTTTTAAGAATTTTCCATTTCTTTCAAGTATTTTTTTCACTTGAAGTAATTACTATATTTTTTCAGTTTAAACTTTGTATACTTGGTCAAAACATAGGATGAATTGAAACAAATTCAGAAGTTCAAAGTTTTTTTAATTCTTCACTTATTCAAGTTTTTATTCAAGTTACATCCATAACTAGTGCATTTTGTTTTAGATTTATTCAAACTAAATTTTTTATAGCATCAATTGTGTTTCTAATAGGTACTGAAAATATTATTACATCACTATTTTCTAAAAGATTTTTCTTTGTATTTTCATCTGTATCTTCAAGAATAGAATTTACTTGAAATCAGATTTTTTCTAATTCTTTTTTGATAAAACTTCAAAAATTTCATCTTCATCAAATTATCGTTATTGTATTTATTGTTTTCATAATTTTGGTTTGTTTATTAAAATAAAAATAAAAGCCCTTCTTTTACTTATAAGAAGAGCTTAGTTTAAAAATAGGTATATTAAAAATCTCTTATAAGTAGTACAGATAAGAAGAAAAGTAGTATGATGTAAAAAAGTTATGAATTTTAGTTGAATTTAGTAGCATATAGAAAACTTAAAAAATAAAAAAATACTCTTTTTGTTAACAAAAAGAGTATTTTTATGATTAGCAAAAACTACTTCTTCTTGTTATAAAGAAAAAGTATAGTAGTAAGAAGTAATTTTTGCTTGGAAATTCATATTTTATTATTTAGAATTAATTTATATATATAGTACTTATTTTTATTTAAAGTCAAATTTTCTCAACATATTGACTTATATTTTTCACTTTAATTATTTCTATTTTAAAATCTCATTTTAAATCTATGTCTGGTACATAGATTTTTTTAAATCCTAATTTTTCCGCTTCGCGTATTCTTTTTTCTAGTTGCATAACGTTTTTTATACTTCAAGTAAGAGATATTTCTCATATAAAAATACTTTCTCTATCAAGTGCTTTGTTTTGTTTGCTTGAAATTATAGCTCATACAAGTCATAAATCAATTGAAGGATCTTCTATCTTTAATCATCTAGCTATATTTAGATAAACATCACTTGAATCAAGTTTCACTTTTGTATATTTACTTAAAATAGCAACCAGCATATCAAGTTTCGAATTGTTTACTCATCTTACACTTCTTTTTGGATAACCAAATTTTGTGTAGTTTGTAAGAGCTTCACACTCAATTAAAATTGGTCTTGTTCATTCCATAGTTATACTTAAACTTGAACCTACAAGAGGAGTTTTTTCTTTATTATCTATAAGTTCAAGTCATGGATTTTTTAAGTCAAGTAAACCAATTTCAGTCATTTTAAAAATACCTATTTCACTACTACTTCAGAATCTATTTTTTATAGATCTCAAAATTCTTATATCTTCAAATCTTTCTCATTCAAAAAATAGAACTGTGTCAACTAAATGTTCAAGTATCTTTGGCCCAGCTAAACTTCAATCTTTTGTTACATGTCAAATTATAATTGTTGCAATATTATTTTTCTTTGCAAAATCTTGGAGTATCTCAGAAATATATTTTACTTGATTTATACTTCCTGAGCTTCAAGTAATTTCAGCGCTATGAAGAACACTTATTGAGTCAATTATAAGTAATTCTGGCAAGTTTCATTTTATAGTTTCAATTATGTTTTCTATGTTGTTTTCGCAAAGAATAGATAAGTTATCTCATTTTACACCTAATCTATTTGCTCTGCTTGTCAATTGTCCTACAGTCTCTTCTCCTGATACGTAGATGATTCTCTTGTCTACAAAAGATGATAATTGAAGTGAAAGAGTTGATTTTCAGATACCAGGTTCTCCTGATAGTAGTATCAAAGATCAAGGAACAATTCAACCTCATAGTACATTATTTAATTCTTCTGATTTTGTGATTATTCTTTCTTCATTATTTTTTAAGTCATCAATTTTTGATAATTCTTTTTTCTCAGCTTTTAAATGTTTTTTATCAAGTTTTGCTTCTTTAAATTCTTGTAGAGTATTCCATTCTTTACAAAAACTACATTGTCATTGCCATTTTATAAACTCATTTCAACAGTTATTACATATGTACATAATTTTAAAGTTATAAATTAGTTTTAATAAGTATATACAAAATATACTAAATGCAAAGTTAAATTATAGGAAGAAAATAAACTTGCAAAAACAGAGTTTTATATATAATAAACAAGCTCTTAATTTGCCTCGGTGGTGGAATTGGTAGACACGCGGGACTCAAAATCCCGTTCTAGCAATAGAGTGCGAGTTCGATTCTCGCCCGGGGCACCAAAAAAAATTAAAAAAAAGTAGACTATTTATAGTCTACTTTTTTTGTTAACTCACTAAACATCACACTTTTGCTTTTATTGTTTCTTTTACTTCTTCTTCAGATAATTCTTTCTTTGTTGGAATAACAATTGTTTCATATCTTAAATATACATTTTCTCAATCTTCTCTAAATAAATTTATGGCTGCTTCTATATTTTCTACTCCTAATATATTTAACAAATCAGGAATTTTTTCTGGGTATATACATTTTCAATTATTTGGAAATCATATTCAAACATCTAATGTGAATCATAATAATGTAGCTAATTTATTTGACCTCAATGAAGGTTTTAAAGATAAATAAGTTCAATCAAGTCTTTTTATAATTGGTAAAAGTCTTTTGTGAGTAATTTTACTGTTAACTTCTTTTTTATCATCATCCTCCATTAGATTTTCTATACTTAATCTAACTGAATTTCAATAAGGATAATTTCTTTTTAAATTACCATTTTCTAATTTCTTTGTTTTTTCTTGTTTATCTCAACTATTTTCTTTTTGTTTTTGAGATGTTATATCAATTCAGTAAGTTGCATAAATTTTTTCTGCTTCTTCTTTTCTTAATATAACAGGAGCTATTCATAGTAATACCAATGCTTTTAGTTTTTCAAAGTTTTCTAATCATAATCTTAATATACTTTCAAAATGATAATCTCATCAATATAAGGTTAATGTTCAAATTTCATCTCTATATATTGGAGAATTAATTGCTAATCTGTGTTCATCTAAGGATTTTATTTTTAAGTCTGAAGGTTCTTTATCTCAGAAAAATATACTTACATAAGTGTCTTTAATTTCCATTAAATAATTAAGAGCATCTTCTCAAAAATAATCTTTTACCGCTTTAATTGCATTATTTTTTGTAATTTCTCATTTTCTGTTATAAAGTACCCAAAATTTTGTATCTGATAGAAAGGGAATTTCAATTATATAACTATCTGGTATATCTCTAGCTTTGTTATCTATTAATGATTTTAAAGTTTTGTTATTTAAATTTATAAGATCATTATAATCTATATCGTTAAATGAATTCGCTAATCATGACTCATTAATTCTTTCATCTATTACTTTTAGTTTTGAATTAACATTATAAGTATTTGGAATTCATTTTTTGTATAAATAAGCTATTAATCAAGATTCTAATTCATATGAAACTCTATCATAAACAAAAATAGGTAGTTTTGGATTTAACTTTTTTAAGTTTTTAGGAGAAATATATATTTTTATTTGTTGGATAAATGTTAAATTTGGTTTTCAATATTCAATTAAAATTTCTAAAAACTTTGTTCAAATATTTGTAAACTTTTGGAAGCTTTCTTCATCAATTTTAGTAAAATTTTCTGGTAACTCAGATAATAATTCACATAATTTTTGTTCTATAGGATTCTTGAATTTTATTCTTTTTTCAATATTTCAAGATGGTTTGTTTTTTGCCATAAAAAAATAATAAAAATATTAATATTTTTATTATAAGTATTAAACTATAAAAGTCAATATAAATTATTTAATATTATTTTATTGAAAAATAATATTTTTATATCTTTTCTTTCATTCAAACAGCGTATCATTGAATATTATCAACATAGTTTTTTAGTTCTTTTTTTACCCAAGTTAATGCTTCTTCATTTGTTATTCATTCTAAAGTAATATAGAAGTTATCTCTTCATCAATTTTTTCTTTTTGGATCAATCTCATCAATTATATTTTTTATATATGATGTTAATTCTTCTTCAGTTTTTGGGTCTCACTCTATTGTTTTACCTGTAAAAAACCTGATTACTTTTGCTCAGTCTAATTTAATAAAATTTATATTAACTTTATTTTCTTTTAGAGAATTTAAAAAATCTTTGTTATTTACTCATTCAGGAAAATCATCCAGTCATATTTTGACTCATTCACTTTGTAATTTTTTTATAACTGAAGATAATTGTTTTACTTTTTCAGTAGTTAGAGGTTTTTTAGTTTTTTCTTCTAATAATTCAATTTTTAAAAAATTTAATTTATGAACTCAAGATGTTTTTTTAACTTCTTTTAGATAATGAAAAAATCTTGGGTCAAGTAATGTATCTAAATGGAAATTTATAGAATAGTTATTTCATTTTTTTGTTCATTCTAAATTTTCTGCTTTGATTTTTTCAAGCAATCATAGCAGTAATTCAAGATCAAATTTAGTTGTTCAAAGAGTATTTCTTACATATTTTAAAAATCTTGCAGTATTTCTAATTGATTTTAATAAGATTTCGGAATTGTCTTTTCTTCTTTCTTTTGAATTATAATTATTCTTATTTCAGTCTCATTCAACTCTCTTTAAATTTTCTTTAACAGCCTCAATTACTACTTGTATTTTTCTTTTTCAAGGTGGAATTTTTATTTTTCATGTATTTGCTTCATAAGGGCTTTCTACTTTTTTTATTGGTTGCATACTTTTTTATTTTTACTTTTAATTTAATTTATTGTATCCTAAAAGCAATTATAATCAAAATATTTATAACACTTTATACAAATCGACAAGTCGAATTTCTTTGTTTTATTTGTTTAACATGTTATAATATTTATGAAATATTTTTTAATATAAATTTTATGTCACATAAAAAAGAAAAATCACATAATAAGAAAAAGTTTGAACATGGAAAACATGATACATTTCATAGAGATTATAGAAATGAAGAAAAAACCTATAAATGAAATGTAGATAAATGACCTCTTCAAAGTTGAATATACAGAGAATGAAGATGAGAATTTTGATTTGTAGATACAATAGATGAAGAGTGAAATAAAAAATGATATTATGTATTTTTTACAAATAGGTGAGAGGCTTTACCTGAAGATGAAGTGCTTTTTTCTTTAAAAGAATTTAAATGAAGAAAAGAAGCAGTTGTCGAAAAAGTAACTAAAAGAGCTGATAAGGTTTTAACAGGAACATTTCAAGCATGTAAAGACTATTGTCCAAAAGATAAGAAATGATATGGTTTTGTAGTACTTGATAATCCATATTTTAAAAGAGATGTGTTTATTGCATGAAAAGATTTAAAATGATTAGAAGAAGGTGATAAAGTTGCACTAAAAATAACAAAATGGTCAGGAAAAAATCCAGAATGAAAAATAGTAGACACAATTTGAAAAACTTGAGAAAAATACGTGGATGTAATGGCTATGGCTTATGAATGATGAGCTAGACCAAAATTTCCACCAAAATTAATTGAAACTTTAAAAAATATGCCTAAAAAAGTTGAAGAAAAAGACTTGAAAGGTAGAAAAGATTTGAGAGATTTATTTGTTTATACTATTGATCCTGATGATGCAAAAGATTTTGATGATGCGATAAGTATAGAAAAATTGAAAAATTGAAATTATAGACTTTGGGTTCATATAGCTGATGTAAGTTATTACGTTACTGAATGAAGTGAGCTTGATAAAGAAGCAAAAATGAGATGAACAAGTATTTATTTTGTTGATAGAGTAGTTCCTATGCTTCCAGAAATACTTTCAAATGAGCTTTGTAGTTTGAATCCTTTTGAAGATAAATTAACTATGACATGTGAAATGGAAATAACTCCAAAATGAGAGGTTATTTCAAGTGAAGTTTATGAAAGTGTGATAAAATCAGATTTCAGAATGAGTTATAGATTGGTTGAAGATATTAAAAATATGTGATTTAAAGATTGGAGTTTAGATAACTTGATTGTAAAAAACGATAAATACACAAAAAAAGATGCAGAAACTTTGTTTGATAAATTGAAACTAAGTTATGAGCTTAAAGAGATTTTGTATAAATATAAAAGAGATCATGGATACATAGAGTTTGATTTAATTGAAACAAAAATAATAGTTGATGAAAAATGATATCCAGTAGAAATAAAAGAGTATCCAAAATATGAAGCAAATAAAGTAATTGAATTTTTTATGATTTTGGCAAATGAAGCTGTTGCAAAAAAATTTAGTGATTTACCATTTTTGTATAGAGTTCATCCAGAACCTGAAATAGAAGATATAGATAGATTGAAATACGCACTTAAATACGTTTGAGTAGAATACAGAGATAGGTTAACGGATATTGTAGAGAAGATAAAATGAAGACCAGAGGAAAATTTCATTTCAAAGTTGATTTTAAAAACTATGACAAGAGCTGTTTATTCACCTATAAATGAATGACATTATGGTTTATGACTTGAGTATTATAGTCATTTTACTTCACCAATTAGAAGATATCCAGATTTACAAATTCATAGAATTATCAGAGAAAAATTACAATGAAAAATGACAAAATGAAGAATAGAGCATTATAGAAATATATTATGAGATGTAGCAAATTTATGCAGTGAACAAGAACAAATGGCTGAAGATATAGAACATAAAGTAGATGATTATTTAGAAGCAAGATATATGTCTGACAAGATATGAGAAGAATTTGATGGTATGATTTCGGGGGTAATTGAGAGATGATTTTTTGTACAACTTGAAAATACAATTGAATGATTTGTTGATATGTCATCAGGAACACACAAAAAAGATAATAATAAAAAATGATGAAAAAAATCAAAAGAAAGACTAGATTTTGATGATATGCTTTTAGAGATTAGAAATCGTCATACAGGGGAGAGATATAGACTTTGAGATAAAGTTAGAGTAAGAGTTTCTGCTGTTGATGAAGTATTTTCTAAAATTGATTTTGAACTAGTGAAATAGATATTGAATTTTCAAAACATCCAAAGTTAACTTTGGATGTTTTTATTTATAAATGTATCTTAAAATAAATTTGACATATTGCAAAATAGTATATATTAATAATATATTATTGCTTAACAACTTAAGTTATATGTTATGAGATAAACTATTTTGAGATATGTGATTATGAGCCGTTACAAGTGAAGCTAGATTGTTAGATAGAGATAGTAATTTACAAAATACTTCAATGCTTCCTTATTTAGATGAGTTTAAATGAAAAATTTGTATTCCTTTAGATATAGATTTAGAACATCCATTTTTAGAAGAATTAAAATCTTGATTAAACAATCTTGTTGTGTGACAAGAAGTTGCTAAAGAAAATTTGTCAGAAATTATTGTTAATAGTATTTTGTCTATAAAACCTAAGAAATGACCTTTAGGAGTTTTATTTTTTCATTGACCTACTTGAGTTTGAAAAACTGAAATGGTAAAAGCATTGTCAGAAGTTATATTTTGAGATAGTAGTTTTTTTATAAAGATTAATTGTGAGAATTATGCTGAGTCTCATACTGCAAGTAATTTGTTTTGATCTCCTAAATGATATGTTTGATATAATGAACCAACCCCATTAACAAATAAGAATATATCACTTCATTATGATACTGCTAAAAAAATGTGAAAATTAAATCCAATTGTAGGTAGGTTACCACGGTTTAATATAATATTATTTGATGAAATTGAGAAAGCTCATTTTAATGTAACTCAACAACTTTTAGCTATGTTAGATGATGGAAAAATACAATTATCTAATTGAGAAATTGTAAATTTTCACAATTCTATAATAGTTTTTACGTCAAATTTATGACAACCTGAAATATTATGAGCAAGAGATAAACAATCTATTTGATTTTCAAATTGAAATTGATTTGATAATAATGAAAGATCTAAAATATTTCAAAAAGTATTAAAAGGTCATTTTTCTCCAGAATTTATATGAAGAATTCATAATTTTATTGAATTTAATGAATTGACATTTAATGATTGTAAAGAAATTATTAATATACAGGTTAGATTATTAAATGACCATTTAATAAAGTATTATCCAGAAAATAATATACAAGTAGAACTTTCAGATAGTGTTTATGATTATATAATTAAAAACTGATTTTCAAAAGATACACAAGCTAGAGATTTAGTGAGGTTTTATGAAAGAGAAATTGAATATAAACTTAATAAGTTATTTAATTCAGATTGATTTGTTAAATATTTTAGTTTACATGAACCATTTGTAATACATATATGATTATCTAATAACAATGAAATAAAGTTTCATTTAGTGATGGATGAAAATTTAAATTCTGTTAAACTTGATGAGTTGAAACAACCTCCAAAATTGATTGATATAATTCCAAAAAATACAAAAATATCTCTAGATCAATTATCAGATATATATAAGGCTATGTGTGCATATGTAGAATTAACTTATATAAATTTAGGATGAACTATAGAAATGAAAGATGAGTTGAAAATTTATGCTGATAAATTAGTGTCACTATGAATAAGTAGAATAGATTTAAATAGACTTAAAACAAGGGCTTATATAGAATGATTAAATGATTTAAACTTTATTGATACTTTTTATTGAATAAATTTAGAATGAGATCAAGATAAATTATTTACTCCTTTTGATTCTAGAACTATAATAAAAATAGTAGAAAGAAAATTTGAAGCTATATATGATAAAAATATGTCTAAAGAAGATTTTGTAAAAACTGGAGTTGAAGGAGTAATTGATATTTTAACAAAAATTTTTAAAACAAGTGAGCTTACTTGAGCTCAAATTAATCAAGTATTAATATATATTAGAAAAACATTAGTTGATAAATGGAGTATATATATTTAAATTAAACACCTGAGGTAAAATTCAGGTGTTTTTTTGACTCAGGTTTTAAAGTATGTTAAAATAAAGTAAATATATTTTAAAATAAAAAATTATGTCTAAATCAATTGAAAAGCAAAAACAAAGTCCAGAAACACAAAAAGTAAATTCAGAAACGCCAAAAAAATTGGCAAGTTTATCAACAGAGATACTTAGTGAGGAAGTATTATCAAATATAGAAAGTAAAGATTTCTTAAAAATTCCTAGAGTTCAGAGATTAAAATATGTAACTAAATCAAATAAAGAATATAGTGATGTAAAAGAGTGAGATAATATAGAGTTTACTTTTACATTTGGTAAAAAATATAATTATAGACTTTATTTAAAAACTACTGCATGACAGTTATTGCCATCTGATGTTAGGGAAGTAAAATCAAATTGAGTAACTTTTTCAAGAAATTGACTTTATTGAGAATTTTTTGACAAAAAATGAAATAGATTAGTGATACACGAATGAACAAATATAAATATATTAAAATCAAGTAATGAAGAAACAATAAAGTTAGTTGAAGAAAATATAAAAAATATTGAAAAATCATGAATTAAAAGTGGTGACAAAAATTATGACTTAGCATTATTTTCAACAGAAAGATGACTTGATGCAGGGACTTCTGTAATTCTATTCTCAGATAGTTTAGATACTGTTAAAAAAGAAGATAGAAATGTAGAAGCAGAAGTTATGATAACTAATCTTGAAAGACAAAAAGCTTACTTTATAGATGATTATCCTTCATTATCATTTGAAAAAGATTGAAAATTGACTCCAGAATTTTTGACATATTTTATTAATCAAACTGAAAAAGATGAGCAAAAAAGAAAGGATTTAGTAAAAAAATTATGAATAGATTCAAATTTACTTGAAAAATATAGTAGAACACAAAGATCTTTAAATTATAAATGATATAGAAAATTTGAAGAACTAAGCCAAGAAGAAAAAAATGAAATTTGAAAAATAGATGTAAAAAAATTAGAAAGTTTTAAAGTTGAAAGTTTCTGAAAACAATTTATTCCTGGAAGTAAAGAAGCTCAAGAATTGTTTACATATGCTGCAATATTAGCTTGATTACCTGCAATTTGGTGACAAGATAAGAGACTACATGACATACTTAGAAATGAATCAAAATGAGTAGTTTGAGTAGCTAATTATATTATGGACAGAAATCAAAAATCATCACAAGAGTTAAAGAAATTTGCAATAGATGCAAGAGAAATATCTTGAGAAAGTATTGCAAGTGCTTTTTGAGTATATTCAACTGCTACCTGACTTTGACAGTTAACTATGTCAAACGAAAAATATCTACCAAGTTGAAGAGAATCAATTTGAGTTCCAGTTGATGAAGCAATAGGTATGCTTAGATACATAGATGATAGGTATGGAAGTGTTGAGGTTGCTTCAAATATGTATTGAAAAACTTGAAGTTATGTTCATTCTAAAACAGGTAGGGAAATGCTTAAACAATTTAAAGAATGATACTAATATAAAAAAATCTCCAAAATATTTTGGAGATTTTTTTATATTATAAATCGGTAACTAAAAAATAGTTTTTACTATTTTTTATTAATTTTGCTGGTAATTTATGATAATCAATTTTTTTATCTAAAAATTTTTCAAGTGCTACTTTCTTTTTTTCTCAGATAAAAAAAATAAAACTATAATTTATATTATTTATCATATTCTTTGATATAGATATGCGATGACTTGGTGCTTTTGGTGAATCAAGTATTTCTAAATAGTTATTTTCTTCATTTAAAAGTAATTTATGATTTGGAAAAAGTGAAGCAATATGTCAATCTTCTCAAACTCAAAATAAAGCTATATCAATTTTTGGAATTCTATTTGAATAAGATTTTATAGTTTCATTTTTTTGTATATCAAAATTTATAATTTGATTTTTTTGTATTAGATTTTTTTCTAATAATTTTGAAAAAAACTTTTTATAAACTGATTTGTAATTACTATCATCATTGTCAATAGGAACTATTCTTTCATCAAGAAAACAAAAGAAAAGTTTTTCAAGTATTTCTTTTTCAATTTTTTCAAAAGAATTTATTAAATTATCATAAATTTTATCAAGTGAACTTCATCATGATAATCAAATAAATATTTTTTCTTTACTGTATAAATTATTAATACATTCAATAATTTTATTTGAAGTGTTAGAAATATTTAAGTTAGTCATACCATTTTTTGTTATCATTTTCAAGTAATGCATTTGCTATTTCAGGTCATTTGCTTCATGAATTGTATTTGTAGATAATAGGACAATTATCTTTACAATTAACTAAATCATTTACAATCATCCATGATTCTTTTAGTATTTCAAAAGTTGTAAATAAAGTTTTATCTCAAATAATAACATCCTCAATAAGTTTTTGATAAGCCTCTTTACTAGATAATTCTTTTTTAAATTTTGATTTTACTTCTTGAACTTCTTTTGAATTTCAATTTTCTTTAATATTGAAATGTATTGCAATTGATTCATCTGGTTGTACTTCAATTATAATTCTATTTTTTTCAATATGTCAGAAGTTTTTAAATAAAATATTTGGAATTTCATTAAATTCTATAACAATTTTTGTTTGCCTTTTATCTAATTTTTTTCAAGTTTTCAAATAAATTGGAGTTCAAATAAATCTCCAGTTAGATACTTCTATTTTCATAGCTACAAAAGTTTCTGTTTTACTATTTTTTTCTACTCACTTTTCTTCTGTATATCATATGTATTGTCAAAAAACTAAATCATCATTTGTAGGGATTTTTATAGAATGAAGAACTTTTAGTTTTTCTTGTGAAATACTTTCAGCATCAAGTTTTGAAGGAGGATCCATCACTACAAGAGCAAGAACTTGAAATAAATGATTCTGAACCATATCTCTTAGCGCTCAAGAAGAGTCATAATATCATCATCTATCTTCAACTCATAATTTTTCAGAGGCAGTTATTTGAATATTATTTATATATTTATTATTCCATATAGGTTCAAAAATAGTGTTTGCAAAACGAAAAGCAAGAACATTTTGTATTGATTCTTTTCAAACATAGTGATCTATTCTATAAATTTGTTCTTCTAAAAATACTTCAGTAATTTTATTATTTAAATTAATTGCTGTTTCTAAATCTTTTCAAAAAGGTTTTTCAAAAATTACTTTTGAAGTTTTTGGTAAATTAAGTATTTTTGAATTATCAATAAAAGGTATAAAATGATCTGGAGAAATAGATAGGTAAATTATAATTTGAGTATCTTTTTTTGATATTTTTTCAATTTGTTTTTTTAAACTTTCATAGTCTTCTTTTTCGTTGATTTCAACTTTTGAGTAAGTTATAGAATTTAGAAAATCATCAAAATGTTTTTTGTGTTCAATAAATCCATCAGTTTTTTCTTTTATATAATTTTTAAAATCATTATTATCAAAATTTCTTCTTCAAACTGCTATTATATCAATATTTTGTTCTTCTTCATTTCTATAAATATTGTATAAAGCTGGAAAAATATATCTTTTTGCTAAGTCTCAAGTTGCTCAAAAAATAATAAAGATTGTATGCATAAATTGTTTTTTATAATTTAAATAATATTATTATTCCCATTTTGTATGGAATATTCATTCTTGGTCCAATCTTTTATAAGTATGAGCTCAAAAATAATCTCTAAGTCATTGTATAAAATTTGCACTATTTTTTTCAGAAGTTATTCAATAAAGGTAATTTAATCAAGATGATAGACTTGGCATTGGTATATTGTTTGTAACTGCTAAGTTTATTATCTTTTTATAACTTTCTAATGATAAAATAATTTCGTTTTTAACTTCTGTAAGTTCTAAAATATTTTCTACTTCATTGTTTTTATTATATGTATCTGTTAAAAATTCTAAAATCTTTGCTCTTATTATACATCATCATTGCCAAATTCTTGTTATTTCTGACATATTTATATTCCAATTTTCTTCTTTAGAGGTTTCATTTATTAATGCAAGTCATTGAGTATAACTTATAATCATTCATGTAAACAAAGTCTTTTCTAGATCTGTTATAATTTCTTCTAAATTATTATTTTTTGTATTTTTTTCTAAATTATAAATTCTGCTTAACTTTTTTCTTAATTCTTTTTTTCAGGATAAGCTTCTTGTTTCAGTTGCTTCAATAATTGTTCAGATTGGAAATCATTTTTCTAATCATTCAATAGATGTCCATAATCAAGTTCATTTTGCTCAAGCGCTATCAAGGATATTGTCTATTAAATATTGATTGTCATTAAATTCATCTTTTTTATAAAGTATTTTTGATGAAATCTCAAATAAATAAGAATTTAATTTTCAATTATTAAAATTTTCAAAGATTTTTCAGATTTCTGGAGCTGTTAAATTGTATGTTTTTCTAAGTAAATCATATCATTCTGCTATCATTTGCATAATTGCATATTCTATTCAATTATGAACCATTTTTACATAATGTCATGATCAGTTATTTCAGATATAACTTACACATTTTCCTCATTTAAAGTCCTTTGCAGCTATATCTTCAAGTATATTTTTTATACTATTGTATGCTTCTATATCTCAACCTGGCATAATACTTGGTCATTTCAATGCTCATTCTTCTCAACCTGAAACACCACATCAAATAAAATATAATCATTCATTTTTTAGTTCCTCATATCTTCTTTTGGAATCTTTATAAAAGCTATTTCATGTATCAATTATTATATCTCATTTGTTTAAAAAATGTTTAATTTCATTAATTACTTGGTCTACAGGATTTCATGCTTTAACCATAATAATAATTTTTTTTGGAGATTCTAAGCTCTCAACAAAATCCTTGATTGAATAGGTTCATATAAGATTTTTAGAGTATCATTTTTCTATAAACTCTTTTGTTTTCTCAGTTGTTCTATTATATACAGATATTTTATATCAATTATTTGCTATGTTTCTAGCTAAATTTTCTCACATCACAGCAAGTCAAATAAGTCAAATTTTACTTTTTTCCATATGTTATATTTATAAAATAATAATAAATGAGAATTGTTCTCATAATATATATGTATTTTATAATGTCAAAAATATATATTTTTTATTTGTAAAAAATAAAAAAGAGATAAAATAAAACAAGATTTAAAATTAATCATATATTTATGAAGTCATCAGAAGTAAAAAAGATATCAAAAATGTTTTTAACAAAAAAATTTATTAAAAAAATAATTGCATATCTATTACTTATATTGTTTTTTTATTTGCTTAAAGATTTTGCATTTATATTTTTTCTAACTTTTATATTTGCATATTTATTTGCATCTTTTTGAGAATTTTTAAAAGATAAAGTTGATTACTTAATAGAAAAAACTGTTATAAAAAACAAATTTAAAAAGATTTTACATAAATGATTTTCTCTAAATGTAATTGTTCTTATTGAATATGTTATACTTGTTGCATTTATAATATTTACGCTTTCAGATGTATTGCCAAAAATAGTTGATGAATTGGTATCATTACCTGAGAAAATTCCATTTGTTAAAAATGAAGTTGATAATGTTGTTACAAAATTACAAGATTTAATTGCATTTAATACAGAGTTATGATGAAGTATTACAGAAGTTGTTAATACTCAAGATATGTGAATTGTATTTGAAGTCTTTAACAAATTAAAATCAGCTTGATATTTATTTTTACAAATATTTTTATCTATAATTTTAAGTTATATTTTTATTGTTGATAGAAATAAACTTAAAGAATATTTCTTTTGAATAAAAAAATCTAATTTTTCTTTCTTTTACTATGAATATGAAGATTTTTTTGAAAGAATAGTTAAGAGTTTTTGAATGATACTTAAAGCTCAAGCAATGATTGCATTTGTAAATACATTATTAACTGCTGTATGATTATATATAATCTGAGCAATGTATAATACGGTTTTTCCTTACATACTTACATTAATTATTATTGTGTTTATTTGTGGTTTAATCCCAGTACTTTGAACTTTTATTTCTTCTGTTCCTATTCTTTTTGTTTGATATAGTATATGATGATTTGGGACAATTTTAGCATTATTAATACTTATTACAATTGTTCATTTTGTTGAAGCTTATTATCTAAATCCAAAAATAGTTTCATCATTTTTAAATCTTCCTGTTAGTTTAACTTTTGTGATACTTATAGTTTCAGAACATTTATTTTGAATAGCATGACTTTTAATTTGAGTAAGTTTGTATTATTTTATAGAATGAATGTTGAAAGATGCTGATAAATGAATTGATGAGTTATTGGATAAATAAATAAAAAAAATAAAAAAGACTATAAATTTCATAAATTTATAGTCTTTTTTATTTTAATTTATCTAAATAAATCTAAGTTACTTACTCATTCATAGTTTTTGATAATAACATATGCAGAATATAATAACTTAATAATTTCTTGGTTGTTATTATCAGTAATTTTTCACTCTAAATGAGTAATTAAATCACATAATGTATTATACATTTCTTGATTTTCTTCATAAAATCTTTTTATAAAACTTTGTTTATTTAAGTTTGAGAATCAAATACCATTTTGATTAAAAAATATTGCAAAATTGTTAATATTTTTTAATCATTTAAATTCATTAAAAGTAAAAACATCTTTTTTACTTATTAATACATCTAGAATATTATTTCAGGTAAATTTTTTTTGAATTTTTTTTTCTAGTTCATCATATCAGTATAAAACAGTATTTAGCATAAAAATTTATTATAATTAATTATTTTTTTCACTTTTCATTAAAGGGAATAATACTACATCTCTTAAATTACTTTGTTCCGTAAGTAGAGAGAAGACTCTTTCAATTCACATTCACCAACCTGATTGAGGAGGCATACCATATTCCATTGCATAAACAAAATCTTCATCTCATGGAGTTGCTTCTTCATCTCACATTTCTTTTGCTTTTGCTTGATCTTCAAAATTAGTTCTTTGTATTTGAGGATCTACAAGCTCACTATAAGCTTTTATTATTTCCCATCAATTTACAACTACTTGAAATTGTTCTACGATTTCAGGATTTGTATCACTTTGTCTTGCAAGAGGTTGCATAGTTTTTGGATAGTTATAAACAAAAGCTGGTCCAGTTATACTTGGTCTAAGTACTTTTTTGTAAAGGTAATCTATAAGTGTTGGAACTACCATTTTATCCATTCATTCAAATTGTACTCATGCTTTTTTAATATCTTCTATAAGCATTTTTTCATCTCATATAAAATACTTTGATACATCAATTCCACAAGCATTTTTAACTCATTCTATATAATCAATTCTGGCCCAAGGAGTTGCAAAATTAACCATTTTTTCAAGTCACATTTTATCTTTTACAAGTACTTCTTTTTTTAGTTCTGGAATATTTTTAAATAAATAATCAAACATCTCTTCTGTAAATTTCATATTGTCTTCATAATTCCACCAAGCAGAGTAATGTTCTATTGCAGAGAATTCTTGCATATGACTTGGATCAGATCACTCATTTCTGAAGTTTCTTGTAAACTCTACTACTCTTTCGAATCTACCAACAGTAGCTCTTTTTAAATAAGTTTCTGGAGAAATTCTCATAAAGAAATCTTCATCAAAATCATTATGATGAGTTATAAAAGGAGCGGCAGCAGCACCAGAAGCTGCATTACCTAAAACAGGAGTTTCAATTTCAAAAAAACTATTTTTATCATAAAAATCTCTAAGTGTTTTTATAAATTTACTTCTAAGTTTAAATCTAGAAAAACTTTCTTCATTCATAATCATATCAAGATATCTTTGTCTATAGATAGTTTCTTCATCTTGAATTCAGTGAAATTTCTCAGGAAGTGGACGAATAGCTTTTGCTAGTATTTGAAATTCTTTTACAAAAATTGTTAATTCTCAGTGTTTAGTTAGAAACAAATCTCAAATAATACCAATATAATCTCAAACATTTGTAAATTTTTCTGATATTTTATAAGATGATTTTTCTTCAGAGTCTATGATTAAACTATCAATAACTTCTTTTCAAGTATTAAATTTGAATTTGTCTTTCATAAAACAGATTTGTATAGTTCAAGTATGGTCAGTTATCTTTGCAAATGCAAGTTTTCAATGACTTTTATAACTCATCATTCTTCAAGCAGTTTTGAAGTCTCATGAAGCTCAAGTTTCTTGTAGTAATTCAACTTCTTTTGATTTATCTTGTTTTTTTAAAACATCTTGAATATCAACTTTTCAGTGGTAGTTATTTGCATAAACTATAACTCATGCTTCTTTTAATTTTTTAATTTTCTCTATTCTATCAATGGATTCGTTTGAGTACATAAAATTTAAATAAAAAATAACAAGTAAAAAATAACAAATTATGAATTTGAAATTAGTTTGTATTGTATTAATTTTTTGATTTTTATCAAGGAAATAAGTAGTTAAATTTGTCAAAAATTTGTTTTTAGTTTAAAATATATATAATTAACTTATTATAAATTACTCTAAAAGATGGAGTTACAAAAGTTAGAAAATAGACAAGGTACAAATACAAATAGTTGAAAAATATCAAAAACTATTACAGATACCAAAAAAAGTATAAACTCAAGACTTAATGTTTTGGGTCTTTCTTATGATTATTTAAAAAAAGTAGAAACAGAGGAAAAATGATTTCGTTTTAGACAAGATACATTAGAAGCTATTTTTAAAAAGTATCCAAATATGAGTTTTTCTAAATTTAAGGAGTTCTTCTTTTGAAATATTTATAATAAAAATATTTTAATGAATACTCCCGAAGTTATAGAAATTTTAGATTTAGAAAATATTGAACCTTGAAGTGATTTGATTTGATTTGTTATAGATAGGTTATCTATGAGTAAAGATGATTTTGAAAAAAAGATTAAGTGAAAATTTGATGTATTAACTTTTCCAAATTTATCAAGTTCAGATGTTGCTCAATGATATTTTTTTGATAAATTAAAAGCTTTTTTACCAGATGCTCAGATTATTTTTTGAGATATGGATGAGATAAAAAATTATTTGTGACATAATCAATTTAATAGTGATAGTGTGTGATTTATTGATTTGATGTGAAATGGACTTTTTAATACATGTTTATTTAAACTTTTAAAAACAAACCCTAATCCTGAAAAAATTAGTGAATTAAATGAAATATTTTCTACTATTAATAAAGATATTTTTATTTGATGAAGTACATATAATATCCCTTTTAGTATTCCTGATAATTTACAAGCAATTTCTTTACCTAAAATGCCTTTAAATAATGCAGCAATGTTTATAAAAAAGTGAGTTTTATTTAATTCAATGGGTTATCTAAATTCTGCTTACTACGCTGATAAAGTAAAATGATCTTTTGTTTTATGATGACATAATATAGCTGAACCTATGCATGCAGGTAATTTGACAGTTATAAGTAATGAACTTGAAAATAGGTATAATCATAATTGGCTTATATCATATTTTTGAGAAAATACAGGATTGCTTTTATATATTAATTCAAGAGATAAAGATCAAAATAAAGTAGATGATTTCTTATCTATTGATAGAGAGGAAATACAAAATAGATATAATGATTTTCAAAAAATGTATAAAGATAGAATTATCCCACTTATTTATTGAGTATTTTATAGATTTTTAATTAAAAATTTTCCAGAAAAATTTAAAGCTTAGGTAATAATATCTAAGCTTTTTTTATAACAAGATTAACTAAAGTAATAAAATCAAAATATTTTGATTTTATTAACTAAAAATTACATATAATTTTACCATAGTTGAATATTGTGCTAACTCAGGATGTTGAGCTAAAATCTGAATTGTAAGGTCAGATGATAATTGTAGTATTTTAGCTGTCAATGTTACAACAGTTGAAATATAAAGTGACCAAAATAACAATTGGAAATTAGTTTTTTTTCTAGGTCTTAAAAAATCAAACATATATAAAAAATTAATTAATAATACATATAAATTTTACTATATATTTTTTATATATGCAAATATTTCATCATTTTTATACAGCAATAGGAGCTTTTATTGCAGGATGGCTTTCATATCAAACTAATTCAAAATCATCAATTTTAAATGAAAATATGTCTTTTATATTTGGATTTATTTTCATAGTTGGCAATGGTAAAGGATTTCTTGATAATTGTTCTTTTACTTGATCAAAATGATTACTATAAATATGTGCATCTCAAAGTGTATGTACAAAATCTCAAGGTTCTAAATCACAAACTTGAGCAACCATCATAGTTAGTAGAGCATAAGATGCTATATTGAATGGAACTCAAAGAAAAGTATCAGCAGATCTTTGGTATAGTTGGCAACTAAGACGTCAATTTGCTACATAGAATTGGAAAAGCGTATGACAAGGAGGAAGTCCTGATTTAGCCATTTCTTCTATCTCTGTTGGATTCCATGCTGAAACTATAAGTCTTCTACTATCTGGAGTTTTTTTGATTTGATTTATTACTGTTGTTATTTGATCTACTCAACCAAAATCTCTCCATTGTTTTCCATAAACTGGACCTAATTCTCACCATTTTTTTGCAAATTCATTATCTGTTTTTATATTTTCAATAAATTCTTCCAATTTTTTTGACCAAACTTCTGAATATCTAGGAAAATCTTTTTCTAGATTATTTGCTTTTAAATAAGCTGTAAACGGCCATTCATTCCAAATTTTTACATTGTTATCTACTAGATATTTTATGTTTGTATCTCATGCTAAAAACCAAATAAGTTCATGAATTATTCATCTTAAAAATACTTTTTTTGTAGTTAAAAGTGGAAATCCTGATGATAAATCAAATCTCATCTGATAACCAAAAACACTTCTAGTTCAAACTCAAGTTCTATCTGTTTTATCAGTTCAATTAGTTATTATATGGTTTAGTAAATCTAGATATTGTTTCATAAATAATTCTTTATAAATTAATAAATTTATAATATTTATTTTTAAATAAAAGTAAAAATAACTTTGAAAAAAAATTAAAATAAATAAACTCTTTTTTATAATTTTTACTAAAAATAACAAAATAAAAATGCATTTAAACGAAAAACAAGAATTAGCAAAAAATACAATAAATTGACCACTTTTGATTATAGCTTGAGCATGATCTTGAAAGACAGCAACTCTTACAGCTAGAGTAGAACATATGATAAAAGAAGTTTGAATTAATCCAGCGGAAATTCTTTGTGTTACATTTACAAACAAAGCTGCAAAAGAGATGAGAGAAAGAATATGAAAAAGGCTTTGAATTCATATTGATAACAATATTTATAGACAAAAATGAAATTTACCACTTATTGGAACTTTCCATTCTATCTGAGTTTACTTACTTAAAGATGTTTTAAATAAATATGATTTATCTGAACTTTGAATCAATTTAAAAAAAGATTTTATAATTTATGATGAAGATGATAAACTTAAATTATTAAAATGAATTATAACGGTAGATTTGCAATTAGATGAAAAACAATTTCCGGCAAGACAAATAGCATATTATATAAGTGAAGCTAAAAATAGTTGATTGGCTGCAAAAGATTATGTATGAGCTGTTGATAGTTTTATAAAAGAAAAAGTTTCTCAGGTATACAATATTTATGAAAAAAAGATGTCAGAAAACAATGCTTTAGATTTTGACGACATACTTTTTAAGACACTTCAAATATTAAAAAATCATACAATTTTGGATTATTATCAAGAAAAGTACAAATATATAATGGTAGATGAATATCAAGATACAAATATGGTTCAATACCAAATAATTAAACTTCTAGCTTCAAAATATAGAAATTTAGCAGTAGTTGGTGATGATTGGCAATCAATCTATTCTTGGCGTTGAGCTGATATGAGAAATATAATAAATTTCAAAAGAGATTATTCTGAGGCAGTTGTAGTAAAATTGGAACAAAATTATCGTAGTACAAAATGTATAATTGACGCTGCAAACTGTGTAGTAAAAAATAATAAAACAGCACTGGAAAAAACTCTTTGGACTGAAAATGAAAGTTGAGAAAAAATCATTTTTATAGATGCTCCAGATGATAAACTAGAAGCATCAATTATAGCAAAAATAATAGAAGAAAAAATGAATAAAAATGTCATTTCGAGCGAATGAATATGAGTTGATAAATCTGTTGAAGAGACAAATTATGCTTTAAATAATAGTATTGAAAATAGCAAAGAACAGATTTCTCCATTTCAGTCGGAATGACAAATTAGTAAATACTCTGATAACTTAATTTTGTATCGTACAAACTGACAATCTCGTCAAATAGAAGAAGCTTTACTATCAAAATGAATTCCATATAAAGTTGTTTGATGATTAAAATTTTACGACAGAAAAGAAGTAAAAGATATAATTTGATATTTAAAAGCTATTTTTAATCCAAATGATGTTATAGGGTTTAAAAGAATTATAAATACTCCATCTCGTAAGATTGGTTCTAGAACTTTAGAAGTGCTTGATATTTATAAAAATAATTTTTCTTTACCATATTTTCAAATCTTAGAAAATGTTGAAGAAATAGATGATTTAAATAATTGAGCAAAGAGTGCTGTAAAGTGATTTTTTAACTTAATGTTAAATTTCAGAGAAGTAGCAAAAAGAACAGAGGTTGCAGATTTAATACAACATATAGTTGATAAACTTGATTATAAAACATATTTGATAGATGAGTTTTGAACAGAAGAAGCAGAATGAAAAATGGATAATATAAAGGAACTTATAAATCTAGCAACAAATTATAATTGACTATGACCAACAGAATCACTTTCTCAATTTTTGGAAGAAGTAGCTCTTATATCAGATTTAGATAGTGTTGAAAATGATGCTGATTATGTAACATTGATGACAATTCACACAAGTAAATGACTTGAACAAAAAAGAGTTTTTATTGCATGAGTTGAGGAATCTATT
Organism: Candidatus Altimarinota bacterium; assembly: GCA_028697205.1. GTDB lineage: Bacteria > Patescibacteriota > Gracilibacteria > BD1-5 > UBA6164 > Altimarinus. The sequence continues at coordinate 41,346 of JAQVFO010000006.1, read as the reverse complement.
TTTCCTCATATAAGAAGTTTAGAATCAGAAAAAGAATTAGAAGAAGAGAGAAGACTTATGTATGTAGCTATGACTAGAGCAAAAAAAGAGCTCTATATATCTAGAGCAATTGAAAGATTTTATTTTGGTAATTATGTTAGAAATATCGTATCAAGATTTATAAAAGAAATCCCAAAAGAATTGATAGAAGATTATAAAATGGAAATATCAAATTTTTGATTGTGATCTAGTTTTTGAATAAATTTAAAAGATTCTGAAACAATTTTATGATGACAATGATTTTCTATTCCAAAAATTAAAGTAAAAGAATTTAATGATGTTTCAACTTTTTCTCTTTGAGATAGAGTAAATCATCATAAATTTGGTAATTGAATAATTACATCACTTTCTGGAGAATTAGCAGAAATTGCATTTAGTGAAAAATGAATAGTAAAGATGAACATAAAAATAGCACCAATTAAAAAAATTTAGATAGTCACTAAAAGTTCAAAATCAATTATCAATCAATTTAAATGAGGTAATAGACTTTCAGAAATAGTATTGAATATACTATGAATATGAGATTTAGATATATTTTTTTTTCATATTTTTTCAAACAATAAAGATAATATTTTTTCATTTGTTAAACAATTAGCTTTATTTTTCAATATATAATTTAGTATTTGGTCATCAATCTCTCATGGCTTAATACAGTTTAAAAAAACTCATAAGATATGAATATTCCATTCAATGTCGTCTGATATTGAAAGTATTTTTTTTGCCTCATTTCTATTTAACATATTTTTTCAAACTTTGTTTAAAAATACTACAAAAAGACTTGCAAAGTAAAATTTAAATCATTCTTTATTTATTAAGTTTTTTATATTTGGAATATTTTTTATACTATTTGCTTTTAAAAAATTGAAGAAGCTTATTTTTATGTCTTTTATATTAGCTAAAATAATAGGATCATAAATAAGCTCACTAAATTCATTTAACATATTACATGTTACTATAAAATCATCATCTTCTTCATTTATTATTCTTGAAATTTCTGCATTAGATTCGCTTAATGTTTCAACTAATTTATGAACTTTTGTGTTTGATTTATCTCTAAGTGTTCTTAAGTTAATTCAAATTCCTGTATATTTCAATTTCTCGTCCATTTAAAAATAATTATCAATAAATTTATTTAATTATAGTATTTGTTAACATAAAGTCAATAAAAAATAAATTTGATTAATTTAGGTTTAAAAATATATTTTTAGTATTATTAATAAATTTGGTTTATGGATAATGTAGTAAAAAGTCATCCAACTAGACATTTTGAAGAAATAAGATTTTGAAAAGAATGATGTCAGTGAAATTGTACAAGATGAGAAAAAAATAAAGCTTGTTGAAGAGTTGATAAACCTTGTAAGAATTTATGAAATTGTACAAAAGATTATTTAGATTTTTATAAATTAAAAAAATCAATGTATGATGTAACTTCTCAAATAGATGAAGCAAACGAAGCAATTGTTAATATTTATTAATTTTGTAGATTATGAAAAAAATAGCTATATTATCAGGTGGAACAAGCAGTGAAAGAGAGGTTGCTCTTAGAAGTGCTGCATTTTTTAAAAAATATTTAAACAAAGATTTTGATTTTTATGATTTTCCTTCTGATTTAGAAAAATTTTTGGAAAACAAAGATAAATACAATTTAGCAATTCCTATTTTTCATTGACAATACTGAGAAGACTGAAAGATTTTTGCTTTTTTAGAAATACTTTGAATAGATACTACATTTTCGAAATATGAAACTCATGCAATTTGCTTAAATAAATATGTAACAAATGAACTTGTTTCTAAACTATGAGTAAATGTTCCAGCTCAGTTTTTATATAATTGAAGATTGGATTTAGATATGTTTCCACTTATTGCTAAACCAAATAGATGATGAAGCTCTATGTACACTTATAAAGTTTCAAATATTAAAGAATTTAATGAAAAAATTGCAGATATAAAACAACATACTACAGATGATATACTAGTACAAGAGTTTGTTGAAGCTGAAGAATATAGTGTATCTATTGTTGCTTCTGAAGTATTACCAATTATGAAAGTACAAAAAGAAAAATGAGAATTTTTTGATTTTGAAAATAAATATTCTGATGCTCCAAAAATCAAAGAAACATGGCCAGAAATAGAACCTTCACTTGAGTCTTCACTAGCTTTTCAAGCAAAAAAAATATACAACTTTTTTAATTGCAAATGATATGCTAGAGTTGATTTTTTGGTTAAAGATAATGAAATCTATTTTCTAGAAATAAATACAATTCCATGAATGACAGAATGATCTATTGTTCCAAAATCTTGGTTAAAAGCTTGAAGGAATTTTGGAGAACTGGTTAAAGTAGTTGTAAATGATAAATAAAAAAAACTGCAAAATTTTGCAGTTTTTTTTTATTTTATTTTTTAATCATTTTTACTTCTCATCATGATTTTATCCATGATTTTATTTTTCATAAAATTCTATTTAATTCATTTTTACTTAAAGAATCTTTGTTTATATGTACTTCAATTTTTTCTAAATATGGCAAAAATTCATTTGGTTCAAATTTAGTTTTTCATAATTTATTTATCATATAAGCAGATACTTTTACTATATTTTCTCTAGTTGATGTAAATGCACTTCATTCGTTTGGAATAAATCTTACTCAACTAAATTCATTTATATTTATATCTTCTAGTTCATTTTTCAAAGTATCATCAAAAACTTTTGTATTTGAGTACGAGATTATATCGTGTTCTGGAAGTTTTCCTCCACAATTTGAACAATATGGCATTCATTTTAAAGTTAATTCATGACAATGAGGACAATGTATTTGTATCTCGTGTGAACAAAGTGGACAAAAAGGTTTTGTGAAATCAACACTATTTCAACAATTAGGACATTTTCTGTCTGATATAAATCTTTTTAAAACGTTTTTTGGTGAATAAAGTCTTTTTTGTATTTTATAAACTAAAAATCAAAATATTGCAATAATTATAACAGGCCATAAAAATTGTACTAAATATACTAAAGGAGTAAAAAGACTAAATAATTTTTGTATTAATTCAATTAATTTATGTGGAATTATGTCCCAGATAAACATTGCTGATATCTGAGTTAAAATAAGTCAATAAGCAAAAGTTGCCACAGAAAATATAATAGTATGAGGACTATTTTTTATCTTTTGTGCTACATAAATTTTGTAAAGTATAGTAAATACAACTATAGAAAATATAAATGAAAGTATAGCAACATAAAGTCTATACAACAAATAAGCTGTTCTATAATCACTATTAGCTTTATCTAATTTTTGTATCAAATTACTTACTTCTGATTTATAAGTTGTTTGAATATCTTTTATTTTATTTGTATAGTCTGTTATTTGTGACTCTACTGATTGAAGTTGTGACTGATTATCTTGAAGTTTGTTTTGTATATCATTTGTATTATACATTCAAGATTTCTCATTTGCTATTTTTTCGGCAAGGGAAGTATTGTAATCTTCCCTAGAGTTTTTTTGGTTATATTCAAGAGTTGTTTTACTTGAAGTTAATGTTTGTAATAAATTTTTATAATTTTTTATTTCTTCATATGGTTTTAATAAATTGTTGTATTCAGTTGTGAAATCAAATTTAGGGTTTGTAGATGTTAATTGACAGTCATTATATCAGTTATAAGAATAATTGTATCAATTATAATCTCAGTAAGAATAGTAATTACTGTTATTTTTTTCATCAAATGCATTGATTACATTATTTATACAGTAAGGTATATTTGTTGGAGAATCCGGAATTCACTTTATTATACTTAGGGTCCATTGAGCTGATGTCATTATTGCACCAAACATACAAAAAAGTAAAAAATATCATAGTTTTGTAGTTTGTTTTTCTGAAAGTTCTTCTCATGCTAACTCACTTGTTAGTTTAGATCTTCTAAATATTTTTTCTCTTATAAATGAAATTATATCAAACATAATTTAAAAAATTAAGTATAAACTAAAAGACTAGTTTTTATACTAGCCTTTGTAAATTATTATTACATTATATCACTACCTGCTATAAGCTTTGATTCTCTAGCTCTTGAGTTTCTTCACTCCATATCTTCATTTAGATAGATAAGTTTTGTGTTTTGATTATCTCAGATATTACCTAGAGTTTCAATTCTAGAAGAATCAAGTAGAAATTCAAGTACTTTTGCAGCATTTAAAGTATTATCTGTCATTTTTATCATATCAACTGATTCTTTAAATCATCTTGCAATTTCCATTCTTTGTCCTGCCATACCTTGTCATAATAATATCTTTGATTCTTTTTCTGCTTCAGCTCTTTTTACTTGCATTATTTTTTCTGCTTCTCATTGATTCATTGCAGCTTCTTTTAGTTTTTCTGATTCAACTACTTTGTTCATAGCTGTCATAACTGATGCATCAAGTTTTACATCTCTAACTTGGATAGAATCCAATTTGTAACCAAAACTTGATAATTTTTCTCTTAATTTTACTTCTATATCCATACCAATTTCTTCTCTTTTTCCAAAAACTTCTTTATGATTAAAAGTTACTATCATAGCTCTAAGTTCTTGGTCGATAGTAGATTTTATCATTGTTCTTTGGTCGTTTATTTTATAAACTGATTTATATATAGAACCTTCTTCAGTATCATCTTTATCATCTTCTACATAATAGATAACGTTTAATCAAATATATGCAGTTACATTATCACTAGTAACTCAATCTACATCTACAGAAAAGTTTATTCTATATAAAACTTGTTCTTTTGTAGTTTCAAAGATTGGAATAATAAAATTTAATCAAGATCTAAGTATACGATTATATTTTCAAAATAATTCAACAGTTTTTACAGTTTGTGGTTTTACTATTCTTACTGATAAACTTATCAAAAATATATCAAATATGATAGCTGGTAGAATTCAAGCAGATCATCAAATAGATATTATAATCAAAGGTAAAATTATAAGAAGTATAGGAATTACAACTCAAAGCATATTTTGAAAAATTAAAAATTAAAGTAAATTTATTATATATCTTTTATATCTTTTGCAATAATATTATCTAAAAAAAAGTCCTTTTTATAGGACTTTTTTTTATTTTTTATATTAGCTGAAAAATTGTACAAAAGTTGAATATTGAGCTAAATCTGGTTGATAAGCAAAAATAGCCATACTTTTACTAGATGCAGTTTCAACAATTTTAAAAGTAAGAGTAAAAGCACAAGCTAGAAACAATACCCAATGTAACATATCATAGTTTGATTTTTTTCTAAGTATAAACATATTTTTAAAGTTATATTATAAATAATGTATTTAAATGGTAACATACATTTTTTTATGTGTCAAATATCTAAATAGATTTTTAACCAAAAAAATTGATATATGAATAGAAAAAAGTAAAATAATCTAAATTTTAGATTTTAAGTTGTTTGTATGTCAATTTTTATTTTGGCTATTCTTACTATACTTTTAGGTTCTCATTTTATAGTTTATTACTCTTTAATAGTATTTTTTTGAATAACAAAATATAAAATTTCACTTCTTGTTTTGTTTTTCATTTTATCTGTTAGTTTTGTATTAGCGTCTATACTTGTCCATATTTTTAATAATGTTTTTGTAAGAACTTATTATTATATATCTTCTTTATGGCTTTGAGCTCTTTCTTATCTGTTTATATTTTCATTGATATCATTGTTAATTTTATGAATATTTAAAATATTTCACATAAGTTTTGATTTAAAAATAGTTTGAATAATTATCATATTTTTAACACTTTTAATTACTTGATATTGACTTTACAATGCAAATAATCCGGTAGTTAAAAATGTGGATATAAAAATAAAAAACTTACCAGAAGTATGGAAACAGAAAAAAGTAGTTTTTATCTCAGATTTGCATCTGTGAGCAATTATTAGAGAATGATATCTAGAAAAAATTGTAAACATGATAAATGACTTAAATCCAAGTATAGTTTTTATAACTTGAGATTTACTTGATTGAAGTGATGGTAGTTTAGATCATTTGGCAGATTATATAAATACAATAAAATCAGATATATATTATGTAAATTGAAATCATGAAACTTATCTATGAATGACAGAAGTAGATAAAATACTGCAAAAAACAAAGATAAAAGAGTTAAAAGATGAGTTTGTAGATGTAGATTGAGTTCAAATTGTATGAGTAAACTATAAAGATAGGTATGGGAAACTAAATATTGATGGTATTTTTGAAAAGCTTAAAAATACTTGATTTACAAAAGATAAATCATCAATTCTACTTTATCACGAACCAGTTTATATACAAGAATTTTCAGATTTTGGTATAAATTTACAACTTTCAGGCCATACTCATAAATGACAAATTTGGCCATTTTGATACATCACAAATTTACTTTATAAGTGAAAAGATTACTGACTTTATACAAAAGATAATTACAATCTCTATACTACAAATGGTATAGGGACATGGTGACCTCCAATGAGAGTTTGAAATACTCCTGAAATAGTAGTTTTGAATCTAAAATAATTAAGTTTAACAAATAATCAATAACTTATGACTCCTCGGACAGTCTATATACTAAAATGTGCTGATGATACTCTTTATACAGGCTCTACAAATAATATAGAAAAGAGACTTAATGAGCACAATAATTTGAAGTCATGAGCACATTATACAAAGATAAGGAGACCAGTTGAACTTGTCTATTTTGAAACTTATGAAACTATGAGTGAGGTAAGAAAAAGAGAAAATGAGATAAAAAAGTTGAAAAAGGAAGACAAAGAGACGTTGATTAGGGGAGTGAAATTTGTTTTTTAATTATTATATTATGAAAAAATCAATTTATATACTTGTAGCAATAATTGTTTTGTACTGTGTTTCTTTTTTGATAGTATTTAGATGAGTTTTGTTTCAAGAATGAAACCCTTTATATGTTGCTAAAGCAGTACTTATTATTCCATTTGCCGATGAAGGTTTTTCAAATATAGTTGAAGATAAGTATCTTACAAATAATTCATATTCAGTTGAAAGACTTGAAGTTTTTATGTTTAAAAAAGGCTACACTTTTATAGAACAAATGTGAGCCTGATATGTATTTAAAGATAAATATTGAAACAAAAAAATAGTAACTTGAAGAATGTTTACAAAACATTTTATCGTGTATAATATTCCTAATTAAGATAAGTTGAAGTTTCTTTCATAAATGTTTTTTCAGGAGTGCTAATCAATCATAACATATAAGCTTTAAAATCACTTATACATTTTTCAACTTCAGGTGGTCTATTTACTTTTGGATTTATATTTATATCTATTCAATTATTTTTTAGTATTTCTAACATCGAAGAAGTTATATCTTTTCAATTTGATACATCAACAAATAATTTATATAATGGAGAACTTTTTTTAAGTTTTTTTAGATATCATGATTTTTTTATTTCTTTTGCAACTCATTCTTCTAGATATTCATAATAAATAGATAATAAGTTATTAAATATTTCTAAATCTTCCTCATCAATTAATTCTCAAAAATTTGCAAATATATCTCATCATTTTACTTCCATTTCAAACTCAGCATACATAGATAACAATGTATTGTTATTCACGACTTTATCATCTTCAAATGTGATTTTTTCTCAACTTTTTAGTAATCATTTTAATCATATTTGTTCTATGATTCAGTCTCATATAATTCTGTCAATAATATTTGTAATTCATTCTCAAAAAACATCATTATTATCACTTAATCATGATTGTTCTACTATTTTATGAGATGTATCTAATAAACTTCTTAATGTAACTGGCATATTTTAGAATTTAAATGTTATTTTTTTTAAGAAATACTTTCTGGCGATTCAGTGAATTTTTGTAAAAAAGTAATTACACACTTTTCTAAGAATTCTTTTATAATTTGTAGATTGTAATTAAAGTGATTTAAGTTAATTTCATCTCATCTATTATTTAATTCTTTTTGCATTAAATCTAGCATATCTTTTCAATCAATTAATCAGTTGATTAAATTATGTATAGGAGAAATAGAAGCAAATTTTTTTGATAATCAGTTTTCTTCAATGTATTTTTGAACTTCAGACAAGTGATAATCATTGTATATATCTGATAATTGATTAAATACACTTAGTTCATCATTTTGTAATAATGATTTAAAATTTTTATAAAGCTTAGCAATTGTGTATTCAAAATCTATATTTAAATATCATAAAATTAATTTAGCTTGAAACTCTATATCATCTTGAGAAAATTCTGTTTTTTTAATCCTTATATTTTCAACTCAACCAACTTCATCATTTATATGTCAGTCCAAAATCTTTAGTACACATATTTTAGAATCTTCAATAAAACTAGTTGTAGGTTCTATTTGAAATCTTTGTGCGATATCATGACAAATTTGCTTAAGTTCGGGGTCACTTAAATTCATTTTAATATTTTTTTATTTTAAGTTTATGAAATATAATAATAAATTACTATAAGTCAATAGTTTATTTGATAATATTTTATGATAAGGTATTTGTTTTTAAACTTGATTTAAACTCAATTTGTATATTATGAAAGTAATATTATTTTCTAAATTTAAAATTATGAAAAAAATAATAGCTTTAGTACTTTGAATAATTGCTTTTTTCATTTTAAATCTTTCAACATCAGCTTATTATTATGGTTGATATGGAATGATGTGAGAAGAGTGATTAGGGTATTTTGGGATGTGATTTTGATTCATTATTTTTATAATTTTCTTATCTTTTGTAGTTTATTTTGCAATCATGATGAGCAAAAATTTAAATCATGATTCTTGTAAAGCAAAATCTTTTGATACTCCACTAGAAATCCTTAAAAAAAGATTAGTAAAATGAGAAATAGATGAGAAAGAATATGATAAACTAAAAAAGAAATTGGAAGAAAAGGATTAAAAAACTTTTGCATTTTCAAAATAAATAAATAATCTATGTTCGTTCTTTTTAAAGAACAAAAATATCAAGAGTTGGGTAAGAGAGAATAGGCTCGTTTGTATTACCCCAGCAACCTGCGTTTTATGCTATGGTGCTAATTCCTACCTCTATAAAGAGGAAAGATATATTATTAAATTTAATAGAAATTTTATAAATCTTTCCTTTGAAGTATGAGGAAAGATTTATTTTTTTACCGTTTTTTTTATGAGATATTATATAACTTCTGAATCAGTTTCAAGTGGGCATCCTGATAAAATGTGTGATCAGATAAGTGATGCTATACTTGATGCATGTTTAAGTGAGGATCCAAACTCTCGTGTTGCTTGTGAAAGTTTAGTTACAACTTGAACTGTAATTGTATCAGGAGAAATTACTACAAAAGCAAAAGTGAATTATAATGAAGTTGTTAGAAAAACAATTTGTGATATAGGTTACAATGAAGAAGAAGCTTCTTTTAATTGAAATGATGTATGAGTACATTTGCTTATAAATACACAATCACCAAATATAGCTCAATGAGTTGATATATGATGAGCTTGAGATCAGGGAATAATGTATGGTTACGCTACAAATGAGACAGATACATATATGCCTGCACCAATTTATTTTGCACATAGATTAGCAAAGAAATTGGAAGAAGTTAGAAAAAATTGAACTTTACCTTACTTATTACCAGATGGGAAAACACAAGTAACTGTTGAGTATGATGCTTGAAAAATAGTTAGAATAGATACTGTTGTAATTTCAAATCAACATAGAAAAAATATAACTCAATCAGAGATAAAAAAATGAATAATAAATGAAGTTATAAAGCCAATATTGTGAAATCTAGTTGATGAAAAGACTATTTTACATATAAATCCTACATGACTTTTTGAAATCTGATGACCTAAATGAGATTGTGGTTTAACTTGAAGAAAGATAATAATTGATACTTATTGATGAGTTGGAAGACATTGAGGATGAGCTTTTTCTGGGAAGGATCCATCAAAAGTTGATAGAAGTTGAGCTTATATTGCTAGGTATCTTGCAAAAAATATAGTTGCTTCAGGTATTTGTGATAAATGTGAAATTCAACTTTCTTATGCTATTTGAATTGTTGAACCTGTTTCTATTTTTGTAGATTGTTTCTGAACTGAAAAAGTTGCAAGAGAAAAAATAATTGAAGCAGTAAAATCAAACTTTGATTTATCACAAAATGGTATAATCAAAAAGCTTGATTTAAAAAGGCCAATTTTTCAAAAAACAGCTTCATATTGACACTTTTGAAGAAATGATGTAAGTTGGGAAGCTCTTGATAGTGTAGATATATTTAAAAAATTGATGTAGTTTAAAATCCTTTGGTAAAATCCAAAGGATTTTTTAATCCAATTTTTTATTTACAAACTGAAGTGAAAGTATATAATAAGAAAGTTTATTTCATAACTTTTTTCATATGAATAAAAAATATTATCCTTATATCTGAGGTGCTGTTGCTGTAGTTTTAGTTGGTGCTCTTCTTTTTCTAAATGTTCAAAAGACTCAGGCTCCAAGTGAGAATTTGGCAAGTACTTGAGAAACAAATACTTGATTTGTTCAAACTCAAAAATGAGTTGATAATATGGATTCAAGCAATTTATCATTATGGCAAAGATATGTTGAGTGAAAGATTTGAAGCATTAAATGTATACTACAAACAGAACAAGAGTGATGAAAAATAGATCAGATTGTATATATTGCTGCTCCAAAAATGAGAATGGATTCAACTGTAACTCATGAAGCATGAAATAGTGAAAGTCATATGATTAGTGATTGAGAATATACTTATGTATGGTGAACTAATTGACCTGCTTTAAAAATGAAAGTACAAACATGATCTACTGAAGTTCAAGAACCAGCTCAAGAAGCTCCAGAAAATACTGAAGAAACAAAAAGTATGTCACAATATTTAGAACAAATTCCATACAATAAATGTAGTGAATGGATAGCTGATGATTCTATGTTTAAACTTCCTGATGGAATAAATTTTGTAGATATGGAAGAGTTTCAAAATAATATGATGAATGGTTCAAATTTATGAGATTTACAAGAACAAATGAATAAATTGAAAAGTAGTATGCCTGACAATAAATAATAATTATGGATTTTCAAGTAAAGTATTCTAAAATAAAACATGGATATGTTCGTTTATGAGATGATTGAATCTTAAAACTTTCTATTCCAATTAGATTTAAAAATGACAAAAATTTTGAAAAAATTCTTCTAGAAAAATGAAAAGTTTTAATAGAAAAATTAAATAAAAAAAATCATCAGAAAATTGAATGTTTTTCTGATGATTTTGTTGTGATTTTTTGAGAAAATCAAGTTTGTGAATGAAAAATTTGTGAAAAAGTTTTGAAACAAAAACTATATGATTTTAGTTTACCAATTTTAAATAAATATTCTTTAGATTTAGGTATCTCTTTTCAGAAACTGACAATTAAAACTCTTAAATCAAAACGGGGGAGTTGTACTCACGATCAGAAAATAGTTTTAAATTCAAAACTTTTACATATTCCTTATAAGTTTTTAGAATATGTTGTTATACATGAAGTTTGTCATCTAAAAGAAAAAAATCATTCATACAAGTTTTGGAAACTTGTTGAATGATTTTGTCCTGATTATAAAGATATTAGAAAAGAATTAAGGAAATATAAAATTTAGCTATACTTTTTAATCAAACTTTCAGAAACTATAAGTCAATCAATTGCTGATGATGTGATTCATCAAGCGTATCAAGCTCATTCTCAACTAGGATAAACTCAAATTATGTTTGATTCACATGTATCTTTGTCTCTTACAAATCTTACAACTGCAGAAGTACGAGCTTCAATTCAAATAAGTATTGCATCTTTGTGTGCAAATCATTTTATTTTTCTATCAAGAAGTGGAATTGCCTCTCTTAAAGCGCTTGTTACAAACTCTGGTAAACACTTATCTATACTTGTCATTTTTAGATTTGGTTTAAATGTAGTTTCTATACTTCAAAGTTTTTTTGAAGGAACTCAAGCTAAAAAATCTCAGACAAGTTGAGCTGGAGCATCATAATTGCTTCATCATTCTATAAAGGCTTTTTCTTCCCAAAATCTTTGAAATTCTATTCAAGCAAGTGGATGATCACTTCAAAAATCTGATGTCATTACATTTACTAGTAGAGCTGAGTTCGAATTTATAGAATTTTGTGCGTATTCACTCATCCCATTTACAGTGAGTTTTCATTTTTCAGAGCTTGCGTTTACAACAAGTCATCAAGGACACATACAGAAACTATAAACGCTTCTGTTTTTTTCGTGATGGCTTACTAATTTATAATTTGCAGTTGGTAGTTTTATATTGTTACATGATTCACCAAATTGGGATTTATTAATTAATTCTCTTGGATGTTCGATTCTTACTCAAATTGCGAATGGTTTTCATATAATTTCTAGTCATCTATTATATAACATTTCACAAGTATCACGAGCTGAATGTCCGATTCAAAGTACTAAATCATTTGTTTCAAGTGTATCTCAATTTTGAAGTTTTACTCATTTTATTTTTCAATCTACTACAATTATATCTGTCATCAATGTATCAAATCTGATTTCTCATCATAATTCTATGATTTTTTTTCTCATATTTCTAACTACTCATCTTAGTCTATCAGTTCATATATGAGGTCTTGCACTATAAAGTATTTCTTTTGGAGCTCATGCTTTTACAAATTCTTCAAAGATAAATTTACTTCTAGGATCATTTACCAATGTGTATAATTTTCAGTCTGAAAAAGTTCAAGCTCATCATTCACCAAATTGTACATTTGAATTTGGGTTTAATTCTCTCTTTGTGAAAAAATTATGTACTTGAACAACTCTTTCTTCAACACGGCTTCATCTCTCAAGTATAATTGGGTTTGCTCAAGCTAAAGCTAAGGCTAATCAACAAAAAAGTCAACTAGGTCAAGTTCATACTACAATAGGTCTTTTTTTTAGTTTTGATGAATTTATTTTATTTATATTGTAAATGAACGGTTCAATAAATCTTATTTTATGTCTTATTATATTTTTCTCATTTTTCTTATTTTTTTCAAAGTACATTTCTTGATTTTCTATTTTTACGTCAACTATATAAACAAACAAGATATTGTTTTTATTTCTTGAATCAATAGCTTTTTTTATTATGTTAAATTCTATAATCTCATCATTTTTTATTCATAAAATCTTTGCAGTTTTATTTTGTAAAACATTGTTTTCATCTTCATTTAGATTTAGTATTACTTCTTCAATTCTTATATATTGATTCATAAATCCATTTATAAAATATTTTTTTTATTATATTTATTAAATTATTAAAACCAAAGTTTTTAAACTTAATTTAAATCTATTCTTTATTCTTGCTTTAGTTATAGATTGAAATATTTACTTAACTAAAAAAGATAGAGGTTTCTCTATCTTTTTTAGTTTTCAATTTCAGTACAAAAATGTGTAGTAATATAAAATTCATAGGAATTAGTTTTTACTTCATTTATTGAAATTCATAATCATATTTTTCTAAATTCTTTTCTTACAATACTTTCATAATGAGCTTTTTCAGGCTGATTTTTTTCTGATAAATACATATCAAAAACTTCTTTTACTCATGCAATCAATTTATCAGTACAATCGGTGTTACTAGAACATTTATAATATCATTTTCATATATTTTCTGTACTTGTAGCTTTATTTACATTTTTACAAACTACTCATCTATCAGCAAACCATGATGTTACTTTATTATAATCATAATATGAATCATTAGGATCTCTTTTATGTGATATAAATCATCTATTCATTGAAGTTTCAGCCCATTCTTGAGCTGTATTATTTAATTTTTGGTCATAAGTATACAACTCTCTTCATATACTTTTTCTTATATCATTGTAATATCAAATCCATGATTTTTGAACTTTTTCTATACTTACTTTATAATCATCAAAATTCATTGTACTTTTGTATTGTATAATTTTTTTTGGTTCTACTTTATCTGTTTCAACTTTATTTTTTTCTTGTATATGAGCAACTACATTTGTTTTTATTGTTGATAAAATTGCATATGATTTTGTATTTTCTTTAAGTTTTCTTGTGTATGAATCTAAAGCAAATATGTATTTCATAGTATAAGTATCTCATTTTGTATCTGTAATATTATTTATTTTATTTGTTATATCATTTATAAGTAGTTGATCATTTATAGTTAAATTGTACTTATCTAAAGCAAAGGAATTATGAAAAGAAAATATAACAAGGATTATTAAGATGATTAAATTTTTCATATAAATTAATTATTTGAAAGATATACTTTTATGAAACTAGATTTCAATTCTCAAGCTTGTTTTGATAGATCATCTAACTTGTCATTATTAGCTAATTCAAGTAGTTTATCTAATTGTGTTCTTATATCTTGTACTCATTGATTATTTAAATATCATTCAACAATTTGTAGTTTTTCAGAAGCCTGATCATATGTAGAGATTAATTTTTCTTTGTCTTTTTCATCAGATGCTTCTATAAGTATTTCCATAACATCATGAAAATCAACTAGTGCAATTCAAACTAAAGAGAATCAATTTCTTTTAAGTATATCTTGAAGTATTGTTCTTACTCATTCAAGTTGTTTATGTGTTTCAGCTAGACTTCAAGTGTAAACTCAATTTTTTAAATCTTTGATAATAAAATCAATTTTTTGTAAATCTAAATCAAAATTATTATCAAGTTTTAATTTATAAGGTTTATAATTTACATATTTATTTTCAAAAGTTTGTAGTTTTGGATTTAATTCTTCATAATATTTTATACTTTCTTCTCTTTTCTCTTTTCAAGTATTGAAAAGTAATTGTTTATATGAGTTATTTACATCGTTGAAATCTTCTATGAATGATTTAGTCGTAAAAAATATACTAGCATAAATCAATGCTCATCAGATAAGAAGTATAATTATTAGAAGTAATATATTGATTTTTTTGCTGAAGTTTTTATGTTTTGTAGTATCAAATTTTACTATTAAATACAGAGGACAAAATCAAGTAACAGAAGTCAAAAATAATATTAATGATATCGTTATAAATATGATTTCAAAAATTCATCATAACCAAAAATATCAAATTATAAAAAATATAATAGATAAAAATAATCTCAAAAGTCTGTCTGTATAATTTTCGTTTGTTTTCATAGGTTTTTAATTTAAAAATATAATTTTTTAATTTCTTAGAGCATCAACTGGATCTAATTTACTAGCTTTATAAGCAGGGTAGTATCAAAAAAATACTCATACAAATATTGCAAAGAAAAACGCTAATAAATCTCAAAATAAGCTAGGTAAAACATCAATTAAATCAAAATAAGTTATCGTTGGGATAAGTATCTCTCATAATCATACTCATATAAGTCATCATGACAAACTTAATATAACTGATTCAAATAAAAATATATTTAATATATCACTTGTTTTTATTCATATTGATCTCAAAATTCATATTTCTTTTGTTCTTTCAGCTACTCATGCAAACATAACATTCATTATTCATATTCCAGATACTACCAAAACTATTATAGCAACTCAAGTAAGTAGTAGAGTCATAGTTGATGAAGATTCTTTTGCTGCAGTTACTTTTGATCATTGGTCTACAGCTCTGAAATCATCTACATCAGATGATTTCAAATTATGTGTTTCCCTTAATATATTTGTAATTTCTGATATGGCAGGATTTATACTATCTATATCTTTTGCAAGCATTACAAGTCTAGGGGTAGATGAATTTCATATTATTTGTTTTGTGGTTTCATAAGGTAAAAATATTGTGTCATCATATGTTATTGGTCCTAGTGAAGTTCAAGATTTTTTAAAAATTCATATTATTTCTACTTTCTTTTTTCATATATTTATTGTTTTTCCAATTATATCTTTAGTAGTTCAGAAAAAATCAAGACAAGCTCAATTTCAAATAACAGCTGATTTTGTTTTTTCATTTAGTTCATTTTCATCAAAATATCTTCATTCTTCTATTTTTAAACTAGATATATCTAAAAAATCATTTCATACTCATAAAATTCAAAGAGATAATGAATTTGATGTATCAGAAACAATCATTTTTGATTGTAATACAGCAGTTGCTTTTTCTATATAATTGGCTTTTTCTTTTATTGCAATGATATCTTCCTCGCTAAGTTTTGATATTTTTCATTCTGTACTTACAGGATTTACCATTATAGATGTAACTGCTAGATTTGCATATTGGTCTTCTATTGCTTTTTGTGCTCCAAGTCATATTGCTATTACAAGTACTATTGTTGCAACTCAAATTATCACTCAAAGTGAACTTAGAAAACTTCTAAGTTTATTATTGTAAAGTGATTTCACAGCTATTTTTAGTATCTCATACATTGTTTTATCTCTTAAAAATAAATAGTAAATAAAAATTTATTATTTTCTGAGTTTGTAATTACAATCAATTACTTTTCAATCTTTTAAAAATATTATTCTGTCTGAATATTTTGCTACAAGTTCAGTATGTGTAACCATAATAATAGTTTTTCATTCATTTTTTAAACTCATCATTAGATTCATTATCTCAATTGATGTATTAGAATCTAGTGCTCAAGTTGGCTCATCTGCTAGTATTATTTCTGGGTTATTCATTAAAGCTCTTGCTATACTAACTCTTTGTTGTTGTCACCCTGATAATTCTCAAGGACGATTATTCATTTTATCTCAAAGTCATACTTTTTTTAGTAAGTCTTTTGCTATTTTTATTTTTTCAGCTGGAGTTTTATCTAGATAAAGTCAAGGTAATAATACATTTTCAAGAGCAGTTAGTTTATTTATAAGGTGAAACTGTTGAAATATAAATCATATTTTTTTATTTCTTATAAATGATAAAATATTATCATCTTTAAAATCAGAAACATCTTCAGTTTCAAAAAAATATTTTCAATTATTTGAATGATGTAAAAATCAAATAATGTTTAATAAAGTAGATTTTCAGCTTCCACTTTCTCACATAAGGCTTACGAATTCTCATGTTTTTATAGAAAGATTTATTCATTTTAAAACTGGGATTTCTTCTCAGTTTGTTAGATAGTATGATTTTGTTATATCAGTCATTTCAATTATATTGTTTTTCATGAGATTTTAAATAACTAATAAATAACTTTTTCTCATTTTTCTAGTCATGAAATTACTTCAACTATTTTTCAATCAGTAAATCATGTAGTAACTTTTCTTATTTCTTTATTTTCTAAAATAACAGATGGTTTTCAATTTATATTT
Organism: Candidatus Altimarinota bacterium; assembly: GCA_028697205.1. Lineage (GTDB taxonomy): Bacteria > Patescibacteriota > Gracilibacteria > BD1-5 > UBA6164 > Altimarinus. Next base: position 24,057 of record JAQVFO010000006.1, on the reverse strand, counting down.
TTAACTGCTGAAACTGGAATTATAAGTACATCTTTTATTTCTTTAGTTATAAAATTTGCAGTTGATGTCATTCAGTCTTTTATCCTATTATCTGTGTTATTAAAAACTATTTCTACTTTATAAGTTACAATTCAGTTTGTATCAATATTTGCAATATCATCTATGTAAACTACTTTTCAAGTTAATGTTAAAGAATCAATAGCATCAAATGTAATGTAAACGTCTTGATCTTTTTTAACTTTTACTATATCTCATTCTTCTACATTAACATCTATATAAAATGTATTATCATTTATTATTGTTGTAAATGCTTCTTTTAGAGAACTTGTGTTTTCAGAAACTTTTCAATTTATTTTTGCTATTTTTCAATCAATAGGTGAAACTAAAATACTATCTTGTTTCTTTTGAACTGCTTCGTCTAAATTTTTTTGTGCTTGTAATACAGCCATATAAAAAGGCTCAATATCTAGACTATCAGCAGATTTTTTATTTTCAAGTGTTGATTTTGAAATATCTATTTGAGATTGAGATAAAGCTTGAGTATTTTCTTTTTTTGTTTCTAAAGCTTTAATAGTAAGATTTAGAGAATCCACTTTTTCATTTGCATTATTTATAGAAATTTCATTTTGAAGTTTTACTTTTTCTAATGATGAAATAGCAATATTTAATTTTCCTGATGATGTTAAGACTAGTTTTTCAGCAGTATCTATTTTTATGTCCATTGAAGTTTTTGCTTCAGATATACTTTGTAATAAAGAAATATAATTAGCAGTATCATTTTTTGAGATTGCTAAAGAATTTTCAAAACTTGAAATATTTGAATCAATTGTTGTTTGAGAGAAACTTGAAGTTGGTATAGAATTTTTTAGGACATCAATTATTGATGAAATAGATTTATTTAAACTTGTAGATATATCTTTCATATCATAAGCAAATTTTGATAATTCATCATAATTTGAAAAATTTGAAATATCTATATTTTTTCTATATTTTTGCCATGAAGCATAAAATGTATCAAATAGAACTTTTGTTTCTCTATAATTGTCTTCAGCTTGAATTTTTACTGAAGTATTTTTAGCTCAAAGGTATATTTCATAAGTATCATTTTGGTATTTATTTGCATCACTTATTCACAAAAGTATATCTATGTCATATAAATATTTTTGAATATTTGTAATCATTTGTCATGTTTCCATAACAAGCTTATTTGCAGTATTTTTATACTTTTCTTCTTCTTGTTTTTGTGTTAAATCAAGATTTGAAATAGAATTATCATAGTCTATTTTTGCATTATCTAGTATATTTTGAGAAGATATTTCATCTATTTTAGCTTGTTTTGTTACACTTTCTATATTTTTTATTGCTGTTTCCAGGTTAAATTTTGCTTCATTTAAATTTGTATCTATTTCATTTATAGAACTATTCATAGAAACGAAATCTTTATCAAGTTGTTTTTGTGATATATCAAGTTCTGTTTCTGATACTCATCTCTTTTTTATTTCATAGTTTGCTTTTGCAGTATCAAGAGAGATCTTTGCTTTATCAATAGTTAAATCAAGATAAGTTGAATCAAGACTTGCAATTTTTTCTCATGCTTTTACATAATCTCATTGGTTTTTATATATTTCTTTTATTATTCATGTATTTATAAAATCTAGATTTAATTCATCTTTTAAGACTACTTTTCAGTCAGCTTCTATAGATGTTTTGATATTTCATTTATTAACTGTGTATACTTTTTGTTTTTCTTGAACAGAATCTATATTTTCTGATGCTGAAAAATAATAATATCAATAAGTTACTCATCAAGTTAAAAATAATACTATAAATATTTTTTTTATAAAAGATTTTCTTGAATTACTTTTTATTTCATTTATTAAAGACATAAAGAGAAAAGGTTATGGTTTATATTATTGAACAAATGCTATCTTTACAAATTCAGCTACTTTTTTATCTGTAACTTCAGGATTTAACCAAATTGATATATATCATCATACTTTTACATCAGCCAGGCTAGCATCTATAGTAGGAGCATCAGTTCATTGAGCTTCTTTTTTTGTCATAGCTATTCAAACAGGAATAGTAACTTTTATTTCTCATAGTGTAGATGAATTTATCTCTTCTTTTAGCGCTGTTCTTGTTGCATCATCAAGTGATTGCATATATTTTTTCTTTTCATCTGGAGTCATATTAAAAGTAGGATCTTTAGATGTATCTACTTGTAGAAGGGTAATTTCATTTCATTCCATTGAAATAACTTTTCAATAAATATCTAATTTTCTATCAGGTTGTACAGATGTAGTTGTAGTTGTTAATTGTGTGTCGTTATTAGTTGTAGTAGTTTCAGTTTTTGAAGTAGTACAAGAAGAAAGGAAAATAACTGAAAGAATAGCTAAAAAAAGTATTTTTTTCATTTTTTTAAATTTAAGAAATAATTAGTGTATTAACTAGTTGATTTTACAAAAAAATAAACTTAAATCAATTTTTTATATGATTTAAGTTATTGTACATAAAATTTAAAAATTATATTTGACAAAGTAGTATAGTTATTTAAACTATAGAAGTTATTATATTTTTTATATTAATTATATGAATAATCCTAGTATAGGTACGTCTGATACAGAAGGGAATAAGCAAACATCATTAATTTTTTGATATATGAAGGAGTGACACTATAAAAGACCTTTATATAGAGATGAAGAAATTGAATGAAATATTATAAAGCCTAGTTTATATGTAGAAAAGTGAGAATTTCCTGAACTTTGGGAACTTATGAAAGTTTTAGAACAATTAGATATTAATATTTCATGAATAAAACATATAGTACTAAGACTTATATTTGAAACAATTACTAATGAATTTTTTATTGAATATTATACAGATAGTGATATAAATTCTGAAAAATCTGCTTGAGAAGTTAGAATTTTTTGATTAAATCCAGAACAAGTTATAGAATTAGTGAAGGCAAAGATTTTTGAAGCACAAAAGTTAGAAAACCAATAATATTTTTTATTAAATTATTAAAAATACTAGAATAAAATCTAGTATTTTTTTATAGTTGTAATTAGCGAGTATGGTAGTGGAAACAGAAAAGGTTACATATACATATCACTAATGGGATGACTACATAAATACAGGGAATGAAGAGTGTGGAAGAGTGAATTCAAGATAATTCAGAAGCCTAGAATGTATTTTAAAGAGTAAAAAAGGTTTAATTATTTTTTATATAATACTAAAACAAGTTACATATAAATATATAGATTTTATTAAAAACAAAAAAAGTTTTAAGTTTTGTAGAAAGTTATTATAATTTTTGTTATGTTTATTTTCAAAAAAATATATGAATAAATTTAAAACTTTTTTGGAAGAATTAGATAATAATATTGTTCCTATTGAATCTTATTATGAAGTATCATCTAAAATAAGGGAATTTACAAAAAATGAAATAGAAATAAACGATGAAATAAAAAAAGAACAGATGTTATTTGATTTTGTTGAGGATTATTCATGGGATGAGTCTAAAGAAGATTTTTTTAATTGGTGAACTTACTATGGACCTATGTATATATTACCATCACAGGATGATGAAAATATAATGAATGTATATCCACATATAAATAAAATAGATCAAGGAGTTATAAATTATTTTTTAAAAAGGGCTGATGAATCAAGTAATCCTATTCTAATTGCAAGATATATAAGTGTATCAGTTGATTTTTCAAATAAACTAGGATTAAAAAATGTAGATTATAGATTTATTGTAAAATATCTTGATTGTGTTATATATATATTTGAAAACTGATTGATTAAAGAAAAGTATTATCTTGTGAGAGAATTAATGAGAGCCGTTTTTTTCGCTAAAACTTATAATAATAAAGAATATTTTCATAAATTAAAAGATATAATTATAAGATATGAAGATCAGCAATGTAATGAAAATATGTGATTGTGGTGAATCTCTTTTGATTTATTTGTAAATGATAATAAATGATTACAGATTGATGTAAAAGAAAAAAATCAGATAATAAGTAATATAATTAATAGAATTGAAATTGAAGAAAAAAAAGAACTTCCAAATATTTTTATAATTGAAAAGGCTCTTCCAGTATTAAAGAAAACAAAAGAAATTTCAGGTGAATCATTTAATAATTTTTTTAGTAAATTAGTTTCAATCTATAATAAAAATATTGAAAAAGATAAAGATCCTTTATTAAAAGTGAATCATTTAAAATGATTACTAGAATTATATCAAGAATATAATTTAAAAGATTATGCAGATGAAGTGATTAAAAAGATTAATTGAGTTGATTTAACTAAATGATTAAAGACATTTTCTTTTTCAACCAATTTTACTGAAGATGAAATAAATGATTATATTAAATGATTTTTTTGAGAAAATAATTCATATGATTTACAAAAAATTATGTGGTTAATAAGTAAAAATTTTATTGTATCAAGAAATAAAACTCAAAAAGAATTTGAAGAAAATCAAAGAAAATATCCCTTAAATAGTATATTTTCAACTTATATCATAGACAGTGAATGATGATTAGTAGGAACATTATCATGATTAAATGAACCAGAAAAACAGTTAATTCATGAGGCATCTCAAAGTATAGGGTTTGGTAATGTTTTTTTAAAAATAATTTTTGATTACTTTATAGAAAATATAAGGAAAGAAGATTTTTATAATTACTTAATGGATACATGTGATATATTAAAGTGAGAAAATGAGATGGAAATTAAAGAATTAGTAGATAATTTATATAATAAAAATAGTTATTCATTAGTAGGAATATTAATTCCATTAATAGAAAGTTTGTTTAGAAAAATAGTTCATTTAAATTGATGAAATGTAAAAAAAGAAGATGAAAGAAATGGGTGATTTATGAATAAAACTCTTGGAGAGATTCTAAATGATAAGATTCTTATTGATCTTTTCACAGAGAGTTTTATGTTTTATTTTAAAGTTGTATTATCTGAACGACTATGATTAAATTTAAGAAATGATTTTTGTCATGGGATTAATAAAGAAAAATTTTTTGATTATCATGTAGTTCTTAGGGTAGTACATATATTTATTGTGCTTGTTACTTTTATTAAAATAAAAAAATAGAATGAATAAAAAATGTATTTATTGTTTGAAGACTGAAACAAATACTGTTTTTTATGGAAGAGAACATATAGTGTCAAAAACACTATGAGTTTTTAATATTGAAAGATTACCAGAAGAAGCTGTTTGTAAAGAATGTAATTCATTTTTTTCAGATAATTTAGAAAATAAATTTAAAGAAACGAGTTATGAATGATATTTTTCATATATGCTAGATTTAAAAAATAAATGAAAAATAGAAGTAGATAAAGATTATTTAGATATGAAAGCAGACTTTTGATTTAATAATGATTTTTTTAATAAGAGATTTCCAATACTTAATGAGGAATGAAAAATAATTTTTACTCCCCAAATTATAATTGAAAAATGAAATAAACTTTATATATATTTGATTGATACTTTAAAGATAACTTATAATAATAAAGATAAAAGTAAAAATCAAAATGAAAAATTTAATAGAATAAAAGATATTATCGTTTCTGTGCCAAATAATTGTATTTCTGTATATTGAGATGATGAAACACACGATTTTTTAGTAAGCTTATTAAAACTTTATAAAGATGATTTTAAAATTACAAAATCTGAAAGAGAAACTACCGAACATTTAAGAAAAGAATGAGTAGAAGTAAGAATAGAGTGAAAAATTAAAATTAAAGTAGAAAATCTTAGATTGGTAATGAAAATAATGTTTAATTATTTTTCATATTGTGCAATTAAAAGTGGTAATGAAGATATACTATATAAAGGTAATTTTGATAGAATTAGGAATTTAATATTATGAAAAGAAGACATAAATATATGACATGATATAAAATTTTCTAAACAGAGAATAATGGAAGAAGAAGAAAATTGAAAAAATTTTTATTTATGACATCAAATAATATTTGAAATTATATGAGATAATATAGTTTGAAGAATTGTATTATTTTGAATAATGGTTTATGAAATTATACTTTGAAATAAAACATGAATAGTGGATAATGATGAGTTGTTTGGCTGTGGTCATTTTTTTAATATTCCAAATGAGACAGTTCATAGTTTATGTAAAAATCAAGCATTAAAATGATTATTGGAAACTGATTTATGATTTTGATTGTATAATAATGGATATTAATTATTAAGTTGTTTCATTTAATAATAGATAGATTATATAAAATAAAAATACATATTTGGGTGATATTAAAAAACAAATAATAACTCAACTCTTGACAAATATAAATATATTATATAATAGTATTTATACTAAGTAATATGTTTATTATATGTCAGATTTAGATAAGTTTTGTAATAAAATTCCTTATGCTATAAATAGATTATCTTGAGATACTATTGATATTGATGATTATAATATAAGTAATAAATGATATATATGTTGTCCATATTGCAAGGAAGATGTTATTTATAGATGATCTAATATACAAAATAAGGATTGAACCTGGAGAAAAAAACATTATTCTCATAGACCAAATTCAGTATGTACAAATAAAGTCTCATCTGAATGAGAAAGTATTGAACATAAAAAATCAAAAGAATATATTTTTAATTTATTAAAGTGAATAAATGATATTTCTTTAAAATTTAAATTAATTAAACTATCTAAAGAATATCAATTTATAAACAAAGAATTAAATATAAATAGAGTTGCAGATGTATATGTTGAATTTATATATGAAGGGTTATTATATAAGCAGGCTTATGAAATACAATATTCAAATATTACAGAAGAAGAATTTGAGTTGAGACATAATGATTATATAAAATTATGAATACAAGATATATGGTTTATAGGGTTACAATATAAAAATGATAAGAATAATTTAAAAGAAAAAAGTATAAATATAGAAGAAGAACTGGATGATTGATGTAAATTTATTTGAGATACTAGTAATTTTTATTATAGAGATACAGATATCAATACTAGAAATTTTTTAAGTAGGATAGTATCATCATATGATATTTCTAAAAAGAGTATTGATAAAAAGAGTATTGATAAAAAGAGTATTAGTTTATATAATAAAGTTTCTACATTTCAAAATATAATTTATTTAATCTCACAAGATTGATTACATATTCCTAAAACAATTAAAACAAAATTTGTGTGTGCCAAAAGTAAAATTTTATATGATGATTCACTTTTTTTTACAATAGAAGAGTTTAAAAATTATAAAAAAAACTCACCATTTAATCATGATGAACATTATACATTAGAATTAGTACATACTAAAACCATAGGAGACTTCCATTTATTTAACTATAATTTGCTTCACATAAATGAACAAGAACTAAATGAAGATTTTTTTGTAAGCTGAGATAATAAATTATTTCATTTAAGTAAATCAGAATTAGAATATGCAGATTTAAAAATAAAAGAATTTAAATGAATATTGCAAGATAGAGAAAATATTAAGATTTATGAAGAAAATATCAATAAATATAAGTATGTTAAACCTGAATATGCAAAGATATATTTAATTAGATTGATAACTGAATTTATTATTGCAGTAAATGTTAAAATAGATATTGATAAAGATTTAATAAGAAAAAAATCATGAGATTCTTTTCAGTGGATAAATAAAACACTTTTAACGAAAAATTGGAAAGATAAAAATATACACTGATTTTTTTCATCAATTAATAAAGTACTTAAAAATTTTGCACATATTATTCCTTATGAGTTTGTTAGGTCAAATGATAATCTAATGAAAAAAATAAATGATATTATTACTTTTATAGATAATGTGAAGTGTGATTATTATGGAATTGATTATAATTTATTTATTAAGGAATTTAATAATTTTGTACCAAAAGGTATTGGTAATTTTCAATGATTATACAGTAACTTCTTTAATTATTGATTAAAAGCAATATTGACATGATATTGCCCTTTAGAAATAAAATGAGATTTAAATTTATTTATGTATAAATCAATATTCTTAAAGAATAAAAATGATTTTGAGAATAGAATTATTAAAGAGAAAGATGAATTAGTAAATTTAAATAATGAAATACAAGATATATATTTGTCTATGTAATCAATTATATATAAATATTTTGCACAAAAATACTACAATTATTTTTTTTGTGCAAAATATTTTGATTTTTATAATATTATAGCTATATTTATTATGCATATTTTGTATTATAAATAAAAAATAATTATGGCTACTTATCAAACTATACTTAAAATATCTGAGTTATGATTAAAGTGAGATAAAAAGATTTTGATAGATTTTTTAGAAGATTTAGCTGTAAAAGAAATTAATAATTGAAAACATAGTTTATATAATTGAATTAAGAAATTATTAAATAAATATAGTACCTTAAATAATGATAATTCATCATTTAATATAGATAAAGAAGTTGTAAGAGAAGAAAATTTTATAGATAATTATTTACCAAGTAAAATATGGATTTCTGACAGTATTGAGAAAAAGCTCTCTAATTTTATTAATTTTTATAAGAATGATAATAAACTATGAATTATAGGGATGAATCATATGAATAAAATATTATTATATTGACCTCCTGGGACAGGAAAAACTACATTGGGTTTTTACATAGCTAAGAAATTATGAAAGAAACTACGTTATGTAAGGATATCGGATATAATATCTTCTAAATTTTGAGAAACTATAAAAAACTTTTCAAATTTATTTGATTCATCTTCTGAAGAGGTTATATTTATAGATGAGTTTGATGCTTTTGCTAAGAGTAGAAATGATAATAATGATGTAGGTGAACTTAAGAGAATTGTAAATGCAATAATACAAATATTAGACTTTCAAGCTAAAGATAAAATTGTGATAGTTTCTACAAATTTAGTTGAAACTATTGATTTAGCTATATCAAGGAGATTTGCATTTAAATTGCCTATTTGAGAATTGAACAATACTGAAGCTGTTAGTTTTCTTTCTTTTTTAATAAAGAATGTTGAATGATTTAATATTAAATTAGATAGTGATGAAATAAAATTTATAATTCAAATTTTAGAGCCTATTACTATTGATTGAGTAAGGATATTTTTTGATAAACTATTATTTAATTTAGTTGTATCTGGAAAAGAAAAAGCTGGTTTTACTGAGTTTTTAGAATTATTAATTTCAGAATGATTTGTTGATAGGAAGAAAATAAAAATGATAAAAAATAATGAACCAAAAAAATTTGAATTATTTAAATCATTTATTGAATCAAAATATTCTAAGGTAGAGATAAGTAATATCTTATGAATACATAGAAATTCTTATAATAGTTATTTTTAATTTATAGTATGATAAAAAAATATAAACATATTAAAATTCCTAAAGGGTTAGTAAGTAATTGATTAGAATATATTCCTATCTCTAGACGTCCCCCTATAGAGGAATTAATTATAGACTATAATATTCAAAAACCGAAAATCCAGAGAGATGTAATAGGTCTTAAAGAGAAGTTTCTTATAAAAAAACAAGAGCTTAAAATAGAAGAAGATAAGGATTTCGGAGAATTGAAGATTAAATTTTATGGAATGCCTAATAACTCAATGTTAGAAAAATATAATATAGAAATATATGAGCGTAAAGGGAAAGAAAATACCATAATTGGGAGTATTAGTACAAAAAAGATAACAGGTCAAGAGAAGTCAGATTTTGATCGTTTAGAACATGATATAAATACATATGCTGGAACTGGTAGTTTACATTCATATTTTGAAAAGATTGAAGAAATAAAACCTTTATCAATAGAGGAAATATTGAGAAACGATTTAAAGAAATTTTATGAAAAGAATCCTAGTCATAAAAAAGTAGTTGATATTTCATTTTCTTCTTCAGAACATAATTGAGTAGAAAATAAAATTGATTTGATACATGATGAATATTCTACAAATTTTATATCTAAGGTAAACACAGACTTGGTTCATTTTTGTAGATTAAGTTTAAATTTCAGGGAATTGGAGACGATGGTTAATCAATTTAATGAGATTATAGATATATCTTCAGCCCCTATATATTATTATGAGACATCATGAACTGATATATTTGAGAATAGTATTTCTGTAATTTCACCTCAACCATCAGTAAAACCAGTATTTGTAATAGATTGAACATGTGAAATAGAACATAAAACTATAAAATGAGCTGTTATTGAAGTAAATAATTTATCAAGCAGTGATACATTTCATTCCACAGCTGTTGCAAGTTTAGCAGTATGTGGTTATAGTTTATCACCAAGTGACGATATAGTACAGAAAAATAGTGTTATTACAATTGAAGTCGATTTTAATAAGTTAGAGGAAAGTATTGTTGATGCTGTATATAAATATAAAGATGTTTATCCTTTATTATTAATAAATTTATCAATAAATGACTATTGAAATCAACTTTATGATGCTTCACAAAGAAGTAATCTTACAATACTTTTAGATGAACTAAGCCACAAGTATAATTGTATATTTTTTGTTTCCGTTTGAAATTTATTCAAGTTATGTCCCCCTGCTTGGGAACCTATGGCAATAAGTATTTGATATCCTGAATACTTTAAATTACCATTTACAAATATTTTACCGCCAGCTGATAGTATAAATAATATATCAGTGTGATCTATTACTTATCAAGAGAGTCCAAATTCTATTGCTCCTATGTTACATCCTTCTCCTATAACTAGGAAAAATATTGATAATAACTTATTTACTAAACCAGATTTAGTAAATTATGATAGTAATTTGATAGTTTCTTGAGCTAAATTTAAGTCTGAGTGAAATGGTATTCTCTTAGCCGATTCTATATCTTGAAAAGATAATCTTACACGTTCTTGTTGAACAAGTTTTGCTACTCCATTAGTAACCTATGAGGCAGGGGTATTACATAATTTATATCCAGAATACAATAATAATTCTATAAAGGCTATACTATTACATTTTTCTGATTGAAATATATGACATAAAATAGTTGATACTGATATGAGAAAAAGACTTAACTGATTTTGAAAGACTAATATAGAACATGCTATGTATTCTATAAACACTTCTTCAACATTAATTTTAGAAGACTCAATTTCTATAAATACTACTAAGAGGGTCCGTATACCAATACCAAAGAGTTTAGAATGATCATCTAGAAAAAGATTAAGGATTAGAAAAACATTAGTATACAATCCTAAGGTTTTTCCAAGAGACTTTGATAATTATAATCCAATTAAACTATCAGCATGTGTAATTCGTCCAGATGAAAAAAGCAATTCTGAGGAAAGAGAGTTAAATAATAGGTCTACAAAAGATAATCACTTGAAATCAAATGCAAAAAAATATCCATTTGTAGAAGTAAGTACAAATAACAATTATATGTGAAAATTTTGGGAAATAGAAATGAGATGTGAGTGTAAAAATTTTGATATGTTTTGAATTCCAGAAGATTATGCACAGAATTATTCTCTAATAGTATCAATAGATGATATTAAACAAGATGATAATATTGATATACATAAGGAGATAAATCAAATGATTGAAATAGAGCTTGGGATAGAAGTTGATATTAATATATAAAAATCACTTAAAATGTGTCTAAAGTGAGCTAAAGTGATCCTATTTTGTAAAATTAAAATGAAAAATGATATATTATAAAGATAAAATAGCTTAAAATAAATAAAAATATGTTTTCACAATAGTGATAATTCGATCTTTTTATTAAAATTAAGGTACTTTTGGACACAAAAAAGATACAAATAAGGACTAGAAAGACACAGAAAAAACACAAAAAAGACACAAAAAACACATGAAGGACACATGCTAAATGACTCTTAAGGTTCACTTGTAAAGAAAGAATTACAATGATTGAATCAGATGTAAAAAAGATAAAAAATTATATTACAAAAGCTATTTAAAAAAAATAGCTTTTTATTGTGTTTACTTTTAAAAAAAATTATTATTATCAACCTGCCAAAATAATAATTTTTTATGACAAATAAACAGACTTTATACGAATATAGTAAAGGGTAACTTATGTTGCTGATTTTCTCATCCTTTGTATTCGTAGGGTCTGAAAATTATTGTTTTGGCAAACAAAAGCACATAAGTTGTCCTTTTTTGTTTGCTAAAACAATAAGTATTTTGGTAATAATTTATTTATTACTATTTTATCATGAGCAATAAAACTAAAATATGGCTTAAATGCTTTTAAGAAGAAAATGAGATTAGTAGATATACTAGTTGATAAGATTTTGATTTATTATGATGATGAGTGAATAAAGGAAATTGAAGTAGTATTTAAGTTCAATGTTGCTTCTTCTTATAGTGAGGAAGTCATAAATAGCTTAGATAAACAAAAAACACCTCTAAAGGTGTTAATAATTACATTAATGGTGCTCCCGGCAGGGCTCGAACCCACGACCTCTAGGTCCGCGGCCTAGCGTTCTTCCAACTGAACTACGGGAGCAAAAAAAGTAGCTGACAAAAAAACAGCAAAATTATAAATAAAAATCTGTAAATAACAAATAAAAATTGCTAATTTAAACTGATGTATGTTTGATTTATAGTTAATAGTATAGTAATATTATTCTATACTTTATTTTTAACTATTTATTATGACATTTATTCCTTCAACTAATCCTTCACTTTGATATGAAGAAATATGAAGAGTAGAGGAAACAACAAAAGAACAAATAAAAGAAAAAATTATTGTAGCTAAAACAGCACAAAATTTTTGGAAAAGGTTAACAATTGATAAAAGAGTTAGTTATCTTAAAGAAGTTTATGATTTATTTGATAAAAATAGAGAAAAAATTGGTTTAATTTTTTCAAAAGAAATGGGGATGCCAATAACTCAAACAAAAGATGAAATTCAAGTTTGAATGGATTATTTTAAATGGTATCTTGAAAATGCTAAAAAATATCTAAGTCCTGAAATTACACATGAAACTGATACAGAAATACATACAGTTTATTTTGAACCAAAATGAATTGTTTTAGCACTGTCTCCATGGAATTATCCATTTTTCTTGTTTATTTGGAGTTCTATGCAAGCACTTTTAGCTTGAAATGCAGTTATGTTTAAAACTTCAAAAGAAACTATTTTAACATGAAAATTGATTGATGAAATAATACAATCATCAAGTTTACCAAAATGAATTTTTACAGAAATTTTTGGGCCATGAAGTTTAGCTGAGTGAGTTTTAAGAGAAGAAAGTATAGACTTTATTACATTTACTTGAAGTACAAAAGTATGAAAAATACTTTCAAAAGTTGCTTTAGAAAGGGGAATTTGATGTGTAATGGAACTATGATGATCTGCTCCTGGAATAATTTTTGAAGATGCAGATTTAGACAAAGTTATTGAAACTATTTATTTTATGAGATACTCAAATAGTTGACAGATGTGTGATTGATTAAAAAGACTTATAGTTCATAAAAGTAGATATAAAGAAACTATTGAAAAGTTAATAAAAATTATAGAGACAAAAAAAATCTGAGTAGCAACTTCAAGTGATACAGATATATGACCTCTTGCTTCAAAAAATCAATTAGATAATTTACAAGTTCAGTACAATGATGCGATTGAAAAATGAGCTGAAGTTTTGTATATTTGAAAAGTTCCAAAAGATTTAGATTGAGCATATTTTCCACCTGTAATATTATGAAATATAGACTTTGATATGAAAGTTTGGAAAGAAGAAGTTTTTGGTCCAGTTTTGCCTGTTGTAACTTTTGAAACAATTGATGAAGCAATAGAGTTAGCAAATGATACAATTTATGGTTTATGAGCTTATGTATTTACTGAAGATAAAAATATTTTTAACAAAATAGCTCCTGAGCTTCAAAGTTGAATGGTTCAGTTAAATACACTTAACTATTGTATTCCTGCAAGTCCTTTCGGTTGATATAAAGATTCTTGAATTTGAAGGGAGCATTGAAGATGGTGATTTGGAGAATTTACAAATATAAAAGTTACTAGTAAGTATAAATAATTTTTATGGATAAATATTTATTTTTTTCAATCTTAGCTTCAATTATATATATTTTTTGAGCTATTCCTTATGTTTATCATTCTTTTAAAAATGATGTAGTTCCTCATCCTTTTACATGGGGAGTTTGGTTTATTTTAATTTCTATAAATTTTTATTGAGTACTTGTTTCAGAGGTATGAATTATTCCACTTATTCCTATATCTATTCGTTTGTTTTTTATTTTACTTTGAACTGCTTTAGGAATTTATTTTATAAGAAAGATTAAAATAAGTTTTTTTGATTATTTTTGCTTATTTCTCGCATTGATGTGTATATTTATTTTTTATATTTTTTGATTATCAGATGCTATTTTGGCAACTATTTTTGTTGATATGCTTGTAGTTGCTCCAACTATAAAAAAAATATATTTAAATCCATATTCAGAAGATTTACTTGTATGGATTACAACTATGTTTACACAAGTATTTTTATTTCTTTCTATTCAAAATCATACATTTGATAATTCATCATTTTGGATTTATATGTTTTTTGAAAATTTATTTGTAGCTATTTTTATATTTTTTAGAAGGAGATTTATAAAATTACCTGTCTGAAAATAATTGATTAAATTTGAAAAATATAGTAACATGAATAAGTATTAATTAAAATAAAAATGAAAGATAAAAAAGAAGCATTAGAATATGCTCAAAAATGGTTAAAAATAATAAAACAAGAAGAACTTCCTGATAAAGAGTTATGAGAATGGATTATTAAAGAATCTGTTAGTAATTTTAAAGAGCATTTTAATAAATGATGGCTTGAAAATCGTAAATCTATAACTCAGGCTTGAGAATGGGCAGTTACTGAATGGAATGGTAAATGAGCTATGTTTCGTGATGTTATGTGAAGAAAATATATAGATTTTTTAGGTTGATATGGTTTAATGAGTCATGGTTGGTCAAATCCTGATATAATTGAAGCAGTTAATGCACAACTTCTAAGAAGTCCTATGCCTAGTCAAGAGCTTATGGATCCTCTTCGTGGGGCTTTTGCTCGTATTATGTCTGAAATAACACCAGGTAAAATAAAATATAGTTTTTTTGCAGCTAGTTGAACTGAAGCTGTAGAATGAGCTATAAAACTTGCTAAACTTTACACTAAAAAAGATGCTTTTATAGTTGCTACAGATGCATTTCATGGAAAAACTATGTGATCTCTTTCAATGATTTGAAAATCAAATTATCGTGAACCATTAGGAGTTTTGTATGGTTGACATGTTTATCATATTCCTTTTTGAGATGCAGATGCACTAGAACAACAACTTGAAACATGTAGAAAAATATGAATTTGAGTTGCTGCAGTTATGTTTGAACCTATTCAATGAGAAGCTTGAGCTATAGTTCCTCCAGATGATTTTTGGCCAAGAGCAAGAGAATTAACAAAAAGATATGAGACACTATTGATTGCTGATGAAGTGCAAACAGGACTTGGTAGAACAGGGAAGTTTTGGTGAGTAGAAAATTGGGATGTTGCTCCAGATATAATGACAAGTTGAAAGGCTCTATGAGGTTGAGTTATGCCTGTTTCGTCATTTTCAGCTCGTGAAGAGATTTGGCAGTCTATGATGTATCCTAATCCTTTTATACATACAACAACAACTTGAGGTTGAGCTTTGGCTTGTGCTGCCGCAATAGCTTCAATTAGTGTTGCACTTAGAGATGATTATCCAAAACAAGCAGAAGAAAAATGAAATTATATAAAAAAAGAATTAGAAAAACTAGCAGAAAAATATCCAAATATTTATCATAAAATTACTTGAAAAGGACTTCTATTAGGACAACATTTTGTAAGCAATGATATTTGATACAAAGTTTCGTCTGAATGTTTTAAAAGATGATTACTTGTAGCTTGAACTCTAAATTCTTCAAAAACTATAAGAGTAGAACCACCAATTGTAATAACTTATGAAGAAATAGATGAATGATTAAATAGGCTTAAAGATGCTTTAAAAGCAGTTTCAAAAATGTGTGATGATGATAAAAAAAGGTGTAGGATAGCATAAAAAATTTTAAATATAAATAAATTGACAAAAACAAGAATATATATAAATATGTATATATATTTTTTTTATTTTATTTTTTTACGTATGTTAGATTCATTATCAGACTGAGAAATAGAATCAGAACAAACTAAACTTGATACTTGAGATGTATCATTATCTTGTAAGAAATTATTATGAGCAATCTATCAATCAGTTCCTTCATTTCCAGAGTCTTGGGATGAAACTTGGAAAAAATCATATTATTCTCTTATTTGTTTAATAGAAAAAAATCCAGAATGGTGGTCTAAATGTAAAGATAAAATTGAATTAACAGATGAATGAATATATTTTAAAGAACTTTGATTTACAATATTGAGGGTAAAATGAAATTACATAAATGAATTAGAAATGGAGTGAGATATAAAACTTATAAATGAATTATCTCCAAAAGTAGATGAATGTGAATTAATTAAAAAATTTCTAGATTCAGTATTTAAGGATTATGATGAAATAAATAAACAAAAAAACAGCAAGTCAAATTTTCATTTATTAAAAACATTTATTTGAATTGACTCAAATTGCAATGTGATAATGCATAGGTTAGATTTTGAATATATAGAAAAGTATAATTGGATTTTTAATTTTGATGATTGAATTATTACTTCTGTTAATTTAAGGTTTCAATTTAGTAAACTTTATATTAAAAGAAATTAGTTTTTTTGATTTTCTTTACAATTTTTTTAAATTTTATAAACTGGAATTAATTTAAAAGATTAATTTTTTTTATGTTTTTAGAAAATCAAATTTCACTTTGAACTTGAGATGAATTTAAATTACCTAAGAAATTGATTATTTTTCGTGATGTAATAGTAGACAGGTGATCAAAATACACCGTAGTTTGATGATATGTAAAAACTGATAAGGAAGTTAAAGATTTTATAAATTATTTATTAAAAGATAAGTATTTTCAGAAATCAACTCATAATTCATATGCTTATAGGATAAAACTTGAAAATTGAAGTATACTTGAGTGAAAAAATGATGACTGAGAAATTTGAGCTTGAATGTGTATACTTAGAGAGTTGCAAAGGGCTAATGCGGTAGATATAGTTTTAGTTGTAACTAGGTATTTTTGATGAATCAAACTTGAATCAGATAGGTTTAAAAATGTTATTGATAGTTGTAAAATATTTTTTGAAAAAATAAACTTGACAAATCATAATAAATAATTATAAGTATTTAACTTAATAATTAAAAGGAGAAAAATATATGAATCAAAAAACACATTTACATCACAATCAAAAAAATAATTCAGTAGATGTTAAAACTGAAAACTGGTTAATAAAAATTTTTTGACTAACTTTTGCTAAGCTTGTTGAAATTGTAGGAGAGTATAAGGCAAATCAATTTCTAAATGAATATAGAGAAGCTTTGGCTCTTTGGGAAGAGTATACTAGAGATACAAAAAATAGAATTATAGTTACTCTTGATGGTAGGGATACTGCTTGAAAATGAAGTAATATAAAAAGAGTTACTTATGATTTACCAAATGCTAGGTTTAAAGTACAGGCATTTTGAAAACCAGATATTGAAGAAAGATTTGAGTATAATTGGTTTGATAGATATAAAAAGTATTTTCCATGAGAAAAATGATGAATTACTTTTTTTGATAGAAGTTGGTATAATAGAGCTTGAGTTGAAGCTGCAATGTGATTTTGTACAGAAGAAGAATATAATTGGTTTATGACACATGTAAATCAATTTGAAAAAGATGATATAATTGATGAATGAATTAAATTTGTTAAAGTATATTTATCAATTAAAAAGGAGGTACAAAAAGACAGGTTGAAAAGAAGATCTGAAAAAATCAGAAAAAGACATAAAATATCACATATAGACCAACAAGCACAAGAAAAATGGAATTATTATACTCTTGCTAAAGCAAAGATATTGGAGTTAACAGATGATCCTAGTTGGCTAGTTTTAGATTCAAATGAGAGATTTTTATCAGTAGTAGAGATTATAAAAGCTATTATAAACACATCTGATGAAGTCGCTAGTTTGGTTTCTAATGAACTAAGTATAGATTTATCTCCAAATCCAAAAATTGCTAGAACTTCTATGCAGGAACTTAAATTGATGGAAAAAAGATGAGATTTAGAAAGAATGAAAAAATCATTTAATTTTAAACAATAATAAAAAAGCTTCAAATTTGAAGCTTTTTTATATATCTTTTTTTTCAATCATTGCTAGACAAACTTTTATATCTAGATAACTTATATCTTTTCTTTTTTTATCTATTTCAGTTTTTATTTCTGATAATTTATTTATTTCTACTTGTGAATTTAGTAGAAAATCTTTAATAAATTTAAGTTTCTCAAGTTCTGAAATTTTCATAATTTTTTGTAATGGAATTTTTCCAAGACTGTAGAGTGATACAATATGTCATTCTATAGTTTGTTTTGTTAGTTCTCTTTGAGTTGCTATTTCTTCAATTGAAAGTCATTTATCATAAAGTTCCTCTGTTTGAGTTAGTGTATCTATTTTTTCTATTTTAAGAACATTTTCTAGTTTTTTTACTTTTTCTTTTTTTGCTTCCTTTTCCTTGTTTAGAAATCTAGATGCTTTCATAAATAGATTTTCATGTAACTCATCTTTTTCATCTAATAAAACATTGTTACTAAAAATAGCTAATCTTCATCTTTCACTTAATCAGATTTTTGGATATTGTCATGCTGATTTATACAGATATCAAGCGTCAATTAGTACTTCAAAAACTGACATAACTATATCTTTATTATATTCTTCCAAAATTGCATAATCGGGATTTAAATCTAGATTCCATTCTGTAATCTTTTTCTCTTTACTTCAAACAAGAACTGAAGCTAAAATATTTGCTCAAAATTTCTCATCTAGTTTTTTTATAAATTCCAAAACTATAAAAAACACATTTGTAGGAACTATTTCTTTGAAAACAGTTTCTTTTAGTTTCTTTTTATCTAAACAGTAATCACAAACTCAGCAAGTTTCTCATAAATTTCTTAAATCTTCTTCATCTCAAAAATACTCTAAAATAAATCTTTTTCTACATCATGGTTTGAAAAGAAGTTTTTTTATTTGTTCAAGTTTGAAATAACTTTCATTTTTTAGTACGTCTTGATGATTCCATAAAATAGGGATGTCCTTTGTTGTTTTTTTTCATAATAAAAGAGTTATTCATCTTCATCTGAAATCAGAAGTGTTATCATCTGTATCAAATCATCTTTTTACTATTCAGTATTTTTCAAATATTCTTATGATACTTCATACTTTCATATCTCAATTTATTCAGCTTTCTTTTGCTATTACTGCATAGGTTTTAAGTATTTGTATTCATACTCATTCTCATAATTTGAAGTCTTTGTAAAAATAATCATAAAGTTTAAGTATATCTTCTTTTGGAGGGTAAGCATTTTCTATAAAGAATTCTTGGATAATTGTATCTTGATATGAAGCTATTATTATAGAATAACTTGTTTTCCTATCTCTTCCAGCTCTTCCGGCTTCTTGGTAGTAGTTTTCTATGCTTCATGGTAAATTATAGTGAATTACATATCTTATATCTTTTTTGTCTATTCACATACCAAAAGCATTTGTTGCAACTATTACATCATAACTTGAGTTCATAAAATTGTTTTGTTCTGATTCTCTTGAATTTGCATTCATTTCTCAAGTATAGATTCAAGCATTTATTCACTCTTCTTTTAAAAAATCATATACTTCTTTTACGGCTTTGATAGATGAACAATAGACTATTCAATATGGTGGAGTTTTTTTTATAATTTCTAAAACTTTTTTAAGTTTTTCCTCTTTTTTTGTGATTTCACGAACTATAAAAACAAGATTTTTTCTATCAAATCATTTTGTAAATATGTGGTAATTTTTAAGTCAAAGTCTTTCTACTATATCAGCTCTTACTTTTTTTGTTGCTGTTGCTGTTAATGCAATTATTGGAAAATGATTTTCTTGTCTTAAACTATCTATAAATCATTTTATCTTCATATAACTTGGTCTGAAATCATGTCACCATTGGCTTATACAATGAGCTTCATCGATAGCTATAAGTGATATATCTACGCTTTGTATAACTCTTAAAAAGTGTTCATCGTTGAGTCTTTCAGGAGCTATGTATAGAAATTTAATTCCTCAAACTTCATCAGGCATATTTTGGCTGATTTCATCAAGTATAAACCTCTTATCAGTAACTCAAATACTTGAATTTATAAACTCTGTTCTAAGTCCTAACTCATTTAACTTATCCACTTGATCTTTCATAAGAGAAATAAGAGGGGAGATTATTATCACAAGTCCAGGTCTCATAACTCCAGGGAATTGATAAGTTAGTGATTTTCCTCATCAAGTTGGCATAAAAACAAGAGTATCATTTCATGCAATGACGCTTTCAATTATCTCTAATTGTCATTCTCTAAACTCTTCTAATTTAAATTTTTCTTGTAGGATTTTTTGTAGGTTTGGCATTTGATTAAGTTAAATTTCTTTGTTCTAGATTATACAAAAATACATCAATGTAAAGTTTAAAAATTTTGCAAAATATATAAATAGTATATAATAAGAATATTAATCGTATATATAATATCTATGCTTTTTAAAAAATCAAATAAATTGTTTGTGCATATTGATTGTGATAGTTTTTTTGCAGCTTGTGAGGTATTTCGTAATCCTGAATTAAAAGGGAAAAAAGTTTGTGTTGGGTGAGAAATAATTATAGCAAGTACTTATGAAGCAAAAGCACTTTGAGTAAAAACTTGAACTCCGATTTGGGAAGCAAAAAAGATACTTTGAAATTCTTGAGTTTTTTTGTGATTAGACCATGAGTTTTATTCACTTATTTCTAGTAAACTTATGTCGTATTTACAGGAAAATATGCTATCAGTTGAGCAATTTTCTATAGACGAAGCTTTTTGTGAGATAACTTGATTGTCTGAAATGTATAAATTATCTACTTTTGATTTTTTGAAAAATTTACAAAAAGATATATTAGAAAAAGTCTGAATTCCTGTTTCTATTTGATGTGCCAATACTCGTATAAAAGCCAAAATATTTTCAAAACTAAACAAGCCTTTTTGAATTTATATATGATATGACAAGGAACAAGAATTTGAACTTTTTAAAAAGATGCCTTTAAAACTGATTCCATTTATATGAAGAGCTCATCAGGAAAGACTAAAATATAGTGCTAAAACTATTTTTGATTATATACATCTATGATTTTGGGAAATAAAAAAGATGTTTGGGAAAAACTGAACTGATTTATGGCTAGAACTTATGTGAGTAAATGCTTTTATAGTGAAAAAATCTCCTGAGGCAAAATCTATTTCTAGGACAAGAAGTTTCAATAAATGAATAACTAGTGATAGAGAATTTCTACTTAAACAAATCTTATACAATTTTGATAAAGTTTTTGAAATGATAAGTGATAAAAATTTAGAAGTAAAAAGTATCTCTGTGATGCTTCGAGATAAGTGATTTTATACATATTATTTTACTCATAAATTTTCTGATTTTACAAACTTAAGAAAGGATTTACTTTCTGTAGTTTTGAGTCTTTTTGCAAATAATTTTGATAATAAAAAATTATATCGTTCAACTTGAGTTGTTATGAGTGACTTTAGAAGTTATCTACCAAGGCAAATAAATTTGTTTGATAAATCAAATCACTCTAAAGATAATGATTATAAACTGACAAAGATTGTAAATAGTATAAATGAAAAATATTGAAATCATAAAGTGTCTTTTTGAGTGGTTTCTGTATGAAAAAAAGATGAAGCAAAATTGTATTTTAGGGCTTAAAAAAGCAAAAAAGAAGTAAATCTACTTCTTTTTTGCTTTTTCTCTTATAGTTCTTACATAAAGTCATTGAACTTGTTCTCTAGCCCACTCAGTCTTTCTTAAAAACTTTAAACTAGATTCTTTACTTGGATTATTTTTAAAACAATTAATTCTGATTAATTCACTTAATCTTTCAAAACCATATTCTTCTATAAGGTAGTCCATTATCATTGATAATGTAACTCAGTGTAATATGCTATTTGTATCCAGATTGTTGTTTTCCATTTTACATAAATTTATTGGAATTATATAAATTTATTATATGAAAAAGTACTAAAAAGCAATATTTTTAGCTTTGATATTAAATTTATTAATAAAAAATATTTTGACAATAAAAACAAATACTTTATATTGATGTGAGTGCAATTAAATTATTCATTAAAAATAAAAATATGTTTACTCCAGAAGAAGATTTAGAGTCAAACTGACAAAGATTATGTGGATATCATTCATTAGCTGATGATAAAACAAAACAAATAGTTAGCGATTTACTTAATGATAAACAATTGATCCCTCCACTTATGCCAGAATCTTGGGAATGAAATAAAAAAATGGTGGATAGATATAAAAATTTAAC
This sequence comes from Candidatus Altimarinota bacterium, assembly GCA_028697205.1. Classification (GTDB taxonomy): domain Bacteria; phylum Patescibacteriota; class Gracilibacteria; order BD1-5; family UBA6164; genus Altimarinus. Next base: position 1,524 of record JAQVFO010000006.1, on the reverse strand, counting down.
TTCAGTTATAAACGCATACCCTGAATGGTGGAATCTATGGAAAGATGAAATAGTTTTAAAAGATGATTGAATTTGGTTTATGGAATGATGATTTATTTTAAGTTTAAATGATTTTAATACTAATGATTTAGAAGCATTAAAAAATTTAGATGCAAAATGAGCTAGTATGGAAGAATTATTAAAAGTTTTTGAATTTATAGAATCTATATGAGATAACTATCAATCAAAAAAAGCTTTAAGAATTTTTTTATGAATAAATACTGATGTGCTTTATATATCAAGTTCAGAAGAATTATGAACAAATACTAAATTACATTTACATTTTAGAAATTGAAAAATTTATTGAGAAGATAGAGAATTAAGTAATCTTATGTGTTATGCTAGGAATATAAGGTTTGTTACAAGATAAAATTAAGTATATTTAATTTCTAGGCAATATCAGTAGTTATTTTCTCATAATATATTTAATTTTAATCAATTTTTATTAAGTAATCATTTAAGGAAGTTAATATTAAATCTAATCCATTTAAAGTTTTCTGATGTTTTTCAATTATATTCACAAAAAAATTCTCAAATAAAGTAGTCTTCATCTTCCTCTTTTTTTAAAATTGATAATATTTTTCAATCTTTTTTTAATAAAGACTTAATTATTGATAAGAATTTATTTGTTCATTCAATATCTCATCATATTGATAAATTATTTCATAATAACGTAATAATATCATACTTTTTATGTATTTTTTCTAGAAAAATATCAGATTGTTTAACATTTTTTATACCTCGTTCTATAGCAACCTTTATTGCATATTCTGAAATGTCAATTCATTCCACATTATTTGCATTTTTCTGAATTAAAGGAAAATAAAATGCAGTTCAACATCAAATATCTAATACATCTCATCAATTAATATTATTAAATAATATTTTTTCAATGTCAGTTATTTCGTTAATACTTCTAAAGTATTCTCATAAGTTTAATTCAAATTTATTTCACTTTCAATCAACTAGAAAAAACTTTCATTTTTGAGCTCATTTGTGAAAATCATATAAAGCTTCTCAAAATAAATCCATAGATTCCATAATATTTTTTCCTAAAATAATAAATTATAATTTTTATTTTTATTATAAGTGTAACTTATTAAATTTGAAATAAAAAAACATTGACAAATCCCTATAACATATATAATATAATTAATTATTTTAAAATTTCATTATAATCAATATGAATAAATTAACAACAATTACTGATGTTCAATTAAGAAATATGTGAGAATCAGGTAGTTGAGATGTTAGAATTGAAAAATGATTAGCACAATCTAATTGATCAATAGAAAATATATCTGATGATAAAAAATGGATTGAATATTTAAAACTAAAATTAGAAGATTCAAATTTATATGCTTCCCAAATAGCATACATAAATAGAATCATAAGAGTCTATGAAATGCCAAATTTAGCTTCAATTCCTTGACATCCTATACAAATGGTAATTGACAGAATAGTAAAGTCTAATTTTTTTAAATG
>JAQVFO010000005.1:75643-87582 GCA_028697205.1 Candidatus Altimarinota bacterium | reverse complement strand
TTAGATTTCACAAAATATTTAAGATGTTTAAAGATTATTTCTTTCTAGTATATCTGCAACTTTATTAGTAACAGCTTCAACTGAAAGTATTGCATTACTTGACAAGAATCAAATAGCTAACAATTCAGCTAAATTAAGTTCATTTCCTTGAATATTTGTATTTACTCAGTTTACTTCTAATATACTTACTATAGAATAAAGTGTAGTAATTGCGGCTGCTACTCAGGCTTGTTTAAGTAGATATTCATTAACTTGATTTTCAGTTTGTTTATTAACTTGTTTCATAAATTATTATTTTTAATACTATTACTAAATTTATTATATAACTTTATAAAATAAGTCAAGATAAATTAATCTATTTTTATTTTAGAATTTTCAAATCATAATTTTTCCATTGCATTAAGTATAACTTCATTACTTCAAGCTTCCTGAAAAGATTTTAATGCCATTTTTGAAGGAGCTTTTATATGCAGAGTTACTCAATCAAAATTTACATTTCATCATCTAAGTCACATAGTTAAGCTTCATTTTCATCATAAATCTTTGATTTTTAAAATCAATTGTTCTTTTGAGAAGTTTAAATCACTTTTATTTTCTATATTATTTTCTGTTATTCATCAAAAAACATCAAGAACATCTTCATGATTCAATCATGAATTATTACTTGTTTGAGAATTTATTTCATTATTTTTTAATTCTTGTGAATTTTTAATTGGTTGTTTTTCTGGAATAGATACTTGATCATTTTCAAGATTTCATAAAGGTTTTTCTTCTTTTTTTCTTTCTATTTTTTCATTTGAAGTATCTTTATCTTTTGTAATTATTTTTAGAATTCATCAAAGCAATGTTATTTTTTCATCCATTGCATTTTTTGTTTTACTATAAGTCTCATCTAAAGTCATCATTACATAATTTAAATCATTTATAGATAAGTTATTTTTTATATTCTCAAGAATCCTATCTCTTGTTAAATAAATCAAATCTTTAAAAAATAATTTTATATTTTTTCAACTGTCAATTATTTTATCAAAATCTGAAATTATGCTTGAATCTTTATTTAATAATTTATTCAAAAAATCATTTACAAAATTTGTTTCAGTAATTCAAAAATTCTCAATTATATTTTCAAAATTTATTTCATCATTCACAACATATTGCTCAAATAATGTAATTGCATTTCTTAATCATCAATGTGAGTTTTTTACTATAAAATCTATTGATTTATCATCAATTTTTATAGATTCTCATTTTGCTATAAATTCAAGTCTTTCTTTTATATCTGTTTCATTTATGTTTTTGAAATCATATCTTTGGCATCTTGAAAGGATTGTTTCAGGAATCTTATGACTTTCAGTTGTGGCAAGTATAAATTTTACAAACGAAGGTGGTTCTTCAAGAATTTTTAAAAGTGCATTAAAAGCTCATGTACTAAGCATATGAACTTCATCTATTATATATACTTTATATTTTGCTTTGTTTGGTAGAAATTGAGCTTTTTCAATTATATCTCTTATGTTATCAACTCATGTATGACTAGCTGCATCTATTTCAATTATATCTATTAATTTATTATCCATAAAACTTGTACATATTTCACATTTGTGACATGGATTACCATTTTGAGGATTTAAACAATTTATAGTTTTTGCAAGAATTCTAGCTGTACTAGTCTTACCAGTTCATCTTGGTCAACAAAATAAATATGCTCATACAAGTTTGTTTTGTTTTACTGCTTCTTGTAGAGTTTCCTTTACAAAGTTCTGTCATACCATTGATGAAAAATCTTTTGGACGATATTTTACTGCAAGTGACATTAATTTTAATCTTATATATTAAATTATTCTATAACTCTATATTCATCAAGTTCATTTAGTATTTCTTCAACTATATCCCTATCATGCCAATCAACAGGTCATTCATTTGTCATCATTAAATGTTCATCTCATTTTCAAGCAATAAGGATTGCATCATTTTCCCCTGCTGTTAATATAGCAGTTCTAATTGCTTCTCTTCTATCTGTAATTATCCAGAAATTTTCTCATTCTTTTCTTTCTATTCATGGTAAAACATCTTTTATTATTTTTTCTGTTTTTTCACTATAATCATCATCTTGAGTTAATATAACAACATCTGACATATCAGAAACTATTTTTCACATTATAGGTCTTTTTGTTTTATCTCTATCTCCTGTTGCTCAAAATACAGTTATAATTTTTTTAATTCATTCTATTTCTCTAATTGTATCTAATACCTGAATAAGTGCATCTGGTGTATGTGCATAGTCAACAAATATCTTATATTTATTATTATTTTCTATTTCTTCCATTCTTCATGCTACTCATTCTATTGATTTTATTATTTTTTTAATTTGATCAGGTTTTAATCAAAAAGATATAAATACTCAAATAGATGCAAGTATATTATATATATTAAAATCTCATCTTAATTTTGTTTCTACATTAAAATTGCTTCAAGCAATTTTTACATCAAATGTTGTATTTTCATAATTATGTTTAATGTTGTCTACCTTTAGAGTTGACGAACTATCTTTTCAATAAGTATAAAGATTATCATAAGTTTCTGCTATAAATAAATCCTTATAATCAGATTCATTATTTATTACAGCTACTTTTTTTATTCAAGGTTTTCTTCTATATGTTATCAAATTTTTAAAAAGTTGAAGTTTTGTATTTACATAATTTTCCATAGTTTTATGTAAATCTAAATGATCTTGTGTAATATTTGTTAATACAGCTATATCATATTCTAGTCAGTAATTTCTATGTTGTAGAATAGAATGAGAACTTGTTTCAATAACTGCAATATTACATCATATATTTTTAGCTTGTTTTAAAAGTTTTTGTAACATAAAAACATCTGGTGATGTCATTTTTGAATTATTAACATATTCTTCGTCTCACATTATTATATTTATTGTTGAAAACATAAATACTTTATTCCCTGCATCTCTTAATCATTTTGCTATTATATTAGTTGTTGTAGTTTTTCAATTTGTTCAAGTTATTCAAATTACAATCATCTTTTTACTAGGAAAACCATAAACTATATTTGCAATTATTGCTCTTACTTTATGGTAGATTAATCTTAGAGGGTTATCCAAAGCTATCATTTTCTTTAAATTTGAAAGCACTTTATAGATATTAAATTATAAATTTAAATGTTAAATTATTACTAGTATTAGTTTCTTATACTGATAATAATCTAAAAAATTATTAAAATCATTTTATTGACTTTAATTTTTTTGTAAAGAAAAAAAACTAAAGAAAAACCGGATATTGAGTTTTGCAATATCCGGTAAAATATAAATTAATTCATTTTTAATTCATCTAATAATTTTTTAAATGCTTCCTGTATTTGTGTTCTTAAATTTAACTTTTCTTGTATTGTTAATCTATTTCTATTTTGATAGTAATTATCAAGTAACTCTATAAGTTCATTTCTATATTGCCATATAATAGAATTCTCATTTTGTATCTTATTAGAAATAGCTTCATCTAATCCTTTAGCAAATTTAATAATTTCTCAATTTTTTGCTTCATACATTTTGTTTTTTAATTCATCAAGTAACTTTTTATATGTATCTAAAAGATTTTTCTTAGCATTATTGATATCTGTTTTATTTCATGATTTTAAGGCTTCTAGATATTTTTCTATATCTTGAATTAATTGATTTCTTAATTCAATTACTTTTTGATTATCTTGTTTTCATTTTTGCTCTATTAATTTATCAATTTTTAATGCAATTTCATTTATTTTTGGATTATTTGAAAAATATTTAGATAATCATTTATTTGGACTTAGAACAACAGGTTCTTCATTTAATCATATTGTACAAACTTTTCATAAATCTCATCAATCACAAGTAACTCAATCCTTTCTAAATAATTTATAAACTCAATTTGCATATTCTCTACATTCTAATTCACTTAGTATACAAACGTTTCAACTAGCTCAACCTCAAGATGAAGATCATCAATTTCATCATCATGTTGATTGTTTTGTTGTAACATTGAAATTAGCACTTACTCATCAAATAGTTAATGTAGCAGTTTTTAATGTACTATATGAATTTGAAGAAGTTAATCTAACTGTTACAGTTTCTCAGTTATTTACAATTCATGTAGAAGAAGTGTAAGTTCAAGTTCATATTTTATATTCTCATCATACAATACTTATTGTACTTCAAGTGTTAGTTCAAGTTACTGTTATTGTATTTGATTCATAGAGTGTATTTAATTCTTTATCAGTTAAGCTTGTGAAACTAAAACTATCAGGAGTAGAATCAAATCATGGAGCAAAGAATGAAAGATGATCTGTTCTAAAAGAACAAATTAGGTTTGAATCCAATATACATGATGGATCTGGTGTATTTAATACCCAATTATTTCAATCAGAAGATCTATATAACTTAAATGTAGTTCAAGAACTATATCATGGAATAGCAAATGAAACATTAAAATATCATCATGTAGAACTTAATCAAGAAGTTTCAGATCATGTCTTTATTGTTTGAACAATTGTTACTCAAGATCAAATTTCACTTCATGTAGCTGCATTATTTGATAATGGATCAATTAGCATAGGAGGAATTAATACTCAATTCCAAGTTCATGATGAAACAATTATATTTACTCAAGATAAAGTTAAAGTTCAACTTAATGAATCACTATCATTTAAATCTGATGATAAATATATATTTGTTCATTGTAAATCAAATGTATTTCATTCTCATAAACCTACTTCAAATCAAAATGCTACAGATCATGTTTCGGTTATATCACTTCATGTCCATATTTGAAGTGAAGTTGAAAAGCTTCAAGTTGAAGTTGTAGTATTTCAAGCATCATCAGTAAGGTATAATGTGTATTGATAATTTGTATTATTTGCTAATCAAGCAAGTGTTGATTCTCATATGTTTCATGAGAAAGATATATTATATGTTCATGTGAATCATAATCAATCATAAACTTCTACACTTCAACTTTCATTTAAGAGATTATCTTCAGTAAAATTAAACTCTAAAATTACTTGGCTACTTTCAGTATTTTTAATTTCTTTTAAGTTTATTACTGGAGTTGTAGTATCTTTTATAATTGTTACAGAATTTGAATTTCAAGAATAATTTCATGAACTATCATAAGACTTAGCAGTAAGAGTATTTCTTCATTCAACAAGATTTACATTTATATCAAAACTTCAAGTGCTAGTTATTGTTCAACTTCATACAACACTACCTGAAGAATTATAAATTTTTATGAATTCGTTTATATCTCAAGTTCAAGTTATTTGTACATTTGAAATACTTCATATTGAATCAGGGTTTAAAATTGTAGGAATCGAAGGAGCAGTAGTATCTATTACATTTACTGTCCTAGTTGTACTTCAAGTTAATCATAAGCTATTTACATAAGTATAATCAAGTAAATAAGTTCATAAAATATTTGTGTTAATAGATCATGAAATTGTTGATACAACTCATGTTCAATCAGTTTGATCTGACCAAGTAGCTCATAACTCTGTATAACTTGTTCATTTTTCAATATTTATTGTTCAAGATCCAGAAAGTATAATAGTAGGAATACTATGATTTATATTATTTACAGTTGCAGTTGTAGATCAAGTATTTCACGCCAAATCCCTATACTGAAATGTAAAACTTCAGTTATCAGTAAAAGTATATGTATCTAATCAACTATTATTTGTTATAACTATTTCTTCACTTACTCATGTTAAAGTTGCTACAACATCTTGTGCAGTTGGAATAGTTATAGAGTAATCTACACTTGCACTAGGTGGAATTGGATCTATACTTACAGATGATAAATCAGTAGTTCATGTTACTGTTACTCATGGATTTCAAGTCAAGTCATAATAATCTATACTAAAGCTAACAACTCAACTTCAACTTGTAAGATTTTGAGATGTAGCTAACCAAGTGTTTCATCATCAATTTATAACTCATGCAGGAATTCAATTAAAAGTTACATAAATTCAAGTTAACGCTTCACTTCAAGTAAAGTTAAGTAATATTTTATCAGAATATTTTGCTAAACTTCAAGAATATGCATTATTTGAAACTATGCTTACATCTGTCAATAAAGGTTTTAAATCAAAAGTAGTAAAGTGTGCAGTATCGAATACAAGTGTACAATATAAATCTCATACTCAACAAGCTCAATGTATATTTGATAGAATTCAACTACTATCAAGAAGTTGTCATGTACTTGTTTTTACTACAAAACTTTCAGGATTAGATATAGATGTTATAAATGTACTTCAAGTATTAAAATACATATACAATTGAGCTCAATAGTTTGCAAAATCTGAATTAGTAGGATCAAAATCTATATTTCAGTTGCTTATATTTAGTTTATTTGGTAAATCTTGTAAAAATGCGATAGTTCATGAGTTTGTTAAATCAAGAGAATTTGAAAAGTATATTTTTCAAAGACTAGGTTCTTCAAAGTATAATCAAGAAAAACTTTGAACGTTAGCATAGGTTACATCTCATAAATTGTTGTTTATTCAGTTTCAACTTAGCGCTGTAGAGATTTGATTTACATATAAATCTTGGTAATCAAAAGGTCATATGTATAGTGTTTCTGAATCAATATTACTTGTAGTAATTGCATTAAAAGTTCAACTAAGTGTTAATGTATATTTTCAATAATTGTTATAATACAATGGATTTAAGCTTAGATTTCAAGTAGTATTTGTAGCTACTAAAATTCAACTTGATACCATAGTACTTCAACTCATAAGCATATAAACTCATCAAACTTCAAGATTTGATAATCATATTGATCAACTTTGGCTAGAAACAAAGGTATTTGTAGTATTATCAATTTGTCATGGAACTGAATAAATTGATTTTGTACTAGCTATTTTTATTTCATCATCGCTTCAATCATTCTTTATATAGTAAATGTATCTCTCAGAGTTATTCATACTTAGTGATGAATTTGATGATCATGACTCTATTAGAGTTGATCAAATAAATCATCATCATTTATTTTCTTTGTATCTCAAATCACCACTTCAATCTGTATATGAATATCATATAGTTGATCAATCTGATGATACTGAGTATGATCAGAAACTTGTTCACATAGAGATATCACTCCATACTCAAGATGTTACTTTTCATAGGTAACGATTTCCTCATGCTCAATAAGCTATGTATATATTTCATGAGTTATCTAAACTTATGTTATTTTTTACCGTTGTTACTGCACTTGTATTCCAATTGTATCATGAAGATCATGAATTTCATGTTGGATTATTTGTGTAAAGTGCCATGCTTTGAGTACTGTAACTTGGTGTTGAATCTCTCCATCATGATACATATGATATATAGAAATAGTTATTTGAATCTAATTGTATTCATACAGGGTGTCAACAATAAGATCAACCGAATCAAGTCCAATAATATCAATGACAGAAATTATTTTCTACAAAAGATCAACTTGTATTTGTAGAGTAATATAAATCATCATAGTTTTCAGTCGAAGCTTTACTATAAACTAAGTGAATAAATCAGCTTGAATCTATTTTAAAATCTGCAGATGTTGGATTTACTATTGCAGTTATGTCTAGCGGTGAAGACCAGCTTCAAGATGATTTATTTATATACTTAATAATTCATCAATCAAAGTAAACTATATGTGGAATGTTTGAATAAACTTCAATTGTTGGACTAGATCAGCTTCAAATCAGTTCTTCACTTCATATTCATTGTTTAAAATATATATTTCAATCTCTTTGATATGCACTGAAAACAGATCAACTATAAACACTAGTATCTATATTTGAGTCGTTTGTTGAGTTATTTGTTATAGTATATGAGTTTGTAAATATAGATAATTGTAATTCTTGTTTTTTAGTATCAATATCTGTTATTGCATTAGAAATTTCTGTAGTTGTTGCATTTAAATCTGATTCAACAGCTATTGCAGTGTTTATAGATCATATATAAGCATCCCAACTAGTTGTAGTATAATCAGATTGAGTTAATATATAAGTGCTACGAGTTGCTCAATCTATGAATTCAGAATTAATAGTAATATATAAACTACTTTTATCAATTATAGTTGAATCATATGTGAAAGGAGTACCAGCAACATTTGCTGTACAAGTTATTTTTATACTATCTTCACTACATGTAACAGCTCAAGAATTCATACTTGGTTGAAGTCATGTAAGTATATCTTGAACAACTGTTCATCAATTGGTTGCAAAATTGAAATTTATTCAATCAATAGTTGCTCTATAAACTCTATGATCATATATTAATGAAGTTGGAGTGAAGTTAACTATTTGTGCAACTGCCGGTTTGTTTGTTGCACTTGAACTTATAGTAAAAGAAGTTCAAGGATTATTTGCTGTTATTTGTATATCTGTTGAATTGTCAATAGCACTTACATTTACAGCCTCAGTAGAAGTATTTATAGCAGAAGTTAATCAAGCTGTTATATTTGCTACACTTGCTTCTGTTCAAGTAAAAGTTATCTCTGTTCAGTTTATAATTACAGTAAAAACATCTCAAACTTCAACATTTGCAGGAGTTACAGTGCTTACTTGTGCAACTGCCGGTTTATTTATTGCACTTGAATTTATAGTAAAAGAAGTTCAAGGATTATTTGCTGTTATTTGTATATCTGTTGAATTATCAAAAGCACTTACATTTACAGCCTCAGTAGAAGTGTTTATAGTAGAAGTTAATCAAGCTGTTATATTTGCTACACTTGCTTCTGTTCAAGTAAAAGTTATCTCTGTTCAGTTTATAGTTACAGTAAAAACATCTCAAACTTCAACATTTGCAGGAGTTACAGTGCTTACTTGTGCTTGAGAATCAATTCATCAAGTTAATGTAATTATATCAGGAAGTACTGTATTTCAAGCTCATCACTTTAAAGATGCAGAAAAATTAGTATTTCAGTCAATTAATGTTGTCATTAATCAAGCTGTTAAGGGTGTTCATGTTGTCAATGAATTATCTAAATCACATGTAATTGTATAATTTGGTGCACTTCATCATAAATCAGTTAATGTTGAACAATCTGTAGTATTATCATCAGTTATAGTTATTGTAGTTCAGTTATATGAAGATCATATATTTGTAGATGTAACATATGAACCATCGGCAAAAGAAGTTTCTCATGCCGCAGAATTTCATACTATATTTGGGGTAGGAGTTGCAGAAATATTTGCTTGTGTATTATCAACTCAAGCCGTTTCATTAGGCATTAATGTATATGATGTATTTGATTGATCATTTATTCATGCACTAACATTTGCTTGAACTTCGGTGGTATAAAATGCTTCTCATATTCAAAATACAATATTATTCCACGGACTTAAAAGTTGAAAAGTCAGCAATATCAATAAAACTATTGATGTTGATTTTCTAAGATTATCAGTAAAACTAGTTTTCATAATATAAAAATTAGAAAATAAAGTTCTTTGTCTTTATTTTTATCTTTATTTTTATATTTTTATTTATTTTGAAAATTATAAATAAGTAAAAAACATTAGAAAATATAGATTTTAGTAATTTAATAACATATTAAAATTAGTCTTTTTTTCATTTCCCATTTCAATTATTATTTTTATTTGAGTTATTATTTCATTTTTCATTCTCATTTTTATTTGAATTTTTTATCTTCTCCTTTTCTTGATTTCTAAAAGTATTCATATATTTTATTTCATCATTTAAATTCTTATAGATATCTAATATACTTTGTTTAGTTGATTTTATATCATCTGCATTTCATGATCTAATAGCATTAATGTAATTTTCTAATTCAACAATCAAATCATTTCTTAGTGCTATAATTGTTTCTTGATCTGCTTGATTAAATCTATTAATTTTACTATCTAATTTTAGAGAAAACCAGTTTAATTTATGGTTTTTTGAAATATATTTTGAAATTCATCTATTTGGTGTAAGCACTATAGTTTTTCAGTTAATTATAGTACAATTTTTCCAAAAATCTCATTGTACACAACTCACTCAATCTTTTTTATAAAGCTTATAAACTCAATTTGAATGTGCTTTACACACCAAATCATCAAGAGTACAAACATTAGTTGTTCATGTTCCTCATCATGGAATAGGCTCTACTTTTGTAGTTACATTAAAATCTGCACCTATTCATCATATAGTAAGAGTTGCTGTTTTTAAAGTATTATATAAATTTGAAGAAATTAATCTAAGAGTTACACTTTCTCAAGGGTTAATAATTCAACTTAATGAAGTGTAGTTTCAATTTCATATTTTATATTCTCATCATACAATACTTATTGTAGTTCATGTGCCTATCCATCAAATATTAACTGTATTTGAAGAATAAATTGTACTTAATTCTTTTCAAGTAAGACTTGTAAAATAATAATCTACAGGAATATAATTTACTACATTTACAGTTCTATTAGTAGATCAAGTAATTCATAAACTATTAACTTTTATATAATTTATTAAATATACTCAAATAGTATTTATATCCACAGATCATGAAATAGTTGATACAGTTCAAGTTCAATCAATTTGATCTGACCAAGTAGCTCATAACTCTGTATAAGATGTTCATTTCAAAACATTTATAGTTCAAGAACCATTTAATGTAATAATAGGAGCACTATGATTAATATTGTTTACAATAGCTATTGTATGTCAAAGATTTCAAGCCATATCTCTATACTCAAAAACAAAACTTCAATTGTCTGAGAATGTATATAAATTTGATCCACTATTGTTTGTTATAACTATATCCTCAGATGCTCAAGTAAGAGTTGCTACTACTGAAGAACTTGTAGGAGATGCAGTAGAATAATTTACACTTGTAGTTGGTAAAGTATTATCAATAGTTACTGAAGTTCAGTTAGTTGTTCAAATTACAGTTGATCATGTAGTTCCACTTAAATTTAAATAATCAATTGTAAAATTAATCATTCAACTTCATGAGTTTATATCTTGTGATGTCGCTACCCATGTATTTCAAGTTCAACTTACACTAAAAGCTGAGTTATTATCAAACTTTACAGTTACTCATGATAATACTTCACTTCATGTAAAACTTAAAGTTACAAAATCTCAATATTTTGCTAAACTTCATGAATATGCGTTACTTGATACTATACTTACATCAGTTAAAGATGGTGTAGTATCAGCATAAGTTAATCACATACTTAAAATTATTAGAAAAGCTCCTAATAATAATTTACTAATTGTTTTCATAATACAAAAATTAGAAAATAAAGTAAGCTTCTTTATTTGTTTGTATTTTTGTATTTTTATTTTGTATGATTTTAAATTTTGTTTTGATTAAATTGAGATAAAATAAGTTTTTTATAACTAATAATTAATATAATTATAACTAATAATTATATTAATTATTAGAAAAAAGCAAATAATAATTTAAAAAAAACTTGAAATTAGCTAAAAAATAGTATAATAATAGTTCCTTAATAAAATATGGGTACATTTACTTCTTAATAATCATTTTTACTTTTTCCATATATAAATTGGGTACGTTTACTTCTTAATAATCATTATATGAATAAAAAAAAATTTTACACACTCAGTGTATTATTAGCGTTTTTTAATATAATTTTCTTTTTTTGAAATGTAAATGCATTTGATTGAACTTTTTTATCATTAAGTAATTCAGAAAACACGCTAATTGTTTATCAATCTTGAGGTTTAACACAGCAACAAGATAGAGACAGGTTGCAAGATTGTGATTGAACTTGTGATTGAGTACCTGATCAAGATAGAACACAAGATAGAGATAGGTTACAAGATTGTGACTGAACTTGTGATTGAGTACCTGATCAAGATAGAACACAAGATAGAGACAGGTTACAAGATTGTGACTGAACTTGTGATTGAGTACCTGATCAAGATAGAACACAAGATA
>JAQVFO010000005.1:59370-75543 GCA_028697205.1 Candidatus Altimarinota bacterium | reverse complement strand
GATCAAGATAGAACACAAGATAGAGACAGGTTACAAGATTGTGACTGAACTTGTGATTGAGTACCTGATCAAGATAGAACACAAGATAGAGACAGGTTACAAGATTGTGACTGAACTTGTGATTGAGATCAGATAATGCTTCAAGTTAAGGAAAAATATTCAGGTATAAAAACTGACTACCAAGTAGAATCTGAAAAAAATAGATTAAAGAATAGTCTTAATTATAAATTAAAATTAAAATTGAAGAATTTTGAAGATTATTCAACTGAGAATAAGACTAGAATCTATGCTCAACTTGAAGAAAAACTAAGGATAATGGAGCAAAGTTGAAAATATGAAGGAGAAGATTTAACAATGATTCAACTTTTGATTGTTGCAGTTATTGAAAGTGAGAGTGAATAATATTAAGGAATCTTTATTAAAAAAATGTATAAAGTATAACTAACTTTATACATTTTTTTAATAAACTATTTTATATATTTTTAATAGATAGTGACAGTATGTTGTTACAATATTTATTTGCTTAAATAGCTAAAACTAATATGTCTATATGTCTATATAATTGAACATTCTACTTATAAATATATATTTATAAAACTTCTATTCCAACAATCTTTATTCATAATTCTTGTGCCTTTTTAAGTTTACTTCAAGCTTCTTTTCAAACTATAAGAAAATCTAATTTTTTTGAAACAGAAGATATAAATTCTCATCATTCTTTCTCTAACATTTCAATTATCTCTTCCCTAGTATAATTTTCAAAACTTCAAGTTATACAAAATCTCTTTCACGCAAATCTTCATCATTCTAATTTTTTTTCAAATTTTATATCTATAACCTCTAAAAGACTTTTTAAAATTTCTTTTTTTTCTGGATTTGTAAAAAACTCATAAACAGAAATTGATGTCTCTGGTCAAAAATCTTCAAGTCTTAGTAAATCATCAGTAGAGTATTTAAACTCAAGTAAATCTTCTTTTCTTTCAAAAAAACTAGATAAAATCTTTGCAGTTTTTTTACCAACTCATTCTATTCAAAGAGCAGTTAAAAATGAAACTATATTTTGAGTCTTTGCTTTTTCTATCGCATCTAATAAATTTGAAACTGATTTTTCTTTAAATCATTCTAAACCTAAAAGTTCTTCTTTTTTATCTTTTAGATAAAAAATATCTACTAAATCTTTTATAAATCATAATTCTAAAAACAATATAACTTGTTTTTCTCAAAGTCAGTCAATATCAAATCAAGTCTTTCCTACTGCATAAATTATATTTTGTTCAACTTGAGCCTTACATCAATGTTTATTTGTACAATAATACCTTACTTTATCTTCATCTTTTCAAACTTTACCACCACAAATTGGACAAATTTTTGGTATTTCTATAATTTTTTCTGTTCAGTTTCTTGATTCTATAATTGGAGCTACAACTTCTGGAATAACTTCTCATGCTCTTTTTATCCATACAGAATCTCATATCAAAACTCATTTTTTTTCTACTTCATCATAATTGTGGAGTGTTGCTCTTTTCACTATTACTCATCATACATTTACAGGCAGTAGATTTGCAACAGGAGTTATAGTTCAAGTTCTACCTACACTATGTTCTATACTTTCTATTTTAGTTCTTACAAGTTCAGCAGGAAATTTATAAGCTATTGCATATCTTGGATGATGTTCAGTAAATCAAATAGCATTCCATAAAGTTATATCATTTACCTTTAAAACAAGTCAATCTATATCAAAATCTATAGTTTTTTTTGTATCTCAGAAATTATCAATAGCTTTTATTACTTCAGTTATTCAATTACATACTTTAAAATAAGAAGAAGTTTCAAATCATAGATTTTCAAAATCTTTTATAACATCAAAATAAGTTTCTTTTTTTTCTTTCTGTCTGAATTCCTCAAAATTTGCTAAATCATAAGCAAAAAATTTTAAATTTCTTTTTTTTGTTACAGAAATATCAAGTACTCTTAAACTTCAACTTGCCGCATTTCTAGGATTTGAAAATATTTTTCATCATGTATTTAAAGCTTCTTCATTCAATTTATTAAATGAACTTATTGGCATAACAACCTCTCATCTAACTTCTAAATCATCTAAATACTTTATACTTTTTGGAATATTTTTTATTTGCATAACATTTTCTGTTATATCCTCTCACTCTATACCGTTTCATCTAGTTATAGCTTGTAGAAGTTTTCAATTTTTATAAATTAATTCAACTCAAAGTCAGTCAAATTTGAATTCAAGACAATATTCTATATTAACTATTGGTCTAATTTTAAACTCTTTACCATTAACTTTGAAATTAAGATTTTTAAATACTCTATCATCAAAATCATTTAAATCTTCTTCATTATAAGTATTATCCAAACTTATCATTGGACGACTATGTTTTACTTTTTCAAAACTTGATTCTTTTAAAACTGCTCAAACTTTTGAAGTTTCTTTTAAATCAATTCAAAACTTTTCTTCTGCAAACTTCAGTTTTGCAAAAAGTTCATCATATTCAAAATCACTTATAACTGGTGCTTCTTTATTATAATACAAGTTACTATGTTCTTCTATAATTTTTTGTAAATCATTTATTTCAAAAAAAAGGATTTCATCTTTGTCTTTTGAAAGAAAATAATTTGATTTTTCTATTAACTGTTTTAATTCCATAATTTTCAATAATTACTAATTAATGAAATATTACCAATTTTAAATATTATTTCAAGAAAATAAAAAAAGTTGCTTTATGTAAAGCAACTTTTTTTATTTTAAAATCTAATTTTAATCATCTCTTCAATTTTGTTTATTATTACCTTTATTTTTTGATTTTAGTTCACCATAATGATTTCAATTATTAGTATGACCATTACGATTAATGTTTACATTACTATTTGAATTATCATCTTCCCCTTCATGTTCTTGTTCTTGTTCTTGTTCACGATTAACTCTTCAGTTATTATTTTGAGCATCTATCTTGTTAGATAACTCATTTACAAAATTATTAGAATTATTATGTTTTTTCAATTCAGTAATTAAGTTTTTAAATATATTTAATATATTATTTTTAATACTTGGTAAACTAGACTTATCTCAAGAATTGAAAACATTAACATAATTCTCTAATTCAATAAGAAAACTATTTCTTAATTGGATAACTGTTGGATCATCAGATTTGTTATAACTAGCAATTAATTTATCTAATTTTCCAGCTATCATATTTATTGTAGGATTACTTGAAACATATTTTTCTGTTCAAGAACCTGATTTTGTTGTAACACTAAAATTAGCACTTGCTCATCAAATCATAAGTGTAGCTGTTGTAGTAGTGTTATATGTATTTGATGACATTACCCTAACTCTAACAGTATTTCAATTATTAATTGTTCAAGTTGTATTAGTAAAAGCTCATGTTCAAATAGCATAATCTCATCATACTACACTTATTTGAGTTCAATCTGAAATTCATGTAATAGTTGCAGTATTTGAAGTATAAAGAGTACTTAACTCTACTCAAGTCAAATTAGTAAAACTTAATCAAGTTGGTACAGCTTGAACAACATTTATAGTTCTTGTTGTAGATCAAGTAAGTCATAAACTATTAACTTTTATATAATCAAGAACATATGTTCCTAAAACATTAGTATTAACAGATCAAGAAATTGTTGAAACTACTCAAGTTCAATCAGTTTGATCTGACCAAGTAGCTCAGTTTTCAACATAAGAAGTTCATAATACCAAATTAACAACTGAAGATCAATTTAATGTAATAGTTGGTAGAGATGTATTAATGTTTGATACTGTAGCAATTGTAGATCAAGTATTTCAAGCATCATCTCTATACTCAAATGTAAAACTTCAATTTGAAGTAAAATTATGAGTAGTTAATCAAGAATTGTTAGTAACAACTATATGTTCACTTGCTCATGTTAAAGTAGCTAATACAGATCATGAAGTAGGAGATGTAGTAGAATAAGTAACAGAAGCACTAGGTAAAACTGCATCTATTAATACTGAAGAACCGTCTGTAGTTCAAGATACAGTTCAAACATCTCATGTAAGATTTGAGAAATTAACAACAAAATTAACTAATCAAACTCAAGAAACAATATTTTGAGAAGTTATAGTCCAAGTGTCTCAAGATCAAACAATACTTGAAGCAGGAACTCAATTAAAGCTAGCAGTAACTCATGTTAATGACTCGCTTCATACAATATTTAATGTAACATTATCTCAATACTTCAGTAAACTTCAAGAATAAGTATTATCCGAAGAAATATGTACAGATGTTAAAGTAGGAGTTCAAGCAGCAAATGTAACATTATACTGTTGTAAAACCCCAAAAATAGACATAATAATTCATATTATGAATATTTTCTTAAATAAAATTATTTTTTTCATATTTTTTAAATTAAAAGATAAATTAATCTCCTTAATTCTACCTATATTGTAAAGATAAATATCTACAATACATTTGAAATTTTATTAAGAAACTTTAAAACAAGTTTAAATAATAAAAGAAATTAATAATTAGTTTTTCTTGTATAAAAAATTTAAACAAGAATCAATTTTAAAGCCAACTTTTTTTAAAAAAATCTATAATTTTTAGTAAAAATTATAGATTTTTTTTAAATTTATAGAAAATAAAACAAAAGTAATATTAGCTATTTATAGCCATTACTATTGTGAATATTATTTATCTAACATATATAATACAATAGTCAAGTTGTAATTTTGGCATTAAAAAATAAATATAGGTATAATATATATGTATTAAGTTAGTTCTTTTACATCTTCTTA
Source organism: Candidatus Altimarinota bacterium (assembly GCA_028697205.1). Classification (GTDB taxonomy): domain Bacteria; phylum Patescibacteriota; class Gracilibacteria; order BD1-5; family UBA6164; genus Altimarinus. The sequence continues at coordinate 70,751 of JAQVFO010000005.1, read as the reverse complement.
CTCTCCTAGATGGGAAATACCAAACCTAGTATTATTCCCTAGTAAAACTTTTATAGTTTTATTAAAAAACAACAAAAAACACAAAAATAAAAACAAAAACAAGGTATTAAGCGATAAAATAAATCATGTCCGTCTTTCTCAAATTAATTTTTGAAAAGAAAATCGATTTAATAAGACGGATATAATTTATTTTCAAATATACCTTTCAAACAAAAAAGTAATAAAAAATATTACACAATACAAAAACAAAAGAGCATGGTGAATTGCTCTTAAATAATTACCCAAGGATAGTAAGAAAAGTTATACGATACAAGTTCTATTGAATCTTTATCTATAACATTCGGAAATAAAGGTTATTTCCAAAAACCTAAATCCTTTTTCCCCTAGACACATACAATATTTTTATATAGTCTAGGTATGTGAAACTGGATTATATAAAAAAGCTAAGTCCCTTCTACCAAGAATACTTAGCTAATTTTTTTGTATATTTTTTATAAAAAAAGCATTTGTTTAAAAACAAATGCTTTTAATTTTCTATTAATTTTTTACTTTACCTTTTCCATAAATTCACCTGTTGAAGTATTTACTACTACCTCATCTCAAATTTCTATATCTTGAGGAATAGATAATTGTAATCAAGTAGTTGTAACAGCATCTTTCATATCAGTTCAAGATGAAGTTAAATCAACTTCAGAAATTTTTAGTTTTACATATGTTGGTAATATTATTCAAACAAATTTTCATTCATATTGTTGTATATCAATAGTATTTCATTCTGTTAGATAATATTTCATATCTCAGATATCATCTTCATTTAACTCAATCTGTTCATAAGTTTCTCAATTCATAAATACATACATTCATGATGAATTATATAAAAATTCAAAAGTAGTTCTTTCTAAAATTACATCATTTAATTTATCTTCTCAACTAAAAACTCTATCAGTAGATCATCAATTTGATATATTTTTTAATCTCATTTTTACAGTTGTGGCTCATCTTCAAGCTCTGTGAAATTCCCATTTATTTACAAAGTATAAATCTCAATCTATATCCAGAACTGTTCCTGGCTTTGCATCCATTGCTGTTTTCATATAAAAATTTAAAATATAAATTTGTGTGAAGAATATATATTTAATTCACTATTTTTCAAATGTTTTTAATATTATTATAAACTTTCACTATTTTTTCTTTCAAAATAATCCCATTACTAATAAAAAAATAAGTGGAGTAAATGGAAACAACCAAAAACTTCAAAAATTTAAAAAATTATTAACTAAATCATTTTGTCATATAAAGTAAGAAATAAGAGCTCATAAAATACTTATACTTAATATAAATGGATAAAAGTAAAAAATTATATTTGATATAACCCATTGAAAAGGAAAACATTTATCCTCACAATCATCAGTAGACATTGATGATATGACAAATAAATAAAACCATATAACTAAAAAAAATATTGTTTTTAATATAAATATAATCATACTAAAATATTATTTTCTTAAATATTCAGGAACTTCATATCCTTCAAATTCACTTAACAGTTTTTTTCAGTAAATAGTTCTACTTATTACCTCTGCAGCACATTTTGCTCACATAAGTGCTATATGTGGTTTTGGCTCACCACCTGGAATTCAAACAAAATTAAGTGATTCATCAAGATTTATTTTAAATTTTCATTTATCTAAAAGTATTTTTTTTCATAATTCAAGATGTTTTGCAAAAACTACACTATGTGTATCTATACTTCTATGACCAAGTGGATATTCTAAACCTGCTTTTTTATAACTTTCAACCAAAAAATCTATATCACTTTTTGGATTTTGTCATATAAGTATTTGAGGATATGGACAAGTTTTTAACCAATCATCAAATTTTTTGATAAGTTGAACTAAACTTATTTTATTTGGATCTTGAATTTCTTTTACTGAAAATCCATTTATTTTCAAAGCTTCATCTTCCCATGTTGCTCATTCCCATATTCTACATTCAGCATAAAATTGATTAGTTGGATTTAAAAAATCAACAGCTCATAAACTTACAATTGAATGTTTTAGATGGTTTAATCAAGTAAATTCTCAGTCAATAGAAATCATATAAACATTTTAAATTTAAAAAATATTCTTAAGGATAATAGATTTTTCATAAAAATCAAAATATATATTTTAATTTTTCTTTATAATTATACTTTTATAATCCATCAAAGACCACTTTCTCATCCACTCTTCAGTATCATATTTATGATATCAAGTATCACTATCCCAGACTATTATTTTTGTAGGATTTTCAACTCATCACTCATATCAAAGTAGATAAAAAGCATGTTCTCATATAAGTCATGAAACTTTTTTTTCTTTAAAATCTTCTAAATAATACCAATCAATTTTTCTATCTTCTAAAGTTGTAGTACAATAATTTTTTGCATAAACCTTGTTATCAACTTTTTCTTGAGAAATATCATACTTACTAATAGTTCAATCATCAAATTCTTCTCTAGTACACCAATCAGCCCATAACTGAATCATATTTCATCTTTCAAGATTTTTTAAAAGATAACTTAAATGTTTTTTTCTATCAAAGTCTTTAGTATAATTATCTTTTGAAATTATTTCACCACTAAATCAATATGCTTCATAAACTTTTGAAATTGGCTTTTCATAAACTCAATATCAAGTCATATCTCTTTGGGTAGGTTTTACACTAGATTTTTCTCAATAATAATCCATAAATCATACAAATCATAAATTAGGATTTCCCCAATACATTTTTCAATCAAATTGATAAGGTAAAACGTTTAAATACTTATTTTCAATTTTTGTTAAAACATCTTCCTCACTAACTTTTTTTCAAGTAAGATATGTCAATATATCAGCAGTAACTGATAATTCACACGAAAGAGGTTTTTCTTGAATTCTCTTATATTTTATTTTACTTGATATATCAAAATTTTTCTTAAATTTTGGAATATAATTATATGTATAATTTAAAACTTTTCAGCTAAAATTAAACACTAATTTTATATCATTAGGATTAATTGTATCCTTTATACTTAAATATATTTTTTTACGATTTTTATCATCAACTATTTCAGATAAATTACTATCAGTAGTAGAAACTTTTATTTTTTCTAAAGTTTGTGGTTGAATATTTTTATAATTCAAAATTATAATTCTATCATCTGCATATGCATAAGAAAAAATTAACAAAAAAAATACTAAAAAAACTAAATTTTTAAGTTTCATTCCAAATCACTTAATATATAAATTTTTTTATATTCTACACATTTTTATAATTTAAACAAAAAATAAACTTACTTTAAAAGTAAGTTTATTCAGTAAAAAAAGTTTCTAACTCTACTAAAGAAGGATTTGAGATTATTTCTCAAAGTACAGTCTTTACTCTATTTACCTCTGAATCTGACGGCGTTTCATTCATTCATTTTTCACCACATAGCTCCCAAGGATAAAGTGATGTAGAAATACTTTTAGGAGGAAAAGATCTTGAAGTCATATTTTTTTAATATTAAGAATAAAAAATAATAATTTTAGATTTAATTCTTCACATAATTTCTCACAACTTTTCACTAATTTTTGTTGGTTCTGTAGATAGAAAAGTTAAAGCATTTTCATAATCTAAAAGTAATTTTAAAATATCATCATAATGATTTTCTAGAAAAAAGTTTATTCTATTATTAGTAACTATTAATCAATATGATTGTCTAGCATTACCAGATAATAAATTTCACATTCATAAAACCTCAAAAATTCTTTTTAATGAATCACTTTTAACTTCCTTGCTTCATTTTTCTAATACTCAAAGTGAATCTTTAATTATTTTTATTTCAGTATTTCCAATAATTCATTTCATAGTTAAATCCAAAATTCATCAAACTTGAATCTTTCATTCATTAACAACTAAAGGAGCTCAATTTAATCTCTTTAATTGATTTCACTTTTCGTCTTCTCTTTCTTGTTTTGAATGAACTCATCTTAAAGTTCATTTTCATTCATATCAAAGTTCAGGAACATCAACTACCCATAGGTCTGAATTTGGCATATTTTATATATAAAAAAATAAACTCATTTAATTTAATGAGTTTATTTGATTTGTCAATTATATTTCTAAGATTTTTTTCATAAGTACTCCTTTCTAAATACTAAATAATATAAAGTTGGTAAAGCTAAAAGAGTAAAAAAAGTAGAAACAGAAAGTCAAAATATAATAGAAAGTCAAAGAGAAGTCCAAGTAGGATTACTTAATGTAAGTGGGATCATACCTAAAACAGTACAAACAGATGTTAAAAATACTGGTTCAAGTCTAGAAACTCAAGCATCAATTATAGATTCAGTAAATGGAATATTTTCAGATAAATTTAAATTTATCTTATCAAAAAGTATAATTCAATTTCTTACAACTATTCAGAACAATGCTACAAGTCATATAAGCCCTGGAAATGAAAGTGGTTGTCAAAATAAAGTTAATCAGTAAAAAACTCATATTAATGAAAGAGGTATAGTAACCATTACTAAAATTGATTGTCTATATGAATCAAAAAGTAGAACTAAAGTAGCAACTATAAATACCATACCAAATAAAAGTGCAATCATCAAACTTAAAACCGATTTTTGATTTTCTTCATTTGCTCATCAAGTAATAAACTTATATCCAGAAGGTAGTTTATAATCTTTATTTTTTGTATTAAATTCATTCATTATTTGTTTTCAAGTGTATCAAGTTTTTGCTCAAGCAGTAATTGATACAACTCTTTCCTGATCTATTCTAGTTATAGAAAAAACTGATGCTTTAAAATCCTGTTTAAATAAATCTCTTAAACTTATAGTTACTCATTTATTATTTTTTAAAGTTAAGTCTTTTATCTTATCAAGTGAATCAGTATAAGATGAATCATACTTTGTTCTAACAATTATTTCATCAGTTCATTTATAAATCTTTGTTGACTCTACTCAGTCAATTACATTTTTTAAAAATAATGCAACTTGTGGAGTTGTTATATCATATAAGCTCAATTTTGATGAATCCAAAGCTATACTAAATTCAAATGGTAAAGGTTTTCTAGATGTATCAATATTTATTGTTCATGGGATAGTAGCTAAAACTTTTTTTACATCAGATGCAATTTTATCCAAAACTATAAAGTCATCTCAAGAAACTTTTAATTCAAAATCAGCTCATGCTGGAGGTCATCAAGCAAGTTCTTCAACAATAACTTTTCATTCTTTTATATTTGAAACTTCCTTCCTTATTCTTTCTGCAATATCCAAAGAACTTTCTTTTCTTCAATACTCTTTTTTTAATAAATTGATAGTAATGCTTGCATAATTCTCTGCACTTGTGCTTCATCAGGTATTTTTTCAAGTACTAGCTAAGTTTCAAATTTCAGTAGAAAAACTATCTATCTCTTTTTCCTTTACAAGTAATTCTTCGACTTTCTTTGTAACTTCTGAAGTAACTAACAATTTAGTTCCAGGTTCCATTTCTATATTTATAAAAATAAAATCTTGATCTGTTTTCGGGAAAAAATCTGATTTTAAAATTCAAGTTATAGGCAAAGCAAGAGCACTAATAAAAAGTATAACCGTATAAATTAAAAATCTTTTAGCTCTTGATTTCTTTTCTAATAAGTATGAAATTGTATTTCAATACTTTTTTTCAAGTTTCTGTAAAGAAATAAATCATCTATTCATCGCCCTAGTAAACAATGACTCATCTTTTTCTAAAGGTGTCATTTTTGAATTTCTTCATGATAAAATTACGGCTAAAGCTGGGTTTATAGTTAGAGCTACGACTAAAGATCAAAGTAAAGTTATAGTTATAACAAAAGGAATAGAAAATATGAATTTTCATATAATTCAAGTCATAAAAAGCATAGCAGAAAAAATCCATACAACAGTCAATGTTGTTGTTGTAAGAACTTTTTTATAATCTCTTAAAACTAAAAGTGCAGATTCCCTTGTAGTAAATTTTCCTGTTCTTTTGTATTGATTAATTGCAGATATAACTACTATAGCATCATCTACAAGCAATCAAAGTGATAAAATCAAAGCAAACATTGACAAGAAATTTAGCGTCTGCCCAGCAATACTCATAACATTAAATGTAACAAGAAAAACTAAAGGTACTGCAGCTCAAGCAACAAGGGCTTCTTTAATTCATATAATTAAAAACAGAGTAGTAAAAACAAGTGTAATAGTTATCAATCAATCTCTTATAAGATGAGATAAATCTAGTTTAATTCTTTCTGATTCATCAACCACTGTTTTTATGTTTAAATTTGATGGTAAAACTCATCTACTTACCATGTCCTTTATAGCCACATCTCACTCTGAAACTAGATTTACTATTGATCATCATCTCTTTTTTACAACTCAAAGAGTAACTGCTTCAAGTGGTTCACTACCAGAAACTGATAATCTTGAAATTGTAGTTATTTTTTTAGGAGTTTGTTCAATATTTGCAATATCCTTTAGATAAATAACTCATGTATCTCAAAGTTTTGTAACCACTACATTTTTTAATTTTTCTATATCATAAAATCTTGTATCAACACTTACAGAATGCTTATATGCCCCTACATCTAAATCTCATATAGGTAAAGTAAAATTTGCTGATTTTATAGCAGTATTGACAGTATCCAAAGTTAAAGAGTAAGCCTCAAGTTTCTTTGGATCTACAAAAACTCAATACTCAACTTCTTTTCATCATGATATATTTACTTCAGAAACCAAAGGATTTTTTTCTAATTCATCTCTTATAGTTTTTGCATAATCATAAAGTTTAAAAGAATCATATTTTCATGAAATTGAAAATGTCCAAATAGGAGTATCGTCAAAAGAAACTTCTTTTACTGTACTATCTTTAGCATCACTAGGTAAATCAGTTTTTGCTAAATCAACTTTATCTTTTAAATCTCTGATAGCAGTATTTGTATCAACATTTGACTTAAATTGTACTACTATCATTGAAACAGAATTCATACTAGTTGATGTTATAGTATCAATTCACTTAACCTTAGCTACTTGTTTTTCTATTTTTTTAGTTACCAAATCTTCTACACTCTCAGGACTTGCTCATGGCAAAACTGTTGATACAAAAGCAATTCATATATTTACTTCTGGAGTTGATTCAAGTGGCAAGCTTCTAAGTCATAAAAGTCCAGCAACAGTAATCACTAAAACAACTAACCAAGTAAATCTAGTTCTATCAATAAAAAAAGTAAACCATGATTTATTTAATTCTTCATCAAATTCTAATTTTTCTAAATACTTTGATTCTTGTTTTTTTGACATATTTTTTAAAATAAAAATTAATTAAGACTGCGTTTGAAAAAATTGAGAAATAGAAAAATATTTATTTCATTTCCTCAACCTTATCACCAATTTCTACACTTAAACTTCAACCTATTATAACTCTATCTCATTCAATTAATCAATCAGTAACCACAACTTCATGACTATTACTTGATCAAATTTGTATTTTTCTTGATTCAACTAAACTTCAACTTCACATTACATAAACTGAATAATCTCAATTTGAATGTGCAATTAATGATGAGAAAGGAATAATTAGAAATTTATCAGTTGTATTTTCTTTTGTTACATAAACATCAATAAAATCTCAAAGAACCAAGTCTGATGCTTTCATCTCATTACTAAATCTAACTTCAACTTTATATAATTTTGTATTTGGATCTGCCGCAAGAGCTAAAGCAGAAATAGATCAAGAAAAAATCTCTCAATTTTTATCTAACATTACCTCTTTTCATAGAGATAAATATTTAATATTTTCTGCATTTACATCTATTTTTACTATTTTTATTACATTATTTGCTATACCAAATGCTTGCATTCAAGGACTTACTAAAGTTCAAACTTCCACATTTTTTACAGTTATAATTCAATCAAAAGGCGCTTTAATAATAGAGTTTGAAAGTTGTTGTTCAACCAAATCTTTTTGTCATGTTATACTATCTAGTTGAGTTTTTGTAGACAAAAGTTGAGTATCATATTTTGCATTTGCACTATTATAACTATTTTCAGCAATTTTTAAATTATTGTCAGCCAACGCACGAGAAGCTTCTATATTTGCAATTGTGTTTTCTAATTGAGTTTTAGTAGTAGATTCACTAGAGGAAACACTGTCTAAACTAGTATTTGTATTTGCAACTGTGTTGTTATAACTTGATTCTGCTATAATCAAAGCTTGCTCTAAAGTTGCCTGTTGAGTATCTATATTATTTTTTGTTGAAATAATTGTATTTTCTAAATCACTTAATTGTCATTGTAATGCAACTAAAGAAGATTTTAATCATAAAATTGTTCATTTATTTGTTGCAGTTGTAGTTTTTAATCCTGATAAACTTGAATCAGGAAAAGTAGTTGATGTAACACTATTATTTAAAACATCAGTCATATAATTATACAAAGTTGTAGTTTTTGATACTAAATCCTGGATTTTTGAAAAATAAGTTTCTACCTCATCATCAGATAATCATTCATCCCATGTAGACATAATTGATTGATATACAGCATTTGCTTTACCAAAAGATGCCTCTGCATTTACTTTACTCTCAGTATTTTTTGCTGATAAAAAAATCTCATAAGAATCATTTAAATTTTTATTTTCATCAGTTATTCATAAAGTAGTATCAACAAAAGTTAATGCTGAATTTACAGAAGATAAAGAACTTGTAACTGTAGATCTAATTGTGTTATATAAATTTTCTTTTTTTGTCTCTAAAGAATTTATAGAATCAGTTGATGTCTTTTTAAAGTTTTCAAGAGTCAATTTTGCATTATCTAAAGTTGCTTTAGATAAAGTTAAAGTTGAATCAACTGTTTTTGAAGTATTTGATTTTTGAGTTTGAACACTTGCTAATTGTTCTTTTGCTAGTTCAAGTTGTTTTTCAGTTGTCTTATATGTGTTATCTCTATTTGTAACAGCATTTTCATATTGTAGTTTTGCTGTTTCTAAATCTTTTTCAACAGATTCTTTTGTAAGATTATAAATTGATAAAGTATTATTGTAACTATTTAATGCATTGTTTAAATTTATATTAGTTAAATTTGATTGTGTATCAATAGTTGCCAAAACATCTCATGCATTAACCCTATCTCATATATTATAATTTAGGGTTTTTATAATTCATGAAACTTGTGGTGAAATCGAAGTTTCTTTTGCCGAAGCAATTTTTCATGTTAATTTTAAATCTTCTGAGAAAACTTTTTTTTCTAATTTTTCAGTTTTTACATACTTTGGAGGAACTGCATCTTCAAGTTGAGTAGAAGTTCAGCAAGAAGATAAAAGTATTAGTAAAATTAAAGATATTGCAATAATCTTTTTCATAAAAATTTGTTAATTTATAAATAATAAAAATTTAGCTATTTTTTTCTAAATATTCCATAAGTTCTCTTATGTCTTGATTTCTTATAAGTCAGATAAATTTATCATCAGATAATACAATAGTCATACTATCACCTGGGTTTAAATTTAACTTATCTCTTATATCTTTTGGAATAACTAACTGCCCTTTTGGTCATATAGTAGTAGTTCCATAAAGCTTTATCTCATGATTTTCACATTCTTTCATTTTATAGTAAGTTAGAAAAGTAAGAAAAGTTATACTGAGATAGTATATCATTTTTTTATTTTATTTAAAAAGAATTATTATAAAAATATTTGACATTGTATTAATCATATATATAAGATATTAGAAAGATTATTTACATTTTTAAAAATACTACAAATACAAGTAATAAAAATTAATTATGAATAAAGCCTCTAACAATGTTGAAGTTAATGAAAAGATTGAGTTATATTATTTTATTATTGCATTTAAAAATTATATAAACTGATACCGTTTTGAACCAATATGATGATATTCTAAAAAAGAGATTGTAGAATATTTAAGAAACTTAATAAAAATAGAAATGTGATGATCTATCTATTGAGAAATTAACAAATTATTAGATTTTCTAAGCAATCAAGAAATCAAAAAATTAATTAAAGATTATATTGATAGTAATCCTTATATATATCAATGAATACATAGTAATGAAATTAGTAGAATAATTCCAAAACTATTAGATGAATTAAAAATAAAATTAGAAAAAGAATGAGTTAAGAATAGAGTTTCTAGAAATTTAGAACAAGAATTACAATTTTTTAATTAACATTAATTTATTTAAATTTATAGTTAAATTTATGGTTATAAAATGAATATTATCTTTAGAAGATTGAGAAAAACAATCTATTGAAACTAAACTAGAACAACTAATAATCGATTATAAAAAAGATGAAAATACTTTATTAGCAAAAGATTTTATTGATAATGCTTTTTCGTATCTAAAAACATTATTAAATTGATTTCCAATTGAAGATTATAAAATTGCAGATATCATTATCTTACTTGAAAATTTAAAACTATTAATTAAAGATAATGATTCTAACTATTTAATTGATAAATTACTTATATTATTAGAAACAGAAAAAAATAATATTAAAACGAAATTAATCCTTAAAAAATAATAATATAAAAAACTATTTTCAAAATATTTGAAAATAGTTTTTATATATTATTCATCAATTATTATTGCCAAAGTGTAGTACAATTTACTCATCAACCTGTTGTACATTGAGATTGTGCATCTGAAACTCCTGTAGTATTTGCTCAATCTTTTGTTGTTATTCATGGAACTGCTGCCATAGGTAATATCATACTAGCATTTGCATAGTTGTAATTCAATGGTCATCATGATGAAAGTTGTCACATAACTCTTCAAAATTGTGTATTTGTTCATGATGTTCTTACTATCGAATCTATCATTACTAAATTATATGATACCTCTCAACCATATCTTTCCCGTCACACTAATCATCATACAGTTGCAACTCATGAAACAGTTCATCATTTTAAATAACTATTTTTTACTATTGATGTATTTACTGTTCAATCCATTTCTCATACTAATCATCATATGTATAATCATGTTCATTTAACATTTACATTTTCTATTATATTATTTAAAATATTATTACCAGATAACATATATCATATCAATCATCAAACTACACTTCATCAGCTTATACTTCAAGTTTGAATATGTATTCATTTTATTAATGAACTTAGTCAGATTTTTCATACTCATCATCATACATTACTAGCTCATGTTGAATATATATTTGTAAAACTTAAGTTTTGTATTGTATTTGAATCTCATCATAGTCATACCAATGCAGCCGTATCATTATTTCATACTATATTTGCATTATTTATCTTTATATTTTCTAATATTACATTATTAGATATATATCAAAATAATCATATATTATCATCTACTGGATAGTTCATATTTAATCAT
>JAQVFO010000005.1:0-59270 GCA_028697205.1 Candidatus Altimarinota bacterium | reverse complement strand
TTCAATCTCAACTCCATGTTGGTATTGCTATATATGTATTTACTCATAGACATCTTTGCATATCTGTACTTCAATCTGTACTTGCTCAATCTTTTATTGTTATTCATGGAACCACTGCTACAGATGACGTCATATTAGCATTTGCATAGTTATAATTCAATGTTCATCAAAATGATACCTGTCATGTTATCCTTCAAATTTGTGTATTTGTTCATGATAATCTAACTACTGAATCTACCATTACTAAATTATATGATGTATCTCAACCATACCTTTCCCGTCACACTAATCATCATACAACTGATATTCATGAAATATCTCATCACTTTATATAATTATTTTTTATTATTGCTGTAACTGGAGATCAATCTGTTTCTCAAATTAATCATCATATATCTGCTCTTCATGTTACATTTACACTTTCTATTATATTATTTGACACATTATTTCAAGTATTTGTGTATCATACCAATCATCATATGTTATCATAAACTCATTTTATATCTCAAGTTTGAATATGTACTCATTTTATTAATGAACTTAATCAAATTTTTCATACTCATCATCATACATTACTAGCTCATGTTGAATATATATTTGTAAAACTTAAGTTTTGTATTGTATTTGAATCTCATCATAGTCATACCAGTGCAGCCGTATCATTATTTCATACTATATTTGCATTATTTATCTTTATATTTTCTAATATTACATTATTAGATATATATCAAAATAATCATATATTATCATCTACTGGATAGTTCATATTTAATCATAATATTTGTTTATTATCTCAGTTATATTTTCATGCAAAAGCATCTGTTGCACTCATTCATATTGGCATAAAATTACTTATTCAAGATAGTGATATATCTTGTGTTTGTTTATAATATGCACTTTTATTAAATCTTGTTATATAACATAAATGTTCTAATGATGATACTAAGTATGGATTTCATTGAGTTCAATCTCAACTCCATGTTGGTATTGCTATATATGTATTTACTCATAGACATCTTTGCATATCTGTACTTCAATCTGTACTTGCTCAATCTTTTATTGTTATTCATGGAACCACTGCTACAGATGATGTCATATTAGTATTTGCATAGTTATAATTCAAAGGTCATCATGATGAAAGTTGTCACATAACTCTTCAAAATTGTGTATTTGTTCATGATGTTCTTATTATTGAATCTATCATTACTAAATTATATGATACCTCTCAACCATATCTTTCCCGTCACACTAATCATCATACAGTTGCAACTCATGAAACAGTTCATCATTTTAAATAACTATTTTTTACTATTGATGTATTTACTGTTCAATCCATTTCTCATACTAATCATCATATATATGATCATCATCAACTTACAGTCACATTTTCTATTATATTATTCAAAATATTATTCCCAGTATATGCATATCATAACAATCATCAAACTGCACTTAATCAAGTTACATTTAAATTTTTTAAGTATATATTTTTCAATGTAACTCATGCTACGGTACTTCAAAAAAATCAAACTCTACTAACTCAAGATTTATTTAAAACTAAATTTGATATTGAACAATGTTCTCCATCATATGTTCATGCAAAATTTAGTATAGGATTAAAACTTATTCAATTCATATCTATACTTTTTGTTTGAACATAAGTTCAATTTGCTGGATAAGTTCAATTTGATAATTTTACTAAATCATCACTAGTACTTATATAATATACTCATCATATTAGTCATGATTTATTTTCATTTGGACAAGTATTTTTATATGCGCTACAAAAAGCAATGACTCATCATCAATCACAATTCCAATTATACTTAGATCAATCATACGTTACAGAACTTGGATTTCATAAAGAACATAAATTATCAGTCGGAGTAACATCAAAAATACTTCAATTTGATAATCAACATTGAGCTTCTGGTATTTGAGTATTATTTTGAGCTAATAAAGAAATATTTGGAACTCAAAAAAGACCTCAAACATTGTTATTCATATAATTTACCAATAAAGTTTGTTGTAATTCTGGAGTAATTGCTTATGTTATTTGTTTTATTTCAGAATCATTTGATAAAATACTTCCACTATATACTGTTTGAAGATTTGTTATAAATTGCTGTTGAATAAATCAACTACTAGACAAGTCAAGCATACTTCAACTAAAAATTACTATATCTCTTCATGGTATAAAATCAAATCATCATGTCATAGTATATCATAAATTTTTGTATGAATCTGGTAAGTTGTATACTAATTGTTTTTTATTAATTAAACTCATTAAATCTACATCTTGAATATCTCAATTTATTATACTAGGAATAGCCAATATATAATCTAATCATCATGTACTTACTTTTAAAAATTTTCAATTATAATTTCAAGTTATCATAGCTAATGCAGTTTTTGTTGCTGCATTTGCTTTCTTTAACAATGGAGTTTCATATCATAATAATGATACTCCTCATTCATATATTGCTCATAACTCATATTCTGTTTTTGTATTTGTTATACTATATGTATATTAATTTTGTGTTAATGGATCTGTTGGTTTCTTACTTATTTTTTGTAAATTTGTTATTAAATTATCTCATACTGTTCATTGAGTCCATGCTACCGCTCAGCTATATGTTATATTTACTAAATTATCTGGCTTTGGATAAAATCATTTCTCAATAATAAATAATTCTAAATTTTTCTTTATATTATTTAAATCTGCCATTCTTACTCAATTTCTAGCATTTTTAGTATATGACTCAAAACTTATAAATGCTATTAATCATAAAATTGATAATATAGTTATTACTACTATTAATTCTACTAATGTAAGTCATCTTTTTTTCTTCTTTTTTACTACATTTTCTAATTTTGCATGAATATTTTTTGTCATAATTTATTTTTTTAAAATATTAGTTTAAATTATCTTTAAAACTAGCTTTTTTGCAAACTTTTTAAATTGACTATATTACTTAAATATTCTTAATAAATTCAAAGTAAGACATACTTGCATATATAAAAAAAATAATTAGTATAGAAAAAATATTTTTAAGTAAACAAAATGAACGAAAAAATTCAAATAATAGACGAAATAATAAAGTTATCTTTAGAAAGAGAAATTGAAAACAAAGAAGACTTTCATAAAACTCAAAATGAGGTTTATAAACGCTATAAACTTCCTGAGGCTATTCAATCTGTAGAAATACTTGAAAGATATAATGAACTTGTAAAAGAATGAATTGTAGAAGATGTAAATAATTTTAGAAAAGTACTTAGAAAAAGATGAGTAAGAAGCTTATCATGAGTAACTGTAATTTCCCTACTTACAGAGTTTTTTTGATGTCCTTGAAAATGTATTTATTGTCCAACTTTTGAATGATTACCAAAATCATATATACCAAATGAACCTGCAGTTCAAAGAGCAAAATTAAATTTATTTGATCCAATTAAACAAATTCACAATAGACTTAGAGCACTAGAAATTACAGGTCATAAAATAGAAAAAAATGATGTAAGAATTATAGGTTGAACTTGGAGTTTTTATCCAAAAACCTACCAAGAAAATTTTATAAAATGAATTTATGATGCTTTCAATACATATGATGAAATGAAAGAACACATAGAAGAAACAAACACTTCAAATGATAAATTTGCAAGTTTCAAGATGAAAATGTGATACAAGTTAAAACTATCTGAAAATCTAGAAGAAGCAAAAAAGATAAATGAAACTGCAAGATGTAGAGTTATATGAATTGCAATTGAAACTCGTCCAGATTGGATAAATCCTGAAGAAATTGCAAGACTTAGAAAATACTGAATAACAAGAGTAGAAATTTGATATCAAACAACTATTGATGAGATAAATATATTAAACAAAAGATGACATACAAATAAAGAAAGTATAGAAGCAACTCGCCTTCTTAAAGATGCTTGATTTAAAGTAGTTGCTCATATGATGCCTAATTTGCTTTGAAGTACACCAGATCTAGATAGAAAAGCTATGAAAGAAGTATTTGATAATTCAGATTTTAGACCTGATGAATTAAAAATCTACCCTATGGTTGTTACTGATAAAGCTGAACTAACTGAAATTTGGAAAAAATGATGATTTAAAGCATATGATGATGAAACTCTTATAGATTTAATGTCAGATCTAGAAGCTATGATTCCAGAATATGTAAGAATAAATAGAACTTATAGAGACATACCAGCCTCTGAAATACTTCATGGTTCAACTCTAAGTAATTTGAGACAAATAGTAGAAGAAAAACTAGAAAAAAAATGAATAAAACTTCTTGATATAAGACATAGAGAAATAAAAGCAAAATTAAACAATCCTGAAAATGCAGTTTTACATACTATTAAATACGAAGCAAGCTCTTGAACTGAATATTTTCTTACATTTGAAGATAAGGAAGATAGAACTATCTTTAGCCTACTTAGACTTAGACTACCATGAGAAAATAACGAAATTATAAAAGTACTACCAGAATTAAAATGATGTGCTTTAATTCGTGAAATACATACTTTTTGAGATCAATTATCTATTTGAGAAACTTGAAGTACTTTTTGACAACATATATGATTTTGAAAAAAGCTTATTGCAGAAGCTGAAAATATAGCTAAAAAAAATGGCTATAACAAGATGGCTGTTATAGCTTGAGTATGAGTAAGAGAGTATTATAAAAAAAGAGGTTATGAGTTAGAGTGAGAGTATATGATTAAGAAGGTAAAATAAATCTAACTCTATCACTTATACTTATTGAATATTCTCATGTTTTATCCATTGACACTATTAAATACCATTTTCAATCTAAATTAAAATATCAACAATCTCTAGGTGAATGATAATTTTCATTTTCTTGTAATATTTTTTCTTTTTGAATTAAAAAATCTTTTTCATTTAATCAAGAAAATTCTAATAATCCATATCACATTTTAACATTATGATAAGTTAAATTAGTATTTATTGCTAATCATTTAGATTTTTTTAAATACTCTAAAAAATCTTCTATTCAATCTTTAGTTAAAGTAGTATTAAATACATTAACTCATTTAACTATAACATTTAAATATTCTCTATATAAATTATTTCACATAATTATTTTGTTATTCATTTAAAAGTTTTTGCATATCAATTTTTGGAACATCAACTATTCAAAAATCAATTACATAAATATCTCAACTTTCTCAAATCATAATATTTTTACTATGCAAATCATTATGAATATACCCTCATTTCTTTAATGTATATAAAATATTTGCTACTATTTCATACTTCTCTGGAAAATATTTACTAAATAAATATGAAGTAAAAGGAACTCATACTCACTTAATTTGTCATTTAGCAACTGCTTTTTCAAATTTTTTTCAATCAAGTCAAATATCAATATTATATCAATTTCTCAATTTATCAATATCTTCTCAAATTAATAATTCATATTGTTTTTCTAGTATTTGATCTGAAGTTAATAAAGGTAAATCTAATCATTTTTTTCATATCTCATCCCTAACTAAGTATGATAATAAATTATTTCAAACTATTTCTTCCATTTCAAATGAATAATATCAACTATTCTTATTTTTTATTGGACACTCAACTACAAGTGGTATTTTAAACCAATCTGGAACAAGGCTATTTCATAATTGTGTTCTTAATTTTTCAACTGCTCTATAAAATAATATTTGATTATTTACTTCTTGCTTTAGAGCTTTAGCTCATTCTTCAGTTTTTGCTATTTTTAATACTTTTCAATTTGGAATTCTAATTGCCAATCAATAATTTCATTCTCAAATTATGTCATTTTCTTTAAATTCTCAATTTTTAAAATAATATTCTATATTTTCTCTATAGTTTTCTATAAACGGATATTTTTTAAGTACATCTTCAGGAATATCTAATTTTGTTTTTGCTGTATCAATTATTTTTTCTGGAACAAGATCTCACTTTTTTACTAAATCTTCTTTTGATACAATTTTTATTTTTTCCTCTCATCATTCCATCCAAGTAACCATTAAACTTCAATCATTTCTTGAAACTCATATAGTTGCATTCTGAATTTTTCAACCTTTTCTTATTATTTGTACTTTCTTTCAAATCCAAACTGTATCATTAATGTCAACTATTCTATGCATTTCAGTTCAATTTTCCTCCCATACTACTAATACTTTTCAATCATTTCTTACAACTCAAACTGTTACTTCTTGTTGACTTAAGTCACTTCTTGTTATTTGTATCTTCTTTCATGTATATAAAGCAGAACTTTGATTAACTAATTTTTGCATTTCATTTCAATTTTCTTCCCAAGTTACTAGTATTTTTCAATCATTTCTTATAATTCAAACTGTTACTTCTTGTTGACTCAAATCACTTCTTGTTATTTGTATCTTTTGTCATGATTTTAATTCAATAGTTTCTCAAAACCATTTCATATCCTCTGTTACTCACATGACAAGTCATTGTTTTTTAAGATAATTTTCTGTAGTATCTGCAATTGTCTCTCACATTGAATTTAAGAAATTTTTTCATTTCTCTTTTAATTTATCAGTAAGTCCAGTAGAATAAGCTCCTGTTATATGTCATACTCCAGCTCATCAAACTATATCATCAACTTTTCATGCCACTTCAGCAACTTTTCATGCCTTTTGTGAAGTACCTTTTATTCCATTTCTTGTTTCTTTTGAAATAGTTTGTCAAGAAATTCTTGCCTCTCTTCATGCCAATCTAGCTTCTTTAATTGCACTTTTTCTAGCAATATTTAATCCAAATTTTGCAAGTCATGCTCATCATGCAATCATTCATGCAATCGTTACCATCATCATTGCTATATCTCATTGTTTTCAACTTGTAAGCATTTCTCAAAGATTTTTTAAAATTTCAAGTCATTTTTCTCAAAGTATTTCCAAAATTCAAAGAGAAGGATTTTTTTGAACTAATTCATCTAAATTAATTTGAGCTTTTGTTTTTGTAATTTGATCATCAGAGTTTATTTCTGTTCTATAAGTTGCATAACGAGGAAAAAGTATAATTCATGATGGAATATTTCATATAAATCTTAAAACATCTTCAACTCAATCTCAAAACTCCTTAGCAAGTAATATACTTAATTCTTTTCTACTTTGTGATGATGTAATATTAAATTTATTATCTTGCATAGTCTTTAATTCAGATTCACTTATACTTCAAACTTTTTGAATAAGTCATTCTGCAAAATGTTTCTCTCACTTTTCTCATAATAAATATTTTTCTAAACTTACTTTATTAGCAATCCATTCTACAGTATCTTCTTTTGTAGAATTATAATGAACTTTTGAAAAATTTTTAAGTCATCATAAAATTATCATTTGATTAACAGCTTCTCAAATTGACTTTCAATAGTTATCCTCTTCTACTTTATCAATTCAAATTTTTCAATCTATATCAAATTTTTTAATATTGTACTCTCATAAATGTGAATAAAGTAAATCTCAAAGTGATGATTTTATAAAAAATCTTACATCTTTTCTTATCTCATCTTTCATCT
The DNA here is from genome assembly GCA_028697205.1 of Candidatus Altimarinota bacterium. Taxonomy (GTDB): domain Bacteria; phylum Patescibacteriota; class Gracilibacteria; order BD1-5; family UBA6164; genus Altimarinus. Next base: position 51,744 of record JAQVFO010000005.1, on the reverse strand, counting down.
TTCAATACTTTGTTTCTATTTCAGCAAGTTTCCATACATAATCAATAATATGTTCCAACTTTTCATTTGAAACATTTCATTTTTTTAGTGAATTTAACATTTGATTTAGATTTGAAAAAGTTTCTTGTCTATAATCATTATTTTTTGTAGTTTCTAATTGATTTTGTCTTTCAAAATTTTCCAAGATTTACTATTAAATTATATTCATTAAAATTGTACCATAATTAATTTATTTAATCAAAAAACTAAACTTTTATTTTAAAAAAAATCATTATAATAGAAAATACCTTATTTTTTAATATACAAAAATATGAAAATTAAATCAAAGTTAATAAAAAGAGTAGCTTTATGAAAAGCTATCTGATTAGTATTCTGATGAATTGCATTTTTTGTAATTCCATATATTTTCAATAATTCTGATTTATTTTTAAGATTCTGAGTTTGGCTTTGGTATATAACTTTATGAGCTTTTGTTTGAATATTTTGAGTTATGAATAATCATCCTTTCTTTAAAATGGATTTTCCATTCTGGGTTAGATGAATTGCACTATGAGGATGGATGAACTTTATACTAGCATTATTTATATACAATAATTTAGTAACACTTATGCAAAATACTGTATTTGAATGATACTCTCCTTTTTGTTTAATATTTGAATGAATGTTATTCTGACTAATCGTAGATTATTTTGCAACTAAGTATTTTTGAGAATGAAAAGAATTAGTTGAAAGTAAAAAATAAATTTTTTAAATTTTCAAAAAATAATATACTTAAACTTAAAGTATATTATTTTTTGTTTTGCTAAAACTAATGAATTTTTTTAAAGGAACATGATTATTATTAGCCTGACTATTTGCTTGATCTCTAACAACAAAAAACAACATTGAATCAGGCAATATTGTATCTGACGAAATAAATAATACAAAATTAAGAATTTCAATACAAGTAGTTTGAAATTTAAAAAGACAATATCAAATATATTATGATACTAAATGAAACTCATATAAACTAGATGAATTCAAATTTAAATGAACTATTTTAGCAATTCCAAGTAAAAAAATCATGACAAAATGTTTAATAGAAAACCAAAGAGATTTAGAAAAAACTGACTTCTCAATATTTTTTAATGTATTTAATTTTAATATAAAAAATAAGGTTGCTGAGTGTTTAGGTTATAATTAGTATTAATTAAAATTTTATATTTTAGTTAATTCCTCAAAAGAAACTTTTTTAAAAAAATGATATCAACTATTTTTATCCTTAGCATATTGTCATCATATAACTTCAAAAGAACCAACATCAACTCACTCTATTTTTTTGTATCAATTAAATACATTTTCACTATCTTTTATATAAGAATCTGATAAAACTTGAATATTTTTAGGGTTAGCTCACAATATTGCTGCTCAATCCATATATACATATTTTTCATCTTTGGCATAAGAATAAGAAATATATTCAAAGCTATCTCTTGATGCATATGTTATTTTTCTTTCTTTATAATACACACTATCTTTATCTATGTAATAATGATCTCATAATAATTTAAATGTCTTACTATCGACTCATTCAATAACTGATACTGCATAGTAATCAGAAAGTTCATCATGAGTTAATATGTTTAAATAATAAATATTATTTTTATCTTTGGCATAATTTTCATTTATAAACTCAAAAGTATCATAATCTACATAATCCAAAATTTCTCATCACTTGTAAATATGAGACTTATCTTTTGCTAAAAATTGTCATAAAATTTGAAATGTTTGAAAATCTATTTTTGTAAGCTCCTTTCAATCAAAAAAAACTTTATCTAATTCTAATTTATATAAGCTCATATTTATATTTAATAATAATTAAATATATTTTATTCTTTTATTAATTAAAATCAAAAACAATACATTGACATCTTTAATTATTAGATATAATTAAGTTATTATTTTTTATTTAAATTATATGAAATCTCTGTGATATATCTGAGTATGAATACTAGCTTGAAGTATATTATGAACAAATTTAAGTGACAATCCTAAAGAAAAAATTAATCAAGAAGTAAATACAAAATGTAGTTACTCTGAAGAAATTATTTGAGTAAAGTTAGAGTATTGTTATCAGATTTGAAAAGCATTAAATACTAAATATGTAATAAGATGAATTGATCCAGATTGAACAAAACAAGATATAACTAGTTTTGACATACAATGACCAATCCTGTTAGATAAAGATAATAATGAACTTACTAGGTGTTTTGTTGAGTGAATTGATAGATTTGTAAATGAAGAATGAAAGATAATAAAACCTGAAGAAGTTGCTAAAAATCCAGAACTAGAGAAAACTATACAAAAATTTTGAATAAACCCAGAAGTAATAAAAAATTGCTTATGAATTAACTAAAAAAAACTAGACTTAAAATGTATTTTTAATATAATCACAAAATCAAAATAAATATTTTTATAAACGAAAAAATATGAAAAGAATAGCTAGATGCATACTACAAAACAAAGAATGAAAAATAATTTTAGTAAGACATAAATGAAAAAATATATGGGTAATGCCATGATGACATATTGAAAATAAAGAGAATATTTATGATGCAATTAAAAGAGAAATAAAAGAAGAACTTTGAATAAGTATAAAAATAATGTGAAAAAAATTATGATTAGAATTAAAAAATGTAAAAGAAATGCCCCTTCCAATAACTATCTACAAAATAGATTATATAAATAAAAAGTGAAAAAAAGAAAAAAGACTTGAGTATATATTTTTAGCTAAAATTAAAAGTGATATAATAAAAACTCAGATTGAAGAAATTGAAGAATATAAGTGGTTTGAAAAATGTGAAATTGAAGAACTTAAAAATACTTATGAACAAATCAAAGACTTAGTAAAATTAATTTAAGATGTCAAATATACTTTTATACATTTTGTTCTTTCTTCTTCCACTAATTCATTCAAATTTTTTAAATTATTTTTGATTAAATTTTGAGGCTTTGGTAAATTGAAATTTTGAATTCACCAAAGTTCTTTTTTTTGATTTGATTTCATCATTAATTATTATATCATTTTTAATTGAAAATTTTATTAATTGAAAAAAAATAATACTTCCATACAAAAAATTATTTTTAATTATTTTAATAATCTTACTTTCATCAACTTTCTTTTCAATTTCTCCATTTATCTCATTTTTCTGAAATAACATAAAATCTCATTGATTTATTATGTTGTTAAATTTATTATGAATTTTTATAGTTTTAATAAATAAAAATAAAGATTTTTTAGAAAAAATATTAAAAATTTCTTTTATTTCTTTATTCATTGTAATTATTATATGAATTAAAGAGTATTATTTCCCTACTCTCGATTATCAAATAACTATAAACAATGCAATATCTACATTTTGAAATAATCAATTTTTATGACTTTATTTATTGTTATTTTTACCATTAATTAAATCAAATTTCAAAAATAAAATTCACTATATTCTTTTATTTTTTTTATATTTTTTATTACTTATTCTAACAAAATCATTTATATCTGTTAGTATTTTTATATTTTATTTTATATTTCTATTTTCCTGAAAAAATAGATGAATTTGATTATCTTTTTTATTTCTTATTATTTGATTTTTAACTATATTTTTTTATTTTCCTGAAAAATTACATTCATTTCTATCTAGATTCTATATATGGCAAAATACACTTTCAATAATATGATGAAATATAAAAACTATATTATTATGAAATTGACTTGAAACACTTGATTTAGTATTTAGTAAAGAGAAAAATCCTTATCTATATATCTATGAAAACTATGGTTTTATAGCTGATAGAAGCCATAATATATGGATAGATATATTATATAGTAGTTGAGTTCTCTGATTGTTATTAAGTATTTATATACTTTATTTAACTTTAAAAGAGATAAAAAATACTAAATACTTTTCTGTATTTATTATATTTTTTATATTTACTTTTCTGAACTTTGCATGAATAGTTCATTATTTATTATTAATCTTATTTTTAGCAATAAGTTTAGAAAAAAAACAAATAAAAAGTTATAATATATCTTGAATAAATTTATGATTTATAATAGCATTAATCTTATATTTAACTTTTTGTATTATCTCTTGTTTTAAATTTTATATTGCAGAAATAAACCACAAAAATTGAAATATTTTAAAAGCAATAAATGATTTTTCTTACCCAAATTATTTTATAGAAAATTGAAATTATACAAAATGACTTAAATATTATAAAATCAAACCTGATATCTACTATAAAGTTTTAATATTAACAGATAAAAAAAACTTATTAAACAATTGTTATGAATATATAAAATTTTACAATATAGCTGAAAACTACATCTGGTGCTGAGAAAAATTAGAAAACGAAAATTATAAAAATGAAAGTTTAATATTTTATAAAAATTGACTTTCTTTACTTCCAGATTTATGGAATAAAAATTCAACATATTATGAAGATTTTTTTATCAAACATACAATTTCATGAAATAGATTTTATAGTGAAAAATATAGTAAAATAAAAGAAGTCATAGAAAAACTTGAAAAAAATAATATTTACGTAAAATAAATAAGTAAATAAAAGCATTTGAGTCTGCAATCAACAGACAAGCTGAAAGAAGAAAGATTATGAAAATTATTAAATGGTTATTATCCTTTATCATTTATAAGTTTCCTTATCAAGTAGACCTTTCCAGAGTTTAAAATCTCTGTAAAAAAATTAAAATTAAGTATAGCTTTAGGTGGTAACTTTCAAGATAAACCTTGAACCGAAAGCACATAAATTTTGAGATAAAAATCTCTATTTTATGTGCTTTTATTTTTAATAAAACTATATGTTACAATCTAACTTATGAATAATAATAAAAGACAATAAAATATTACTTTGTATGAAAAAAAGATGATTTTGAGTTTGAAAATGGAATAGTGCCTGATGAAAACTAGATTCTTGTGAAACAATTGAGCAATGTATGGTAAGAGAATTAAAAGAAGAAACAAATCTTGATGCAAAAGAAAGTGATTTAAAAAAAGTTTGAGTTTTACACTTTGATTTTATTGATAAGCAAGACTGGAACCAAGATGTAAGTATTTTTATGATTAATGAATTCTCATGAGAACCAATTGAAACTGAAGAAATGATTCCAAAATGGTTCAATATAGATGAGATTCCATATAGTGAAATGTGGGAAGATGACATATACTGGTTACCAAGAATAATTAATTGAGAAGAAGTAGAATATAAATTTAATTTTGAAAATTGAAAAATTAAAAATTTCAAAAAAATAAAATAATTTATTTTATAACATTAAAATATGACAAAAATTTTTAGTACTGCTAATAATGAAAATATCAAAAAAATTATAGATGAAGATTCTAAAAAAATAACTATATTTTCTACTTCTTTAGCCCCTCAAGTTTTATGACATTATTCTAAATCAACAGTTGCTTGAAACTTTGTTTTTTGTAGCTGACAAATTTGAATAGATCCTGATACTGAAGAATTAGTAACATGATGAATTGAAGAAGAAACAAGACAAGCTTGTAGAAATATAAGAGCTGTGTTAGCAGAACATTTATTATGATTGAGAAATGTTGTAAAAACAACTATTTTTGTATCTGATATTAAAAATATTGATGTAATAAATACTTTATATAAAGATTATTTTGTATTAAAACCTGCAAGAACTCTAGTAGAAGTAAAATCTCTCCCAAAATGAGCTCTAATAGAAATAGAAGCAGTTGCAATGATTAAATAAATTATATTTTTAACTAAAATTTTATGAAAAAAACATATCTAGAAAAACTAAAAGCAGTACTTGAAAGAGATGATTTTGATTGACTTGATCAGGTACTAGAAGAAGCAATATTATGAGAATTAACAGAAGATGAAGTTAACGAACTTGATGAAATCTTAAACGAAGCAACTCTATATGCTGAGTTCAAAGAATCTGAATACAAAGAAAGAGCTCTAGAATTGATTAATATTTTGATTTAAAACAATATCCTTAATCTCTTAATTTTTAAATAAATAGAATTTACAACTTAATATTTTCCTCAAACCATGTTCCAAAAAGTAAACCCAAAACAATCTTTCCCAAAACTTGAAGAAGAAATCCTAAATTACTGGAAAGAAAATGACACATTTAAAAAATCTATAAACACTAGAGATAATGCTGAAGAATTCAACTTCTATGATGGTCCTCCATTTGCAACTTGAACTCCTCATTATGGACACATATTAGCAGGTACTATCAAAGATGTAATTCCAAGATACCAAACAATGAAATGAAAAAAAGTTGAGAGAAATTTTGGTTGGGATTGTCACTGATTACCTATAGAAAACATAGTAGAAAAAAAACTAGAAATCTCAGGAAAAGATGACATAGAAAATAAAATCTGAGTTTACCAATTCAACGAAACATGTAGAGCAAATGTATTTGGATATGTCGACGAATGGAAAAAAACAGTAGATAGAATGTGAAGATGGGTTGATATGGAAAATGATTATAAAACTATGGATACTTCTTTCATGGAATCAGTTTGGCGGGTTTTCAAAAATATATATGATAAATGATTAATCTATGAAGGAAATAGAGTTGTACCTTATTGTCCTCGTTGTACTACTCCCCTTTCAAACTTCGAAGTAAATCAATGATATAAGGATAAACAATCAAAAACTGTTACAGTTAAATTTAAAGTAAAATCAGATAAACAAGATATTTGCTATAAAGAATCAACTTGAATAATAGTTAGAAATGAAGACTGAAAAATACTTTTTTGAAAAAGAAAAACTAACTGACTTTTAACTTTAGCATGAGGAAAAATTGAGTTATGAGAAACTCCAATTAATTGTGCAAAAAGAGAATTAGAAGAAGAAACATGAATTAAATCAGATAAACTAGAATTATACACTTGCAACTATAGTAAACACAATAATGAAAACTGGAAAGAATATGTTTATATATTAGATGTTAAAAATGATGTAACTTTCTGAAATCCTGAAAAAAATAAATTTGAAAATTGGAAATTTTATGATTTAAATGAATTAAAAAATGAAGAAGTAGAATCATATGATCATCAAATAATTGCCCAATTAAAATGAGAAAAAGAAATTAACAAATTTCATACAAATTGAAATAAATATATACTTGCTTGGACTACTACTCCTTGGACTTTATATGCTAACTTATGACTCGCTGTTTGATCTGATATAGATTATGTAGAACTACTTGATAAAACAAATGGTGACACTTATATTTTAGCTAAAGAGAAAGTAAAAGATTATTACAAAAAAGAAGAAGATTATAATATAGTCAGAGAATACAAATGAGCTTGTCTAGTTTGAATAAAATATGAACCAATATTTGATGATTTTGACTTGCAAATAAATGAAATGTGAAAAGATTTATGACCTGGAATTTGCTTAGGAAAAAATGCTTGGTCAATAGTTTTATGACATCATGTAACAACTACAGACGGAACTTGAATAGTTCATATAGCCCCAGCTTACTGAGAAGACGATTTCATTATCTGAGAAAAAGAAGACTTATGATTTGTAGCACATATAGACAATTCTGGTAAAACATATAATTTACTGGATAATAATTGAAAATTTGTATTTGATTTCAATGAAATGGTAATTGGAGAATTAAAAGAAAAAAAATTATCAATAAATATCTGAACAATAGTTCATTCTTATCCTCATTGTTGGAGATGTGATACTCCTCTTATTTATAGAGGTATTTCAGCTTGGTATGTTGCTGTTGAAAAGATAAGAGATAAAATGGTTGCAAATAACCAAAAAATAACATGGGTACCAGAAGTAATAAAAGATGGTAGATTTGGAAAATGGCTGGAACAAGCTCGTGATTGGAATATTAGTAGGAACAGATATTGGTGATCTGCTCTTCCTATTTGGCAATCAGAAGACAAAAAAGAAGAAATCTGTGTAGGTTCAATTGAAGAACTATATGAAAAAAATAAAGATTTTTGACAAATCACTAAAGTACTTTTAGTAAGACATAGAGAATCAGAAAAAAACGTTTTATGAATTGAAGATTGTGTAGATCCAAATAAATATTCTCTATCTGAAAAATGAAAACAAGAAGCATTAAATCTAGCTGAAATTTTAAAAAATGAAAAAATTGATGTTATTTTTTCATCTCCTTTTAAAAGATGTTTACAAACTGTAGAAACAATCTCAAAAAATTCATGAAAAGAAATAAATATTGATGAGAGATTAAGGGAAATCAATGTGTGAAAATATGATTGAAAAGCAATTAATTGGGAAAATAAGTTTAATAATGAAAAAATCTGAGAAACATGAGAATCACAAGTTGAGTGTTATGATAGAATAAAAGATTTTATGACTCAAATTGTTTCTGAAAACAAATGAAAAACAATACTTATTTGTTCACATTGAGACCCTTTATTGCTTGCAAAAAAAGTAATAAAAGATTTTGATTTTGATAATAAAAATATTAGAAAAGAAATGTATCCATCAAAAGAAAATTTTGATGTAGCATATGTTTATTCTAATACTTTACAAGAAGTAGACCTACACAAACATTTTGTTGATGAATTACTTATAAAAAATGAAAAGAATTTAAAAGCTAAAAATGTACTTTGAGTTCATGGATTTAAAAGGAATCCTGAAACTTTGGTTGACTTTTTTGAATGAACAAAGAAAAATCTAGAAAAAGAATGAGTAAAAATGTTTGCTCCGACTTTTGAAGAATGAGCAAATGTTTCATATAAAAACTGGGCAAAAAAATTTGATGAAATAAATTTAAAAAATTATGATACTATTTTAGCTCACTCTATGTGATGTAGAGCTAGTATTGAATACATTGCAGAACATAAAATAAAACTAGACAGACTTGTTTTAGTTGCTCCAGCAATAAAATGAAGTTGAAAACCAGAAATTACTAAATTTTACTCTGAAATGACACATGAATTTAGTGAAATAAAAAATTTAGTAAAAGAAATTATAGTTTTAACATCAAAAGATGATACAGTTGTAAGAAATGACGAAGCAGAAGAATTAGCAAAAATCTTAAATGCAAATTTAATTTATGTTAACTGATACTGACATTTTAACTTACATGAATGTAATTTAATAGAGTCAATAGTAAAAAATTGATCTCCTTTAAAAAGAATTCCTGAAGTTCTAGATTGTTGGTTTGAAAGTTGAGCTATGCCCTATGCAAGTAGACATTATCCTTTTGAAAATAAAGAAAACTTCCGCTTCCCTGCTGATTTCATCGCAGAATGACTAGATCAAACTAGAGGTTGGTTTTATACACTTATCATACTTTCTACTGCTCTTTTTGATTCACCAGCAACATTAAATACTATTGTAAATGGTATAGTTCTTGCTGAAGATGGTAAAAAAATGAGTAAATCTTTAAAAAATTATCCAGATCCACAAAAGATTTTTGACAATTATGGAGCTGATGCTATGAGATTTTACTTAATGAATTCACCAGTAGTAGAAGCACAAGACTTAAGATTTAGTGAAACATGAGTTGAAGAAGTAGTTAAAAAAGTAATTTTACCACTTTGGAATACTTATAGTTTTTTCACAACTTATGCAAATATAGACAAATTTGAACCTAAAAAATGAAATATTTATTATTGTAGACATGGAAAAACAAATGACAACAATACGCTGAAAATGAGTTGATGAGAAGTAGATACACAACTAAATGAAATCTGACTAGAACAAGCAACAAAAGCTTGAAAGAACTTTAAATTATCTAAAGAAAAAATTGATATAATAATCTCTTCACCTCTTAAAAGAGCTAAAAAAACTGCTGAAATTATTGCAAAAGAAAATTGATTCAACTGAGACATAATAGAAGATGATAGACTAATAGAGTTAAAAGCTTGAATATTTTCATGAATGACACATGAAGAAATAAGAAATTATGCAAAAAAAGAATTAAATATAGAATTAGTAGAAATAGAGCAAACAAGAAAATTTTTTAAAGATGTAAAATACAACAAAGCTGAAGATATAAAACTCTTTGATGAAAGGGTTACTAGTCTAGTAAAAGAAATAAAAGAAAAATTTCATTGAAAAAATGTATTAATTGTAGCTCATAGTGGTACTTATAGGCCAATAAATAGATACATAAATAATATAGATTTTGAGGAAGCTAATTTTAATTTACCAAGCATCCCAAATGCAACTATTTTTAAAATGCCTACGTCAAGAGAAAATATACTTGATAAATGGATTATTTCAGAACTAAATAAACTTATTCTTGAAGTATCTACAAATTTAGACAGTTATAAAATAAATGAAGCAGCAAGGCCAATTGTTTTATTTATGGACAATCTAACAAACTGGTATATAAGAAGATCAAGAAAAAGATTCTGGAAAGAAAATTTTGACAACGATAAAACTGAAGCTTATGAAACTCTTTATGAAGTTTTGATTGAACTGTCAAAAATACTTGCTCCATTTATGCCATTTGTATCTGAATATATTTACAAAAATTTAACTTGAAAAGAATCAGTTCATCTTGATATATTCCCTACTGCAAACAAATCTTTTATACTTGATAATCTAAATTCAAGTTTTGATAAAACTGCTAAAATAATCAATTTATGACTTGCTTGTAGAGAAAGAAATCGTCTAAGAGTTAGACAACCTCTGAAATCAATAAAAATTTCAGAAGTACTTGATGATTATTATTTGGATATTATAAAAGATGAATTAAATATAAAAGAAGTTTTGTATTTTAGTGAATCAGAAATGCCTAAAAAAATATGTAAACCAAATGCTAGACTTATATGACCAAAATTTTGATGAGATGTTAAGTTTATCATAGCTGAAGCTAAAGTCTGAAATTTTGAAGAACTAGAATGATGAAAAGTAAAAGTATGAGATTTTGTACTTGAAGAATGAGAATATGAAATAGCTTATGAAAAATCTGAATTAATATGAGATTTAGAAAGCGGGTTTGGTATGGTAGTATCACTTGATACTAATTTATCAGAAGCACTTATACAAGAATGATTTGCTCGTGACTTAATAAGACATATACAAGAATCAAGAAAAGAAGCAAACTTCAATGTAGATGATAGAATTCAAATTAGTATAAATTGATGAGATAAAATAAAAAGTATTACAAATAATTTTAAGGAATATATACAAACTGAGACTTTATCAACTATTGTTGAAAATCTAGAAAAATCTGATTTTGAAAAAGAAATAGAATTAGAGGAATATAAAATAAAATTAAGTCTAAAAAAATAATAAAAAAACTTGGAAAATTTTCCAAGTTTTTTTATTATTAAAATCTACTAGTACAACGAACTCTTCAAACCGTTCATTTACCTGCTAATCAAGAATATAATATTCTTCAATTTGTTATATTAATTGGCCAAGCATATATTGAAGAATACTCGTTACTAGACCAATACCAAGTTGCACTAAATGAACCTAAAGTTCATACCTTTGAAGAACTGTATCATTTATTTACACAATCAGAATAATTTGAATTTCAAGCTCAGTAATATGTATCAAAAATTGAAGCTTGATTACTATAACAATATAATTGTCTTAAATCTTCTAAAGAAGGTAAATACCATATTTGTCATCAAAATGTTTTTGATCAACATATTTGGGCAGCTTTATTAGTTTCTCACAACTCTGTTAATTTTGTTGTAATTTTCATATTATTACTATATCAATCCCATCATTCTATATTAACATAAGTATCTAATGATGAAACAAAATTTGTCATAGTAGCAATATCAGTTCAGTTACTTCACCAATCATGTGTAACTGATTCATCAGATGGATATGCAAGTAAAACCATTTTATTTCAACTAGAAATACTTCAACTATAAGTAATTCATGCAACAATTCAAGAAAAAGATGAAACAGTACATCAAATATAATTATTTATATTTGATAATATCATTGTTTTTGTTGCAATAGTACCATTTGTCGCAGAATTTGCAGAAGGACAAGCTGATATTAAATATCAACAAACTCATCATCATTGAACAAATCAAGGTTGACAGTTCCGTTGACAAGTATTTTGTGTTGGAGTTAAATTATATCAAGCAACAGTAGCATCAAGTGTTGTTCAATTTGGTGCATTTACCAAACTATAACTTGTTGTTGAATTATAATAGTTTGAATTTTCAGGTAAATTTGTACATGGTCAATTTACATATGGTATACATGTATTATTACCATCCCAATAATGTAAATTATCACATTTATATCTACAAGTATTTATAGTAGGAGGTTCATAATGTCAAGCAACAGTAGCATCAAGTGTTGTTCAATTCGGTGCATTTACCAAACTATAACTTGTTGATGAATTATAAAACCATCATCATGTTGGTAAATTCGTACATGCTCAATTTGTATATGGAATACAAGCACTTCAACTCCAATAATATTGAGAATGATCACATTTATATTGACAAGTATTTTGTGTTGGTATTGATTGGTACCCTGCAGTAAGTGCATTTAAAGTTGTTCAATTTGGTGCATTTACCAAACTATAACTTGTTGTTGAATTATAAAACAACGCTCAAACTGGTAAATTTGTACATGCTCAATTTACATATGGTAAACAAGAGTTTCAATTCCAATAATGCAAACTATCACATTTATATTGACAAGTATTTTGTGTTGGAGCATCATTATATCAAGCAATAGTAGCATCTAAAGTTGTTCAATTTGGTGCATTTACCAAACTATAACTTGTTGATGAATTATAAAACCATCATCATGTTGGTAAATTCGTACATGCTCAATTTACATATGGTAAACAAGAGTTTCAAATTTCTTGATATCAAGTATCACAACTAATAACAGTTGGTGTTACATTCTCACTCTGATTTATATAAACTCAATCATTACATTGAATATTTGATAAAGTATATCTAAAAACTCAATGATTTTCATATACATTAGCTGATATAATATTTCATGCAACTTGTCAATGGTTTAACAATGGAATTGAATAAGTATGTGAGTTATATAAATATGATGGAGTAGCTAAACATGTAATTCAATCTCATTTCTTACATGTTGAATATTTATAGATATCACTTCAACTTAATACTCAATTATTACATGTTCTTACTTGGCTTATATCAATACAATTATATGCAGCATTATAAGCAATTGATGATCAAGTATATGCTGTAACAGATGTTCATTCAATAATATTTTTTCAATCTAAAGTACAATTTCAAACTCAATATAAAGTTCAATTAATAGACATATATTTCATTTTTATTCACAATGTCAAATTATCTCACTCTAATTTAATTGAGTCACTAACATTCAAGACAAATGCTCAAGATGATGTTTTAAAATCAATGTTTCATAAATATAAGTCTTGTATTGGTTTATTTGTAGTTTTGTCTGTAATAAGTCAAATATTATCTCATATAAGTACTGGTCTAGAATAATTTGTAATATTTGCATAAACTTTTGATACTGGAAATACTCATGATGTTTCCTCCTCAAGATATCACATAAATTCAAAAAACCTTCAATTCTTAGTTAAATAATAAGTAAAATAATCTCAGTATTTTGGATCTTTTCATAAATAATCTTTTATATTTAAACCTTTGAGTATTCATCAAGATAAATATCATTGATATCATAAAACTTCTCATGAAAAAGATATTTGGATATATTTATCCGGAAGTGGTAATTGTCATTTATCTTTTTCTACTTGAAATAAATCATAAACATTAGTTAGATATGATATTCTTTTTGTATTTCTAGTTCATCATAATTGACTAGTATAAGATACAAATCAAATAGAAGTTAAAATAATAATAATCGTAACAACTATCATTAACTCAACAAATGTAAATCCTAATAATTTCTTTTTCATAATTATTATAATTATTAAAGTATATAGGTAATTATAATAAATAACAAAAAAATACAAGTAGAAAATCCACTTGTATTTTTTTTATTTATTATTATGCATTAACAATTAATTTTTTTGTATTATGTGCCCTTGTTGTTTTTGGTATAGAATCTAGTACTTTTCATAATTTCATAGATTCTAAAATTGAAACATTTTCTTCAATTTTTGAATTCTCTGTATCCAAAGATTCTACTTCTTTTTTTAATATAGAAATTTTTTCTTTTAACTCTTTTACTTTATCATCTAATTCATTAATCATTGATATTTTTTGAGATTTGTTATCTCAGATTCAAGTCTGTCTTTTTTGTAGTTTTGAAATTGTTGAATCTAATATAAAATTCATATCTCAAGTATTTTTATCATCATTTACTAACTCATTTGTATTTTCATTATCTATTAATTCATTTGTATTTATCTCAATTTCATTTGGTAATACTTCATCAGCTATTTCTTTAGGCTGATCTAGGAGAACTCATTGATCTACTGATTCTCATAAATCTACTATGTTTTCTTTTTTTTCTAACTCTTCATTAACAGTATCTTCTTTTACATTTAAAGAATTATCTGAAAAATCTAAGTTTCAAAATAAATCATCAGCAGATATATTACTTTGATTTATATCAGATATTTCTACTTTTGATTCTTCTATTTGATCTGCAGGTATATTTGGAGTTTCATCCTGTTCTTTTGAACTATCTCAAAATAAATAATTCACACTTGAATCTAAATTTAATTCATTTGATTCAACTGTTTTATTTGACTCAATTGATTGAGTAGATGTTTCAGTTAATGGTAAAACTTGACTAGTTTCATTATCACTAGTTTCATTATTACTACTTAAATTATCTCAATCAAAAGATATAACTGGACTTTTCTCTCTATTTAAATCTTCAGAAATTATAGGAGCATCATCAAAAGTTGGAGTAACAGTATCAGATAAAATTATTAAATCTTCATCTTGTGTTGCTGTTGGAGTCATTTTTGAGTTTTTAAATTATAAATTTTAAATGCTAATATAGAAAAAACATTTATCACTTTTAACATTTACTATTTTATTTTATCATATATATTTTTTATTTGCAAAAAAAACAAAAAAACATAAAATCTGAGAGCTAAATTTTTAGAATTATTGTTAGCTTTGGCTACAAATTATTAATTTAACATTAAATTTTATAATTTAACCTTTTACCATAATATGGATTTTTCAAAAGCATGAGAATTACTTAAACTTCAACAAGAAGCAATGAAAATAAAAAAAGAATTAGAAAATACTTTTATAGAATCTGAAGTTTCTTGACTTGTAATAACAGTAAATTGAGAAATGAAAGTAGAAAAAGTTGATTTTGAATCTACTGATTTAATTCCTTGATTATCTACATCACAAAAAGAAGCTTTACAAAAAGCTATTCAAGATTCAATAAATAAATGAATTAAAAAATCACAAGAAGTTGCCGCTTCAAAAATGCAATGAGTAATGGGACAAATGTGATTAAATATACCTCAAGGATGACTACCTGGTATGTAAAATATTTTAAAATAAAAAAACTAGTTTCAAATGAAACTAGTTTTTTTATTACCAATCTTTTTCATTCTTATTTAAAATTGAATCATCAAAACTTTTTAAATCATTAAAAAATGGATCTTGCATAAACATATCAATCATTGAATTAGAATTATTATTTCATTGAGTTTTCTTCCCAAAATAAATTGAGTTTTGTTGCTGATCTTTTTTAAGCTGTTCATTGTACTTCTCTAAATCTTGTTTTTCCTGTTCTGTTAATTGTTGAATATTTTGATTATCTCATATTTTATATTCTTCACCTCTTCATCATTGAACAGTTTGAACTTGTTGTTGATTATTTTGTTCACTATTTTTATCTTTTTGTGATTCAGAATTAGATTCATTTTGTTTTTCATTTTTATTATCTTGTCACTCTGTTTTAGATTGTGATCCTGAACCAGTTTCTTTATCTTTAGAATTATTAGTATCTTGTTGTTTCTCTTGCTCTTCTTGTTGTTTCTGTTGTTGTTCCATTTGTTTTTGTTGCTCTTCTTTAGTTTTCTTTAAAATTTCATTTAATTTTTTAAGAACAAAATTATAATTTTCTCTTGCCTTTTTATCTTCCTTTTTTAATAAAATTTGATTATAACTAAGTAAAGATTTCTTCCATAAATCAACTTTTCTTTGAATATCATTTTGTTCTTGCTCTCATAATCTATAAAGATTATTTCATAAGTTATAATATGTATCAAAAGATAAGTTTGACCCTGTAAATAAATTTACTTTAGAATATAACTCTAAACTTTTGTCATACTTTCAAAGTTTATAATAATCTCATCATAGGTTATAATTAAAAATTTCATTTCATAATTCATTAAGTGATTTTTGGTGATAAATAACAGATAGCCAATAATTTCACTTTAAAAAACTCAAATTTCATATAGTATTATAAAAAAATACTAAAAAATTTAAAGAATTATAAATAACTGCTGTAAGAATAAATATAGAAATTATAAAAATTTTTAATTTATTTTTTTCTTTTATCATATTTAATCAAAAACAATAAATAAATAATAAAAAATACAAAAGAAATATAAACAAACAATCTAGTCATATCTACAAAATTTTCAGATTTAGAATAAAAAATTTTTTTTGAAATACTAGATAAAGTAGATCAAATCTTATCAATTCTTCATATATCATCTAGATTATAATAATCTCAATTTAATATTTTAGCAAGCTCTTTTAACGATGTATCACTTAACTTTGTGATAACTTTTTGTCAATTATATGTTTTATATATTACATCTCAAAAAGGATCATTTCATATAGGTATATAAGCTCATTTTGTTGTTCAAACTCAAACTACAACTGATTTTATATCTTTTTTATTTTTAAAATTTTCAAAATCTGTCATATTTATTTTATTTTCATCATCTCAATCAGTAAGAACTACCATAAGTCAAAAAGTATCATCTTTTGTAAAATTTCTAAGTCATGAATTTATAGCTTCTTTCAAATTTGTTCATTGAATTGTAACATTGTTTTCATCAACTCAAGAAAGTATTGTTAGAAATAAATTAGCGTCATTTGTAAAAGGTAAAACTCTTTCAGCATCTCATGCAAAAACTGTTAAAGCGTATCTATTTCAAGGATTTTTTATTACAAAATCACTTATAAATTTTTTTGCTGCAGATAACCTAGAATATGTTTCATTATTATTAGAGAAATCTAAAGCTTTCATACTTTTAGAAACATCTAGTACAAAAACTACATTTGTTCATAAATAAGAATTATTTTCAGTCTTAAAAACTTTAATTCAAAAAATTGCAATGGATAATACAAAAAATGAAAGAATTAAAAAAATTACACTTAAAAATCTATAAGTACTTCAAGTTTTTTTATATTCAAAATAATTTTTATATACAACTAAAAAAATAATTATACAAAATATTATAAAAATTATAGATATAAAAATGTTTAAATTTGTAAAAATCATAAATTTATAATTATTTTATTAAACTCTCACTCTTTTAAAAAGCAAAATTACAAATAAAAATTCAAAAAATAAAAGTAAATAATAGAAAATACTATATTCTGAAATATACATTTTTTTTACCTCTACCTCTATATCTTTTTTCTCAAGTTTATTTATATTATCAAATATTTCTTTAAAAATTTCACTTGAAGTTGCTCTATAATATTTTCAATTAGTTTCTGATGCAATTTTTTTTAAAGTTTCTTCATCAACTCATCATATTTCAACTTTTAATTTATTTCAAAATACATCATTTACATAAACATAAGTTTTATCATTTCATCAGATTCATATTGAATATGCTTTTATATTTTTTTCTTTTAATAATTTCAATGCAACCTCAGGAGTTAATCCTTTATTAGCTTCTCAGTCTGTAACAACAATCATAACTTTCTCTCTATCTTTACTTTTATCATCAAATAAATAGCTTCCCATAAGCATAGCATCTCAGAGAGCAGTTCATTGTAAATTTCAATTATTTTGATCTATAGTTGATGTTGAAATTCACTTAACATAGTCTTTTAAAAACTCATAATCAAAAGTTAAAGGAATAGAAATAAAAGGTTTTCAAGAAAATACTACAACTCATACTCTATCTGTCTTTAAACTTCATAAGAAATTTGATATAACATCACGAGCAACTTGAATTCTATTTGGTTTTAGATCTTCAGCTTCCATACTATAACTTATATCAAAAACCAAAACTATATCTATACCATTTTTTTTAACTGTTTCACTTGAATTTTCTTTATTTGGATTTGCTAAAATAATTATATATAAAATACTTATAACAATAATAAGTATAAAAAAAGTATAGTAAAAAAAACTATTCTGTTTATAAACTAATTTTAAATCATCAAAAAAAGCAAAATCTATTTTATTTTTATTTCTAAAAAAAAGATAAAATAAAATCAAAAATAGTGGAATGAGAAGCAAAAAATAATATTTATCCAAAAAAATTAAATTATTCATTTGATTTTTTATAAATTTAAATAAAATGTCGAAACCTACAATTTTTAGGAACGAAAATGAAAAGGGAAATCTTTATTAAAAAAGAAAAAAAATTAATAAAATTTCTAAAATATCTGTTAAGAAAAGTAAGTACAAAGAAAAAAAGGAGATTGTTTTCTTAGACTTAGCCGGGACTTCCCGGCTATTACTTTATTTTATAAGTTTTTTAATTTCACTTAAAATCTCTTTTTTATCAATCTTTCACTCATCTTCCTCTTCCATAAATTCATAAAAATAAGTATCTTTTATAATTCTAAACAAATCTAAATCAATTAAATTTTTATGACTTTCCAACTCTTTAAATGTCATATTTCTAGCATGATTCAATCACTTATATTCCAAGAATTCTCTTAAAAAATCATTTATTAAAGCAAAAAATTCTGACTTATCATATGTTTCTATATTTTTTTCTATATGTTTTAATTTATCTTTAAAATAATCTGTTTTACTCTTTTCTCTTTTAATCTCAACTTCTTTATTCATATTTTTTTCTTCTTTTCACATAAAATAATATTTAAGAAGATAATAAAATCCTATAAAAAATAAAAATACTAAAAAAATAGGAATAAACCAAAAACTAAAATTAAAAAAACTTTTTGGTCATTTTATATCATTTATATCCTTCATTTCTAAATTTCAGGTATTTGTTAAAACTCAAGTAGCCATTTTTGGATTTCAATTTGAGTTAACTCAGGTTACTTCAATTTCTACAGTATTACTTTTAAGTATTTTATCCCCTACTTTTATACTTGCAGGTCATATAATAAATTTTCAAAAATCAGTTGGTTTTAAGTTTATATGCATATCATAAGATCACTTCTGACTTCAATTAATATTTTCATATTTAAATGATGAACTAGTTCAAAAATTTTGAAATTTTTCTAGTCATACAACACTAATATCTCAAATATCAGCTTGGTTTGTTATAGGAATACTTAAATTTAAACTAAAATTTTGTCATATACTTATATTTGTTTCATCTGTACTTAACTTTACCTGATCTAAATTTCAAGTCTCAGCATTTACATTTGAAAATAAGAAAGTAAATAAAAAAGATAATAGTAGTATTTTTTTCATATTTATTTTTTATTAAAAAAATTAAAAAATTCTTTATAAATATTTGTTAAATTATCAATTTTTAGATAACTAATTCACATTCTGTTTAAGTAAATAGAAAAATCTTTAATTTTTTTCTCTCTTAATTTTTTATATTCATCTTTTTTTTCATCAGTTGTATTATCTATAAATATTTTATTTCATAAATTTGATAAAAATCATAATACTCATTCAGTTTCATTTGACTCAAGAGTATTTTCAAAATTATCAAAAATATTTACAAATATAATATCATTTTTTAAAGCAAGTATTTTTAAATTTTTATCATCAAGAGTTTCCATCTTATCAGATAAAATAAAAAGTAAAGTATTTTTAAGTTTTATTTTATTTAGAAAAGAAAAAGTAGAGTTTAAAATATTTCATTTTCATTCATTATAATTTTTTCATTTTCAATAAAATCAAGAAATTTTATTTTTACTAATTATTAAACCATTTTTAATTACTTTAATTACTTTCTTTGTTACTTTAATATTTCAATTTTTTTCTTTCTCAAATAAGTTTTCAACTATATTTTTATAAATTTCAAATATATGAGCTTTTCATTTTTTAGTATCAAAAAATTTCATACTATTTTCATCAAAAATCAAAGATCATACTTCATCTGAATTTTCCTCAGAAGATAAAGCTAATAAGAAAAAAACTTCAATTAATGTATCTATTTTCTTTTTATCAAATCAGAAATCCATACTTTTTGTTTTATCAATAACAAAAAACACTTTTATACTTTTATCAACAACAAATTTTTTTGTTAAAAGTCTTTGTTCACGAGCAGATACTAGCCAATCTATGTATTTTGAATCTTCTCATTCTTCATATTCTTTGAATTCATCAAATTCAAGTCATCTTCATCTAAAAACACTTTTAAAATTTCATGCTAAATTTCATGAAATCATTTTTTTTGTTTTTAAATCAAGTTTCTTAAATTTTGATAAATAATCCATATTAATACTTAGTATTTAGTAATTTATATTGGCAGTATCTAAGTTAAAAAAATGAGTAACTATTTTACTTTTACTTTATTTAATATAGTATCAATTAAATCATCTACTCATATATTTTCTGCTATTGCTTCATAATTCATAATAAGTCTATGTCTAAGTACTTGTTTAGATATTTCTTTTACATCTTCAGGAATAACAAAATCTCTTCATGATAAAAATGCAAGTGCTTTTGCAGCTATTAAAAGAGAAATAGATGCTCTTGGTGAAGCTCAGTAAAACAAATATTTTCAAACATCATTTTTATTATCTCTAGTATAAAAAACTATATCTTTTATGTACTCAAATATATTTTGATCTACATAAATCTCTCCTACTATTTCTTGAATTTTTAAGATATCTTTTTTTCAAAGTACTTTTTTTACACTAGATAAATCTAAATTTAAAGTATTATTTTTCATTATTTCAATTTCCTCTTGTTCACTTGGATAATTTACAATTGTTTTAAATAAAAATCTATCAAGTTGTGCTTCAGGTAAACTATACGTTCAATCTTGTTCAATTGGATTTTGAGTAGCTAATACAATAAAAGGTTCATCTAATTTAATTGTTTTATCTGCAATAGTTATTTGTCTTTCTGCCATTGCTTCTAAAAGTGCAGATTGTACTTTTGATGGAGCACGATTTATTTCATCAGCTAATACAAAATTTGATACAACTGGTCATGTTTTCACATAGAATTCTTTTGTTTCAGGAGTATAAACTCTAGCTCATATCAAATCACTTGGTAATAAATCTGGGGTAAACTGTAGACGTGAAAAGTCTAAATCTATTGATTTTGCTAAACTTGAAATAGTAAGGGTTTTTGCAAGACCAGGAACTCACTCTATAAGTATATGTCATTTACAAAAAAGAGTTATAAGCAAGTCTCTTACAAGTAAGTCTTGTCATACAACAATTTTTTTTATTTCTTGTCTTAAATTATCTATCTTTTCACTATACTCTTTTACTAATTCTTTTTCCATATTTTTATTTTAAGAAATAATTTGTATTAAAAAATATTTTAAAACTTTAAATTTAGTTTAAACGATTATAAAAAAAATACTCTTTTTTCAAAAAGTATTTTTTAAAACATTTACACTCTTTCCTCTACCAATCTCCAATCTACTAAACTCCAAAAATTTTCTATATATTTTGCTCTTACATTTCTACAATCTATGTAATAAGCATGTTCCCAAATATCACAAGTTAATAAAGGTTTATTTTCTGTAGTTAAAGGAGTTCAAGCGTTCGAAGTATTTATTATTTCTAATTCTCAAGCTGTATTCAAAACAAGCCAAGTCCAACCTGAACCAAAATTTTTAAGAGCCATATCTGAAAATTCTTTTTTAAAATCATCATGATGAGGCCATTTTTTTGCCATTAAATTAACTAATTTAGTTCATCATTTTGGAGCTGTCCAATCTTTTCACTTATTCTCTTGAGTATATAAATTTCAAACTCAAGCTTTTTCCATCATAATTTTAGGTGAATTTAAAGTTGTGAAATAAAATGTATGATTCCAAACTTGTGCTGCATTGTTAAAAATAGGTCAAGCTGGAGCTTTTTTTATAATTTCTTCCAAGCTCATATTTTCAAACTCTGTTCAAACAATTAAATTATTTAAATTTGTTACATAAGTTTGGTGATGTTTCCCATAATGATACTCCATTGTTTCCTTTGATATGTATGGTTCTAAAGCATCTAGTTCATAAGATAATTTTGGTAATTCAAATTTCATAATTATATATTTAAATGATAACAATTCTCATTATATTAATTTAATTATTTTTACAAATTATTTTTTGAAAAATTAAACTTTTTTCATACAATTAACAAAACGATTTTTTTAGTATCTAATACCTATTAATTCTTAATTAATTATACTTGTGTGATTTAAGACAAAAAAGATAAAAGTAGTTAAAGTAAATAAAATTTCTAAGATTAAAAAAAGTATTCCATATATAATATGAATACTTTCTATAACAGTGATAAGTATACTATGATTTTTTACTATTGAAAGTATATGAAATTTTAACTTTAATTTTAACTTTAAATTACCTAATATAATAAGTAATTTAAATTTTGATTCCCAAACTGAAAACAAAGATAATCAGATAAAAATACTTTTAGTTTGAAGATGATGATGAAATCATGATGCCCCTGATTTAACTGATTCTATGATATTAGCAGATATAAACCTAGATAAAAATATTGTATCAATGTTATCTATTCCTAGAGATTTATATGTAAGCTATGATGACTGAAAAAGAAAATGAAAGATAAACGAAATCTATATGCATTATAAAAATCTAGAAAATGATGAAAATAAAGCTATGGATTACTTAAAGAATAAAGTAAGTGAAATAACATGAGAAAAAATAGATTATTATGTAAATATAGATTTTTCAGGTTTTAAACAAATAGTAGATATGCTTTGATGAATTACTATTACTGTACCAGAAACACTAGTTGATTACACTTACCCTGACTGAAAATGATGATATACAACTTTTGTTCTAAAAGCTTGAACTTGGGATATAGATTGAGAAACAGCTTTGAAATATGCTAGAAGTAGACATAGTACAAGTGATTTTGATAGATCTCTTAGACAACAAAAAATACTTACAGCAATTAAAGAAAAAATGATTTCTGATTGATATTTTTCAAACCCTTTCAAAATAAAAAAAATGTATTCAACGATGAGCCCATACTTTACAACTGATATATGATTAAATTGAATTCTAAAAATTGCTTCTGACTTTAAGAACCTATGATGAGGTAATAATATAATCTCTCTTAACTTAAATAATTCTTGCGTATATTGATTTGCAGTGTGTGAAGTTTGAGGTATACTATATACTCCTCCTATGGAAGATTTTTGATGAGCTTCTATTCTTTTACCAAGAGATGCTGATTATTATAATTTAGAAAAATATGGAGAAATACAAAGATTTTCAAAAATAGTATTTGAATATCCAGAAGTATTTATTGATAAACAAGAAATTAATATATTTAACTCATCATGAATTCCAAATAAAGCTATGTACCTAGCAAATGATTTACAACAATTTTGATTTAATATTCCTGAAAAAAATTCAATCTGAAATATTTGATCTTGAACCTATGAACAAACTACAATTTTATACAATAATTTATGAAAAAATACAAAAACTTTAGATGCTTTAAAACTATTTATTAAATGAAAATATGTAGAAACTGATAAACCTCAACATTCTAAAAACCCTGATACAAAAATAGAGATAATCATATGAAAAGACTTTACAGACATCTCTGATTTCAATTGAACAAATTAAAAATTTTATAATTTTACCTTTTACCTAATTTTTATGAACAGATTTAAAAGAACATCTACAAGATTAATTCATTATAAAAGAAAAACAAACACTTTTTTTGATAAAATTTTCGGAAAAAGAGATATTAAATCAATTCTTATTTATACATTAATCACATTTTGAGCTCTTGTTATTCTTGCAACAATAGTTATATATATAAAATACATAGTACCACTTCCAGACGTTAAAGACTTAGAAAAACTAAACTTAGCAAAATCATCAATTATTTATGACAGAGACTGAAATGAACTTTATAAAATTTATAAAGAAAATAGAACTTACGTAAATTATGAAAACATTTCAAAAAATATGGTAAATGCATTAGTTGCATGAGAAGATAAAACTTTCTTTGAAAATTCATGAGTAGATTTTAAAAGAATGATTTGAGCTTTTGTTTATTTTATACTTTGAAAAACAGATAAAGTTGAATGAACCTCAACTATATCACAACAACTTATAAGAAATACACTAATTTGAAGTGAAAGAAAAATAGAAAGAAAAATAAAAGAAATGTACCTTTCATATAAATTAAGTACATCATTATCAAAAGAAAAAATACTTGAATTGTATCTAAATAAAATAGATTTTTGAAGTAATTCATATGGTATAGAACAAGCATCTGAAACATTTTTTTGAAAGTCTGCTAAGGACTTATGAGTTCTAGAATCTAGTATATTAGCATCACTTCCAAAATGACCTTCATATTATTCTCCATACTCTTATCCAGATAGACTTTTATGATATGTATACATATATGATGAAGATAATGAAAAAGATCAAACAAAAATAATTACAGAAAAAGATAAACTAAATTATGCAAATGATGTAAATTTATTTTTGAAATATATAGAAAGTCTAAAATCTAAAAAAATATCAGATTCTACTAGTGTAATTTGTTGAATAAAAAAAGAAAATCATAAAAATACTCTAACAATTGATAAAGATTGATGTAGTTTAATGGATTACTCAAAATTACTAGAATTTCTAAATAGCATTCAAATAAAAAATGACTGAAAAGTTATTGAATACCAAACATGAAGAAAAGATTTCATATTACAAAGAATGCTTGAAGATTGATATATACAATTTGATGATTATAAAAATGCTATAATTTCTTCAATATGATTTAAATTTCAAAAAAATATTGAAAAAATAAAAGCAGCACATTTTATCTTTTATCTTAAAGAATATTTAGAAAAAAAATATTGAAAAGATTTTGTTGATTCAGGTTGATTAAAAATTTATACTACAATTGATTCTAAACTTCAAGCTAAAGCTGAAGAATTAATAGAAAAACAATGAGATGTAAATGCAAAAAGATTTGATGCAAACAATGATGCATTAATAAGTATAGATAACACAACTTGAGAAATTCTTGCAATGGTTTGATGAAGAGACTATTTTGATGAAGAAAATTGATGAAATGTAAATATGATAACTTCAAAATTACAACCTTGATCTAGTTTTAAACCTTTTGTTTATGCTCAAGCAATAGATACAAGTGAAATTGGTTCAAAAACTCCAGTATTTGATTTACAAACAAATTTTCCTTGATGATATACTCCTTCTAATTTTGATTGAAAATTTATGTGACTAATGAATATTTCAACAGCATTAGATAATTCAAGAAATATTCCAGCAATCAAAATGGTATATATGTGATGATGAGAAAAAAATGTTGTAGATTTTGCTAAAAAACTTTGATTTGAAAATATTGCTGATGATTGAAGATACGGAGCTTCAATTTGACTTTGAACTGTTGAAGTAACTCCACTTGAAATGGCAAAAGCATATACAGTCTTTGCAAATCTATGAAAGAAAAAAGAAATAACTCCTATTTTAAAAATTCTTGACTCAAAATGAGTAGTTATTGAAGAAAAAAAAGATCAAAAAGATGAAGAAGTAATTGATAGTTCAACTGCATATATAATAAATTCTATATTGAGTGATACATCTTCTAGACCAGCATGATGGAATGCTTTTGTATCATTACCAGATAGAAAAGTAGCTGCAAAAACTTGAACTTCAACTAAACAATATGTAAAAAATGGAAAAAAAGTAAAATTACCAAGAAATCTTTGGACTATATGATATACACCTCAAATTACAACTGTAGTTCGGGTATGAAATACAGATTGAAAAGAAGTAAATATGAGTTGAGATTGATTAAATGCAGCATGACCAATATGGAGAGACTTTATGGCCTATGCACATAAATGAAAACCTGCCTTAGTATGGAAAAGACCTGCTTGAGTAAAAGAAATAGCTATATCAAAATTATCTTGATTCCCCATAGAATGATCTTTTAGAGCTGACTTAACTACTACATCACTTTTTAAAAATCTTCCAACTTGAGTTTGAACATGATTAAAAACAGTAAAAGTTGATGCATTATGTAATTGAAAAGTTTCTGAACTTACTCCAATTGCATGAATTAAAGATATATATGTACTTGATATTCATTCATTGATTCCTGACAATCCAGCTTGGGAAACTCCAGTACAAAATTGGGTAAAAGCTTGATGATATAAAGATACTCTTTGAGAACTAGTTGATAGTTCAGATGTAATTAAAGATACAATTTGTAATAGAGAGGAAAATCCAACTATTTGAAATATTCAAATTGCTTCAAAAATAAATGTTTGAGATAATCTATTAACATGACCTAATTATATAGAGTTAGCCTATAGAAGTGATACTCCAATAATTAAAATTGATATTTTATTAGATGAAATTAAAATTGATGAAATAACTTTACCAGGAAAGAATGAATGATCTTATAGATGAAGTTTTGAAATTCCTGAAAATTATAGTTGAAAATATAATTTAGTTCTAAGAGCTGTTGATAATAATTATTACTCAGCTGACGAGGTAAAAGAAATAGAGGTTGTAAACAAAGATAAAATTCCACCAAAAATAACAATTAAAAACCCAATAGATAAAAGTATAAAATTATACAAATGACAAACTTTTAACTTAAGATGAGAAATTAATGAAACAAGTAATTTAAAATCAATAAATATTTATATAGATTGAAATCCAATAAAAATCTGACTAACTGATAGAGACTTTGTATACCCTATTTCTTGAGATAATCTTGAAATATGAAATCATACAATAAAAGTTGAAGCTGTAGATAATTCTTTTAATACAGCGAGTGAAGATATAAATTTAGAAATAATTGAATAAGAAAAAAGTGCAATTAAATTTGCACTTTTTTCTTTACTTTTTAACTTTTATTCATACTATTTTGCAAATTTATTTTTAATTTATAACCTACTTTATGAAAAAAACAAAAATAATAGCTACAGTATGACCTGCTACAAATACAGAAGAAAAACTTATAGAACTATACAAAGCTTGAGTAAATATAATTAGATTCAATTTCTCACATGCTGATTATGAATGAGCTAAAAAAACTGCAGATTTGATTAAAAAATTAAACAAAAATTGAACTACAAACCTAAGTTTACTACTTGATACAAAATGACCTGAAATAAGATCTGGAAATGTAGAAAATAAAATAACTATAAAAGAATGAGATAAGTTTAAAATATATGTAAATGAATCAAAATTAGAATGAGAAACAAGTATTTTCTGTGACTATGAAAATTTAATTGAAGATGTAAATGTCTGACAAGATATAATAATAGATTCATGACTTCTAAATACTACTGTTTTATCAAAAACTCAAGACTATGTAGTAGTAGAAGCTCAAAATTGAGCAATAATTTGATCTAGAAGACATATAAACTTACCTTGAGTAAAACTTAAATTACCTTGAGTAACTGAAAGAGATGTGATAGATATAAACTTTGCACTTGATAATGAGTTTGATTATATTGCTGCATCATTTGTAAGAAACAAAACTTGAATAGATGATATAAAAGAGTTATTTGCAAAGAAAAATGATACACATATAAAACTTATATCAAAAGTAGAAAACCAAGAAGCAATAGAAAATATTGATGATATAATAAAATATTCAGATTGAATAATGATAGCAAGATGAGATTTATGAGTAGAAGTACCAATTGAAAAATTATCAGTTTATTGAAGAGAAATACTTGAAAAAAGTAAAAATTTATGAAAATTTGTAATAGTTGCTACACATCTACTTGAAACGATGATAGATAACCCATTCCCTACTCGTGCTGAAACATCTGATGTATTTAATAGTGTATTATTACAACCTGACTGTTTAATGTTATCGTGAGAAACAGCAATTTGAAAATATCCAATTGAAGCAGTAAAAATGATGGTAAAAGTTGCTCGTGAAGCCGAAAATTATTTAAAACATTCACATAGAGATTATAGCAATGAATGATTATGTGAAAGAGATATTGAAAAAAAATTACTAATAAAAAGTGGGATATACACATGAGAAGAACTTAATGCAAATGCTCTAGTTATACTTACAAAATCATGACTTCTTGCTCGCTTAGCATCAGCATTTAGACCAGATATAAAAGTATTTGCTTTTACAAAATATGAGTCATCTGTTAGAATTATGAACAGTCTATTCTGAATAAACCCTATTTACTTAGAAAAATGGAAAAGTGAAAATTATATAGAAACTATGGATTGAGCTATAAATTACTTAGTTCAAAATAATCTAATAAAAAAAGATTGTAAGATTATTGCAATAAATGATATCCAAAGAAATGGTAAAGAAATCCCAATTATGGAAGTAGTAAATGTATGAGAATTTTTATAATGAGAATAATTCTCAAAATAAATTTGACTTAAAATCTTTTTGGAATATATTTTAGGAAATGTTAAATAATTAACATTTCCTATTTTATAATTTAATATTAAAAAATATGAGTTGTTGTGAATGAGAAATATTATTTCACCAAGTAAAAATAGATTGTGAAGCTCCTAAATTTGATTTACCAGCATATAATCCTTTAACTGATGATGAAACAAAAGTTAGTTTAGATAGTATGAAAGGAAAATGGGTTGTATTATTTTACTACCCTGCAGATTTTACATTTGTTTGTCCTACTGAATTAAAAGATATGGCAGATGCTAGAGATGTATTTGAAACTTTATGAGTTACAGTTCTTACTGCCTCAACTGATACAGTTTTCTCTCATAGAGCATGGGTAAAACATGAAAGACTTATGCAAAATTTCCCTTATATGATGCTTGCTGATCATAATTTAGAAGTTGCTGATGCTTACAATATTCTTGATGAAGATAGTGGAATTGCATGAAGATGAACATTTGTAATTGATCCAGACTGAATAGTAAGAGTTATAGAAGTTACTTCTGGACCTCTTGGAAGAAACAGTGAGGAATTAATAAGAAAGATAGAAGCTCTTCAACATATGAGAGCAAATCCTTGAATAGCTTGTCCTGCTAAATGGGTAAAAGGTAATACTACACTTACTCCATCAATAAAAATAGCTTGAGAAGTTTATGAAGCTTTAAATAAAGAAAAAACATTATAATAAAAAAATCTCCTAATTCTTAGGAGATTTTTTTACCTTATAAATATCATTCATTGTTTTCAATCTATATTTCATCATAAACATCAATTTCACGTTACAAATCATCATGCCAATAATCAAATTGATGTATTTATAGTTCAATTTGGAGACAAAAAGAAATTTAAATTATTATTTTTATATCATGCATATTTTAATTTTGTAAATCATGTAATACATGTTCATTTTACTTCTATTGTTGGCATACTTGATGAAGTTGTTGCAGTAAATTGTCAAATCTTTTTAAAAACTTGAGATCACCAAGTTTTTCAATATACATAATCTCAAAATAAGATTTCACTAAAATCCAAATCAGGTTTTCATAAAGAATATACTAAAGAATCATTTTGAGCAGTTCAAACTTCAGAACTAAATCAAAAAGATCAAGTTCATGATTTTACACTTCTTCAAACCAAAGTCCAACCTCATCAATCAATACTCATATCACAATAAACTTGAAAAGGATTATTTCAAGTAGGATCAATAACATATAATCCGTCTCATTCACTACATCATGCTTCCTTTAATCTTTTACAACTTGAATTATACAAAGTTTTTATAAGTACACTACTATCTCAGGTAATACTAGAAGTATCACTATAATGAGCTGTATATTCATTTGTAGTAAGTCAAATATCTAAGAATCATGCTGATTTAATACTATTTATATCTTGAATTGGAGTATTTGTATCCTTTTCAGTAAGTATTCATAATTTTTTTCAAATTACAACTGGAAACCTTGATGAATAGTCAAATGCTGTAGCTCTATTTAGAGGACTTTTAAAAACTTGTTTATTTGATATGTCTTCTAAAAATCCTAATAACTGAAAATATTTTTTATCTTGCGTAACATAGTATGTAAAGTAATTTTTATCTTTAGGATCTATTCATCACTTATTATAAGATATAATTTCTAAATTATTTTTTCACATATATCACTGATATCATACAATTCATCAATTAGCTAAAACTGAAATATTATTTTCTGGAAGTGGTAAATAATTTCTTGTTTTATATGTTTCAAGTCAATCATATATTGCCGCTAATTGACTTAATCTATTTGTATCCCTAGCTCCATATATATATCACTGATATGAAACAAATCAAATAATTCATAAAATAGTTATTATTGTAAGTGATACTACTAACTCCACAAGAGTAAAAGCTTTAACTTTATAAGAAATCATATAAAATAAATTATTAAGATTAATTATTAAAAGTTTAATTACTTTTATTTTTTTTGCAATTAAAACTCGTAAATGGAAAAATCAAATAATAAAAAAACCCAAAATCATATGATTTTGGGTTTTTTTATTAGAAATCACTTTCTCAAACCATCTCTTCTTCTATTTCTTTTATATGTTCTTCAGATATATCAATCATTTCATCCTCATTATCAAAATATAAATCTCTATCAGCTTCAATTTCCAATCATTTTAATTTTCTGTATTGTTTTCAAGCTGGTATTAATCTACCTATAATTACGTTTTCCTTTAATTCTACTAGTTTATCAATTCTACCACTTACAGATCATTCTACAAGTACTCTAACAGTTTCTTGGAATGAAGCAGCAGATAACCAACTATCAGTATATAAAGAAATTTTTGTAATACCTAAAAGTAATCTTTCACCAATACCTGATTTTTTACCTTCAGAAATTAACTTATCATTTTCTTTTTTGAATTTAATAATATCAACTATATCTCAAGGATAAAATTCTGTATCTCATTTATCAAGAACTCTAACTCTAGAGAACATTTGTCTTACAACAAGTTCAATATGTTTAGAATTTACTGTTTGTCATTGAGAAGAATAAATTGATTTAATTTCATCAACTATATATTGTTGAGCAGCAACTACTCATGCAACATTCATTATTCTTCAGATGTTTGCATATCAATCAACCAATTTTTGACCTATTTTTACTTTATCTCAATTAGCTATTAATACATTTCTACCAAGCTCAAATTTATATTCAAAAGCTCTTTTTTCTTTATCTTTTACAACTATCATACCATTTACAGCCTTTTTTACAACTCAAGCATAAGTTGCCATTATTTTTTGTTTTGATTTAGTAGATCTTACTAGTACTTGTTTTGGTTTTACCTCTTGTCATTCTTTAACTAAGATTTCATAGTTATCACCAAAATAATATTCTTCTTCTTGTAAATTATTAGCAACTATTCTTACTAAACTTCCGTTATCACTATATTTTACTTCAGCAACTCAATCTATATCAGAGATTTCTGCAACAACTTTTGGGTTTCTAGCTTCAAATAATTCTTCAACTCTAGAAAGACCTTGAGTCATATCTCAACCTTCTTTTGCAACTCACCCACTATGGAAAGTTCTCATTGTTAGCTGAGTACCTGGTTCTCAAATAGATTGTGCAGCTATGATTCAAACTGGTGTTCAGATTTCAGCAACACTATTTGCTCATAAATCAAGACCATAACATTTTTTACATACTCATCATTCAGTTTCACAAGTAAGTACAGATCTTATATTCACTTCATTTATTAAATTATCATTTATAATTTTTAATGAAGGAGTATCAATTACAGTTCATGCTTTTAAAATAATATTTCCTTTTTCATTTTTTACATCTGAAGCTAAAGTATTTGAGAAAATTCTTTCATCAAATGATGCATCAAAACTTCATTTTTTATCAAATCTAGAAACTGTTTTATAATGAACTGTATGACAATCATCCTCTTTAACTATCATATTTTGAGAAGCATCAACAAGTCTTCTTGTTAAGTATCCAGATTGTGCTGTTTTTAAGGCAGTATCTGATTTACCTTTTCTTCAACCATGTGTAGCGATAAAATATTCAAGTGTTGAAAATCATTCTTTAAGTGTAGATTTAATTGGAAGTTCTATAGTTTTACCTGTTGTAGAAGCAACTAATCATTTCATTCAACATAATTGTGTAAGATTTCACCAATTTCATCTAGCTCATGAATCGATAAAATTAAATACATGGTTTTTATAGTTAAATTTTGTTTTCATTTCAGCTTCTATAACTTTTTTAACTTCAGCCCATATAACAATTGATTGAGAATATTTTTCTTCATCAGTCATAAATCAATTCCAATGTTTCTTTTGAATGTATTTTACTTTTTCTGAAGCATCATCAAGAAGTTTTTGTTTACTTTCTGGGATAATCATATCATCTTTTGAAATAGATAATCCTGAAATAGTAGCATATTTATAACCAAAAGCCTTGATTTTATCTACAAAAACTGCAGTTTCTTCTTGTCATAATTCTTCAAAACATCTTGAAAGTAATCTTTTCAAAACTCATTTTTTAAGTACTTCATTTATAAATCATAGATTTTTAGGAACAATTTGATTGAAAAGTAATCTTCAATAATTTGTTTCAATTATTTCACCATTTACTCTAACTTTTATAGGAGATCTAATATCTAAAACTCAAGCATCATAAGCATATGAAACATCAGTTATAGAAGAATAAATATTTCAAGCTCCTTTTCCTTCCGGATTAAAAGTAGAAACATAATAAGATCATAGAATCATATCTTGAGATGGAGCAACAACTGGTTCTCATGAAGCTGGAGATAATAGGTTTTTTGAAGTAACCATAAGATTTCTTGCTTCTTCTTGAGCTTTTTCAGTAATTGGTAAATGTACTGCCATTTGATCTCAGTCGAAATCCGCATTAAACGCAGTACATGTTAATGGATGTAATTGTATAGCTTTACCATCTATAAGTACAGGTCTAAATGCTTGAATTGAAAGTCTATGAAGAGTTGGCGCTCTGTTTAGAAGTACATATTTTCATTCAATAACTTCATCAAGTGCATCCCAAACTTCTTTTCAAGCTTTTTCTATAAATTTTTCTGCGTGTTTTACATTATAAACAACTCAATCTTCTATAAGTTTAGCTATGATAAATGGTTTAAATAGTACAAGTGCCATTGCTTTTGGTAAACCACATTCATCTATTTCTAATTCTGGTCAAACAACGATTACAGATCTTGCAGAATAATCAACTCTTTTTCCCAGTAAGTTTTGTCTAAAACGTCATTGTTTTCATTTCAATACTTCAGTAAGTGATTTTAATTTCTTTTTATTTGCAGTAACAAAACCAGATCTATTTGTTCTTGTTTCTCAAGTTATAAGCATATCAACTGACTCTTGAAGCATTCTTTTTTCATTTTTCAGAATTACATCTGGAGCTCATAGTTCCATAAGTTTTTTAAGTCTGTTATTTCTGTTTATTACTCTTCTATATAAATCATTTAAATCAGATGATGCAAATCTTCAACCATCTAGTTGAATCATTGGTCTCAAATCTGGAGGAAGAATAGGAAGAGATTCAAGAATAAACCATTCAGGTCTTTGTCAGCTTTTTAATAGATTTGAAGCTAATTTTACCTTTTGTAATAATTTCTTTTGTTTTGCTTGTGTTGAAACTTTTAATTCCTTTTCTGCATCTTCTATAAATTTCATTAAATCAATTCTTTCAAGAAGAGTTTTTAAGTGCTGAGCTCAAGTTCCTCAAACAAATACATGTGGAAATTTTTCAGCTAAAATTCTATAATCAAGTTCTCAAATAACTTCTCAAACTTTTAAAGATTTAAGTAAGTTTCTTAAATTTTCAAATTCATGAGTTAAATCATCAACTTTTTTTAGTAAATTTGCTTCTTGTTCATTAAATTCTTTAGTTTTGATTTCTTTTGATTCTTTTTTTATTTTTAATTCATTCATTTCTTTTTGAACTTCTTTTTGCATTTCTGTTTTAGAAACTTTGAATCTATCTTCTAAATCTCTTAATGCATCTTGAAGCTTATCTTGATGTACTTCAGTAATAATATATGAAGCAAAGTATACTACTTGTTCAAGTTTTTTTACTGGTAAATCAAGAAGTAATCAAACTCTTGAAGGAACAGATTTAAGATACCAAATATGTGCTACTGGTGCATATAAATCAATATGCCCCATTCTTTCTCTTCTAACTGAAGATTTTGTAACCTCAACTCAACATCTTTCACAAACTACTCATTTGTATCTCATTCTTTTATACTTTCCACAAGTACATTCATAGTTCTTTCTTGGTCCAAATATTTGTTCACAAAACAGCCCTCATCTTTCAGGTCTTTGTGTTCTATAGTTTATAGTTTCGCTTATAAGTACTTTACCATGAGATAAAGATCTTATTCTTTCTGGTGATGATATTGCTAATCCAATTCAAGCTAGATTATCAAGATTTTTTCATTTTGTAATATCTTTTCTTCATATATTTTTAGATATTTCTGAAAAATCTGTGATTCTATCATTTAGAAAGCTATCAATATTTTCAAACATAATTAAGAAATGTTAAATGTTAAATTTTAAAAATTATAAAACTCTTGTATTCTTCTTATTCTTCACTCTTTTCAACTTTATTTTCAACTTCTCATAAAACTTTATTTTCTATTTCTATTATTTTATTATATCTTTCTTCAGCTTCATATTCTTTATTTTCTAACTCTTCCCTATCTAGTAATTCTATATCAAGTCAGATAGCTTGTAGTTCTTTGATTAATACATTAAATGATTCTGGTATATTTGGTTTTTTGATTGAAGCATTTTTAACAATTGCTTCATAAGCTTGTGTTCTACCAGCAACGTCATCAGATTTGATTGTAATCATTTCTTGAAGAATGTTACTTGCAGCATATGCTTCAAGAGCCCAAACCTCCATTTCTCAAAATCTTTGCCCTCAATTTTGTGCTTTACCTCAAAGTGGTTGTTGTGTAACCATTGAGTAAGGACCAACAGATCTTGCATGTATTTTATCTTCAACTAAATGATGAAGTTTAAGCATATATTTTACTCAAACCATTGTTTTTTCATTGAAAGGATTTCAAGTTTCACCATCAAATAATTGAACTTTTCAACTTGAATCAATTCAAGCTTTTGCCATAAGTTCAGTAATTTGATCTATACTTATACCATTAAGTACTGGAGTTGCTACTTTTATTCACATATTTCTAGCAGCTCTACCTAAGTGAGTTTCAAGTATTTGTCATATGTTCATACGAGAAATAACTCAAAGTGGATTAAGTATAATATCAACTGGAGTTCAATCATCCATAAATGGCATATCTTCAATTGGAACAATTTTTGATACTATTCATTTATTTCAGTGTCTTCATGCCATTTTATCTCAAACTTCAAGTTTTCTTGTTTGTGCAACATAAACTTTTATTTGTTTAAATACTCATGTAGCTAAGTTATCTCAATTTTCTCTTTTTAATATTTCAACATTTACTATTTTACCTCATTGTCATGATGGAAGTCTAAGAGAACTATCTTTTACATCTTTTGATTTATCACCAAAGATTGCTCTAAGTAATCTTTCTTCAGGAGATAATTCTTGTTCTCATTTTGGTGTAATTTTTCAAACCAATATATCCCCTCATTCAACATATGCTCAGATTCTTATAACTCAATCAACATCTAAATCTTTTAATTTATTTGTAGAAACATTTGGTATATCATCAGTTGTTTGTTCAGGCCCAAGTTTAGTTTCTCTTACATCTATAATATATTCTTTTATATGTATAGAAGTAAAATAATCTCTTTCCACTAATCTAGAAGATATAATAATTGCATCCTCGAAATTGTAACCTTTCCATGGCATATAAGCAACAAGTAAATTTCTTCATAATGCTAATTCTCATTTATCTATACTATGACCATCACAAAGTAAATCACCTTTTTTCACTTTTTGTCCTGATGAAACTAAAGGTTTTTGATGAATTATCATATCATGGTTTGATCTTTTAAATGTTTTTAATTCATAAAGTTTCTTTTCTCATGATTTGTAAAGTACAGTAATATGTTTTGCATCAACTCAAATAATTTCTCAATCATCAGTTGCTTTTAAAACATAACCAGATCATTCTCAAACTATTCTTTCCATTCAAGTTCAAACTACTGGAGATTCAGGACTTATAAGTGGTACTGCTTGTCTCATCATGTTAGAACCCATTTCAGCTCTTGTAGCATCATCATGTTCCAAAAATGGAATAAGTGAAGTTTCAACAGAAACAATTTGTTTTGGACTTATATCTATATGTGTAATTTTTCAAACATATTCAATCGTTGGTTCAGTATTAACTCTGGCACCAATACGAGTTTGAGTAAAGTTACCAAATTCATCCATTGGAGCACCTGCTTCAGCGATTATAAGTGCTTTTGTTTGATGAGCATCAAAATAGTCAAAACTATCTCATAAAAATCATCTTACTTCTATTTTTTTCTCTTTTAAAGCTTTTTGTAATTTTTTAGCTTGTTCTTCTGTAATTAAATCTTTATCTTTTACAATAACTTTTCCATCATCTCATACTATATCTCAAAGAGCAATTCTATTAATTGAACTTTTTCAATCATTTGCTACAAAATGTTCAATAGTTCTATATGGAGTTAATAAAAATCCATATTTATCTACTTTTGCATATGAAGCAAAATGAAGTACTAATCAGATATTTGGTCATTCTGGAGTTGCAATTGGACAGATTCTACCATATTGAGTTGGATGAACGTCACGAACTTCAAATGATGCTCTTTCTCTTGTCAATCAACCAGGCCCTAGAGCAGAAACTCTTCTCTTATGAGCAATTTCAGAAAGTGGATTTGATTGATCCATAAATTGAGAAAGTTGTGATGATGCAAAGAACTCTTTTAAAATTGCAACAACTGGTCTTGAGTTGATAAATGTACCTGGAGTAGCATCTTCTAAATCAACTATTGTCATTCTATCTTTTGCTATTCTTTCCATTCTTGCAATTCAAACTTTGATTTTTTCTTCAACTAATTCTCAAACAGATCTAACTCTTCTATTTTCTAAATGATCTATATCATCT
This sequence comes from Candidatus Altimarinota bacterium, assembly GCA_028697205.1. Lineage (GTDB taxonomy): Bacteria > Patescibacteriota > Gracilibacteria > BD1-5 > UBA6164 > Altimarinus. Next base: position 14,434 of record JAQVFO010000005.1, on the reverse strand, counting down.
AAATAATATCATTCTTTCCCTTCTAATAAATTGAAAAAGTATTTTAAACTTACAATTAAATCTTCAAGAGTAAGAAATTTTCCTCATTCATCTTCATAATTAATATTTACTCATAATCTAGTTTTGATTTTCATTCTAGCAATATCTCCTAAATCAAATCTTTTTTCATCTAAAAATGTAGTATTGAAAAGTTCTACTACTCTTTCATCAGTTGCTAAATCTCCTGGTCTAAGTAGTTTATAAAGTGCATTTAATGCTTCTAATCTATTATTTGTTTTATCTTTTTCTAAAGTTGGTGATAAATAAGTTGCTAATATATCATCTGGTAAATCTTTGAAAGTATTTAATATATCTGCATTTGTTTCAAGTCAAAAAGCTCTTAAAACTACAGAAACTGGAATTTTTCTTTTTTTATCTATTTTAACATTTATAATTCATCTTTTTTCTGTATCAATTTCAAACCAAGATCATTTATGAGGAATAACTTTTAAAGTTACACTAGATTCTCCAGGAGTAAAAAATATACCTGTAGATCTAATAATTTGGTTTACTATAACCCTTTCTATTCAGTTAACTATAAAAGTAGCTGTATCAGTCATAAGTGGAACTCATCCCATATATACATCTTGTTCTTTTATCTCTCATGTTTCTTTATTTAACATTTCAAGTCTAACTTTTAAAGGAGCTTCATAATTTAGATTTTTTCTTTTACATGTTTCAGGATCATATTTTGGTTCTTCTAAATTAAAACCTTTATAATAAATATCTATTTTTTCTCAAGAAAAATCACTTATAGGAAAACTTTCCTTAAAAGTTTTATCTATTCAAGTTGTCAAAAATTCTCTATATGAGTCTAATTGAATTTCTAAAAGTTCCGGAATTCATGCTATAGATCTATCATCAGTAAAGTAATGTCTTCATTTTATATCATACATACTTCCTATATTGATTGATTTTCCTATGCTTGAATCTTTATTTGTAGCTTTTTTAGGCATAAAATTAAGTTTAGAATTAGAAAATTAAAAATTACGAATTTAAGATTTAGAAAAAATACTTTTTAACAACTCAGTCTTGTTCCTTTATCCTCCTTATCTCTTAAACTTTATATTACACAAAAAATTGCCCTACTTTTTGCCGGAATAACTCATTCGAAAGTAGTGCTTGGCGAAATTGTATTAAAATAAACAAAAAAATCAAATTTAAATTTGATTTTTTTGTTTATTTTTTTAATTAATTAGGGAAATTTAATGTATTAAATATTACCATTTCTTTCCTTATTTTTTTTGCAGTTTCTTCATCTCAATTTTTTACTGCAATATCTAATTCTTTTCTTTTTTCTTCTTGTAATTTCTTTATTTCATCCATAACTTTATTTTGTTCTTCAAGATCATTAGCTATTTTTGCATCATCTAATCTTTTAAATAAATCTTTATATTTATTATCTGAATCCTTTAAAATATTTTCTTGTATTTTTTTATTTACAACATTTATGTTTTCTATTCATTTACCATTATCTAAAGTAGTATTTTCATTATTTTTTTCTACTTTTTGATTTATGTTATCTTGTGTTTTATTTACTTCCTGACTATTATTATTAATATTAGAACAAGATATTAAAAAAATTCATGTAAATAAAATTATATATACTTTATTCATTTTTTATTTATTAAATTTAAAATTATGGAGTAACTGTTATTACTACTCTAGTTCAATCTCATCATATGGTCATTGTTTGTCATGATGTAGGAATTCATGATTGTGATTTACTTGGACTAGAAATATTATAACTATCCTGAATATTTCATAATCATGTATTATTACCAATATCAAAATAAATTAAACTTAATAAATTTACTAATTCCCCTGGTAATGTTGTAAACTGGTTTGATCAAATCATAAATTCAGTAAGATTAGTTAAATTTCAAATACTACTTGGTAATACTGTTAAATTATTACCAGAAATATATAATTTTTTTAAATTAATTAAATTTCATATTTCTGTTGGTAATGTTGTTATTTGGTTAATTTGAAGCCATAAACCTTGCAAATTAGTTAGATTTCAAATACTGTTTGGTAATGCAGATATTTGATTACTAGACAAATATACAGTTTTTAAACTTGTTAAATTTCAAATTTCTGTTGGTAATGATGTTAAATTGTTTTGACTCATAGACAAATCTTGTAAATTAGTTAGATTTCAAATAGTGCTTGGTATTGCAGATATTAGATTACCTCATAATCATAAAGAAACTAAATTAGTTAAATTTCAAACCCCACTTGGTAATGTTGTTATTTGATTATTATTTAAAGTTATATTTTGTAAATTAACTAAATTAAATACTTCTGTAGGGATTGTTGATATTTGATTATCATTCAGTAATAATCACGCTAAATTAGTTAAATTTCAAATACTACTTGGAATTGTTGTTATTTGATTATAAGGAGCCCGTAAATTAATTAGACTTGTTAAATTTCAGATTTCTGTTGGTAATGATGTTAAATTATCATGATCTAAAGTTATAAATTGTAGATTTGATAAATTTCATATTTCTGGAGGAAGAGATGATATTTGATTATTACTTAAATCAAGAAAATTCAAACTTGCTAAACTTCATATTTCTGAAGGTATTATTGTTAATTGATTACTTGATAATCAAAGATAAGCTAAACCTGTTAATCATGATATTCCAGTTGGTAATGTTGTTATTCAATTATTTGATAAATCTAAATATTTTAAATAAGATAGTTTAAATATTTCTTGTAAAACATTACTTCATCAATACCAAATAAGATAGTTATTATTATTACACCATTGCTCAGTTGTCATTGGAAATGTAAAAGGAGTATATGTTAGTAAATCATAAACTTGTATATTTCAATTAGTTCAATTATTATTTAAATTATCTAAGTCAGTTTGAGATAAACTACATCAAGTAGGTGGTGGAGAGGTAACTTGTGATTGCTGAGTATCTTGAGTAGTAATAATAATTTTTGGTAATCATCATACTCAATTAGCTAAATAATTATTAACTAGTTCAACAGCTCAAGTTTGATTAGTTGTCGTATCTGAATTTATTATTTCTTTATATGTTATATCTGTTGATAAAATTGTTCAACTATATGATTTCTTTAAATTATCTATAAATACAAGTTTTTTTGTATCTTGTGTTATATCTAATATTGATCCTGTATATACTATTATATTAGTTGGAGTATAATCAAATCATCAAGTCATACTATATCATAGGTTTTTATATGAGTCTGGTAGGTTTGTATAGTTGTTGTATACTAGTTGTTTCTTGTTTATTATATCCATTAAGTCTACATCTTGGATATCTCAATTGATTATACTTGGTACTGCTAATACATAATCTAATCATCATGTACTTACTCTTAGTATCTTTTCATTGTATGTTCATACTACCATAGCTGTTGCTTTCTTTAGTGGTGTAGCTGCATTGGCTTGGTTTATTAGTTTGTTATATCATAGTATACTTCATCATTCTAGTATTGCTCAGATTTGGTATTCTGTCTTTAGGTTTGTTATACTATATGTATATTCATTTTGTGTTAGTGGGTCTGTTGGTTTCTTATTTAGTTTCTGTAGGTTCTTTATTACATTGTCTCACACTGTTCATTGGATCCATGCTGTTGCTCAGCTATATATTATATTTACTCAATTATCTGGTGTTGGGTAGAATCATTTCTCTGTTAGGAATAGTTCTAGGTTTTTTCTTATATTATTTATATCTGACAGTCTTTGTCCATCTCTTGCATTTTTTGTGTATGATTGAAAAGATATGAAGGCTATACTTCACAGTATTGCTAATATTGTTATTACTACAATTAATTCTACTAAGGTAAATCAACGTTTCTTCTTCTTTTTTTGATCTTTTTGATGTTCCCTTTTAGTTTCTTTACTCATATAAATATTTAAATATTAAAGAATATTTAAAGTTTACTCAACCTCTAATGCTTTTGCAAATTATTTGAATTGACTATGTATTATCTTTTTGTCTTATAAATTGCTAAAATTTCAATTATCATAAAGAACATAATGAATGTAAATGTATAAAGTATTGAAATATGGCTAAACAAAAAGTTCTTTATCATATCTCCCCAATATCACATAAAAAATATAAGTAGTAAATTTAAAATAATTACCCATACAAAATTTTTTCAAATAAATTCTTGAATCTTAATTTTTTCAATTGGTGTAATATATTTATCATGTAATACAAATCAAAAAACTCATATTAAAAATATAACAAGTGGCATAAATGATTTACTAAATTCTATACTTCATGGTAAAAACTCCTTTGTAAAATCTGTTCATCAATCCATAATCATTTCTAAAGCTACATAAAGTATAACTAATAATCAGACCCATTGAATTTGTGGGTATTTTTCAAGTTTATCTGCTATATAATTTGAAGCTATAGCCATAAGAACAATTGAAACTATTAATCATAATCAAAGTGCAAATAAATTTTCATTTGCAGCTCATGCAACAGCTAATACATTATCTAAACTCATTGATATATCTGCCATAACTATAAGAGATATAGCTGATAAAAATGTAGTTTTTGACGCTTTATTTCATGATTCATTTTTTGTTTCTCACATCCTAACCTCTTTATAAAACTTCCATACAACATACATTAAAAGAAGTCATCAAGCAACTTTTATCCCTACAATTCACATAAGTAAAGTTACTAAAAATGCAAAAATAATTCTTAATATAGTAGCAAGAAAAATACCAACTAATATAGCTTTTTTTCTCTGTTCTTTTGGTAAGTTTTTTGTTGCCATTCATATAATTATAGCATTATCTCAACTCATTGTTATATCTATAAGTATGATAGTTATTAAAGCTCACAATCAAGCCAATGAAAAAAGCTCATAAAAATTTGTTATAAGTAATGATATATCCATAGAAAATTGTATTAATAAATATAAGTAGATTCAACAGTTGGAAGTCATACATTATAGTATGAATTTATAGTAGGAATAAGAACTTGATTTGGAGTTCCTGTATCCATCATATCATTATATGATAAATCTATAATTCTAAATATTCTTTTAGAATCAACAGAAACACCAGAGGCTCATGAAAATTCTAAAACAAATTTTTTAGTTGTTCAAGCAGATATATCTATTGGATAAGCAAAATTCATATAAAATTCTCCATATGTTCAAGGAAGAAGCACTCCACTAGCAATCACATTATCACTAAATTGTCTATCTTTGTACAAAATAAAATTAGTCGGTCAATTAATAGGATTAACCAATGTTCAAGTCAAAGAAACTATTTGAATTCTATTATTTGAATCGGCAGTTATCGTAAAAGTATTAGTACTATATGTTGCATCACCATTTACAACAATTGGATATGACCTAACAAGTAAATTTAATTTTGCTGTAGATGAAAATGAATTCATATTAGTCACATAATTTCAATTTGATTGAGATACTAAAACAGCTCAATTACTATATCAATTAGCAACAGAACCATTATAACTTCAAGTTCATATAGCTAATTCTACTGTCTTATTAGTTTTACTAGAATCAGTTATATCATTAAAGACTGCTGAAACTATTAATGTACTATTAGATGTGTTTCTTGGAATTACAAAATTTGAATTACTTCATAAAGAAAAATAAATAGTTTGAGATCCTAAAATAGATCATCATGATAATTTATTTCAATTAACATCATACAATGAAATTGATTTTATACTTGATCATAAATCTGCAGTTCATTTATTATACAAATACAAATCAGTTAATTTTAAATCATCATAACTAGCAGAAATATTATATTTAGCTAATACAAGTCCTGTAGAAGAATGAGTTAATGCCATAGAACTTGGAGAATCAGAAGAAAAATTAAGTGAAGAATTTCAATTATTTTTAAATGTAAATAAAGGTCAAGATGAATTTAAATTTATATTAGAAGATGATAACTTTAATCAATTACTATCTGTTGCATCAATATTTTCTCAAGATAATAATAATTGAAAACTATTCCCTGTTAAATTAGCTGAAAAATCAGCGACAACATCTATTTGTGCATCTCAGTTTTTTGGAATAGTAAAATTAATATCATTAAAATCTAGATAGTTTGGATTTCAAGTTGTCATATTTTTTGTAGAAACAATCATATTATTTACTACCAACTTTATATTTATAATATTATTTGATAAAATATCTCAACTCTGAGTAAACTTCATACGAGTTATATTTATAGAAGAAACCTCATTTGCCTTTATATTAAAACTTATTAATCTCTGATTTTTTGCTCAAGCAACTATACTTTGTTCTCCTAAAGAATAACTTCATGTTAAATTGATTATATTATCTAAATTTTTAGTATTTGAGTTATCTTTAGTATCAATTAATAAATCTTGAGTTCAATTATATACTCAAGATTGTGGCATATAAACCAAATATGACTTTCATAATTGGAATGGAATATCTAAATCTCATTTATAAATAGAATATTTTATTCAATTAGTAAATCATATAAAATCAACTAAAATAGATTTTTTTTGAATTAAATCTGAAAAAGGATTAGATATAGTTGTAAGTCATATTAAATTCCATCAAACAGTTAATTTTTTTGAGAATAAAGCTTCTTCTTGTGATAGATTTTTTTTATAATCAAGAGTCATTTCTACACTAGATTTATTTTTATTATAAACCATAAATCAATCTAATGGTTTAATCGTTCAAGTAGAAACTAATACTCTTTCCCATTTTCAATTATTTAAAGTAAAAAAGTACAATCAAGATCAAGTTGTATTTGAAAAAGATATGTTTGATAATAAATTTGTTGTTGAAAATGTATTCCATCAAGAAGTAAAAGTAACTTTTTTATCTGCTGCAAATACTCAACAGTTTATAAAAAATAAAAATAAAGCTATCAAAAATAAAACGATTTTTTTCATAAATTTTTTTTTGTAAAATAAATTATATAAAATAGTATAAAAGATTTCTTAAAAATATAAAATTAATTTAAATAAAAATTTCTAAAAAACAAAAAAATAAATAAAATCTTACAAATTTTTAACCTATTAAATAAAAACTATAAATCTAAAATATGAAAAAAGTCTTTTTACTAATTATATTAATAATTCCAACATATTTCTTTATAAGTTATCAAAGTTTTAAAAGTGCAATTGTAACTAGTACAGAGAATATAATTGAAATTAAAAAATGAGATACATATAGAAGTCTTGCAGATAAATTAAATATAAATTCAAATTATTTAAAAATATATTTAAAATTTAATCCTCCTAAAAATGACTTACAAGCTTGAAATTATAAGGTTGAAAAATGATTAAATTTAGAATGAGTAATAAACTCTCTTAAAAATCCAATAACTAATGATTTACAAATAACTATTCTAGAATGACGGAATATTTATGATATAGATAATAAATTATCAAATGAGTGATTAATCAAAAGTTGAGACTTAATAAATTTAAATAAAAATAATTTGAATGATTTAAAAAAAGAATATATATTTCTAAAAAATGCTCAAACTTTGGAATGATTTCTATACCCAGATACTTATGCTATAAATCCAAATAATTTCAAACTTGAAACTTTTATAAATTCTATGCTTCAAAATTTTGATAAAAAAGTAATCAAAGAACTTGATATTAATCCTCATGATGAAGAACTACAAAATAATATAAATATTGCATCTATCCTTGAAAAAGAAGAGAAATCAATAAAAGAAAAAAGTCTTGTTGCATGAATTCTTAAAAAAAGACTTAATGAAAATTGGTTTATATGAGCTGATGCAACTGTTTGTTATCCTTATAAATTGACTTTTGATGAATGTACTCCAAATTTTATATGAAATCACATAAGTGACATAAATGACTACAATACAAGAACAAAGTTATGACTTCCAAAAACTCCAATTTCTAACCCTAGCGCAGATACTATTGAAGCAGTTTATAATAGCAAAGACAGTCCATATTATTATTATTTACATGATTCAAATTGACAAATTCATTATGCAAAAACAAATGAAGAGCATATAGCCAACAAAATGTTATATATTAAATAAGATATGATTAAAACTTACGAAGAAGCAAAAAATAAAATCTTTACACATGATGATTTAGCTGATTATGAGCTAGGTAAAATGATAAATGCTATGATTTTTTTAGAAAATCCTTTAAAAAATATAAAAGTAATTCACATAGCTTGAACAAATTGAAAGTGAAGTGTTTCAAAAATGGTATTTTCCATTTTAAAAAATGCATGAAAAAAAGTATGAGTTTTTACTCAACCTCATTTAATAGATGTAAAAGAACGGTTCTTAACTGACGAATGATATATTAATGAAAAAGAATTTATTGAACTCACAAATAGACTTACTTATATTCCTATAAAACTTGCTCAATTTGAAAAATGAACTTTATTAGCTTTTGAGTTTTTTAAAGAGAGAAATGTTGAATATGCAATAATAGAAGTAGGATTATGATGAAGGCTTGATGCAACTAATGTTGTAGAACCAACTATAACTTGTATAACAAGTATTTCTCTAGATCATCAAAATATACTTTGAGATACTTTAGAAAAGATTTCTTTTGAAAAAGCATGAATTATAAAATCATGAATTCCTGTTATAATTAATCAACAAAACAAAGTTATAGAAGACATAGCAAAAGAGAAAAAATCAAAACTTATATTTACCACAAAAAAAGTTAAAACAAATATGCTTGGGGATTTTCAAGAAAGAAATGCCTGACTTGCCTATGAAATTTGTAAATATTTATGAATAAATGAAGAAACAATTTTAAAATGACTTCAATGTGTGAAACACAATGGTAGACTTCAATATTTAAACAAAAATATACTTGTAGACGGAGCTCATAACGAATGATGACTAAAAGAATTGAAGATTTATATTGATTCTATAAAAGATAATTTCAAAAAAATAAATTTTTGTTTTTCTCTAAAAAAATGAAAAAATATCAATTTAATAACTGATATTTTTTGAATTAAAAATAACTATATTATTATAGATTCTCAAAATATGTATTTAGAAAATACTAAAATATTACAAAAACAATTTTTAGAAAAATGAAAAAAAGTAGAAATTTTAGATAAAGATGATATTTTAGAACTAGCTTCAAAAAAAGAAGATGAGTTGTTTATGATTTTTTGAAGTTTATATATGATTTGAGATTTTTTAGAATTTAAATAAAAGAAGCTTTTAAAAAGCTTCTTTTTAATTTTACATTGAGTCCCTCATACTTTGAACTAATTCATTCCAAACATTTTTTGGCTTCTCAGCAATTTTAGATCAAGCTGGTAACATTTCTTTTCATATTCTCTTTTCTACTGGAGTATTTTCATCCCAAAACATACCAAATTTAGGAGGAACAACACAAGAAATCATTGGAATTCATTTAAAATTATCTTTTCAATGTCTATTTCAAACGCAAGCTATAGCTATAACTTCTCATCATTTTTGTTTCACTAATTCAATCATTCTATCTAAAGTTGTTCACTCAGTAACTATATCTTCACTTAATATAACTTTCTTTCAAGTTAAATCTATATCATGTCTGTTTAAAAGCATAGTATCTGAATATTTTCTTTTAGTTAACTCTTCAACTCATTGTAACAATGTTGTAGGTTGTAATTTTCAAGTAAACATACCAAGTAATGCTTTTATATCATCTAAAGCCTCTTTCTCTGGATTATTTTTCTCAGCATATATACTTGTTTCAATTCACATTTTTTCAGCTAAAACTCATGACAATCTTACACTTCACATTTGAGCTCACATAATAACATAATCTCATCTTACTTCATCTATTTTATCTGCTCATACTTTATCTAATCAAACTGTTTTGTTTAATTTTTCTGCTAATTCTCTAGCTGCTTTTTCTAGAACCAAATAATTTCTTTCTGAAGCTCAGATATTTATATATGTATCGCTAAGTAGTTTTGAAGCAAGTCTACAATAAGCTCATCATTCAGGTCTACTATATATTGCTCAAATATATTTTAATAAATCAAGCCATTCTCCTGTGTAAAGTAATCTTTCAAACTCATACTTTTTCTTCTCGGCTTGATATACAATTCCATCAATTTCATTAAAAAATTTATCAATTGCAGCAATCATAGCTGCAGTATTTATAGTTCAATCTTGATTTTTTACTAATATATCACTTCAACAAACTAAATCTGATGAACCTCATAGAATTGCTCATGATGGAGTCTTTCTTCTAGTTTGATGATCTACCTTACTATCAGCAAATCTAATTCAAGGAGTAACTATTAAGAAATCAGAATATTTTTCTCAGAAAACAGCTCTCAATATAGGAGCCTCAAGTGGTGAACAAACAATTCAATCAGCTCATGCTTCTAAAGCTATTTTAGCAAGTTTTAAAACTCAATATTTTGCTGTTTCATCAAATGAAGCTTGAGCTCACTTTTCTCAAAGTGTAGTTAAAACTGTTACAGCTAGTATTTTAGTTTTTATTTCTGCTTTGTTTCTTGATTCAACTGCTGCTTTTATCATATCTGTTCATCAACTTGCATGAATAGTTATATATTCAGTTTTTTCTGCTAATCATGATTCTGCAAGTTGTTCAATGGCATGTGCAACTGTTTGAGGAATATCATGCAATTTTGGATCTAGCATCAATATATATCATTCTTGTTCATCTGTTAATTCTAAGACTCCATCAACTCAAAGTCTAAAAAGTTGATCATTAAATTTTATTAATATTCTATCTATATGTCCTTTACATCATTCCTTAATAGTATCTACTATTCTGTTAACCTCTTCTGGTTTTCTTCAATCAACAGCAATAATTAATTTTGATTCATTTATTGACTCCTCTGGATCTCTTCATAATACTGCTCACATAATTAAGTTTTTAAAAAATAAAAAAACATCTATTTTATATTATCAAAACATATTTATGTCAAGTATTTTTGTATTTTTATGTCAAAATCTTGTTAAAATAAAAATAGAATGTAAAATACATTCTATTTTTTTTATTTTTCACTATTTACTACTTTACTTCATCTTTATGCTTCCCTCTTCACTTTAATTCTAGAATTATTGGAGTTCAAAAAAATCAAAAAGTATCTCTTATACGATTTTCAAGATATCTCTTATATGAAAAATGAAAATGAGAAGGATTATTTACAGTTATTACAAATTTTGGAGGGTTAGTATCAACTTGACTTCAATAATAAATCTTTGGATTATGAGATGTCTTATTTCAACTTGGTGCATGTTTATATACAACTTGTTCAAGAAATTCATTAAATATAGATGTTTTTACTCTTTTATTTCTTTCTTCTCTAATTCATATAGCACTATCAAGTATTTCATTAACTCTCTTTTTCTCTGTTGCAGTTGTAAAAATAACTGAAACCCAAGGTAAGAAATCCATCTTTTTCTTTAAATAACCTAGATATTTATCCATCATTGTTTCTTTATCAACTCATGGCTTTGCAAGAACTTTATCCCACTTATTCAAAACAAGTATCAATCATTTATTTTCTTCAATTGCTCTATTTATAATAGAAAAATCTTGTTGAACTACTGCTTCATCAGCATCAATTACAACAGCAACAATATCAGCTCTACTTATAGCTCTTTCTGTTCTCATAACTGACCAATTTTCTATATTTCTTGTTCAAATTTTGCTAAGTCTTCTAATCCCTGCAGTATCAATTAAAACAAAATTTTGTCAGTTATAATTAAACTTTGAATCTATACTATCTCTTGTAGTTCAAGCCATATCTTTTACCATTACTCTATCTTTTCACAATATAGCATTAATTATACTTGATTTACCAACATTTGGTCTACCTATAACTGCTAATTTAATAAAACTATCATCTACTTCTTCTTCCTCATAATTAAGTCATTTCTCAGTTAAATAATTTGCAACAAATTTTTTAACTTCATAAATTCATCTATTATGTGAAACAGAAACTGAAAAGAAATCTTTAAATCATCAAGTTCAAGCCAAACTCATTGATTCCATTATTTTTTCTTCATTATCTGCTTTATTAGCAACTATTACTACATCTTTTACTTTTCTCTCTTTTAATAATTTTAATATTTTTTCGTCAAGTTCAGTTAATCTATCATATTCTAATAGCCATATCAATAAATCACTATCTTCAATTGCTTTTGCAGTTCTATCTACTATATCTTTTGCTATTTCATCATCTTTACTTGAAAAATCAAGTCATCAAGAATCAGATAATATATAAGTTATTTTGTTTTCTTCATCTTTATACTCAAACTCTGAGATATCTCTAGTAGTTCCAGGTTCATCTGCTACAATAGCTATCTTATGACCTGTAAACATATTAAAAAAACTAGATTTTCACACATTTGGTCTTCATATTATCGTTACTTTTCAAAGCATTATCAAAATTTTAAATATTAAATATTAAATGTTAAGTGTTTGATTCTAAATTTTTAATTTAAATTTCAAACTTAACATTTCTTAGATCTTATTATTATTTTTAAAGAAAAAATATCCTATAGTTACAGTAACTAATGCACATAATAAAAGGAGTATATATACAAAGTATGGATGTTCTTGAAGTGGTAATTTTACATTCATTCCATAAAAACTTGTAATTAAAGTCAAAGGAAGTAAAAAAGCTGAGAATAATGTAAGTAACTTAATTACTGTATTTGTCTTTATATCAATCATAGTTTTATATGAAACTTCAATAGAACTAACATATTCATCTAATAGGTTTATTTCATCAACTATTTTTCATAATTTATCTTCCAAATCCTCAAAATATGCTTCCATTTTTCAAGCAAATAGTTTATTCATATTAAATTCTAGTTGATTTAAAACAGGAATTTGTGGTTTAAACATATTTTTCAGCATTATTATATTTCTCTTTTTTATCATTAAATCTCTTACTATTAAAGAAGATGAAGCTGAAAAAACATCTCTTTCTATTTTTCTAATATCTGCTCTTAGTTTCTCCATTACTCTAAACATTTTTACTAACATTGCTTGAACAATTTCATAAAGTATATACCCTGATGAAATTTTGAACTTACTACCATCTTTTATATCAAGTTTACCATATTGATCATATATTGTATCAATATGATTTCAGTGGTGATTTCTAAAAGTTATCAAATAATCTTTTCAAAGAAATATATCAAACTCATTTAATTCATATATTTGAGTTCTTGTATTATACTTTGGAAAATGAAGAGTAATAAACATATAATCCTCATAATAATCTATTCTAGCTCTTTGATTTTCTTCTAAACATGCCTCTATATCCAATTCATGAAAATTATAGTGTCTTACAACAGATTGCAAATCATCTTTTGATATATTTTCTCAATCTATCCAAAGGATATTCTTTATATTTAATTGTCTTAGCATAGTAGAAAAGTTAAATGCTAAATTTTAGATTTTTAATCCATTATTTATCTTATCGTTAATTTCTTCTTTTAGATTATCTATATTTTTATCTACACCTGTTCATCAAGTTCAGGTTCAATCAATTTTTATGTATGTTAATCTTTCCATATTATAAATCAAAAGGTTTTAATTCAATATTTAGTTCATCAAGTTGTGATTGATCTATTGTTGCAGGAGCATTCATCATCATATCTTGAGCTCTACCTGATTTAGGAAAAGCATAAACTTCTCTAATATTTTCTTCATCTTTTAAAATCATCATAAATCTATCCATTCATATAGCAAATCACCCATGTGGAGGAACTCAATATTGAAAAGCTTCGTACATTGCTCCAAATTTATCCATAACTTCTTGTTTATCTCTACCAACAATTCAAAATGCTTTTACTAAACTTTCAACATCATGATTTCTTATAGACCCTGAAAGTATTTCAAATCAATTACAAGCTAAATCATATTGAACTGCTTTAATGTTTAATAAGTCTTGTCTTTCAAAAGCTTCAACTCAACCATGTGGCATAGAAAACGGATTATGTGAGAAATCAAGTTTCCCTGTTACATCATCTTGTTCAAACATAGGAAAATCAACTATCCATGAAAATGCTAATTTATTTTTATCTGCTAAATTAAATTTGTCTCTTAGGGCAAGTCTAACAACAGATAAAACAGAAACAGCTCTTTTAAACTCATTTGCTGAAAAGAAAATGATATCTCATGTTTTTGGTGTTAATCTAGCTTCCATTTCTTTTATTTCTGCTTCAGAAAAGAATTTTAAAATTGGTGATTTTGGTCACTCTACAGCATCATATATAATATATGCAAGTCATTTTGCTCAAGCTTTTATAGCAACTTGAGTTAAATCATCTATATCTTTTCTACTCATAGTTTGTCCTTCTAGTTTGATTGCTTTAATTACTCATGAAGTATCATAAACATTTTTAAAAACTGAAAAAGCACTATTTGCAAAA
>JAQVFO010000004.1:45341-89462 GCA_028697205.1 Candidatus Altimarinota bacterium | reverse complement strand
TTTTCTTTATTACTTTTTCATTTTTTTAAAATAAAAGAATTTAATATTATTTTATAATCTTCATCTATTTCAGATACTTTCTTACTAATACTTTTAGTTAGATTATCTAAGAATTTATTTCTTTTTTTATTTCAAATTCAGTTATTCTCAAAAATCTTCGATGTAATACTATTATTAAAATTAATTAAATTTATAAATATTTTTTTGTCTGAATTATTAGTAACAATAAAGATTTCTGTTTGAGTATTAGAGTCATCAATTTGTGTAAATTGAAATGAAAAATTATCTTTATCTTTTATTTCATTTTTAATATTATTATTTTTTACCTTATTCAAAATACTTTCAATCTTTTGTAGTTGTTTATTTTCTCATTTATATAATAAATCTTGATTATTTTTTATTGATTTTAAAACCATTTTCAATGGAAATATTTTCATGAACGATTTTTTCATATTTTTTAAAAAATATTCATCAATTATTTCTTTTTTTTCAGGTGTTATTGAATCATAAATTTTATCAATTGATGAAAAACTTCTTTCTGAAAATAAATAATTATTAGTGAGATATTTTAAAATATCTAGATCTCTTGTATTTAAAACTATATCTTCAGTATTTCAAGATAATTCTAATAAATCACTTACAATATCTCAGTCATGATTTTTAAATAAATTAACTTGTTTTTCTAACGATATTTTTATAAATAAGTTTTTATATTTTGATATTAAATCTAATTTTGAATCTATTTCAAAAAATAATGATATATCTTTTTTAATAATTTCATTTGCTATAAATTCTATTAGTTTCTCATCATCTATATTTTCTTTTACAAAATCTATTAAATTAGACACATAGTTGTTATATAAAAGTAAAATTGCTATAGTTTTTTTATCTAATCAAGGATGATTATAAAATAAGTTTCACATAATATTATAAATAAAAAATAAATTAACTTAATTATATACTTTTTAGTAAAAATAAAAGTAATTATACAAATATAAATTTTCACAGTCTTGATCTAGTGTTTATAATAAAATCAATCATTTTTTCTTTTAACTCTGGATTATTGATTTTTAAAATTTTGGAATCTAATGTAAAAAATTTAAATAAATTTTCTCTATTTATAATGTAATAATTTTTAATTTTTATTTTTCATTCTGAATACTCTTTTTTTCATAAAAAATATGGGGCTTCAACTAGTTTTTTTAGAAAATCTGTTAAATATTCTTTTTCTTCATTTTCTAACTTAAAATCTAAAAGAAAATAGTGAAATAATAATCAATAATCTTCATAATATGATAACTTATAAGTTATTTCCTCCATATCGATTATTTTACATTTAAATATTACGTAAAATATAATATCTAAAACATCTAAATTAAAGCTAATTTCAAAAGTTTTTATAATAATTTCTATTTTATTTCAATTAATATCTACATTTGGTTTATCAAGTCATAATTTTAGTAATTCAACAATAATTTTTTTCTTATCAATGTCTATTTGATTTGTTAAAATTATATTTATTTTTAACTCATGTTTCATAATATAATAATTAGTTAATAAATACTTATTATTATATTAATATTTGAATAAAAATATTTTAAAATTTAGATATTTGTAGATATTTAATCTCAATTCTATTAATGAAAATGCTATTAAGATAATCAATAATATCAAAGTGCATTTGAAATATATTTTATTCAATTGATTTCTTGCTCTCAATGAAAATGTGTGTGTCAATAAATAGCATATTTCACATTATATATCTCATAAATCTTTGATAAATTATTATTCACAAAGAAAGCATTTCAATATATATTTTCTAAATTATAGTTTTTAACTCATTTATGTTTATCTTTTATTATTTCTTCCCATAACTCCATAGAATATTCTAGAAAGTACTTTGAGTTTTTTTCTAACTGATTTGAAGGTTTTATGTGACTCATAACGATAATTTCATGATTATTACTATATCATTTTAGTTTTTCAAGTCTTTGAATTAATTTATCTTCTAAGTAATTCGAAAAACCTATATTTCATTTAATTTTCTCATTAAATTTAATATATAGTTTATCATTATAAATTGTTGATCAAAATGACATTTTATCGAAATTTGCGTTGAAGTATTTAGTTAAATAAAATTTATCTACAGGATTAATAGTATAATTATACCATCACATGTTACCCGTGATAATATAGTTACTATTAGGAATCATAAAATCTTCTTTATCTATTACATGTATTTTATCTCTATAGTGATGAAAATGATTTATTAAAAATTCATATTTCTGAATTGAATTAGTTATATTACAGTCTAAATCCTCTGCAGATATCCGTAAATCATGATTTCAGAAGGTCGTTATAATATTTTTATATTTAGTATTATCAATAATATCATCAAAAGATTTTTGTAAAACTCAAATATCTTCGTTAATATCTCAACAAATGACTAAATAATCATTTTTTTGTTTTAATACTCAATTTTTTCAGTAAATACTTTTAAAGTTGTTGTATATAAAATCAGTATGAAGATCACTGGTTATATCTAATATTTCATTAATGTTTTTCATATTAATATAATTAAAAAATAATGGCTAATTATAGCCATTATTTTTCTAAAGCCCAGAGATTTTTTAGAATAATAAAAATTTATTTTTTATTATTTTTTTCTATTACTTTTAGGTTTTTTACTGAATTTTTACTAAATTCTTCCCAATAATATTCAGATAATTGGTCTATCTTTTCTTCAATATTATTTGATTTTTTTCATGATTTTTCTTCTAAATCTCTATCAACTAATCCATCAACAAGAGTATTCCAAAAAATATCATCATTATAAAATTTTATATATTCTTCAACATCTTCATCTGTTTCTAAGAAATTACTTGCTATATATTTTTTTTCTTCTTCCCAATATTGAGTTAAATCTTCTTTTCAGAAATCTTTTCATTTTGAATAAATATGACTACATAAATTATCATATTCATCAATTCTATCTTGAGGTAATCTTGCTCAATTTATAATTAAATTTCAACAATAGACTAATTTTAATAATGATTCATATTGTTCTTTTGTAAATTCTATTTGCATAATATTAAATTAAAAATTAAAATATGTTATGATTATATGTTTTTTTGGAAAAATTAAAATACTAATTAAAATCAAAATATTCTGGATGCCACCATTTAGGAGTTCAATATTTTTTATAAATACTATCTATGAATTTATTTGCTTCTTTTATTATTTTTTCTTTTAATTGAGAATATTGTTTACCTGTTAAATCATAACTTTTAATCTCCCAAAGTACATCATCTATTGCTTTATACATATCTCAAGAAAGTGCCTTTTCATTTTCATAATAAGCTATATCTTTGTAAGGAATATAATACATTGTAATATATCTTTTGTTATTCGGATCAACGATATTCCAAGGAATCATTTCTGCATTTTTATCAGTATATTCTTCCCATAAGTCCATGTCGTCAATTATAGGATAATCTAAAGTAGAGTTTTCATCCACTTCCATTAATTTTCATAATGTAACAATATCTGTTTTATAGACTTCATTCAATGTAGGAAAACTACTTTCTAAATAAAGGTCATCATAATATTCTTGTAAGTTAAAATCCATATAATAATAGTTAATTAATAAATTTGTAATTATTATTATATTAAAAAAATTAATAAAAAATTTTATTTTTCAATTAATTTTAACAATTCATCATTATTATCAACTCATTTTAATCTTCACTGGATAATTCATAATTTTTCTTCTAACTTTCAACTATTCATAAAGAACCAATTAGTATTAGAAATTGCTTCATTAATAATTTTTCTAAGTCTTATTCTACTAGAATGTTTTTGATTTTTATCACTCTTGTCAATAACTGTAAAATAAACATGAATTTCTTTATCAATTTCTGCTTTTCATAATGAGAAATTAATAAATCATTTTTCAGTTAATATTGGTGATAAATATTCTTCTAACTCAGTTATAGTAAATCTTTTAATATTTTCTAATGGTCTAAATTTCTCTTGTTCTTTTCTTTTTGCAATACTTACAGGATCAGTTCAATTTATAACTTCATAAATTCACTCATAAAAATCATGAATTCAATTTTTTAGTTTATATGTTTCTTCCTCTGATATACAAAATCTCTTTCTATCTTCTTCATAATTGTTATCTTCTTTTTCTTCTATATTTTCAACTTTTAAATCCACAATTTCACTTTCTTTATAACTGCATTTATCACAAAAGTAATTTATTGTAAGTGTATCATTTTTTATATCTGATTTCTTATTCAATTCAGTATTACAATTAGGACATAAATGTTTTTTAGGAATAATCTCCTCTCAATCATTATATATAGCTCTTCTCTTATTACAATCATTACATTGAAATATAAATAATAATCTATCCTTTTCATCTCAAACTCAACTCATAAAACTCGTATCATCTAAATCCATTTGTTTAGAACAAAAATTACATTTAAGTTTAGGTATTTTTGTAGAACTTATAAAATCATCTTTTTCTTTATCTGACTTCATCCGTTTTTCAATAACTTTATTTTTATTCAATGCTCTATCTACTACTTCAAAAGAAACATAAAGTTCATATACATTTGATCTAAATTTTCTTTCTCAAGGTTGATCCCTAGATTCTTCATGTTTAATTGTATCAGATATAATTTTTCTACAATTTTCTATTGTAAATTTATCATATAAATCGTTGTAATGTGAGTATGGTTTTAGTTGAGGCATAAATTATAATAAAAACTAAATTAATTTACTAAACAAATCATCATATCAACTAATCTCAGATTTATTTGCATAATAATCTTCTTTCCGATCATCATGATAATAATCTGCTTCTATATCGTTGTACACACTTTCAATTTCTCAGGCAACATGATATAATAAATCATAAGTTGAATTATCTCCTATAAATCTACATAATAGATCTAAATCATTTAAATCTTCATCTAAATAAGATTTACTGAAATTATCCATAATATATTTAGGATCATTGTCATATCTATCAATATATCCTTTTATCTCTTCTGCTTTTGAATAATAATAATCAATCCTACTATTTATGGTACTTTCTATTTCTTTAGTATCATATCAAAACTTTGAGAAAAATAATTTAATTAAATTTAAATTTGTATTATTTACTAAAAAATAAATATCACTAATATCGTACCTTCTTCAAAAAGAATCTATATATCTCTCAATAAACTCATTATAATCAATACCACCTATTATTTCATATTTCATTAATAAAACCAACATATTATGTAGGTCATATACTTCATCAGAGGCTATTAAAATAATAGTTTGTTCTTGTGTAAATTGTTTTAATTTTGGAAAAGATTTACAAATAAATAAGAGTTTCTCAGCTTTATCTTTTTCTAATTCAAAATATTTTTTTTCAATAACATCTAAAATATTTTTATCACTTAAAAATATTTTATTTCATTTGAAAGCACTATATAAATATTCTATTTGTGACCATTTTTTTGATAATAGTATTAATTCATTTAAAATATCCAATTTATCATTGAGATAATATATAAAAAAGTCATTAATAAATGGATCAATAAAATTAATTTCTCATTTATTTGTAATAGTAAAAGTACCTTCAAGTTCTTTTAATGAAATAAACCAATCTTTATCTAAAATAGGCAAATTTTTAATTTTTTGATATTCTTTCCAAGTATCTTTTAATATATCTATTAAGCATTTTCATCAATAACTAAATAAAATTAATAACAAATGTTGAGATGTTTCAGATATTTTATTAATAAATACATCTTCATATAATTCATTTTGATTTGATAGTACTAAATTTAATTTTTCAATAAAGTCTTTTCAATTTTTATAATTCTCTTTTTTTATTCTATCATCCAATAAAATCATAGAAAGTATTTTAGGATTGAATCTTTCTTCAAAGATTGTTCACTTTTGATTTGTTCTTTTATTTTCGATAAACAATACTTTGTATAATTTTTCATTTACTATATCATATTTTATATTTTGTGGTAACGATGAAAAATATAAATGATTAAATAATATAAGCATTTTATCTCTCAATGAATATTGCTTAATATTAACTATAAATTTATGATTATCTAATCAAGATTCTGAAAATTTATTGTACTTAGTTAATGCTTGTTTTAATATATATTCCCTTGTCGTGAAAATTAGTTTTTTGTTTTTATGAGGGTTTCTGTTTAGAGTTTTTATAAAATCTATTATATTTGAATCTTCATTCTTAGTTTGTAATCAATAATCTAGAAAATTACTTCACAAAAAATCATCATAATAAAATATAACTTTTTCATCATCATGTCATAAAAAATTATATGCTTCATCAATATCATTAGTTATCTTAAATAATTTATATCATTTTTCTATAAAATAATAAGAAACCATTTCTGCAAGAGTAGTTTTTCATATTCATGGAATTCAAGAAATTATACAATAATTATTTTTATTTAGAATCCTTATTGTTTTTTCAAGTCATTCATTTTCAACATATAATTTTATTTTATTCTCGATATCATTTTGTAATGTTTTATTCTTTTCAATATTTCAACTATTAATTATTGATTTTAATATTATAGAACTATCTAACCATAATTTCATATTTCTATCTAAAATAGATGGATATTTTTCTATAAAGTTACTTAATCTACTTCTCCACCAAATATCATCAGTAGATTTTATATATGGTTGGAACAAATTATATATTTTATCTACGTTTCATTTCGAAAGTTCAAGGGATGTTGCAACTATATAACGATCAGGTTTTATTTTATCAACTTTCTCTTTTTCTTCTTTTAAAACAGTCCATAAATTATCCCAGTCTTTATAATGTTTCGCTTGAATGATAGTTGTTTTTCAGTCTGATGTTTTTCTTACATCTATTCATCAATCTTTTCATATTGAAAAAGTCTCTGAAGGAAATAAAACTTTATTAATAGTATCAGATATATCCCTTACTAAATTTTCAAAATCTATTGGAGATAATCTACTGTAATCTATATTCATTTACTAGTTTATAAAAAATTAAGTTAATATTACTATATACTTATAACATTTTCTTCTCAAAATAATTCTTTTGCTTTTAATATTACATCTTGAGATGGATTATGAAAAAAAACTGCTAAATTTTCCTTTGAGCGAGTACAGCAAACATAAAATATTTTTCTAGTACGACTTTCTACACTTGCCGAATTACTACCTAGAAACATTTTTTCAAAGTTATAATTAGGCCAATTACCATTATCTAATATTACTAATACATTATCAAATTCAGTCCCTTTTGTTTTATGTTGTGTTGAAAAAGGAGTATTTCCTTCAAGATAATTATAAAGATTTTGAAATTCTGAAAATTTAACTTCTTTTACACGATTAAAAACATATTCTTTTCCTGTAATAAATCTTTGTAATTTATCATCTTTTTTACATATCTCATATTCATCAGCTTTATTTATTATTTCCTCAATTGTTTTATCTCAAACATTACTTAATTCATCTATTTTGTCTTTTAAAATACTCTTATCTTCAATAGATATAATTTTATACTCAGTTTTTCTAATAAATTCATTATATTTTCCATTATTGTATAATGAAATATTATTTTGAATTTTAAAAAGATGTTTTACTAGATCATCTCTTTTTGAGCCTTTTTTATTTTCATCATCTTGATCTTGTTTTTTATCATCAACAAGTTGATCTTTATCTAAATATATTTTTCTTACATTAGAAAAAGGCAAATCTTTCAATTGATTGTATAATAGTGAATAATCCCTAATAATAATATCTTTTTTAAGTTCATGTTGTCTATTTTGTAATTGAAATTTATCAATTACATTCTCAAAAGTATCTGTATTCTGAATTTGAATTTCAGGCTTTGAGTTTTTTTTATTGTATTTAATTTTTTCTAGAATATCATTTTTCAATCCAACTATAGGATCTTTATCATAAATTTCCATTAAATTTTCAAAACCTGCATTTGGTGCAATAAGATTATGTGTTAAGTTTAGAATTTTAGTTTTTTTAGAATCACTAAAATCCCAACCTAATTGAGTTTTTATAATTTCAAGACTATTACTGGTTGAATGATAAAATTTTACACTTCCTTCTTTAATAATGCCAGCCTCCATGTTTGGAGCTTTAGTATCAGTAGATTGATTTTGTTGTAATCCATCCGTTCTTATTTTGTTTGCTAAATTAATTACAAATTGTGGATTTCTTCTATTTTGTTGTTTTTTTACCTCTTTTACTTTTCAATTTTCAGCACCTTTATATTCATCTAAATTACCTATACCATCATCATAAATTGATTGCATTGAATCACCAAAAAATCCAATAATATTTTTTTTGAAACCTTGTTTTAAGTGAACAAGAAATATTTCTACTACATTTTTATTAGTATCTTGATATTCATCTATAAAAATAAACTTAAACTTATCTTTTAGAATATCACATATTTTTGGATATTTTTGAAATACATAATTTGCTAAAGCCAAAACTTCATCATGAGAAATTATCCCTTCTTGTATTCTCAAATACTCTTTATATTGAATTCCATTTTCCAAAATATCAAAAAAATCAATAGGAATTGTAGTGTCTTCTGGATGTACTATTTCAGATTCCTCATTATTTATCAATTCAACCAGTGATTCTTTTAATTCTTTCTGAAAAGTTTTTATGTTATCCCATAGAAAATCATGAATAGTAGAAACAACCAAGTGCTTATGATTGACTCTTTCTTCAATTTCTTTTACAGCAGCATTTGTATATGTCATACAAGCAACTTTTGAATTTGGATTTTCTTCAATAACTTGCTTGATTACTTGAACGAGTGAATATGTCTTACCACTTCCTGCACCACCACTCAATAAAAAATTATCCCCATTATCAATATGGGAAAGTATTTCTTGAACTTCTCTTTCTAATGTTAATCTTTCAGCCATAGTAGTCCTTGGTTAATATAAGCTGGAGTTTGCCAGTTACTAAAATTCTTTCCTGTAACCTCGTCTATTTTGCTATTTAATAAGACTTCAATTGCAAAAGCTGGTTTTTTATCAATACATTTTTCAGCTAGTTCATAAACATCTTTTGTGATATCTTCAAAATAATCAATATTTTTTAAGCTCTTAAAAGTATCCTTGTTATCAATAATAAATTGACGATTCAAATGGAAAAATGAATCCTCAAAACTTCTTGCATGATATTCAGTAGAATTTGAATTATTTTCTTTTGTTTGATAAACACAAACCAAATATCAATTTGTATTATTTATCCATTTTTTAGTAGTTTCATCCTTTTTTAATTTCAAATCTTCTAAGGCTTTACTTTTAAAATCAGAAAGAGTGTTTGTATTTCCATAAAAAAAATGTAATGATGAGTTTGTAGTCATAATGGCATTTATATCATCAACTTTGCATTTAGTTCTATCAGACTTTGCACTATCAATATCTGTAACAATCAAAGATTTGATCCCAAAGAAATCAATAAACTTTTCAAAAATATGTGAATAATTTCAAACTTCAATAATTGAAATATTTTGAGAAAGAAGAGGATTATCTGGATTATCTTGATCTATTTTTTTCATCATAGCAGGAAGAAGTATTCTTTCGGTATCTCATTCTATAAAAATAGCCTTATCAGCAAAAAAAAGCTCGGCTCTGTGTAATGTAAGGTATTGCTTTAGAAATTTATAGTTTTGATCTTCACCAACCTCTGTATATTCTTTTTGTAAATCTTTAAGGTTTTTTGCTAATACACTATTTTTATCTCTTTTTAAATATTTAATATCATCAAACTCACTTTCAGCAACTATATGAGAAGAATGTGTACTTATAATGTATTGCAAATCTCTATTTTCTCAATCGTGACGACATATACAATCTTTAAGTAATGCTTTTATATTTTTTATGAAAACATATTGCATTTGAGGATGTGTATGTGCTTCTGGTTCTTCAATAAATAGTAAATTAATATCTGCTGGTTTTTCGTACTTAGTTCTTTTAAATTCATTGATAAGTATTTCAACTTCGAAAATCATGCTTATAAGATTCATATATCAAAGACCATTATAATTTTCTGGTAAATGTACATCATCATGCAAATATTTAACGGTTGTATTTCATTTTAAAAGATCTTTATGCTGTAATGAAGATGTGATTGTTATTTTTGTATCATCAGGTCTAATTCCTCCAAATTTTTTTACCTTATCTATAGTTGTCTCAAATAAATCTTCATAAACTATATCGAGTGAGCTATCTGTATCACATAAGGCCTCTTTAAATTTATCTATATTTGTTTGATGAACTTCATCAGTTTCTATTCCTTCATAAATTTTAGATGAAAGAGACGATAATGATTTATCAAGTTCTTTATTTGATACATCTCTATTCGCCTTAATATATTTATAGTTTATAATGTCTTTCAATGATATTTTTTCTTTTTCAATATCAATAAAAATATTATCATTACCTAATTCAACTGATTTTTTCTTTAAGCTAAAGTATTTTGTATAATTATTGCTTAGGAAGTAATTAATGTCTTTTGGATTTGTTTTTGCAGTTTCTAATGTTTTGAATGTATTGTAATCAACTTTAATTTTTGTTAATTCATCTATTGTTAAGATATACTCAAATAATAGGCAAATTTTATTATTTGTTGGATCTAGGTCCATCATTAATTTACTGATACTTGATAAATTATCTCTATCAGTATATTCTATAAATACTTTCAATTTTATTCCTGTTGCTTCAGTAATCGTAGAAGTTAGTCCTTCTATGTTTTCCCTCAATTCTTTTTTATAATCCAAATTAAAGTCATTAAAAGAAAAACTATTCGCTGTTCCATTTAAAAACTTATCCAATACGGTGAGTAATGAAGTTTTTCAGCAGTTATTTTTACCTATAACTAAAGATAACTCTTTTTCAATATCAATAGAAAAGTTTTTGAGTAGCCTATAATTTTGAACTTCAATTCTTGTAATATTCATTTTTTATAATACTTAGATATTATTTTTAATTCTTTCTTCCCAATCTTCTTCAAGATAATCTTTTCCAAATTCTTCTAAAAGTTTTTATTTCTTTATCAGTAAAACCATATCATTTTTTTAAAATAATATTATCTGAATAATCTAATATTTCTTCAATATTCCTTTTTTCTCTAATCATTATATCTAAAGTATCTAATAATTCGCTATTGCTTTCATTATAGGGTAATAAAATATCTCCAACTTCACTTGGCATTAATTCTAATACTCATCATCAATAACTTCTTCAAACTATTTCAGAAAAAGCAAAAGATAAAGAATTATAAAAACTAGCAATAAAAGATCTTTTGTTAACATTTTCTTTTATAAATACACGATGCATAGTATCAGTAGTATATGCTTCTGCTAAATTTTCAATAAGTTTAGGAAAAAGATTATTTCTTCTAGTAAATAAAGCATTTGAAAGTTTTATTGAAGGAATAATTTGCCATTCATCACGAATTTTACATTTATATCATTTATTAATTCATTTTTCTTCTCCAAGTTTTATATAATCTAAAACTTTTTTATTTTTTATTTCTTTTTTTTCTTTAAAAACCAATAAATTACTTTTTATATTTGATTTATTATTTTTATACCAATCTTCTTCTGTAAATATTAAACTATTTGCTTGTATACTTCTTCATATCAAAGGTTTTGCAAATTCATTTAATGAAAAATCCTTTACTATTTCATTTGATACAGAAAAATAATCATTTGCTCAGGTAGTTATTCATACTTCGACATCAGCATATTTTTTAATTTTAGGAACTAGATTTGAGTGTTTAATTTTCTCAATTAAGTCAACTTCATCTTGCTCAAGAAAATAAAAAGTCCATTTATTTTCCTCAAAATCAATTTCTTTTTTTGGTGTTTTTAATAGATTTAAATCTATTTTTTCCAATTCATCTATATCAGTAACTTCTATATGTTCTATCAAGTGTTTATCGATTCAATTCTTTTCACAAAGTAATAATACTACTTCTTGCTGTATATCTGGAAAAACTAATTTTTTAAAAGATATAATATTAATTTTATGAAAAAAATGAGCCAAAAAATTTCTTAAAGGTTTAGCATAGGAAACTTGTAAAAGTTCTGCAGGTAAAACAAATCAAATTTTTCATTGTTCTTTTAATAACAAACAAGATCATATAACAAAAGATACCCAAGCATTAGTTAGTTTTGAATATTTTATATTTACTTTTTTAAATATTTTTTCAGCTTCATCTTGTTGTTTTTTATCAAAGTATTGATAACGAATATAAGGAGGATTTCATATAACAATATCAAATCTTTTATTTGTTGAATTACAAAAAGTATGAAAATCTGAATTTATTACTTCACTATTCTTTATATTTAAATCTTTTGATTTTCTAGCCTCTATAATATCTAACTCAATTCATGTAATCGAATTATAATTGAAACTATTATTTCATAATTGTTCTAGGAATACTCAATCTCAACAACTAGGCTCTAAAATATCTGCATTTTCTCTACCATTTAAAGCCCATTTTAACATAAAATGAGCTATTCTTTCAGGTGTATAAAATCAGCCTCTTAGTTTTTGTCATGAAGCATCTTTAATTAATTTCATATATCTTAGATATTATAGGTATTAAATTATCATCATCTCAAAGATTAAATAATTCTTGTAAATTAGAATCTAATTGAAATTTCTTTTGTTCAAATATTCTTTGTAAAGGTAGTTTGTTTCTATCAATTGATTGCTCAATTTTTTCATTTAAATCAATTAACTCTTTTTGTAAATTACTTATAGAATCATGTATTTCTTTTTGTTCTTGTATAGAAAAATCAATTTTAATTATTGGCAATTGCTTTAGTACTTTTGTTCATCTAGCTATATATCATCATCTAAAAATTTCCCCTATCAAAGAAGAATACCATTCTAAATATTTAGAATTTAGTAGTGCCTGAATATAATATATAGAGTAACTAAAATTATCTGGTAAACTTATAATACAATATCCAGCTGTTCATCAAGAAGATATCAAAGTTTTATATTCATCAATGGCATATTTATTTCAAATAGATAAGACTCATACTATTATTTTTTTATCAATTTCACATTTATCTAAACTTTGATGTCTTCAATAGCGATACCATTCATTTTCAGTCCTTGGAGTCGGTTTAATATCTCTTTTATCATTATTAAGTTCAGTTTTATATGTATTAAGATAATTATATGCAAAAGGATAATCTTTCTCTAATTCTGATAATCAAACTAATTCAATATTATCATCTATTTTTTTATATGGATATATAACAAAACTATTTGGTTGAAACTTACGATATGTATTTAAATTATCATCTCAGTTAGATGTTTGAAAATATGGTCTAGTTAAATCTTTTTCTATTTTCCAAGTATTTTTATCTTTAATAAAATAATAATAATTTTCATCTTCTTTAATTGGCTTGTGAATATAAACTTTATTTGCACTAGTTTGAATTCAATTAAAAATATTTCAATCTCAGAGTAACTCTTCAAGTTTTATACTTTTAGAATTAATTTTATGAAATACTTCTTTTAAATTTCATGGAACTAATATCCAATTATCTGTATCTAAAGAGTCGATTTCAATAGTATCATAGATATCATCTTTTATATTACGAATTTTCCAATCATTAAAGTTATTTATTTCTGTATACTTAAAAACTTCATTTGAAGATTTATTTAAAAATAACAAACATGTATATGTTGTTTTATCTTTAAATATTTGATTTGCTCAAAATGATACAAGTTTTGTTAAATTTTTAGACTCTTTTAAAATATTTCTTAATTCTTTTCAAGATCAAACTTTTATAAATTTACTTGGTACAATAAATCAAAAATATCAATTTGTTTTTAATAATTTTAAAGCTCTTTCAATAAATAAAAAATATTTATCAAACTGTTTATAAGCTGATTTATAATATTTTTCATATAATACTAACTCTTTAGGTGTTATATTTTTCATATCCTCAGATTTGAGATATGGGGGATTTCATATAATAATATCAAATTTTTCTGTTCATAAATTTAAGGGATTTATATCTGTAATATCTTCTGTATTTTTAATATAGTCAGATTCAATTAAAGAGTTTCAAAATATTATATTATTATCTAAAGAAGGTAATATAGGCTTTAAATTAGGTATAGTATTATTATCCTCTTCTTCTAAAAGTTTTAATAATAATCAAAATTTACATGCTTGAACAGCATTATAATCTTTATCTATACCATAAATACAATTAACCAATATTTTTTTCTTTACTTCAAACTTTAATTTGTATGAATTAATTCCTATTTGTATGAGTTTATCTTTATCACTTTGTAAATAATAGTCAATAAAAAAGTCATTCAAAAGTTGAAAAGTTTCTAATAAAAATGCTCAAGATCAACATGATATATCAGCAATCTTTGAGTTAAAAATATTGTCATCACTTTTTCATTCACAATAAGAAATTACTGTATCTCTTAATATAGATTGTATAATATTGGTTGGAGTTGTTACAATATCTCTATCAATATTTTCAGGTTTTTTAATTAAAAATACATTATTATTTTCTATTTTTAGTTTTTCTGCAAGAAATATTTCGTAGATATTTCAAAGAATATCAGATGAAAAAACAGAGAAAGAATAAGGACTTTCAGGATAATATAATTTATTTATTATTTTCCAAAAAATAGAACTATTATCTGAAATAATTTTATTTGCCAGTTTTTGATTGAATAATCAAGAATTATATTTTTTATCTGCTTTTTCAAATTTATTGATTAGTGCTTGAAAATCTTTTTTTGAAGCAAAAGATAAAAGTTCTTTATATTCTTCTAAATTTCTATCTTCACATACTCTTAAAAATATTATACTGTTTATATAACTCTGTACTAAATCATTTAACTCTAACTCATTTATTCAAGGTTGATGTTTATATATTTCACTTCAAAGAGAAAGTCTCCATTCGTTAATTTGTTTTAAAAATAAATCATCTACACTAAAATGATTAAGTCTACTTTCAATATCAGACCAAATTATATCAAATTTTCATGAGTAAACAGATTCTTTACTTAAATAACTATATATTTCTTCAAAATTTTTAACATAATCTTTGTAATAGTATCTTTTAATAATAGCTGTATTTGTTGTATCGCTTTCTTTAACTTCCTCTGAACAGTCATATATTGATAAATATTCAAAATTTGACAATACTGATATTTTTAATTTAGCTGTAAATCAATAACGACGAACTTGCTTAGCACTATCTGAATTTGATTCAATTTTAACATTAGGTTTTTTAGCTTCAAGAAAAAATTTTCTTTCTGAAAATAAACGGAATGTATAATCAGGTTTTTTTGAGTTTTCAGATATATTAGCTTTTAAAGATTCTTCTAAAATAACTTCTCTTTCGTTTGTTGTCTTTCATTGAGAATTATTTATATCCCATCAAAGAGCAGTAAAAAAGGGATCAAGAAAGTCGTTTCTTAATTGAGTTTCATTATACTTTAGATTTATATAGTTTTCTCTATCTTGTTCATACTTTTCAACAAGATCTGAGATTACTTTTTTTATACTCATGCAATATTTTTTACATATTTATTATGTTTTCACTATACATATTTTCTTGAAAATCTCAACTTAAAACTATAAAAAAGTTTCAAAAATTAATAAAAAATTAATATTTCAATTCACTCCAAATAGCACATTTTAAAAAATTGCCAATAGAAAATAAAAAGTAATGGCTGACTTATATTAAAAAGCGGGTAAAATATAAATCTATTTTATTTCCTAACTATTGAGTCTATGACAGAAATAAACAAAGAAAATGAAAAAGGTATTAATGCTGATATCAATTTATTACTCGCTCAAGAAAATATTTTTAAAGTACCTGATATTTATAAACAAGATTATAGAAATAAAAACGATGAAGAACAAATGCAAATGATGAAAAATTTTATAAAAAAACATTCTTCAAAAAAAGAAAAAAACAAAGAAAATAAGAAAGAGGAAAAATTTGATGATGTAATCGATTTCAAAGAGGTTCGGTTCACAGAAGTAAATAAGTGAAACTGAGAAATAGAATATGTAGAATGAGAAAAGCCAAAACATCTTAAAAACAATAAAAAAGTTAAAAATGATACATTATATTCTTTTAAAATGGATGAGTTAATTGAACTAGAGAGATATTTAAAAATAAAAATTATCGGTCAAAATCATGTTATAGATCAGTATATAAGTAATTTTATGCTAAATACTTATCGTAACGAAAATAATGATAAAAATTTAGGAGTATTTTTCAATTTCTGACCGAGTTGATCATGAAAAAACTATATAATGGAGTTAATAGCTGAAAAATTAAACTTTTGATATTATATAATTGACATGTCGCAATACCACTTTATTGAACTAAATTCGCTTCTATGAGCCACAGACTGATATTCAAGTAATGATAGTATAATGGAAAATATAAATGATATTGCTAAAAAACATGATTGAAAATTAATTCTAGTTTTCGATGAAATTGAAAAAGGTATGACTACTGAAAATTGAAATATAAATACATTTTTTACAACTATCATGAATATTATTAATAATAAGGAAGTTTACACCAAAAATAACAGTAGAAAAATAGATCTTTCAAATTTTATTTTCGTATTTAATTCAAACCTTTGATATGATCAATATGAAAATAAGTTAATGAATAATTATAATAAAATATGATTTGATATTGGGCAAAATAAAAAAACTAAAATTGAAAAAAAGAAGATAGATTCTGGATATATTGAAGATTATTTCAAGAATAAATTAAAAATTAACATAAGCGTATTTAACCGTTTGAATAGATGAAATAATTTTTTCTTTTTTAATCCACTAAAAAGTAATCAATTTAAAGAATATTTTGAAAAAGAGTTTAGAAATCTTAAAATTGAATTATGTTACAATTTTGATATTACATGGGATAGGCTACCTAATTTAGAAAAATTTAATGATAAAGTTAAAAAGTTTGACTATTCTCAATGATTCAGGTGAATTAGAAATATTATCTATATTGAAATAAAGTTATTTTTAATGAAAAATTATATATTTAAAAATCAGTTTAAGAAATGAAAATTAGTCTGATTTAGAAAGTAAAATAATATTATAATAATACTATTTTCATTAATAAAGAGAGGAATTCTAGAAAAATACTCTCTTTTTGTTATTCTCATTAATAAAAATTATACATTAAAATCATTATGAATGACTAATTTATTGTAAATATTTCAACTCATTTGTAATAATGAAAATTATATTAAAATAATTAATTTTAAGAATATGATTATTTTATAGTTGTATTTTGAAGTTACTTTTTCATATTCGTTGTTAGATAAAAATACTTTTTCAAAAAAAAATTACATTTTTCCTAAAAAATGATAATTTCATTATATATAATATTTTCATTTATTATTAATTTAAAAAATATGTACAAAATTATAAAAGGGAAAATTTATGATACTGAAAAATCTGATAAAATTACTTATTGCTGAATTCATAATCTTGAACTTAATCTAGATGAATTAACTGAAATATTATATAAAACAAAAAACGGAGAGTATTTCATTTATAATTATACTTGTAATATTATTCATGGGGAGAATAAATTATGAGAAGATCTAAAAATAGTTGATATTTTCCAAATTATGCAATGGTTCGAAAAAAGACAAAAGCATTTTCATGAAGATGAAAAGAAAAAGTTCTTTAAAGAATTTTGAAGGTTTTTCATGGAAGCATAAAAAGAGGAAGATGTGTTATCTTCCTTAAAAATTATTTATACTTATTTAACACAAAGGCCATACTATTAAAAAATATGTAAAATGTTTTAAATAAAACAAAAAACGGCATTTTTACTAACTCTATAACAAATTCCAAAGTTCAATAAATAATAAATATAAAAAAGTATTTTATCACTTTTATTATATTTTTTATAGATCATATTCATTCTTGTAATTCTATTTTTGACTTATTTTTTAGTTTAAACATTTCCATATCACTAAAACTATCTTCATTAATTTTATCTTTGATTAATTTTGTAAAATATCAAAATCAATATTTAAAGGATTCTCAAGTTTCTTTTCAAACTAATTTTATGCCGATAAAGATTTGTCTGAAAATATCATCGGTATAATTAAAAATATCTTTATTTCATAATTTTTTACTTTCTTTGTATGAAAAATATAAATAAATTGGAAATAAAAATCATAAACTATCTCATACAAAATCCATTACACTAGCTTCGCCAAATCACATCATATCAATAAATTCTTTAAGTAATCATATTAAAATAGTATCTCTAAGTGCAAAAGCAATTGCATATAATGAGTTAGATTTTTTTTGTATAAAATAGTATCTAATACAAAAATCAAATATTAAAATAATTGCACTAACAGCCATATGTTTCTGTTTATCTGTTTGATAAAAGAAATCTATTATTCAGTTTAAATTTATAAAATCCATATTTCAAAAAATTAAGAATTAATAGTTTTAGAGATTTTTTTATTATAAAACCAAAATCAAAATGTAACTAATAACCAAGATATTAAAATAATTATAAAAATATTTAAATTATTATTTTGAAGAGATAAAACTTTTCAAAAATCTCAATCACGATTAAAAATAGTATGTAATAATGTAAAGAAAGATATAAACATAAATATAGTCCAATATAGTTTAATATTTTTTGTTTTATTATTAAAAATAGATACTCACCAAAATAATCAAAATGGTAATAAATTAAAGAAAATATCAGATGATATAGAAAAATAATTTGTTAATGCTAATTTATAAAAAATAGAGTTTTCTTGGAATAGTAAAGAACTAAACCAAAATCAAATTCATATTAGATAAACTCAAAACAATATATAAAGTAAAGTTAATCAATTTTCTGATTTTTCTTTTACTTCTTCAGATATATTTAACTTATGAGTTGCTCAAAATAAAGTTCAAGGTACTATTTTCATTAAATTTACAAATATTGCGACTAGTGAAAGAAATATAAATCAAGATGGAATTAATTCTATTTTGATTTTTTCTTTCTCGGATTTTTTTAGATTTAGATATAAAATTAAATCTTTTAATAGTGATAAAATTCAAACTACTAATATTAAGATAATTAGAAATATATAACCATTAGTACTATTTAAATCTAATTCTCAAACAAGTATTTGAGATATAATTCATAAAACTATAAATCAAATTATAATATTTATTTTATGTGAATATTTTGATATGAAATTTATTATTTTTATGAAAAAATTATTTATTTCTTTATTTTTTATCGTTTTAAGAATTTTAAAAAATAAAGTATATAAACTAGTTCATAATTTTCCCCAATATATTGTTAATCTATTATTAATTTTATTAATGAATCATTTTGATTCTTGAAAATAACTATTAAAAACAGCTCCCGAGAAATAAAACATAAAAATATATAATAATGCCAAAATTCAGTTTAATCATATTACACTTGGATCTTTACTTACATTTTTTGGATTAGCAATATTATCAGTGAAACCAAAAAAATCTTTATTTTCTAAATAGAAAATTTCTATTTTTTTATTTTTTCAAGTTCAATCTCATATCCAGTAAATAATATTTTTTCAATCTAAAGAATATATTCAAGAGTAAATTCAAGATTTTTCTATTTCTTGTTCTTTCTCATTTATAACTATATATCTTTCATTATTTTTTTCTCAAATAAAAGTAAAAGTTCAATCATCTAAAAATAAAGGACTATAAGTTTTATCATATCAAGTTATTTTTTTTCAATTTTTAATGATATTAGCATAACTAGTATTATTATCTAAAGTTATTGCATAGTCTGAATTTTTTAAAGAAAAACTACTATCAGAGATATCAGATAATGAGTGGGATTTAAATTCTTTTCAATTTATATTAAAAATATTTATTAATTTTATTTTATCTTTATAAGAAACAACATATGATTCTCAATTAATTGTAGAGTTAAATGCTGTTGAAGAGATATCGACTGACTTTGGTAATGTTGCTAATAATTTGTTATTGATATATAATCATTTTTTGTCATTACTCTCAGCTGTATAAAATATATTGTTTCATTTATCTAAATAGTCTATATATCATATAGAATCAAATTTATTATTTAATTCTAGTCAATTTTTAACTACAACAAAATTTCAATCCTTTTTCTCAGCAATATATGAAAATTCTTTTCAATCTGGAGAAAATACTGGAGAATACATATACTCATAATTATTTAATTCTTTTCAGTCTTTGTTTATTTTATATCATCAATCTCAATTTAAAAATTGGTAAGTATAATTTTTTCAATTATAGGAAAAGGAAAAAAATAATATTGCATCATATATTTTAGTTTCTTTTCAATTTATAATGAGTCTATCTCTTAAATTTATAGCATATTTTCATCAAATCTTTGAAGTATATATTTCTTTAGGTTTTGAATTTATACTGAGTATTTCTTTTCAATCTTTTAACAAAATATATTCTCATTTATATGATTTATTTGCAATATAATAAATTGAATTATCTGAATAAGAATAATATAATATTTCATAATATTCTTGTCATATTTCATTTCCATCTTTTACTATAACAAATCATCATTTCTTCTTTGCTGAAAATGATATACTACTTCAATCAAAAGATGAAACTATATCTCACATATTTGAATAATTCTCATATATTAGAGTTTCCTTTATTTCTGTATTTTCTGCAAAAGAGATAATTGGAAAAAATAAGAAAAATAGTATTATAAAAATTAATTTTTTCATAATTTTATATATTATTAATAATTTTTTTCATTATTCTTATTTAGAAAATCCTCTTAGCTTTTCAAAAATTTCTTTAGTTTTATCTTGTTTGATAACATATCAATTATAGATACTATTCAGATTATCATATTTATCATCACCTAAATCATCCCAATTTCAAAGAAGTATTGACCACTTCCACTTACCATTTTCTTTTTTAAAATAAATCATTTTTGAATCTAGTTGATACTTATCATATGTATAAAATAATCCTCTATTAACATCTTCTTTTAATCAATTTTCTTTAAAAAAATTGATTTCTTCTTCACTTAAAGTGTCAGATTTATTTTTTTCTTCAATAGAATTTATTTCATTTTTAATATTCTCAGCTTGTTCATTACTTATTCATAATTCTTCTAATTTATCATTTTGATCTTTTTTTCATATAGAATAAAAGATTATAAGTAAAATAAAAAATCATAAAATAATTCATAATCATAATTTGTATTCTTTTTTCATAAATAAAAAATTAGCAAATAAAAAAGAACCTTATTTTAATGATAAGATTCTTTTTATTGATTTATTAAAACAATGTGGAAAATCTTATTCTTAAAAATTTTTACCACAAAATTTTACATCAAAAAGTTTATAAGTTAAACTTAGAGATTCGAATAAGATTCTCCAATTTATTTTTAACTTATAAACAAGATTTCTCTTGAATACTTCATTAATGTAAAATTTTGTGGTGATTTGAATATACTTTTTTTCTATCAAAAGTCAAAAGAAAGCTGATAGAAGAGCAAATAAAAATTTTCTTTTAAAAAAAGTCCATTGAGTTATTTTTTCTTAATATAATATTAGATACATTTTATAATTTTTCTTTTAATATATGATTAAATATTTTAGTACTTTTAGCTGAATTTGAACCTTTGAATATACGATTCAAGAGTTATGATTAGGCCGAGAATGTATATGATTCTCGGAGATAGATAAACATTCTCTTAAAACATATAATAAACATTATCAAAATCATAAAAATTATTGAGATATTACAAAAATTAATACTGATATTTTACCTGATTTTTCTGTCTTATTATGATGAAGCCCTTGCCAATCATTTAGCATTACAGGAAGTAAAAAATGATTTGAGGATTACAGATGAAATTTATTTTTTGATTATGTTAGAATATTAAAAGATAAACAACCAGATTTTTTTATTTTTGAAAATGTTAGATGAATTCTTACTAACAATAAATGAAAAACTTTTAAAATAATTAATAATGAATTTGATAAGGCATGATATAATATTAAACGAAAGATACTTAATGCTTCTGAATTCTGATCAGTACAAAATAGACCTAGAATATTCATAGTTGGTCAAAAAAAATCATTATGAAATTTTAATTTTGAATTTCCAATTTGAAAAAAGAAAAAAGAATTTTTAAAAAATATATTACAAAAAGATGTTGATAAAAAATATTATCTTACTAGAATTCAGATTATTAATAGGTATAATTCTAACTATCACAGTAATAAATCTCAATTAGAAAATAATACTTGTTGTTGCTTAACTGCTTCTTGAACTAAAAAACGAATAATTCTTAATGAAGATGATGAAACTAGAAAAAAATATTATAATAAAAAATTAGATAATAATGAAGTTAAAAAACTTACTTGAAGAAATCTTACTGAATTAGAATATGAAAGATTACAATGATTTTGCGATAATTATACTAACTCTTGAATATCAAAAGAACAAAGATATAAACAAATTTGAAATAGTATAAATGTGAATGTTTTAAAAGAATTGTTAAAAAACTTAGATAAATATATTAAAAAGTCTAAAAAAATCTAAAATTTTATAATTTTCATATATATAATATAATTACTAATTTATTTTTTAAAAAAATTTTACTATGAAAGAAAGTTATTTGAATTTAATAGAAGCATTTTATGTTTTATTAATAAGTGGTGTCTCAAAAAAAACTATAATTAAGAATATTCAAGATTGAGTAAACAAAGAAGAGCTTAATGTTATTAGTTATCTAATTGATTGAATAAAAAAGAGATATATAGATAAAAAATCTAAATCTGTTTTTCAAGATATTAACTTTATGCAAGAAGATTTCCTTGCTCTATCTGACAAAATAATGAAGGGAACGAGAAAGTTCTTTATTGAAGGATTAATCAATCTAGTAGCCACTGTATATAATTGAAATTTTCACCTTCAATTAAATGAAAAACTTGTGAGTTACAAAGATTGAAAAATTATATTTTAGTATTAAAATATATATTAAAAAATATAAATCATAACTTGTCAATCTAAAAAGATATATGATTTAAACTTTACATAAAGCCAAAGTGTATAAATATATACTATATTATATCATTTTGTATATATTTTCATTTGACTTTATATAAAAAATTAATATAATTACTTTTGTAAATAAGATAAATTATTTACAGGTACGAGAACAAAATATAAAATAACTAAATTAGTTTTTGAATTATAACGTTTATATAATTTAAATATTCTCGACCTTAGCATAAATTAACTAAATTAGTTTTTAAGTAGAAAAATGTTTATATATTTTTCGTATCGTATCCTAACTTACTTTTAGTTTGTAAACATTTTGAAATTTATACTTTAATGGTGTAAATTACTTGGAGATTTTTGAAAAAAAGTCTCTAATAAATTTCTACTATTGTAGATTTACAATAATTCTTTATAGCAAAATTACATGATTCATTATGTATAAAAATTGAGAGGGCTATAAGAATTATGGAATATAAATCGAATTTATGGACCTCGATAAATTCGTAGTTCTGCACTCGTATACATTGGACAATTTAATTAGAGTTTCGTTAAACCTAAGGTTCGATGCCTACTTTTGCAAACATAAAAAAGAAGTTTTTAAGAAACTTCTTTTTTGTTTGTTAAAATATTTATAAATTTTCTAAAATAAAAAATCCATTTCATTACTAGATTATATGCCAAATAGTTGAAAAGAATAGATATATATGATACACTTTATCTGATACTTTTTATTTTAATTTATTTCAATATTTTATCATGGCAGAAGTTTTTTGAAATCATAATGAATATATCAATTGAATTGATGTCAAAGGTGATAAAATTCCAGATTGATTTAATGAAAATCAAATTAAAAATAAAGCCAAACAATATATTGAAAACAGAATACAAAGTGGAATAAGTAAAGAAAATCTAGATCAACTCCTGAAAGAAATTAAACAATTACTCGAAAGACAAGATATTGAAAGATTAGATTTAATGAAAGAATTAAGACAAAAAGAAATTTGAGAATCAAGAGAAAATATAGGTAAAGAAGCGTTGATACAAGAAGCAAAAACCATGATTTATGAAAAATTATGAATAAATGAAAATCAATCAAAAAACTCAAAAATTGAAAATTTTCTCAAATGAATTGTTGATGAACTTGTTATTTGAAACTATGAATTAGCAATTGAAATTTACAATACAAATTGAGCTGTAATAATTGATAGTTTAAAACAACTTGCAACTTGGGAATGATTGAAAAAGATGGCAGAAAGTCTTTGAGAAACAATATGGAATTTATTTGATTGAAATGCTTATGAGAAGTGAAAATCAGTAGCGCAACTCTGACTTATATGAACTTGAGTTTGATTATGAGTTACTATTTGAAAAAAGTGATTGAAACTTTGAATGAAAGAATTAGCTAAATTAAGATCTCATAAAGAAAATATAATTGCTAGTTCAGAAGTAAAATGAGTAGTAAAAGAAACTTCCAAAAAAGTTGATGAAATAGTTCCGAAAAAACAATTAGATTTTAATAAAATGCTAGTTGAAGATATAGCTAAATTATGAGATAAAGAAAGACTAGAAGCAGGAAGTTTCTATCTAAAATGAAAAAAGTTTACTCCTGAACAACAAAAAGCAATACTTGAAGCACATAATATTTGACTTCCAAATAAAGACTGAAAATTTGATATTTGAGATTTAAGAAAAAAATATATAATGCTTGAGAAAGCATGATTTAATGATAATGAAATAAGAGCACTTATGGAAAAATGAGTTTGTGGAAAAGATAAATTACCAAGTTTAAATTCTTTATATTCTCATCCAAAATATAGTTTCTTAGAAAAATATAAGGAAATATTATGAGAGAATTTAAATATAAATGATATAGTTTGAGAATGAACTCAAGCAATAATTTTAAGACATCCAACCAATGAAAAATTAGTCATAAAAATAGCAAAACCTTGAGAAGTTGATGATATAATGAAAGAGTTTCATAATCATCAATTATTTCATGAAAAGGTTAAAGAATTAAAAAGGCAAGGACTAATTGATGATAAAATTAAAATTCCATATGTTATAGGAGGAGAAAAAAGTTGATATTTCTTTATGGAAAAGGTTGATTGACAAAGTTTATATTCTAAAACATTAATTGATAGATTTTCACATAAATTATCTCCTGAAGAAATAGAACAAATATGAAAACTTGATGATAAACAAGTAAGAGAATTTTTAAAGAAAAATTTTAAAGAAACCGATTCATATTTAGATCAGATTATTGAAGATTATTCCGTAGATAAGTTATCAGAATTACTCTGAAATACATATAAAATAAGAAGAGAAACTGGAAAAACATGATGAACTCCTTTAGATAATGCTATAAAAACTTTATGAAAAAATTGAATAGCACACAATGATTTACATCCTTGAAACATAATGATTGATAGAAATTGAAATATATATATGATAGATTTCTGAAGAATTAAAGAATTTAATAAATAATTTTATAATTATGAATATAGTAACAAGAGATATAAGAGAGTTAAATGATATAACTCCTATAAATTTTCAAGCAAGAAAAATAACTTTCTTTGAAATGAAAATTTCTTGAAATTTTGCTTGAGATATTGAAGATATGCTTGAATGAAACACAAAATTAATAAATTTTACCTTTAATTATGTAGAATTAAATTGAAATGTTAATGTTTTTGATATCTGAGGAAATCTTTTTGTAGTTGAATATAGCGATGAAACTTCAAGAAATAAAGATGTTGAATTATTAAAGCAAAGATTTGAAGAAAGTTGAAAATTTGCAAAGGAATTAGAAGAAGAAAGACAAATTCCAGAATTTGAATGATATTTTGATTATGAATGAAAGTATTATATCATTATAAATGGGCTTAATAAACTTACTGATGAAATAAGTCCTGAAAAATGAGTTTATAAATGAGTTATTGTAAATCCTTGAAAATATTTTGAAGTTTGAGACGAATGAAAAAAAATTGCTGAAAGAATAAATGATATTTTATAAAATTTATAATAACATTAAAAAATATGAGAGATATAGAGCAAAGAGCATATGAAACTCAAAAATTTCTTCAAGAAAAAAGAGAAAAAGAAGTTCAAGATTATATTAATTGAGATGAAAAATATAAACAAGACTATTGGGATAGATATGTTGTTACTATGTGGTGGTATGATCAAAGATGAACATCACTGCCTATTGACATTAAACAACTTAGAGAGTTATATAAATGAGTTGAAGATAATATTGATAGATTTATACCTTGAAGTATGAAATCTCTTGAAGAAGAATGATTTACTTGAACTATAGATGATATTTTTATATTAGATAATGAAGCAACTTTATTTCTTGATAGTAGATTGGTAGAAAATCTTTGAGATTTATATTATAATACTTTAGCTGATTTTTTGGAAGAATTATCTAAAATAACTTGAAATGAAAAATTAAAAGTAGCCTCTGAAAAAATTAGAGTTGCATGGAAAATTTCTGAGCCATATGTTGATAAAAATAATCCCCCTAAAAAACACGAAGATGCTGAATCTGAAATTAGATTTTCAGGAGGAGTACATACAATTGCTGAAAGAGTTTGAAAAATGAATAATACTGAATTATGAAACTTTTTATTAGCATTATCACAAAAAATATGGAATGATTGAGAAAAAGATTCAAAAAGACCAAGTATTTGAAAAAATTGAGTCGTTGATGAAACAAAAACAAGAACAAAACTAGCAACTGCACTTTTTGAAGCATCATTATTAATAAAGTAATTTTTAAAATAAAGAAGTACTAAATTTGATTTAATGCTTCTTTATTTTTTTATTCTAAATAATTCATAATATTATATTTATCCAACTATTGTTATAATAATTCATAATAACAAATCATTGAAACTAACATAACTGTTCATAATGATTATTCTAATAATTCATAATATTATTTATCCAACTATTGTTGTAATAATTCATAATAACAAATCATTGAAACTAACATAACTGTTCATAATGATTATTCTAATAATTCATAATATTATTTATCCAACTATTGTTGTAATAATTCATAATAACAAATCATTGAAACTAACATAACTGTTCATAATAATTATTCTAATAATTCATAATAAAATAAATATTAAATTATGTATAAGTGATATTATTCAACTATTATATATAGTTCTATTATTTTGACTCTATATGGATTAACATTAAGTAATTATATTTGTATTACTATTATGACTTTCATTTTTTATAATATTCTTTTGGTTTTCATCTATATTCACTATAATACCCATAATCATCATTATAAAGATTAGCAACAGTGAATTCTATATGTTCTTGAAAAAAAGTTCTCAATATTTTCATTGTCGCGAGCCATTAAAACAAATAAAAAAATCTTAGATTTAAATCTAAGATTTTTTTATTATTATATTAAAAATTAATTTCTCATAATCTTTATCTGATACATACTTTGTAAAAAATTTTCTTCCTCTTCATGATAACTTTTCTAAATCTCTAATCATAGGTTCTAAAAAGGCTCAATTTAAAATCCCCCATCATATTATACCATTATCTAAAGGATCTAATTTATTTATATTGTCTTTATTTAATCAAGAAACTATTTTTTCCAATTTTTTTCTAATCCATATTTTAACTACTACACTAATTTCCTCAGTAGTTATAATTCATTTATTTATTAATTCATTTATATCATCTAATACATCTTTTAATCTAAAAGTTAATACTTCTCAATATATTAATTCTGAAATAAGTTCTTTTTCAAGAATATTTAATAAATCTTTTTTTTCTTCCTCAATATAAGCTCATTTATCTTTTAATCTAACTATATTAACTTTTCTTGTCCCTTCTCATTTTTTATATACTCCTCTATCCGATAAATTGAAGCTAGGAACTCAGTCTCTTATAGCTTTAAAATTTCTTATGTCATCTTTTTCTCAAATAAGTGCATCAATAAGAGTATTAAATCAATTTAATGGTCAAAGTCAAACATCTATTCTTTCATATTTTCACATTAAAACTGATGATACTTTGTATGAAACATCTTTTCAATTTAAAACAACATTTAATTTATCTGATAATGGAGTTTGTATTGCATTTCTATTTACTAAATTATTCATAAATCTTAATTGTGATGAAATAATGTTTTCAATTCTAAGTACAATTTCATTTATTCAATAAAATTCTTCTTTTCAAAAAATATATAATTGAGCATAGGCTTTATATATTTCTCATCAAATAAATGGAGTAGATTTAAAATTAATTATACTAATAATACAATTTACTAATTTTTCTATATCTAGATTATGATTCTCTCATTGTGTGTTAATTTCATTTTTTATTCATTTTCTAATAATTTCTTCAAGTTCTCACTTTGTTTTAAATCAAATTTTTAACAATCTTTTATCATCATCTGTTAAAACATTTCAATATCATTCCTCATTGTTATGTAAAAATTTTATCGGATTAGTTGATAACTGTGTAACTAGATTATTAAATGTTAATTGTTCTATATTTCAAGGGACTAAATTTTTTCTATTTCATCACCTATGGTGAGGTAATCAAGGATAAGATAGTCAGCTAACTGATATCATTAAATTGTTTTAAAAACTAAAAGGCACTAATTCACTCTCTTTATTTCATCTTTTTTTAATTTCATAACCACCTTTTTCTAAAGTTTTAGGTGAAATTATGATTATATTTGGTATTCATATAAGCTCAGCATCACTCATCTTTTGACCAAATCAAACTGATAATCTATCATCAATCAATATATCATCTGAGTTAATGTTTAGTATTTTAGAGAACTTAACTGCTTTGTCAATATTTTCTTCTCAAATAACTACAATATAATGTGTAAATGGTGATACTTTTTCTGGCCAAGCTATTCATACATCATCCAAAAAATATTCTGCAATTACTCACATAATTCTAGAAACTCAGATTCCATAACATCACATCAAAGGAGTTTTTGATTTATTATTTTCATCTAAAAATGTTAATCAAAAAGATGCTGAAAATTTAGTTTCTAATGGAAATATATTCCCTACTTCTGAGGCTTTAAATACTTCATAAGTAACTCAAGTTTCTGGATTTTTATCTCACTCTTTTGCTTCTTTAAAATCATAAAATTTTTCCGGAATTGCTAAATCTTTACCAAAATTTACATTTATTGAATGATATCATGTTTTATTTGTACCTGTCTCAAAATTTGTAAGTCATTTAACTGAATCATCTATATAAAGTTTAACTCATACAGGTAAATTATAGATTCAAGCATATCAGATTTCAGCTCAAGTTATTTCTTTTATTTTCTCTTCAGAAGCTAATTTTAGTAATTTACATCACAATATTTTCTGTAATTTTAAAGTATTTATATCATAATCTCCCCTAACTGATGCAACTATAAAATCTCAAATTTCAGTTTCAAACATCATAGTTTTTGTAGATTTTTCTGCTGGAATTCCTAGAGTTTTTACTAGAGCATCAACTCATATAACTCAATGTGCCTCTATATCTTGTCTTTCTTTCAATTCACTTTCAAGTTGATTTTGAACTCAAACTAGACTTGGTGCTACTTCCTTATTAAAACAATTTCAATTTGTTTTATCATAAAAAATTACATCTTCTCATATATCAAGTCTAACTTGAAATTCATGTGAATATTTATCTGTAAAAGTTCATCAATCTGCTTGTGCAATAAAAGTATCATTTGCTAATCAAAGTCTTGTAAATACATTCATATATACTTGTTTCATTCATTCATAATATTTTACAAATTCTTCATCATCAGCATGAAAACTATAAGCATCTTTCATAACAAATTCTCTTCATCTTAGTAGTCCTGATTTTGCTCTTTTTTCATTTCTAAACTTATTTTGAATTTGATAAACACAAACTGGTAAATCTTTATATGATTTAATAAATTCTTGTAAAAGTGGAGTTACAATTTCTTCGTGAGTTGAATTTAATCAATACTCTTTATTATTTGCTGCAGGAATATGAAACATGACATCTATACTATCCCATCTACCTGTTGTATCCCAAAGCTCACGAGGAGAAAGTGCTGGCATAAGAGTTTCATAGCAAGAATAATTATTCATCTCCTCCCTAACTATATTTTTTATTTTTTCCAAAACT
Organism: Candidatus Altimarinota bacterium; assembly: GCA_028697205.1. Taxonomy (GTDB): domain Bacteria; phylum Patescibacteriota; class Gracilibacteria; order BD1-5; family UBA6164; genus Altimarinus. Next base: position 59,147 of record JAQVFO010000004.1, on the reverse strand, counting down.
CTTAATCATAGTGTAGTATATGTATAAACTCAAGCCATAGTTTGTCTTATAAATCATGCTTGAAGTAAAATACTTGTAGATCTATTATCTGAAACTTTTGGAGCAGTTTTTTGCGTCTTAAATGGAAATTTACTAAGAAATATCATAAGAATTATTTAAATTTTAAATTTTATAAAATGTATTTTATATATATTTAAAGCGAAAGCAAGCTAGAAATATGAAAATATTTATCAAAAAATTTATAGCTATAAAAATAGAAATATTGACTTCTAAATTATTTATGTATTATTTAAGTATATTAATTAATAATTAACATAAATGAATTATCACAATTGAGAAGTAGATTACAATGATGCCTTGGGATTAGCACTGTATGTAAATAATGAAATTTCAAATTTTCCAAATCTATGAAAATGAGATTATACTGAAGCAGTTGATAAAATTTTAGGTAATCCTAATTATATAGATTATGATAGAAATATTATGGAAGTTTACCTTGAGAAAAAAGAAGCATGATTTATTTCAGATAATGAAAGAATAGAACCTAGTTGATCATGAATTTAGCATAAATTAAAAGTGAAAAAATTTTTTATAAATATAGTATTTAAATCTAATTAAATTATTTATATATTTCCTTTTAGTGTTTATCTTTCAGTTTTTATATATCAAAACTGTATTGTAAGTAAAAAAACTTTTGTTTCTAAAATCTTGTCTATAAAAACTTCATCTTGATTCTTTTCTCATTATCATACTTTTTAGCAATGCTATAGCAATAATTTTATATGAGCAATCATAAAGTTTTTCTATTTTTCATAATATAATTTTATACTCATAAACATTTCATCAATACAATAAATCATAAGTTAACATTTTTTGGACTTCTTTTTTAGTATTTCTAACTTTTACTAAGTCTATGTTAAATTCATCTTTATAATCAAATAAAATCTCTTTTTTAGTTATTAAAAAATCATCTATCTTTTTTGATATAATTTCTGAAAAAACAATTATTTCTGATAAAGCAATTCAACCAATTCTTGAGGCTCAGCTTACTCATATTGAAGCTTCTCAAACCGTATAAATTCACTTTATATTTGTCTCTAAATCTTTATTTACATCAATTCATCAAATAGTATAATGAACTATTGGATCATATCTTTTATTATCAATAGTTAGTTCTTTGTTTTTTTCAAAAACTTTTAAAATTTCTGAAAAACTTTGATGAGCATTATGTGAATTTAAAATATATTCTAAATCTGGAATATTTTTTCAATCCTTATTTTTTACTTCTTTTCATGCCAAAAAGTCTGTTTTAACAATTTTTCAACTCAAGTTATTTAATCAATTTAATTTTTCTCAAAATGGATGAAACATCAAAAACTCTAAATTTCTCATTCTAATTCCTGATTCTATACATATTCAAGCCATATTTGATAAATAATCATTATCAATATTATCATTAAATCAGAATATATTTCAAAATCCTCAGGAAGTAATAGCCAATGCTTTAGAAGATTTAAAAATAAACTCCTCTTTATCTTTAATTATAACTCATAAATATGAATATCTATTTTTACATATTTTAAAAACCTCTGAATCTAAAAAATCTACATTTTTACTATCTATCAAAATCTTTCTTATTGACTGAAGAACTATTCAAATATTTATATTTCATCATAAAAATGATGCCTTTATTCAGTATTCTAATGAAAAATCAGTAATATTTTTTTCTAAATTATCTAAAAATATTTTTAATAAATTTAAATCAGACATAGAATCTCCTGATATAAATATAGATGAGAATAAACTTTTTTGTTGTAATCATCTTGTACAAATTTCTCATCAACTAATCTTTGAATTGTTTATTTCTCACTTTGAAATTATTAAAATCTTATGTGTTTTACATAACTTATTTGCTAATAATAGTCAGGATAATCAAGATCAAACTATTATTAAATCATATTTTTCTTTTGTTTCCATATAGTCGAATTTAAAAAATAAAAGCTATTACAAATTGATGTAATAGCTTGAAAATTGGCACAGTTTTAAAAACTGTAATTTGAAAAGCAATTACACCATCATTTTGAAGTCCACCAGATATTTTTTAAAATTTTTAGATTAAACATAATTTGAAATTTAGACAAATAAAAAAACTGTTATTAAACTAACAGTTTTTTCTGAATTTATTGATGGTTTACATACAAATTAGCTTACAAAAACTGTTATTTAGTTTTTGTAGACCAAGTTGATGTAAAAGTGATATTTTTCATAGATTGATTTGAAAACATTTATATCTAACTAAAGTATAGACTTAAATTATTTTTTGTCAAAAGATAATTTAAGTTCTTTCCATTCATTAGATTGTCTAACAAGTTTACTTTCATCATTTTTATACAACAAGACTTGTTTCAATGCCTCTTCTGTAAAAATAGTATTTTGACTTCATTTAAACAAGATTATGTATTCATCTGTTTGATCTGAAATAAACTCTTTTAAAGCGATTCAAGCTTCTTTTGATTTAATAAAACTTTTCAGATTTTCAACTTTTCAACTCAATTCAGGAATTAAATAGTTTTTTGTTTCTTTTCATATAGTGTAAACAAAATCAGATTTTTCTAAATACTTTGCAATTTCTTTATGTGAGTTTTCAGAATTTTCTCAAAGTTCTCTCATATCACCAATAATAAATCATATTTTATGATCTTTAAATACATTTTCCCTTAAAGAAAAAGTATTTAAAATCATTTTTTTCATACTTTCAGGACTAGCATTGTAAGTAGAATCTATAAGTATTGAATTTTTTATTCAAGAAAATAATGTGAATCTTCATGGTTGAAGAGTTAATTCAAAAAATTTATTATTAACAGATTCTTTTCTCTCATTTAAATAATTTGCAATATCTAATCATAAGGCTATATAATTTATATTTTCCTCTCAAAAAAGGTTTGTTGTAATTTCTTGATTATTATAAAAAAAGCTAGTTACAATATTTCAATTATTTTCTTTTATTTTTAAATCTTTAACTTCTATATCTCATCAAAAATAAAACTTTTTAGGAACTTTTATTTTTGAAGTATTTCTATTACAATACTCATCTAAATTGTTTAAATAAACTTGTTTTTTAGCACTTAAAATAAGCTTAAATTTTTCATCTCATATAGCTTCTACACTACCAAAGTAAGCACTATGAACTTTATCAAGTTTAGTAAATATTGCTATATCTGGAACACAAATAGAAAGTAAAAAATCCATATCACCAAGATGATCTATCCCATATTCCAAAACTATAATTTTATATTTTGGGAAAGAAAAAATACCTTTAAATATTATAGATAAAGATGCTTTTGTTAATCCAATAAAAGATGATGAATATTTTTCAATTTGAAATATAGAAAGTATTAATCAGATCTCTGAATTAAAATTTTTTGGTGAGGTGTAAATATTTAAAGTTGATTTAGTTGATAATTGTTCACTGAAAGATTTAAGTACTTGAGTAACTATCATTCTACAACTAGTTTTTCCTACACTTCAAGTTATTCAAATAGTTAATGGATTTGTCTTCTTTAAATAAATCCTAGCAAAATATGCAAGGACTATATATAATTTTTTTAATATTTTTTGTTTCATTCTTAGGAAATTAGACATTTCAGAAATAATATATTACAAGTCTCAATATACAAATTCAAATCACAAATTCTCCAAAAACTTTTCAACATCATCCATTTTCAAAACAACTGTATTATCATTTTGTAATGGATGAAACCCAATTAAAACTCATTTTAATTCTTTATCAAAAACTACTTTTATATCTTTTTCTTCGTTATTTACTAAAGCAAAAGGACTTACACTTCCTGGCCTAAGACCAATCTTTTGTACCATCAAATCTTCTTCGAAAAAACTCATTTTTGAGTCATCAAACATTTCTCTTACTTTATTTGTCTCAAGTTTCTTATCATCTCACAAAACAACCATATAAAAATTAGTTCACTTTTTATTTCTTATAAGTAAACTTTTTACTCTTTTTCATGGTATGCAAACTCACTTTGCATCATTACAAGAATGTACAGGTTGATGTTCATAGTTTTCATACTTTATACCTAAACTATCAAGTATTGTGAATATTTTTTGTTTCATATTAATATTATATTACATTTATTCTATATTTTCACTAAATTGTTGATTATTTTACATAATCTTCAATAAAATTTACAAAAAATTAATCCTTCTTCCTAAATCCCAAAGCCTCAAGTAAATGATTCATTTTAATATTTTCACTTCATTCTAAATCAGCAATAGTACGAGCAAGCTTCAATACTCTATAATAACTTCTTGCTGATAAATCCAGACTATTCACAGCTTGTTTAAGTACTTTTTCAGTTTCACTGTCAAGTATACAATACTTCTCTATATCCTTACTTCACATCTCAGAGTTAAAAGTATAATTAGTCCCAACAAATCTTTTTAATTGCATATCCCTTGCTTTTTCTACTTTTGATTTTATTTCAAGAGAAGTTTCTCATTTTTTTGCGTCATTTCCAAACTTTTCAGTTTCTACCTTTGGTACTTCTATAAATATATCTATTCTATCAATTAAAGGTCCTGAAAGCCTTGCTCTGTATTTCAATATATCATTTTGACTACATATACACTCCTTTTTGGGATCTGTTAAAAATCCACAAGGACATGGATTCATAGCTCATACAAACATAAATTTTGCAGGATAAGTGTAAGTTGAATTTACTCTATTAACCGTGATACTTCAATCTTCAAGTGGTTGTCTCAAAACTTCCAAAACTGTTTTTTGAAATTCCAAAACTTCATCAAAAAACAAAACTCATTTATGTGCTAAACTTATCTCTCCTGGTTTAGCATTTCTACCTCACCCTATTATGCTTATGGAACTTGCTGTATGATGAACAGTTCTAAAAGGTCTATCAACTATTATTGGATTTTCTGTTGTCAAAAGTCCTGAGATACTATATATTTTCGAGATTTCAATTGATTCTTCCAAGTTTAAATCTGGAAGTATAGTTTTGAGAGTTTTAGCTAGCATTGTTTTCCCACTTCATGGTGGTCAATTCATAATTATATTATGTCAACCTGCTGCTGCAACTGTTAATGCTCTTTTTGCATATTCCTGACCTATAACATATGAAAAATCATATTTTTCAGAAATTGATTTTTTTAATGTTTTTATATCTATTTTTTCAGCTATCTCATATTCTTTTTTAAAATTCAAAATATCTATCAACTCAAGTAAATTTTCAACTCAAATAACTTCAATTCAATCTACAATTGAAGCTTCTTTTATATTTTCTTTTGGAATAAATATTCTTTTAAATCCATTTTCTTTTGCTCAGATAGTTGCAGGAAGTACACCTGATACCTTTCTAAGTTTTCAATCAAGAGCTAATTCTCAAATAAATATACTACTATCTAATAATTTCTTTTCTTGTATAACTTCATCACTAACTAGTATTCAAATAGCTATTGGTAAATCAAAACTTGGTCCTGCTTTTCTTATATCAGCTGGAGCAAGATTTACTGTAATTCTTGTTGTTGGTAATTTTGCAAAACTAGACTTTAAAGCACTTCTAATTCTTTCTTTACTTTCCTGAACAGCTTGATCTGCAAGTCAAACAATTGTGAAACTTGAAAGTCCGGAATTTATATCAACCTCAACCTCAATTATATTTGATGACAATCAGTTTACAGCAATTGAATGAATTAGAGAAATCATGAATAAATTGTTATTAAATAGTGATATTAGCAAATATTAAATTATACTATTTTCTTTATTTCATCAAAAATAATTTGTGACCAAGTTTCTACATCATAATCTCATGAATTAACCATTTTTTCTATTTCATTTACTTCTAAAAACTCTCAATTTGCAAGCTCTCAGTCATTTAATGATACTATAGAATTTCTAACATAAACTTTATAAAAAACTCCAAAATGAACTTTTCATACTTCATTTGAATCATCATTGATAAAACCAACTAATTTTGTAGAAACAATATCTGATTCAACAAGATTAAGTTCTTCTTCAATTTCCCTTTTAAGTGAATAAGTTAATATATTATCTGAACAATTTTCATCACATGGTTCTATATGTCAACCAATTCCAAAAGAGATTTTATCATGAAGCCTTGTTTCTCAAACCGTTGAAGTACTTCATCATCTTTTATATACAAATACTTTATTTGTTCATTCCTCAACTATAACTGCATAAGGAATAGGTTGTTTATATGAAAAATTTATCTCAGCATCACCTCTAACCATAAATTCATAGTTTTTTAAAATTACACCCTCATATGAAGTAGTATTTGAAAAACCATTAAATCTTTCAGCATTATTAAAAAGTATATTATTTTTTATTACAAGTATCTGTTTCAACATTTTATTCATATATTTCTAGTTACTAAATAAAATTTTTTTTCCTAATTCTTTTGTTATTGAGAAATCATCTCTATCTTTAATTATTTCATAAACTCATTTTAAAGTTTCATATCATTCTGCCATCTTTTTTTCTGAGGCCAAAATATCCAAAGTTTCTTTTGTTGTTCTTCATTCTCAAATCAATCTTCAAAAATACCTATTTCTAGAATTTCAAAAACATGTTGCTATTAAATCTCATCAAATTGCAAATCTCTCAAATTCGATACTATCACTTCATCATAACAAAATAAATAATTTTTTAAACTCTTTATAATACTGACAGAAAAAATATCAAAGACTTGAAGATCAAGATCAAAATCATTCATTATATCATGAAAATATTGCAAAAATATTTTTTAATGCTCATGCTAATTCTGCATTTTTTACATTTCAAAGCCATAAACTCACTTTAAATTTTGGAGTTTCAAAATAAGATTTTAACATATTTCATAAAGCTTCACTTTCTACTCATACACTAGCTCATATTATATTTCATTTTACTACATCTTCAGCTATCATTCATCAAGATAAAACTGCATAATTATATGAAATTCAAGTTAATATATTATTTAAATCATCTCATATTGTATTTAAAGTTTTATTATTTATTCATTTAGCTAAATTCAAAATTGTTAATCATGGCTTTAAATATCATTTTATAGATTCAATAAATGGAGGAACTAATTGGCATGGAAGTGCTAATATAAGTAAATCAATATTTGGTAATATTTCTTCTAATTTATCTACAAACAATATGTTTTCTCATAATTTAAATCAATCAAAAAAGTAAGGATGTTTTCTGAAATTTTTTAAATAGTTTATAACTAAATCATTTTTTTCATATGCATAAAATACATCATTATTATTTTTCTCTGATAAATGCTTTAAAATTGCAAATCAAAAAGCACCAACTCATATAATTAATGTTTTCAATAAGAAGTAAATTAAATACTAAATTTTTAAAAATATTACAAATAAATAATCAAATTGCAAATTGAAAAATAAAAAATAAAATAAATCAATAACTAGTTTTAATAGCTAGTGATTAGTAATTATTATCTCAATATGGAAAATAAATTAAAATTAAAATCAAACCATAAACAATATTCACAGAATATAAACTCAAATTTTGCTTTTTCTTTTATAGAATTGATAGTCTGAATAACTATTTCAATGATTTTAATGTTATCAGTTTCATTATTTGTCCAAGATTGAATAAAAAACATTACAAATCAAAAATCCAGTCTACAAAATGATGTAAAAATAAAAGAATTTACTAAAAATATTTATGAAACTTTATCATTTGCAAATAAATCATTTAAAATTACAAACCTTAATTCTTGAGTCTTATTAAAAATTGATAAAAATTATGATAAATGATGATTTAGTTATATATGAGAAACAGTTTTAAATAAATTTTATTGTGATTCATGAAGTGATAGTGAAAATACAAGACATATAACAATAAAAAGTTTTATTCCTTTTGAATGACTATGATGAGACATCTTTGCTTGAACAAATTATAATAATTGATGAATTACAACAAATTTATTTTCTTGAACTATAAACAACTTAACATGAATTTTACTTTGACCTTCTGATATTGCACTTTGAATTTGAAATATTGCTTATGTGTCTGACACCTTATGAAATAGTGTTTATGAATTTAATAAAGTTCCATCTCCAAATTCTTTTAAAAAAATAGTTTGAAAAGATGTATTTTGAAATGATTTCTTAGACTGAAATTACTGAACATGAATTTTTTTAAATTCCCCTACTTGATTATCCTTTTCAACTATATGATGAACTTGATTTTTGTTTATAAGTGATACGTTAAATGATAGAATTTTGTATTTAGATACAAGTAATAACAAAATCTATAAATTACTTTCACGAGAAGATTGACTCCATGAACCAACTTGAATTTACTATGACGATGGTATAAAAGCATTGTATATAGCAAATAGCTGAAAGAAAGAGATTATTAAATATAGCTCTGATTGAAATTTTATAAACTCTGCAAGTATAAACTTTACTCCTACAAAAGATATAACAAATACAAATAAACTTGAGTTTTCTTTTATTTTTTCTACTTGAACTACAAATCCTAATCTAACATCTCCTACAAGTACATGAGATATTATTATGCCACCTGCTTTAAAAAATGAAGATTTTTTAACATTAAATACAAACAAATTAACTTATTATTTTGTAAAATATGATTGACCAGATGTAAGTGAATCTAATTGTATTTCAAGTCCAAGTTATGTAATTTGAACATCTTGAAATCCTATTTATTGTACGATGATTTGAACTTGAACTACATCAACTTATCAAAATAAAACATTTTTAAAAGGAACAAATTATCAAATAACAATAAATAATATTTCAGGAGCAAGTTTTTCAAATACTTGAACTTATTACATAAAACTAAATTTTCTATATTGAACTAATGTAAAAAAAACTTACTATTTCCCTTACTTTACTATTTGAGATAATGATATATTTTCAAAAGATGATAATACTATGAAAATACTTACATGATCTTTATGATACCCAACATGAATTTACCCAACTTGAGTAAATTTAAATTTTAATGATTTCTTAAACAGAGAAAAAATTAAAATAAATAAATGATGAAATCATATATCAAGTACAACACTAACTTCTATGAACTTTGAGAGTATTCCAAAAAATAAATATACAGATACAGTATTATTTACTCCTATAAAAAGTTATGATATTAAATTTGATGCTGTAAATAATTTACTAAACATTTATATTAATTACTATAAAAATTATAGTTGTTATGGAGATGAAAATATAAACTCAACTAAAGATTTTATTCTAAAGAAAAATTTAAAATAAAGTTTTTGGTTTCAAAAGTTTATAAAGTAATTTAAAAATCTTTTTTTCAAAATTTGAAAATATCCTACTTTCTATAATAAAAGCTGTTTCACTATTATAATCAATTATTGCTACTTTATTTCAATAAATAATCTTTGTAACATTATCATCAAATAAATCATAATCTTTTGGTATTTTTACTATTTCTCTATCTGGATTTTTATCTTTATAATTTCAATAATCTTCACTAGCAATAACATATCTTCCTATTTTTTTCTTATCTCTGTGTTCTTTATAATATGTTAAATCAAGATGTGTTTTTTCGTCAAAGTACCTTCTCGAACTATATCTATAATAAACATCATTATAATCAAGAGTATTTGCTATATCATTAAAAATAAATGTAATTCATTTTTTTCAGTATAAAGGGATTATAATTGGTTTTTGTTCTTTTATCTGAAATGATTCTTTCAATTGAGGAATTAAAAATTGAAAATGTTTTTGAAATTCATTAAAAAGTGTATTTAAATGATCTGGAGATTCTCATTTATAATACTTTCTTTTTCATTTTAATACTGTTGTTATTAATCATTTTGATAACATTGAATCTACAGATTGATAAATTGATACCCTATGTATTCATGTTATTTTATTTATATCTGAAATATTTAATGGACTATTTTCTATAAGTGCTAAATATACTTTTACCTCTCTTTTTGATAATCATAAATTCTCCAAAATCTTTTCTGTAATCATAATTGTATATTATTTTTACACTTTTAAATATCTTATAACAACGCTTATATAATATATTATTTTATTTAAATGTAAATAAATTTTACATTTTTATATGATTTAAATTGAAGATTATTGATTATCATTATGCTTTAGATACTTTATTATCTAACTTTAAACATATGAGTTTTGATATGCATTTTCACACTCAATTGTCTGATTGAGTAAATAGTTCTATGGAAGTAGTTAATTATGCAAAAGAGAATTGATTAACTTACCTTGCCTGTACAGACCATGATACTATAAATAGAGAAATAAAAGATTTATGTTTAAATAACTGAATTGACTCAAGTTTATGAGTTGAAATAAGTGCAAGAAATAAAAAAACAAAACACTCTGTACATATAACTTGCTATGCTGAAAATTTTACAGATGATGTTGATAATATAGTTTCTCAATGAAAAATAAGTAGAAATAATAGAGTTTTTGAGCAAATTAATCTATTAAAATCATACTGATTTAATCTAGATTGAAATGAATTTTATAAACAATACTTAGAATGACAAGACTGAAAAGTTGTAACTAACTGACATTTATGAGCATATATATTATCAAAACCTTGAAATATTGATTTAGTAAAATCAATTTCTTGATGGAATGATGAAAAAATAAAACAATCATTTATAGTTGAATTTCTAAAAGAATGATGAGCTTATTGTAATTATGGCTTTATAGATAAATGAGATGAAGAATTATCAATTGAAGTATGTTGAGAAATTGCTAAAGCAAATAAGGCTATACTTTCTATAGCACATCCTCATTTTTCCTTTAAATGAGATATAGAAAAATTTAGATTAGACTTTCCTATGTATTATGATGTATGATTAAAGTGAGTTGAGATAAATACTTTTACACCTATTGAATGGATTAATGAAATTTATTCTTTAAGAAAAAAATTTTCAGATTTATTTATAACATTTTGAAGTGATTGTCATAAAATTTGAAAATATTGAAAAAGACATTGAAGTATATGAGAATTAAACACATTAATTGATAGTAAAACACAATTATGAGAATTGAAAAAAGTTTTAGATTTTATTAGAAGTTAATTTATCATTAACAAAATTTAAAAATTCTTTTTTAAATTTATCTTTACTAAATTTTTCAGCATTTTTCCTTATTTCTTCAGAATCAAAAATCATAGTTTCAAATTTATTTATAGCTTTTTGTAAACCTTCAATAGTTTGTTCTTCAAAAAATAATCAAGTTTTTTCTTCAATTACTGTTTCTACTGCTCATCATTTTTTATAAGCAATAACAGGAGTTCCACAAGCCTGCGCCTCTATTGGAACAATTCAAAAATCTTCTTCAGGAGGAAATAAAAATGCTTTTGACTCTCTATATAAATCTAGTATTTCTTCCCTACTTATATTTAATTTCCATTCTATATTTTCTTTTGATTTAGTTTTAAGATCTCTAAAAAGTTTATTATCTGTATTTGTTACTAACACTATTTTTTTTCAATTTGCATTAAAAGTATCAACGATTAAATCAAATTTTTTGTATGGAATACATCTACCAACATACAAATAAAAATCTTTTTTATTTTTTTCTACTTTAAAATTGCTTAAATCAATTCAAGGATAAATTACTTTAGAATCTGATTTATAATATTTTTTAATTCTCGAAGATGTATTTTTACTATTTGCAATAAAATAATCTACTCTTTTAGAAGCCACAAAATCCCATTGTCTAAGTTTATATATAATTTTTGGCATCAAAAATCTTGCAAATGAATTTAAAATTCAAAACTCCATCATATTTAAATATTCATGATAATGACTCCAGAAATAACGAGTTGGTGTATGACAATAACAAAAATGAATTGTTTCAGGTTTTGTTATAATTCCTTTACTTTCAGCACTAGAGCTTGATATAACTATATCATATTCAGATAAATCAAAACTTTCAAACGCAAGTGGCCTAAGAACTAAAGCTAGTTTATGTGATTTATTTAAAAATGGTATATTTTGAATAAAACTTGTTGTGATTTTTCTTCATTTAAAAATAGGATTTCATTCAGCAAAAAAAACTGAAGTAAAAATATCAGCTTCAGGAAATATTTCTAGCATTTGAGATAAAACCATTTCTGCACCTCAAAAGTCTTTTATCCAATCACAAACTATAGCAACTTTCACTTTTTTTAAATAAAAGATAAAAATAATAAATAAAAGATAATATAATTTTTTAAAAAAGCAAAATAAAAACTATCCTTGCACAAAGGATAGTTTCAAAAAGGTTAAGGCTTTTAACACTTTTGATTTAATGACATTTTAAAAATCCATCTCATTTATAACTCATTCATAATATTTTGCACTTGATACAACTTTTTCATCTAAAGTTAATCATTTAAATGTTTTATCTTCAAATGATTCTAAAGTATCTTGCAAATGTGTGGAGCTTAATGCATATCTATATAATGACATAAACTTGTTTTTAGTAATTAATTTATATAATTGTATCATAATTTTTATCATTTTTCCAAAAAAATCTTATGGACATTTTAGGAATTTATTTAAATAGATTAAAATACATTAACTTTTTCGCTAATTTAAAGAAACTAGAAAAGAAATCTATTATTTTTACTCCAAACCCTGAAATAATATTAAAGACACTTGAAGATAATGAATTTAAAGAAATCTTGAGTAAAGCAGATTATTTACTTCCTGATTGAATAGGTCTATACTTAGCATATCAGATAAACAATATTAAAAACAACATAAAAAATAAAAAATTATCTATTATTATTTCTATAATATTGTTACCATACTTTATTTTTAATATAGTGTTTAGAAAAAGATACTTATATAATTTATATGGTGATAAAATTTGTTGAAGTGATTTAACTCGTGATTTACTTGTTTTTGCAAACAATGAAAATATTAAAATTACAATAATAGATTTATACAATCCAAGTGATATAAAAAAAGTTGAAAGTCAAAAAATCTTTACTGAAAAATTGAAAAATGTTTATAAAAACTTAATTTTTAATTATTTTATTTACAATGAAAGTCAAAAAGAAAATATAATTGAAAATATAAAACAAAGCAACTCAAAAATGCTTTTTTCAACACTTGGTATGAAAAAACAAGAAAAATCTATAATAGAAATTATGGAAAAATGTGAAAATATTAAAATCTGAGTATGAATTTGATCAAGCTTTGATTATATTATATGATTTCAAAAAAGAGCTCCAAGAATATGGAGAGTATTATGAATAGAATGGCTATATAGGCTAATAACTTGACCTAAAAAAATAAATAGATTAAAAAGACTATATAATGCTATCTTTATTTTTATTTACAAAGTAATAATAAAATAATAATTTAGTCAAGAGATTTTTCAGAAAAAAATTCATATTTCTCTAATAAATATTATAATAATACTACTTTATTTCAATAAAACTACTAATAATATGGAAAGTTTATCAAAAAAAGCCTTTACTCTTATAGAATTACTAGTTGTAATTACTATTATTTGAATCCTTGCTGTTTGAGCTACTGCTATCTATACTGCTCAAATACAAAAGTGAAGAGATGCTGTTAGAATTAATGATGTTAAAGCTATGCAATCTGCTATAGAACAAGTTTACCAAGATTCTTCTGAATATCCACATAGTAATCAGTTCTGGACTTGAGCAACTATAAATGTATTAACATATATGGAAAAAATCCCTTCTGATCCTAAATCTACTCAACAATGTAATGGATCTGCTTGTGATTATAT
>JAQVFO010000004.1:0-45241 GCA_028697205.1 Candidatus Altimarinota bacterium | reverse complement strand
ACTTGAGGTGTGGCTACTGCAACTTGAGTTATAAAACTTGCTTACACTTGATGTCACTAATTAATTTAAATAAAAAAAGTATTAAAGTTAAAACTTTAATACTTTTTTTATTTTATCTTTTTTATAATTAAATTAATACATTTTGTCAAGCGATTATATTAACAATTATTTTATTTTTTTCTAAATTTTGAATATAATGTGTATGTTAATTTTTATTTTTAATCTATTAACATATGAAAAGTTTATCAAAAAAAGCCTTTACTCTTATAGAATTACTAGTTGTAATTACTATTATTTGAATCCTTGCTGTTTGAGCTACTGCTATCTATACTGCTCAAATACAAAAATGAAGAGATGCTGTTAGAATTAATGATGTTAAAGCTATGCAATCTGCTATAGAACAAGTTTATCAAGATACTTCTGAATATCCACATAGTAATCAGTTCTGGACTTGAGCAACTATAAATGTATTAACATATATGGAAAAAATCCCTTCTGATCCTAAATCTACTCAACAATGTAATGGATCTGCTTGTGATTATATTTATGTAACTTGACCAGACAATACTTGAATTCTTTATTGAGAATATGAATTATCTACTTGATTTGAAAATGATTGAAATAAAACTAGTAGATGAGCTTGAGATGGTTGAAATGATCCTACAAGATTTGAAGTTTGAATTGATATTGATGCTAATAATACAAGTAGAGCAGCAGCAATTACATCAAGCTGATGTCGTCTTATAACTTGAGGTGTGGCTACTGCAACTTGAGTTATAAAACTTGCTTACACTTGATGTCACTAATTAATTTAAATAAAAAAAGTATTAAAGTTAAAACTTTAATACTTTTTTTATTTTATCTTTTTTATAAGTTCATCAGTCTTTTTGCTATATGAAAATGCAATAAATGGAATATCATAAACTTGTGAAAGTATCATACTATGTAACCTCATAGATAAACATAAATTAATTTTTTTCTCCTTATACACATCATAAACTTCTTTGATACTTTTTGCTATATAAACTTTGTTTTCTAAATTTCAGGAAATTACTTTATTGTAAAATTCTAAATCATTTGATCTAAAATCTGTATTATGAATACTATGTGGAAGAAAGAAAATTTTTGCATTTCTTATAAGTAAAAAATTAACTATTTCTTTTATCATTAATATTTCAATCTTTTCGTTTCAACTCTTCCCTATATATCAAGCTCTAAATGTAATTCAGATATTTTTATTTTGAAAATTTATTTTTTCTAAATCTTTTAAATTAAAATTATGTGAATCAATTTTTTTAATTAATAAATTCTTTTGCTTTGTATCCAAAATAGCTTTTCAGTCAATAAATTTTATATTTTCTGAATTATCATAAAAAACAGGGTCATCTATAATTTCAGCATTAATTCAATTGTTTTTCAATACTTCAAAACTATAATTATCTCTTACAAATATTTTATATGCTCATTTAAAAATTTGTCTTAATTTAAATAAGTTTTCAGTATATGTTATATTTATCCCAACAGCATAAAATATTATTTTTTTTCCAAAAAATCTAAATATTTTATTTCTAAAAATCCATTGATCTAGTGGGTTTTTGTTCGCTTGAACTTCATTATCATAAATTATTCCACCTCATCAAATTATAATTAAATCACTCCAAAAAACAGTATTTATAAAGTTTTTAAAATTCCTTAAATTTCTAAAAAAATTTTTTTTATCTTTGATTCAGATTGGAAAATATTCAATGTATTTTACATTATCTTTAACATAAAATGGATTTTTATAATCATAAGAAAAAACTTTAAAATTCACTTTTTTATCTTTATAAAGTTGTTCAAAAATATTTATTTCATTTTTTAAGATAAGCTCATCTCATAAGTTTTGACATCAAATTGATGCAAATATAGAAATATTCACAAAAGAAATTTTAAATTATAAATATTAAATATACTTTAACATTGCTTGATTTTATTTAATTAATTAAAAAAGTAAATTTTAAAAAACACATATTTTAAGTACAATAATTTAGAATTTAATATTTAAAGTTTAAAATAATGAATTTAGTGTTAACTTGTCCTCTATGACTTGAAAGTCTTGCTAAAAAGGAAATAGAATTACTTTGATTACCGATTTTACATTCTCAAGATAAACAAATAACAACAAGTTTTAGTGATGAAAATATTGCAAAACTAAATTTATGGTCTAGAGTCTGAAACAAAGTTTATATTGAACTTGTAAGAAAAGATAAAATAGATACTTTTGATAAATTATTTGATTTAATTAAAAGTATTAAATGGAAAGATATTATTCTTGAAGAGAATCCAATTATAGTAAATGCTACATCTACAAATTCAAAATTAGAAAGTCTTCCAGCTATTCAAAAAATTGTCAAAAAAGCTATTGTTGATAAACTATCAGATTCTTTTTTAAGAGAAAATGATAAATTTCCAACTATTTTTATAGAAACAGTTTTAATAAAAGATACTTGTCAAATACTTATAGATACAAGTTGAATTGCACTTCATAAAAGATGATATAGAAAACAAAGTGTAGAAGCTCCTCTTAGAGAGAACCTTGCTGCATGACTTGTTTTATTATCTTCTTGGAGATTTTCTGAAAACTTTTATGATATATTTTGTTGAAGTTGAACTATAGCAATTGAAGCAGCATTAATAGCTAAAAATATAGCTCCAGGATTACATAGAAATTTTGCCTTTGAAAAGTTTAGATTTATAAAATCATGAATACTTGAAATAGAAAAAGAAAAAGCAAAATGAAAAATAATGAATAAAAATTATAGTATAATAGCTTCTGATATAGATGAAAATGCCCTAGAAATAGCATCAAAGAATGCAGAAAATGCCTGAGTCTGAGATATTATTAAATTTGAATTAAGAGATTTTAGAGATTATAATAATGAGAAATTAATATGAACTATGGTTTCAAATCCTCCTTATTGAGTTAGACTTCAAGATGAAGATTTAGATAAACTTTATAAAGATATTGCTAATATCTTTTCAAAAAATAAAGAATTAAAATGATGAATAATTACAAATTACCAATTTTGAGATTTATTAAAATTTGATTATAAGAAAAGAAAACTTTACAACTGATGAGAGATGTGTTATTTTTATTCTAAAACAAATCAACATAATCCTAATTAATATTACAAAATTTTTTAAATAAAATAGAGTTTTAATTAACAAGCATTAAATTAAAACTCTATTTTTATTTTAAATACCTTATCTAAAATTTCTAAATCAATCTTAAAAGAATGTAATTCAACTATCTTTTTTACAATAGAAAGTCATAATCAGAAAGAGTTTGTATCAAAATTTAATTTATAAAAAGCCTCAAATAATTTTGATTTTTGTTCTGATTTTATATCGAAATCAAAAGTATTGGAAATTTCTATACTATCTTTTGTTAAATTAACTATTATATTATCACTATTTGAGTACTTTATAGCATTTTCAAACAAATTTTTTATCATTGTTTTAATTAAATGTTTATCTCAATTAATAATTAATCATTTTTTTATTTTACTTTTAATTATAAATTTTTTATCACTTTTTGAATTATAAAAATCTTCTAATTCTTCAACTATTTCTAATAAATCTATTTTTTCTTTTTCTTTTAGTATAACATTTTCACTTAAAAATAACATACTATCAATAACAGATCTCATATTATCAACCTCTTCCAAACTTGATTTTAAAGTATCTTCATCATATCACATTTTTAAAAGTTCTAAATCAGATTTCAAAACTGAGAGAGGAGTTTTCAACTCATGAGCAATATGATGATTATAAAGTTTCAATGATTCATTATAAGTTTTTAGTGGTTCCAAGCTCATCTTAGCTATTTTATACGAAACTAAGAAAATAAAAATTGCTAAAAAAATACTTAGAAGTAAAAAAATTAGAAATAAACTTTTTTCATAACTATCATGAAAACTTATATCACGAGTAAAATAAATGTCATAGTCATCATATGAAACTTTTAATACATAGAAATCTTTATCTTCAGTTTCTAATTCATAAACAAGTCATTCTTCTAAATTATTATTTAGAAACTTGTTTATATCCATAAAATCATAAATTCCCCTTGTTAATATAATTTTATCTCACTTAATAACTAAAAAATCTTTAGTCATTTCTCTTAATGTAGTACAATTATCTCATCATGTACACCTTATCTCTAATGCTTTAATTAAAAAATATGCATCACTTTTAGCTACGTTTGAAATATCTAATAATATTTGTTTTTCTGAGTACAAAAACTTGTAATGATGTAAAAATATTAATGATAAAAATGAAACATAAAAAAATACAAAAACTATCAGTGTAATTTTTATAGCAAGTTCTTTTGTTGTTGTTTTTAAGTCTATCATATTGCTAAATAATTTTTATTTTTTACTCTATTACATATCCAACTCATTTAATAGTTTTAATTAAATCTTTTCATAGTTTTTTTCTAAGAAAAGAAATATGTGCTTCAAGAGTTACAGATCATAAATCTAGATTTTCTTCTTGTTCTCACCATACATGTTCTAGTATAGAAATCTTACTTTTAGGATAAGTTTGATTCAAAAATAGATATTCTAAAATCATATATTCTTTATTTCATAAAATTATTTCAATTCAATTTTTATATACTTTATGTTTATCTATATCAAGTTCTATATCTCTTATTTTTAAATTATTTTTTATTTCTTTATCTTTCCTTTTTAAAACTGTTTTTATTCTCGCTTCTAATTCTTCAAATTCAAACGGTTTAGTTATATAATCATCTACTCAAAGTGAAAACATTTCTAATTTATCATCAAGTAAACTATTTGAAGTTAAAGCAATTATTGGAATATTATTTCAAGAATCTCTTACAAATTTTGTAAATTCTTTTCAATTTAAAAGTGGCATATTTATATCAAGAACAATTAAATCATAATCATTTGATTTAATCTTTTGTTTAGCATCTTCCCCATGAATTGCCTCCTCAGCTCTAAATCATTTTAGATTTAAATACTTAATTATATTTTGTCTTATCTTTGGATGATCTTCTACTACAAGTATTTTCATATTGTTTTAATTTAAGAAATTTATTAATATTTTATATATTTATACTTAATAATCAATTAAACATTTTATCTTATTAATATAGTAAATATGTTTAAATTAAGTTTAAAATATATCTATTTCAAGCTCTTAAAAAGTAATTTAAATATTTTTTTTTGAAAATCTGCTATTTGTTTATTTTCTATCAGTATTGATGAATCAGTATTGAAATCAATAAAAGCAACTTTATTAGCATAAATTGTCATAAGTATATTATCTTGAAATTCATCTATATTTTTAGGAATTACTTTTAATTCCCTTTCAAGTCTAGGCTTCTTTATATTTGCAGCATTTGATGACATAATCACATATCTTTCAAGCTCTTTTTTATCTCTTTTTTGTCTATAATCTTTTGGTAAATACTCAGAATTTATTATTTCTGTATCTATTTCAGAAGTAACACGATAAAATACATCTCAATTCCCTAAAGTGTCAACAATATCACTAAAAATAGTAGTAATTCACTTTTTTCACTCTGAATAAATTACATTTGGTTTTCTATCTAAGTTTTGATAAATATCAACCAGTTTTCAAATATTTCACTTGTTTCTTTCCTGAAGTTCAATATACGCTTCATTTATCTTAGAAGGATTTGCTGGAAAATAATATTTTTTCTTTCAGGATTTTGAAACAATTATAAATCAAGATTCAATTAAATAAGGTAAAAGTCTATAAATCTGTACTCTATGAAGTAAAGATTTATTTGTAAGCTCTGTAATAGTAAGTTTTCAATGTTCTAAAAGAGTAAGATAAATAATTGCAGAATTTTTTGATAATCCAATTCACTCTAAAAGTGGTATAAAATTTTTCATAAGTTACAAATTGTTACTAAATATAATACAGTTAATACTCTCTATATTAAACATAAACTAAAGTTTTACAAATTATTTTGTTACATAATAATTATATTTAAAACTTTTTCTTAAATAAGCATTATTATTACAAGTGATTTATTATTTAATTTTAAAAATATGATTACAGCAAAAGAAGCTTGAGAGTTATTAAAGAATATGACTCAAGAAGATAGATTTAATGCTTTGAAAAATGAAGTAAGTGAAAAAACAAGAAATGCAATTGATAATGAAGTAAGAAAAGCAGTCGCTGCTTGTAAAAATAAAGTTGAAATTACTCTTTGAGAAAAAATTTGCAGAGATCCAGATGATAAAATACATGATTTAGTTGTATGACTGTGATATAAAGATGTAAAAGTTACCTCTGATTTTCCTTGTTGACGGTGATGAGATAGTTATGAATGAAAAACCTTTATAAAGTTTACTATTCCACAATAATTTAATTTCTAATTTAAAAACTATGAACGCACAATTAAAAGAACAAGTTTGACAAATTAAGTCACTTGAAAAATACTCACACATCAATTTAGATGATGTACTAAACAAAGTTACTCAGGAAGTTTGAGAATTAATAGAAGCTTCAATAATATGAGATAATGAAGAAATGTACAAAGAAGCTTGAGATGTTCTTGCTAACATACTTTCAGTTTGTTATGAGCTTAATATAAATCTTGAAACAGAATGAAAATATAACAAAAAAACTCATGTTGAATTAATTATATTATTATGACAATGGAATTCTTTAATACAAGATTTAAGAAAAAAATTTTCTAGAAAAGAAGTAAATTTTGAAGAATTAAGTAAAACTACAAGTAATTTTGTAAAAGCTATATTAAATTATAGTGATCCAAGTATGAATTTATGAGATATTTTAAAAAGAAATGTTGAAAAATTTGAATCAAGAAAAAATCTCTACAAGCCAAAAATCAATTTAAAAGATTATATTGCTAGTTATCCTAATTTTCCAAAACCATGAATAAATTTTAAAGATATTTCTCCTCTTATAAAAGATAAAAATGCTCTACATTTTGCAATTATGGAATTAGTTAATAAATGTAAGTGAGTTGAAGTAATAGCATGACTTGATGCTAGATGATTTATATTTTGAAGCCTTGTAGCAAAAGAACTTTGAGTACCTTTTGTAATGCTTAGAAAAAAGTGAAAATTACCATGAAACACTAAATCAGTTTCTTACTGATTAGAGTATTGAAAAGATACCTTGGAAATTCAAGATTGAAGTATAGAAAAATGACAAAAAATTGCAATAATAGATGACTTACTAGCAACCTGATGAACTATAAAAGCTGCCATCGATTTAGTTGAATGAATTTGATGAGAAGTTCAAAACATAGCTTTTGTAATAAGCCTAGATGAAGAATGATTAGTAAATTTAGATTCAAGAAAAAAATTAAAATGATATAAAATTGATAGTTTAGTTTCTTATAATTAAAATTATGAAAACAATTATTACTCACCAAAATTTTGATTATCTTTGAAAAGAAATTGCAAAAGATAATAAAATTTCTCAAATTCCTGTTAGTTTTGATAAATTTGAAGACTCTTGGCCAAACTTATTTATAGAAAAAGTTAAAGATTTAGTTGAGCACAAAGAAGTTACTTATATATGAGATTTTTCTCATCCTGAAGATTTATTCCAAAATTATGCAATTATAAGGTGAATAATTGATTATTATGCAAACAAAGTAAGAATTATATTACCATACTTCCCTGTTTGAACTATGGAAAGAATTGATACTAAGTGACAAGTAGCAACTGCAAAATATTTTGCAGATATACTTAATTCACTTCCTCCGGCTCGTGAATGAAAAACTTCTATACACATATTTGATATACATGCCTTGGTTGAAAGATTTTTATTTGATTCTCGTACAATAAACGCAGAAATTCATACTGCAATGAGTTTATTAAAACAAGAAATTGAGTGAAGAACTATAGTATTTCCTGATGAATGAGCTAGTAAAAGATTTTGAAAAGATTTTTGAGAATTTGATACCATTGTATGTTCAAAAGTAAGAGAATGAGATAAAAGAGTAATAACTATAAAGGAATGAGATCCAAAATGAAAAGATGTAATAATAATAGATGATTTAATACAAACTTGATGAACTATCAAAAAAACAGCAGAGAAACTTAGAGAACTGTGAGCAAAAAGTGTAAGTGCCTATGCAACTCATGGCGTATTTCCAAATGATTCACATATAGATTTAGCTTTATCACTTGATAAATTGATAGTAACAGATTCAATCCCCGCAAATATAGAAAGAGCTAAAAATACTCTAAATATGCAAGTTATAAGTATAAAATCACTTGTAGAAAAAATCATCTTTCATATTGATGAGTAAAAAATGTAAAATTATATTTGACATACAGTATTATATTATTATAAATTACATCCTATATATTAATCAAAATAAACTATATATGAATATAATGACTGAACCACTACAAGAAACTACTACTGAAGTTAAATTATTTGCATCAAGAATAAATTGAGAAATGCCAGAATCTATAGTTTGAACTCAAATCATAGATACTAAAGAATGAACAAAAAAAAGAGTATTTTGGTTAGTTCGTGAATGAATACAAATTACTAATGTTTTTCCTAATGATGAAGTTATACTTCCTTCAGATGCTGTATGCAATAATTGTAAATCATCATGACATAATACAAGAGAAGAATTAATTTGTAATAATCCTGAAGTATCTTGAAATCATTTATGAATTTTAAATAGAATTGATTGAATTTGCCCTAAGTGGAAAAACTAATAAATTAATTGGAATTCAGAAAAAAAGTAATATAATTTTTCAAATTATATTACTTTTTTTCGTTACAGATGAATCAAGAAATAAAAATCGATCCTAATTGGCTAGAGGTTTTAAAAGATGAATTTGAAAAAGATTATTTCAAAAAAATTAAAAAAGAAATAGTAACTGATATAGAAAATTGAATTACAATTTATCCTCACCCTAAAAATATATTTAATGCTTTTAATACAACTACTTTTGATAAAGTTGAAGTAGTTCTTATATGACAAGACCCCTATCATTGAGAAAACCAAGCACATTGATTATGTTTTTCTGTGCAAGATTGAGTACCCCCTCCTCCAAGCTTAAAAAATATTTTTAAAGAATTAAATACTGATTTATGATTAACAATTCCAAAAAGTGGAAATCTAGAAAAGTGGGCTAAATCATGAGTTTTTATGTTAAATTCTATTTTAACTGTTAGATCATGACTTCCAGCTAGTCATTCAAAAATTTGATGGGAGAAATTTACAGATCAAGTTATAAAAACAATTTCAGATAAAAAAGAATGAATTATTTTTATCCTTTGGTGAAACTTTGCAAGAAACAAAAAAAGTTTGATAGATACAAAAAAACATTTTGTTATTGAAGCTGCTCATCCATCCCCATTTTCAGCTTATAATTGATTTTTTTGAAGCAAGCCTTTTAGTAAAACTAATGAAATCTTAAGAAGACTTTGAAAAAAAGAAATAGATTGGAGTTTATAAAAAACTAGTTTCAATTGAAACTAGTTTTTTATAAACTATAGAAATGCTTTAGAAGTTCATTCAATATCTTCTAATTCATCAGCTAATCAACCAATTAAATCTTGAGTTCATAATGATAAATTATTATCTATATCATATTTCTCAAGTTCCATTTTTAAGTCAGAAATTATCTTATTTGCTCTTTTCTTTTTTTCAGTAAGTGAATCTGTTCTAAGATCTCATCATGAATCAACATATCTTTCCCCTATTTTATGTGCAACATCAAATAAAGTATCATAAAAAACATTTGTTTTTTCATGAAAAGTTACATCTTTAGTTTTTGTATCTATATGAATTTCTAGCATTTCAAGGTAAGCTGCTAATGCTTTTGTATATAATTTTTTCATTTTTTTAAAAGATTAAGAAATAAAATGAGAATTATTCTCATATAAACAGTTTATCTTTTTATTTTCATAAGTCAAATTAAAAATGAGAATTATTCTCATAATAAAAAATGAGAAAATTTTCAAATTTTCTCATTTTTTATTTATATTTAAATTAATTTTTTAAATTAACAAATTCAGTAACATCTCACATAATCTCTCACTTAACTTTAAAATTTTCAACCTCATCTTTATGTTGAGATATTGTTGCAAAGAATACATCTTTACCTTCTCAATAAGGAATAACTACTTTTGCTTCTATGTTCTCATAGATCTTTATACTATTTTTACTTCAAGGTAATAGAAGTACATCTATATCTCCAAAAAAAGATAATATATCTTCTGTTAACTCAAAACTATCAGTTGTAATTATAAATACATGATATCAATCTACTGATATACTATAAAAGAAATTATTTTCATAGTCTTTAACCTCTACAAGTATTCCAGATTTCTCATACTCTCCTTGATTTGAAACTGAAAAATCATCTATACTTACATCTTTTGTTTCCAAATTAAAAATAATTTCTTTCTTGGCAGAACTTTGTGTTACTAAGTTGTTATTTCTATAAAAAAATTCCATAAATACATTTAAATAATAAATAAATTTTAATTATATAAAATATGTTCTATTTTTTGATATAATTCAATTTAAATCAAACCTTAAATCCATATTTTTTATTTCCTCTATTCAAATCCAATCATATCAAGTAAACCTCTCTTCTTTTTGAACAGTTGGACTATCATTTCATTTGTATTTTACTAAAAATAAATATACATCTTTATCAATTACCGGATTATCTTCTAAATATCATGCTGTAAAAGTATAACTTATTTTAGTTATAAATTTAATTACTTCTAAATCAGATTCTTTAAGTCAAGTTTCTTCATTTATTTCTCTAAGCGCTGCAACTTTTGCAATTTCTCAATCTTCAATATGCCCTTTAGGGATAACATACTCTTCTTCTTGTTTAGAATTTTTCCATTTTAAAAGAAGAATTTCTATTTTTCAATTATTTTTACGATAGACGACTCCTCATGAACTTTTTTCATATCTTTTTGCCATAAATTAAACTACTTTTGGGATAAATTTACATTACTATAAACAAAAATGTCAAAAATACAAATTCTTTATCATATTTTTTGCTTACACAAAATAAATATGATACAATAATTAAAACAAAAATAAATATAAACTAATTAAAATAAAAATGGATAATAATTTTGATATATTAAAAGAAATATCACAAGATAATTCTTTAGATTTTCAAGCAGAAACAGAAATAAAAATAGAAAAAGAAACTATTTATAACAATTTTTCTTCTACAAATGAAATACAAGAAGAAACTAATATTTTAAATACTTTATTCATTGATGAGAATAGTGAGTTAGAAAGTAATGAAAAATTAAGTTTAAAAAGTATTTTAATTTTTATACTAAAATATATTTCAACTTCTACAATAATATTCTTTTTATTATTAATAACTACAAATTATAAAGCTTATATAAATATTGCTGATAGTTATATAAATGAATGACAGATGAAACAAACTGAAAATTCTCTTATAAATTCAGTAGAAGCTACTAATATAACAAGTTCAAATGATATAAATATTGAAAAAAAACCTGTTAAAAAAGATGAAACTTTAAATAATATAAGTAATTCATTTAGAACTTATACAAACATAAAAAATGAAGACCCAAGTTTAGATATATCAATTACTCCATATGAAAATAGAATAATTATTCCAAAAATATGAAAAAATATCCCTCTTATAGATATAAAAAATAGAACTGTTTCTGGGCAATCTGAATTAAATAATATATTCATGCAAGAGTTAGAAAATTGAGTAATTAGATATCCTTGAAGTGCAAAACCTTGAGATATATGAAATGCATTTATATTTTGACATTCATCAAACTTCCCTTGGATAAAATGAGAATACAATGATGTTTTTGCTTTACTTGATAAAGTATCATATGATGATGAAGTAATAATATATTATAATCAAAAAAAATATACTTATAAAATTAGAAATAAAACAGTTATCTCACCATGAAATGTTTCTATATTAAAATGAAATAAGACAAAATCAGAAGTAAGCATAATGACATGTCGGCCAATCTGAACAACATTAAACAGACTAGTTGTAAGCTGAGAATTAGTTGAAGAAAAAGATTCTATTACTACTAAAGAAGTAGCTACTATAAATCAATAATTGTGATTAATTAATAAATATTTAAAGAATAATTATTAAGTATAATGTTATATTTTAAAGCTAAATCATTCGAAGAAATCTATAATAATTCTAATTATATTATTAATTTTTGAATTATGGAAATAATTATATTTATAATTATGATTATTTTTATATTTTCACTTGTTTTTTATATGATTCCTATCGAAGAAATAATCTGAAAAATAAGAAAAAATAGTTTAGAGTGAAGAAAGAAAAGAAAAATATTGAATCAAATTATGGCACAAAAAGAAATCGAAAGCGAAATAGAAGAAGAAATAAAAAATTATAATTTAAAAAGCTAGAATTAAAAAACTAGCTTTTTTTCTTTTTATAAATATATTACCAAATATTTAAAAATAAGTATTAACTTTAATATTTTTTATTTGTTATCTTCTATTTAATTTATGTGAAATTTAGAAAAGAATATAAAAAGAGATGTTCAAAAAGCAATGTATGATTTTGATATGATAAAAGAATGAGAAACTGTACTTCTATGAGTATCAGGTGGTAAAGATAGTATGTTATTATGATATATATTAAATGAAGTCAGAAAAACAATAAAAAATAAATTTAATCTTAGATGAGTTTACATATTTAAAGAATTTTTAATAGATTGTGATATACAATTTGAAGAAAAAAGAAAATATTATGAAGATACACTTTGAATTCCATTAGAAAAAGTAAATATAAGTTTACCTGAAGATTCAAAATTAAATGACTGAGTATGACAAAGTTGTCAGCGGTGTGCATATGCCAGAAGAATAGCTATGATGAAACTATGCAAGAAATATAATGCTACAAAAATAGCTTTTTGACATCATATGGATGATATAGTTGTTACAACTTTTATGAATATGATTCAGTGAAGAAAATTAAAAATTATGCCCCCAGTAAATAAAATGTCTAAGTGAGATATAACATTTATTAGACCTTTAGCCTATCTAAGAGAAAAAGATATATTGAAACTTGTACAACAAAAAGAAATTCCTTACTCTCCTTGTTCTTGTCCTGTATGAGAAAATACAATGAGAAATAAAATAAAAAAAGAAATTATCTGGGAAAACGAAAAAATACTACCTAATTATACTGAAAATATATTTTGGGCTCTTATAAAAGATTTTAGAGAAAAATATGAAGAATGATGATATAGTATGTAAAATAAAAAAGGACCATTTGGTCCTTTTTTATTATTTTAAATCAACTACTCATACATCTTTGAAAGTATTTATATTATTTGATTTTATTTTTTGATCTGATATAGAATAAAAATTATCTCATATATATAATGCTCTCTTTATAAAATAATTTCCATATTTCCAGCTAGATTGAGCAACATAATCAGAAATACTAGCTCACTCATAACAATATTCTGGAACATATACATAATTATTAGGACAATAAGTAGATCAATCAATAAGTTTAGTACATTCTTGAGCTTGTTTAGTTTGTGCTATATAATTATCACATTCCTTTTTTCTTTCTTCTGCAAACATATTATCATCTATATGTGTAGTTCTAAATAATTCCTTTATTCATTTATCCTTATCTATATTTATAACAAATAATCAACTATAAAAATCTTTGTATCTATATGTTTTCTCGTCATAACTTCAATAAATATTTGCAGGTAAGAAAAGAAGTTTTTTTGCATCATTCCATACAAACATACGTGGATTATTTAATGCTTCACTATAACTTCACACATCTCAAATTGTAAGTGTATGTAATTGTTTAACCAATACTCATGTATAAGTTCAATCACTACACAATTTTTGCTCATCTATAGTTAAATTAGAATCACCACATTTTTTATTATAATTTACCTCATATAAATCAACTTTAATTCATCCATTTTGTGTTCATCCCCATTGATTTATCTTCGTAGCATATCATAAACCTATAAGATGATTCTCATCATATGGATGTAAATATGTACTATATCATGGAATCTTTAACTCTCAAATTACTTTAGGATTTTTATTATCTTTTAAGTCTATTACAAATAATGGATCTATTTGTTGAAATGTTACTAAGAATAATTTATCTCATATAAATCTTGATGATTGAAAATTTTCATCTTTTGCAAGTCAAGTAAGAGAAGAAACTAATCATAAATCTTTATCCAATACAAATAAGTTAGTTGCTCTATTTGGATACCAAGAACTAGTTATAATTCTAAAATCTGTATTATATTCATCCATACTATATTGATTTAATGGATTTCACGAAACTACAGCACTATTGTTATATGATAAATCTGCATCATCTTTTATATCAAATTTATGAATAAGAGTATTTTCTCATCTTGGATACCAAATCATAGGACACATAAATCAAGGACCACATCTAAAATCATAGTTTGTATACAAATAATTTGTTAAATATAAAGAATCTTGACTCATATGTATCTCATGAACATCCCCAAAAACTACTTTATTTTTAACTTCTTTTGTTACATCTTTTATATTTATTATTGAAACTATATTAAAAGATGGATTAAAACTATACTTATTAATTGTATCATCATCAGGAAGCAGATATTCTATATCACTACATTTTACAGATTCTCAAAAATTTGATTCATAAGGTAGATCTTTTCACTTCACAGTTACATTTTGTTTATCTACATCATTTGTAAAAGTTAAATCAAGCTTATTTGATATTACATCTTCTGGTTTTACTTTCAAATCAGCTTCATTTACTCAAGAATAAAGTGTATAATAATTAAAATATTTACTTCAAATAACATATAAGTTATCTCAAATTAATCTAGTTTGAGTATATGCTCATTCTGTCATATAAAGTTTAAGTAATTTAAGATTTTCAACATCACTTGTATCAAAAACCATTACATATGTTTTTGGATCATTTCATACCCAAAATTGTTTTTGAAAATCTCTAACTGGATATCAATTAGCAAGTACTATCAATCTTCAATCTTGTACATACAATTCTACGCTATAAAAATGATCTGGTAATTTAACTCTTTTTACAAGAGTCATATTTCAATTATCATTTTTTACAATAAATACAGTCTTACTTGATTTATAAGTATTATAATCATAAGAATCAACTGCATAATAAATATATTTTCAGTCAGTTTTTACAATTTCTGATTCATCAACTCATGCAACTTGAGTATTTGTTTGACTATAATCAATAGAGTTTGATGAAGATTCAGAAGTTGGAGTAGCTCATGCAATTGATGATTTTTCTACTGCCATATCTGATGTAGTACCAACTGCATCATATAAAATTGGCCCCCCTCCTCTATAATAATATGGTCTATCTTTATAATATTTTTTTATAAAATTTGTTAATACATTTGACATATCATCACAACTTTGAAATTTTTTAAGTTTGAAATCAAACTTAAGCTCCTGAGTATTTTGATTATTTAACTCGTCAATAACTTGTGTATCATCTACTGCTGCAAAAGTTGATTGAACGATAAATAAGCTTACTAAGAACAATATTATCTTTCTCATATGTAAAAAGTTAGGAAATAAAACTTTTAAGGCTTACATATATAAAACAAAAGTACTTCAAAAAAGTGACAAATATTATTTATTTTGATTTTTTATTTTCATCATCATTAAAATGATAAGACTTCTCATTTTAATCTTATTTAAACTTTAGTCAAATAATAATATGTGAAAAATTAGTAAAAAACATATTTATAAAGATTTAAAAATGTATTACATTAATTTCTTGTACATACAATACTAAATCAATACTGTGCTTTAACTTCATCACTACGGTTTATTGTTGATTGTGTATTCATCATTAACCTATACCATGCATTAGCTGAAGAGATTTGAGTAGAAGACCACCAATATCAAGTAGAATCTAATGGATAGGTACTTCATAAATAAAAATGTCCCCCTAATACTGTAAATACTCAATTATCTTTATTTCAAATCCATCATGCTCAATTACATTCCCATGAAGTTCTTGATGATGTACAAGTTTGTCATGCTGTTTTTGAAGCATTTTCTAAACTATAGAATTGTGCATCTGTAGGTAGATGCCACCCATCTCACATAATTCAACAAACAGATTTAGTTGTATCTTCTGTTGTTAATGATGAATTTTGAGGTAATCCCATTGCCTCATACCAAGTATATAATCATCAGTATGTATTACAATAACTTGCAGTATTATTATAACACCATTTTTCAATAGTATTTATACTTGATGGATATGCTCCATTTGCTAACATAGATCAATGTTTCATATTTGTTGTTGTCCAACATTTCCCATCTAATCAAGTCTTTGTAGTATATGTATATCAACCATAAGATATACTATTTCAACATGTAAAGTTTGTACTACAGCTTCAAGCTATATTTGTTACATTAGATATTAAACTTGTTGGTCAATTTATTGTTGTTGTACATGTATATCAACTTCTTGCTGCTGTTATATCGTTACATACTGATCCATAGTTTCTTGTAGTTGAAAATCATCAACTTGCATCTGCTGTTACATTTGTTCCACACACATTTATTGTTGCTCAATTAGCATTTATTCAGAAGCTTCAACTTACTGTATATGTATCCAATACACAACTATTTCCACTTATATGATAATTTGTATCACAACTTACAACTGTTGGAGTTACATTTTCATTTGGATTTATTAAACCTCCATCATTACAATCTATACTTGTAAGTGTATATGTAAATGTTCAATTATTTTCTGTTACACTGCTTGATGTTATATTTATTGCTTGTTCTCAGTGATTTACTGCTGGAATTGAATATGTATGTGAATTATATGAGTAACTTCAACTTGCTGAACAATTCGCTGGTGTTCATTTAACACAACTTGTATATTGATAATTTATATCTCAGCTTAATGTCCTATTATTACATGTTCTTGTTGTTTGTCTATCTGCACATTCATATGGTTCAAGTGCTCAGATATTATTTTCACTATATGCTGTAATTGTTTGTCAATCATATATAGTTTTTCAATCTAATGTACAATCATTTGTTACTAAATAAAGTTGATTTATTCATCATCAAATTCATCATATATCATTTTTTAAATAACTATTTGCTAACTCAATTCATCATCATTGATTATTAACAGTATCAAGCGAAGTTATATCACTATAATTTCCATTTGTTCACAATATAGTCCCATAATATACATTTTTTAGATTATCTATAAATACAAGTTTTTCATTATTTTCAATTAAGTTATGAGTACTTCAACTATACACAACTATATCTCATCACGGAACAAAATCAAATCATCAAGTCATAGTATATCAATTGTTTTCATAACTTGATGGTAAATTTGAATACTTATCATATGATAAACTCTTATTGTTTATGATACTTAATAAATCTGTATCATATAAATTTGTATTTATTATACTTGGAACAGCTAATATATAATCAATACTTCAAGTACTCACTTTTAGGATTTTTTCATTATATGTTCATATAACCATAGCAAGAGCTTTCTTTTCTCAAGCTGCATTTGCTTTTTCTGTAATTATTGGAGTATATCATATAGATACTCATCATTCATATATGGTTCAAAGTTGATATTCACTCTTCAAGTTTGTTATACTATATGTATATTCATTTCATGTTAATGGATCTGTTGGTTTTTTATTTAATTTTTGAAGATTTCTTATAACAGTATCTCATATTGTTCACTGAGTCCATGCAGTAGCTCAACTATAAGTTATACTTACTAATCAATCAGGAGTTGGGTAAAATCCTTTTTCAACTATAAATAGTTCTAAGCTTTTTTTTATATTATTTAAATCTGCTATTCTTACTCAATTTCTTGCATGTATAGTATATGTATTAATTGATATAAATGCAATCGTTCACAAAATTGCTATAATGGTAATAACTACGATTAACTCAACCAATGTAAATCATTTTTTCTTTTTTTGTTTTTTTATAAGTTCTTCATTTTTGATTTTATTTCATTTTGGCATATTTTTTTATAAAAAAATAACTAGTTTAAATTATATTTAATTCTAGTTATCTTGCAAATATTTTAAGTTGACGAAGAAACTATATATACTACAAAAACTTTTTTCTATCTAAAAAAGCATTTGGAGAAATTGAAACCCCAGCAAAATCTTCAAATAACATAGAAGCATCTTTTGTAGTTCATGCTGAAAGTATAGTTTTTAGAAATCTATCAGCTGTTTCTTTATCAAAAATTCATTTATTTTTAAATATACTCCAAACTTGAGCTTCTATAATTTCTGCCCACATATAACTATAATACCCAGCTCAATATCATCAATCAAATATATGAGAAAAAGAAGCATACATTTTATAATCTTTATCTTTTTTAAAAATTCAGTAATTATTAATAAAATCCAATACAAAATCATCTAACTTTTCAATATTATCTGGAACAACTTTGCTATGTAAATGCATATCTAAACTTGCAAACTCATTTTGCCTCAAAGTAAAATTTCAAGTTCCGTACTTTTTAAGTTTATCCATAGTTTCAAGCATAGATTTTGGAATTTCTTCTCATGTTTCATTATGCTTTGCAAATAATTTTAAAGATTCTTCTTCATTGCACCAGTTTTCCATGAGTTGTGATGGTAGTTCTACAAAATCCCATTCAACATTAAATCAACTTAAATCACTATATTTACTTTTTGAAAGCATCTCATGAAGAGCATGACCAAACTCATGAAACATAGTTTCAACATCAATAAAATTAAGTAAAGTTTTTCCCGTTCACTGATTTAAAAAAGCACATACATTTACTACAATAGGAATATAGGTTTTTCATTTATATTCAATTTTTGGCCTCATATTATCACACCAAGCTCAACTTCTTTTGTCCTGGTTATAAAAATAATCTCATACAAAGTAAGAAATAAGTTTTCACTCTTTGTAAACCTCATAAAACCTTATATCAGATGAATAGGAATCAATTTCTACTTCTCTCATCTCTATACCATAAAGTTTATTTGCAATTGTAAAAAGTCAGTTCAAAACTTTATCAAATTCAAAATATTTTTTTAATTCTCTTTCATCAAAATTAAATTCTTTTTCTTTGTAGATTCTACTGTAATATGCCAAATCCCAAGGATTAAAATCTGCTAAGTTAAAATACTTTTTAAATTCTACTATTTCAGTTTCAGCCTTATCTTTTGCTTTTATTGAAACTTCATCAATTAATTTTATAACATTTTCTGGGGTATCTGCCATTTTAAAAACTAATGATAATTCTGCATAATTTTTATATCCTAAGATATGTGATTTTTCATCTCTAAGTTTTAAAATCTCTAAAACTAATTTTCTATTATCAAACTTACCACTTGATGCAAATTTATGTTTTTCAGTAAAAAAATGTTTTCTAACATCACTTTCTGTACAGTACTTCATAATTGCCATATAACTTGCTGGTGAAGAATCAAACAAATATCATGTTTTTCACTCTTTTTCTGCTTTTATCTTTGCTTCTTCAAGCTCATTTTGTGGAATATCTTTTATAGTTTCATCAGTTTCAAAAACATATTTAAATTCTTTTTCACTATCAAGTAGATTATTTCAAAACTTTTGAGAAAGTTCTGATAATCTTTTACTTATTTCTTTTAATCTATTTTGTTTCTCTTCCTCTAAATTAATTCACTTAACTTCATAAGATTTAATTGATAAATCTAAAATACGTTTTTGTTCATTATCTAAGTTACAATTATTTTTACAATAAACAATCATATCATAGTACCTCTTATTATATGCTATATAATTCCCGAAATCTACATATTTTGGTTCAAAATCTTCAATTATATTTCTTATTTCATCACTTGATTTTACATTTTGCAAGTGATTTAAAAGTGAAAAAAATAAGTCTAACTTTGAGAAATCCATAAAAGTTTCAAAAGTTATTTTTTCATTTGTTAGTTTCAATATTTCATCAAAATCTTTTTTCTCTTCATCTAGAAGTTCTTGTAAAACTTCCAAAGACACATCCAAAACTTCTTTTGAAAAAAGAAATTTTAGATCTAGCATTTTTGGATTTTGTAATTCTTGTAGGATTTTTTGTTTTATTGTCATAATTTATTTTATAAAGGGCTAATAATATTTTTTAAATTTGGATTCACAACCTTTGTGTAAATTTGCGTTGTTTTGATACTAGCATGTCAAAGAAGCTCTTGGATATATCTAATATCTGTTCCATTTTCAAGCAAATGTGTAGCAAAGCTATGTCTCAAACTATGAAAACTTGCTTCTTTTTTTATTCAAGCTTTTTGTAAAGCATTTTTAAAAATAATTTGAGCTGTTCTCTCTGTAATTTTTCATCATCTCTCACTTTCTATAAGATAATCATTTTTAAGTTTTTCAGAAAAAACTGTAATTCTATCTTTATTTCATTTAGCTCATTTAATATGAATTGTAAGTTCTTCTAAGTTAATATCTCAAACTTTTAGATTAATTATCTCACTTACTCTGAGTCAGGAAGCATAAGAAAGTGATAAAAGTAATTTATGTTTAGGATTATTTGTATTTTCTAGAATTTTTTGTATTTCTTCTTTTGATAAGACTACTGGTAGCTTTTTTGCTTCTTTTGATAGCTTTATTTCAAAATCCAGATTTAGTTTTAATACCTCTTTTAAGAAAAATTTAATTGCATCTTTATAGAGATTTATAGTCTTTGGAGCTTTATTTTTTGTTTGTAAATGAATAGTAAAATCTATTATAGTTTCTTTTGAAATTTTTGATAGGTCATTTTTTATATATTTGAGAAAATACTCTGTACAATTTATATAAACTTCAATAGTTCTAGGTGAATAATTTCTGTATTTTAATTCTCTTTCCAGGTCAAGTAAATAGTTTTGCATATTATTGATTTTAATTATAATATTTTTAGTTATTTCTCTATAGGAAATATTTCGTATATTATTACTTTTAAGTATTAAATCAAATTTATATTTCTGATAGAGAGTAGTTGTGCGACATATTTTTCAATAATTTTTTCTCAAATAAGGAATTTTGTTGAAGAATTTAAAAAAGGAATAAAATTTTTATTTTTTCTAATTTTTATGAGGGGATAATCAGATATTTTTTGTTTCGTTCCTCCACAAAAAATGACATTTAAAATTTAGGGAAAACAGATACAATATTTACAATCTATTGAAACAGACTATGAAAATATATCTACAAAAAGCAATTTTTATAAACAGAGCTCCATTTGATAAATTGGAGTTAGATTTTTATGAAAATGAAATTTCAGTTCTTTCTGCTGTAAATGGAAAAGGGAAAACAACAATACTTTCTCATCTTGTAGATGCTTTTCATGAGATAGCGAGACCTCATTTTCAAAATGAATATGAAGGGAAAGAAAATAAATTTTATAGAGTGTCTTCTGCTATTCACAATTTAGATAAGAGCAAGCCCTCATTTGTATATCTTAGATTCAACTTAGGTGAAGAAACTTTTGACTATCTTGATATTAGAAATAACTGCACAGAAGAGGAATATAATAATGCAATTTCTATTGATGAAAAAATTCCTTTTAATCAAGTTCAAAACGATCTAAAAAATGAAAATTATATCAAAAAAGTTTCATCTAATTTCAATAAAGAAAAGGCTGAAAAAATATTCAGAAATAATTTGATAACATATTTTCCAGCATACAGATATGAACAACCTGGATATTTAAACGATCCTTACAAGATAAAATTGAATTTTAAAAAAGAATCAGGTTTTTCAGGATATTTGCCAAATCCTATTGAAGTATTGTCTGGATTACCTCAACTAGCGAATTGGATTATGGATCTTGTACTGGATAACCAGTATTTAAATGTAAAAACTGAAGATATTGAGAAAAGTTTGGAAAGTATAAACATTCAAGAACCTATTCAAAAGAATCAACTATCTAATTTAATAAATAGCATTATACAGATAAACATTCATCTGAAATCTCACATAAGAGAAAAAACCAACTTTATTATTACAGAAATTTTAAAATCAAAAGGTTTTAATACATCAAGATTTGGTATAGGAGAACGTAATTTAGGTGGGACAAGAGTTCAAATTGTAAATGCTGAAGATGGACTTCAGATATATCCTACAATATTCAATCTATCTTCTGGTGAAGCCTCGTTGCTTTGTGTTTTTTGAGAACTTCTAAGGCAAGCTGACACTAATAAGAATAATATTTTGTTAGATGAAATCACGGGAATTGTTCTCATTGATGAAGTCGATAAACATCTCCATATAAAATTACAAAAAGAAGTTTTGCCAAAACTTTTTAAACTATTTAAAAATGTGCAATTTATAGTGAGTTCTCACTCTCCATTTTTGAGCATGGGATTGGCTGAAGAATTGCAAGAAAGATCAAAAATAATAGATTTAGATAATCTTGGTATTTCGACTGATCCCACAACCAACGACTTATATAAAGAAGTTTATGAAATGATGGTTGGAGAAAACGAGAGATTTAAAGAAAAGTATGAATTATTGGAAACAAAAATAAAAGAAGGTTCAAAACCTCTGATAATTACGGAGGGGAAAACAGATAGACAGCATATTGAAAAGGCAAAAGAAAAATTGAATATTACTAATTTAGATGTTGATTTTTATAAAATAACTGAGGATTGGAGTGATTCACACCTTAAAAAGCTTCTTGAACAACTCTCCAAAGTACCTCAATCAAGGGAAATTATCGGAATTTTTGATAGAGATGTTCCAGAGATAATTAACGATATTGAAAAAGATAATCAATCATTTAAGAAATATGGAAATAATGTTTTTGCTTTTTGTATACCATTAAAAAATGGAGAGTTTTATGGTGATAAAATATCAATAGAACACTATTACCCTAAAAGTATTTTAAAAAAAGAAAATTTAGAGGGAAGAAGGCTATTTCTGGGAAGTGAATTTTATAAAAGTGGAAATAGCACAGAGGGAAATTATCAGACAAAAATTGAACAAATTCAGAATAAGGTAGACATTAATGGTGTTATTGATAAGAAGGTGTACAAAAAAGAAGACTTGGAACAAAGTACATCAGTAGCCCTTTCAAAATCAGATTTTGCACAGTTAATAGAGACAGATAGTGGGTTTATAGAAGATTTTGACTTTAATACTTTTGAAGATATTTTTAATAAAATTAGAGAAATTATAAATCCAAGTTCGGAAGAAAGCGAATAAGGTGTTTTTCTTTTTCCAATTCACCCCTAACCCCTCTTGGAAAAAGAAAAACGAAAAAATAAAAATTCCAATAAAATAATAAAATTCTTCAACAAAATAATAAGGAATGAAAAATTATTGAAAAATACGCTTCGGGGTCGTTGCACTTGATTTTCTTCCGTTAGCACTACAGAAAATCACCCTCGCACAACACAGTATATCTGGCTCACTCGTGCCCTCGCTCGACCCATATCCTCCTTCGCTAAAACTACGGAGGACATCAGATATACTGAAACGTTGTGCGCAATCGGCATGGGGCACTAAAAATGCAAAAATTATAAAAGGAATGATATTTTTATGAATAATATGGCAGAAAATAAAAAAATGGGATGGAAAAAATATATTTCTATCCTAACACTCATCCTGTTACTATTCTTGTTTTATAGATTAGGCATCCCATTATATTTTATTATTTTAATTGGGATTGTTATTTTATTGCTTGTTTTACTGAAGGGTAAACTTTATACAAAAATTAATGATTTTTTACGAAAAAAATTTCCTATTCTTTCCAGACAAAAGCCGTGGATAAGAAAATTAATAATTATAGCAATTTTTATGTTAATTTACGTGCTCGTAAAACAAGTTATATTTATGGTTTTGAATATATTTGGGGTTGATGTTCAACAAATAATCTCGGATAGTATAAATCAATAAAATAATTTTTTCATATAAAAAAGACGTGCCCCGTGCCGACTTCTCTGCTTCGCTCCGACCACGCTGCGCTCTCCTCCTTTCAGTCGTCGGGGCGTATAACAAGGAATATACGGTTCGGGACTCGGCTCGCCCCTCACCCAAATTTTGCTCCGTTTCACTTCGCAAAACATCTCATAGAAGCAAACGTTATTAATATCATTTATGAACACAAAAAATCTAGCAAAAATTCTTGCTAGATTTTTTAAAAATTATTCCTTTTATCTTATCTCACCAACTCTCCTAAATACTCCTTAAGTGCATAATATAAACTTAGATACTTGTCTTTCATAGTTTGTGTCATTGTTTGATTATTTTCAACACTTTCTATTACCATATCTAACTTTCAATCAAGTGCATTTAATTTATTTTGATTCATATTTTTTATCATATTTCAATATTTTACTTGAATTTGAGATTTATATAAATTCTTGTTTTGATTAAAAGCTTGATTTCTATTTTTATTTAAAGTATTTTGATATTGTCATGTTAATCAATAATTATATTGGCAATTATATATACAATTATTTTTTACATAGTTACTTGTTGATTGATCTGGTAAAACAACTCACTCAGACTCTAATACTTCAGCTAATTTATATTGCAAAGATCATTTTGAATTTAAATCATCTTGGCTTAGATAAGCACTATAATCTATAGTTGTTGTAAATCAATTATTTAAAAGTGCTTTTACAAATCATCTTAAATGATTATATGAAGCTCCTCATATGTTTATTAAAACAACTTTTATATCATCATTATCAGTTGATTTAATTGTATCAACAATATCAGTAACATCAAGTATTTAACTTTTATTCATACTTCATATGCTTCTTTAAGTCATATTTCTCACTCAATTTTCAATGTATTATATGTAGTTTCTAATTCTCAGTAATTTGATGGTATTTCTAGATTATATCTATCTAAAAGTACTTTTACTGAATCCATATGTTGTTGTTCTGCTTCAGCAATATTTTGAAATATCTGTGCACCATAAAGTGAATAAAAATAAGTATATAAATCTCTTGCTACTTTTTCCTCATTATATTGGTAATACAAATCTAGTTTCTCTTGTTCAGAAAGAGATCAAGTTGCTATAGTAGAAATTAAATCTCAAGGAGTATGATTTTGTTGATTGATTTGTTGTCAACTTCCATTTCAAGATCAATATCAAAGTCACTGTCAATTTCAATTCATTGCATTTGCTGATGCAATAGACATTAAACTAATTAGTGATATAGCAATTGCTATATATATTTTATTTGATTTGTTCATTTTAATAAGTTATATAATAAATTATCTATTTCTTCCATATTTCTTTCAAGTTCCATCTTGTGGTCTATTTACATAGTTATCACAAACTCAATCATTGTTAGCATCAACAAAAGTTGCAGATGATGTATTTGTTCAAGGAGTATAAGTAGTATTACTTCTCCTATATCCTCAAGCTGCATAAGTTGATGAAACTAAAAAAACTCATAAGATTCAAATTATTGAAGCTGTAATTATTGTTGTTTTCATAATATATAAAATTAAAAAATAAATTTAAAAGTGATTTTGTGTCACTTACCCCATACTACGTTTTTAAAAATAATTTCTTTCATTTTTTTTAAAAAACTTTTTTTTGAAAGATTTTTTGGTATTATTCGTATTAAGAAAAGATAAATAAAAACTAAGTAAAGTATTATGAATGAAATAGAGATAATTAAAAAAATCTCAGAAAATCCAGAGTTTTTTGCAGAAATTATTGAAATGTATGAAAAAAAACTTCTTAGATATATTCTAAAAATAACAAATGTAAGTTTAGAAGAAGCTGAAAATTTGTTACAAGATATTTTTCTAAAAGTTTATACACATATAAATGATTATGATGCAAAATTCCCTTTTTCAAGCTGGATTTACAGAATTGCTCATAATTTGGTAATAGATTATCATAGAAAAAATAAAAATACATGTAGAATAGAAGATGACTGAAATGAAGATGAATTACAAAAACTTATAGAAAATATTGTTGATGAATGAAATAATCCTGAGGAAATATTAAATAAAAAAGAGTTAATAAATTGTATACAAAAATCTCTTTGTTCTCTTCCTTTAAAATTTAAAGAAATTTTAGTATTTAAGTTTATAGAAGAGAAAAATTATACTGAAATTAGTGATATACTTAGGATACCTGAATGAACTGTTTGAACTTTAATTAATAGATGAAAAAAAATGTTAAAAGAAATTATTTTAAAAAATAAATGTATATAATATGAAAAAAGATTTAAAAAAAGAAATTATAAATAAAATAAAAAAAGAAAGCATTAAACCAATTCCAAAAAGTTTTTTTTCATGGAAAAATAGATTATTATGGTTAATTATTTTAATAATCTTAATTTTTTTATGAATAATATTTTCATTTCTTTACAATGATTTATTAGACTTTAATGAAGTTTGATTAAATAATGAAAATAATAAATTATTTTTTATTCCAAATATTTTTTGGTGAAGTATAATAATAACTCTGTTAATTTTATGATTTATTAATTATAGAAAAACAAAATATTGATACAAACAAAGTAATTTTTTAGTTATATCATTTATCACAGTTCTTACTGTTTTTTTATGAAGTTTTTTTATTTTTACAAGTTACTGAAGATATTTCCAAGATGACTTAGTAAATAATTCAACATTTTTAAAAAATTATGTGTATCAAGAAAATTTATGGAATAATCCAAAAATTTGAAAGTTGGTTTGAACAATTATTGAATCAAAAGAAGATAAATTAATTTTTAAAGATATAAGTTGAAAAACATGGGAAATAGATACAAAAAATAGTTTTATTTGAAACAATGTAAAACTATTGAATGATGAAAAAATAAGAATAATTTGAAGTATGCAAGATGAAAATACATTTATTGCTGAAAAAATAATTCCATATTTTTGAATGTGAGATTGAAAAGGAAATAGATATTGAAAATGATGAAATTTTTAATAATGATAACTTTTCCCTTGCCTAATTGTATCAACTCTATAAAGTTGTTCTAAAATAATTAAAAGTGCTTCTATATGAGGAAATGTCATTTGAGAAAGTGAAAATTCTAAATCAATATGAGATTTTAATTCCTTATAATTTAATCAAAAAGGTCATCATATAATAAAAAGAATAGATGGAAAAGTCTGTTCTTTTTTTTCTATTAATTCTAAAAATGAAGTAGTTGAAAAAGTTTTTCAATTAATTGATAAAACAATTTTATAAGAATTATCTTTTTCTAGATAATTTTTTACAAATCCTGTTTCTTCCCTAATTATTTCTTCTGTACTATCTTTTCTACTTGGTTTAAGTTTGATAATTTCAACTTTTTTTCAAAGTCTTTTTTCATATTCTTTTATAGCTTCTCAAAAATGTTTATAACTATCGCAAATAGTAATAATTTTTATCATAATAAGCTAAATTTATAGGTAAAAAAGTATTTTATATTTTTAATTTACAATATCTATTCTTATAATTCTATTTCAGAATCTTAAACTACTTTCAACTTCTCTGATTGAAACTATAAATGGAGAACTTTCAGCAAATTTTTCAATAACTGAATCAAAATTTTCCTCATTTCATTCTATTGAAGTAATAGTATAAACTCAATCTATTGGCCTATCTTGATATACTTCAATATTATCTTCTGTTGATATAGAAACATCATGATTTATAGAGTTTATATTAGCTTTTTCATCAAGTGATTTTAGTAACTCACTACTAGAATTTATATATGTTTTTCAATAAAAGAAATAAGTAAAAGTTCAATTTATATTTTCTGATTCTACAAAATATATATCTTTGATTTCAAATTTAATCTTTTGTTCAAATGTTATATTTCAAGCAACTTTATTCATAAAAAGTAATTTATAAAATAATTATTATAAATTATAGTATGTTTTTGGTTTTCTCAAAAATTTTATTACAAAAAAAAGACCAATTTGGTCTTTTTTTTGTAATAAATAAAATTATTGTAATAAAGAATTAATATCTATATTTGAATTTGGATCTAAATTACCTAATTTTTCATTTATAATTTCTTTTAACGCATCAAGTTGAGCTAATAATTTATCTTTATTTGTTTGTGATAAATTTGTATTTGCTTCAGTATTAGCAATAGCAGCATCAATTCTAGTTAAAACAAGTTGTAATTTTGCAGTATCAAAGGCATCTAATCTAGTTCCTAATGCTGACATAAATTGAGTTTTATATTTAACTCTTAAAGTTTGTCTAGCATTGTTATAATCTTGTCTTATTTGCATATTATCTTGTCTTAATTCTTGATTTTTATCTAACATATCTTTTTTCATTCAAAGAAGTCTTTGAGCTGTTTCTTCATCTCATAAAAGTGCTTTTAAACTTTCATAAGTTGTTTCTCTTAATGCTTCCAATTTATCTTGTCATTCTTCTTGTGTTAATGAACCACTTGAAATCATATTTCTAATTTCATCAGCTTGAGCTTTATGAGAATCCATAATAGCTTTTAATTGAACTTTTTGTTCATCTGTTAATACAAGAGAACCAGTTCATCTAGCTTCTTTATAAGCTTCTTTATTAGCTTGCATTTGTTCTTTATTAGCTTCAATCTCATTTTTCTTTTGTTCTTTTAATGCTTCCATTTCTTGATTTCTTTGTTCCATCATCTCTCTATTTTTATATTGAGTTGGTGTTGCACTTCAAGACTCTGTTGTAGTAGTTGAATCTTCCATACCTGTAGATGTTTCTGTATCATTATCATCTGTAGATCAAGTATTATTATCATCAGCATAAGCAAATGAAACACTTGCAATTAACAATGTAGCCAATAGTAAACTTAATTTTTTCATTTTTTGGAAAAATTAAAATATAAAGTATTATTATAATAATAATTAACTTTAAAATTAGTTTAAAATTTTAATTATTATTAATAACTGTGATATTATACATAACTTTAAAAATAATTGCAAAATTTTAACTATTTACAATAATATTTATTAATTATTACTATGATAATATTCTGCAAATGTTTGATTGTTATCGTAAAGTTTTTTTGCTAAAGGCAATCAAAGATATCTCCAATGCCAAGGTTCTATATTGTATCAATCTACTTCTAATCACTTTTGATATGAGTTATTAAATCAATACTTATATGCATTATTTTTAAGCCAATTAAAATAAGTTACTAATTCTTGTTTACTTAAAAACTCTTCTTTACTACTTGCTTCCCATAAATCTACGGCTAATCATGTTTGATGTTCTGAAAATCAAGCTTTAGCACAAAATATGTCACTACATCATCAAGCTTTAATTCAAACTTGATATAAATAACTTCTATATGCACTTACAACAACAATTTTTTTTCAAAAATAGTTATAAAAGTCTTTTGCCATGTTTTGTAATGCTAAGTTAGCTTCACTTCTTAACCTAGAATTTCATTTTGAATCAAACACGTAAGTTG
Source organism: Candidatus Altimarinota bacterium (assembly GCA_028697205.1). Classification (GTDB taxonomy): domain Bacteria; phylum Patescibacteriota; class Gracilibacteria; order BD1-5; family UBA6164; genus Altimarinus. The sequence continues at coordinate 15,742 of JAQVFO010000004.1, read as the reverse complement.
AAGAAATACTTTCTAAATCACTAGGAATATATGATAAATTATTAAAACTTACCTTATTATTCACAAATTTTGTTATAGAATCATCATTTTGAAAATCTAATTCTGTGATAATTTTTGAATTATTAACAACAGGATAATAATATTTAATTGTATTTAATAAAATTCTATTTTGGTGACTTAAATAAATTATACAAAGAAAAATTATAGTAAAAAAAATAGTAAATATATAAACATAAACTCTAACCTTAGAATTAACTTTAAATAATTTCTTTTTAAATATGTTTTTCATAATTTTAAATTTATAATAAATTTTAAATATGTTATCTAAATATAACTAACTTCAAAATTATTTTAAAAATATCCTGCAAATTGCAGGATATTTTCTATAAAAATTTATATCTTTGTGCTCATGTAGTAGAAATTATTCACTCTTCTTTTTTAAATCAATTCTTTTCAAAAAATCATCATTTTTTAGAATAAGTATAAATTGGCCGAGAATGAACTATAGATTTTATTTTATTTAAAGCTTTTGTTCAGTATCAACATCATTTTTCACTTATCCAAAAACATTCTATTATTGATGAATAAGTAAAATTTCTATTTCATATCTTTATATAACATCATCAGATTATTATTCATTTTACTTTAAACACTAGGTATCATTTAGAGATTTCTTCTATCTCTTCTTCTGTTCTTTTTTTCCAATCTCATGCATTTACATTAAGATTATAAATATAATTAAATGTTTCTCTAGAATTAAGATTCTCTAAATAAATCTCTCAATCAATTATATCTAATATAAAATCTGAAAATCATTTTCATACAGCAGTTGACCAGTAAGGTATTTTAAACACAGATTTACTTGTGTTTTCTGGGTAATATATTTTCCATAATAAGAAAATTAAAAAATAAAAACTTCAAGAAATTTCTCTTGAAGTTTTTATCTAAATATATTTTTACACCTAAACAACGACCTCATGAGAAATTTCATAAAGTCTTCTTCTATTTATTAATTGTGTAAAGATATTTTTCATAAGAATAATATTAAAACTAATTAAATATATAATAAACATTTTTAAAATATGTCAAATTATTTATATTTTCAAAATTTGATTATATAATACATAGCAAGAAAATGATAAATTGTTATTAACAATATTGCAATTAAGTAATTAATTTTTCAAACTACAACTAAATATATCAATATAAAAGCTGGTAACATCCATAAAAATCAATGTAATATTCTTATAAAACTACATCATTTAGTTTTCCAAATTTTTTCTTTATTTTTACAAAATCCACACTTAATAGTTATTCATCATTTAAATTTATAAAAATTAATATCTTTATAAATCCTCCAGAAATTATTTTCTTTACCACATTTTGGACATATTTGTAAATTCATAATAATTTGTTATTAAATATTATTCTATTACTCAACTTGCAATTAATTCTTCTCAAAAATATAAAGCGACAATTTGTCATGACGCAATAGCTCTTTGAGGTTCATCAAAGACAAATTCAATATTTCAATTTCATAAATCAAGTACATTCACATCTTGATCTGCTTGTCTATACCTAACTTTTGCCTTTGCCTTTATAGGAAAATTATAAGCATTAGCTATAAAATGCAAATTATTACAAAATAAACTTTTTGAGTATAGAGCTAAATCTGATGCAGTTCAAACTATTAGTTCATTTTTTTCTATATCTTTTTTTATTACAAAAATTGGCTCTTTTAATCCTCATATTTCTATTCACTTTCTCTGTCAAATAGTATAATAGAATACTCCCTTGTGTTTTCATAAGATTTTTCATGATGTGTCAATTATATTTCACTCAATATGTTTTATCTTTTTCTCTAGAAACTCTTTAAAGTCAACTTTTCAAACAAAACAAATTCATTGACTATCTTTTCTTTTTGCATTTGGTAATCATATTTCTTCTGCTATTTTCCTTACTTCTGATTTTTGTAAATGTCCTATTGGAAAAAGAGATTTTGATAACTGAAACTGGTTTAAAAAAGCTAAAAAATATGATTGATCCTTATTTCAATCAACTCATTTCAATAAATGAAATACTTCATCTTTGCTTTCAATTCTAGCATAATGCCCTGTTGCTATATAATCAAATCAAAGTTCAATTGCTTCATCTAAAAACATCTTAAACTTTATTTCCTTATTACACATAACATCAGGATTAGGAGTAATTCATTTTTTATATCATTCGTACATATAATCAAGTACTTTTCTATTGTATTCTTCCCTATAATCAAAGGTAAAAAAAGGAATATCTAAGAATTTGGCAACTTTTTTTGCTTCCTCTATATCATCAAGAGTAGGACAGTATTCTCACTCTGGTGCTAAATAATTTATCATAAATCATGCAGTTACATCATAACCTGCACTTTTTAATAAATATGCTGAAACTGCACTATCTACTCCTCATGATAGTCATACTAAAACTTTTTTCATTTGTAATTTTAAAATATTGAATATAACTAATTTTTAGTATAATAAAAATGTTTCAAAAATCTACTATTTCTATAACAAAATATAACTATGAAAAATTTATTATGGTTTGATCACAAAAATTATACAAGCCTAGAAATTATTAAATATAAATCTATATCTAATAAAAAGATAATAAAATCAATTAAAATTAATGATAAAACTATAATTGATTTTATAATTGATGAGATAAGAAAAATTCCATCTAATTGAGATGCAATGATTAAATTTTGACCAAATGCTGAAAAAATAGATTTAATTTTTTCTTGAGATGAATGAATTCAAACAATATATATTTATGAAAAACAATTTAAAACTCCATCAACAGGTTTTAATTCTAATAATAATATAGAGAAAGTAATCTATGAGTATATTAATAAAATACTATACCCTAATTTAATAAATAAAGTTAAAAAATTATTTAAGAATAATATTAATTAATTTCTTTTTCTACTCATTCTGATGAAACTATGTATTTTTTTCTTCTATCATCAACAACTCTTCTTCTTTGTTCTTTTATGATTGATAAAAGCTTATAAGGATTTGGTACAAAATGAAAAGTTCTTATTCATTCTTTTGTCTCATCTTGTTGTTGCTCTATTATAAGATTTCAATAATCAAGTAGATTTGATATTAATCAATGACAAACTACATCCATTCTCATAATCCTATATGGATCCAAAACCTCAATATCATCAATAAGTATAAGTGAACTTCTAATTATATATATGTGATCTCTATAAACTATTATTATATTATTATTGTACTCTATACAATAAAACATAAAGCTAATGAACGCATAATTTAATATAACAAATGATAAAATGAAAAATACATAATTAATATAATTTAAATCAGAAAAATTATGTCAATACATAAAATAAATCCAATATATAAAAAATGAAATAATTAAAAGAAATATAAACTTTATTAGTTTTCAAAAAAACAATATAAAGTGTCTTTTAACTATAATTGCATTATCTTTCTCTATATAATGAGTCATTTTATAGTAGAGTTAATATTAAAATAATCGACAGGATAGCAGATATTGTTGCTAAAAACATAGTTATACTCATAATAAATAAATAATTTACCCTAAGGTATGAAACTCAAGTATGACTAATATGTTTTTCATTCAAAAACTTTAACCTTTTACTTACAAATGTATAAAAGATTAAAACAAACAAGATATACAAAAAAATTAAAGTGATTTTTAATACCATATTTTTGTAATTAAAAAGCAAAATTACTAAAATAATACTTATTTTTTAGAAAAATCAATTAAAATGTTTTTAAAACTATCAGTTTCTCAAGAAATAAAGGAAATTTGGCTATTCTTAATATCTAAGTATTTACTTAAATAAGAAAATAATTCTTTATTTGCTTTTCACTTTTCCCTGATTGATTTTACTCTTACTTTTATTACTCAATCAGACATTATATCAAAGAATTCAGTATTTTTTGCACCAGAACTAACCTTTAATTTTATTACTACTTTATTATCTATTATACTTGATAAAATATAGTTTTTAAAATCCATTTTATTTTGATTAATTTTTAAATATAATATATTATATAAGAAATTATAAATTTTAAATATTTAATTATAAATTAATGAAAATTTGAATAGATTTAAGATTTGCTTCAGATGATAATTTATATTCTTTATTCTGACTTGAAATTGTTAAAGAGCTTATAAAATCAAGAAAGTATAATTTAGTCCTATATACAAATGAAAAACTAGATTTATCTTTACCAAATTGTGAAGTAAAAGTTGTATCCGAAAATCCATGAAGCATAAAAGAAAATTTTACATTAAAAAAGAAATTTGAACAAGAAAATTTTGATTTAATGATTTTTTTTAATGAATATAATCCTATTACATATAAAAAAAACTACATCGTTATTCTCCCAAGCCTAAAAAAACTTTTTTTTGGTCCATTCAAAAATTCACTATGTAAGCACTATTATTTAAAACTACTTACATCAAATTTAAAAAATGCTAAAAAAATAATTTGTTTTGATAAACAAACATTTACAGATTTAAATGAAAGATTAAATATAGAAGAATGGAAAATAGAAATAATTAAATGATTTTTTCCTATAAAAATTGAAAAATCAAATGAAAAAATACAATTATTAGATATAAAAAACAAACATAATCTTAAAAATGATTACATTATTTATGATGCTAAAGAGGCTAGAACTAAAAATCTAGAGAGAGTATTGCTTGCCTTAAAAAAAATGAAAGATGAATGAAATATTTTAAGTTTGTTTATACTTTCAACTGAAGCTTGTCAAAACTTAGAATTTAGAAAAATAGTTTTAGACTTAGGAATAAGTGATATAGTAAACTTTATATGAGAAGTAGATCCTAAAGAAAAAGAAAGTTATTATAAACAAAGTTTATGAATAATTTATCCAAGTATATATGAAACATTTCCATTTGAATTAAACACTGCACTATCATATGATATTCCAATTATTTCAAGTAATATGGAATCTATAAAAAATATATTATGAAGTAATATTGAATATTTTAATGCTTTATCAAATCCTGATACAAGTAAAGCATTAAACCTATTTCTAAAAAAGAAAAAAAACCAAGATTACACTGAAATATTAAATCAAAATTCAAGTCAAGATTATGTTAGTGAATTAAACAAAATAATTAATGAAAAAAATCAGAACTCATAACAATAATTTATAATTTAATTTTTTTCAATGCTTTATATTGTGTCTACACCTATTTGAAATTTAGAAGATATTACATTAAGAGCTTTAAAAACTTTAAAAGAAGTTGATTATATAGCTTGTGAAGATACAAGAACTACAGCTACTTTACTAAATCATTATGATATTAAAAAATCTCTTTTAAGTTACCATTCCTACTCATGAGTTGCTAAACTTGATAAAATAATATGATTATTAAATGAGTGAAAAAATATAGCTCTAGTATCTGATGCATGAACTCCATGAATATCAGATCCTGGGTATCCTCTTATACAAGAAGCATTAAAAAATAATATTCATATAGTACCAATTCCATGAGTATCTGCTTTTTTAACTGCTCTTCAAGCATCTGGATTACCTATAAACCACTTTTTATATCTTGGATTTTTACCAGTAAAAAAATGAAGACAAACATTATTTAAGAAACTTCAATGAGTTGAAGAAACTGTAGTTTTTTATGAATCAGTTCATAGAATAGAAAGAACTTTAAATGATTTAAAAGAGTATTTATGAGAAGATAGAAAGATAGTAATAGCAAGAGAATTAACAAAAAAATTTGAAGAATTTAATAGAGTAAATATAAAAGAAGCAATAGAAATTTATTCTAAAAAAGAAAAACAAAAATGAGAATATGTGATAATAATATAATCTTCTTATGAAATTAACAACATCAATAAATAAAAAAAATTTAAATGAGTTAGTTATAAAATCAAGTATTTGGAATTCTATAATAGAAGTTTTTAAATATGAAAAAAATATGGATATAACTCCATATTTAGTATCAATTCAGATCAAATGAAACAGAATAATTATAAAAACAAGTAAAACTATATTAAATACAGAACTTCTTATGTTAAGTGATAAAATAAATTATAAGATTAGTGAAAAGTTAAAAAAGATATGATTAAGATTTGAAGAATTTGAAATAAGATATATATAAAAAAATTGGGGATTCCCCAATTTTTATTTTGTATAATAAGAAATTTGTGAATTACTTAAACAATTTTGATATGCTAAATCTGCTTTTTTAGGAAGAAAAGTTCAAGTTACAATTATAAATAAACTTATAATAATTATTACTAATGTATTACTTCTAAATTTTACATCAAGTAAATTAACATATTTTTCATAAATTTCTCTCATAAAAAAGATTTAATTATTAAGTTATAATAATTAAATCATATTTTTATTCTTTAAGCAAAAATTTTAGCTTTACAAAATATAGATATATATAATACTAACTTAAAAACTTTTTAAGCTTGTCAATTAGGAATTATTTCAACTTGTTTTGTTGATAAATTATATATAACAAAAATATAAGTTGTTCATCAGTCAGATAATGAATTAAGTATTCATTTAGTTATATCTATGTTATCAATTAAAAAATATTGTCAATAAATCATATAATTAGGAGAAATATCTCAAGTATTTAATCCCCAATATTGTCTTTTATATTTATCAAATTTTAAAGCTGATTCTGGTAAACTTTTTTTCATTTCATTCAATATATCTTTTTCAGCTTCTATAACTTGCTCTTTTGTAGGTGAAAAACTACTAATTCAAGAAACTCAGAAATCAACTTTTGGGAATAAATTTTGGTTATTTAATACATAATCCCAAGAAAGATCATAGATAACCAAATTATTATTTATGATATTCAACTTATAATTTAATCAATTATTATCACTTTTAATATTGGTTTTTACATCTACTCCTGAATTTGAATTAGAATTTTTATCATTATTATATAAAAATATATATGATAAAAATATAAACATAATAACTCAAATAATTAAAAAAATCATAACATTTTTATTCATAAGTAATAAAAATTATAATTACCATCTTTTAAAACTAGGACAAGCCTGTCTAATATCAAGAAGAGAGAATCATTTATGAGTTATTGCTTCTTTTATAAGTTCTTTTAATTCTACAAAATTTAAACTATCTGCTTTTTTTGCATATCTAGCACCAGCTTTTTTTGCAAGCTCTATTGGATCAAGTGGAGCAACTAAATTCCCTTCTGGAGTTGTTTTTGTTTTTGCTCAAATAGGAGTTGTAGGACTTGCTTGACCAGTAGTTAAGGCATAATTTTCATTATTGAAAACTAGATAAGTTATATCTAAATCTCTACGACAAGCGTGAATAAAATGCCCCATTCATATACCATACCCATCTCAATCTCATCACATAGCCACAACTGTTAAATTAGGTTTTGCCATTTTAACTCAAGTTGCGAATGGAATAGCTCTTCAATGAAGTGTCTCAGCAGCATATCAATCAATATATTGAGTAGCTTTTCAACTACATCAAATTCATGAAACAACTACCCTATTATAACTTTCAATTCAAAGCTCTTTAAAAGCATTTTTTATAGCCATAATAATTATAAAATCTCAACATCAAGGACACCATTGTATATTTGTTAATCAGCTTCTCATAAGAAAATTTTAATTAGTAAGTTTTTTTTAATAGCATTTATATATTTATGTAAAATATGTATATTATCATGACTAAGATTTCTATTTAATTAAATTATTTTATTAATTAATGAGTCTATTTTATTTTAAATTATTTTCAAAATCCTCTACATAAAAAGGCATTAAATCATATTTTCTCATATGACTTATTTTTAGTCATTCAATAAATCTAAGTCATAATTTATCACTAATATAACTTTCAATTTGTCAGCTATAATTATGTTCTACAAATATAATTTCTTCTTTTCAATTAATTTCATCTCTAAGTCTATAATCAAGTGGCTTCAGAAATTTAATTACAATAAGTCAGTAATCAGGGTTGCTTTTTATAAAATCAAGTGCTGTATAAGTAATAAAACTTGTTGTAATAATCATTTTTTTGGCTCAAGAATTATATATTTCATATCATTTAAATCATTCTTTTTCAAAGAAATTTTCTAATTTTTTTTCTCTTTTTTCAGTCATTAAAACTTTCATTTTTGAATCTTCTGTCGTTGCACCAAATTCATCATGTTCATAACTTGTTGCAATAAAATCACCATTTTTAGTTCAAACTTTTACATATGGGGAAACACCATCAGAAATTAATTCATATCTTTTATAATCTTCACTAGGATTAATAAGTAATTTTCCTCTATTAATCTCTGGTTTATCTAATTTTATAAATGATGATTTTCCTTCTGCAAACTGTTTATCTATTAAAACTATAACTATTGTTTGATATTTTTGTGCTAAATTTAAAGCTAATGCTGACATATAATATCAATCCTCTAATGTTGAAGGAGTTAAAAGAATATGCTCAAAATCTCAAAATGTAGGATTTAGAGCAAAATTTATATCTCATTGTTCTAAACATGTTGGAGTTCATGTGCTTGGACCTGCTCTCTGAGCTAAAACTGCAACAATTGGTATTTCAGCTTGAAGTGCAAAACTAAGTCATTCTGTCATCAAAGCAAATCATCATCAACTAGTTCATACCATAGATCTAGCTCAAGTAAATGAAGCTCATAAAGCAGCATTCATAACTGCTATTTCATCTTCAGCTTGAAGATAAGTTACTTTTTTTGAATTTATAACTTCTGACAAAATAGTAGAAGCAGGAGTCATAGGATATGCACTATAAAACTCAAGTCAGTTATCAATAGCTCAATATGCTATCATTCTATTTCAATAACTTATATTCTTTTTCTCTCATATTTTTCATAAATTAAATGATTTTATATCTCATAAATCATAATTTTTATAAATATTTTCAACAATTTCTTTATTTCTTATTACTATTTCTTCTCATTTCTTTGCAAAAGTATGTTCTATACTTTGAAAACTTATTTCTACACTAAGTCATAAAAGTTTAAATAAAATTCAAAGTAAATAAGTATTATCATATTTATCATTTATTTCTATATCAAGAACTTTAAATTTAGATAAATCAATTCATTTTAAACTTACTTTTTCTATAAATTTTTTATTTGCTATAATAAAAGCTCATTCTCTTAAAGTTTTTAAATTACTTTCCAAATTTTTGTCATCAAAAACAATTAACATATCAGCATATTTTGATAGACTTTTATTTGTATCCGATATATTTACATCAAAATGATTTAATCATCATTTAATAATAGATTGATACTCTATATTTGTTATTACCTCATATCAAAGTATTGCAAATGTATCGGCTATTATATCTGCTGTTGAATTCATTCAAAGTCAAGCAGGTCAACTTACTCTTATATTTAATTTCATATTTTATGTAATAGGATTTAGAAATGTAGAATTATTTAGAAAAATCATTTCGACTTTTTTAATATTCAATTTTATTTTGAAGTTCAACTAGAAGTTTGAGATCAACTTCCAGATATATCTTTTAATTGTTGTAACTGTTCAGGAGTTAATTTAATTTCCTCATTATTGTTATTATTAATATCTCATTTAGGAGAAAGTATAAAAAGTAATGCAGTTCATAAAATACCAATAACAATTCAAAATAAGGCTATAAATGCAGCTATTTTTGGCAGTAATCATCTTTTCATAAATTTTATTTAACTAATAAATTAATATAATCATTTAAATTATCTATATTAAAAGGAGATTTTAATTTTTCACTTCAATCAACTTTTATGCTAACTATATTATCTTTATCTAAAGAAATTTCAAAATTTTTTCAATTAAATATAAAAGAATATACAATAATATTATCTGTTCATAAAACTACATTAATGTTATTGCTCTTTTTATATAGCGCACCATAAGCTTTTGCAATATTAGGATAATTAAGCAAAATACTATTCATATATTTTTCAAAATTACGAATATCAAGTTCTCATTTTACTGTAATTTGCTTACTTCATAATCAATAAGATTTTACTGCTCAGATTTCTCTAAACAATTTTAATGTCATATTATAGAAATAATGCGAAGTATTTGATAATTTATAATCTGAACTTAGAAAAGCTCAATAGATACTATCTCAATATTTAAAAGAGAATTCTAAATTGTTTATCTTTATCAGATATTCTCAATTATTGTATTTTACATCAACATTATTATCAGAAATTTTAGTAAAGTCTTTTAGTATATTAAATTCTCAAGCTGGTCATAATAATTTATCTCTTTTAAATATTAAAATATACATATCTTCCTTATTTATAGTTCATGTATTATTTGTAGTATCATCAACTATTACATTATTATCATTATTTTTTACAGAATTATTTATAAACGTATCAATGAAGAAATTTGAAAAACTATCTGTATTTTTCTCTCCATTAGTCTGAGGTTGTTCTCATAATATTTTTTCCTTTATATTGTTTAAATTATAACTTACACTCTTTTTCTCTCAATTAATATATAGATTTTTTAAATAGAAACTATCATAAGGATATAAATCAAATTTTATATTTTTTCATCACAGGTTCATATCTACACTATAAATTTTATTATCAACAGTGCTTACTTTATAAGAATCATTATATAATCAATTAAATTTTGATAAAAAATCAGTTATATCATATATTGTATAAACTTTATTGTCGTTTATTTGAACTGTATTAACATCCCATAAATAATTCTTATCAAGTTTATACTTATCATAGTCTTTCAATGCACTTATATATTCAGTAAATTTTCATATTACTTCATTATAATCTTTTAAATATAATGAGTCCTTTTCTAATGATTCGTTAAAAAGTAACTTATTTTTAGTATAAAAATCTAATAAAACATTAAAACTTTTTTCAAATGATAAAACTAAATTATTTCATATTTCTACTCATGATTTCTTTACTAAAATCTTATCATTTTCTAATTTCTTATCAAAAAAAGTATATCTAAAAAATTGCTCAAGATTTTTTAATAATCATAAGTGAAATACAATTAATGTTTTCTTTTTATTATTATCAAGAGATGAGTAAGTATCAACACTTAAAAGCGAATATTTATTGAAAATATCAAATATATACTTCACATCATTAATATTAAAATCTGTTGTTAAATTTGCTTTAATTATATCCTCAAGAAATAAAATATAATATCATAATTTAACATTTTTTGAGGCTGTATCTCATAGTAACTTATTATTAGATATTTTTATTCAATTTGCTCATAAAAAATTATCTGAAAAAGTTGCTAATCAATTAAAAAACTTGTCTTTTTCTCACAAATCATATGAATTAAATATTGAATATATTAAGTAGTCTGAATTTACTCATTGAAATCATAAAATACTTGAATACATTTCATCATAATTTTTCTTTTCTGCTATATAATTATCAGTTATATCATAATCAAATAAATTTTTTTCCTTAAAATAAATTAAATATTTTAACATTTCATTATAATCTGAATTATTTAGATCTTTTAGTTCTTGAAAATAAGTTTCTGTTTCCTTATATAAATTCTTATCTAAAATATCTAAATATCATATTTTAATTAAATTAATATAAATTAAATCTTTATAATATGCTGCCTTTTTATTTTCATTTATAAAAATACTAAAATATTTTTTTATATTATCATACATTCATATATCGAAATTAGTATTTTGATTTAAATCTTCTTCTTTATTTTTTAAATATTTAAAATTAAAATAATTTAATATATCTTTAAAAAAATTATTATCTAATCTTTCATAATCTGTTAGACTAAGATTTTTAGAATATAAACTATCTTTTATATAAGAAAGGCTATTTAATTGCTGAATTCTAAGTAAATCTGAATTGTATAGAATTTTATTTAAACTTGTTTTAAAAGAAAAAAGTATATGAGGAAATAAATTAACTGTAGTTTTCTCTTCCCCATCTTCTAATCACAAAAGAATTAAATCAATTGTATTATCAAGAGGTAAAATACTTACATTACTACTATCTTCTGAATTTATAAAAAAATTTATTGGTCAGTTAATCATTAACCTATATCAAGATCAAGATACTTCATATTTTCTAGCTTCTCAAAATGAAAAAAAATATTTTCATTTATTCACATTTATTCTTATAGATGATCAGGTTGAAATTTTTATATTATCCTCTTTTTTATCTAAAAAAATTGTATTAATATAATTAAATCTAATTATATTAAATAATCATTCTTCATTGTTTGATTTTTCTAAATAATCTCAACTTCAAGTCTTAGTTATGCTAAAATATCCATTATTAATAAGTTCATTATTAAAGTATGAGCTCAAAGATTTTTCTTCACCTCAAAAAAAAGTTATGGATGATACAAAAAAAATAACCAATAATGAAAGAATTGAAAAAAAGATCTTAATTCACATAATTTTAAATATAAAAACTAGATATATTTTATATAAAATAAGTATATTTTTTTATGTATTTTTTGCAAATTATTCCTTGAAATCTTCTTTATAAATATCTAAAAACTTTGATACTATATTTTTATCTTTTATAATTATTCAAGTTTCCTTATTTTTATCTAAACTATATGTTGAAAAATTTATACTTCATAAATATAAATAAGTTCAATCTATAAGTATTGCCTTTGCATGCTCAGTGTATTTATCCAAAACTTTTATTTTATATCATATATTTTTAAGCTCATTAACTCTCTCATTATTTTTATCTGTAACTATCTCTATATTTGTTCAAGAATTTAGCTTATCTTCCAAAATTTTTAATAAAACATCATCTTCAAAATAAGGAAAATAAAGTTTTATATCACTTTTTGCATTTTTTAATAAAAATTCTATTTTTTCTCTAGAAAAAAATGGAGATAAAACTAAGTTATCATCATAAACAAAATCTCTTTCCTTTTTAAAATCCAATAAGAAGTTTTCAAGCAAAGATTTTAAAATAATTTTATCATTGATAAAAAGTATAAAATCTCTATTTTTTGTAAACATAGAATAACTAAAATTTCAAGTAGACAAAACTACTTCATCATCAATTATAAAAAATTTAGAGTGGTTTAAAGAATAATCTGATGAATCTGACCATACAACTTCAATATTGTTTTTAATAAGTTCATTATATGTATTTTTATTTAAATTTCCTGCCATATAAACATTTTTTTCCATTTCTACTTTTACATCAATTCATGATTTTTTAGCTTTAATCAAAGCATCTCTTAAATCTTTCTCGGTAAAAATATATGCTTCAATATAAACTCTGGTTTTTGCATTTCTTATCTTTTCTACAAGTAATTTTAATAGATTTTTATCTGGAGTGTTATATATTTCTAATCAATCTATTTCTCTTATTTTATCAAAAGAAAAATCTGAAAGTGATTTTTTTACATCAACAAAATTTGAATTAGTTTTTGCAATTCATGTATGATACAAAAAATACTCTTTAGCATAAAAAAAGCTAAAAAGTATAAACAAAAATAATATAATTATTAAGTTTAAATGTTTTGATTTAATAGAATATAACATTTTCACTACTTTTAAAACAATTAGAAAAAATATTTCTTGATATGAAATAAGTATAATTTATAAATATTAACAACAATTATAGTATGTCTAATTATTTTGTACAAGCACATATAAGTCAACCAGCACCACTATTCGTTCCACAATTATAACTTGAGTTTACATAATGTCCTGACCTTGTTGTTGTATACCAACAATTAGTTCAATAATATGCAGGTCTTTCTTGAATATCAGATACTGATATTGTATAAGTTGGGAAAAAATGTGTACAGACTGAATTTGTATTTATAACACTTCCCCAATTATCTACACAAGAACCTCCTGCACTAGAACAAACTACATTACAAGATGCAACACCTATATTTCCAACTCTCCAACAATATCCATTAAAACTATACCCTCCACTACAATTCCCTCATGCAATGCTTGAATCAGTATTAACCCACACTGAAGAATTAGATGCATTCATTATACCACTAGAATCATCTCCAGTTCAATTCCATCCCCATCATATATAACTTGAATTTACATTATAACAATCTGCAAAATGATAACTTCTTCAATTTACAAATCAAGAAGTAGGCGAACTTGAACAACTTGGAAGTGGTTCTGCATTATAACTTGGATTCCACCCTGATATCGTTACTGCACTACTCCCATGTTTTGAATAAAATATAGCACTATTATCATTTCTTTTCCATCTTGTTAGATTTCATATTGCATTCCAAGTATTAAGAGAAAGTCTTGCACTTGTTCATTGAGTAGGAGATGTTAATGTTCATACAGCATTATTATTTCACATTCATTGTGCAGACGTAGTACCACCTGCTCAAGATGCTCATACCAAAGTCCAACCTCATCATGTATTTGTCATATCACAATAAACATTAAATGGAGAATATGCAGTTCATGTTAAATCTGGATCTATTCTATATACTCAACTCGTTAAACATCATTGTGTTCAGTCTCAACATGTTCATGATCATCTTGGAGATCAAGAATTTAATGTTGTTGCTTGTAGATTATATTCTTGACAATTTTGCAACACATTTCAATCAGATTTAGTCCATGGAGTAGTAATTGTTCAAGATCAAGCAAAATAAGAACTTACACAACTATTTCAACTTTGTATATATCAACTATTACAACTTACTAATATTGGTGTTGGATTTTCTATCTGGTTTATATATGTTCCATCATTACACTCTATACTTGATAAAGTATATGTAAATATTCAATTATTCTCTGATACTTGGCTTGATGTTATATTTGTTGCTGTATTTCCATGATCTATTTGTGGAACTGAGTATGTATGTGTATTGTAAACATAACTTGCATTTGCTACACAATTTGATAATGTTCATTTTACACAACTTGCATATTGATATGAAATATCTCAACTTAATATTCAATTCGTACATGTTCTTTGCTGTTCTCTATCTACACATCAATATAGTGCTGATTGTATTATATTATTCTCACTATATGCCGTTATAGTACTTCAATGAATTATTGTTTGTCAATCCAATATACAATCATTGTATACTGTAACTCATCATAATCATCATACATTATTTTTTATATAATTATTTACTAGGTTTGATGCTTCTACTTGATTTGTTGTTGTATTTATATTTACTATATCATTATATAATGGTTCTGATTGTAGTATTGTATTACTATACACTGATTTTAAATTATCTATAAATACTAATTTATTTAATCATTCTGATAATGTTTGTACACTTCAACTATATACTATTATGTTTCAATTTGGGATAAAATCAAATCATCATGTCATACTATATCATAGGTTCTTGTATGAATCTGGTAGATTTGTATAGTTGTTGTATACTAGTTGTTTCTTATTTATTATGTTTAGTAAATCATTATCTGTTATATCACTATTTATTATACTTGGTATTGCAAATATATAATCTCTTGTTCATGTACTTACTTTTAATATTTTTTCATTGTATGTTCATACTACCATAGCTGTTGCTTTCTTTAATGGTGTGGCTGCATTGGCTTGGTTTATTAGTTTGTTATATCATAGTATACTTCATCATTCTAGTATTGCTCAGATTTGGTATTCTGTCTTTAGGTTTGTTATACTGTATGTATATTCATTTTGTGTT
>JAQVFO010000002.1 GCA_028697205.1 Candidatus Altimarinota bacterium | reverse complement strand
GATAAAGATAAAAAAGTAGCTCTATTTACAATTGCTACAAATAGATATTATAAAACTTGAGAAGGAGAAAATAAGAGTGAATCTGAATTCTATAATTGTGTAGCTTGGGGAAATTTAGCTGATAGAGTTGAAAAATTTTTAGTAAAATGAAAATTAGTTTACGCTGAATGAAGACTTAGAACAAGAATTATTGACAAAGAAGATGGTACAAAACTATATAAAACTGAGGTAGTTATATCAAATCTAATATTTTTAAATAAAAGATCAGATTTTGAAGAATGATCACATGATGAATTAGATGCTATTGATGAAGAATTAGTTGATGAAGATAGATTTTAAGAAATGTTTTTAAAACATTTCAATTTTAAATTTTAAAATTTCAAAAATGAACAATACTAAATGTCCTTTAGAAGGAATTGAAATAGACTACAAAAATGTAGATCTATTAAAAAAATATATTACAAAATTTGGTAAAATAGTTCCTAGATATTATTCTGGTGTTAGCTTAAAAAACCAAAAGAAATTAGCTACTGCTATAAAAAGAGCTAGAATGATGGCTTTACTTCCATTTGTAAAATCATATGATGCTAACTTTCATAGTTAATATTTAACCTTCAAAAAAGACCAGTTTTAAAATTAAAACTGGTCTTTTTTAGTATTTTATAAAAACTTTACTTTTGAAAATTTATCTATATAATTCCGGCGTTTTAAAAAACACTATATTTTTTAGTGCTTAATACTTAATTATCTAAAATGAAATATTTAAATATAGCGATTATCGCTCACGTTGACCACGGAAAAACTACTCTAGTTGATGCATTGTTAAAGCAATGTGGAACTTTTAGAGAAAATGAAAAAGTTGAAACTTGTGTTATGGATAGTAATGATCAGGAAAAAGAAAGATGAATTACTATTTATGCAAAAAATACTTCTGTTCAATATAAAGACTATAAAATAAATATTGTTGATACTCCTTGACATGCTGATTTTGGTTCTGAAGTTGAGAGAGTTTTAAGAATGGTTGATAGCGTTGTACTTGTAGTTGATGCTTATGAAGGACCTATGCCTCAAACAAAATTTGTTCTAAAAAAATCACTTGAACTATGATTAAAACCACTAGTAGTAATAAATAAAATAGATAAACCAACTGCTAGACCTGATTATGTTGTAAATCATTTATTTGATTTATTTGTTCAACTAAATGCTTCTGATGAACAACTTGATTTCCCTATTTGTTATGCTATAGCTCGTGATTGAATAGCTAAACACTATCTAAATGATCATAGTGAAAATATTCATCCTCTTTTAGATATGATTATAGAAAAAGTTCATCCAAGAGAAAATACTGCAGATACAAAATTTAGAATGCAAATAGCAAACCTAGCTTATGATAATTTCTTATGAAGATTATGAATTTGAAGAATTACTGAATGAATTGTTAAACAAGGACAAGATGTTACTATAATTTGAAATGATGGTAAAAAAAGAAAAGCAAAAATAAGTGATGTACTTACAAATCAATGATTAAATAAAATAAAAGTTAAAGAAGCTATAGCTTGAGATATAATAACAATCGCTTGAATCTCAGATATATATATATGAGAAACAATTTGTGAAGACGATACTCTAGAAGCATTACCTGCTATAACAATTGATGAACCAACTCTGAAAATGGAATTTTTGGTAAATAATTCTCCTTTTGCATGAAGAGAAGGTAAATTTGTTACATGAAGACAAATAAGAGATAGACTTGAAAGAGAATTAGAAACTAACGTATGATTAAAATTAGATTTAGATTCTCAAGATAATTATATAGTTTCTGGTAGATGAGAATTACATTTATCAGTACTTATTGAAACGATGAGAAGAGAATGATTTGAATTACAAGTTTGAGCTCCTGAAGTAATATTTAGAATAGAAAATTGAGTAAAATATGAACCAATTGAAAGAGTTGCTATTAACCTACCTTCAAACTTTGCTTGAAGTATAATTGAAAAAATGTGAAAAAGAAAATGAGAAATGCTTGCTATGCACGAAGAAAATTGAATTACTACTTTGGAATTTCTAGTTCCTACTAGATGACTTTTATGATTTAAATCAGAATTTATAACATTAACTAAATGAGAATGAATATTAACTAGTTCATTTGAAAAATATGATGCTTACAAATGAGATATAGAAAAAAGAGAAGTAGGTTCTATGATATCTTGAGAAGCTGGAACTGCTATGGCTTATAGTTTATGGAATTTACAAGATAGAGGACCAATATTTATAGATCCTGCAACTGAACTATACGAATGAATGATTATTTGAGAACATTTAAAATGATGAGATTTAACAGTAAATCCATGTAAAAATAAAAAGCTTACAAATATGAGAGCCTCTGGTACTGATGAAGCAGTAAGATTAACTCCTCCAAGAAGATTTACTCTTGAAGAAGCTCTAGATTATATAAGTACTGATGAATATGTAGAAGTAACTCCAGAATCAGTAAGACTTAGAAAAAAATTCCTAACTGAAACTGATAGAAAAAGAGCTGGAAAAAATGTATAATCAAAATAAAAAAAGCAACTTAAGTTGCTTTTTTTATTTCTCTTGCATAGTCCATATTCAATCCCAATCTTCTATTGGAGCTTTGATAAAATCATCACACCTGTCTTTATAAACTCTACTTGGTTTATCTCATAATTTTGCAAGTTCTTCAAAAATAATTCAAGCTTGATCAAATTTCTTTTTTAGATATAAATCTATTCATTCTTGAAATTTTATATAAATATCTTTCTCTAGCTTTGTAAGTTTTCATTTATAATCTAAAAGTTCGTATATATTAACTGCATTATTTTTTCATTTTACCCTTATTTTATCTAGATATCTATATTCAAAAAAATCTTTTGTATCATTATAGACTATTTCACTTACACAAAAATAAGTTCAATAAAATTTATTGATTCACTCAAGTCTAGATGCTAAATTTACATTGTCTCATATAGCAGTAAATTCCATTTTTCTTCACTTAGATCATATATTTCAAATTATAGCATCTCATGTATTAATTCAGATTCTTATAGTTATTTTTGGCAATCCAACTGATTCCCATTTTTTATTCAATTCAGCTAATTTCTGTTTTTGTATTAATGCTGTATCACATGCTTCATAAGAAATATTTTCTGTTGTTTTCGTAAAAACTCACCATAAAGCCATAATCGCATCTCATTCATATTTATTTATAAGTCATTTTTGATCCATAATAATCTTTGACATTTCATTTAAATAGTCTTTTAGAAATGATATAAGTTCTTCTGGTGTAAAGTTTTCGCTTATAGTTGTAAATCATTCAATATCTGAAAAAAAGATAGCCATTCTTTTCTTTTCTCAATCTAAATTAATTGTTCCAGATCAAGAAAGAATTTCTGCAGCAATATCCTTTGAAACATATTCTGAAAGGGCTTTATTAAGTTTTGTTTTATCTTTGTTTTCAATTAGATATTTAACTATATTTGAAAGAAGTAACGAAAGTAAAAATGAGATAAATAATTCAAATGGAAAATTTAATACTAAATTTGTAAATGAAACGATAATACTTGGAAATATAATCAAAAATATAGTAAATATTGATAAGTTCGTAAGTAAAAGAAAGTATCATCATTTACTAAAATTTATATATACAGCTAAAATTGTAAGTAAAAATATTAAGAACCATTCAAGATACTCATTAAAATATTTTAAGTAATTACTTGTTAAAACTGTGTTTAAAAAATTTGCATGAATATAAACTCAGTACTCGATTCAAAAAGGAGTATTAAAATTATCTTTTATTCATTTTGCAGCTGCTCATACTAAAACTATTTTATCTTTTAGGAATTTATCTCAATAAAATGATTGTTGTAATGAAAATTGTTTATCATCATAAATATCAAAAAAAGAAAATCTTTCAAATTTATTTCTACTTACAAAATTTATTAGTATATCATTATCATTATTTTTTGATAATGGAATTTTTACAAATTTGTTTAATACAAAAGAATTATCAGCTATAAATGCTTTATTTGTTAAATAAGATTTATCATTATATAAAAAAGAATAAAAAGCTCTTAACAATGAAATAGGAAAATATTCATATAATCAATTTCTAAACTGTTTTGAATGTGTAGATGAATAAACTGTATTTGTTTTTGTATCAATATTTGGAGTAAAGTATCCTAATATCAAAGCTGATTCTAAAAATGAAGAAAGTGGTTTTTCAAGAATATTTCAATCTAAAGTATCTCATCATAAAACAATATTTTTAGCTTCATTAATTGATTTTGCAAAATATGAATCAGACATTAAATCAGATTTATCAGCAAATATTATATCAAATCAAATAACAGTAGCTCACGCTTTATTTAAGTTTTTTATTAGATTAACATAGACTTTCCTATCAAAAGGAAATCTTCATAGATTAGTTAATGTTTTTTCATCTATTTCAACAACAGCTATATTTCTACTTACATTTCATTCCTTAAAAGAATCCCTTACTTGATAATAAAATGACTGCAAATTTTTATCAAATAAATGAAAAATAATAATATTTCAAATAAAAATTACTAAAAATATTATTGAAGCTAAAAATACAGCTAAAAAATTTTTATTTTTCCAAATATTTTTATTCATATTATTTGTTTAAATTTTTTAAGCTATCAATTAGTCATCAAACATTTTCATCCAAAAAATCATTTATCTTTCATCTAGCACTTTCTTCTAATGATTTTATACTATCTATATCTAAGTTTATATTAAATATATCTTTAAGAGGGGCTAATCAGTTTATTAATGAATCTTTAAGTCAATCTGGCACTAAAGATAAGTTTACGTAATTATTAAAATCTAAGTTAAGATTTTTAACAATATTTTTATTATCAATCAATACTTTTATTGACTCATTTAGATTTGATAAATTATTTGATGAAATCATATCATTTATATCAAAAAGAGTATTTTTAACTAAGCCCTCAGTATTTTTATTATCATATGAAGTTTGAAGAAGAATTTCTTTATAGTATAGTTTTTTATTATAATCCTTATCTTGTGGAGATAAAAAGTTTATCTGTTGATAGATTCAATATAAATTATCAAATACTTTTCTCTTGTCTGTTTCGTTTAATTTTGATAATTTATCTTTAATAGTATTTATATCTCATCATGAATTTATTGAATTTAATATATCATATTTATTTGAAAATAATCACAATATTGAGTTTATAGGATTATTGTTATTTAGTGATTCAATTGAAGCTTTAAGTTTTAGTATTAATTCATTATCAAGTTGCATATTTAAATCTTCCCATGCCTTATCTTTAAGAGAATTTAAAAATTTTTGTAAATCTATTAAATTAAAAGTAGAAAGCGATAATGGTTGATCTTTTGAAAGAATTACTTCTTTTCAAGTCTTATTATTTATAAGTGATATTTCATGATCTTGTACATATACATAATCTTTTTCTTTATTTACCTCAAAAACAGTTCACCTAACTCATGCTTCAACATTATCTATATATTGTTTGAAATAAGAATCTTTTCAAAATAAAGAAATCAGTTTAGTCCATGTTTTTCAATTTGTTAAATTAAATGAAATTCTAAGTTTTGTTAAATCTGTTGATACATAATTTTCATTTACTTTTATTTCTGAATCTCATCATAATCTAGTTATACTTTTATCTCACCACTCTATTATCGCTATACTGTCTACTCAAACTGTTTTTATTACATCTCATTCTTTTACAATTTTGTTTTTATTTAAAACTAAAAGATTATTATTTATATATCAAGTTCAATTTACTAATGAAACATATGAATTTGTATCATTTTTATTATAGAATGAATAGCTTTCCATTCATATAATAAGTATAATTAAAAAAAGTATTGCAAATATAAATTTATTTTTAAATTTTTTCATTATAATATAACTAATAAAAAATAATTAAAGTAATTTTAATCGGAAAATATGAAAAAACAATATATATTTTTACTTATAATTTTTGTATTATTTTATATGTTGTATCTAATTTTTAGTTATAAATATAAAGAATATAAAATTAATTCACATATAGAGGAAATAACTAAATTAAATCAAGAAATAGAACAAAGCATTACAGATGCCGAAAATCTAATAGAGTATAAAAATACCCTTGCTTACAAAAATAAATTATTAAAACAAGAACAATGATTAAAAAATAAAGATGAAAAAGTTGTATATCTAACTGATGAAAAAAAATATAAAAAATTTACTGATCCTAAATCAATGAGTAACTATGAAGAAACAGGTGCTGTTGAAGAAACTAGAAAAGAAAATGATATAATCGATAGTATGTCAAATTTTGAAAAATGGAATTATTATATATTTAAGAAAAATAACTAAATTTATATTTAAATATATAATTTTTAAATATAAATTGAGAAAGTATAATTTTTTTTTGACTTTTTAATATTTATCTATACAATTTGCCCCGAGTTTAAAAAATAATATAATTAATATGTTAGGAAAATTAAAGAAAAGAAAAAGACTTAGAGTTCATGGTTTTTTACAAAGAACTATTGATGGAGGAAAAGTCCTTAGAAATAGAAGAAGAAAAGGTAGACACCAATTAACTGTATCTTATCCAAAAAGAGTACAATTAGTTGATTGAAAAGCTAAATTACATATAATTGCAGGAGGAACTGCTAGAAAATCAAAATTTGATGGTAAAGGAAATTATGTTGGATAATTTATAATACTATTATGATTTCTAAAAATTATAGATTAAAAGAATCAGAAGTAAAAAAGGTTTTGCAAACATGAAAACCTTTTTTTTCATTTTGAGTAGTTTTGAACTATAAAAAAAATACTTTATGAAATAATAGATTTGCAATTGTCATTTGATGAAAAAGTGTTAATTGAAGTGTTGAAAGAAATTTTTTTAGAAGAATATTTTATGATATTTGTAAAAATTATTTAGAATGAAATTCAGATTTAGTTTTTGTAGTAAAAAAACAAACAAAACTTGATAAAAATCTTTTAGAGAGTATAAAAGAGTTTGAAAAAGATATAAATTTTTTAATGAAAAATACTCTAAAGTTTAATAATAAATAACTAAAATAAAATATGAAAGAGAAATTTCTAAATTTTGTGATAATATTTTTATTAACAATATTGTTAGTTAATATGTTTTCTTGAAATAAAGAGAATACAAAAGATGTTGGTTTATTAGTTTTTAAAATGCAAAAATCATCATACACAATACCAGCTTCACCAATCCTAACAATAACAAACAATACTTCAACTTGAGTTGTTTTTAATACTTGTACAGATTTAGTTGTAAACTATTTATGAGAAAAAGTAAATTTTCCTAAGGAGTTTTGTAAAGATATAGAAGTAAAATCAAATACAAAACAAAACATAGAGTTTAATAAATATTATAAAGATTTCTCAAACGTATGAATTTATAATTTTTTAATAAAAGTAGATAATAAAGATTATATAACTCAAACTGAAGTTTCAAATAAATGAGTAATATCAAAAATATTTGTAGGTCTTTTTTATGCTCCTTTATATAATTTAACAATTTTTTTCTTAAAACTATTTAATAATTCACTAGGATGGGCGATTATAGCTATAACAATTATAATTAGATTGTTGCTTGTTTATCCTCAACATAAGATGATGGTTTCTCAAAGGAAATTACAAGCTATCCAACCAAAAATTAAAGCTATTCAAGAAAAACATAAATGAAATCCTCAAGTACTATGAGTAGAAATGATGAAATTATATAAAGATGAAAATGTAAATCCTTTTTGATCTTGTTGATTATTACTTATACAAATGCCAATACTTCTAGTTATTTATCGTATATTTATAAATATAAAAGATTATTCAAATGTTTATTATGTTTATAATGTACTATGAACTTATAACTTAGATGGAATTGCTCATAATTTTTTTGGGATTGATCTGCTTTGAGTTTGATGATTAACTTGAATTATTCTTTGATTATTAATAGCTATAATACAATTTATACAAGTTAAACTTTCTTTAATTCATACTAATCAAAATAAAACATGAGTAGTATTAGAAAAAAAGAAAGATGCAAAAGATTATCAAAGTTTTATGCCAGATCCAGAATTTTTAAATAAATTTATGCTTTATTGATTACCTGCTATGGTTTGAGTATTTACTTATTCACTTTTAGCTTGAGTATGAATATATTGGTGAATTTCTACTACTTTTACAATTATTCAACAATTAATAGTAAATAAAATAGTAAAAAAGTAAAGGTAAAATAATGAAAAAGTATAGTAATATTTTTGACTATATATGTAATTGATGTTAATATGATAGTGTAAATTTATTTTTAATTTTAATAAATATTATGAATACTAATAAAATCCTAACATGAGCAATTATCTTTTGATTAACACTTCAATCTGCAACAGCAGCATATACTGAAGTTAATTGTGATACAAACTCAGCTTTTACTGAAAACTCATGTAAACAATGTTTTGATTGATGAGAAAAATGAGAATGAGAAGCTTTTTGATTTTTATCTGATATATTCTCTAATAAGACTTGAAACTCAAAACTTATATATAAAGAAGAACAAACAATGCCAAATATGGTTAATTTAGGTGGTGATAAGTCAACTTGGTCTCAAACTCCATCTAGTGAAGATTTTTGGGAATATACTACAGATTTTGATGCATTATATTCTAAAGAACAAGAAGCATATGTAGTTCCTGCATGAACTGATGTAAAATGGTTACAATCAAAAATGGGATATGCTTATAAATTAGATAAAAATACAGTACCAAAATGAGAAAATGTTGGTTTACTAGTTTATACAGTTGCATCACATGATTTAGTAAATGGTGAAGTATCTGTTGATACTGCAGAACATAAAGAATGTGTACTTTTTAAATCTGGTTCACCTTCAATTGTACAAACTCCAACAGTTGTAGAAAAACAAGAAGTTAAAAAACTTCCACAAACTTGACCTGAACATATAGTTTTATTTGCTCTTTCTCTACTTTTAGCACTTTGACTATTTGGACTAAAAAGAAAAAATGTTTAATTTAAAATTTAATAAAAACCTCTAACTAATAATTAGAGGTTTTTTTGATAAAATATTTTATTGACAATTTATATTAAAAATCTATAATTTAAAAATCAATTAATTCAAAATTATAATATGGAAATTTTAAATATAAAATATAATAAAGAAGTAAATTATATAAAATTGTTTTTAAACAAAAGCAAAGAAGCATTTAAAATAACTGTTTTTTCTATATTAATGTGATTACATCCTAATATAGCTATTTCTTGAGAAATAGACAATGTTAGTAAAATAGAAAACCAACAAGAAGAAAATAATTATTTAGCAATAATATTATTTATATCATTAATTATTTCTATTTTTTATAATGCAAAACAGAAGTTAGATTTAGATAAAAAGAACGAGTTTTTAAATGATTTTAATGAAAAACTAACTAAATTTATTTCTTGAGATTATAGTATTGTTTTCAGTAGTTTAAGTTCATATTTTAAGGATGATAAATTAATAGAGTTATTTACAGAACTTGATAATTTAAAAATTACTTTATTAAATACAGCTAAAATTTGAGATATTTCTTATATTTTAAATACTTTAATTCAAGATAATCAAAATTTAGTTAATTATCAATGACAAAAGTTAAATCAAGACAAAATTTTACAACTTGTTTTATCTCTTTCAACAATGGAAAAAGATAATTGATTGAGAAATTTAGAGAGTTTACAATCATCATGAATAACATTAGTTACATCACTACATGCAGCAATTGAGATTCTTGACTTACAAATAAATGAATTAAAAGAAAATTGAGGATCACTTGATGATATACTGCTACAAATCAAGTCTTTAGCAGATCTTATTTTTGAATTTACATCTTTAGTTGAAGAAGCTAACTTAAAGATTAATTGATTATCTGAATTTTCTAATAATATAAAAAATATAGCAAAAGAAATAAAGCTTCTTTCTATAAATGCATCAATTGAAGCATCACATTTTTGAGAAAAGTGAAGTTGATTTAAAGTTGTATGAGAAAGAATAAAAGAATTATCTGATAATACTTCTATATTAGCTTTAGGAATTGAAAAATGACTTAGTCAATTTAAAGAATGGTTTAATAACGATTTTTTAAAGAAATTCTTATTGATAAAAGAAAAAACTGAAGAAGTAACTAGTTGAATAAGTTTTATTAGAAATAGTTTTGATAGTACCATCAATTCAATGCTCAATACCAATAAACAATTAGACTACGTTAGATCACTTTTTTTTATTTCACTAGTAAAACTTGATCATGTTATTTTTAAACAAATTGCTTATAAATTTGTAAGTAATAATTGAGAGTTAACAAATACTGAAATTGATACAATTAGAAAAACTCATAAACAATGTAGATTATGATGTTGGTATGAAAAACATTGATGAACAGATTGTGAATCATGATGAGTATATAATTGAAAATGATATGAAGAACATTGAAATTCAAGTGATTTTACAAAACTAAATTTACCCCATAAGATGTTTCATAAAACAATATGAGATATACTAATTTTGATTGAAAGTTTAGATTGAAAAATTACTGAAAAGGATTATGAAAAATTAAAAGATATGTTCTTACAAGCTGAAACATATAGTAATGAGATTTTTTCTATACTAGATAATATCGTTTCTGAGTGAACCTGAGAAATAGAACTATTTTAAAAAAATCTATCAAATTAATTTGATAGATTTTTTTTATTATGTCAAGTTAAAATTATAGACTATATTTTTTTAATATGATATTATATAAAGGTAAATACAAAAACAAATTTAATTTTTAAGTATAATATTATGTTTAACATATATAAAAATATATTAACAAAATGATTAGTTAGCCATTTATTTTGAGAGACAGATGACTGAATTCTTGGGGATTTAAGTAGAGAAAAAAAACTAAGGGATACTACTGAAAAAAAGGAAAATAAAGAAATGTCTTTATCGGAAATGACAGACTATATAAATTCTAATAATATCAATTTATCAGAAGAAAAAGATAAAAAAATAGCAAAAGATTTTTTAAATGAATTAAAGAAAAAACACAACTCTTCAAAATTAGAAAATGATGATATATCATCATGATTTTTAGGTTTTTGAGGTTGAGAAAAAAAAGCAGTAGAAAAAATACTTTCTTTAATTGAACCTACTAAACAGCTAAAGGAATGACAAAATAAAGTAAAAGAAATTACACAAGCAGATTTAGAGTTGCTTGAAAAATGGATTAGTGATACAAATCATGTAACATATGAAACAAGAAAAAATTTAAATCAAGCTAAAAATCAACATTCTGAAAAAAAATTAGAAAATTCATATGAAACTACAAAAACAAAAGAACAAATCTGAGAAATACAATCAAATTTTGGTAGATGATCTTTAGATAGACAAAAAGTTGTAGATTGATTTTGAGCTGAAACAAAATCTTCATTGGCTTCAATATTAAAATCACCAAAATTATCTCAAATTGCAGAAGAATTAAAAAAAGTAGCCCCTACTACTTTTGTAGACTATAAATTATGGGATAATTATTCATGATTTAGAAATGTATTAGAAAAATATGGGTATAAAAAAGATTGAATTTTTGATGATAGAGAAGCATGAGCAGTTTATCAAACAGTACTTGATTATGTAAATAATCAAAATAAAATTTTATCCTTAACTCCAGAACAACAACTTCAATTATTACTTGATTTTGACAAAGATTGAAATCTAGGGAAAAAAGCAAATTTCTCAGTTTGAGAAGCACAACAATATTATTTAGTAATGAAATGATTATCTAGTGATTGAATAAATGCTTTTATAGAAAATCTTTGATTTTCTAATATGACAAGTTTTTCAAAAGAAATGTCAAAAAACCTTTATGGTGCTAGAGAGAGGTTTCAAAGAGTTTTATGATCTTTAATTGAAAGAAAAGTTAATCCATCAGAACTTGTTATGAAAAATTGAGTTAAAAAATCTTTAGACTCAATTTATATGGAAAACAATCAAACTAGACTGTTAGAAAGTCAGATTGATTCTGATGATGAGTTAAATAAAAAATTATCAACTTTAAACGATGTTGCATTAGCAAAAGAAATAAAAAGAATAATTAAATTAGAAGCTGTATGAATTCTATTATGAGCTAAAAATTGATTATGAGCTAGTTTTAATGTAAAAGATTTTACTAGATGATTTATAGATAGTTTACAATTTTGAATCTTAAATGATTGAAAATTCTGAATTTCTTTTTCAAAGAATTTATTTGAAGATAAATTTAAAAATACTTGATTTAGTATGTGAGTATCATTTTCAAATTTTTGTATACCTGTATTTGGTGCTACATATACTTTTGAAGATAAAAAAGAACTTAAAGAATTATTTGCAGATAAAATTCAAGGAACTTATGAACCTTCAGTATACGCTTGAATTTCAACAGCTTGAAATGTAATTTGAGTATCTGTATCGAAAGTAGATATTTGAACTGAAAAAGGAATAGAAAATGCAGTTGATTCTATGAAAAGCTATCTAGAAATGATTAAAAAAGACTTAAAAGATTGAAAAGATTTTAATAATTCATCTTATTATACTAAATCAACAGATAAATCTAATGATGAAGTAGTCTACAATGAATTAAAACAAGCATATAATTTATTTAAATGAGAAAAATATTCTGAGCAAGCTTTGAATGATATGATGAATGGGTATTTAAACTATTATAGAAATTATTTATACACTAATGCTCAATGAATAAGACTTACATCTCTATGAATTTGAGTGTTGTTAGTTTCATGATTCTTACCATTACCTTATCTAACTGCTTGATGAGAAAAAATTTCTCAAAAATGGCATGAAGTAAATAATAGAGTAAATTCTGTAATTAGCAATACTGAAAAAGCACGTACTTTTGATGAAATGCATCAAAAATATAAATTAACTATAGAAAGATATAATTGACATGATGTTTATGCTATTCCTGATATAAAAAACTATAGTATTTCTTCTGACACATGATTAGTTCAAGCAGAAAGAGATTGAACAATGATATATTTTTCATGAAAAATAACTAGTATATGAATAGTTGAGACAACATACAATGATTGAATATGATATACGCTAGTTATAAATTGATGAAAATTAGATAAAAATTGAGCTTATATTCAAGCTCAAGAAGAGAAAATTAATTCATCATTTATTAAAACTGAAACAAAAACTGTTGCAAAAAAAGTTGATGAAATTATAACTACTCCTTTAGAACCTTTACATACTAATTCTGAAAAATTAATTAAATCTAATCTAGAAAAAATACAACAAGCAATGCCACTTATGACAGAATTGTCTAAACATATAGATAGAAGAGCTATAGATGATCCAAAAAATACAACAATTCCAAAATTAAGAGATTTAATTTTATCATATTTAAATGAAATCTCATTCTCATCTGGTAGAATATCAAAAAAATGAAAAGCTGCAACACTAGATGATGCATGGAATTATCTATGAAGCTTACTTAAAACAAAGTGAAACAGTTATTTAAAAAAAGAAATTGGTAAAAAAGAGATTTGAAATGTAATTGAAGCCTATAATTCTATTAACGATGATGAAGTAAAATCTATTGTATTACAATCTATTTATAGTAACACAATGCAAGATATTTATGTTGAAAACAAAATTATTTCAGATGGGGAATATGAGAAAAATATTAAAAAACTAGAAAAAGCTGTATTACCAGAATTTGTTAAAAAAGTTTCTACTTTAAAAACTAAAATTGATTGGCAAAATGCTGTAAATAAAATTAGCTGAAATTGAGATATAGCAACAGCAAAGAGGGCATATTTATTTGCCATGATGCCAATAGAGATTTTTGATACTATAAATATATGATGAGTATGAACAAGAACTAATGCTTTTTCAAAAAGAATTAGAGAATATTGAATAAAAGATATAAATTTAGATAGTGCAAGAAGTGAAATGTATAAATCTATTTGAAAAGAAAAATCTTTAGAATCATCATACTATACTGAATCAAGACTTATTGCATTTCCTGTTGCAAGTCAAGTTGACACAGATAAATCTGATAAAATTAATCGTGCTTATAAATGAATAACTCCTATTACTTGAGCAATTGAAGTTGGTAAATGAAGCATGGTTGAGTTGAAAGAAAATAGTAATGATTTAGTAAATAAACTACCTGAATCAGTACTTACTAAGATGATGGAAGCAATAAATAAAGTAGTTCCAGCAAATAAACAAATTTCTGATACTAATCAAGTCAAAGAATATATTAAATGAAACTCTAAAATTGAATGATTAACAATAAGTTATAAGACAGTATTTTTTAAATGGTGAGCATGTTTAAATGATGCTTTATGAATAAAAGACTTATCTTTGGCTTATGTATCTAAGGAAACTGGAAAAGTTACAAAAGCAGAAGTTGTAACAAATACAACTTGAGATGTAGAAGTTAGGTTGTATGATGCTTCTGTTAGTACTATAAACGTAGCTGAAAATGAAATAACTAAATTTGGTATAGCTGCAGCTTGAAAACAACAAGAAAGTACAAATAATAATAACAATAGTTGATCTGGATGAATACAAGGTTGATGAGACTCTGCAACTCCTACTCCACCACCAGACACTAATTTATGAGAAGAATAATTTTATAATTAATAATTTTATATGAAATTAAAATTTAAATTTAATTATTTACTACTAATTATAAGTATAGCATTAATTTGACTAATTATATATTTTATATATAATTGAGTTAATAAAGATGAACTATATCATCAATGATGATGACAATGAGTAGAAGTAACTCCCCAACCAGATACTAATTTATGAGAGGAGTAAAAATATTTTTAAGAAAAAAACTATGAAAAAAATAATTTTATTGGTATTATATATTTCAATTACATTTACATATTTCTTATCTAATGTATGAGCAGTAGATTTTTCAACCCTTTCTTCAAAAGAGTTATCTTGTCCTGTTTCAAACATTAATGATATTATATATATACCAAATTGATCTACATCATATACTACAAAAATTTGAGATGAATTTTGGGCAACTACAGATAGATATATATCAAATTCATGAACATTAGCAAAATTATGGGAATCACAAAGCTGATTAGTTACTTGTGGTACTTGGAATAGATATAGTGAAGTTGCTCCATGAAGTAATACTCATGTAGTTGCAATAGCAAGTGATTGTACTTTTAATAAACCAACTTGAATAAATAAAGATGTACAATTTGTATTTAACATAAGACATTGAGCAATAGGATGATGAACTGCTACTGTTACAAAGCAATATTATACAATTCCATGATGGTATGCAAGTCCTGCAACATTAAGTTACAAAACTTATAATAATTATCTTGTAGGTAGTTATGTAGTTGATTGAAATGAATGTTACAATTTAAGAATTGCATGGTGTTGAGATTGAATTATAGATTCTACACATTGAGAAACTTGTGATGACTGAAATAATATAAATTGAGATTGATGTAGTGCAACATGTCAAACAGAACCATCTACTCCTTTAATTCAAATTGATAAAAGAGATGCTAATCCTGATGATTTAGATTGAAATATTTGAAATGATACACAAACTGTAAATATTTGAAGTTGAGCTATCTTTAAAATTAGAGTAACAAATAATTGAACAGAAAGTCTTAAAAATTTAGTTTTGACTGATGCTTTATCTCCAAATTGTGCTTGAAACGTAACTTTACCTTCAACATATCCAGCTAGTTGGTGAAATTTTACATCATCTTGAGCTTGAAATCATACAAATAATACATTAGAACCTTGAGAATTTTTTGAATATACATGTAGTAAAGCAAATACAATTGCAAATTATACAAATAGTGCAACGGTTAATTGAGTATGAGTTGTTAGTTGAATTCCAGTAAATGCAAATGATACAACATTTGTAATTATACCAACATGACCAACTTGTAATACTTTATCAGCTACTCCTAGTTCTTGACCTTCCCCTTTAACTAGCATTTTTAATTGTAACGCTACAAGTGCTACAAGTTATAAAATAGAAGTAATGAGTTGAACTACTATATTAAATACTATAAATAATAGTACTTGAAGTTATACTTTCTCAAATACTTGAAGTTATACTGCTAGATGTACTATCAATTGAACAATTACAAGTACTTGATGTTTAGCTAATATAAGTGTAAATCCTCCTTGAGGACCAACTTGTAATACTTTATCAGCTACTCCTAGTTCTTGACCTTCCCCTTTAACTAGCATTTTTAATTGTAACGCTACAAGTGCTACAAGTTATAAAATAGAAGTAATGAGTTGAACTACTATATTAAATACTATAAATAATAGTACTTGAAGTTATACTTTCTCAAATACTTGAAGTTATACTGCTAGATGTACTATCAACTGAACAATAACAAGTCCTTGATGTTTGGCTAGTATTACAGCAACTGACTCATGACCAAGTTGTTGAACTGCTTGATGACATACATTCTCATATAGTGAAACAAATTGGTGAACTTATACATTTTGTGATGCTAGTAGTACACCAAGTCCAAATCCTCCAATATTTCCTTCTCAATGAGGAAGTACTAGTTGGACATGTAATTGAGTTTGATGAACTTCTGTAACTTGTAATGCTTCAAGATGAAGTACAGGTCCAACATGTTTAAAAATTGAGGTTTCAGATGCTTGATCTACTGCAAATAAAACATTTCCAATATGAGCTACAGTTTGAATTAGTTGTTACTGAAGTGCTAATACTGAAATAGTAAAACTTGAATGTTGAAATTGAACAAGTTCAACATTATATACTACAAGTTCTTGAAATTTTAATTGTACATATAGTAGTGCATGAACTTATAACCCTACATGTTATATATGAAATACAGCAACTTGATTACCAACAGAAACAAGTTTTACTTGTAACACGAAAGTTGCAATAACTTGATGAGGTGGTGGTTGAGGAAAATGATATTGTTGAGATTGAGTAGTTCAAAGACCGAATGATAGTTGAATAAATGAAGAATGTGATAAGACTCTTGTTAATTGAATATTAAAATTCCCTGATTGGTGTACTTCCGATTGTAAAACTATAAATTGGACAACAACATGAGAAGATTGACCTATTATCACTTATCCAAATTGATGAAATATACTAATATTCCCTAATGATACAAAAGTAATTATATGACAATGAAGTGATCCTATTTATAATGTTTTAAAAATTAAACCATATGTAAAAAATAATTCATCAGAAGATATATATTTAACTTATCCTCTGTGTGTTTATAAAACAAATTCAAATTTGATTTGAGCTTCACCTTATTGTTGAGCTAATATTTGATGGCTTTATCCTGGAGTTGAAAAAGAGTTAAATTATTCATCTAGTCACTTTATATGAGCGACAGTTCCAAATAACTTAAATTATCTTGATTCAAGTTTAAAAGTTACACTTTGATGAATTACATGATTTAACTATAGTACAGTTTGGCCATTTTTTACAAAAACTTTAGATATTAGAATATCTAAACCAGCAATTGCTACTGTATGATGAGGAACATCTTTGATAAAGAATACAAATCAAACAGCAGATATAAATAAAGTAGCTTGAGATTGATATAGTAATACAGATAAAAATAAAAACTTTGTTTGAGCTTGAGTTTCTACAGGTTGATTATCAACTTATACTAATAAAGTTTCTACAAGTACTTCTGTTGAAAAAATATCTAGTTGACAAACTAATCAAGTTACAACAAATGTTAGTAAAATTAGTAATGTTGTATCTTCTTGAAATAAAAGTATAACTGATTCTATTCCAAATTATAATTGACTAAGTAACGTTTATATAGTAAAAGGATGAAATTTAACTATAAATTCTAGTATAAATTGATTTTGAGCAAAAACTTATATAGTTGAATGATGAAATTTATATATAAACCAAAATATAAATTATGGTGATAATATAGCATTTGTTGTAAAATGATGAGATATTAGAATTGCAGCAAATGTAACAAATATAAACTGAACTTATATAACAATCCCTGTGTCATGAATATGAGGAAATATTATATCATGATTAAGTAGTGTAAAATTAGTTATTAATTGAAGTTTATATTGAGACATATCTTCTCTAGTTTCAAATAGAACGTATGTTCAAAATACTGTAAATAATATAATAAATGTTTGAACTGTTGTAAGTTTTGGATCAAACTTATTTAGACAACCGGCTCCTTTAGTTTGAGATTTTATATGAGAATATATGAAATCACAAAAAGTAGCTAAATAATTATAAAACTACAAAAAAAAGACTAAATCAATTGATTTAGTCTTTTTTTTGATTTTTCCTATTAAGTCTATATAATTTTCTAAACTATAATTTTTAAAACTACAATATTTTATGAGAATCTTAACTTGAGTAAAACCAACTTGAAATTGAATGCATATTTGAAATTATTTCTGAGCTGTAAAACCAATGATAGACGAAGCAGTATGAAATACTACTTTTTTAATGCTTGCAGATTTACACTCACTGACTTCAGTTCATAATGCTGAGAGATTAAAAGCAAATAAAAAAAGAGTTTTAATGGAATATTTTTCATTACTTTGAGATAATAAAAATATAATTGTTTTTGAACAATCAAAACTTGAAAGGCATACAGATATAATGTGGGTACTAAATAGTGTTACTCCTTATAGTTTAATGTTAAGAGCTCATGCTTTTAAAGATAGTAAGTCTAAAAAAAGTGACATAAATATGGCAGTTTTTAATTATCCTATTTTGATGGCTGCAGATATTATTAACTTCGATATTGATCTAGTTCCAGTATGAAAAGATCAAAAACAACATATAGAATTTGCTCGTGATATAGCACAAAATTTCAATAGTAATTATTGAGTTGAATTATTTAAATTACCTAATGCAAAAATAAGTACAAGCTTGTGAATAATTCCATGAACTGATGGTAGAAAGATGAGTAAAAGTTATGATAATTTTATATGAATATTTGATGATGAAAAAACTATGAAAAAGAAGGTTATGTCTATAGTAACTGATGATACTCCTCTCGAAGAACCAAAAAATCCAGATACTTGTAATGTGTTTTCACTTATAAAACTATTTGCAAAAAAAGAAAAACAGATAGAAATCAAAGCGAAATATAAAGCCTGATGATATGGTTATTGACATGCAAAACTAGAACTTTTGGATTTGATTTTAGAGTATTTTAAAGATGCTAGAGAGAGGTATAAATCTTTTGAAGATGATTTTTGATTTATAGATAGAAAACTTAATGAATGAAATAAAATTGCTTGAGATTTAGTTTTAAAAAAGTATGATGAAGTAGTTAAAGTAGTTTGATTAAAATAAAAAAATGGATTGAAAAATATTTTTTATAATGTGAGTTTCTGGTGCTTGAAAAGGGACTTTAATAGAGAATTTAAAAAAACTACATAATGATAGGTTTTATTTTCCACTTTCATATAAATCAAGACAGATAAGAGAGACAGAAACAAATTGAGTTGATGCTTGGTTTATAACACGTAGTGAGTTTGAAAAATCAATTAAAAATTGAGAGTTTTTAGAGTATGCAAAAGTTTATGGGTTAGATGATTATTATGGAACAAAATACAATGATGTTATAGAAAATTGAGTAAAAAAATGAAAAATGGTTATAAAAGAAGTTGATATGGAAGGTTTATTAATTTTGAAAAAAGATAAACCAGAATTATCAGAATTTTATAAAACAATATTTTTAACTATTCCTCTTGAACTACAAATAGAGAGAATAAAATCAAGATGAGCTTATATGTCTGAGATTGAGTTAGAAGAGAGAAAAAAGACTGCAATCAGAGAAAAAGAAGAAGCAATAAAGAATTGTGATTATATTATTGATACTTGAGGAAAAAGTAAGGAAAAAGTATTGGAAGAAGTTTTAAAAATAATAATATAATAACATATGAAAGTCCATATTATTACTATATTTCCAGAATCATTTACTTCTTATTTAGAATCTAGTATAATATGAAAAGCTAAAAAAAAGTGACTTTTTAAAGTTGAGCTTTATAAACTTAATGACTTTTCAGATAAAAACTTTAAGCATGTTGATGATAAAGCATTTTGAACTCATGGTCAGGTTATAAGTCCTGAACCTCTTTCAAAAGCTATAAATTACATATTTAAAAAAATTTGAAAAAAAGTTCCTATTGTATATATGTCTCCAAGTTGAGAGTTGTTAAACCAAGAAAAAGTTGAAGAGTTTAGTAAAAATTTAGATGAATTTATAATTATTTGTGGACATTATGAGTGAATAGATCAAAGAATAATTGATTTATATGTAGATTATGAAGTAAGTATATGAGAATATATATTAACAAGTTGAGAGTTATCAAGTTTAGTTTTGATTGATTCTATGCTTAGATTTATCCCATGAGTTTTATGAAATTCTCTAAGTTTAGATGAAGAAAGTTTTTCTAAAAAATTGTTTGGAAAAAAGGAGTATCCTCATTATACTAGACCAAGAAATTTTGAAGGATTGGAAGTTCCTGAAATACTAGTCAGTTGAAATCATAATGAGATAGAAAAGTGGAAAAAAGAGAATTTGAAATAAAATAATTTATAAATTTTATTAATTTATGCAATCTACAAGCTTAGATATACTTTTTAAAAATCTTTATGATTCTATTACATTTGATGTTTTTATAAAAATTGTCATAGTGTATTTTTTTATTATCTGGATTTCTATAATAATTTGGGTTTTAAAAGATATTACAAATAGAACTGATAGTCTTATTTTACAACTTATTTCTTTATTTATAGTTATATTTCTTACTCCACTTTGAGTATTTATATATCTGATAATAAGGCCATGAAGAACAAATTTAGAAAAATCATACAGAGAAATTGATGATAATTTAGATTTACTTTCTTCAATAGTGAAAGATAAATTTGATTTATGTAATCTTGTATCCTGTCCTAAGTGTGAAACAAAAGTTGATAAGTCATTTAGATATTGTCCAAACTGTAGTTATGAATTAAAAATGATTTGTACTTCTTGTAAAAGAGAATTGATGCCAGAATGGAAAGTTTGTCCTTACTGTTCAGAAAAACAAGAAAAGTCAGATAAAAAAGATGATAAGAAAAAGAAAAAATAAAAAAATCTCCCCATAATTACTTGTATAGGAGAGACTTTTACTTTGGATTACCAAAGATTTAACTACATTATATGATTTACAAAACTTTTATCAAATAAAAAGTTATTCCCCTTTACAATCAAAAAAACTATATAATTTACTTATATAGCTTTTTGTTTTATAATTAATTTTTATTTTATTTTTGTATAATATAGTTGAACAAGAATTACTCAAAAAATGTATCTATTAGTTTTCTATATGCTGTTCTTTGTCTTAATTCTTCATAGTATTTATTACCTGGAACATAAAGTTCTTTTAGTTTTGCAACAACCTCATCTGAACCAAATCTAGCTAGGATAGAAGCTATTTCCTTTTCCATTTCAGAATCATCAATTTTTACATCTTCTATTTCCATAAGTTTATGTAAAATTAATTCTCATTCTAGTCTCTTTTTTGCTATAGGTTTAACATTTTTTTCTTTATAATCTTCTTCACTTAACTTTAATGATGATAAATAATCAACCATTCTTATATTATCTTTTCATACGTTTTCTTTTATTTCTTCAAATACTTTTTCTATTTGATTGGCAAGTAGTTTATCTCAAACTTGTAAATCTGTATATTTTAATAATTCATCAAGAAGTTTATTTTCTTCTTCCATTCTCGCATTCATCTCTTTTGTTTCTTTTATTTCTTCTTTTACAAGATTTTTAAATCATTCTAAATCAAGATCTTTTCATCTAAGTTGTTTTATAAACTCTGCAGTAAACTCAGGCTTAACTGATTTTTCAATTTTTTTAATTGTAACTTTAAAAATTGTTTCTTTTCAAGCAAAATCTGCATTGTGATAATCTTTTGGAAAAGTAATATCTAACTTTACTTCATCTAATAGTTTTTTACCAATTAATCAGTCTTCAAATCAAGGAACAAGTACTTTTGATCATATAACTAAAGGATAATCTTGCATAGATGTACTTTCTAATACTTTTTCATTCTTGTCGTATCAAGTTGTATCAATAGTAACTTTATCTCAAGTTAGAATTTTATATTTACTATCAGTTACTTCTTCAAAACTTGTAAATCTAGTTTGTATACTATCAAGCGCATCTGCTACCTCTTTATCACTTACTTCAATTACAGTCTTTTTAAGTTTAATCTTCTTATATTTATCATCAATTTTCGCCTCAGGAAGAATTTCAACATGAATTTTAAATTTCAATGGTGATTCAGACATAACTTCCAATACTTCAGCCTGTGCAACTGGAATTAATTTCTCTTTTCTTAAAGCATCTTGATATAAATGATCTATAGCATGGTCTATAACCATATGATTAATTTGTTCTTCTCCATATTTTTTTACTATAACTGATTCAGGGATATTTGTTCATTTTCTAAATCATTTTATATCAGCATTGTTTCTAAGATGTTCCATTACATGACTTCTTTCACGAGCTATATTTTTAGCATCTTCTTCTATTACAAGTTCCACAACAGATTTATCTAATAGTTTTTTCTCAATTTTCATAATTATTTATAAATATTATATAATATATTTTTTAAAGCTGACTTATTATATAAAAAAAACTAAAAAATAAAATTTTATTTTTTAGTTTTTTAGTTTTTTTATATTTAATTTTATTTTCAAATAATTATATTCAATAACTCAAGTTATCAATCTTTACTTAGGTTTTTAGAATTATTTTCAATACTTTCACATATCATAATCAAAATATCATGTTTTTTCATTAAATATATAAATTATTCAATAATCTTTATATTGTTGAAAATCTTTAGGAATATAATCAATGTATCATTTATCAAATAATTCTTTTGCATCTTTTGCATTTTTTCAAGTATCTTTAAAATATTTTTTATTTGCTTCATCAAGGTAAAATAAATTTACTTCTCTTGCAGCTTTATTTAAATAATTTTGACATGAGTCAGTATCTAGAAATTGCTTTTCCTTTTTTTCATCAAATTTTCAAAATATTTTTTCTATTGTAACTTCTAATCATTTTATTAAGGAAGAATCTACATATTTTATATTTTTCATTTCATTAGCAACTTGTAAACAGGCTTTATCTTCTACCTTTTTAGTATCAGCCACATTTTGTGCTAAAGTCAAAAACATAAAAATTGATTTTTCTCTGTTTCATCCTTTTCATTGCATTATTGCAGCTAATATTTTTGCTCATTCTAAACTGTCTTTATTAGCACTGGCAACCTTATAATAAAGTGAAGAATTTATTGGATCATTTTTATAAAAGTAGTAAATATAAGCTAAATAAAATGGAATTTGATATGATTTACAAGGATTTTCATATTCTTTATCATTCCAAATCTTTTGTAAATTATCTTCTTTATTGATTTTTTCTATTATTTTTTCATTACAAAAAATTTTAATTCATTTTAATCAAATCTCTATTGCCTGATCTTTATATTTTTCCTGTTCTGAAGCTGCTAATTTCTCATACCTTTCATTATAATCTGGTAATAAAAGTTGCCCTATTATATATGGATGTTCAAAAAATGGATTTAAATCTGTTATTAAATCAAGTATTTGATAGAGATATTTTTTATATGATGAATTAATAGCATTTCATCATATATACTGAATTGTTTCTAACCGATAAATATCTGCTCTAATATTTTTAAATCAAAAACTTGTAGCTTTTGCTACATCATTTTTAGGAAGATTTTCAGGATGATTAACTAGATTTTCTTGTATTTGCTTTTTCTTTTGATAATTTAATTCATTTACTTTATAAAATCAAAACAAAATAATAATTAGCATCAAAATACAAAAAATCTTTTTTAAAACTTTTTTTTGCTTCTTCATAAAATGAAATAATAATAGAATAATTACATAAAAGAATAAGAGAATAAGAAGCCTTTTGTCTTTTTACCCCTTATTCTTTTTTTTATAGTTTATATATCAATTCAGTCTAAATCTATAGTTACTTTAGTATTTTTTTTGCATATATATAATCTTCTTTCTTTCCCTTCTCATTCACTTTTTGTATATATATCAGATTTTAAATCTGAAACAAATGAATGAACTTTTTTCCTTTCATATGCTGATAAAAATGGAAGTTTTAAATCTTTGCCTGTTTTTTCTACAAACTCAATTTTAGACTTAATAAAATTTATTAATTTATCTTCTTTTGATTTTAGATAATCATTAATTTCAATGTGAATTATAATATTTTCTTCTAATTTTCTATGTAAAATTATTTTTAATATGTTTTTTATATCTTCCAAATTTTTTCATCTTGGCCCAATTATCAATGGAGAATCTGGGCTTTCTATTTTGATATAATAAATGTTTTCAAGCTCTTTTTTCACTTCGAGATTACTAAAATCAACTAACATTTTAGAAAAAAATTTTTCTACTATATTTTTTATTTTATCTTCCACTTATTTTTATTTTAACATATAAATTTATTCAGGCTATAGATTAATAAAAAATCTTAAATTTACAAGTTTTTATAATTTTTTGACAAAAAAGCAAAAAAACTTAATATTTTATCTGATTTTTAAATATTTATTTGTTTTATAAGTTATTTTAATGGTAGATAAAAATGTAATTGTTGATGATTATTATTCAAAGGTAGATTCTTCATCTTCACAAGATGAGGCTAATCAATCAAAAAAGAAGATAAAATTTGTTTCAAAAAATAAAGAAGTGAAACATGATACTATTGTTGTGGAAGAAGATAAAAAAGTTCATATCAAAAAAAATAATGAAAACAAATTAGAAGAAAATAAAGTTGAAGTTCATACTGAATCAAAATTTAAAATTAAAAAAGTAGTTGAACCTGTTGAAAAAGACTTAGAAAATCAACCTGTTGAAGAAAATACTGAAGAGAAAAAAGTATTTAAATTTAGAAAA
Source organism: Candidatus Altimarinota bacterium (assembly GCA_028697205.1). GTDB lineage: Bacteria > Patescibacteriota > Gracilibacteria > BD1-5 > UBA6164 > Altimarinus. Next base: position 243,211 of record JAQVFO010000002.1, on the reverse strand, counting down.
GTTGTAAAAGAGGAAGAAAAACCTGTAAAAAAACATTTTGATAACTGACAAAAAGACAGAGAATTAAATTCTGATAGTTCAAAAAAACAAAATAATCCACCAATTAGACCTATATTATTTTCTGATGATCAAGAGAAAGCTGATTGAGCTAAATCATTTAACTTTGGAGATTCTAAATTCAGAAATTGAAAAAAATGAAAATGAAAAGAATTTTGAAAAGACGAAGAATGATTTTCAAAGAAAAAACAATTGTTTAATAAGAAATTTGATTCAAAAAGATGATATAATTATTTAGAAGAAGATGAGGGAGAAAAAGAAGTAACGTTTACTAGATCTAATAAACTACTTTGAAAGAAAAAAGAAGAAAAAAATGTTGAAGATATGGTGCAAAACCTTACTTCTCGTGAATGAGAAGAGGTAATTATATGAGATGTTTTAACATTGAAAGAATTATCGGAAAAAATGTGAATTGCATTTTCTAAACTTATTGCTGAGTTTATGAAAAACTGAATGCTTGTAAATATAAATAGTAAAATTGACTTTGAATCTGCTAGTATAATAGCTGAAACATTTTGAATTAAATTAGTAAGAGATAAATCAGCATGAATAAGTGCTAGTGATATATTAACTTGAAATATATCTGATTTATTAAAAGAAGATGATGCTTCAAAACTAGTTAAAAGACCACCTGTTATAAGTATAATGTGACACGTAGATCATGGTAAAACTTCATTACTTGATTACATAAGAAAAGAAAAAGTTGCTTCAGGTGAAGCTTGATGAATAACACAAAGTATATGAGCTTATCAAGTAGAACAAAATTGACAAAAAATCACATTTTTAGATACTCCATGACATGAAGCGTTTACTGTGATGAGAGCAAGATGAGCAAAATCAACAGATATAGCAATATTAGTAGTTGCTGCAGATGAATGAGTAAAACCACAAACAGTTGAGAGTATAAACCATGCTAAGGAAGCTTGAATTCCTGTTGTTGTAGCAATAAATAAGATGGATAAAGAATGAGCAAATCCTGAGAATGTAAAAGCTTGATTGTCAGAGCATTGATTAGTTCCAGAAGATTGGGGGTGAGATGTTCCTATGATTCCAGTTTCAGCTAAAACTTGATTTTGAGTTGATGATTTACTTTGAGTTATACTTCTTATATCAGAAATGCAAGATTATAAAGCTAATCCAAATAGACTTGCAGTGGCTACAGTTATTGAATCACATTTAGATCAAAAATTATGACCTGTTGCAACTGTTTTAATAAATACATGAACAATAAATAAATGAGATAGTATAGTTTGTAATGATTCTTATTGAAAAGTTAAAGTTTTAAAAGATTATGCTTCAAAAGGTATAAAAGAAGCCTTCCCTTGAGATCCTGTTTTGATTATTTGACTAGATAAAGTAGTTGAATGATGAGATGTATTACAAGTAGTTTCAGACGTTGAATCTGCAAGATTAAGAGCATCTGAATATGCAGAAATAATGCACTCTCAAAAAGTTAAATCAATGACTTGAATTGATTTAATAATGTCAAAAATTAAATCTTGAAGTTTAAAACAATTAAAGGTTGTTGTAAAAGCTGATACAAATTGAAGTTTAGAAGCTATAAAGGCATCTATTACAAAGCTTTCTACAGAAGAAACAACAGTTTCTGTTATCCACTCTTGAGTTTGAAATATAAGCGAAGGTGATATACTTATGTGTCAATGAAGCCAAGCTATTTTGGTTTGATTTAGAGTTTCTGTTTTACCAACAGCAAAATCTCTTATAGAATCATCAAAAGTAGAATTTATTAATAGTGAAATTATCTACCATATAACAGATAAAATAGAAAAAATAGTAACTTGAATGCTTGATCCTAAAGAAGTAGAAACTATTTTATGAAAAGCAACAGTATGATGAATATTTTATTCTTCTAAAGAATTTATGATTTTGTGATTAAAAATAAAAGATGAGTCTATAATTGAAAACTGAGCTAAAATAAGAGTAATTAGATGAGATAAAATGATTTGAAAATGAGACATAAAATCATTAAAACAATGAGTTGAAGAAGTAAATAAAGTAGAAGGACCAACTGAATGTGGTATAAAATTTGTTTGAAATATGAATCCTGAAATGTGAGATATACTTGAAATATATAAAGTAGATATAATAAATAAAAGATAACTTTAATTTTTAATTTTTATTTTATGACATCAATGCTAGATAGTTTAGATGTATTGTCATCATTAACTCAACAAGATAGAGATAATCTTGCAATTTTTTGTCAGGAAAGACATGTTAGTAAATGAGAAATATTATTTTCAGAATGAGATGATGCAAACTCAATGTATTTTCTAAAAACATGAAAATTTAATATTTTTAAAACATTAAATTGAGGACAAGTAAAATTATGACAAGTAGTCGCTGAAGAAATACTTTGAGAAATGGCATTATTCCAAAGTACAAATAGTACAAGAATGGCAACAGCTATTGCTGAGGAAGATAGTATATTAGTTGTAATATTAAACTTTTCAATGGAAGAATTAAAACAAAAACACCCAAAAGTTATAGAAAAAATCAAACAAATAATTGAGTATAGAAATATGCAAAATAAATATATATCAAAATAAATTTTTACTTTTTAGATTTTTATTTATAATACTACTTCATTTTTAAAAGTAGTATTTTTTTATGTTAAAAACATTTTTAAAATTCTCACTTATAATTGTAGTAAATTTATTTGCTTTTTTAAGCGTTTGACATATACTCGATGTGATTTTTTTTAAGAAGATACTATTTAAATTGATTTTTGTATTTCTTTCGCTGATACCACTTATATATTTTGTACATATTTATTTAAAAAAACAAATTAGTAATAATTTAAAAGAAAATGACAGAAACTGAAAATAACTTAGAAACTAAAACAGAACATACAGGTCCTCACGTTCCATGAATGCAATGAGAGTCAGTTTATGGACCTATTACAAATACGACAATAACAACATTTTTGTTTTTTATTATCATATTAGCAATATCATTAACTGCAAATAAAGCTTTAAAAAGCAAAAAGAAATCTAAACTAAAATTATTTTTCTTAAATTTTTTGAAATTTTTTGATGATTATTTAGTTGATTCATTTTGAAATAAAAAATTTGCAAGAGCTCATTTTTCATTAATAGGTTGAATATTTATAATAATTTTCTTTTGAAATTTATTTTGATTAATGATTGATTGGCTTTGAGCTTCAATAACACCAAATGTTTTGCATTACCTTAGACCTATGCATTCAGACTTAAATACTACATTGGTATTATGATGAGTTACTGTTTTTATGTTCTTACTTATTGCTGTAAAAACTCATTGATTCACAAAAACTGCAAAATGATATTGTTTCAATTTTACTTGAGAAAATTTTATGGAAAAATCAATTAATGTATTTGTTTGATGGTTACATCTTATTTGAATTCCATCAACAATGGCATCACTTTCCCTTAGACTTTTTTGAAATATATTTGCGTGAATAGTTTTGATTTGAGTTATATCTTTCTTAGGAGGAATGATGACTGAAAAATTTTTAGAAGTAGGTAAATTACTTGCTATTCCTTTTTGGTTTTTTGAGGTATTTGTTGCCTTTATACAAGCAATAGTTTTTGCTTGATTAATGATTGCTTATTTTAAACAATCTAGTGAAGAACACCATTAAAAATTAAGATATGGAAAAAAGAAAAATATGTTTTCTTTTTTCAAATTTTAATTTTTATAATTTAACTTTAAAAAATATGAATGAAGTTGCACAAGCTGCTACACAAACTGTACAAGTTATTAGCATTTATAAAGAACTTGCTATGGCATTAGCTATTGGTTTATGAGCTATTGGTCCTGGTATCGGTATCGGTTTAATCGGTAAATGAGCACTAGAAGCAGTAGGAAGAAATCCAGAAGTTGCTGGTAAAATACAATGATTAGCTATCCTTTATATCGCTTTTGCTGAAGCCGTTGCAATTTATGCTTTAGTTATAGCATTTATAACTTGATTTGTTGCTTTATAATAGATTTGAAAACAAGAAATTTTAAATGTTATTTCGCAAGTATTTAACATTTAACACTTAAAATTTAACATTCCTAAAATGGATTTAATATTTGTTACACCAGAAACTTTTGCAATTCAATTTGTTATACTTCTTTTAATTATATGGGTCTTAAATAAATTTGTATTTAAACCTTATTTAGCATACCTTGATGAATGGGATTCTAAACAAAAGAAATTAGAGGAAGATTATAAAAATATTGATAGACTAATAAAAGAATCTGAAGATAAAAAAGAGGAAATTTTAAAAGAAGCAAGATTAAAATGAGATGATATAATTAAAGAGGCAGAGAATATTTGAAAGAAAAAAAGAGAAGATATAATTTTAAAAGCTGAAAATGATGCAAAAGACTTATTTTCATCTGCTAGATCAGAAGTAGAAAAAGAAAGACTATCTATGCTTAGTTCTATGAAATCAAAGGTTACAGATCTTGTTGTGAGACTTAATTCTAAGTTATTTAAACAAGAACATGTTACTAAAGATTTTGTAGAAAAAGAATTAGATTCAATAAAAATGTAGTTTATAATGATTTACAATTATGGATTTTAATAATTTAGATGCAAATAGTATTAAAGATCTTTTAAAAAATCTTAGACTTTACAGAGATTTAACAAAAAAACTTTGATATAGATGAAAAAGAATATTTGATAAAATAAAAAACTGAAAAAGTTATTATTTAGTTGAGTATTTCCCCTCTATTAATGAAGATTTTGTTTCTACTAAAGCTTTAGAGATTTATAAAAAAGTTTTTGGTATCACTCCAAATCGTGAGGAAATAATTTTTATGGCAAAAGAGTCTATACTATGATGAATAAAAGTTTATATGGATGATAATGTAGTAGATTTAAGTTTTGCAAAAATAGAAAAAAAATTAAAAAAATAATTTATATTTTAAAGTTTGTCTTATGTCAAATGATGTATTGAATAATATAATTAAGGATATAGAAACAAGAATTGATTCAGTTGATATAACTCCTGAAATAGAAAATGTAGGTGAAGTTTTCTACTTATGAGACTGAGTAGCAAAAGTTTCTTGACTTAAAAATGTAGCTTACAATGAAGTAGTTGAATTTGAGTCTTGAGGAACATGAGTTGCTCTAAACTTAGAAGAACACTTTGTATGAGTTGTAGTATTAAATTGATTTAATGCTATTAAAGAATGAGAAAAAGTAAAAGCAACATGAAAAATATTGGAAGTTCCTGTTTGAGATGCTTTAATTTGAAGAGTTGTTGACTCATTAGGAAATCCTATTGACTGACTTGGAGAATTAAAAACTACAACCTTTTATCCTGTAGAAAGAGTTGCTTCATGAGTTATGAGTAGAAAACATGTACATGAGTCAATGGAAACTGGTTTAAAAGCAGTTGATTCATTGGTACCTATTGGTAGATGACAAAGAGAATTAATTATTTGAGATAGACAAACTGGTAAAACACAAGTTGCAATAGATACTATATTAAACCAAAAATGATTATGAATGATTTGTGTTTATGTAGCAATTTGACAAAAAGAATGAAAAATTTCAAGAATAGTTGAAGAATTAAGAAAAAGATGAGCTATGGATTATACTATAATTGTTGCAGCATGAGCATCTAGTCCAGCTTCTATGCAATATTTAGCTCCATATTCTGGATGTGCTATGGCTGAATACTTTATGCTTAATTGAAAACATGCATTAATTGTTTATGATGATTTATCAAAACAAGCTAATGCTTATAGAGAAATGTCATTATTACTTAGAAGACCACCAGGAAGAGAAGCTTACCCTTGAGATGTATTTTACTTACACTCTAGATTACTTGAAAGAGCTGCAAAATTAAATGATTCTCTATGAGCTTGAAGTCTTACAGCACTTCCTATTATTGAAACACAAGCTTGAGATGTTTCAGCTTATATTCCAACAAATGTAATATCAATTACTGACTGACAAATTTTCCTTGAATCAGACTTATTTAATGCAGGTCAAAAACCAGCTATCAATGTTTGATTATCTGTTTCAAGAGTTTGATGAGATGCTCAAATAAAAGCTATGAAAAAAGTAGCTTGAACTCTTAAATTAGATTTAGCTCAATATAGAGAATTAGCTGCATTTTCACAATTTGCATCTGATTTAGATGATTCTACTAGAAAACAACTAGAAAGAGGTAAAAGAATGATGGAACTTTTAAAACAATGAGTATATTCTCCAATTCCAGCTGCAAAACAAGTTTGTGCAATTTACGCTGGGGCAAATTGATTTCTTGACGAAATAGAAGTTTCAAAAATTTCTAAATTTGAAGGTGATTTATATGCTGCACTTGATGATGAAAAAACTATACTTGAATCTATTATAAAAGATAAAGTCTTATCAGAAGAAAAAGAAGCAAAATTAAAGGAAGTTCTTTCTAAAATTGTTGAATTAAATAAATAATTTTACTAGCTACTAATTACTATTTTATGGCATGAGCTAAAGAGATAAGAAGAAAAATCTCATCAATTAAAAATACTTGAAAAATAACAAAAGCTATGGAGCTTATTTCAACTGTAAAAATGAAAAAAGCCCAAGATTCTGTTATGGCTAAAAAAGATTTCGTAATGGAAATGTTAAAAGTTTTTTTAAGAATTGAAGAAACTCTATGAGATTTTCCATTATTTAAAGAATGAAAATGAGAAAAAACTTTAGCAGTTTTGATTACTTCAAATAAATGACTTTGTGGATGATATAATGTTAATGTGATGAAAAAAGTAAATAATTATATCAAAACTACAGGTGAAGAAGTGGATTTCATTTCTGTTTGAAAAAAAGCTGCAAGTTTTGTTGCTAGAACTTGAAATAATTTAGTTGCTGATTTTTCTCATGATTTTACAGATCATATACAACCTATATTTACAAAAAGAATTTCTAGACTTTTAAAAGATGAATTTTTATCTGGAAAATACAAGAAAGTTGTAGTTTTTTATAGTCATTTTGTAAATACTATAAAACAAGTTGCTGTTTCTAAAGAGTTTTTTCCAATTTCATCAAATGATATAAAAGAATATCTTTCAGCTGTTGTTTCAAAATTTTATGATATTGAAGAAGAGTTAAATAACTCTAAAAATATATCATATTATGAGGTTGAACCATCAAAAGAAGATTTAGCAGAACATGTAATTCCTATTATACTTGATATGATGTTTTATGATTTATTACTTGAAGCAAAAGCATCTGAACATAGTTCACGTATGGTAGCTATGAAAAATGCAAAAGATAATGCAAAGAAGATAGCCTGAGCTTTAACACTAAAATATAATAAAGCAAGACAAGCAATGATTACAAAAGAAGTTTCAGAAATTACAGCTTGAGTTGAAAGTTTAAAAGATTAATTTATAAATATGAAAAATTTACCATTTTTTCTTAGATTGGCAATAAATTTTCTGGCTTATGTTTTTTATACATTAGTGATTTCTGTAATTTTCTCTTTTGCTTTTCCTTTTACATTAAGATTACTTAAAAAATGATTATTTGCTCCAACAGATCCAATTTATACAAAAATCCAAATAGTAATAGCTGTTTTAGTTTTGGTTCTTACAATTATTTATAGAAAATATTTTTACATAAGCTTAAAAAAAGAAGATATAAAAGATGATAATATTTCTGTAAAAGTAAAGAAAAGTAAAAAAGATAAGAAGGCTGAATTTGAAGATTTAAAGGATTATGATGATGATGAATTAAAAATATATGTTGATAAAGAAATAAAAAGATAGTAATAATCCTATAACTTTATTATACTATAATGAAATTAAAAATTTATACTGACTGATGAAGTAGAGGAAATCCTGGAAACGCATGAATTTGAGTTTATATTACAGATATTAACTGAAATGAAATAGAAAAAAGGTATAAAAATTTAGGAATAAAAACAAATAATGAAGCAGAATATACAGCAGTACTACTTGCACTTTTAAGAGCTGTAGAATTAAAAGCAAAAGAAATAAATTTATTTTCTGATTCTAGTTTAGTAGTTAACCAACTAAGCTGAAATTGGAAAATAAAAGAAGATAGGTTAAGAGAGTTTAAAAATGAAATTGATAAACTTGTAAAAGATAACAATCTAAAAGTTACTTTTACTTGGATAAGAAGAGAAGAAAATAAAGAGGCTGATAGACTTAGCAATGTAGCTATGGACCAAATAAATAAATAAAATTTTAATTTTTAATTTTGTAATGTTATGGCACATACTTGAAAAATAATAAAAGTAGTTTGAGTAGTAATCGATGTAGAATTTGCAGGATGATATGTTCCAGCAATTTATGAATCATTAGAAGTTAAATGACATACTTCAAAAGTAATTCTTGAAACTCAACAACAACTATGAGATAATATAGTTAGAACAATAGCTATGAATCCTGTAGATTGATTAAAAAGATGACTTGAAGTAGTATCTCTTGAATCACCAATAAAAGTACCTGTTTGAGAAAGTGTTTTATGAAGAATGTTTAATGTATTATGAGATCCAATAGATGAAATGGATGCTCCAAAAGCAGAGTTTTATGATCCTATTCATAGAGCTGCTCCAGCATTTGCAAATTTATCAACAAAAGCGGAAGTTTTTGAAACTTGAATAAAAGTTATTGATTTGATTGCTCCAATGTTAAAATGATGAAAAGTATGACTTTTTGGTTGAGCATGAGTATGAAAAACAGTTATAATGCAAGAATTAATTCATAATATTGCATCAGAACATGGATGATATTCTGTAGTTGCATGAGTTTGAGAAAGAACAAGAGAGTGAAATGATTTATATCATGAAATGAAAGATAGTTGAGTTATAGATAAAACTGCCATGGTATTTGGACAAATGAATGAAGCTCCAGGACCAAGAGCAAGAGTTGCTTTAACTTGATTAACTATGGCTGAACATTTTAGAGATAGAGAAAAAAGAGATGTATTATTATTTATTGATAATATATTTAGATTTACTCAAGCTTGAAGTGAAATATCAGCTTTACTTTGAAGAATCCCTTCAGCTGTATGATATCAACCAACTTTAGCTACAGATATGGGTGCTTTACAAGAAAGAATTACTTCAACAAAAGATGGATCAATTACTTCTGTACAAGCTGTATATGTTCCTGCTGATGATCTTACAGATCCAGCTCCAGCTACTACATTTGCCCATCTTGATTCAACTATAGTACTTAGTAGATCTATATCAGAACTTGGTATATACCCTGCTGTAGATCCTCTTGATTCAAATTCTACTGTTTTAGATCCATTAGTTGTTTGAGAAGAACATTATAAAGTTGCTAGAGAAGTTCAAAGAATCCTTCAAAAATATAAAGAATTACAAGATATAATTGCTATCCTTGGTATGGATGAATTATCAGAAGAAGATAAACAAACTGTATGAAGAGCTAGAAGAATTCAAAAATTTTTATCACAACCTTTTTTCGTTGCAGAACAATTTACATGAACTCCTTGAGTTTACGCAAAATTAAATGAAACTGTTTCATGATTTAAAAGAATTATTGCTTGAGAATTAGATACAGTTCCTGAAAAGTATTTTATGTATAAAAATACAGTTGATGATGTTATAGCTGCTTATGAAGCTGATAGTAAAAAAGAGTAAATGTAGGAAAGATTAATAATTATTTATTCTTTTCTTTTAAGCTTTTAATTTAAAAATTTTATTCCTATGCAAGTAAATATATTTTCTTTTAGTTGAGAACATTTTTCCTCTAATAAAGTAATTTCTATTACTATGATGACAATGATAGGAGAAATAACTATTTTAGATAGACATGCACCACTTATAAGTGCTTTTAAACCAAGTACTATGTTTGTAGTATATAATGATGAAAATTGAGTTCCATATAGAAATGATTTTGCAATATGAGCTTGAGTTATTGAAGTTAGAGATTCTAAAGTAAAGATTTTAACTGATATGCTTATAGATGTTGAGGATCAAAAAGATTTAGATAAAGATGTTATAGAATTAGCTAAAAATGAAGCATTAGCATTAATGGAAAAATATAAAAGTAGTAAAGATAGAGTTGATATGGAAAAATTTATTGAAGCTGAAGATGCTCTATTAAAATCAATTGCTCAATTAAAATTATATGAAGTAAGAAAATAAAAAATATGTGGATTAATCCACATATTTTTTTATTATAGTGTGTTTTGTATTATCTGATAACCATTTCTTAGCTTCTTCATGTTCATTATTTTGTAAGTGATTTCTTATTTTTGTGGCTGAAATTGGAATGATATCTCTATGCTTCTCAAAAAAATTAATATTTTTAAATTTCAATTCTTTTTGAAAAATTTTTACGGCATTAATTGCATAATCATTTTTTAAATCTCATCAAAAGAAAGTTATTTTATCTTCAAAATTACAATATTTTCTAATTAACTCATCTAAACTTCTAATCCATTCTATATCACTTTCACAATCATCTAAATGATCTATGTATATATAATCTCAAAACTCTTTTTTTAGTATTATGTATCTTTCATCCTTAGAAAAAGGATTATTTTCGTTAATTACATTTGCAGATCAAAGAATAATGATAGTTTTATCACATTTATTTATACTTGAGTTTATAAGCGAAATATGTCATATATGGAGTGGATTAAATCTTCATATTATTATTCATAGACTCATATTTACAATTATTAAGGTAAAACATTAAATAAATTATAACCTTATAGTAATTTATTCAAAACTTTATTTTTGATTTTTATATTTTTTATTTATAATCTTTCTGTAATTTTTAAAACTTAATGAAAATATATGGCAAATATAGAGCACAAACCAAGTAAATATATGTTGAATTTACTACATGTTTTACCTGCATTTGCAGATGAAGATGAAGATATAATAAATTCAATAATTGAAATAAATGCATGATCTATAAATAAATATGAAATAATTACTGAATGTTGAGCTCTAAAGCTTGATAGAGTATGATATTCTTCTTTAAGTTATCCATTTGCTTATTGAGCAATTCCATGTACTTGGGATTTAGATAACGATCCTCTTGATGTAGAAATTGTATGAGTTACAGAGGCTTTAATTCCTTGATCTTTAGTTGAAGTTAGAGTATTATGAATTATGAGATTTGTTGATGGTTGAGAAGTTGATGATAAAGTTATAGCAGTTATAAATGATGATAAAAGAATGAATCATATAAAAACACTTGAAGATTTATGAGAGCAATTTATTAAAGAAACAACTTATTACTGGGAACATTATAAAGATTTAAAAAAACCTGGTACATGAAAAGTAGAATGATTTTTTGGGGTAGATGAAGCTATAAAAATCATCAAAGAATGTGAAGAAAGGTATGTAAAAGAATATCTTCCAAAATTTGATTAATATAAATCTTTCTAACACTTAAAAAAGGTAATTCAATAAAGAATTACCTTTTTTATTATAAAAATAATTAAAGTGAATTTATAAAGTCTTCTTCATTTAAATTTTGAATATCATTTGAATTTGTTGTTGTGCTAGTTCAAAAAACTTTTCATCAAATTTCTTCTATTTTTGAAAATATTGCTTTAGGTTCAGCATATTTTTTAACATCTAATCATAAAAGTCTTCCAAAAATTGGAAATAAAAATATAGTAGCAACAGTTACAACTAGTCATATAAAAGCATATCTAATTGTATTTATTGCTGGTTTTATTTTCTCATCTTTTCATCATGAAAGGACAAGTAATACTCATCACCGTAATATAAACAAAACAGAAAAAACTGAAGCAAAAAGTACAAAAATAGAAATTGCTAAAAGTAAAAATTCTCATAAATCAAGTACACTTCAGAACACTGAAGATGTATCACTCGCATATGTTACATCAATTATCATAAAAACTAAAATTATTAATCTAAAACTTTTACATTAACTCTTTTATTTAATTTCATTCATAAAAGTCTCATTATAGACCTTATTGAATTTATAGTACTTCATCATTTTCAAATAATAATTCACATATCATCTTTATTCACTGATAAAGTTAATAAAATTCATAATTCATCTTCTTTTCTTTCAATTTTTATATCTTCTGGTTTAGAAACAATGTTTTCTAGCAAATATTGTAAGAATTCAAGTTCTTTCATTATTATAGGCTATTATAAAAATAAAAATAATCCTTCAATATAAAAAGAAGGATTAAAAATTTTACACTGATAAATTGTTATCTTTCATAAGTTTTTCAACTCTAGGAGTAAACTGAGTTCAAGTAGAAAGATATTTTTTAATTTTTTCTAAATCGTTAATTTTAAATTCTTTAGATTCAGGATTATAAAATCCTAAAACTTCTTTAAACCCACTTTTAGTTGGTCTAGTATGTTCTGTTAATACAACCTTAAAAAATGGAGAATTTTTCTTTCAAGCTCTAGCTAATCTAATTTTTAACATAAATCAATTAAGTATAAGATATAAAATGTAAATATGGATTAATTTACAATGCAAAATGTAAAATTCAAATAATTTCTGTTTTTGTATTTTTTATTTTGGATTGTAATGGTGCCCAGGGCGGGAATCGAACCCGCACTCCGATGAAGGAACAGGATTTTAAGTCCTGCGTGTCTACCGATTCCACCACCTGGGCAAATTAGTAGAAAGTTACAATATTAATCGTAACTTTTCACTATTAAATTATTCACTTTTTTTTCAAAGTTCTAATTCAGGCAGCAGAAACTTTTATTCTGTAAACTATTCCAGTTTCAGGATCTTTTATATTTTTATAAAAAAGATTTGGATAAAATTTTCTTTTTGTAGCCCTCATAGAATGACTTCTATTATTTCAAACTCTTGTTCTTTTTCAAGTTACTTCACAAACTCTAGACATATATTCAATATAAAATGTAAAATATAAAATTTTAAAATACTTTATTACTTTAAATTAGTAATTTTGTATTTTGAATTGTAATTATGCTTTTATTTCAACTCAAACTCAACTTGGAATATTGATATCTTGTAACATTTCCAATGTTTTTGGAGTAGGTTCTTGAATATCAATAATTCTTTTATGTCTTCTAATTTCAAATTGTTCTCTAGCATCTTTGTTAACAAATGTTGATCTGTTAACAGTTACCTTTTCAACTTTAGTAGGTAATGGTACTGGTCAAACAACTACAGCTCAAGAATCTTTAGCAATAGTAACAATTTTCTTAACTGCTTCATCTAATAATCTATGGTCAAAAGATTTTACACTAATTCTTATCTTTTGTGGATTCTTTTTATTCATTATAAGTATAATAAAAATTAAAAATTTTAATATAAGTTAATTCTCAAGCCCTTCCTTTTGAAGAAAGGCTTGATGTCAATTTATATTATTTTATTATTTTAGCAACAACTCATGAACCAACAGTTCTACCACCTTCTCTTATCGCAAATCTTAATCATTCAGTCATAGCGATTGGAGATTGAAGAGTAACAGTCATTTTAATGTTATCTCATGGCATAACCATTTCAACTCATGCAGGTAATTCTATATCACCAGTTACATCAGTAGTTCTGAAGTAAAATTGTGGTTTATATCATTTAAAGAATGGAGTATGTCTACCACCTTCATCTTTTGTAAGTACGTATACTTCAGATTCGAAGTTTGTATGAGGTTTAATTGATCCTGGTTTAGCAAGAACTTGTCCTCTTTCAACATCATCTCTTTCAATACCTCTTAATAGTAATCAAGCATTATCTCAAGCTTGTCCTTGATCTAATTGTTTGTGGAACATTTCAACTCAAGTTACAGTAGTTTTTCTAGTATCTCTTATACCTACAACTTCAATATCTTCACCAACTTTAATTACTCATTGTTCAATTTTTCAAGTAACTACAGTACCTCTACCTTTAATAGAGAAAACATCTTCAATAGGCATTAAGAATGGTTTATCTAAAGCTCTTTCTGGAACTGGTACCCATTTTTCAATAGCATCAAATAAATCAAGTATTGGTTTAGCAGCTCCATCAAAATCTTTAGGATTATTTAAAGCAGCTAATCAAGAACCTCTTATAATTGGAGTAGTATCACCAGGAAATTCATATTTGTTTAATAAATCTCTGATTTCCATTTCAACTAATTCTAACATTTCTGGATCATCAACCATATCACATTTGTTTAAGAAAACAACTATATATGGAACTCAAACTTGTCTTGATAATAATATATGTTCTCTAGTTTGTGCCATAGGCCCATCAGTTGCAGCAACTATTAATATAGCAGCATCCATTTGAGCAGCACCAGTAATCATGTTTTTTACATAATCAGCATGTCATGGACAATCAACGTGAGCATAGTGTCTAGTAGCAGTTTCATATTCGATATGAGCTGTATTGATTGTAATTCATCTTGCTCTTTCTTCTGGAGCAGAATCAATTTTATCAAAAGCAGTAACTTCTCATGTACCATATTTAGCATTTAATACTGCAGAAATAGCAGCTGTAGTAGTAGTTTTACCATGATCTACGTGTCCAATTGTACCTATATTTAGGTGTGGTTTTGATCTATCAAAAGCCATAATAATAAAAATAATAAAATAAAATAAATATTTAAAAGTGTTTTAATTATATTAAAAACTTTAAAAAAACAAAAAATTTAAGAAACTTTCTTTCTTACTTTTTTTTCTATATTTTTAAGAACTCTTCTCATCTTTCTATGAGCATGTCAAGTCAATCTAGCCATAACTATATTTTATTAGGATTTATTCAATATTTCTTTAATTTTGTTTTAGCAAAATCTAAAGCATTAGATAACCATTTTGTCTCTCATTCAAATTCAACTCTTGTAAGAAGTTTTTTATATGATAGTACACAGTTTGATACTTTACTACCACTTTTTGCAGCTATTTTATTTACTGCATAATTTATTCTTCTTGGTCTTCTACTTCTTAATCACATAAATCGCAATTACTAATTAAAAATGGTGGAGCCTAAGGGAGTCGAACCCTTGACCTACTGCGTGCAAGGCAGTCGCTCTAGCCAACTGAGCTAAGGCCCCAAAAAGGGATAATCTGGCGGGGATGACGGGGTTCGAACCCGCGACCTCAGCAGTGACAGTGCTGCGCTCTAACCAAACTGAGCTACATCCCCAATTAAAAATACACATAAACTCTTTTAGCGTGGCAAATTATATAAAAAAATTTATTTATTGCAAATATTTTTTTAACTTTTTTATAGTTTTTTAAATTTTGGCTTAAAATTCAACGCTATAACTAATTATTTATATACTTTTTTGAAGAAAAATATCAGCTTAGCGCTCAGATGATTGTAAAAATAACTAATTCAATTAAAAATATTATATAAAAATTATTAAACAAAAAGTCAAATGAGTTATTAAATGAAAAAATAAAATTAATATTATTTAATAAAAGTAAGAAAAAAATTGTTGAAAAAATAAATGATATCAATGAATAAATAATTCATTGTAAACTAAATGGACCATAAATAAATACATTGTTTCATCATACTAACTTTGTAATATAAATTTCATCTCTATAGTAATATATAAAATTACCTATTACAGAATAAACAATTACTGATATAGAAAGTAAAAATATTCAAATAATTACATATAATCAAATTCTTAAAGCATCTAAAATTGATATAACTTTTTCAATTCTGTCATATTGTGCTTTATAATTTGCAAAATTCTGATTTTTATCTCACTTATTTCAGTCATCTAATAGATATAATCTTTTTTCAATTGTATTATTTAATAATCAATATTCATCAAGTCATATATTTCAAACTATAATTGTATTTGGAAGAGGATTTTCCTTTTCTAGAATTCAAACTAGCTTTGGATCTTTTTCCTTTAATTCTTCTAATAACTCTTCTTTTGTCTTATATGTAGCATTAATTGTATTTGATACTCATCATATTTCTTTCATAAAATCAATTACTTCTAAAGAATTCTTATCATATCAATCTTTTAAGTAAAGTGAAATACTTAACTTTGAATTAATTGAGTCTATTAATTTAAAACTTACATTATGCAAAACTAAAAGTATGTTTATAAAAAACATAAGTAAAGTTAAAACCAAAACTGAAGAAATAGATAAAAATTTATTTCTTAATATATTTTTTAGAGAATATTTTAAAATACGAGTAAACATCAAAACTTAATTAAAGATTATTTTATAATATTATATAAATTTTAAAAATATTACAAGAAAATATTATTGCAATATAGTGTAATAAAGTCAATATAAAATAGTTGTTTAGCATAAAATAATGTGATAAAATTAATTAAAGATTATTTTATAAAACTTTATTTATGAGCTTATTTTGAATTCACAGATGGCACATTGAAACATCTCTTGATATGATGATGGAATGAGATTCTCCTAAGAAAATTGAAGAAGCAACTAGAAAGAAAACTAGAGAAAACCTTGAAGATATTAAAAAATGGGTAGAAAAAGAACTTTTTGAGAAAAAATACTCAACAAAAGAATATGAAAATTTGCTAAATAAATGGTTAGAAACTTATAGAACAAAAATTCAAAAAGATACTCAAGAACAAGTTGCTTGAATAAAAGATGATTTAAAATGAGATAATTTAAAAAAATGAAAAGATAACTCTACAAATGAAAAGTCAAATAATGCCATAAAACCAGAAAATGAGAAACAAAGTAACGAAAAAACTACTGATGTAAGCATAAAAACATGAGAGGAAAAAAATTCTCTTCCAAATAATAATCAATGAGAAGTTACTACACAGGCTATTGACAATATGCCTCCTAGTCCTCCAAAAAATGTTACTAGTCCAAATTTAATAAATAGTTATGAAAACTTTAAAACAAAACCAACCCAAAAAGAAATATATGATTTATACAATATATTTTTAGATACTGCAAAAAGTATTGATAGTTTTTGAGATTTAAAAACAAAAAAAGAAAAACAAGATAGTAAAATTGTATTAATTAGCAATTAC
Source organism: Candidatus Altimarinota bacterium (assembly GCA_028697205.1). Taxonomy (GTDB): domain Bacteria; phylum Patescibacteriota; class Gracilibacteria; order BD1-5; family UBA6164; genus Altimarinus. Next base: position 226,227 of record JAQVFO010000002.1, on the reverse strand, counting down.
AATAATTTAATATTAAAAATAAATGAATTATTAACAAGCTGAAAAGCAACAAAATCCGATATTGATTATTCAAATAAAATAAAAATGCTTGTAGCAAATTATTTTGCTTGAAATTTAAAAGTTGATAATACTCATTGGAAAGATTATGAGATATCAAGTCAAATAGCAATAAGTATGCTTTCATCTGTAAAGACGCCTCCTGAAAGACCTAACTTTTTAAAAGTTTTAAGCAGATTAAAATGAACTTGAGTATCTAGCTATATAGCTCAAGAATTAGTTAATTGAACATCACAAAAAACTATTTTTGAAAATAAATTAGTTAAAGATAAATTAGAAAGTGAATCTAAAGAACTTTCAAAACAATATGAGGTAGATTTAAAAAAGTATCTAGATTGACTTGAAAAAAATACTTTAACAAATGAACAAAAAGCTGCAATTAGATTATTAAGAGAAGTAGAATGAACTGATTGATGGAAAAAATCAACTTGGGATGCTATAAAACTTTGAGGAATTGATTTATGAGTAATATGAGCATGAATATGAACATGAGCTATTGCTTGATGAGAAGTATGATCTATTTGATTTATTCCTTGAGCTGTTGTATGAACTGTAGTTTGATGAATAGTATGAGGAACTGTTACAACATTATGAATGATGGTAAATCACTGAGATAATTATTTTATGGAACACTGGTCTGTTTGATGAAAAGAATTATGAATAAATATTGCAACTTTTGGAGCTTGATGAGCTGTAATCAAAACTTGAAATTGGGCTCTTGGAATTGTAGAAAATTGAACAAAACTTGTTAGATACTCAACTCTAGCATGAGTTACAGTACTTGAATCAGCTACTGATGTTAGTATATGAGCGTTATCTGACATTTTGAGAAATGACTGAAATATTAGTGTTGCCGATGCCTACAAAAATAATCTAATTTGGGCTCTAATTCCACTATTTACAAGATGAATTAGTTTTTCTAAAATAAGAAAAGATTTAGCAAATAAAACTATTGATTCAATAAATAGAGAAAGACAATTAACTAGTCTAGGAAGAGAGGATTTAGCAAAACAAGTTAAACAAAGAACCAATACTGAAATAAATGCTGTAAGAAATACAGAAGAAGTAGCTGAAAAAGCAAAAATAGTTGAAAAAACAAAATGAAATTTAGCTCAAGTAGAATCTGATAATTTAGATTCAGTACTATGATTACTAAAATATGAATGAAATTCCTTAGAATGATTAAAAGCATATAATAATTGAATTTGATTAAAATATGCTGAGGAACTACAATGAATTATACGTCAAGAATGATGAAAAGAAAAGTTATCAGACTTAGTAGCAAACATAAGAAGATCATATGATCAGGAAGTAAATAGATTGTGAATTACTGAAAGTGTATGAAAACAAAACGCTTGGATTTATTGGGATATATGAAAACAATTACACTTAAATAAAAACCCTTGAACTCCAAATGCAAATTACCATTTATGAGATCCATTTAGTGATAAAAAAGTAGTTCAAGATATAGTTGATAGACATTTATGATGGGAAATTGCACAAAAAGAATGACTAGACTTAAAACATTCTTATGAATATACAAATTTAGGAAGAGAAAGAAGAGAATCTATATGAAAAACTAGTGTAGAAGGTAGTTGAAATACAAATGTAGAAAATTATTCTTGAGAATTATCTTTTTTTCAAAAACATAGAGCAAATGAACTAATTTTCAAAGAATTAGATAATTGAAAAAAAGTTAATATTTGATGAGAAGAATATACAAAATTAACCACAACAAAATGAAAAGTATTTTATAAAGACTCAAAATGAAATGAAATCACAAAATGAGAATTAAAAAGTAAAATATCTACAGAAGATCAAAAAAATGTTTTAATTGATAATTCTAAAAGTGCTTTAAAAGAAATAAAAAATTGAACAAAGTGAGAATTATGAGAAATAAATATAGATAGCAATACAAAAGTTAGATCTGATTGAACTGTAATGATAAAAAATTGAAAAAATTTTAGAATAGCAACAAAGGAAGAAAGTGATAATATCCTAAATAATCCTAAATTTTCAGAAAAAATTCTAAAAAAAACCTTTCCAACTTTTAGTAGCGATGTACTAACAATTAGAGAAGAAATACTAAAAAAATTATGAGATAATTTCCCTTGAAAGTTTGATAAATTTATGAGAGATTATACAAAAAAACATTCTATCCTTTGAAAATTCTATGATTTACCTTCATCTACAGTTAAAATAGCTTGAAAATCAGCACTAAAACCATTAGATATTTTCTCCTTTGTCAATAGTATAACAAAATGAAAACCTGGAGAATGAGTAAAATTACTTTTAAGTTGAAATAAAAATACCTCTTGGTGATGAGTAGTAAAAGATTGAAGCATACTACTTTGATTTAGTGTTATTTGATGATTTTTATGAGATACAGATCTAGAAAGAGATACAATCCCATGATTAGCCCCTGATTGAAGAAGTGATATTTGAGTTCTTTCATCTTTTTTAATCTGAACAACTGATACAGCTATATCATATGCAGAACTAGTATTTGCATGAGCATTTTGGACAATTATAGATGAATATTACTGACTTTCCCCATGGAATAAGTGATTAAAATCTTCAAATACAAGTGATGAATAATCTATCTTAATTAAACACCTCTAAATTAGAGGTGTTTTTTGCTTTTAGACTCCTTTTATGTTAAAATTAAAATAGATATTATTATAAATTTATAAAATATGGTAAATCAAATAGAACAATTAAAAAGTGTAGATCATGAAAAAACAATTAAAGAGCTAGTAAAAGAGTTAAACTTAGCCAATTTCAAACTACCCGATTGACTTGATGATGGTGATATAATTAAATTAACTGAAGATGAACTAAAAAAGCTTAGAGAAGATATAAATTCAACTGATAAAAATGAACAAGCTTTAATTTTCAAAAAATTTTTGGAATGAAAGATTGATGCTATTAGGTCTGAAAGCCAAGAATGAATAGATAGATTAAAAAAACTAGTTGAAAATACTCAAAATAGTCTAAAAAATATTCCTCAAGTTTGAGTACCTCTAACAGTTGCAGAAGCTACAAATAAACTAAAACCAATTCAAGAGACATTAAGTGCAGTAAAAGAATGAGTTCAAGAATTACTTACTCCTCTTTTTAAACTACTTTCATCTATTCCTTTAATCTGATGACTATTTAAATGGTTATGAGAATTTTTCTGATTAGATTTGGGAAAAAATTTAACAGACAAAGCAGAAAAATTATCTGAAGAATGAAGAGATAAATTAAAACAAAATATTAAACCTTTATTGGAGAAATTAGCTTGAAAATGATGATTTATTCCTGAAGTATTTAGTAAAAATCCTATAATTAAAGGTAATATTGAAAAAGCGTTAAAAGATGAAAGTATTTTTTCTCAAGATGCTTTGAATGAACTTGAAAAACGTCAAAAGGAAAATTGAAAAATTTCTTTTGAAGATTTAAGATATATTCTTTGATGAAATAATTGAGAAAAATTTAAGAAATTAAAAGAAATTATATTGGATAAAGAATGACAAGAAGCACTATATTTACAATGAGAAAAAGATATGGTAGACGCTATTCAAAAAAGATATAATGTTAATTTAAGTAAAGAAAAAAGAGAAGAATTAACAAAAATGATAAAAGAAGAAAGATCAAATATCAGTTTTGATGCATTACTCGAAAAATATATGGACTGAAAAGTTGTAGATTGATTTGATGTTATTGGCTCAATGTTTTGAACTTGAATAAGTTTGTTTTGGTTTTCTACAAAATTAATATGAAAATGAATTATCTCAGTAAGCGACTTATTTATAAAATTCGCTGAATCATGACTTAAAATGATAAAATTTATGACTCCTTTTTGAGTATGAACAGCAACTTTACAAGAATTTAAAGATGAATTAAAATGAAAATCTGAAAAAGAAAGATTAATAACTCTATGACTTTTATACAGAGAATCATGATTATTTTTTGATATAATTTCATGAGCACTATGAATGAGTAGTAGACTAGCATTAGAAACAGTTAGACCTTGAGCTTCTTCATACAAAGCTTTTTGGGATTCACAAATGTCAAACTTTGAAGAACAAATTAAGTATTTTCAGGAAATTGAAAAATCTTGTATTTGAGAGTTTAGTGATGAAACTAGCCAAGCACTTAATTGAGTAAAATTAAGACTTAATTCACTAGCAAAATATCATGAAGTTGCAATGATTTTAGAAGAAGTAGAACACTGAACATGAAATCTTCAACAAGCAAAAGATAGAATTTTGAAATTATGAATTCAAGCTAAGTGATTTGAAAAATGAATTTTAGATGCCAAAAATTTCGAGTGACTAAGAGCTCATTTAAAAAGCAATCTTCCTGAATTTTGAGAAATAAGACTAGCTTTTGAAGGAAAAACATGATTTGTTTTAAAAGATAAAGTTGCATCAAGTTTATATGCAGGAAAAGCAAGAGCATTAGAATGAATAATAAAAAATACCGAAGATTCCCTATCATATATAAAATTAAGGATTAGTTGATGAGAACACTGGTATCAATTTTTAAATGTCGCAAGATGACATGAAAAAATATTAGCAGATATAGCAAACTTCAATATATGAAGAAATGTTGAAAAACTAGCTATTGAGTGAAGCCCAAAAGAACAATTAACAAAAATCCAAGCATTAAATAAACTAGCCCAAGATGCTCCTGAGTTTTTTAGAACTCTATTCCCTTGAATTACCTGAGTTACATGTATATGATTAAACTTTGCTACTGCTGAAGAATGACAATCATTTACAACTACTGCAATTGATAGTATATTACTTATGTCTAGAGTAATTTGACCTGCCTCATTGTTTCTAAAAGCTTGAACAATGAGAGATCCTGAAACTTGAAATGTAGAATGGGTAAATATTGCACAATCATGAGTTTGAGCAGTTTTATTATGATTTGACACAGTATGATTAATAAAAGAAGTAAAGAGTAGTAAATGATTTATAGATTTGTTATCAAGAACTTGAAAATACACTATAAGACCAATTACAGATATATGAAAATTCTGATTGGAAACTTATAAGATGTGAGTAAATATAAAAGATGTAATAAAATCAAAATGAAGTGTTACTGAGGCATTAAAAGTAGCTAGATGAGTAGCATCAAAGTGAAGTAAAGAAGCAGGAATAATCTGAAAATCTATATTAAAAACTACTCCATGAAAAATAGCATTATGAATATGATTAGCATGACTTGCATGATGAGTTTATGCATATGAGAAATTCACATCTTTTGAAAGTGATTTTGAGAAATTAGAAAAAGATTGAATAATTGATAAAGATTGGAATTTAATTATATGAAAAGAAAAAGAGGCAAAAAAATGGTTTTCTGAACTTAGTGACTCAAAAAAAGCCAGATTTGCCGAATTAATATTTAGTACAAAACAATCATTTATTGAATCAGCATGAAATATAAATTTTGAATATCAAAATTGAAATATAGTTGCAACAAGTAGTAATCCATTAATCTGAGACTGGATATTTTTAGATCCAAGAATTGAATCTTATTTGAAATCTTTTTGATTTGAATGAAAAATTGAATTTTCTCCTACTAAAAAAGCTAACTCCTAAAGTTAGCTTTTTTATTGCATTATCTTAAAAATTTCTATAATAATCAAAATTAAAACTAATCTCAACTTATGCAACTTTCAGAATTTGATTATAACTTACCTCCAGAACTTATAGCTCAAACTCCTATTTATCCTAGAGATCATTCAAAACTTCTTGTATTGGATAAAGATACTTGAGAAATACAAGATAAATATTTTTATGATTTAGTGGAATATTTATGAGAAAATGATGTACTAGTCGTAAATAAAACTCGCGTAATAAATGCTAGATTAAAATGAATAATAGAGTGATGAAATGAGTGTGAAATATTTTTACATAAACAAATTAACAATAACACTTGGGACTGTTTAGTCTATCCCTGAAAAAAATTAAAAGTTTGAGCTAAAGTAAATATATGAATTCTATCAGCAAATATTAAAGAGATATCAGACTCATGAAGAATTGTAGAGTTCAATAAATGATGAATTGAATTTTTAGAAATAGTGGAAAAGATATGAGAAACACCACTTCCCCCATATATAAAAGAAAAACTAGAAGATTGTAACAGATACCAAACAATATATTCAAAAGATTGTTGAAGCGTAGCAGCCCCTACTGCTTGACTTCACTTCACTCCTGATCTTATGGAAAAATTAAAAAAGAAATGAATTATAATAGAAGAAGTTTTACTTCATGTTTGACTTGGTACTTTTAAATGAGTTGAAACAGAAAATATTTTGGAACACAAAATGCACTCTGAACTTATAAGTATAGATCAAGAGACATCTAATAGATTAAATAATTACAAAAAAATAGGTAAAAATATAACAGCAGTTTGAACTACATCAGTTAGAACACTTGAAAGTTTTACAGATGAAAATTGAATATTATGATATTGAGAAAAAGAGACATCTATTTTTATATATCCTTGATACAAATGGAAATTTATAGACAAACTTATAACGAACTTCCACTTACCAAAATCAACATTGCTTATGCTAGTTTCAGCTCTTGCTTGAAAAGAAAATACAAAAAAAGCTTATGAACATGCCATAAACCATAAATATAGATTTTTTTCTTTTTGAGATGCTATGTTTATAAATAACTAAAAAATTATTCAAAGCCAAACATTTGGAAAGGATAATTCATAATCAGCAATCGACGATTTAAATTTTGTATATCATTTATAAGAGTTAGGATCTAGAAATCCTCTCATATGATCTAGATCTAAATATTTAAATCATAATTTTTCTGACTCTTCAAACCATTTATCAATTAAAGCAAGTCATAAATTATGTTTTTTTCATTTATCATTTTGAAATGCAACCAAATAAGTACTTGTTGGTGAATCATCAAGAAATATAGCACCAGCAAGTGGTATAGATTCAATGTAAGCCAAATAAATACGAATATTATTTTCTCAAACTTCAGATAAAAATTTCTGTCTATTTATAAGGTATCTTTTTAGATTATGTTTTACTTTTGTATTTACATATATATTTATAAAGTCATCTATTTTTGCATTTGTATTAATTTTTATTACTCAACTATCTAACTCTTTTCTTATCTTGTTTCTATGTCATCTAGCATTTCTCTCCCATTTTTTCCAATATTCCTTTTGATCTAAAACAGAAAACGAACTTTTAACAGAGTGATGATATCCCCAAGAAAACAAGTATCATAATTTTAACCAGATTAATTTTGTATCAAGATAAGGTTTATCTTGCGACCATCATGACCAAAAAATCAGTCATCTTTTCATCTTATATTTTTTCATCATTTCATAAGTTGGAATAACATTAACTTTTTCAAAACATGCGATTGAAAAAAGTCATCAAAAAAAATGGTTAATATATCAATAATTACCATTTTCTTCTATTTTTATAGTTTTTTTAGAAAAATTTTTTAATATCCAAGAAAAATACACCTTTGAGTGTGAACGATAATATTTATAATCTTTTGGAATATCAATATTTTTTAAAAGATTCATATTAGTAAATAACTTATTTATTTTTCTTCTGTTACTTTAGATATATGATTATCTCTATAATAATCAACTATATTATGAATCATTCTACTTGATTCTATTGGTTCTGGAGCAAAGTCCATAGTAAAATTTGAAGCATTTCAAGCTGTCTGTATTGTTACAGTTCAATAATTAAAGATATTAGCAAAAAATCATTTTGTTTGAGATCATACTTCTTGAACTTGACCTAGAGTACATTCTGAAACTGTTCTATTTAAAAATGATATTTGTTCAATTCAAATAACTCTATTATTTGTAATAACAAATAAATCAAGTTCATGATTTAACCATTCTATATATAAAAAAAGTGAAAAAAACATCCAAAATGCAATAATAATCAAATTTACCCAAGCTTGAAACGAAAACATAATAAATATTCATACAGTTGCAAAAACTCAAATAAGAAAATAAACTCAGATAATTACATAAACTATCCAATGTCTTCTTACAACAAGTTCAATCTTTTCATCTGGTCTAGCATGCTCTATTACTACATGTCATGACATACTTTTAACTTTTTAAATAATAAACATATCTTAACAAATATTTGGTTTCTTTACATAATAAGCCTCAATAGTTTTTTTATTATCAAGCCTTACTTCTTTCAAAAAATTTATATAATCAATTGAATTTATAGTATTAATTCATAAAATTCCCTCTCAAAAAATATCTTTAATTCAATTGAAATTAATATACTTTAAAAAGTCTTCAATACTAATTATTTCTATTATACTTTTTTCATCATTTTTTACAAATAAATCTCTTTTAGATGATGCCTTTATTATAGGGTAATTCTTAAATAAATCAAAAAAAGAAATAGGTGTCAAATATACGTTTTCAAATATATAAGAAATTGTATTTACAACTAATGAAATTGTCCTAACTCAAGTAAAACTTCAAGGTCAGTTAACTACAACTATATTTTGTATTTCACTATATTTTAATTTATTTTTTGCTAAAAAATTGTCTATAATATCTATCAAAAGACTAGACTCTTGAAGCAAAATAGAGATATTTTCTTTGTCTATTATTTGTCTATTATCATCAAAAAGAATTATTACTCAATCTCATGATACTGCATTTAAAAATAAATTCATTTAAATTAATATTTATTAATTATATATTTTAATTAAGATAATTCTAAGAAAAAATTCCTTTTTTCAAAATTAAAAATATAATTAATTAATTACAAATAATCATAACAAATGCTTCATTTAAAAATAAAATTAGAAAACAAAAAAAGTTATACATGATTTTGAAATTATTTTTCTAAAAGTGTAATTTTAAAAGATTTACATACAAAAACTTTATTAGTTGTAGAAAACGATAAGTATCAATCTATTTATGAAAAAATATTTAAGTTCTTTTGATGAAACTTAATAGAAGTTAAAAACAATGCAACACTTATAGATTTGCTATTTAACAAATCCAATGAAACTTTTATTATGAAAATTGATGACTTCATAACAACTAAAATAAACTCATATGAAGTAAAAAAGGAATCATTGTATTTAAAGAAAGATTTAGACTATGATTTAAATGATTTAATCGGAAGATTAACAAAACTATGATATTATTATAGTGAGTATTTTACAAATTGATCTTACAGAAAAGTTTGAGATTTAATCTATGTAATAAGTTTTGATTGAAAAAAAGAATACAAATTAAGTTTCTGGTGAAATACTATAGAAAATATATGGGTAAAACAAAAAATTGAATGAGATTTTCACAAAGATATAGAAGTAGATGAAATATTTATTTGAAGCAATATCTCTCTAGAAACTATTAACTGAGAGTCAATTAACTGACTAATAAATGAATCTGAAGTCTTTATCATTTTAGATTTACTTGATTTCCATGTAAATTATGAAAAAATAACAAAAGATTTAAATAATTTTTGCAGTTTTGATTTTATATGACAAAGAAATAATTTAATAGATCTATGAATAAAGGATTTAGAAATTGATAACATAGAAAACTTAAAAAATAAACTATCAGAAAATAAAGAAAAAATAATTTTTACAAAAAATAAAAAGTTAATAGAAAATTTTACAAACCTAAATAACATTACAAATTATACTATTTTTGAATCAAATGAAAATCTAGCAAAATCATTTGAAACAGAAAAAAATATTGTTTTATGTGATGATAATATTTCAAAAATATTTATAAAAAGAAGAGTAAGAAAAAACTTCTCAAGTAATATAGATTTGTTATTAAAAATTAGTAATTGAGATTATATTGTTCACATAGATCATGGAATATGAATTTTTAACTCAATAGTTACAAAAGAATTAAATTGAATAAAGAAAGAATATATAGAAATTTGATATAAAGATAATGATAAACTATTCGTTCCAATAACTGAAGTCGCTAGAGTAAGTAAATATGTTTGAGATGAAAATCCAAACCTAACTTGATTAAATAGTAAAGAATGGGATAGAAAAATAAAAGCTGTAAATGAAGACATAGAAAGAATAGCAAAAGAATTACTAGAAACTTATGCAAATAGAATTGCTAAAAACTGATTTAAATTTGAAAGATATAAAGAAAAAGAAAAGGATTTTCAAAGAAGCTTTCCATACATATATACAGAATGACAAATGCAATGAATTGAAGATATATTAAATGATATGAATTCAACAAAAAATATGGATAGATTACTCGTATGAGATGTATGATTTGGTAAAACAGAAGTAGCATTTAACGCAATTTACACATGTTTCTTAAATAAAAAACAGGCTTGTTTTATTTCCCCTCTTGTTGTTCTTGCTTATGAACATTTTGAAAAGGCAAAAGAAAGATTTAAAAATTTGTGAATTAAAATTGAAGTTCTTACAAGACTTGAAACAGCAAAACACACAAAAGACACAATTAAAAAACTTGAAAATTGAGAAATAGATTTAATTATATGAACACATAAATTACTATGAGAAAGTATTGTATTTAAAAATCTTTGACTAATCGTAGTTGATGAAGAACATAAATTTTGAGTTGAAGATAAAGAAAAACTTAAAAAGATAAAAATAAAAGTCGACACATTGTCTATGTCAGCAACTCCAATTCCTAGAAGTCTAAATATGGCATTATCAAATATAAGAGATATATCCATACTTAAAGATCCTCCTATGTGAAGAAAAAGTATTAAAACTATAGTGTCTAAATTTGACGAAAATATTATACTAGAGTGATGCAAAAATGAATTTTCTAGAGGATGACAAGTTTTCTTTATACATAATAGAGTTGAGAATATAGACATAATTAAAAATATGTTGTCTTCTTTGATGCCAGATAAAAAAATAATTATAACTCACTGAAGGCTTACTTGAGATGAACTTGAAGATAGAATAATTGATTTTAAAAACAAAAAATATGACATTTTGTTGTCTACAACAGTTATAGAAAATTGAATTGATTTTTCAAATGTAAACACAATTTTTATAAATAATTGTGAGAACTTTTGATTATCTCAGATTCATCAGCTTAGATGAAGAGTATGAAGAAGTGATAAACAATGATATTGTTACCTACTTTATAAAAAAGATAACATAGATAAAGATGCTGCAAAAAGATTAAAAACAGTTGTCGATTATAGTTTCCTTTGAGCATGATTTGAGATTGCTATGAGAGACTTAGAAATCAGATGATGATGAGATATTTTAGGTATTAGACAAAGTGGACAGAAATCTGATTTAAGTGTCAACATCTTTCTAGAACTACTTGAAAAGAAAATATTTGAACTTAAAAATGCAAAAGAAAATATAAAGATTATTGATACTCTTGTTGATTTAAATATAGAATGTTATATAAATGATACATACTTCAACTCTGAAACTGATAAAATAAATTTTTATAAAGAAATTGAAAGTATTGATAATGAAAGTGATTTAGATTTATTAATAGAAGATTTTAAAAATGTAAATTGAACTATAAATAAACAAGAACAAAATTTATTTGATATAGTTAGACTTAGAATAAAATCATCAAAATACAAAATTACAAATATAAAAAAAATATGAATTAATTACCAAATAGAATTTGATAAAGATATAAATGCTAATGACTTAAAAAAATTTCTTGAATTAGACAAAGAAGTATTATTTAATGTTATAAGTATAGACAAACTAAGAACTTCAACAAAAAATTTTGAAAATGATGAAAAATTCTTACAATATATTTTAAATCTTTTAAACGGAAAAATTTTAAACAAAAAGATTAAATTAATTTCTAAGAAGTAAATCTATGAAAAAAATAATTACAATTTTTATTATTAGTGTTCTTAGTCTTAATTTATTAACATCTTGCTGAAACAAAGATGATAATATAACTGAGACTAAAACTTGAACTTTAACTACTAACCAAGAACAAACAATGAAAAAAGAAATGATTTCAACTTGAGATACTGTTTCTCTTAATTATATATGAACTTTAGAAGACTGAACAGAATTTGATAATAGTTATAAAAGAGGTGAACCCCTAACATTTCAAGCATGAGCAGGTCAAATGATTCCTTGATTTGATGCATGAGTTATGTGAATGAAAGTTTGAGAGAAAAAAACTATGATTTTAGAGCCAAAAGATGCATATTGAGAATATGATGCCACAAAAGTACAAAAAGTTAATAGAGCTGATTTAAAATCATTTGAAACAGCTTGATATAAACTAGAAAAATGAGAAAAATTACCAACACAATATGGAATGCTTAAAATAATTGATGCAAATGATAAAGAAATAACTTTAGATTTAAATCATGAATTAGCTTGAAAAACTCTAAAATTTGAAATTGAAATAGTTGATATAAAATAATAAATAAAAAAAAGACTTCCAAAATTGGAAGTCTTTTTTTTATTTATTATTTTAAACTATCTTTTAAATCTTTTATAGATTGTGCTAGCTCATTTATTACATTTATCTTTTGTGTTCTTGTTGTTGTCTTATCATAACTTTCTAATAATTTAACTATATAATTTCTTATAATAATTATATCATTTTTCTTAGTTTGAGTAAGATTAGCTTTTATGTTTCTATTTATGAAACTATCAATTATAGCAACAAATTTATTTAATAATACTCAATTTTTTGTAGAAAATACTCATACATATTTCTCTACTGCTTGTACACAAGAATTTACAAGTTTATAACTTCAAGGAACATCACAAGGTGTTGCAAATGTTTCACATTTATTTGTAACTGGATCTACTCCATAAGTTATAACCTGAGCACAAATAACTTCAGTAGTTCAAGTTTCTGTATTTGTTTCTCATGTACTTGTAGTAGTTCAAGTTGAAGTTTCTATAATTGGTTTTCTAAAGTAATCAAATTGAAAAGTTAATCAAGTTGAATAATTTGCTCTTATATCAACAGTTCTAACCTTAAAATAATCTGTTCAGGGTAATATATCATATGAGAAATTAATTAAATCTGGCCTAAAGAAACTTGATTTAATTGCTCAGCTTGCATTGTAATTGTCTATCTGAACTCATTGGAAATCCACATCTCAAGGCATATCTGCTGACATAGTTATCTTGTTATCAGTTATACTTCCGGTAAAATTAAAAACTTCATTTGGAGCTAATTGATCTGAATATGTATAAGTTGAGTCAACTCTAACTGTATTTATTGTTTGAGAATCCGCTTGGTTATCTCAATTTATATCAATTCAAATTGGTTTACCTCATTGTGCTTTTGAGTAAATTATTAATTTAATTCAACTTATAGCAAAATTATCTCATTTCATTAAATTAGATGATACATTAAATTTTATAACTCTCATATTTGGAAGTATAGAAGCTCAAGTTAATATCTTTGAAGATCAACTTCATGTTATACTAATTCATGATAAATCAGAACTAAATCTTATATTTGCATCATCTTGTAATACAATAGAAAATCATTTTTCTTTAGTTATTTCATTATCATTATCTATATTAATATTAATTGGTAATAAATCCTTTACTCACGCTCCAGGAAAAAATGTCTGGTTATCTTGTAGACTTATATTAAGTGCATTAGCTTGAGATGCAAAAAACATAAAAGCTATAAAAATAATAAATTTTTTCATAGTTTGATAGGTTAAAAAATAAACTTATTTTTATTATATGTTTTTTCAAAATAAATCAAGAAACAAAAAAATCCCTCTCCGATTTCTCGGTTAGAGGGATTTTTTTTAAACTTTTTTAAAAGTTCATCTAAATATACTTAGACCTAGCTAAAAACTAGTAAGTGAAAGTAGATTCAGTAGTTGGAATACCAACATTTGTGTAGTCTTTTACAGAAGTAATTTCTACATTTCCGTTTGTATTCATCATATCCATATATGATACATCTTCAACTCTAAATATTCTTTTTGCGTTTACAGCAGCAGTTTGTAATTCAGGAGAAACTTTGAAGATGAAAGTCTTAGTTGTACCAGCAGATATTTCAGTTGGCACGAAAGATCCAGCATCAAAAGTTATAGTTCCATTAGCAGCAACAGTACCTGAACCAATAACATTACCTGAAGTTTCACTATCTTTATAAAGTTTGAATGTACCAACATTAGCTGATGGATTAGTTATAGAGAAAGTAGTTCCAGTTAAAGTAATTCTATTGTTAGCATCAGCAGTAACAGTAAATGTATGAGTACTAGCAGTAGCAGCAGTACTTATAGCAACAACTGGTTTAGATCTAACAAGTAGGTGAGCTTTAGCAATTGCAGCAGAACTATCAACAGAAGTAACTTCGTTTCAAGTAGCTTCAGAAACTAATCTAGCACCACTAGAAGTTCCAGAAACTGCAGTAACTCCAGATAGAGTACCAACAGCTAATTGAACAGTTTTATTAGTTTGAGCAGCATCAGTAACATCGTTAAATGCAGCTTTAATTAATACAACAGTATTAGAAGTATTTTTTGGTACTACGAAAGTAGAAGAACTTCCTAGAGCAAATTGAACTGTACCAGTTCCAAGAACTGAACCTCCAGCTAATTTAGCTCAGTTTACATCATATAATCCGATAGATTTAACACTAGATGATAAATCAGCAGATCCAGTATTGTAAACATATAAATCTGTTAATTTTAATGAATCATTAGTAGCAGCTAAAGTAAATCTAGCAAGTTCACCTTCAGAAGAAGATGGAGTTAACATAGATGCATTTGGAGTAGAAGAGTTAAGTGTAAATGTAGCACTTCCAGCTCAAGCAAATGTATATTTTACTCAATCATTAAGAGTAGGTTGAGCTAAAGTAATACTATTACTATCTCTAGCTTCAACATTACTTAAAGATAATTGGAAAATTTCACCAGCATTAACTGCAGTAGTAAAATCACCAACAACTTGTAAAGTTACATCAGTATTTTTAGGAACAACAACATTTATATCGTTGAAGTCAGCTAATCAAGTTGACATATTTTTTGTAGAAACAGTAGTTCCATTAACCATTAATCTTAAGTTTGTAACATTACGAGTATCAACATTAGTTGTACCTCATGTTTTAAATGTTAATTTAGTTACAGTTACATCAGATACATCATTAGCTCTCATAGAGAATTGTATCAATGTTTGATTAGAAGAACCTACAGCTAATTGTTGATCAGCTATACCATCATTTCTAGTCATAGTAAGTGCAGCTGAACCAATTGCAGTAGCAACTCAGTTAGCAGAACCAACCATTTGGTTAGTTTGGATTGCATTACCATTAGAAGCATATTCTCTTATTTTGAAATCATTAGGTAAAACATTAGCTAATGTATATGATCCTGTTGGAGCATTAGTTTTTACGTTAGCAAGAATTTTTAATGTTGTATCAGCATTTACAGTAGTAGTACCTTCTAAAGTAATACCTCAAGGAGTAGTACCTTTAGCTCATAATGTAATAGGAGTAGTTCCTGGAGTATAAGTAGCAACTACTGAATTTCCAATCATTAATTTAATAGAAGAGAAAACTTTACTTAGGTCACCAGTACTAGCTGTAGTAAAACCTATGTCTAAATCTTCTAATGTAATTGGTTGAGAAACTTTTAAGTCAGCAGATAATAATACAGCTTCATTAGTTCCTGGAGCAACAGTTTGTGAACTTGGAGCATCAGTAGCTTTTGAAAGGATTATATCACCACCACTTACTTTATAAGTAGCCATAGCAGTAGTACCTACAGTTATAGTAGATCTAAAACCAGTAACAGTTTCATCAACTGATAAATCATCAGTATATCTTAAAGTAAATGTATAATCATCTCCTGTAGTTAATTCAGCAGAAACTACATCACCTCTGATATAGTAAGTTTCAGTTCTACCAAAATCAACTAAATCATTAACAGTAAAAGTTACGCTTTTACCATCAAAAGTAACATCAGAAGAAACTTTTTGTCCATTTCTATATATTCCTAGATTAGCAAGGTTAGCAGCAGCATCACCTGTACCATCATTTCTAAGAGTTATAGCTTTAAATGTAACTGATTTATCATCAGTAGCATTGTTTGTTAATTTAAATTGTCCTAATTCTACATTTGTATTTCCAGCTCTATAAGTAGAAGGTGAACCAGCACCATCATAAGCAACAGGAACTACTTTGTAAGAAGTAGTAGTCATAGTATCTGTAGAGATAGGGAAATTACCTGATACAGAAGCTTCAGAAGAAATATCAGAAGCAGAAACTATTGTAAATTTATTTTGAGAGTTAGTAGAATTACCACTTAAAGTAGCAATTAAATCTAAAGACTCAGTAGCACCAGCTTTAATAACTAAAGCAGGAGAGAAAGTGATGTAAACAGAATCATCTGATCAAACAGTTTGTCTACCAGAAACTCTAACACCATTTTTTTCCATCCATACTCTTGTAAAGTCAGTTCTAGAACCTAGACCTTGTCTAACAAATTTTATAGAATTTACAGTAGCATCTTCATTACCAGCAGTTAAATCGAAAGTACCGAAATTAACTGTACCAGCAGAAGGTACTGATTGTGCCATAATAGATGAAGGACTTAAATCTACAGTTAAAGCAGAAGTAGAACTAGTAGTACCAGTAGTATCACCAGTTGTACCAGTAGTATCACCTGTACCAGTAGTATCACCAGTTAATCCACCAAGTAGATCTTCTAGTAAATTATCACCAGTAGTAGATACACCTTCTACAGCATTAACAGCAGTTTGGAAAATCCATCCTCTAACTGCAACTGTATCATAATCAGAAAAAGCTGATTCTAATACACCTGCATCAACAGCAGCTTCTACGTAAGCAGCTTTCCAGTCAGAATTTGAAGATTTTGCAATACCTCTAGCTTGCATAACCATTTTTAGTGCTTCTATTTTAGTAACACTATCCATTGGTCTGAAAGTAGCGTTAGCAGCAAAGAAACCAGCAGATAACCCAGCTTCAGCATATTTACATGCCCAATCAGCAGAAGTTAAATCACTGAATTTTCATTCACACATATCTGCAACTTGAGTTTCAGATAATTTCATAGTAATTTTAGCCATTTCTCCTCTCGTTATAGAATCACCTAATCTGTAATTAGCAGGATTAGCTGATTGGTCAACTATAACTCCAAGAGAAGCTAATTTATTAGCAGCCTCTAAAGTAGAGTATGCAGCCATTACTCCTGAAGCAGGACTAACGATAGATAAAACTATCATTAAAGCCATAGCAGCAGAAGTAACTTTTTTAAATAAGTTACTCATAAAGTATACTATAATTAAAAAAATAAAATAACGGAGTATTACCTCCAAATGATTAGCTTTTTTATTAAAAAGCTAGAAAAAAGGTTAAAGCCTTAACCCAAAAGTCTATTGTGCACGACTTTGGGAGAAAAAGGAAAATTGATTAAAGTTTTCCACTTTCTTCCAAAGTCATAACAACAACAAAAATCTTGGGATTTTTATTTGTGTTTTTATATAGATGTTAAAGATCTAAAATTTAATGTGCCTAGATTTTATACTTTTTTGTGTTTAAGTCAAACAAGTATTACCTATTTTCACAAAATCTTCACATTTCTTCACATTCAACAAATTTTCTTCACATAATTAAATAATGATTAATAATTGATTTTTCTCTTAGAATAGACATTACTTATATTTTTGCAGAAATAATTTTTTTATACAAAATTACCTTAAATTAAGCTTAAAAGAAACAAAAAAGACATAGTATTTGTTATTTTGTCTACTATGTCTACAATGTTATATTTTTTATGTGCTTTATCAATTTGATATTTGATCTGCAAGTCACATAATCGGTTGCATTATAGCAACAGCTATAAATCATACAGTAACAGCTAAAAACACTATTATAAGTGGCTCTATAAGTTTATTTATTGTTCAAATAACTGCATCAAATTGTTCATCATAAAAGTCTGCTACTTTAACAATAGTTTTATCTAAAGTTGCTGTTTGCTCTCAAACCTGAATCATTTGAACCATCATATCAGGAAATAATGGATCTCAATCTATTGATTCCCAAATTTTTATTCATGATTTAACATCTTCAGTTAATAATAAGATTCTTTGTCTATAAACCTCATTATTTAAAGAACCTGAGATAATTTTAAGTGATTCAACTACAGATATACCAGATCATATAAGACTTGATAACATTCTAGCAAATTTTGATAGTATATATTTCCTATAAATCATTCAAATTTTTGGTAAATTTATAATCATTTTATCAAAATAATATCTTCATGCTTCTGTTTGTTTCCATACAGATACAAATATATATAATCAAAGTATTCCTATAAGTAAAAAAAGCCAATCATTTCTAAAAAAATCTGAAAACCAAATCAATGTTTTTGTAGTAGGTGGTAAAGCATCTTTATTTTCAAATATTTCTAACAATTTTGGTACAACAAAAATCATCATGATTATAATAACTGAAATAACTACTGTTATTATTGCTGCAGGATAAATCATTGCTGATTTTAATTTAGTTACTATTGATGATATCTTTTCTATTTGATCAGCTACACTTACCAAAACTTCATTTAATTTTCATGTTTTTTCT
This sequence comes from Candidatus Altimarinota bacterium, assembly GCA_028697205.1. Lineage (GTDB taxonomy): Bacteria > Patescibacteriota > Gracilibacteria > BD1-5 > UBA6164 > Altimarinus. Next base: position 207,600 of record JAQVFO010000002.1, on the reverse strand, counting down.
CATGATTTTATCATTCATATTTCTGATTCTGAAAATGACAATGGATGTTCTTCTAAACATTCTGATAGGTTTTTTCAATCTCTTAAATTTAATAAAAAACTTTTATAAATATCTTTTAATTTTTTATTTTTTTCTTGTCTTTCTAGTGTTTGTAAAGATTTAATAACTGTCATTCATGAATTAATCATTACAGATATCAATCTATAAAATATTAACTTATCCTTAATTTTTATTTTTCTAAACGACAAAAATACATTGTTTAGTTTTAACATTATTCATGATTTTCCACTATCTTCAATATCATTATTAGTTTGATTTTTATTATCAAGTATAATTATATCTGACATATTTGTATAAAATTAATAATTAATTATTTTGTGTTTTTGTTGCTTTATACACTTCTTCTAGTGATGTTTGTCAATTAAGAGCTTTCATAATTCAATCTTGTTCCAATGAAATCATTCAATCTTTCATAGCTTGTAAATTTATATTAAATGCTGATTGTCACGACAATATCATAGTTTTTACTCATGGAGTAATTTCCAAAACTTCATATATTCAGACTCTTCATTTATATCATGTTCAATCACATTTATCACATCATACTGATTTATAGAAAACCGGATTTTGTAACTTATTTCATATTCTTTCTTTCAATTCTTCTTTTGGAATCAATGAAACAGCGCTTTTTATGTTCTTTACAGTATCTTCCCCTAATTCATTTAATGAAATAGGAGTTTTACAATATGGACAAAGTTTTCTTATAAGTCTTTGCGCTATGATTATATTAAATGAAGCAGGAATCAAGAATCATTGTACTCACATATTTAAAACTCTTGTGATTGTTTCTGCTGCTGAGTTTGTATGGATTGTAGACAAAACTAAATGTCATGTCAAACTTGCTTCGATAGCAATATCAACTGTTTCTTTATCTCTTATTTCTCATACCATCATTATATCTGGATCTTGTCTAAGTCAGGTTCTAAGTCAATAAGCAAAGTCATATCATATATCTGGCTTTACTTGACTTTGATTAACTCAATCCATTTGTATTTCTACTGGATCTTCAAGAGTCATTATATTTACTCAAACTTTATTCAATATAGACAAAATAGAATACAAGGTTGTCGTTTTTCAAGATCAAGTTGGTCAACTATTCAAGATAATTCAGTTAGGTAATTCAATTGCCTTCTTGATTAATCTAAGATTTTTTCACTCTATTCATAAATCATCTAATGGTGGAATTTTTTTACTTTTGTCTACAATTCTCATTACAATTTTTTCTCAATGAACTGTTGGCAAAGTTGAAACTCTCAGATCTAATGGTTTATCTTCAATTGTTTTACTAATTCTTCAATCTTGTGGGATTCTAGATTCATCGATTTTTAATTCTGACAATATTTTAAACCTTGCAACTATTCATGGATGTAAAAAGTTTTGATATTCTAATATTTCTCTTAATTCACCATCTACCCTATATCTAAGTCTTACATATGATGTTAAAGGCTCTATGTGTATATCTGATGCATCTCAAATTACTGCAGCTAATATTATATAGTCACATATTTGTTGAACATTGTCTCATTTATACACCAAATCTTTTAATAAGTCTAAAACTTCCTTGTATTGCATTTTTAATAATTTAATAATTTATTATTTATACTTTTTTATAATATTCTCTATAATAGAAAGTATTTTATTATACTCAATAACTTTACTATAAACTATATTTATATCTCATGTATCAGCTTTTAATTCTTTAATTTTATCTCCTAATTCTTGTAAATATTTCAATCATTTTTCAACATTTACTAAATCTTCTGAAGGAATAGTTCAGCTCTGTTTATTTTTAGTCATCAAGTTAGTATAATCTTGTAATAAAGAATCATAGCTACTTGATAATGTCATTACAGATTCCTTTACTTTGTATTCAGGTAATCATTTTACATAAAATCTAACATCAATCATTACACTAATTTTTTCATTTCATTGAGTTTTCTTAAGAAATTCTAAAAAATTAGAATCATTATTTACAGTTGATAATGAGTTAAAATATTTTGGAAAATCAATACTTTGTATATCAATTATTGGATTTTCTAGGATATTATTTCATCAAAATCAATCTAATGATTTATTTATAAAACTATCATTTCCAACTTTTATTCATTGATTATCTAGTAAAGTAACTGATCAGACATTTTCTAAAAAGTAAATAAAATCAACAACATCTTTCTTTAATCAAGTTATATTAAATGTATAAGGAATATAATATATATTTGATTCTAGTCATGATTTAGTTTCACTTGTAATGTTATATTTTGGTAACAAATTTAAGTCTCATATTCAGATTCCTTTATCACTTGGTTCTAAGTTAAAAGTATGTAAAATACTTTCAACATATGTGATAAATTTAAAATCTGTCATTATTCAACTATCATCTTGATTATAAGATTCTGTATATGATGGTAGTATTTTTTTATTTAACTCTAGAGAGTTAATAAAGTCTGGATTATTCTTTTTTTCATTTATTTCTTTTTGTTTATTTGTCATAAATGTATCAAAATTTTCTTTTCAAGCATTTTCAAAATTATTTTTATAAAAATTTATATCAACTTCTTTTAAAATATTTTGAAGGTATAAATCCTTTAATTTAGATCAACTTAATTTTTGAGCTCTAAAATCTTCATATGAAATTCACTTTAATTTTATATTTTCATAATTATCCACTATTCCCTTTACTTCATTTTTTTCATTTTGAATTTCTTCAATATTTGGATAAATATAAAGTAAAAAGATTAAAGCGAACATAATCATTATTGTTAATGTTAGCACTGATCATGCTATTACAAATTTTGGATTTTTATTTTCTGTCATATAATTTTTTAAAATGATAAATTAGTTCAATTATACTTTAGTTCTATAGAAAAATCTGTTTCATATTTATATAGACCTTCTGATAGTGGTAACAAGTTAAAAGATTTTTGTTTATTTAAAAGAGTAAATTTAGTTGAAGATGTTTGAATATAATTTAAAAAACTGCTTGCTATTGCAATTGATGTTCCTTTTACCTTTTGATTTTTATCATTTCAGTCATATCATAATATATCATCATCCCAATCAGAAGAAAAAGTTGAACATGCCACTTTTATATTATAATCTGAATCAATAGATAATTCTCAACATTCTAGTTTTCATTTATCATATGATATAAAAGAACCTTTTAATTCATCAAAGTCTTTTAGTATATCTGAGACTTTTAATCTGTTTTTTGTTTCATCTAACAAGAAAACTCTTTCTTTTGAAGTGATATTATTATTTAAAACATATACATCTGGTAATATATCAATTATTTTATTATATTGAGTATTTTTTAAGGTACCAACTTCATCTGTAACAAATCTAGATTTAAATACACTTAATCAAGAACAATTTTCTCATTTATCTAATACATAATTACTTACATCTCATAACAATACAGGACAAAATAAATTCAAATAAGAACTTTGATAAAATGTCTCAGATTTTTGAATAAATATATATGTAAAAGACAAAAGAAAAACTATTAATAATACATAATTAATAGATTTTAATATCCCAGAATAAAAGGATATATAGTATAAAAAGTTCTTATCTTTAGTCTCTTTCATTTTTTTTAGACTATTTTCTAGTTCAACATCTTGAGTTAATTCATCAAATATATTTGAATTATCAAATTCACTACTAGTTTGATTATCCATAAAAATTATTTAAAAAATATACTTAAAATATAATATCATAGATTTTTAAAATAGTCCAAATTTTCATATTTACAAAATCAATAAATTTATTGTAAATTAATATTTTTTATAATTTCATCTCTTGAAGTAATATTTAATTTTATATCTTTAGGAAAAGCAGTAATGAATATTTTTCACCATTCTGTTGAGTAAATTCTATCATCCAGAAACACTACAACTCAACTATCAGACTTAGTTCTTATAAGTCTTCAAAATCATTGTTTTAGTTTCAAAATTGATTTAGGTATTGAATATTCTGAAAACGGATTAGAAAACAATTTACTTCTAGATAAATATATTGGATCTGTTGGAACTGCAAAAGGCATTTTATGTATGATAAGATATTTTAATGGTTCTCATGGAATATCAACTCATTCCCAAAATGAATCAGTTCAAAGTATTATACTTTTATTGTGTTCTGACAAAAAGGTATCCAAGATTTTGTTCTTTGATCAGTATATTGATTGTGCAAGTAACTTAGATCATAACGACTTCACAAAGAAATTTTGATTTATATATACATTTCTAACTGCTGCTAAGGAAGTAAACAAAACCATAGTATTTCATCTCAAAACTTGAAATATATCTTTTAAAAACTCTTGAATTTTGGAAAAGTTATTTTTTATGCTTCATAAATCTTTGGGAATATATAAAGTTGCTTGCTTAGAATAATCAAAATCAGTATCAAATTGAAGGAATTCAAAACCTTCTAAATGTAAAGATTTTTTAATATAATCAAAACTATTGGCTATTGATAAAGTCGCACTAAATAAAAAACAATTTGTTAAATAATCCCAAAAATTTATTCTTAGATATTTTCATATGTCTAACACCGTATATTCTAATTTTACTCAATCATATTCTGAATAATAAGCGATTTTTATAAAATCATCAGCATTGTTTCTATCATATATTTTGTCCAAAATGTCTACAATATTGTCCAAAAAGGCTGATTCTCTTGAAAAGTCATAGTTTACTGACTGAAGTTCTTCCTTGATATCTAACAATAGTTCTTTATTTTTATTGATAATAGTATAAAAATACTCTTCTTGAATAGAATAAAATCACTCATCAATTAGTATACTAATAAAAAAGTTTTCATTACTTGTCTTTGTTTTTAAATAAGTATAAAATGAATCAAAAATAACTTTTATATTTAATAATAAGTCTTCTTTCTTTGCTTTAAAATTCGCTAAGTCATAAAAATTATTTTTATATATAGATTCAATAAAATTCATAATGTCTTCTATTCATTTTGCAGAAAATGAATTTTTTAAACTTTCAGTAGCTATATCTTCTATAGAATGAGCTTCATCAATAATTAAATTTTCTATTTTTCAGAAATAATTAAAATCGTTTTTTAAATCAGTAAATAACATACTATGATTGACTATAACTATGTCTGAATTGTCTAGATTAACTTTCTGTTTATAAATAAATTCTTCCTTTAAATAAGGGTTTTTTTCAGTTAATATTTGATTATTGTCAGAATTGACAAATTTTAAAAATTTATATTCATTACTTGAATAAAAAAGTTCATCTAACTCTCAAAACTCTGTATCAAATAGCCATAAAAGTATCTTTGACAAAAATGACAATTTATCATAATCTATGTCAAAATCTTTTATGAAAGTAAATAATGATTTTAATGAAATATAATTTTTCTTTCCTTTAACTTTCGTATAAGTAAAATCAATTCATAAAGATTTAGATAATCCTTCTAAATCCTTATAATAAATTTGATCTTGTAAAATTTTTGTTTTTGTTGAAATAAACACTTTTTTTCACACTTTCTTTGAATAAATAATTGCTGGGATTAGATATGCAATTGTTTTTCAAATTCATGTTGGGGCCTCTATAACAGTTTTTTTTGTATCAAAAAAATTTTCATATATTTTTTTTGCCATACTAATTTGATTTTCTCTAGTCTCAAAATCCTTTAGTTTTGAAAAATATTCTTCTAAATTGCTTAGTTTATTATCATAGTTATCAACTAAATGTATTCTTTGTTTTTTTAAATTCTTAATTATTAATTTTACAAAATCTTCAAAATCTAAATTATCATCTTTTTTAAATAAAATATTTTTTAAGTATAAAGAATTTTTATTTACACAATTTAAAAATAAGTAGTTAAGTAATTTTTTTCTATCTTCACTTAATAACTCAAATTCTTCTATCAGTTTCTTAAATAAAAAAACTGTGCTTTTTGTATCATTATATGCTCTATGCGCCCCTGATAATTCTATCTTATAATGTGCAGTTAATGATTCCAAGCTCATAGATTTGCAATTCAACGACAAAAAATTTGCTAAAAAAAATGTATCTAAAACAATATTTGAGCTTATATCAACTCATTTTTCAATCAAAAAATCCCTATCAAAAAACGTATTGTGTCATAAAATAGGAGAATCTCATATAAATATTTTTATTTTTTCCTTTAATTCATCAAAAAATGGTGAATCTTTTACCATTTCATCACTAATTCATGTAATGTTTATATTTAAATCCGGAATTGGAATTCAAGGATTGATCAGAGTTGTAAATTCTTCAACAATTTCAAAAGTATTTTCATCAAACTTAATTAAGGCAATTTCAATTATTGAATCTTTTTCCTTAACTAAACCTGTTGTTTCTAAATCTAAAGCTACAATCATAATAGAGATATAATTAATTTAATATATTTGATTTATAATAATCCTTCTTAAATACAAATTTATCATAAGCAATAAACTTAAAAAAGAAAATCAAAGTTGTTATAACAAAAATTATCAAATAAAAATCTGCATTTAAATACTTCTTAACTAAAATAACTAAAATATAATTTAGAAAAGAGAAAAACAAAAGTACCATTATATATTTTACAAGAACTATATAATAAAACTTTGTTTTAAACGTAAATAAAACTGATATTATAAAGTTTAATAGGGTAATGACTATAATTGAAATAAAGTATGATAAATTTTTTGAGAAAAGTAAGTAATTAGCCAAAAAATAAGTTAATCAAATATTTACAGCATACGTTAACAATCAAGAAAGAAAGAATTTAACAAATTTAATCATAATAATCTTGATAAAATATTTATAAGAATATAATAATTAATAATTAATAATTAACAATTAATATTGATGAAAAAGATTTTATTATTTATAACATTAATAACTAGTATAATTATAACAAATAATTGTTCTGCTAGTTCTTATAATGATGAAATAAAATTAAGTCTAAATCCTATCATTCCAAATACCGAAACCAATATTAATTGAGCAGCTTTAATTGAAAAATATTTACTGAAAGTTAATCATGATCTGGAGTTACTAAAAGCAAAGTATGATATAAAAGAAGATAAAGAGAACAAAGAGTATTCTTCAAAACTAAATAAAATGACGATTGCTATAAAAAAAATTCAAACTGTAGACATAGAAAAATACATAGCAGAAGACATAATGAGAAGCGTTATTGATGAATTAAAAACTTTAAATCCTAAAATAAAAGACTATTTAAAAACAAAAAGGGAAATCGTAGAAAGAGAAACAATTATAGTAAATAACAAGTATACTTCTCTTGCTCAAAAATTATCAGTAAGTTTAGAAACATTTTTAAATGCTATTTGAAATAAATTAGAGGAAAACAAAAGTAATAAAAATTATGCGGAAATAAAAAAGCAATTAGCTAATTTAAGTAAAGAAAATCAAAAATTAAAGAATTTTAAATATATCCAATTCAATAACCCTTCTGAAATCAAATCTTGATTTTTAAGAATTCTAAATAATATAAAAAGAGAATTCCTAGAAATTAAAAAATTAATTAATTAATATGCCATATTCAATTGTACATATAGAATTATGAGTAAGTCTAAAAGATTATTTTAATAATGAAAATGATTTTTTAGACTTTTTAGCATGAAGTATCTTTGTTGACTCATCATATGAATTAAACAACCAATGAGTACAAATAAAAAGGGAAGACACTCACTACCATAAATGAGAAGATTATATTAACTCTGAATTCCCTGATAATTTTTTAAAAAAAGAGTTAAAAACAAATTTTTCTAACTTCAAGTTATGATATTATTATCATCTTATTTTGGACAAATTATGGAGAGATAGTAGTTTTGTTGGTGAAGCCTACAAAAATAATGATTTAGATGAAATATATCAATTATCAAGGATCTTTCATGCCAATATTGACTTAAATGATTTTATAAAAGTAGACAATAATAACTATATAGATAAACTATATAAATATAAAATCAATAAAAATAGCTTACCTTCTGTGTTTCTTAATATAGACACAAATATACTTAATGATACATATATGTCTATAATTGACTATATGGTAAATAAAAAAACTTTTAAAAAAGTTAGTAACGAAGATGAGGTTTATACAATTATAAACTGAGAATTAGAATTTTTAGACAAAGAAATAGAGAAAAAAGTAAATACTCTTTTCCCTTATAAAGATTATAATGATTTAAAAAAACAATGATTAAAAATATTACTCACTAATATTCAAAATTTTAAAAAGATTTCTTAATTCATCTTTTGATAGTCTTTTATAACTTCAAATTGGTAAATCTCAAAGTTCTATATTTTCAATTCTTATCCTTTTTAATTTCTTAACTTTTCATCATACTTCTTCAACCATTCTCCTTATCTGTCTATTTCTTCATTCTGTGATGGTTATAAAAAACTTTCATGAGCTTATTCTTTTCACATCTGCTTCTTTCGTAAGTTTTCATAATACATAAACTCATCTAGCAATAGATTCTAATTGTTCATCATTGATTGGTCAAAATGTTTCAACAACATACTCTTTTTCATGTTCATATCTTGGATGCATCAAAAAGTTAGCTAGTCTTCAATCATTTGTAAGTAATATAAGTCAAGTAGTATCCTTATCTAGCCTTCAAATAGGAAAAACTCTCTCTTTAATATCTATAATGTCTAAAATTGTTTTTTCTCATAAATTAGCACAAGTAGTTACAATTCAAGAAGGTTTATTTAATTTATAATAGACAAGATTTTTTTGTTCTTCAACAGCTTCATTTAAAAATTCAACTTTATCCAATTTAGGATTTATAGACTGTCATAAAGTAGCTTTTTCTCAATTTACTTTTATAAGTCATCTTTCTATATATTCCTCTGCTTTTCTTCTTGAACATATTCAAGCTTGACTTAAATACTTGTGTATTCTTACTTTTTCTTCCATAATTTTTTTAATTAATTTTTAATAATTCTAACCTCTGCTTCTAAATCAATTCAAAATTTTTCTCTTACTTTTTCTTTTGCTAAATTTATAAGATAAATTAAATCTTGCCATTTACATTTTTGTCAATCGCTCATCAAAAAATTTCAATGTAATTCACTAAAATATGCTCAATTGTGATTATATCATTTCAATCAAACTTCCTGTATAGCGAGTCATGCAGACAATTCTTTACTTGGATTTTTAAAAAAACTTCAACAACTATTTCATTTTGGTTGTTTATTTTCTCTAAAATCTATGTTGTCTACATCGCTAGAATATTTCTCATTTTTTTCAGATAAATTAAATTTTATATTTATTATAAAATATTTTTCATATTCTTTAAAAATTGAGTTTCTATATGAAAATTTAGCAAAATTTTTGTCTATAATTACACTTTTTCAATTTTCTAAATCTAGTACTTCTGCTTCTGAAAAATTACTTTCTGTTTCTAGTCAAAAACATCAAGCATTACCAAAAACAGCTCATCATATAGTTCATGGAAGACCGATAAATCTATGCCATAAATCTTGTCAATAATCTTTTTCTAAACTTTCAGCTATTTTCCATATTTTTTCATTTGAAAATGATTCTAAGATTTTTGTTTTTTTATTATATGTCCATCATTGTAGACAATTCTTTATAACTATTCAATCAAAACTATCAAAAGCAAAAAGCAAGTTTGTTCCTCATCATATAAACAATACTTTCAGATTTTCACTTTTAGCAAACTTATATATTTCATAAATTTTTTCTATATCTTGTCTACTATGCACTTCAAAATAGTATTTAGCAAATGCTTTTGTTTTAAAGTTTGACAACTCTGTTATATCAACATTTTTCTGTAAGTAATTTATCATTTTAATTTAAATTATATCTATTATAAACTTTATTTAATTTAGATTCCAAGGCTTTCTCAATATCTATTCATAATGATATAGAAACCAATAATGTTGAGATTAAAATATCTGCAATTTCCTTTTCTAAATTTTCTTTATTAAATTCTGGTTTTCAGTCTCTTGAAAAATCTAAAAATAAAAGTAATTCATTATATAACTCTCAAAGTTCCTCTGTTATTTTTGCAGACTTTAATAATAATTTTTCTGAATCAGTTCTATTACTATGATTTAAATCAATAAAATTATTGATTTTTTTTATTCTCTCTAAAAGATAATTTAGTTCCATATTATTTACTATGTTTTAAATATTTATTAATTGCTTGTCATGTAAAACTATCTTTACAATTTTTTACTTTCTCAATATTTCATGCTACAACTAGGTTTCATCATTTATCTCAGCCAAAAGGTCCAATGTCAATTATATAATCTGAATTTAAGATTACATTCATATTATGTTCTATTATTATAACTGTATTTCATTTATCAACTAGTGAGTGTAATATTTTTAATAATTTTTCTACATCTTGAAAGTGTAAACCAGTAGTTGGTTCATCAAGAATAAAAACAGTTTTAGATGTAGATCTTTTCGATAGTTCAGTTGCTAACTTTATTCTTTGAGCCTCTCATCATGAAAGAGTAGTTGATGATTGACCTAATTTAATATATCAAAGTCAAACATCATTTAATACTGTTAAAACATTTGATATTTTTTTATGATTTTCAAAAAATCATATAGCTTCTTCAACTGTCATATCAAGTATATCAGAAATATTTTTTCACTTATATTTAATCGACAAAGTTTCTGCATTAAATCTTTTTCATCAACATTCTTCACATTCAACATAAACTGGTGGAAGAAAATGCATTTCTATCTTTTTAACTCCATCTCATTCACAAGCCTCACATCTTCATTCACGTGTATTGAAACTAAATCTACCTGGCCCATATCATCTTACTTGAGCTTCATATGATATTGCAAAAACATCTCTAATATGTGTAAATACTCAAGTATATGTTGCTGGATTACTTCTAGGAGTCTTTCATATAGGTGATTGATCTATAACAAGTACTTTATCAAAGTTTTCAAGTCACTCTATTTCTTTAAAATCTCATACTTGCTTGCTGGCTCAATTTAATTCATTAGCTAAATAATTTGCTAATATATCATTTATTAAACTTGATTTTCAAGACCCTGAAACTCAAGTAACTACTGTTAAATTTCAAACAGGTATAGAAACATCTATATTTTTTAAGTTATGTTGTGTAGCACCTTTTATAGACAGATACTTATCTAGTTTTCTTAGTTTTTTGTCTATAATAACTTGCTTTTCTCCTGATAAATAAGGTCAAGTTATAGAATTTTTATTGTCTATAATCTCATTTATTGTTCACATCGCAATAATTTCTCATCAGTGAATTCAAGCTCCTGGTCATATATCAATTATATAGTCAGCTTCTCTCATTATATCTTCATCATGTTCTACAATGAGTAAAGTGTTTCATATATCTCTTAGTTTTTTCAAATTTCAAATTAACATATCATTGTCTCTCGGATGTAATCAAATACTTGGTTCATCAAGAACATATATAATTCATTCAAGTTTTACTCATATCTGAGTTGCCAATCTAATTCTCTGTGCTTCTCATCAAGATAAGGTATTTGCCTTTCTTGAAATTGTCATATATTCAAGTCAAACTCAAGATAAAAATTCTAGCCTTTCTTTAGCATTTTTAACTACATTTTTTACTGTTTGTTCTTCTTCCTTATTAAGTTTTAGTTTGTTAAAAAAATCTAATGAATCAGAAATAGATAATTCACTTAAATTTCAAATATTTAAGTTATTAATATATACTGATAAACTTTCTTGTTTTAGTCTTTTTCATAAACAAGTTGGACACTCAATTTCAGTAACAAAATCGTCTAACTTTCAATCTCATAAAGTTGATCATTCAAAAAATCTTCTATTTAAAGTATTTATAACTCACTCAAATTTTGATGTATAAGTATTTGTATTTCAAGCTTCATTTGTAAACTTAACTTTATATAAATCATCTCAAGTTCAAAACATAACTACTTCTCTTTCTTTTTTTGTTAAGTCTTTGTATGGAACTCTTGTATTTAAATTATATTTTTCTCAAACTTCCTTTATCAAAGAATGAAAATATGCTCAAAATCAATGTACTATCACTGCTCATTCTTCTAAACTTAATCTAGGATTTATTATATTTTCTTCCAAAAAAACTGATTTTACTCATAATCAATGACAATCTGGACACGCTCACTTGTGACTATTAAAAGAAAAAGATGATATATCTAAATCTTCTGGAATATGTCCACAATGACTACAAACAAATTTATTTGAATATTTCTTTGAAATAGTTTTATCTCATATTATAAAGTCAATTTTTATAAATCAATTACCTGTTTTAAAGGCTAAATCAATACTATCTTTTAATCTTTTTGTGTCACTTGAATCATTATCAGAAAAATCTTTCACAATAAGTCTGTCTATAATAATGTCTACATTGTATGATTTTTTACTATCTACATCAAACTCATCATTAACTGTAAGTACCTTATCATCTATTGAAAATCTTATAAATCAAGAATCAAGAATCTCTTTCTTTATATAATCTTTTGTCAATCATGTTTTATCTCTTAAAAATTGGGCTTTTATCATAAACTTAGTTTCAAGCTCATAAGATGAAATATCTTTAATAACTTGATTTAATGAGTCTTTTTTTATTACACTTCAGCATTTTATACATTTTCTTACTCAAATGTTTAAAAATAAAAGTTTATAGTAATCATATATTTCTGTAATAGTTCAGACTGTAGACCTTGGATTACGATTTGTTGTCTTTTGGTCTATGCTGATAGTTGGTGAAAGTCATTTTATTTCATCAACTTCAGCTTCTTCATTGATTCCTCAAATAAACATACGTGCATAACTTGATAAACTTTCTAAGTATTTTTGTTGTCAAACACTATATATTGTATTAAACGCAAGACTAGATTTACCAGATCATGAAAGACCAGTAAAAATAACCATTTTATTTTTTGGTATTTTTATATCAATATTTTTTAAATTATGTGTACGAGCTCAATAGACTTCCAGAAAATCTGACATAATTTTAAGATAAATAAATAAGATGAAATAGAAAAATAAAAAAAGTGAATTTTAGAATAATTCACTTTAATAGTCCAATTATCTATTTTAGTCAAAAATAAAATAATTCAAGGGAAAAAATAATTAAAGTTGTTTTAATAAATCTTTTAAAAATTCTTGTGATACTGTTTTGATATAATCAGAGAAATTCATAGTTGTTGTAATTCAGTTTTCTCAAATAAGGTAAGAAAAATATTTAGTTGGTTTTATTTCAGAAAATCATTTTCAAACACCTTTTTGAATTGAATTAATTTTAAATTCTTCTAAACTTATTCTCTTAACTTCAAATCATTCAACAGTTCAGTCATTAACTTTTTTAACACCGTTACTAAATTTATAATCTCCTAAATTTATTTTAAAATTCTTTCATCAAATTTTTACTATAAAGTATCTTATATTTTTACTTTCATTTATTCAAAATCATTCCAATACTATTTTTCACTCTCATTTATAAGAATAATTTTTATTTTTTAATTTAAAATATGTACATCAGTAATATTCTCATTTATTTAATAATCATCCTAGTAAATGTACTAATGAAAATTCTAAAGCTCATTGCATGTCTACAATCACTTTTACCTTTCATTCAATCTTTCTTACCTCACCTAATACTTCCTGAGGTACTAATTCAAATCAATTGTTAGACATTAACTTTTTTTCTCAGAAGTCAAATTCGGATTGAATTGGTTCTCTATTTGTCATTGTAAATTATTTATATAATATTTTAAGTATTTTATCATATTAATACTATATATACAAATTTAATCACTTGCAATTACAAGTCATATAACTTTATTTACTCAATTGTTTTTTAATATTTTTGAAATTTCATTTATTGTAGTTCAAGTAGAAATTACATCATCAACTAAGATTATATTTTTTCATCTTATAAAATCTAATAAATCATAATTTAATCTAAAAACACCTTTTAAATTATTTTCTCTTTCAGTTTTTGTTAATTTTGATTGTTGTTTGGTATGTTTTATTTTTTTTACTATTTCAAAATTGCAATCAATTCAGGTATCTTTTGACACTATTTTAGACAATACTTCACTATGATTATATCATCTAACTATTTTTCTTAGAAAAAACATTGGTGAAGAAATAATTATGTAATCTTCTTTTTCTTTTATTTCTTCATTTTTTAAAAGCAATGTAGACAAATATTGTCAAAAATCTTCTAATATATCTTTTCTTCAGTAAAACTTTGAGTCTTTAATAAGCTTTTTTATAGTTAAATTTTTGTAATGTGTTAGTATTAAAATTTTATCATAGTAGACATCTTTTTTACAATTTTTATGTATATCAAACTCATAGTTTAGTTGCTTGCAAACAAAACAAAACTCTTTGAAATTTTTCATTTTAGACAAACAATTTGGACACAAAAAATGTCACTCTTTTAAACATGAGTAACAATATTTTGGAGAAATTATATCTTTTATAAAGTTCAGTATTTTAGACATTTTTATATTTTTTATTTCAAATATATTCAAATCTAGGAACGACTCTTCACTCAAATTCTATATTTTCTAAAAACATATTTTTAGGTCTTACCCAAATTGCATTATTTCAAAATTGATCACTATCATACATTGCCTTATACACAACTAATTCTTCTAAAGTTTCAGTATGCTTAGCAACATACATAACTTCATATAACTTTCACTTATAATGTCTATAAATTCATATTTTCATTTTACATATTTGTAAACAAATTACTTAGACTATCTACTCAAAATCAAGTTGTTGATTTTGGATATAATCAATATGGTTCAAATCTATTATTTGCAACTCAGGCTATATCAATATGAGTGAATTTTTCTTTATTTAATAAAAAGTTATAAATAAAAGCTCCTCCCATAGTAGATCAAGTATAAATTCCTGCAGTCCAATTATCAAAATCAGCTATTAAAGATTTAGTCTTCTCAATATAATATTTATCAAATGGTAACTCAAAATATTTTTCAAAGTTTTCTTTTGAATAGTTTAAAAGATTGTCTAGCATAATCCTATCATCTCACATAATTCATGCATATCTATAACCAAGAGCAAATAATGCAACTCAAGTTAAAGTTGCAATTGTAATAACCTTGTCTAACTTATAATTTTTTGATATATAACTTACTGCATCAGCTAATATCAACCTTCATTCTGCATCTGTATTTGTTATATTTACAGTTTTTCAACTATATGATTTTACTATATCTGAAGGTCTATATGCAGCTCATCAAATTGAGTTTTCAGCAATAGGAATACATGCAATTATATTTACATTTAAGTCTTTTTTATCTAAATCTTTCATAGTTGCAAAAACTGTTGCAGCTCAACACATATCATCTTTCATTGCATAAAGCCATTCTTCTGGTTTTAAGTTTATTCATCAAGTATCAAAGACAATTCATTTTCATACAAATCAAATTGTTGGTAATTTTTTGTCTACAATTCTTTCAAGAATTACCATATATGGTTTATTTATACTTCATTTTCATACCGCCCAAAGTAATCATAATCATTTCTTTTCTATATCTTTTGGACTTAATACAGTTACTTTTGTTTTTTTCCATTTTGTGTTTTTTATTATATCAGCAAAGCTTTCTGGGTATAAATCACTGGTTGGAGTCTCTCAAAGATCTCTTGCTAAAATTATATTATCTATAGTTTCTATTCTGCTTTCTAGTTTTTGTCTATAATCATTTTCACAATATATATTGATTTCATCTTCTTTCTTTTCTGATAAATATTTTTGAAATTTATATCTTGATAAAAAACAAGAGTCAACCATTGGTAATAAATTAACATTATTATTTGAAAGCAATGTAAATTTATTTGGTAGTTTAGTTACATGTTCTCATAGCAATTCATAAATATTTCTTTTATTTTTATCAATATAAATAATAACATACAAATTTTCAAAATCTTTTTTTCAAAGAAAAAATTGTAAAAAATCATTTTCTTTCTTTTTTAAAGATAAAAAAATCTTGTCTATAATGCTTTTTTCTAAATTTAAAAACTTTAGCTTTTCTAAGCAATCTTTTGTCTCAATAAGAAAAAATAAATTTGATGATTTTATCTCTTTAAAATTGTCTATAATGTTTGCCATAAATTAACATTAATTATTAATATTATAAATCTATTTGCTTCAATTTATTATAGCTTAAGAAAACTATAATTGAGTCAAGCAATAGAATAATTCATAAACTAAATAAATCAAAAGAATTTGTATAAAAATAAAATATTGTGGATCCTATATTTAATATTAAACTTATTAAATATATAAAATAATAATCATAAATCCATTCAAACTTATAAATATATGTTGATACAACTGTTAAAAGACATATTGTAAATAAATATATGACAAAAGAAATATTGCTAAAATTTATAAGATAAATCAAATTATAATATAAATATATAAGTAGAAAATAAAAAGAAAGGCTAGAAAAAGTTAA
Organism: Candidatus Altimarinota bacterium; assembly: GCA_028697205.1. Classification (GTDB taxonomy): domain Bacteria; phylum Patescibacteriota; class Gracilibacteria; order BD1-5; family UBA6164; genus Altimarinus. Next base: position 191,061 of record JAQVFO010000002.1, on the reverse strand, counting down.
AGAAATATAATTTTCATATACTTTGTGTATTTTAAAATTAAAGTATGATAAATACAATAAAATAAAGATGATTATTATATTTAATGGATTTGTATATAAATAATAAATTCAAGTAATAATTGATGTATAACTTAAAAATATTCAAATTATTTTTAATGTAAAAAAACTATTTTTAAAAAATTCTATTTTCTTAAGAAAATGAAAAATATAAAAATTTAAAAGAAATGCAAATATGGACATTACAAATGATATACTATCAAAAACTTGTCCAAAATAATATGATAAATAAACAAATATATAAATAAAAAAGTGTATTAAGAACCATGCATCACTTTTCTTTTTTAAGATTACTTTTTCTGTATATATAGTAACAAAAAATGATGTAAAAATTAATAAAGAGTTAAGCAAATCAATAAAAATTAGATTTGATTCTTTTGTTATAAATAAATTTATATACTGAAATATGTAGATTGATGAAAATATTATTGTGTTAATCTTTAGTAAATCAGCTATTATAAAAAATTTCTTAGTTACAAAAAATCAAGAAATAATTAGAATATTAACAGCTAAAATAATATAAGAAAAAGTAAGTCATATATCTTTTAAAATTAAGTATATTGCTAAATAAAAAAGTATAAAACCAAAATAGTATAAAATTGTTTTAAAATTATTTTTAAAAAAATTTTTTAAATAAGGGTTACTTTCTCAACTTGTTTTTGATTCTGTTAAAGATGAAAAAATAAATAAAAAAAATACTCCTATACTTAAAAATATAAAAGTTTCAATAAGTAAATTTCAAGAAAGAGATGGGAAAAACTGTGATGTAAATCTTTCATCTGATACAATAGTCCTTGTTGTTGATAAATCAAAGAAAAAGTAAAAAACAAAAGCAAATATAATTGAAATAAAAAAAAGTAAGAAACCCATATATTTTTTGTATAATTTTTAAAAATTTACTACAAAAAATATATTTAAAAATACAAAAAATACAAAATTAAAAATAAAACTAAAAAAACCTTTAGTATAAGAAAATAATAAATACAAAATTATAAGATATATTATTATATTTATTCACTCAATATTTATATTTAATTTTGATATTCATATATAATTTATAAAAACAAATACTATAAAGATTAAACTATATAAAAATATAATTCATTTTAAATACATAGCTAAGTATCTTAATAAATCAACAAAAAGTTCTTCAATCTTTTTATATCATTTTACTATTTTTGTATATGAAAATACTTTTCAATTTAATTTAGCCTTTAAAAGTGAAATATTTTGAGAAATTACTGATTTTTTAGCTAAAATTATTTCCTTTTTTTCCTTATTTTTTCATATTGGAAATATAAAAATTGTAAAATTTTTTATAATTTCTTTGTCAATTTCATCTTTTTTTTCTTTATATTTTTTTAATAATACTAAGGTTTTTATATACGAATGTGTTTCCTTATCAAGAATGCTATTTTCTCATTTATTTTTTGTAGTAAAATTTTCTTTTAGTTGAGATAAAAAATTCTTTATTAAATATCAAATATCTTTATCTTTCTCAACAAATTGCTCTTTAGATCATATTTTCTTTAGTAATCAATTAGTTTCCTTTAATAAAATTCTAGTTTCATTATTTTTAGTTTTTTCATAATAATCAAGTTCAATTTTTCATATCTTAACTAATGCTAATTCTCATATTTCTCTTAATTTATTAATATTTCTAGAATTTTTTATAGTAATTAAACTATTATAAATATTGTTTAATTTTTCACTTTGTTCAGGTGTTATACTAAACATATTATTATCAATAACTGATTTTATTTTTTTTAACACAAAATCAATTAATTTGTATGTTTCTTCAACTTCTTTTTTTAAATAAAAATCTTCAAGTTGTACATTTTCTTGTTTTTCTTTTTTTACAGCTTTTTCTACTTTTGTTTCTACTACTTGTTTTTGAAATTTTTGAATAAATAAAGAGTATTCTTCTTCAACTTTTTTTAAAGTTTCTTGTTTATCAAAATCTGATTTATCTTTATCTATTTCTGCAAATAAAGAAATAACTTTATATCAGAAATCTTTTCTAAGTTTTAAATAAACTTTAAATATATCTTCTCAATAAATTACTCAATTTTTTATTTCATTATCTGATTCAATAGTAAATAAAAATTTACTTCATTTTATATCTATATCATTTACTTCTTCAATATTTAAAATAGAGTATCACTCTTTATGAACTCTTTCTTTTGCTTCATTTTCAGAATTTGACTGTAATATTATATCATATCTTTGTTGATTTTTTGATACAGTAAATTTAAATTTCTTCATAAATATATATAATTACTAAGAAGGAAGATATTTTTTAAATATTGATAGCATTTCATCTTTGTTTTTATCATCTAGAGAATCAGTTCTTTCATAAACATTACTTAATTCTTTATCTCATCTAACTTTAATCATTAATTCTATTGGATTATTAATTCCTCTTGTAGATTTATTAATTCTTCATAATAAATTATCTATTCATTTTTCTGCTGATAATTGTTTATTAATTTCATTATTTTGTTGAAGTCAAGCATGAGCTTCATAAGTTTTAAATTGATCTATTGACATATTTTTATAAATTATTAACTAAAAATGAAAAAGAATTTATTTCTTTTTTCTTTTCTTCAGCTTCTCTTTTTCTCATTCAAGCAATACTTGAAAAGTTTTTTTCTTCTATTTCTTTAATTTCTTTTATCTCAATTTTTTCTACAAAAATTGTTAAATCTTTATAGAGATTATCTAAACCTAATTCGTCTAATGCATCTAATGATTCCAAATATAAAGATTTTTGTTCATCTTCAATATTTAAAGCTAAAATCATAGTTTTTACTATGCTTCTTTTTTTAGATAATACTTTTTGTTGTTTTAAAAAAGTAAATAACATATTTTTTATTTAAAAAATAAATTAAAGGATTTAAACATTTCTTAAGATATTTTAACATAATATTTTTTATTTATCAAATATTATTCTATTTTAATATATATTTATATATATAGTTGTAATAGTAATTCTTAATGTTAAAAAAAAAATTACTTTAAAATAGGGAAGTCAAATTTTTATTTTTTTAAAATTTGTGAGAAAGGAAAAAATAATCCTTATTTATAGCCATCATAAAATGTTAATAAGTTTTAAACATTTTATTTTAATTCTAATTGACTTGTGTTTTTTCAATTAAATCTTATATTACAAAATGTAAAAAATTTTTAGTTTTTAAAAAAGTGAAAATGAAAGAATTTAACAAATATGTTAAAAGTTGAATATTTTTGATAATATTTTTAACAAGTTTTTTACTTTGAATAGTATTTAATGACTATTTAACCAATAAAAAGCCTACAGCTTTATATGAAAAACTAAACTTGCAAACTAATGCTAAAGAAGATTTAGATTTAAGTTTACTATGGGAAGCATATGATAAAGTTAAAAATGAATATTATTCAATTGATTGAATAAAAAAAGAAGATTTAGTTTCATGAATTGTTAGATGAATGGTAGATGCTCTTTGAGACAAGCATAGTGAATATATGTCTCCTGAAGAAAAAAAATCTTTTGAAGATACTTTGGCATGAGATTTTGAATGAATATGAGCAGTTGTAGAGAAAGTAGATTTATGAGTACAAGTTAGTATGATTATTAAATGATCTCCTGCGAAAGAAGCTGGTCTTCTAAATTGAGATTTAATTACTAAGGCTGATTGAGTTGATTTAAAGGATAAAAATTTATATGATGCTGTAAAGCTTATTAAATGACCAGCATGAACAAAAGTAAAACTAACTATTTTAAGAGCTTGAGAAATATCATCTTTTGAAAAAGAAGTAACTAGACAAAAAATAACAATTCCATCTGTTCAAAGTAAAATATTTGATAAAGAAAATATTTGATACATAGCATTAAATATGTTTTGAGATAATACTTCATCAGAGTTTAGAGATGAATTAAAAGAGGTAAATGATAAAAATGTTAAATGATTAATTATAGATTTAAGAGATAATTGATGAGGATATTTACAAAGTGCTGTTGAGATTTTATCTGAATTTATCCCTAAATGAAAAGTTTTAGTAAAAACAAAATATAAATGAAGTTTGATTGATAATATTTATTATAGCTTAAATACTTGAGAAACTTTTGATAAAAAAATTGTAATTTTGGTTAACTGAAATACTGCATCAGCATCAGAAATAACTTCATGAGCTCTAAGAGAATATAATAAGGCAATTATTGTTTGAGAAAAAACTTACTGAAAATGATCTGTACAAGAACCATTTGAATTATCTAATTGATGACTTTTAAAATTAACTATTGCTAAATGGTTTACCCCTGAGTGAAGAAATATTGATAAAGATTGAATTGATCCAGATATTGAAGTATTATTTACAAAAGATGATTATGAAAAGAATTATGATAGACAGTTAGAAGAAGCCAAAAAAGTATTAGATAGTTTTATAAAATATGATGCTTTAAAACTTTCAGTTGATAAGTACAAGGAAAGTATTAATGAAAAAAAATAATATAAAAAAGCTAAATCAATTTGATTTAGCTTTTTTATAAAGAATTTATTCCATAGCTTTTGGTTCAAATCTTTCGTGAATCATTTTTGGTAAATAGCTTCAGAAAACCATTCAAGCAATTGATGCTAAAAGTCATGAAATCAGAGATGGAATTACAAAGTCAGCACTATAATATTCCATTCTTACATAAACTAAAATTCAAACTAGAATTGAAAGCATAGCTCATAGAGGACTTGCTTTTCTCCAATATAGTCAAAATGCTAATGGAACGAAAATAGAAACTAAAACTAAAGAATAAGCATTTGCTACCAATTCATATACACTTCAATTAGTTAGAGCAAATCATATAGAAATAATAGCCATAAAAAGTACTGAATATCTAGTTAAAAGTAAAAACTTTTTATCATCTAAATGTTTAAAATAAGGTCTAATAATATTTTCTGATAAGATTGTTGATGGTGCTAATAATGCTCAACTAGCAGTACTCATAATTGCAGATAGTAATGCTCAGAAGAAAAGAATTTGAGTTAATACATGTGTGTGTAATAAAATCATAGAAGTTAATACAGTTTCTGTATCTCATCAGGCAATTAATTCAGGATAAACAACTTTTGCAACAAGTCATAAAAAAATAGGAATCATAGCAACTGTTAGGTACATAAGTCATGCATTTATAGATCACCACATTGCAACTTTTTCATTTTTTGAAGACATAACTCTTTGGTAAACATCTTGTTGAGGGATAGATCATAAACCAAGAGTAATCCATGCAGCAACCCATGTTAAAAATTCTCTAGGTTCTAGAGATGGCATCATATTAAAAGTTCATACCGGAATTTTATTAAAAACTGTCATAAATCATCAAGCATCATTAAGGACTACTTCAATTCAAGCAGCAATTAATCATATAAAGATTAATATCATTTGCATAAAATCTATACGAGCAATTGAGTACATTCAACCTAAAACTGTATAAATAATTACTATAATAGATGCAATTAGTATTCAGTACTCAGTTTCTATTCAAGTAACTATATTAAATATTTTTCCTAATGCTAGCATCTGTGCAGCAATCCAACCAAAATAAGAAAGAATTATAATAATACTAGCAACTATTTCTACTTTTCTACCATATTTTAATTTATAAAAATCTCATAATGTTACTAAGTTTAGTCTATATAGTTTTCTTGCAAAAAATAATCATATTAGAATCAAACACATAGCTACTCAAAAAGGATCTTCAATTATTCATATGAATCAGTTTTCTATTACAGATCAACTAGTTCAAACTACAGTTTCTGCTCAAAACCATGTAGCAAATGCAGTTGCTGTAACTATATATAAAGGAAGATTTTTTCATGATAAAATATAATCTTGAGAGTTTTTTACTTTTCTTGCAAAAAAAAGTCATACAGCTAATGTAAGAAAAAGGTATAAAAAAACTGAAATTACCATTACACTATTTACTCAATTTCACATAGTTATAAATTAAAAATAAATAGGATTATAATCCTTAATTAGGCATTATATTAAAATATATATATATTCAAGAAAAATTAAAAAAAATCTTTGAAGATTTTATAAAATGTATAGAATATAAAAAGCTAAAAAATAAGCCAAGAATAAATTTATAATTTAATTTTTTTCATATGAATTTTGATAATTTAAAAACTACTGATCCATTTTGTTATAATTTAGTTCAAAAAGAAATAGAAAGACAAGAAACAACTTTGGAACTTATTCCATCTGAATGTATAGCTTCTTTGTCAGTTATTGAAGCTCTTTGAACTCCTTTTACAAATAAATATAGTGAATGATATGCTAGAAAAAGATATTATTGATGAAATGAATTTGTTGATGAAGTTGAAGAATTAGCAATAGAAAGAGCTAAAAAGGCTTTTCCTTGAGTTGCTCATGTAAATGTACAACCATATAGTTGAAGCCCTGCAAACTTGTCAGTATATGTCGCTACTTGTCGCCCAGGAGATACAGTAGTATGACAAAGTTTACTTGATTGATGACATTTAACTCATTGATGGAAAGCTTCAGTTACTTGATCTTTTTTTAATTCAGTTCAGTATCATGTAAGAGAAGATTGATATGTAGATTTAGAAGAAACAGCAAAAATTATAAGAGAAAATAAACCAAAACTTGTTTGGATTTGAGCTTCAGCTTATTCAAGATTTTTTCCGTTTGAAGAAATTGCAAAAGTAGCTGATGAAGTTGGGGCATATGTTGCAGCAGATATTGCTCATATTTCTTGACTTATAATTTCATGAGTTCATCCTAGTCCTGCTCCTTATGTTGATATAATAACAACTACAACACATAAAACACTTAGATGACCAAGAGGAGGTATGGTAATGGTTACTGAAAAATGACTTAAAAAGGATCCAGAATTAGCTTCAAAAATAGATAAAGCAATATTTCCATGATTACAATGAGGACCTCATAATCATCAAACTTTAGCTATTGCTGTTGCTTTGTGAGAAGCTTTGAAACCTGAATTTATAGAGTCAAATAAACAAATAGTTAAGAACTCTAAATATCTTGCAGAAAAATTACATAATTTATGATTTGAGTTAGTTAGTTGATGAACAGATAATCATTTAATGCTTGTAAATGTTTGAAAATGAAGATGAGTTTTTATGCAAGAAGCACTAGATAAAGCAGGTATTACATTAAATAAAAATACTATTCCAAAAGATCCTGCAACAGCTTTTAGTCCAAGTTGAATTAGACTATGAACTCCAATTGTAACAATGAGATGAATGAAAGAACATGATATGGATAAAATTGCTAGCTGGATAAAAAAAGTAAGTGATTTAATATCTGATTTCAAATATAGTGAAGATAAAGAAGAAAGAAAAAGTATTTTAGAATGATTTTACAAGTTTATTGATTCAAATGAAGACCTTAAAAATATAAAAAAAGAAGTAAAAGAATTTTGTTTGAAATTTCCTATTTATAAGTAGTTTATTCGTTTACTTTAGTTTATGTTTTTAAATTTATTTTTTTCAAAAATAGTTGATTTTTCAAAAAAAAATTGGTGGATTTATTTGATCCTAGCTATTTGTTTAGTAATTGTTTATATTACTTGAAATTGAAGTTTAATAGAAATTATAATAATGTTTCTTGCTAATTTTTTATGAAATCTTTTTATAATGATAATGCAAGATTATTACTCATCATGAAATAATAAATATTGAGCAATTAATCAAATTTTGTGAGTTGCAATTTTTACTTCAATATCAATTTACTGATATATTTTTAAATCGCAATCTCAATACTTATTGTGGCAAATTATGTATATTCTTGCTGCATTAAACACTGTATCATTTTTTGTATTAAAAAAAGATTTAAAAATATTGAATGAGTATACTTTTATTCCTATAAATATAATATTATTATTAATATTTATCAATTATATTCCACATGAAAATTTTCATATATTACAAGCTATTTGATTTTCCTTTATTACAACTTGATTAGTTAGTGTTAAAGATATTGTAAGGTATTGGTTAAATATAATATGAATTTGAGTTTTGACATTATGATCTCTTTTATGAGTTGTAATTTCTTACAATTTATGAAATTTAGATTGAATTGCACTTTGATACTTTTTACTTACTTGAACTGTTTTTATTTTTTACATAAAACTTTTACCAAGTTACTTATTAAAAAATAATATTTAGCATATTAATTACTATAATTATGATTATTTTATTATCATTTTTAAGTTCTTTATTATTATCTTTTGTTTTTGTGGAAATATTTAAAAGATTTTTTCAAAAAATTAAGATTCTTGATAATCCAAAAAAATATTGAAAGAAAAGAGATCCAGTTCCATACAGTATGTGAATTGTATTTTTTTTAGTATTTATAATTGTATCGTATTTTTTTGTAGAACATAACTATAAATTATATTTAATTTGGATATTTTGATGAATTGTTACAGTTATAAGCTTTTTAGATGATTTACTTGATGTAAACCCAAAAATAAGACTTGTAATTCAAATAATAATTTGAGCAATAATTTGAATTACATCTATAAAAATAGGATATATAAGCAATATTTTTTGATGAGTTATAGACTTACAAACATATCATTTTACATTATTTTCTGTAGAAGTTTATACTATTCCTTTTTTGTTTACAATTATTTGGTATGTATTTATTTTTAATTCTCTAAATTGGAGTGATTGAATTCCGGGTAATACCGCTTGAATATCAATAATTTCATTTTTTATACTTTTTTTGCTTTGAGTAATTTTATACAATAAAGATAGTTATGAGTGATGAGTAGATAATGCAATATTTATAATGACTATGGCTATAATATTAGTTTGAGCGATTATACCATTTTGGTTTTATGATGTAAAAGAACGTATTTTGATGTGAGATAGTTGAACTATGTTTCTAGCGTTTATGCTTGCAACTATGGCTATAATATCTTGATGAAAAATTGCTACTGTTTTAGTAGTTTTTGGTATTTATACAGTAGATGCTATTTATGTACTTTTTAAAAGAATTATAAATAAAAAAAATCCTTTAAAAAAAGATTTTACTCATTTACATCACAGATTACTTGCTATTTGATTATCAAATAAGCAAATACTTATTTTAATTTATTCACTTTCTTTCTTCTTTTGAATTACTGCTTTATTCCTTGATAAAAATGGTAAATTAGTAGTTTTTTGAATAATAGTATTTGTTGTAATTTTTATAAACAATATAATAAGTGAGCTTAAAAAAAGGAAAAAATAATTTAAAACTTGAAAATTTATGAATAAGAATCTAGTTTACAATAAAGCATTTACTTTGATAGAAATATTATTTGTTATTACAATTATATCATTTATTTCTGTAGCATCTATAAGTTATTTTCGAAACTTTGTTGATTCAAAAAAATTAGATTGAGATATATTCCTGATTAAAAGTAGTTTTGATAATTTAGAAAATAAAGTAAAAAACAAAGAAATATATGATTATGAAATAAGTTTTTCATGAAGATTGTATGATTTATATAAGCAAAACCAGATAGTTAATTCTTATAATACAAATTTTGAATTAAATGAAGATTCAAAGATATTTTCAATGAATACAACTCTAACATATACATGAGCTTGGAATATAAAAATTTATTCTTGAGATAAGATAATAAATAATATAGTGCTAAATCAAAGTTGAACAGTTTTTACATGAGTAATGGATTTATATAAGAATTATGAAGTTAAGTCATATGTGAATTCTTTGGAAAATATTTTTTGAATAAATTTTTTTAGTGAAGATAATTTAAATTCCTCTTGAATAACAACTAATTTTACTGAAGCTAATACAAAAGAAGATAAATCATGATTAAGAACTCAAAACCTTATCATAAAAAATATAAATAATAAAATTGAGTTTTATTCTTGATCTAGTTTATGGGATACTCCTAATGTATATCTTTTCTTTGAAAAAGCTTGATTGGAAAAAAGTATAAAAATAAGTAATAATTAATAAAGAATACATATTTTTGGAGAAAGATTGTTTAATAAGTTTATGATATAACCATATTATATGAAAATTGCATTTTTTTGAACATGAGAGTTTAGTAAAAATATACTTTCAAAAGTATATGAAGATAAAAATATAGAAGTTGCTTTGGTTGTAAGTCAACCAGATAAGCCAGTTTGAAGAGATAAAGAAATGCTAGAAACTCCAGTAAAACAAGTAGCAAATGAATTATGATTAAAAATACTTCAACCAGAAAAGTTAAAAAATAATGAGGACTTTTTTAAATTTCTAAAAGATTTAAATCTAGATTTTATAGTTGTTGTAGCTTACTGAAAAATTGTGCCAAAAGAAGTTTTGGAAGCTCCAAAATATGGGTGTATAAATATACATGGGAGCATCCTTCCAAAATACCGTTGAGCGAGTCCTATTCAGGAAAGTCTAAAAAATTGAGATAAGTTGACATGATTGACAATAATGTATATGTCAGAAGGTATGGATGAGTGAGATGTGCTTAAAATAGCAGAAATCAAAGTGGACAATGTAGACAAAACACCTGATTTATTTAAAAAATTTGAAGAAATTTGACCTAAGCTTTTAATTGAAACTTTAAATTGAATTATATCTTGATCTATAAAATGAACTCCTCAAGATAATTCAAAAGCTACATATTGTAAAAAAATAGAGAAAGAGGATTGAGAAATTAATTTTTCAGAAATGGATTCTGATGAAATTTATAACAAATATAGAGCTTATTATACTTGGCCTGGGATCTATACTTTTTTTGAATGAAAAAAACTTGATTTAGAGGATATTTGTTTATGAGAAAAAATTGACTGAAAAATATGAAGTGTAGTTAAATTAGCAAATAAACAAATTTGAATAATTTCAAAAAATTGACAAGCGATACTTTTGAATAAAATAAAACTTGCAGGAAAAAAAAGTATGGATATAAATAGTTTCATAAATTGAAATAAAAAATTTTTAGATTATAAATTTAATTAAATATAAATATGGTAAATTCATTAAGAGATAGCTGAAATTTATGAAAAATTACTACAAATAAGATTTCAATTTCTTGATTAGTAGGAAATTTGGTAAATAGTATTTTAAGAAAAGAAGGAGGTTGATGAAATTGAGAATCTAACAACAAAACTGTTATAGATAATTCAAATCTTCCTTGTCATAGAGTGATAGAAATATTATAAATTTAATAACATTAACTTTAATTATTATGTTTAACATAGCATTAAATACATTTAGAGAAATAACTAGAAACAAATTTTTATATTTGATAATCTTTTTTGCATTTGTTCTTATAGTTTTTTCTATATCTTTATGAAAATTAACTATATGAGATGATAGTAAAATAATAACTGATTTTTGACTTGGAATGATTGAAATATTTTGATTTCTAAGTGTACTTTTTGTATGAAGTCAGTTACTTTTTAAAGAAATAGAATGAAAAACTATCTTTTTAATACTTTCAAAACCAATTAAAAGATGGGAATTTATTATTTGAAAATTCTTAGGTTTTTCTCTTTGTATAGCACTTATAGTTTTATTACAAGCAATTTTATTTTTTATTGTTTTATTTTTAAAAGATATTAGCATCACTTGATTAATTATTTGGTCTTTGATATTTACATTTTTTAAACTTGAGATACTTCTTGGACTTGTTTTTTTCTTCTCAACATTTATGTCAAATATTCTCACTATCTTAGTAAGTGTTATGATTTACTTTATTAGTCATAGTTTTTCTTTACTTCTAGATTTAGTTAATAAAACTGAAAATATCATACTAATTAATTCTATAAAAGTTGTTCAATTGTTATTTCCTCCATTTGAGGCGTTGAATATAAAAGATGTAATTTGAAGTTTTACAGATTTTAAACCTTTATATTTTCTTTTTAATACTACATATTCACTTGTATATTTAAGTTTGATAATTATTTTTACGGTACTTATATTTAACAGAAAAAAATTTGAAAATTAGTTACTAAAAAATTAAGTTTAAATGAAGAAATATGAATTAGTAAATATTTGAAAATCACAATATAAATTAGACTCTAAGACTATAAATCAAGTTTTAGAGTTTGTTTTAAATATGGATAAAAAAGGTGTCTTTTTGCTTGATAACATAGATACAAATTTGGCTGAAAAAATAATAAAAATTTATGAGAAAATTCAATCTTGATATCCTTTAGCTTATATAATAAATAATGTTAATTTTTTTTGAATTGATTTCTATGTAGATGAAAATGTCCTTATTCCCAGAGATGATACTGAAGTACTTGTTTTACAAGTAATTAAAAATCAAAAATTTAGAGGTGAAAATCATAAAAATTCAGTTTTTATAGATATATGAACTTGATCTGGTATTATTCCTATAAGTATTTTAAAAACAAAAGAAATAAGGTTTGAAAATTGTTTTGCATTAGAATTATCACCAAAAGCATTTCAAGTAGCAAAAAAAAATATATGAATACATAATTTAGAAGAAAAAATTAATTTAATAAATATTGATTTTAGAAATTTTGATTTTTGACAACTTGATTGAAAAGATTTAGTAATTACAGCAAATTTGCCATATATAAAAGAAAAAGACTTTAATAATATGGATTTTTGAGTTTATACTTTTGAACCAAAAGTGGCTTTGTATGGTTGAGTTGAAACTTGATTTGAACTTTATGAAGAACTTATAAACAAACTTTTTGATTTGAAAAGCAATTTTAAAAGTTTGGTGTTGTTTATAGAAATAGGGTTTGATCAATATGAAACAAGCAAAAATTTCTTATCAAAAAAATGATTAAAATTTGAATATTTTAAAGATACAAATAATATAGAAAGGGTAATAAAAATAAAGTTTAAAGAAGACAAGCTTCAATAAACAATTAAATACTAATTTTTTACTTATGTGATTAGATGATTTTGATTCTGGTGAAGCAGGTGATGAGTCTGGAAATACCGCTAACAGTGGTTTAGAAGTCTCTGAAAAATTTAAAGAATCTGTAAAAAAAGCTAGTGCTAAATCACAAAAAATTCAAAAAGATGAAAAAAAAGCTAAAAAATATGATTTACTTTTAGCTCATTTTTTGGTAAAGATTATTTTGGAGAAGAAATATGATGATATAGTTTCTTTGCTTTTTCCTTGTAGAGATAGATGATACCCTTCAAATTTTTTAATAGGGATATTTTCACTTATCTATGAAGATATAAGCAAAGCAATAAGAGATATTTCATGAAAATCACACATAAAGTTTGAATATAAAAATAATATAGAAAAAGACTTTGATGATAATGATATGCCAAAAGAATTAAGAGATAGGATTAACCATTGGGTAGAAGATATGATGGATGTAGTTGCAATGGAATCTTCTGATATACTTACAAAAAGACTTATAGATTTACTTGATAATTATGATGAAGATTTACATAAGTTTATAAGTGAAGTTTTTGTGTATTTTTTCAAATCATTAAATATAAATATAAGTGAGTGAAAGTCTTATAATTATGTAGATTTCATAATATCTGAATTGAAAAAATCATATAGAAGTGTTTATTTTTCTGTGGAGATTGAGGGGGAGGAGTAGTTTATATTTTTAAATAATAATTGTTATGAGGAAATTAATATTTTTATTTATTTCATTATTTTTACTTTATTCACACACTTTTGCAGCTTCAGATTATCAAAGTGATTATACATTGATAGATTGTGAGAATTGAAGTGATTCATCTTGAATTCCATTTGATTCAACAAAACCGTATAAAACTTTAAATGATTGAATTGAAAAAACTATAGAATATATAAACAATAATATAAATAATTGATTATTAACTTATCAAGTAGGAATTAATTTTAATATAAAAGTAAGTTGTAGTTTGCAAAAATTATGAGTAAATACAATTAATCTAAATTTTGATTGAAATGCTTACAAAAATTATTTAAATATAGAATGAATCTGAGATAATGGGTTAGTTATAAGTAATATAATTTTTAATATCCCTTACTTAAAGTGATGAGGAATTATTTTTAATAATGCAAAGTTTTTAAGTAATTCTGTTTGATACTATTTTTTAACTAATCCTCCTTATTTGTGATATGATTATTATAATTTATGAGTTAAAATAAAGGATTCTTATATAAAACTTTTACCATGAACTGAATTTTGAAATACAAACTCTTATTGATATAATGATTATGCTCACTGAGTAACTTATGTTGTAAAATACTATTATAATCCATTTCAATATATACAAAATTCAACGATTGATATAGAGATGAATTGAAATTATAACTTTTATACTCCATTAATTATTAAAGATAGTAAAATTAATTTTCAGAACTTATATTCTAGTTGAACTTACAATATTACCTTTCAAAATAAATGATGAAATTTTTGATGATATGATCTTAATTTTTTTACTTTGATGTCAAATGAATTAGATTTATGATGAAATAATTTTATAACAGAAAATACAAAAAATGTTTCATTTATAAACAATAAATTTTCTAATTTTAATAATTTTTATCTTTGAGCTAATGATACAAATCTAAAGTATTGAATATTTGTGAATAATTTGTTTGAAAATACTAATACTATAGATATTTCATATAATAGGAACATAATAAATAATGTATTTTTAGGTGAATATACTGATACTTATGATATAAGAAATTTAAGGAAAAATTATAAACTTGATAACATTTGAACAAAATGAATTTGATGGATTTTTCAAAAATTGAACGCTTCAGATATGTTTAAATTAAATTATTCAAGTACTTCTTTGTATAAGGAAATTACATGACAAGATATTCCTGCAATTGCAAACTCTGTTTATGCTATTTTTTCTCGGTAGAAAATGATAAAAAAGATTCTTTTAATCTACATATTTTTAATTTTTGCTTTTACGTATAGTATTACTAATACTTATTTTTGTGATTGATATATCGAATGAAGATCTTGTAGTACTTGAAGTATGTTGGAAAATATAGATAACCTAAATAATTTTTCTTCAAATTATACAAACATAAATTTAGGGTATTTATGAAATAAATTTAATAGTTTTTTTAGTGATGAATTATGAAGCAGTATTTGATACTTTTGAAATAAATTTAATAGTTTTTTTAGTGATGAATTATGAAGTAGTATTTGATACTTTTGAAATAAATTTACAAAAAACTTCAGTGATCAAAAATGGAGTAGTATTTGATTTTTATGAACAAAAAGAACAGTAGAATCCCCATTCCATCAAGTTCCTGTTTGAGTATTTTGAATTTATAAAAATCAAATTTTGTCATTTCAGGATCATCCAAAGGAAAATAATTTTTTATCTTATCCTTTGATAAAATATGTAAGTGAAAATCCAACTTATACCCCACAGTGAGTATGATCAAATGTAAATTCATGTAGCATTCCAAGCAAGGTAAGCTCAGTAAAAATAGAAATAAAAAATAATTGATTACTTGATTATGTAAATATTTCTTGGCAAAATACTACTTGAGAAAAAATCAAAATTATCAAAATATCACCGGAGTATAAAGAATATTTAATTGATACTTGAAAAAGTAGTTTTGAAGATTTTTCGTTGACTCCTGATTCAAGTTATTCGTATTTTATAGTTGTTTATAATGATTGTTATAACTCATGATTTTATAGTGATGCTTTGACTATAAAATATTATTGAAAAAGTGATGAGTGAAAAATATATTTAACACTTTTAAATAATGAATTATTATTAAATATACCAAGTAATATAGAAGTAAATTCAAATATAAACTTAAGATGTGAAGATTTAAATAAAACTATTATTAATGATAGTTTAAATAATAATAAATATGTTATAGATTTTGCATTATTAAAAGGATATTTTTCATGTGTAGCAAGTTTTTTTGATAAAAAATGAGATTATTATAAGTCTGAAATTTATGTAAATAAACCAAACTTAAATAAATATATAAGTGAAAAAGAAGCTCTTGATTTTATCTATATTTGAGATAGTTCAAATTTAGTTTTTAATGATTTATACTTAAATGTTTCAAAAATTGATAATAGTGCATATTTAACTTATGCTAAAGCATCTTTGTATTTATCAAACATTATATTTCAAACTTATTTGTCTAATGAAAATCTAAGTTTTGATATATTTTCAGACTTAGGATTATTTAAAACTTGAATTTCAAAAACTGATAAGATTACTGAAAAAGATTTTATTGATTTGGTTTTATTTATAGAAAATGATTTATCAAAAAATAAGAAAAATTTTATTTCATTTATAAATACGTATTTTTGATATAAAAAATATAATTTAGTTTTAAAAGAAATTGATAAAGTATTTTTAATTAATAAATATTTAAAAGATTATAAACGTATAGATAAAAACAAATTTGATGTATTAAATAACTGTATATCTCATGTAAGTTGTAGTGACACAAGTATTTTAAAAAGTATAGACAAAGAAATTGATTTGACTAGTAATAAAACTCAAGAATTTGATATAAAAAACTATAAAGATTATATAAATCTATTATATTTTGAGGCATGATATAGTTCATATATAAAAAAATGATATAGTGAAGAAAACTATAAAAAACTTATAAATATAATTGTAGAAAGTTTAACTTATTGAACAAGTTTTTATGATAAAGATATTACTTATAGTTCATTTCAAAATTTGCAATATGAAGTTATGTTTTATGATAAATTAATGATAAATATATCACTATTAACAGAAAAGTATTTAGATAAAATAATTTTGATTTATAATACTTCTAAAAAAGAAGACTTGCTTGGAATTTTAAAGGATTTTTTGTCCATTAATTAATTTAGGAATATAAAGTTGTTTTTTTAAAGAGAGAAAATATTTGATTTAAAAATATAAATATATAGACTTAATATATATAAAATCTATATTATATAGCAATAAAAAGATAAAGTTATTGAGTATTTGCATTATGTAAAGATAGTTTAATTTTTAATTAGTTGTATGGGAAAAAATGAAAAACTAAAATTATTATGAAATAGTATACTAAAAAATTTTTGATTATTTTTAACTATGTTAGTATGAGTAATATTAATATTTGTATTAATATGAAAGTTTTATCATTGGGATAGAGTAGATAATTTTTATTTACCATTTGCTTTTACAACAGATGGTATATTTAGTAATAATTGGATGTTTGTATCGGTTTTGTTATATAGTATAATTTGACTAGTAATAATTGTAAATTTATTCAAAAAGAAATTTATAAAAGATGATAATACAAAAACAAACAAATGGTATTATAAAATAGTAGCATGAACATTTTTAGGTGTTTACTTACTTTTTTATATCACAAATCCTTGGTACACACTACAAACACATCCAAGATTATTTTTATATCAGGATTGAAAAAATATAACAAATAAAAATATTTACTTTTTTCTAACTGAAAGATATTGATTTAACCCTAGTTTATATAAGCCCTTTAAAACTTTGGATGATAGTATTGATGGGTTGGAGTTTGCTATGAGAACAAATAATAAATCATTATATTCAAACATATTTTTTGATTTAGAAAAATATTGATATGAAAATGTATTTAAAAAATATAATGATGTAACCTTTCAAGCATACTTTTTAAAGATGTTTGTTAATGATTATTTTGTTAATGATAAGCCATTGTATAATAATAATATAAATGTTATTGGCAATTATAAAAGCTATACTAATAATAAATATATAATTGAAGCTATTAACTATATAGAAACAAAAAGGGATGAATATAAATGAAAAGAAAAGTGATCAGAATATTATGTTGAATTATCTGACAAGGTTTTAGATATTTTAAAAAATTTGATATGACATTGAGTTAATAATAAAATATTAAATATATAATTTTTCATGAAAAAATTACTATCAATAACTATAATTATATTCCTTTTAACAAATCAAACATTAGCTCTTTTACTACCTGAGGAAAGAGCTATTTTAACGCTTTGAGATAATACATGTGAAAATGTACAAGAAAAAGATATCCCGACTATACTTATTCCTTGAATACTTGCTTCATGGTATAGTTCTGAGTGATATGGAGAATCAAATGTAAAAAGATGGATACCAGATCCTATAACACATGCTTATGATCCACTTATATATACATTTAAGAAAAATTGATATAGTATAAAAGACGTATTTTACAAAGACGAATTTACTTTAAGTTTAGATTGAAGTAATCCTAAATGATGACTGTATGTATGGTGATATGATTGGAAAAAAGACAACAAGATATCTGCAACTCTACTTACACAACTTATATGACTTATACTTAAGGATTATGAAGCACAAAATAAGTGTAATATATGAAAGGTAAATATAGTAGCTCACTCTATGTGATGATTGGTGGCTAGAGCTATGCTTGAGGATATGTGTGCTTGATACAATAAATTAAATGATTGATCTTTTGATATTCCATCATTTCCAAGATGAGATAACTATGTAGCAAATTGAATATTACCTAAGATTCAATCAGTTCCATGTATTAATCCATACTCTTCAAAAACAATATTAAAAAACATAAAAGTTAATAAACTTGTAACTATTGCAACTCCACAGAGATGATCCCCAAAGGCTTTTCCAATTTGGGAAAAATGAGATATAGAGATGACGGATTGATTTTGAGTTTGATATATAGGAATCAAACAACAATTAGATGTAAATACTGACGGATGATTATATAAACTTATTCATTGATATGATAATAAAATACCAAATTGAATAGTTTCAATATGACAACTTCTTCCTGATGTGGTTGATGATACGAATTATAATAATATAAAAATATGATACTTGCTAAAAAACTATCCTAAGGAAACAACTATTACTGAGAATTATACTCAAAAGTATTTTGTTCCATCAGAAAACTATCCTAGCAATAGCTTCTTGGAGGAGTTAAATAAAAAGAAAAATATAGAAAAAATGTTTGATAAAATTGAAGGGGAATATCTTTTATATTATTCTACTATAACTTGAAATAAAGATGAGAATAATATCTTGGATTTTGAACTGTGAAATAAATCTACTTTATTTTCAACTACTATTGATAATACTTATAATCATAAATGACAAGATATTTATGATAAATATAATAGTAATATTTGAAATGATTACTATTTGATAAAAGATATTTTAAGAGATAATTCATGATTATGATGAGACTGAACTGTTCCATCAAATAATTTAAGACTAGTTCCAAATGATACAACAGATTGACAAGAAATAGTGAATAATAAATTTCAATCATTGCCAATAGATTGTAGCCAAAATATATATAATTGATTTTGAACAAATACAACTTATGAAGCTTGTGCACACTCAATTATGCCATTTACTACAAGTGCAAAGGTTATTGATTTTATAGCTTGAACAAATACTACAAATTATGAAAGAGTATCATTGATAAATAATTTCTGATATGCTAGTTATATATATAAAAAAATTGAAAATACACTTTTATTTAGTAGAGAATCACTATATTGAATAAAAAATTATAGTCCTTTATCAATATTTTTTGATGATAAATATTATACGAAAAAATTTGATAATGTTACAAATTGAAAGTATTCTTTAGACTTACCTAGCTCAACTGAAAAGTTAACTTCACTAGCACTATATGACATTCTCTCACCAATTGATATTCTAATTACTGATGAACAAGGTAGAAGAATTGGAATAGATAGAGATACTGGAATGATTATAAATGAGATTCCTGGAGCTTGGACGAGTTGAAGAGCATGAGAATCTGGAGAAAGAGAGTTTTTCTTGATTCCAATAAAAGAGTGAGAAAAAATAAACCATAAAATAGAAACAACTTCAACTTGAGATTGAGAATATCATATCGTGATGAATAAGTATGATGAAAATTGAGATACTGAAAGCGGAAGTGTGGTAATTGCATGAAATGCAAAACTATGACTTAGTGAAGATTATGAAGTTGTGTCTACATCAAGTTGATGAACTTATACAGACTTAAATGCAAATTTACCACTTACTTTAGATGTTACAAAGGAATTAAGAACTAGCAAGGATAATTTAGAAGTTAGATACAATGTAAAATGACAAGATAGAGAAAAAGTTGATAGCATAAGGTGGAAAATATTAAAAAATGTCATTTCGAGCGAAGTTGAAAAATCTGTTAAAGAAATTAATAGTGAACAGTATAATAGCAATGTAACAAGCACAGAACAGATTCCTCCATTACAGTCGGAATGACAAAATGTGGTAGAATGACAAGTTTTACTAAGCTGACAAGAAAAAATAGATTGAATCTTGGAAATTGCATTAAAAGAAGTTTGAAAATATGATTTAATTTTGGAATTACTTGATGGTAATGATAAAGTTTTAAAAACAGAACATATCTCAATTGAAAAAACGTGAGTTCAAGATAAAAAAATAAATGAAAATATTTTAAATTCTGTATTTTATAATAATATTGATTTAAAATTATTTAAGAATTCAGCTTGAGAAGTTATAACAAATTATGATATAAAAGTTGATAATAAAAATGAACAAAAAATTGAGATTATACAAGCTGATTGAGAAAAACTAATCTTTGATTTAAGTAAAGATTTTAAATATAAAGCAGAAGAAAAAAGTGATTTAGAAATACTTAATGCTTGAAATATGCATATTATATTATGAGAGAAAAACAAAAAATATATATATAATTTAAAGGATAGTAGAATAGAGAAAGTAGAAGTAAGTAACTGAAGTGTTTTACAAGATTTTGATTTAAAATATAATCAAGAATGAAAAATAAGTAGTATAAAATCAGATAAAAATACTATTACATTTAATTATGATAAATATACTTGAAAATTAGATAAAATAGGTGATTTATATAATAATATTATTGAAATAAACTATAACTTAGATGATGGCGAAAATATAAAAGTAAATAATGAAAATATAGATTCTGAAAAACTTTTGAGATTAGATTTAGATGTATCATTTTTACTTAAACATAAATCAAACTTAAATAAGACCAAATTAAAATTAGAGTCACAAAAGTTAGATAATAAAGCTATTCAAAAACTTATAAATTCACTTGAAAAATCAAAACAAAAATATCTTAAAATGACAAAAGATGATTTAACTAAGAAAGAAATAGAATACTTAGTATTAGAAATACAAAAAATTTTAAATAGTTTATTAAATTAATTATTTTATGAATAATATTAATTGAGCATATTATGATAATGAGCAGTGAGTAGATCCAATTATATCTGAATTAAATCAAAAACTTAGAATGATTTTTCCTGAAATGACAGAATGAGTTTTAAGAAGTAATTGAATTTTTACTAAATTTTTAAATACCTATACATTATGAGATATTAATTGAATACCAGACTTTTTAAATCATAAGTGATATGAATATAAATGATTTATTTTATTTGATTCTGAAAATATAAGTTTAAAAGATGACGCAAAAGAAAAAGTGTTAAATTGAGAATATTATGTATGATTAAAATATTTTTTTGAAATTGAAAAGGGAGAAATGATTGAAAAAAAATACTTAATTTTTGCTAAAAAAAAGGATACAGCTTGAATAGATTGAATAAAAAAGTGAATAGGTGAGTTTTTTGCTTCTTTTCTTTGACCTAAACATCAAAATTAAAAAAAATTTTTACAGAAATAATTTTTTAATAAATTTTGACTTTTTAAGTATTTTATATAGAATTCTCGCGAAAATTTAATAGGTTTTTTTATTAAATATTTTATTTTATTTTTAAATATTGATTTATGTCTGCTAAATATGCTTTAAACAAAGTAAGAAATATAGGTATCATTGCCCATATAGATGCTTGAAAAACAACTACAACTGAAAGAATTTTGTTTTATACATGAAAAACTCATAAAATTGGTGAAGTACATGATGGTGCTGCAACTATGGACTGGATGGAACAAGAAAGAGAAAGATGAATAACAATCACTTCTGCAGCAACTACTGCATTTTGGAAAGATATGCAAATAAACATAATTGATACTCCTTGACACGTTGACTTTACTATCGAAGTAGAAAGATCACTTAGAGTACTTGATGGTTGAGTTGCTGTATTTGATGGATCTCAATGAGTAGAACCACAATCAGAAACAGTATGGAAACAAGCTGATAAATATCATGTTCCTAGAATCGCATTTGTAAACAAAATGGATAAAACTTGAGCTGATTTTTATATGACACTTGATTCTATAAGAAAAAGATTATCATGAGATAAGGCAGTTGCTATTCAATTACCTATCGGTGCTGAATCAGATTTCGTTTGAGTAATTGATTTAGTTACAATGAAAGCTTACAAATTTGAGTGAAATAGCTGAGAAAAAGTAACTGAAATTGAAATTCCTGCTAATATGGTTGAAAAAGCTAATACTTATAGAGCTGAATTAGTTGAAAAAGCTGCATCTTTAGATGATGCTTTAATGGAAAAATATTTTGCTGAATGAGATTTAAGTATAGAAGAATTAAAAAGAGGTATAAGAAAATGAGTTTGTGCTAATAATTTATATGCTGTAATTTGTGGTTCTGCTCTACAAAATGTATGAGTTCAACTTATGATTGATGCAGCTTGTGATTATTTACCAAGCCCTGTTGATGTAAATGAAGGTATGTTAACTGTTATGGATCCTGATGATAAAGAAAAGAAAGAACAAATAAAAGTAGATGAGAATTCTCCACTTGCTGCTATAGCTTTCAAAATAATGACAGATCCATTTGTAGGTAAATTATGTTTTACAAGAGTTTATGCTGGTACACTTAGAGCAGGTTCTTATGTATACAATGCTACAACATGAGAAAAAGAAAGAATCTGAAGATTACTTCAAATGCATGCAAATAATAGACAAGAAATTGAAGAAATTACTGCAGGTAATATCTGAGCAATTGTATGATTAAAAGATACTAGAACTTGAGATACAATCTGTGATGTAAACAAAAAATTAATGGTAGAGTCTATCGAATTTCCAGAACCAGTTATATCTGTTTCTGTTGAACCTAAATCAAAAGCAGATCAAGAAAGAATGGGTATGGCATTATCAAAATTAGCTGAAGAAGATCCTTCATTTAAAGTTAGAACTGATGAAGAAACAGGACAAACTATTATATCTGGTATGGGGGAATTACATTTAGATATCATTGTTGATAGAATGAAAAGAGAATTTAAAGTAGAATGTAATGTTTGAGCTCCACAAGTTGCTTACAGAGAAACAATTAAAAATCCAGTTAAAGATGTTGAACATAAATATTCTAAACAAACTTGAGGTAGATGACAATTTGGTCATGTTATTATATCTTTTGAACCATATAAGGAAGCTGATGCTGATGATAATGGAATTAAAAAAATCAATAAATTTGTTAATAAAGTTGTTGGTTGAGTTATACCAAAAGAATTTATTCCAGGTGTAGAAAAATGATTAGAAGGTTCATATGCTAGAGGTTACCTTGCAGGTTACCCTATGGTTGACATAAAAGCTACTCTTACTTTCGGTTCTTACCATGAAGTTGATTCATCTGAATTGTCATTTAGAATTGCTGCTTCAAAAGCATTTAGAGAAGCTTGTAAAAAAGCAAATCCTGTACTTTTAGAGCCTATAATGAAAGTTGAAGTAAATACTCCAGAAGAATATATGGGTGATGTACTTGGACAAATTAACTCAAAAAGAGGTAGAATTGAAGAAATGGGACAAAGATGACAAGCAAAAATTATCACTTGTTATGTACCACTTTCAGAAATGTTTGGGTATGCAACTCAATTAAGATCTGCATCTCAATGAAGAGCTTCATACGCTATGGAATTTGATCATTATGAAGAAGTTCCTACAAATGTAGCTATGAAGATTAGAGAAGATAGAGGATTTAAACTTGCTGAAGATGATGAATAATATTATGTAAAAATATATAATAGAGACTAAGTTTTAACTTAGTCTCTTTATTTTTTTAAATTAATTTTGATTTTTTTAAAAAAGCTTTAAAATACAATTACTTACTTAAGGAAAAGTAAGTGTTTAATGAAGATAAAAAATTTTTTAACTAAAGAAATATCAAAAAATTTTTAAAACAATTATTCAATTTTTTCAAAAACATCTGTAATACTTCATCTATAACAACAATAGAGGTGGTATAAATTTTTAAATTAGTACTATTTATTATAGTGTTTTTGAAGATACTATTATATTTAATAAAAATCAAAATATGACATATATTATAGGATTTGCTGGAGCTATTTTCTGAATAGCTCTTGCTTCTGTTGTGTTTTTTGTTGTAGAAAATAAAAGATTACAAAAATCTAGTTCTAAATCTGAAATTATATTAAAGGATGCAGAGAAAAAGAAGGAGGAAATTCTTGCTAATGCTATACAAGAAAAAGATCAAATTTTAAAATTAGCAAGAGAAGAAAGTTATGATATGACAAAAAAAGCTGAAAAAATTGAAGAAAGGATTTTGGAAAGAGAAGTAAAAATAGAAACTAAATTGGATGAAATTTCAAAAAAACAAGAAGATTTATTAAAGCAAGAGGATTCATTGAAAGAATCTAAAAAAGTTCTTAATTCAAAGATTGATGAACTTGATGGTAAATTATCTGAAATAGCTAAATTATCAGAAAAAGAAGCTCGTGAATTATTTTTATCTCAAATTTGAGAGAAATATGAAAATGATGCTTTATGACTTATAGACAAGCATAAAAAGAAAGTTGAAGAAAGAAAAAAAGAAATAGCAAAGGAAATAGTTATTAAATCTATTCAACAATATGCTTGAGATGTTACAAGTGAGTCTACAGCAACAATTATTGAGATTCCTTCAGATGATATCAAAGGTAAATTAATTTGAAAAGAATGAAGAAATATAACTTCGTTTGAAAGAGCTACTTGAGTTGCACTTATAATTGATGATACCCCAAATAGTGTATTTTTATCAGCATTTGATTTATATAGAAGGTATGTAGCAAAAAAATCATTAGAAAAGTTAATAGAGGATGGTAGAATTCAACCAGCAAGAATAGAGGAAGTTGTTCAAAAGACAGAAGAAGAAGCTGATATTTTATTAAAAGAATTAGGAAATACTACACTTGATGAATTAGGTATAAATTGATCTGTTCCAGATGAAATTATTCCATTAATTTGAAAACTTAGATTTAGAACTAGTTATTGACAAAATATTCTTAAACATAGTAAAGAAGTAGCTATGATAGCAGCTTCTATTGCAAAAGATTTGTGAGTAGATCAAAAAATAGTAAAAATAGGTTGATTATTGCATGATATAGGAAAAGCACTTGATCATGATATAGAGTGAACTCATCCAGAAATATGAGCAAAAGTAGGTAGAAAATATTGATTACAAGAAAAAATAGTTGATATGATAGAAAATCATCATTGAGAACCAAGTATAATAAGCTTAGAAGCTGCAATAGTACAAGTTGCAGATGCTATAAGTTCAGTTAGACCTGGAGCTAGAAGAGAGGCAGTTGAAGAATATATTAAAAGAGTACAAGAAATGGAAAATTTAGCTGCAAGTTTCTCTTGAGTAAACAAAGCTTATGCTATAAGTGCATGAAGAGAAGTTAGAGTATTTGTTGATGCTAACACTATATCTGATTTGGAAGCACAAGAATTAGCTCGTGATATTGCTCAAAATATACAAGAAAATTTAAGTTATCCTTGAGAAGTTAAAGTTAACTTGATAAGAGAGATGAGAGTTATTGAATATGCTAAGTAGTAAAAATAAAAAACTTTGAAAAATTTAACAAATTAGTTAAAATCATAAAAATAATTCTTAATTTTATTTAAGTGTATCCATTACTTTTTGAATTCGCCTGATTTAAGGTTTATACATTCTGAATAACTATAACAATCACATTTTTTTTGTTTTATTGGATGTTAAAAAAGCTTTCAGTTAAGTTTTCTTATGACTTTAATTTATTTAAGTCAAATATCCTACTTTTTTTCTTATCAACATTTATATTTTCTAGACTTTTTTATGTTCTTTCTCAATGGAGTGATATGAAATTTATAAAAAGCCCTTTTGAGTTTTTTATAATGAGTGATTATAATTTCTCATTATACTGAGCTTTATTTGGTTTTTTTATGATGTTATTTATTAATCTAAGGATAAGAAAAGAAAGTATTATAAAATACTTAGATTGAGTAGTATTAGCTTTTGTATTTGTATTATTTATATGATATATATGAGCTTTCTTATGATGACAAATATATGGAAAACCAACAAATTTATGAATTGAAATAGCATATAATAATTCAAATTCCTTAGTTCCATTCACAGTTCCTATTTTCCCTCTACCAATTGTTTATGCAATACTATCTTTTTTTATCTTTTCAAGTTTATATATAATAAAAATGTATATTAAAACAAAATGATTTATATGATATTGGGGATTAGGAGTATTTGCTACTATGAATTTAGTTTTTGAGTTTTTCAGCTGAAAAGATGACTTTTTCTCTGTAAAATTTTTTCTAAATTTTAATCAAATTTGCTCAATTATACTTTTAGTTTTTGTTTGAAGAATATTATATAATATGGTAAAACTAGCATCATATGAATGAAATATTCATATAATTGATAAAAACTAAATTTTATGTTTCAAAAGAATAAGATATTAAATATTTTTATTATAATTTTTATTTTTTCAATTCTTGTAAATAATTATTTACAAGATTTTTTATTGTCATTTTTTATATTTATTTGTTTTTCTATATTATATTTTAATCTTGTTTTATATAAAAATAATAAAATGAGATATATAACTTTATATATTTTTTTATTATTTTGATTCTTTCTTGGAATTTTTATTTCTAAATCTAATTTAGATAAAATAAGTTTTAATCAAAATTTTTTAGAAAAGTATTACTTATCTGATTATAATTATACCTTTGAGGTAAAAGATTTATATAAAAAAGATGATAATTATAACTCTTATATAGTATCTTTAAATGCAATTACTTGAGTGATTGTAGACAAAAATATAAGATGAATTGTCTATATTCCAAATAATTATAGTTTATCAAAATGAGATGTGTTAGCGATAAATACAAAGATATTTAATATAGACAATATAGACAAATTTAATTATAAAAATTTTTTACTTACAAAACAAATTTATTTTAAAGCATATATTTCTAATTTTGAAATTATATGACAGAATAAATGATTTCTTTCATATTTAGAGAAAATTAGGAATGTTGTTTTAGAAAAAATAAATAATATTTTTCCTAAAGAGGAGGCTATTTTATTATCTTGAATTTTAATATGAGCAAGAGAAAATATCCCAAAAGACTTAGTATCAGATTTTAATAATTCTTGAACTACTCATTTTATAGCTGTTAGTTGATCAAATATAACAATATTAATAGTTTTTTTATGAATAATATTTAAGTTTTTTCCTGTTATAATTAGAACAATATTTATTATATCATTTGTAATAATTTTTTGTATTTTTGTGTGACCTGAAACATCTGTAATTAGAGCTTGAATTATGTGAATATTAGGATATTTGATACTTATTACATGAAGAAAAACGGTATCGTTGACTATGCTTTTAGTTGCTGCATTTTTAATGATTCTTTATAATCCACTTTATATAAATTATGATTTAAGTTTTCATCTTAGTTTTTTGGCAGTTTTATGAATACTTTATTTTAAAGAATATTTTGATAAAATACTTTTTGTTTTACCTAATATTTTGGCTATAAGAGAGAGTTTTTCCTTAACATTATCTGCCCTTTTATTTACATTTCCAATTATTTTTTTTAATTTCTGACAAATATCATTATTAGCTCCACTTTCAAATATTGCATTTGCTTGGACTATTCCTTTAGTTATGTTTCTATGATTTTTATCAGTAGTAACTAGTTTTATAAATATTTTTATTTGAATTATTATTTGATTTCCAGCATTTTTATTTTTAAAATGGGATATTTTAGTTGTTCATTTTTTTTGAAATTTAGATAGATACATAATAAAATGAGATTTTTGAGATTACTGAATTTACTTTGAAGTAGTATACTTTACTTTATTACTTTTTTTTATTTTAAAAAAGCCTAAATTTGTATTATAAAACAAAATATGATAATATTATTTTTAGTAAATAATATTTTATAAAAATAAAATGTTAAATAAAGTAATATGATTTGATAATCCAAATGAGTTTATCAAAAGGTTAGTTTCTATTTGAGTTGACTATAATGCGTCAGATATTCATATAACACCTAGTAAGGATTATGTATATATTAGATTCAGAATTTCAGGGAATCTTGTAAGTTTTTACTGAATTACTTTAGAACAGTATGAAAAATTACTAAATACTATTAAAGTAAGAGCATACATGACAATTGATGAGCATAATCATATTCAAGATTGAAAGATGTCTTTTAATTTTAAGAAATGAGAAGAAGATTTACTTGTTAATGTCAGAGTTTCTGTTTTACCTACAATCTATTGAGAAAATACAGTTATGAGATTGTTACTTTCAGGTAGTAAATATTTAGATATAAATAATCTAGGATTTTCTAATAATACCTTAGATAGGGTAAAAAATATATTAAATATGAATGATTGATTAGTGCTTCTTTGTGGAGGAACTTGATCTTGAAAAACTACCACATTGTATTCATTATTGCATGAGTTTGATCCTATTACTAATGCAGTTTTTACACTTGAAGATCCTGTTGAATATGTTATTGATTGATATGTTCAATCAGAGATTAAGGAAAGAAAAATTTGAGATGACAAAGTAAATTATACTTTTCAAGAATGATTAGTTTGAATACTTAGACAAGACCCAGATATAATAATGATTTGAGAAATAAGAAGAGGGGTTGAAGCTTCGATTTGTTTAGAAGCAGCTAGTACTTGACATATAGTTATGTGAAGTACACATGCAAGTAGTGCAATTGGAGCAATTACAAGATTGAAAAAATTATGAGTAGAACCTTATTTGTTAGCTAGTTCAATCAAATATATAATTTTTCAAAAATTATTGAGATGACTTTGTCCTCATTGTAGAAAGGAAATTATATTAAATAAAAATGAGATTCCAGAGAAGTTTCAGTCATATTTACCTTTAGATAAAAATAAATTTTATTCTGTAAATTCTGAATGATGTGAGAATTGTACAAAGTGATATGTTTGAAATACTTTGGTTGCTGAAATAATTCAAAATGATGATGATATTTATAATCAGATACTTTCTGAAGGTGGTGATATAGAGTTTAATGCTATATTAAAATGAAAATGATTTATTCCATATTATATTGATGCATTAAATAAAGCTTTTGAATGACTAATTGATATAAAAGATGTGATTATTTTAGATTAATTAATTTTATTTAATTTAAAAATTTAAGAGTTTGTTGATGATTTAAAAGAGTTTATTTCATTTGTAATTTTTTCTATAGATTGTCTGTTGTATTTCTTTGGATCATTTAATGTATCTTCAAGTTTTGATTTCAATGCTAATAGTTCTTTTTTACTATTATTTTCTTCTCAAATTAAATTATCAAGAGTTCATAAAAGTTGTAGAGATAAACTCAATATAGCCATTTTATCCATTTTAGAGTAGTTTTCTTCTTTGTTTTCTCTTAATTTCATTTGTATTTGTTCTATAATTGTTCATTGCTTGCTTATTTTTTTGTCTAAGCTTGCAACATTTTTTTGAGTTTTATTATTTATAGCATATTTTCAAAATTCAGTATTTCATATTATAAATAGTTTATTAACCAATATATATTTTTCTTCTATGTTGGTACTTCTTTCAATTTCATTAATTAATCATGAATTTACTTCCCTAAAACTTTTATTATTTTTATGATCTTTTAATATTTTATTTTTTTCAGTATCTAGTGCTGTATTTAAATCTTTTATTTTACTTTCTTTATTTCTATCTGTTCAATCTTTATTTGGAATAATAATATATCTATAAGACAAATCAATTTCGAATGCATCTATATTGTTTCTAGATGTATTCATAAAATCTTTAAAATCTTTATATAATTGACTTTGTTCAAAACTACCAATATCATCTAAAGTATCTTTATTTTTTTTCTCCTTTTCTTTTCAAATATTTAATGATTTTGATAAAGCTTGTAATATTTCTTTTTTTTGTTTTGCATCAATTTGAAATTCACTACTATTTATTAGATTTTCTATTCTTGTTTTTTTACTTTCATCATCTCAATTTCATAGTATTTCATTTATTTTATTTTCTTCTTTTTCTCAATTATCCAGTTTTATGTATCAAGACTCTATAAATCTATGTAAAATAGGATAATAGATTGATTCTTTAATATTTGAGGGAACTTCTTCTTTTTTCTCAATTTTTTTATCTTTATCTGTTTTTTTTGATAGTTCTGATTCTAAATATTTTATTTCTTCAGGGGATAATATATTTTTAAATGCTTTATTTAAGGCACTATTAATATCTCAAGTTCTTTCGTATAAATCTCTAACAATGATAATATATTCTGAGTTATCATTTCACAATAGTTTAGATAAATTTTCATCATATTTTTTAGAAAATTCATCTATTCTTTCATTACTTTTTTCTTTATTAATTGAATCAATTTTTGTTTCAAAAACTTCTAAATTAGTTGTTGGATTTGTAGTCATAATAAAGTTTAATATATATTTATATTATTTTATCATATTATTTTTTATAAATCAAAAATAAAAAAAGACTAGTTTTAATACTAGTCTTTCATAAATTAATCATCAAATCCAGGTGGAATCATCTTTTCAAACCATTTTGTTTTTTGTTCATAGGTATAAGCTATTTTAAACAATTTTTCTTCTTCCATAAAAGGTGTAAGGATTTGAATTCATACAGGTAATTCTTTATTTTCTCAATCTTCACTTTTTGCAAATCAACAAGGAATAGTAATTCATGGAAGTCATGCTAAACTAGCAGGAATAGTATATGCATCAGCTAAATACATTTTTAATGGATCATCAGTTTTTTCACCAAGTTTCCAAGCAACATTTGGGCTAGTTGGACAAATAATTGCATCAACTTTTTCAAAAGCTTCTTTAAAATCTTTTATTATAAGAGTTCTAATTTGAGTTGCTTTTTTATAATAAGCATCATAAAATCAAGCTGATAATACGTAACTTCAAAGGATTATTCTTCTTTGTGCTTCTGCTCAAAGTCATTCTCATCTATTGTTTATATAAAATTCTTCTAAATTTTCGTGAGATAATTCAGAAACATGTCAGTATCTTATACCATCTAATCTTGCTAGGTTTGTAGATACTTCTGCAGGCATCAAAATATAATATGTAGAAATAGCATATTTTGTCATAGGTAAGCTTATTTCAACTATTTCAGCTCATAAATTTTTATATTCATTTATAGCTAATTCTATAGTATCTCTTACATTTTTATCAAGTCATTCTTCAAAATATTCTTTTGGTACTCATAATTTAACTCATTTTAAATCTTTAGTATTCCATATTTCTGGATTTATTTTATCTTTTCATTTTATAGTTGTATTTTCTAGAGGATCTTCTCAATTCATTATTTCATAAAGAATTGAAGCATCTTTTACTGTTCTTGTAAATGTTCAAGGACAATCAAGGCTTGATGCCATAGCTATAACTCAGAATCTAGAATTTCTACCATAACTTGGTTTAAATCATACAATTCAACACATAGATGCTGGTTGTCTTATACTTCATCATGTGTCTGTTCAAAGTGATGCAGGACATAATCATGCAGCAACAGCAACAGCACTTCATCAACTTGATCAACCAGGAATTCTAGTTGTATCCCAAGGGTTTTTTGTATTTTTAAATGCTGATGTTTCAGTACTTGATCACATTGCAAATTCATCCATATTTAATTTTCAAATTGAATTCATTCAAGCCTCATTTAGATTTTTTATTACAGTTGCATTATATGGTGGAACAAAATTTGCAAGCATATTTGAAGCTCAAGTTGTTGGAATTCATTTTTCACAAAATATATCTTTTACTCAAATAGGAATTCAAGCTAGGCTTGTATTGTTTTTTTCTATAAAGTTTTTGTTTATATAATTGAAAGAATCAACCTTAGAATCATATTTTTCTATTCTTTTAGAAAAGTAATCAAATACTTCGTTTGAAGATATTTCTTTATTTTTTATTTTATTTATAATGTTTTCTAGAGTTTCAAAGGCAAGCATAAATTAATTAAAAGTTAAAAGAGTAAATGTAAAAATTTAATAGAGTAATTATATGAAAAAAATATTTTTTACAAATTATTAAGACAAAAAATAAGACCAGTTTTTAACTGGTCTATTAAATTAATTTCTAATTTCTTTTAGTCTAGCTTCTTTACCAATAGCAGTTCTAATAAATCAGATATGTTTTCTTCTAACTTTAAAAGTTCTCAATATTTCAATATTACTTATAGTTGGAGAATGAACAGCAAATATTTTTTCAACTCCAAATGGTCCAACTTTTCTTCTAACAGTAATAGTTTTTTCTAAAGGACTTTTTCAAGCAGTACAAATTACAACTCATTTAAACTTTTGAGTTCTTTCTTTTCCTCATTCTTTTATAATTTGAGAAACTTCAACTTCCATACCAGTTCTAATTTCAGGTCTATCTTTTAAATATTCTGATTGAATTTTTCTTATTAATTCACTGTTTGTCATATTTTTTATAATTAATTTTAAAATCGTGCATATCATATAGAAAAAAATAAAATAATCAAATTTATTATTGATTTTTTTACAAAATATAGTTTATGTGATAAAATAATAGCAACTTTACATTATTTATTAATAAAAATTAAAATGAATTTTGAAGAAATAAAGTGAAAAATGCTTTGATTAAAAGAAAAAGCATTAAGTGTTGCAAATGAAGCAATTGAAAAATGAGCTGAAGTAATACAAAACTCTAGCTTTACAATTAATGATTTAGAATGATTAGAATCATTTATATCAAAGTCAAAAAATTATTATAATGATGTAACAAAAAAAGAAGTTAGTAAAAGAGTAATTGTTATATTTGCTGAGAAATGAAGTGACTTTTTTAAGAAAGCATTATATATTCTTCCAGTAGTTTACACAAAATCATGGACTAGAAATATAGAGATAAAAATTGTTGATACTTGAATAAGCTGACTTGATTTACTAAAATATCAAACAAGTATTTTACCTAGTTTAGTTATGTTTGAAAATGAAAAAGTTTTAAAAGTAGTTGCAGGAGAAGAAAAAATAAATAAAATAGTAACAGGATTAACTCTTGATATAGAAAAATCAGTTTTAGAAATTGCTTAAGTTAGATATTTTTAGGAAAAATTTCACTATCATCTAAATTATAAATTTATGACAATCACAATTTTAGAAGCTTTGTATATAGTACTTATAGTTTTTATTTCAGTTATTTGAACTCTTTTAACTTTAGCATTATTTAAGGTTCTTAGAATTCTTTCAGTAATTGATGAAATAACTTGATATTACACAAAAATAAAAAAAATTATAGAATGATATAGTCATATTCCTGATAATGTAAAAGAAGCTGTAAAATCAAAAATAAAAAGACATAAATAATCTTTATTTAATCAACTTTTTAAATATAATCTTATAAATTTATAAGATTATATTTTTTTATGTGAATTATTCAGAAATTACCAAAAATACTTGCAAACCAAATTGCTGCTTGAGAAGTTGTAGAAAGGCCAAATTCAGTAGTAAAAGAGCTTGTTGAAAATTCAATTGATGCAAAAGCATCTAGTATTAAAGTAGAAATAAAGGCTTGATGAATAGATGAAATAATTATAAGTGATAATTGAAAGTGAATCGAAAAAGATGATTTAGAAATATTAACAGAAAAACATACAACATCAAAAATTAAAAATTTAGAAGATTTACATAAGGTTATGACCTTTTGATTTAGATGAGAAGCTTTATCATCAATCTCAGCAGTTTCAAAATTTAAGATTATTACAAAAACTTTAAAAGATATATCATGAAGTTCTTTAGAGGTTATCTGATGAGAAAAACAGAAAATCAAAAATGAAACTATAAATTCTTGAACAAAAATCATAGTTTCAAATTTATTTTTTAATACTCCTGCAAGGTTAAATTACCTAAAAAAAGAGAGAACAGAGTATAGTCATATTTATGATTTTTTAAATAATATTTCACTTGCTTACCCACATATATGATTTGAATTTGTAAGCGATGACAGACAAGTATTTAAATACAAAGAAAATGAAGATTTAAAAACTCGTATTTATAATATTTATTGAGAAGATTTTTATAATAATTTATTAGAAATAGATTTTTCTTTTTCAGGGCTACATATAACTTGATATATTTCAAATCCAAAAGTAAGTTTTTTAAATAAAAATAGACAAGCAATATTTATAAATTGAAGAGTAATAAGTTCTCCATTAATTTTTAAAGCTATAAATGAGGCATATAATAGGTTTATTCCTTATAATAGTTATCCAGGGTATATACTTAATTTAAATGTAAATCCTGAAGAAATTGATGTAAATGTACATCCTAGAAAACAAGAAGTAAGGTTTGCAAGAGAACAAGAAATTTATAGGGCATTTTATCATGCAGTTTTTTGAAAACTTGAGAATAGTACATTAGTAAATAAATGATGATGAGATGAAAACACAGATCTTACTGATAATACAGGATTAATTGATTTTTGACTTAAACAAGAGTGACAAATTCAGCAAGTACAATGAAAAGTATATTCTTCTAAGGAATCACAAACAAGTTATTATACTTGATCTGGGACTAAATTTAAATCATATTCTCCCTATAAAGATATATCAGCAAATCCTTCGCAAACAACTATAAGAGATTCAATTAATTTCAGCAAAGTCTTGATGTGAAACATAGAGATTGATGAAACAAACGTAGAATCTTCAAATGATTTACATTACACTCATGTTTGAAAAATAATATGACAAGCATTTAATAGTTATATAATTGTTGAAGCAGAAGATAAATTATTAATTTTAGATCAACATGCATTAGCAGAAAGAGTTATATTTGAAAAACTTGTGAAAAAAAACTTAGATAATACATCTCAACAATTACTTGTTCAAGAAAGTTTAAATTTAACAGCAAAAGAACTTTCTATACTAGAAAGTTATAAAGAAGTATTTTTTGATATGTGATTTGAATTTGAGGTACTATCTTGATTAACTTTACTTTTAAGTTCAATACCAAATTTTATAAAAAAAGAGAATATAAAAAATATATTTTTATGAATAATAAATGATATTTGAGAATTTAATACCTGAAAATCAGTTAATTTAGATGAAGTAAAAAATAAAATCTGGGCTTACACTGCTTGTAGATCTGCTATAAAATTTTGAAATAAATTAAATTTATTTGAGATGAATAAATTATTAAATGATAGTGTTTTGACTTATTCATCGACTTGTCCACATTGAAGACCTGTTATTTTTGAAATAGATTTACAAGATCTTAAAAAGAAATATGAAAGATAATAAAAAAAGAATTGCATTGCAATTCTTTTTTTATTGATATATCCATGGAGCTATAAGATTTAGTAAAACTCACGATAGAAGAAGTAATACTAATCAGATAAGGACTTTTTGAATGTGTTTTTTTGCTGTTTCTTTCATACTTTGTTCCAATCATGACATTGAAAGCATAATTCAGTTAATAATTATGTAAAGCACTCAAGCTAGTCATGTTATATATGTAAAATATTTAATAATAGCTCAGATTGTTGATTTAACAGTACCAAATCATCTTTCAACAGTACATTTATATATTTTTGTTCAGCTACTATTTATACTTCATGTATCACATTTAGCTCATGGAACTTGTTCTGTAACTTCTATTGTTAAAGTAGTAGGAGTTTCTCACTCTGCATTAGTTATTCAAAAATTGATTAGTAAGAGAGTTGGTATAGATAAAATCAATAATAATTTTCTCATAAGGTGTAATTAAGAATTAAATGTTCACAATTCAAGTAGGAAAGTGTATGAAGCTAAAAATATAAGTCCTCATAAAAGTACATAAGTAATTATATTTTTTGCTTTTTTTATTTTTTCATCATTTCATCAAGATGTAATGTAATAATATCACGCTAAACTTAAATAAAATATAGCAATTGGTGCAGCTAAGAATAATATTAAATTTGCAAGGGTTTTAAATAAACTTATTCAACTTGCAATTTGTCATCCAAATGCAAAATTTTTCCATGCTTCAATAAATCATACAAGTATAAGTGCCATAATTGAGTAAAGTAATTTCATTTTTGATTCTTGTACGATTTTTGTATCTTTTCATCATAATATTAATTTTATTCATGAATATACAAGAATAAATATAGCTCACCAAAATATAACAACTTCAAGCATCCAAACTACACTATTAATTAAATAGTCAAAAGCACTTCAATTAATAAATATAGTGTCTGCAAAACTTTGTGTTTTTGAATTCCATGAACTTCATATAGATCATCATATAC
Organism: Candidatus Altimarinota bacterium; assembly: GCA_028697205.1. GTDB lineage: Bacteria > Patescibacteriota > Gracilibacteria > BD1-5 > UBA6164 > Altimarinus. Next base: position 154,523 of record JAQVFO010000002.1, on the reverse strand, counting down.
TTCAATTTGAAGGCTTGTAAAATGCTTCATAAATAGTTCAAGGAATATTTACAAAAATTATTCATATAAGTGCATACCAAATTTGTTTTTTAGCACTTTTTATTTTATCTTCATCAGTTCACATAGACATAATCATTTTTGCTCATGCATAAACCATATATATAACAAAAAGTCATATTAGTATAATTTTTATTGTTCTCAATAATGAAAATCATGTGTTTTCAATAGTTGATACAATGTCAGAGCTAGATCCATTATTTAATGAAACCTTTTGTATTTCAGAAGTTCATCAAATTGTAATAGCTCAAGCAAAACTATGTGAAGGTAAAAGTAAAAATACTAGGGGTAAAAATAGAAGAAATTTTAATAGAAATCTTTTAAACATATAATTTATGTAAAAATATAAATTTTTAAGGAGTTGTTGTTATATTACTTCAATTAGGTCAGATGAAGAAAGTAAGAATTAAATAACTTATAACGAGTATTAATATTCATATTAATGCATATACTATAATATTTTTTCATTTTTTCAATTTTTCATCATCTCATCATGAAAATAAAATTAAACTTCATGCATATAAAATCATAAGTACTGTAACAATTGCAACAAATCAATTTAACCAATTAATTAAATCCAAAAATATTTTTGAAAATCAACTTAAATCTCAAACCTTTTGTATTCAACACTCTTGAACTCATAAAGGACTTATATTACAAACATATTTTCAGTAAATTGTTTCAACTATTTTTGATGCAAATTTAACTAATGCCATTCAAAGTATTGCATAGATAATTGAATTTTTTCAGTTTTTGATTTTCTCTTCATTTCATCAAGCTGAGATTAATCTATAGAAACTATATAAAGCAATTCATAAGAAAAATATTGATGCTAGAGTTGATAATAAGTTTAATAAAGGTTTTATAACATTTGTTAATAAACTATCTGCTAGTGTTGCTCAAGCTCATCTGTCATATATTGCAACTACAAAATAAAATGCTACTTGCATAACGACTAGTCACATAGTTATCCAAATTATTCATTTTTTATATTTTCAAAAGTCTTCTTCTGTATTTTCAGCAAAAATTAATCTTAAAGTTATTAGTAAGAAAAATATAGTTGCTAATACAAAAAATAAATTTTTTATATCTTTTGCGATTTGGACAAGAGTGTTTTTTATTCAATTAGCTCATGTTGCACTTGTTCCATAAAAATTATTATCGGAATTATTTATAAGACTATTTAAAGGGTCATTTGTTTTATTATTTGATATGTTTCAATTTAAACTTGTATTTACTTGTCAATCAAGAGCATTTCCTGCAAATACATTAGATCAAGATATAAAACTTAATGATATAAGTACTAGAAGTAATATTATTTTTTTAAACATAGTATATGATTTTTTAAATTATAAATTTTTAAATAATTTTATTTTATTTCATTATTTAGTGGCTCACTACTTGCTATTTCTCAGCTTGAAGGAGCATTTGCCATATCATTATCTAAAGAAGTTATACCAAGTCTTGCCTCTATTTCTAAGTCTACATATTTTTTCTTTCTACCATATTTTTTTCTACTATATTCTTTTATTATTTCAGAAGCTTTATCATTTTTGTATTTTTCATCCCAAATAGTTTTGAAATCAAAAGGACGAGATGAGGCATTATCTATATTTAGTTTACAATAAGTTGTGTAATTTGCAATTCATATTATGTCTTGTTGTGAAAGAGCTGGAGCATATTCTTTTTCTAAATATTCTGCATCTTCAGCTCAAACTTTGAAACTCATTATTGTTCATACATTTCAGAAAACTGCATCTTTAATTGCTGGCTTTCAAGTTGATTTATATTTTTCACCACTTCATCCAATTTGTGCTATAAATTGATGAGCCATAATAAGTGCTAAACGATATTTTCTAGCTTCTGAAAGTATTTCTCAAAATGTGTCTGTTGCAAAATTTTGAAATTCATCAACATATAAGAAAAAATCTTTTCTTTGTTCTTCTGGAATATTTGCTCTACTCATAGCTGCCATATTTACCTTTGATACAAAAATTAATCAAAGTAATTGCGCATTTAATGCTCATATTTTTCATTTTGAAAGATTTACTAAAAGGATTTTTTGATTATCCATTATTTCTCTTAGATTGAAAGCAGATTTTGTTTGTCCTATAATATTTCTAATTGTAGTATTTGTAATAAATGGTCCAAACTTAGCAGAAAAGTATGGAATCATTTCTTGTTTTTCTCTATCTCAAGTATTTGCATATTCATGTTGCCAAAAAGATTTAACAACAGGATTTTTTATTTTTGAAGTTTTGTATCTCATAAAAGCATCATCAACAAAAAGTCTTGGAACATCTATCAAAGTTCAACCATCTTCCTTATCTTCCATTAAAGTTAAAGCTCAATTACGGAAATAATGTTGAATACGAGGACCAAATATTTCATCACCAAAGATTTTTATAAATATTTCAGTAGCGTCAAGAGCAGCTCTATCCATTTCTCTTACTCTCATTTCTGGATCTTCAGATATTATATCCAATATATTTAATCACATAGGTCTTTCATCATCTGATGGATCAAATACTATTACATCTTTTGCTCTTTCTTTAGGAATGTATTTTAATATACTTTCAACTAAGTCACCATGTGGATCAATTACACAAACTCAATCTCAATTCCGTATATCTTGTCTTGCCATATAATCTATAAAAACAGATTTTCAACCTCAAGATTTTCAAATAATATAATGATGTCTTCATCTATCTTTTTTATTGAAATATATAGGAGTTTTTTTATTTCTATATTCATTCCATCACATTAAAGAAGCATCTTTAAAAATAGGAAATCATCAAAGAGTTCTTTGCATTAATTTAGTTTCTCAGTTAGCTAATTTTTCCTCTAAAATAGTTGGGACTTGAGGAACTTTTAAATTATGAGGAGGAGATAATTTTTTGTAATCTAACCATTTTATTAATGGGGATTTATTATAATTTATATCAGGGAAATGGTACATTGTAGATACTTCATCAGTTGAAAATGTTGAGGTATTTTGAAAAAATCATAAAAGTTTATATTTGTATCAAAAATATATCATAGGAGTAAATATAAAATGCAATCAATCTTCTCTTACTTGAGGATTATCTAATGAGTTATTATATTCATCAGTAAAAATAGATGCAGCTCATATAATTGCATGAGTTCAATCTAAACTTACATCCTCATTTGGACTACTAACTAAAACTCTTATAGATGCTTTATAAGCTGGTTGACTTGCAGCTTCTCACATTATTTTTTGACTTTCTGTTTCGGCTTGATTAAAAATCTTGTATGCATCTCATGAACTTGCTCATGGGGCATTATTTTGATTTGCTATCATATCTTGAGGTCATTGTATAAGTGCAACGATTGGATTCCATAACAAATCAAAATATTTAAATTGTTTTTTCTTTTTATACATTCATTTTGATACAAGTCATGCAGCTTTTTTTGCTTTTTTATTCCAATTAGATCATACTGGTTTAATTACTATTTGAAAAACAGCTTTATCATCTTTTCAAAGTCATCCAAATACATTAGTAAAGTTATTAATAGGATCATCTTCAAGATATTTAAACGATTTTATTGGAAATACATCATCATTTTCTTTTGATAATGAAGCACATCTTAAATTATATCAACTTTCCCTCAAATCTATATATTCTTCTTTTGGATTTATAACTTTAACTTCAGCATCTGTATATATTGAAGTAATATGTTGAGTTACAAGATTTAGAAAGTTTTTGAATGTTACTATGTAAAAATAAACTTCTCATTTATCATAAACAAGTTCTAATGATAATTTTGCATGTCTAAATATACGGTTAGTAATTGTTTCTTTAAAACCTACTTCACTTAATTTATGAGTAGCTTTAAAAAACATAGACATTATTCATATTTTTTCTTTAAAATCTTTTTTTGTTTCCTTTTCTTTATCTAGTTTACTATCATTTCTAGGAAGAGTAATTTTTATGTATACTAAATTTTTAGCATAATATATTTCAAAAACTAATCTTATAAATTTTTTTATTAATATAAATCATATAATTATTACAGCGATTGATAATAAAAGAGAAAAAATAGAGTATAAAAAATCATAAGTACTTGAAAAAAATCATCAAGTTTCAACTGGAGTACTTTTTGCACTATTAAGAGTATTACTTCATCAGACTAGTCTAGCAAATGTAATATTTTTTGTATATAGAAATGCAACTATTATGTAAAACAATTTATTCATTTGGATTGTTTTTATTTATATAATCTATATAATTCTATCACATTAAATATAAAAAATCTAAAAAATGGTTTTGACAATTTATTAAAATTATATTTGATTATGAAAAAGAAAATAATTTGAGTTGACTTGGATGAAGTTTTGGCAGAAACACTAGATAGATGTTTGGAGTATAATAATTATATGATAGGAAATTTAAAAATCTCAAAAGATAATGTTAGAGATTATTATTTGCATAAAAAATATGAAATAAATTTAGAAGATTCAGTTGAATGGTTTTAAAAGCCAATGCTAGACGACTTAGAGAAATTAGAAATTATGCCTGTATTATGAGCAAAAGACAGATTACAAGAAATCAAGTCTAATTGATTTGGCTTAATGATTATTACAGCTAGAAGAGAGGATTTGTTTAAAAATTACACTGAAAAATGGTTATCTAAGCATTATAATTGAATATTTGATGATATAATTTATGCAAATCATTTTCATAAGGAAAAAAGTAGGGATAAATCAGAAATATGTATTGAATTATGAATTACAGAAATAATTGAAGATAATTTTGATTATGCTTTGGATTTAGCAAATAAATGAATAAAAGCTCATCTAATTGAGAAACCTTGGAATAATTGGCAAAATATAAATCATGAAAATATTATAAGAGTGAAAAATTGGTGAGAAATAATTATATAAAAAAAGAAGCAATTATTGCTTCTTTTTAGGTTTTTATAGTTGCATTTTTATTTATTTTTCTGTATAAAGGAGGATTATTCGGCATATTATATTCTTCATAACGGATAGAAGTATTATTATCCATTTTTCTTTTTATTTCTTGAATTTCAGATGTATCTGGAGTTCATAAAACTCAAGATCTTAATGCGCTATCATCAGTATTAATTGAATCAATTTTTTCTCATTTTACATTTTTAGCAAATCTATACATTTCTTCAACTAAATTATTCATTCATTCTATTTCTTTTTTCCTTTCTAGTTGTCCTATCCCTTTATCTTTATGTTCTATTAATTTTTTATTCCAAGGTCAAATATTATCTTCATATATTGTTCTAAAACTAAATTGTCATTTTAACATTAACTCATTATTAGTATCTAATAGAGTTTTTATTTGTTTTAGATAAGATTCTAAGTTTTTGTAATCTAAACGAATTTTTAGAACTTCATTTCACGAAATTATATAATATTGGTTATTTTTTCTATCAATAGCTAAATCAACCGGATATTTTTCTGGTTGATAACTATTAAGTAGACTTAAAGCTACTCTTTCTTGTGATTTTTGTTCTAATTTATTAAGTTTCTTTTCAATCTCTTGATATCTTAATATTTCAATATTCATTCAATTTTCTGGTGAATTTAAATTTCCCATAAATTATATTTAATAATAAATTTTATATATTGTAACATATATTTTTTTATAAATCAAAAAAAGAATATTTCACTTGTCATTTTTATATTTTTGCTTAAATTATATTTAGTTTAAAATTTAAAAATTTTATTGATGTTTATCCATTTACATAATCACACTCACTACTCAATTTTAGAATGACTACCAAAACCTGGAGATTATGTAAAAAAAGCAGTTTCTTTAGGAATGTCTTCTATTGCAATAACTGATACAATGAATGTATATGGTTGCCATGAATTATATAAAAAAGCAAAAGACGCTTGAATAAATCCAATACTTTGATCTGAAATCTTTGTAGAGTCAAGTTTAGATAAAGATATAAAACATAAACTAGTTTTACTTGCTAAATCAGAAAATGGATATAGAAATTTAATAGAATTGATGACAAAAATAAATCTTGAGTGAAATAATTGAAAAATAGCTCTTCAAGATATAAAAACTTATGCAAATGATCTTATTGCTTTAAGTTGACCAATGTCTTGAGAAATTCCTTTTTATATACTTTCTGGAAAAAGAGATGAAGAAATAATTGAAAAAATAAATCATTATCAATCAATTTTTTGAAAAGAAAATTTTTACTTAGAGTTATTAGAACATAGAGATATTCCAAAACAAGAGCTTATAACAAAAAGATTGATTGAGCTTCATGAAAAATATAATCTATGAGTTGTTGCGTGTAATAATTGTTATTATATAAATAAAGAAGATAAACAAACTCAAGATGTAATCCAAGCTCTGTGAACTGGGCATGAATTAGAAAATCATGATAGACCAAGTTTAAAAAATTGAGATTACTCATTTTTATCAGAAGATGAAATGACTTCTATTTTTTGACACATACCATCATCTCTTGAAAACACAAATAAAATTGCAAATGAAGTAAATATTAATATAGAAACTTGAAGGATTTTAATACCAGTTTATAAACTTCCAGAAACTGACCAAAATTTATATGATAAAGCACAGTTACTAGAAAAATGAGAGAAAGGAATTAAAAAGTTATCAACAGATGAGTGGTATTTAAGATATCTTTGTTTTAAATGAATGAATTTTAGATTTAAAACAACTTTTAATGAAAATGAAATTTTTGAATTTATAAAAAAAATAGATATTGATCCTTTAGAGAAGTCTTTACAAGACTCAAATGTAGATGAATTAAGACATGCGTCACTTGCTTATTATACAGAAAAAAAGAAAGAAATATTAAGTAATCTTGATGAAAAGACAAGAGAAAGAATTGATAGGCTAGAATATGAACTTTTTGTAGTTCATAAAATGTGATTTGATGCGTATTTCCTGATAGTATCAGATTATATAATGTGGTCAAAGAATAATAATATTCCTGTTGGTCCAGGTAGATGATCTGCAGCTGGGGCTTTACTTGCATATTTGACTTGAATTACAGATCTTGATCCTATGCAATTTGATTTACTTTTTGAGAGGTTCTTAAATCCTGCTAGAGTTTCTATGCCTGATATAGATACAGATTTTGCTGATACTTGAAGAGATAAAGTAATAGATTATTGTAGGGAAAGGTATGGGGCAGACCATCTTGCTCAAATCTGTACTTTTGGTACATTTGCTGCTCGTGCTGCAGTTAAAGATGTAGGTAGAGTTAGGGGAATTCCGTTTGCTGAAATGAATGAGTTAGCAAAATTGATTCCTGAAAAACCTTGAACAAAATTAATAAAAGCTCTTGAGGAGTCTCAAGAATTTAAAAAGGCATATGATGAAAATACAATTTATAAAGAAATAATTGATGATGCTTTAAAAATCGAGTGAAATGTAAGACAAATTTGAGTGCATGCATGTGCTGTAATAATTGCTCCAGAAAAAATGACAAATTTTACTGCATTACAACATCCACCAAAAGATAGTAAAACAATAATTACACAGTATAGTGCTTATCCACTTGAGGATTTATGACTTTTAAAAATGGACTTTTTATGACTTAGAAACTTAAGTATTATAAAAAGAACATGAAAAATATTAAAGAGAAATAAAGATGTAGATTTAGATATACTTGCAATAGATTTAAATAATCAAGAAGTACTTGATATATTTGCAAATGGAGATACCACTTGAGTATTTCAATTTGAATCTGATTGAATGAGAATGTGGTTAAAAAACCTAAAACCTACAAGTTTTGATGATATAATTGCTATGGTAGCTCTTTATCGCCCTGGGCCAATGCAATTTATTGAAAACTATATAAATAGAAAGTATTGAAGAGAACCAATAGAATATATGTATGATGAGCTTAAAATTGAACTTGAGAATAAATATGGTAAAGAAGTTGTAGAAGAAGAAAGAAAAAAACTTTTTGAAGACCTTGGGCCATTTATGGATGTAACATATTGAATTGCAGTTTATCAGGAACAACTTATGAGACTTGTACAGGCTATGGCTTGATTTTCTCTTGCTGAAGCTGATATGCTTAGAAGATGAGTTTGAAAGAAGAAAAAAGATGTAATAGAAAAACTTAAAGTAGAATTTATAAAAAAGGCAGCAACCTTTAGATGATATAAAGAGGAGACATCAAAAACAATTTATGAAAATATGATAATGCCAGCAGCAGATTATAGTTTCAATAAATCACATGCAGCGTGTTATGCTCTTATAGCCTATGAAACTGCATATTTAAAGGCTTATCATAGAACAGAATTTATAACAGCTATGATGGTTTCAGATGAGGAAGACTTAGATAGAATTTCTTTGGAAGTTTCTGAGAGTTTAGCAAACGGGATAAATATATTACCACCATCAATTAGTCAGTCATTAAAACACTTTACTTATATAGATGATAAAAATATAAGATTTTGATTGAAAGCTATAAAATGACTTTGAGATTGACCTATTGATAAAATACTTGAGATAAGAAAAGAATGATGAAAATTTAATACATTAGAAGAATTTATAAAATTAGCATGAAAAGAAGTTATAAATAAAAAATCTTTAGAAGCTCTTATAAAGTCATGAAGTTTAGATGAGTTTTGAGATAGATGACAGATGTATCATAATCTGGATGAGATTTTAAGATATGCAAAATGAAATGAAAAATGAAAAGATTCTATGCAAATATGACTTTTTGATATGTGAAATTCTTGATATGAAGATAGATTAATATTAAGAGATTCAGCTCCATTTCATTATGAAGAAAAATTATTTTTTGAAAAAGAAGTTTTATGATTTATGGTTTCAGGGCATCCATTAGATAGTCTTAAAAGATATTGTGAGAAAAGAAGCTCAAATACAAAATACTTGAAGATGTCTCTAGATGAGATAAAATTACTTTATGAAAAAGAACAAACAGATGAAAGAAAAAAGAAATTTTTGAGTGATATAAGAGAAAAAATGGTAAAAACTGTTTGAGTAATTACTGATGTAAGAAAAATTCTCACAAAAACTTGAAAAAATATGGTTTTTCTTACTTGTGAGTGATTTGATGTTGATTTTGAAGTTACGATTTTTGATAGAGAATTTAATGATATAAAAGATAGTATAGAAGTTTGAAAAATAATTATTTTAGAATGAAATTTATCAGTTGATTTGGAATATGGAAGAAAGTGAATTCAATCAAGAAAATCTGTGATTGTTCCACTTACTAAAATAAGAGATCAAGCTCGTGATTTATGACTTTTTGATGATATTAAAAGATGAATTAAGATTATTAGTAGTTGAAATTTAGTTGTTAATGATGAAAAAGATGAGAAGAATAATCAAGATAATACTTTAAATAATAGTGATAATTTAGATGATTTAAATAATGATTTTGATGTACAAAAAGTAGAATGTACAGAAAATCTTGATGGTATTTGTTGAATTGAATCTTCATATATTATAGTAATTCCCGAAGCAGCTAAAAAATCTGATTTAATTGATTTAAAAGACTTTTTAGAATGAATGACTAAGTGACAAACAAAGGTATATATTAACTTAAAATGACAAAAGATAGATACAAAGATTTCTGTAAATGATACTGAAGAAATTTTCTTTTGGGAGAAAAGTAAATGGTGAGTTTAATTCTTGTTCAAAAAATGTATGCAATTTCTTTTGCTTTAAAATAGTTTTTAACTAAAATGTTAAAAACTATTTTTTATACTTTTGTAGAGCTAAAAATAAGATAAATGAAACAGATTTTAAAAAAATTTTTTAGCAAGAAAAAAAATCCTTTAAAATTCATTAAAATAGAGGATTTTATAAGTGTTTTTGTTTGACCTAGAAATGATTACTCACTTTCTCAAAAGATTATATCATTTATTTTAATTTCATTTTTACTTTTTAACATTGGGTTAAGAGTTCCTTTCATTGAATTTTTTAATTACAAAGTAAATGCAGAAAATAAAGAGTTTTATAATCTAGTTTCAATTATAGTTGATGATAATATTTATTGAGATGTTAAATCAAAACTATCAAGGTATGCTCGCGATATAGAATGAGTTCTTGATAATACAAAAGTAGTTATAATTCCAACTCCACATAATGCTAGTTCTTTTCAAATAGCATCTTTGAATGAATCACTTTACTTTGAATGATATAAATCTGTAAAAAATGTTAATTTTGAATCAAAACTTATTGGTTCATTATTTGTTTGAAATATTCCATTACCTATTGTAAAAAATGGAGAAAATTATTCAAAAACAATACTTCCTTATATAGATTTTGAAAATAAAACTTATGTTTATAATCACAAAAATGATAATTATGAGAAGGCTGAAAATTGAAGTTCAACAATAAATCCAGAGATTTGGCAATGAGTAATTGCTCCAAATACTTGAAATAAAGATGATGATATTCAAGCAATTAAAGATTATTTTGATAAAAATCATGATTATTATACATGAGCTTGATTATTTAATAAAAATTTGTGAGTTATAAATTGAAATAAAAATGATTGAATTCCTGATGATTATGAACCATATGTTTTTTATTTTGATCAATATAGAGAAGAACAAGCAATAAATTATACAAACTATAAATGATATGAGGCAAGACAATCAAATTTGGAGGATATTGTTTATAATAGATTTTCAAAAGAACTTGCAACAAAATTAAAAGATCAAATTTTAAATTGATGACAAGATGAACTTCAAAATTTAATAAAAACTGCTTTCCCAGAATTAGCATTATCTTGAACCACAAGTTCTTGAAGTATGTTTGATTGAACTTCAGATATCTCAACTAGATATGTAACTAATCAATTAACAAAAAGATTTATAGAAATATTTAATTCTTCTACATTAGCTGAGATGAGACAAAATGTGTTTAATGCTTGAAGGTATTCACAAACTTATGATAAAGTAAATGCAGATTTAGTTCCATTTCTTGTTTCTGTTATTGATTTAATTTCTGAAGAAGTTATAAAAAACGCAAATGATGATTTAGAAAATACAATAGATAATGTAGTTAAAAATTGATTATCAAGAAAAATACCTATTTTTGAGTCATACAAAACCACTAATATGTGTTGAAGAACTTATACTAATTATTTTTACTGAAAAAAAGCAAGTACATTAACATGAGCTACTGATTGTAGTATTTATAGATGATCTTTAACAAATTCTTGAACTTTAGTTGAGGCAAATAGATGATATAATATAAATAATATACAAGCTGATTCAACAGTTATATCACAATGTAGTAAATCAAGTTTTAGTATTTGTTGAGCTGATATGTCTTGTTTGACTAGATGATGGTGGTGATGAAACAGTCCAATAAATTTAGATACAAAATCTAGTAATTGATGAGTTACCTTGAATTTATGAACTCATGTTTTAAGTGGTTCAATAACTCCACTTTTTGATATATGATGAGCTAAAAAAGAAAATGATATAAATAAAACTAATTCTCCACTCGATTGTTTCAAATGAGTTTGAATATTAACTGAACAATATTGATTAGTATGGGAAACTTGTAGTAAAACATACAGTATAGATCAAAAAATTTGATGGAATTGTAGTACTAATAATTTAGCAAAATGAACAGTAAATTATAATGATTTTTATAAAACTTATAATAATTTAACTTCTAAGATGTGTTGGAGAACATCTGTAAGTTTAGATTGAAAAGTAGTTAAACAAAAATTTTGATTATCATTTGGAGAATGTGAAATAATTACTGAAAACTATTTTTATAAAACTATCCCATCGTATATTTTTCATAAATCTCCAAATCAAGATGATTTAAAGACTCAGGTAAATTCAATGGTTACTCCTGCTTTACCAATAGATAAGGACAGATATGTGGATTTTATATGAGCAGATTGAAACTATAAAAAAATAAATTATCCATATTTATACAGAATAAATATATCAACTTGATCTGGTGATACTTTTGAAAATATTGATAAATTATTACAAGCTAGTTTAAATACGAAGACAAGTGAAATAAATAATTTAATAAGTACTTCAAAACCAAATCCAAATGATACTATATATAATAATTATTTAAAAACTTGAACTTATCCAGATGCTAATTTAGATTTACTTAAATCTTTAAAAGATAAACCATTAAAAACTTATAATTTAGATTGAGATCAAAAACAAGTTAGTTATTATGATTCTTTAGTATTTTCATTGTATTGGAAAAACTTAAATTCAGTTTCTGCAAAATATAAATTTATATTTGAAAATTATTTATCAGATCAATTTAACTGAAATACTTATAAGTTTGGTTTACCAAAGAATAAAAAAATGTATGAGATATCTTATATGTGAGCACCATGAGATGCAGAAAATATGTATATAAAGATTGATCCAGAATCAAAAAATGCAAATCCATATGCTGATATAATGGCTAAAAATGCTACTTTAAACAATTTACTTTTATGATTAAATGCATGAAATTTAGTAGATCAAAGTAAGCTTTTTAAATGCTGACCTCCTGATTGAGTTCCTATCTGGCAATGGATTCCAGCTATTATGTGTCGGTTAAAGACCATGTTGCCACCAACTATAAAGATTTGAGGATGAAATTGTAGTAATAAATCTTTGTTTTTAACTGAAGAAGAACAAAAAAAATATGAAGCTTGTGATTGAGATATAAATAAAAATTGAATAAATGATTGTTTAGAATCTGAACTTTGATGAGGAAGTTTAGAGTTTACTTCTGATTCATCTAGATATTATTATAATAAATTTGGAAGATTAAATTTAAAATTATTAGATAAAGATTGAAATCAATTAAAATATGATAACTCAACAGTTGTTAACTTTGAACTTGAGAAACTTGAGTCACTAGATAACTGACTAATTTATGAAAAATGAGTTAGTAATGAAAATTGAAGGAAAGATGCTGATAATTATTTTAGTTTTAAAGATTGATACCAAAAAGTTTCTTCTTGAGAAGCTGATTATGCATTTGCTTCAAAAACTAAAGATGTTGATGCTTATATAAGAGCTTATATAAATATAGTTGATTACAATAAACAGAGTCAAATTAAGTTAGAAAAAACTATTAAAATTGAAGTAAGATGAGATAACTTTTTTGCTTCAACTTATAATTTAAACAATGATAATAATGTATTGAATGTAGATTCTTGAACAAATTGAGTTTTAGCTTCAGATAATTCAAATATATATTTAGTAGATTGATATAATAATACAATTGATTGAGTTAAAAACAATATAAATAATTCATCAACTTCAAAGGAAAAATTAGTTTTTGTTTTGGAAAATTATTCTAAATTATGATCTAAATTACCTATAAATTATCCTATAAAATATAATTTATATAAAGGTGATGATATATTTAGTACTTGAACTTTAAACTCTCTATTATATATTAATTTTTGAGCATTATCCTGAGCTTTAGATTATAATCTTGTTGTAGAGGATAAATATTGATTTAAATTTTCAAAAAAGTTTACAGTAAAACCTGAAAAAGCTAATAGTGCAGAAATAACATTATGAACTAGTATTTTAGAAACTTGAAATGTAGTAACTACACATTTTTTAACTATATATGATAAATTTAAAAATCCAGTTTCAGGAGAGTTTTATAATATAGAATGAAGCATAAGTTGAGATGGTCTCTTATTTGATGAAAATTCTAAAAAGAATATTACATTTCAAACAATTGAGTGATATAAAGCTTTTAGATTAAAATCGACTGATAATGAATGAAACAATACTATTTCATTTAAAATAAAAGATGTTTCTTGAACAGAAATTACAAATGTTACAAAAAATGTAAAAACAATAAAAGATGTTGTGTTATGAGTCGCACCTCTTCAAAGCTCTATAAAAGTTTGATGATGAGAATATGGTTTTAATTTTTCAGTTAGAGATAAAGATTGAAACATTATAAATGATTTTAATTCTAGACTTTATTTAACACTAAATTCTATTTATTGAATTCCTAAAGACTCTTATGTTGATGTAAAAAATTGAGTAGGAACAGTGAAATTTATAACAAAGAGAACTGCAGCAAAAGATGTGAAATTATCGTTTCAAATCGAAGGACTTAAAAAAATTTATACAAAATATATTGATATACTACCTGATGATCCAATAAGAATAGATTTATCTTTGTCTAGAGATAAAATTGAAGCTAGTCCGAAAGACTATACTATACTTAAAGCTGAATTAAAAGATAGATTTTGAAATTTAGTATATAATAATAATTCTGTTAATTTATCACTTGAGGTAAAAGATCAATACAAAAATATTATTACGCCAGAGATTAATTCTTCTATAGTTTCTTCTTGAGTAGCTACATTTAAAATAAATGCAACAGATATTCCTTGACTTGCTTATATTATGGTAAGAGCAAGCCCAGAGTTTAAAACAATCTTAGAAATTGAGTGACAAGCTCCATTTATAAAATCATCTTTACATATTGTATGATTTACTGATAGTAATTGATTAACAGAAACATGAAAGAAATTTTTTGAAGAGTATAATCTAGATTATTATAGGTCTAAATTTAGCACATTAAATGATTTAAAAAATTCACCAGATTTTGATAAGTTAACAAATACTCAAAAAAATGATTTAATTGCTTTATGGTTAAAAACAAACAAAATTACTATTAATCCACAAAGTGAAAATGCAATAAAACTTGAAACTTTTTATTTTTGGAATAAAGAAGCAATTGATGGTAACTATTATAATTGATTATATACAGTACTATTATGAGCTCCTTATTGAGATATAACTAAACAAGATTATTTAGCGTGAGCTTTACTTTTTGATAAAAATAATAGAAGTTTAGCTGTTACAAGTTTATTAAATGATCCATATAAACATAATGATGTAATTTCGATAAGTTGAAATTGAGCAATTTCAAGTATTAAAGATAGTCAAAATATAACTCAAGATATAAAATATATTTCAAATATTGATAAAAATGGTAAATTGTACTTTGATATATATAATGATGCTTTATCTATATATGTTTGAAAAGTTTACTATAATCTGGATACAAATAATGAAATAAAAATTTGTACTGGTAATAATTTAGATTTTTCAGATTGTAATATTAGCAAAACAAAAACTTCTATTTCACTAAAAAATATATGAAATAAATATAGTGCATATGAAGAATCTTGAACTTTGGTTTTAAAAGATTCTTTGTGAAATATTGTTTTTAGGATAAATAAGGATTGAACAATATCTAAGAATGCAGTTTTATCACTTGAAAATTATTCATTAAATGATTCAAAAAATGCAGTATTTTCTATAAAAGATTGAAATACTATAGTCGCTTTATTTTCATATAATTTAATTAATTCAACTTTAAATGTTACTAGAGATGAATCACTATTATCACAAAAATTAAGTACCTTAAAAAATTCAATAATAGTTTATCTTAATACTTATCTTTATGGTAATAGAACATTAAATACAAATGAAAACGAAGTTTTAATGATCTATTATAATGATCCATTTGCTGACAATACAACTTTAGATGCTTTTTCTGAAGCTGATAATTCTTCAATTGAGAATTTCAAAGATAATAAATGAGTTGGATGGTCATGAAAAAATAAGTCTTTATTACTTTTTGCTGCTTGAGAGTCAGTTTGAGAATCAACAAAAAAATATTCTTCATTTTCATTAATAAATCTTTGAGATCCTGTTATAAATTTAAAAAACATAAAAAAGAAACTTCCCTGAACAAATGTTGATAGAAGTTTTGATAGTACAGTTTGAAAACTAATCTCTAAAGATAGTAAAAATGTTTGATATAAAATTCTTGATTATAACAATGATAAATTAGATGATTTAATATTAATAAAATCAAATTCATATATTCAACTTTTAGAGAATAGATGAAACTTAAATTTTGATAATAAATGAAATTTAGTTTATATTCCTGAATTATGAAGTAAGCCAAGTATTGAATCTTGAGATTTTACTTGAGATTGATACGGTGATATATTTTATGTTGCTAAATGAAAGCCATATCTTTTGAACAATGTTGAAAAGAAGTTTATAAAGATGCCTTTAGAAAATCAATTTAATTTAAATTGAAGCATTGTTCGTACTTCTAGTTTTGATATGGATAATGATGGGAAAAAGGATATTGTAACATTGGATACATCAGGTGAAATTAATATATTTTACTGATGATGAACTTCTACTTCACCAGTTTTCACAAAGAAAAAGGTTTGAGATTGATATTTAATGAAACTTGATTCACAAGTAAAAGATTGAAATTGAGCTGTGTATTATGCAGGGCTTCCAACTCTTAATAATGATCAGACTTTGAATAATATGATTTTATCAAATGAGGATTTAATCAAGGCAATTCAAAGTGCATGAACATGAAGTAATAATTCATTTGATATAGATCAAAGATTGATAGACAATATTTTATTTGTTAAATTACCATATTCAACTTGATCTTTAAATGTAATTTGAAGTGATGCTACAATATTTACATGATGAACTGTAGACAGTTTTAATATTCCAGTACCAAACAGTAATGAATTATGAACTTTTAATACTGATACAATAAATTGATTAAAGGATTTATCAAACTACTCATCTAATAATATTTATTATTATCCAACTGATTCAAATAATTCTCAAAATACAACTTTTGTAAAAAGTGAGTATTCTAACAGTTTTTGAATAAAAGTTGAGAAAGTATTTACTGATATAAATTGATGAAGTTTAAATTCATGAGATATAGTAAATATAGAAGTAAAACTTAAAAACACATCAAATTCTACAAAGAAAAATATAGCATATGCAGAAAATATTGAAGATTATTTCTATTTTAATAATGCTTGAAATAATGTACAAACAAGTAAAGAATCAAATATAAGATACAATATTTGAAATTATGATTTTGTTGTTGATAATTTTTCATTAAATCCTTGAGAAGAGTTATCTTTAGAATATCAAGTTGAAACTCTTCCTTTAACTTATTGATATCTTGAAACTTGATTATTTGAAAAATGAGAAGCATGAGATGATGTTTGTTGAGATATTATGTTAAAGCCTGATGATAAATCTTGTTCTCTTAATGTTGACTTATATAGATCTGTTTGAAGTGGTAATAATTGTAGTAGATCTTATGATAAGTGACAAGTACAAACAAGTTGTAATCTAGATAAACTTCAATTACCAGGTAGTCTAGAATTAAATAAAATAGATGAAAATTGAAATTGAGTTCCAGATTATATTGATAATTTAGCTACAAGTGCTGTAAGTAAAGATAAAACAGATATACAAAATTACTCAAGTTGAGCTTTAAATGATATATTAAAAGACACTGATGGAGATTGAATTCCAGATGATGAAGATCCAACACCAGGCTACAATAATAATAATCAAGATACATGAAATTTCTTAGATACTATAAATAATACAACAGACCAAATACTTGACTGACTTGATTTTATTTCACAAGGTTTATGTAAATGATTTGGTTGAGGGTCTTGTGTATCAAGTCCATTAAATGCTGCACCTCTTGCTCCTTGAAGTTCATTAACATTATTTTGATTTCCTATATCGCCGGCTTATCCATCACAATATTGAGTTGTATGAAGTGGATTACCTATTTTTTCTGCATTAACTTGACTTCAAACTAGTTGTTGAACTTCTCCATGTTGTATTCCTGTTGTTTGGCCAATTTCATCATCAGCATATGTGCCTTGACCAGCATGTTGACCATCTTCAGCTTGATGAATTTTATGAACTTGGGCTCCAACTAATGTTTTTAGATTATTTGTTACTCCTACAATAACTTGAGCTGTTGGAACTGCTGCTTGTTTTTGATGACCAGCTATGACAGCTTGATATGCACCATTTTTCCCATGATTATATCCATTTCTAACGCTAGGTTGAAACTGTGTTGTTGCAGCAAAACCTCTTGTATGATGTAAATGAGATTGATCTGACTGAGATCCAAAACAAAAAAATACTTCAGTTAATTTTTGAAATTATGACGTTTTAAATTGAAGTTGTGTAAATTCTTCATCAAGTAATAATCAAAGTTATTTTAGGTTTGATAGTCAGTTTGTTTCAAACTATTTAAAATATAAAAATTGAGATCAATCTAAATCTGTAATAGATGCTATAAAAAGCTCATTTAATAGTATAGCAAACAATACAAGTCAAATTACAAATATGCCAGCAAATCCTTTGATTACAATTTGAGAAGGAAATCAAGCTTGAGCATGAAGTTTTTCAATAGATATTGATACAAAGGCATTAAAAAATTGAAATTTAAAAGATGTAGTAAAAATACAAAATACATGGATTACTGACTTCCCGGCTTTCTTAATGGATTGGGTTGATAGACAAATAGAAGAAATAGTAACAAAGTTAACAAGTTTTCCTTCAATTATAGTAATTTTACCTGATTTTAGTTGAGTTTTTGATGATAGTTGGAATAATTTCTTTGATAATGTTAAATCATCATTTGAATACTGAAAACAAAAATGAACTTTAGAAGATCAAAAAGTTCAGTCTGAATTAGACACAGTAAATAGTGCACAAGAATCGAAACAATGTGCAGATAAAAGTCCATCTGATGAATGATATTTTGATTGTTTAGTTCTTAATTTAAAGTCACAAAATTTGTGATTACAAAAAGATTATAAACCAAGTCAGACAATTTCTTGAATAAAATCTGTTTATGAATTTATATGAAATTTACCACTTATTTCTATTCAAGAACAAACTGTAAATGTAAATGTTCCATGGATAACTGAAACTTCTTTATTAAAGGCAAAAGTGAATTTTGAAATGACAAAAAAACAATGGCAGGATGAAATTGAAAGAGCAAAAGAAGCATGGAGCTTATGACAATTATGTAATCAATCGGACCCAGTTGAAAAAGCTAATTGTGAAAAGAAAAATGAAGCAGGAAATAAAATTATTCTTCAAGCTAATGCTTTGATAAATTCTTTAGATAAAGATACAGAAGTGATTGAATGATATAAAAAATTCCCTGAAAAGTTAGTATGACTTTTAAATAAAAAAGAAGAACGGTTACAACAAGTACTTTGTAATATTGATACTATAGTTTCACTTTTTGGTTGATGGTTATGAACTAATTGAGAAAGATTTAAAGCATGGGTACAAGCATATATACTTATAAAAGCAGTATTGAAATCATGGCAATTACTTGTTGATGTTTTTAATGATTATGAAGTAAGTTGTAAGCAATGTAAAAATGAAAGACAAGATTTAATGACATTTATGTGGAAACTTATAAGTATGGTAGTGCCAAAGATTCCTGTTATACAGTTCCCAAAATGGCCAAATATAATTTTGGATTTACATAACATTAAAGCATGATTAATTATAGCATTACCTGATTTTAAATTTAATGTTAGACCAATAGTTATCCCTACACTTCCAAAACTTTATTTACCTTTAGTTCCTGATATAAATATTGTTTTACCAACCATTCCTATACTTGATTCTTTAGAATTACCAACCCTTCCAGATTTGCCAACTTTACCAAAAATCGAATTACCAGATTTACCACCACCACCTAAATTACCTAAATTATTATGATCTATTGAATGAGTTTTAAATATTCTTAAAATAATAACTAAAGTTCAATGTATACTTAAATCATCTCCATTGGTTCCTGAGTGGAGAGCATGAGATCAAATAGCCTATATTTCTGAGAGACAATGATTTTTACCATTTGATTTTATTGATGTTTCTCTTCCTCAATTTTCTTTTCCTTTTGTTGATGCAATTAAAATTACAACATATGTAAACTTTGAAATGGAAACTGATTTTGTTACAGAAATGGCAAGACAGTCAGTTGCTCCTATAAATACTTTTACAAATAATATAATTAACTTATTTAGAACAACAGTTCCTAACTTAGATTTTTCAAGTCCACTTCAAGAAAGAATAGACGTAAATCTATGAAATAAAACTGGAATGAATGAAAATAAAAAAACTGATAAAGAAATAGTTGAATGAGAATTAAACAATTTTTCAAAATTTATAGCTTATTCTATGTTTAAAGTTTTGAAGTTTATGAAGGATAATAGAAATATAGAGTTATCAAATAAAGATTTCCTAACTTACGTAAATGAGAATTTAGCTAGTAAAGCTTTACAAGCTGATCCTGAAACTGAAAATATAAGAAAATTATGGCAAGATGTTTCAAATATGACTTATTCTAATGAAGACAAGTTGATTAATGATTTGAAAGATAAAAATAAAGAAAAATTTGATGCTTTAAAAGATATTATAAACACTGAAATACAGAGAACAAAAACACAAAAAGAATCTATAAAAAATTTGAATAAACCAAATAGTATAAAGTTTGTTTCAAGTACAAATGATTCAAATGTTAAGGCATATAATGAAATACTAAGAAAACATAATCTTGAAACAGTTAAGGCAACAATGAATTTATTAACTGATAATAATAATGATACATCTGAATTAAAGAAAGATTGAGACAGCTTATTAACTAGAGTTAAGTCAGGATTAAATGATTTTACAAAATCACTTGCAGCAAATACATCTAATTCTTCTTCTTGAGTTACTTCTGCTTCAAGTACTTGTAGTTCAGACCCAAATTATAAATTTGATTATAAGTGAATTTATGTAATTGAAAATGGTATAAGTTATAGACTTTTTGATTATATTGATGAATTAAAATGAAATGAAAAGTTATGACATACAGATTTTGACAATGATGATGATGAAGATTTACTATATATGGTAAATTGAGAATTATATTTAAAGGAAAATACAAAGAATACAGTTATAAATAATCCTACTATTTATGATCCTTATGAGTTAAGTATTTGAGATAATAAGTTTTTTAATTCACAGATATTTTATGAGGCAATAAATAATCCTAGAGAAGTTTCATCGGCTAATTGATATATAAATTTTTCTTTTGATGCTCCAACAAATGATACTTTAAATAATTTTAGGTTAGAATTTTATGATATTGTTGATAAATTTTTAAATGAAAATTATAATTCATATGTTCCTCAAAATATAAGAAAAGAAATAATAGATTCTTTCGCTGATATTGATAATATTCCAGACAATCGTTATACACTTGATTATAATATAAAAAATAATTTAGCATATTTATCTGCAGTTTGAAATAATATAAATGATGATTTTGTTTTTGAGTGAAAAGAAATGATAAACATAAAAGATGATATTAGTAATAATAAAGTTGTATCATTGTCATCTAATACTAAATTGTATGCATGAAAAACTCCATTTACAATTACATATTATATAAATAGCTCAAGTTCATTATATGAAGTGACAGTAAATAGATTTGAAAATATACAGTTTAAATCATGAGCAAAAATTACTGCTATAACTTGAAATGCATATATTCAATGACAAAATACAATTTCTTTAAAATGACAAAGTATAAAAGATTATGTATGATTACCTATTTTGCCTTGAGTTATGATTACTTCAAATAATGATAATTTATGATTGTTATCAGAAGCATCTCATATAGATATAAATTATTATGATTGAACAGTAACAAATTTGGATTTTAGAGATATAAAAAGTTATAGAATATATGATTTATGATTTAAATCTAATTCATATCTAATTTCTACAAAACAAAAAAATGATTTTTATTATTCAAGAATTAATGCTTTTAAAGAAAATATTAACTGAACAAAATCATCACAAGTATTACTTTCTCCTCAATTATCTAGTGATAATAATGCTCCAGAAATTAACTTAAGTTGAAATATAAAAATACCTGTTTATCAAAAATATACTTATGATTTTACTCCTTATATTTACGAAGATTCTTGATTAATTTGAATTGATGATTTTTATATTGATACAGATTTAGATGTTGATTCTGATAATGATTGAGATAAAACGAATGATAGAGACATAGATAATGGTTTAGTAAAAAAGACATTTAATAGTGTTAAAGTTGATTTTTGACCATATAATGAGTTATTTACAAAAAAGATATGATTGCATATAAAAGATTTAGCATGAAACTCTTTATACAAAGAAGCAATATTAGAAGTATATAGTCCTATACCATCTATTGATGCTAAAAATTGAGATAATGTTATTTGAAGTATAAATGAAAAGTTATCTAATGAACCTATTAATTTATATAGATATAGATGATGAGTTTTATCAAAATTAATAGATAAATCAAACAATCAAAAAGTTAATACAACAAGTTCTTGAACATATTTGTTTGATGTAAATTTAAATGGTAATGATTGATTATTGTTGTATAAGAATTGAATTGTAGTTGCTACAATTAATGAAAATACTTGAAATATAACAATAAAAAATTTACCTTGAGCAAAAATAGATGTTCTTCCTTCAACAAATACTAATCCTTATGTAAAAATTATTTTAAGTAGTTGAGTAGATGAAATTTATTATGAGTATTTTAGCTTTGATAAGGTACAAAATGTTTCTATTGTTGAAGATTTAGTTAACACTTCAACTGATTGAATTTATTTAAGACTTGATAATAAATCAATTTACTCTTATTACCAAGTTCCATTAAGTGTTCCATATAATCCATGAGCAATTGTAATATATTCTATTGATGACCCATACAAAACACCTTTATTTACAATATTTTCTGATTGAAGAATTAGTACATATTCAAATTATTATAGTTTAGAGTATAATACTATATGAGATAATGTAAGTATTAAATTGTTTGATAATAATAGATCAAAACAAGTCTGAGAGGTTCTTATGAAAATGAGTAACTGAAATTATATAATGAAATAAAAAAAATACTAAATCAATTGATTTAGTATTTTTTTTATTTCATTTAGTTTTTCTTTCTTAATTCTAATATAGTTCTTAAATATAAATTTCTAGCTAAATTAAAAATCTTTTTTTGATTTATAGTTAAAGGTTTTTTAGCTTCTAGTTTTTGCAGTACATTTGATAAATTTCTTTCTAATGTATCAAGCTTTTGTTTTCTATCTTTAGAAAGGTAAACATTTATAAAATATTTTTCAATTATAGAATTTAGTTTATCTCCATCTTTAAAATCAAGTTTAATTTGGTGTCTAGAAAGCACAGTTTCTTTATAAATTTTATAAATATTTACATCAGATTTTATAAGATATCAAGTACTAGTAGTTGTTGCTGCATATGAAGTATTTATACTAACTATTCATAGTATAACACATAATAATATGATAACTTTTTTCATAATTTTTAAATTAAAAAAGTAATATAAGTGTATTATATTACTTTTTTATATTTTGCAAGTTTTTATATTATTGTCAATTTATTTAGTTTGATAAAAGAAATCATTATTGCTTGAGTTATTTTTTGGAAAAACTTCATCAATAGTTTTATATTTAGTTGGAGCTTCAATTTTTATATTATTATTTTGATTTTTTTCATAATCTGAAGTTATTATAATTTTTATATAATCTGTTTTAGATTTAACATCAAGATAAATATTTGAATTATTTTTATTTAGTGTTCATTCATATTTAATATTTAAATTTCAAACTACTGTTTCTTTATCAGATGTAAAGCTAATAGGATTTAAGAAATTTATTATATTATTTAATTCAAAATAATTTTTTCTATATTTTCAAGTTGAATTTAAAGAAAATAATTCATTATCTCATTCTTTGTATGATATGTTTCATGAAATTATCTCATTTTTTAAAGTATATTTTAAATTAAAAATAGAGTTTACAGGAGTGTATGATGATTTTCAAGTATTCCAATCATAGTTATATTTATTTGCATTTTCATTTCAACTTATATCTAAATTTAAAGATATAAGTGTATTTTCACTATTCAGTTCTCAACTTAATGTTCATATTATTTTTCAGCTATCTTCATAATTTCAAGTTCAGTTATTATAATCATAATTATATCTTTTTAATTTATTTTCAAAGTTACCATTAAACTTTTTATTCTCTAAATTAAAAGATGATGTAAAGTCTGTAAAATTTCATATAAAATTAATTTTATTAAATTTATTATCACTAGATAACAAAGATTTGAAAGATAAAAGCATATTTTCAGACATTGCGTTAAGTACAATATCCAATTTTTGTCAGTTAACGAAATTTAATTCAAAATATTCTCATTTATATTTATTATCTTTTGGATCAATTCTTACAAGTATTTTTTCAATTTTTTTATCAGAATAATAAACTTTAACTCATCAAGTTACATCATTACTTATCATATCATATCATAGATATTTTTCATTTCAGTCTATAACAATATAAAAGTTTCAATTTTTTAAACTTTCTTTTAACATTTTATCATATTCATTATCACTACAATACCAAACTCATTTTCATGCTATTTTATATTCTATTCATTTTATTGCATCACATGCTTCTTTAGTAGGTAATAATAAATATCTATCTCAATCTTTTTTATATGGTCTAAACATAGGATTTAAAAGAATTTTATTTGTTTCCCCATAAATAGAATTTAAATCAAAATTTCTAATTAAATTTAGTACATAAGTTGAATTTTGATCTTCAAATTTTAAATATTCATTATTTGCAGCTAATTCTTTTAATTTTGCAAGATATGTTTCAATCTCACTTGAGTCAATTCCTGAATAATTTAATTTATCTAAAAGTATATATATGTTACCATCTTTGCTTATAAAGTTGATAAATGATGAAAACTGAGTTTTGAAATCTTCTCATCATCTTAAGCTTGAATTAATAAGTAAATCAACTTGTGCTTTAAATTCAGAGTCAAAATTTGAAATTTTAGAAGCATAATTAGTTATATTTAATTCTCAACTAGCAGTTCAAAATAATGATCAACTTCATTCTGCATTTATTTTTAAATTACCTTTTTCTTCTAAATTTATAGAATCTTGTAAATTACTTACTAATTTATCAATAAATGTTTTACTAGAGTCAAATAAGTTTAATTGCAATTTAACTATTTCATCTTCAACTTTTTTAATTTCATCAGAAGTTAAATCTGGATTATTAAATAAGTCTATAATTTTTTGTTGTTCTATTCATGATAAAGTATTAAGTCTCTCACTTAATTTTAAGCTTATATAATTTAATAGTTCATAATTTAAGTCATTTGACTTACTTCATCATAAGATACTAGGTATGATTTTTTCTTTTTTTCCATCAACACTTATCTTTAATTTTGCTAATAAAGCAGAGTCAGTTTGGGAGTCAATAAATTTATCAACTTTATTTAATTGTATTAAGTATTTAGATCAATTTTTTAAAGTTTTTATTTTTGCTCTAGAAGCAGATAAAAGGGTACTATTTTCTGCAAAAGTTATATTTAGTGAACTAGTCAGAAAAACAACTAAAACGATAAAACTAAACACTTTTTTTACCATAGATATTTTTTAAAAAATAAACATTTTTAATTATACTAAAAATTAAATTTATACAAGATAACTTTTTCATTATTTATTTTAAAAGTTTTTAATTTAATTAATGAATTGTTTTTGAAATCATCACTAAGCAAAAAAATAAGGTTAGGCCTATATGTTTTAAAATCAAGACTATCTACGACAAAATAATTTATATTATTGTATTTTGCATATTCAATTAAGTTATTTAAGTCGTCAGTAAAAGGAGTTAACCATCTTTCTTTTGTTCATGAATAATATGTAACTATAGGAAATCTTTCCATAATTCTAGAATTGGTTATATCTTTATTTTCTTTTAACCATTCTCAAGCTATTTTTTTTACTTGATATTTATAATCATCATTTTTTACTGAGTTATAAAAAGTATAATTTCATAGTAAATATAATCATATTAGTAAAGAAATTAATGTCTCTTTATATTTTACTTTTATATTTTGAAGTCAGAAAACTAGTATTATTAGTATTAAAGGTAAGAAAAATAAAAAATATCTATTTAATACAAAAAATAATGTGAAAAATATAGAAGCTACACTAAAAAATGAAAAGAATATAATTAAAAAGTCATATTCTTTTTGTTTAAACATTTTATATAATCAATATAATACAAGGAGTAAAGGTAAGGTACAAACTAATATAAATATATAATTTTTATAAAAAATTGAATCTTTTGAATAAAAAAGTTTCATAGAATCTCATACTATAAGTTCAGGGATATTTTTTAAATACAATTTTAATTGATTTTCAAGTATTCTAAAAGTAGTTTCTTTTGGATTTTTTAGTAAGTATTCTTTTAAACTTTCAGATTTTTCTCATAAATTATATGTTAATCATCATACAAATCATGATTTTAGATTATGGTTATCGTTTGTTAGTTCTCAAACAGCTTTTTCAAATCATTCATCATCCATTTTGTCTGTCCCCCTAAGTTCTGCTTGTCTTAAATTAGCACTTCATTTGTTTGTTAATCACCATTCTCATGTAATTGAGTGCAGATAAAATATGTAAGGGGAAATAAAAATAAGAAAAAATAAGATAATTAATGAAGATTTTTTAATAATATTTATCCATATTTTATTATTTATTATTTTAAATTTATGGTTTCTAAGTTCATAAAAAAATAATAAAATAAAAACGCTTCAAATATATATAAATGCTTCTGCTCTAGTAAAATATAGTAGTGCTAAAAAAATAGAAATTGTTATGAAAAATTTAATATTTCTGTTTTTGTCAGGATTATTAAAGCTCTTTAATAAAAATAATATAAATCATAAAAATATAAGAATATAAATATTTTCAGAAAGTATAGTTATATTGAAACTTAGAAGTATTGGAGATAAATAATACAATATAATAAGTAGTAAATTATACTTTTTTTCTAGGTATATTTCTCAGATTTTATAAAGGATATATGCAGAAGATCAGAATAAGATTATATTTAATAATAATGCACTATAATATTCATTAATGAAAAATGTTATTATTCCAAAAATGGATATAAAAAAACTGTAAAGAAATCAAAACCATCAAGTTCAAAATCATGATAAATTTAACTGTTTAAAATAATAACTCATTTGTAAGTATGCAAATGAGTCAGCATTTTTAAGTATTTCATTTATTGAAAAAAATCAAATATGAACTAGACTTCAAACAATGATTATAAGTAGAAGAAAAAAGTTTTTTTGTTTCATAAAGTTTGATTGTATTTTTAGAGAGTCAAAAATATTCTAATTTAACTTACTGTTTTTTCAAATATATGCTCAAATGATAAGAAATAATGGATAAACAATTGCAGAATCTTCAAAAGCATGACAAACTAGTGCCATAAAGCATATAGCTATGAAACTTGAGAAAATTGCAATACTTAAGTAATCCTTTTTTACTTGAATGATTTTATATAATTTAAGTCAAATAATTATAAATATACTTAAAAATAGAGATAATCATAGAATTCATTGTTCTAATAATATTTGTATATACCAATTTTCAGGTAAAAATAATGCAGTTGCTGACGTACTTTGAGCCATAATTTGCCAATTTCAAAGAGATTCTATACTCCTTCAAATTTGACTAGCGGGTCAAGCAACTCAAAGTCAATATCATATTGGATTGTAAGTAAACATTTCTACTGATCTTGATAAATTATCTAATCTATTAAATACTGCATCAGGATGTAAAAATAGATCTCTTTTGGCAATTACAAATCCTAAAATTAAAAAAATCAAAATTCAGTAAACATAATAAATTTGTCATTTTTTAAGAGTTTTTTTAAATATAAATTTATTTGATAAATATATAAAAATGCTAGCTCAAAAAAGTAATCATAAAATAGAAGTTTTGCTGTACGAAAAGAAAATTGATGGAAAAACAAACAAACTTGGAATTGCTATTAACAATACTTTATTATAATTTTTATAATCTTTTTTTAATATGTATCAAATATATATTAAATAAAAAACTACAAAAAATATAGAGATATTTATAGGAGAACCAAAAGTTCATTGAAATCTATGATGTCATCATTCAACATTTTGTGAAAAACTTATACATGAGTTGGCTGTGTACGTTGATACTTTATCTGAGTATCAAAAGATAGAACTTAATGCAGAAATATCTCAAAATAAATACCAAGGTAAAAAAATTACAATTGATATAAATCATGAAACAAAAATTGTATTTAAGAGTAGTTTGAAATTATCTTTTATAAAATTTAGGTAAATTCAGATAATTAGACAAAATAGAAAAAATACATCATATTTAAAACCTAAAAAATTTGAAACCTTGAATTCAAGATATGGAAATCAAATATAAAATAGTGAACAAATAATAAATGCAATTGTTGTTCAAACTAAATAATTTCATTTCAATAATTCATTGAATTTTCTTTTCCTAAAATGTAGTTCAATCAAAGTTGCTAAAAGTAATAGTATTATTAGTCATTCTTTCCAAAATCTAAGTATGTTTGTATCAATTCAAAATTTACACTTAATTGTTGTTATAAAAAGTGCATGAAAAGGTAATAAAGCTATAAATATTACAAATAGTGATTTGGTAAATATCTTTGCGAAGTTCATGTTTTTGGATAATAAATAATAGTTATAATATATTTTACAAAATTAAAAAAAATTGCAAAAATATCTTTATTTTTTGTACACTATTTCTTTCAATCTCTTTTCAAATATAGCTTCATCAAATTGTAGAGCATGTTTTTTAATAAATTCTTTGTCAAAAAATCATTTTTTTACTTTTTTATCAAATTCTATAAATTTTGGAACAAAGTCATATCAATTTTTATCATCAAAGAAATTTCAAGTTTTTTCTTCTAGAACTGTTTCAAGCAATCATCAACCACGATATGCAAAAATAGGTTTTCAATTAGCCATAGCTTCTATTGGTACTATTCAAAAGTCTTCTTCTCAAGGAAATACAAGTCATAAACTTCATTGTACTAACTCAACAAGTTCATCTCAGTATTTTGCTCATGTAAAAATAATATTTTTTCAATTTGCTTTGCTTTCAAGAGTTTCTCTATAGTTTCAAGCTCAGATTATAACTAAAATTTTATCTTGCATTTTATTAAATCATTCTATTGCAATTTCTATTTTTTTAAATTCTGTAAGAGCTGAAATTATTATGTAGTAATTTGTTTCCAAATTTTTTAATACTCAAATTGGTTTTATTTCTTTATTAAATCTTTTTGTTTCAATAGGAGGGTAAAGAATTTCACAATCTTTTTTATAATATTTTTTTACTCTATTTGCAGAATTATTACTATTTGCAAGATTTATATCTACTCTATTTGAAGCTATAAAATCCCATTGTCTAAGCTTTAAAAATAAATTATTTAATAATAATCACTTTATTCATTTATTCCATCATATATCTTTTTTATATTCATTTGTCCAATCCCAAAGGTACCTAGCAGGAGAATGATAATAAACAATAAATTTAGTGTCTGGTTTTGTAATTGCCCCATGTGCAAATCAAGATGAAGAACATATAACCACATCATACTTTGAAAAATCAATACTTTCAACTGCTCTTGGCATAAAAGGAAGACAAAATCTTTGATTTTTAGTAAGATTGTAAATCCTCTCAGTAATTTTTGCTACTTGTACTTTGTTTTTATGAAATACCTTTCAAACTTTATTTTCATCGTAAATTAATGTAAATAAATCAGCATCAGGAAAAATAGAAATAATTTTTTCAACTACTTTTTCTGCTCAACCAAGTTTTACAAGCATTTCATGTAAAATTGCAATTTTCATACAATGTTTTTTATATTTATAGAGAGATAATTGAAAGTAATTCTAATAATTTTTTGCTAAATATAAAATTTTTATTAAAATTTACCTAGTTTAGTGATTTTATAATAAAATTATGATTAAAAAGATACTTTTACTTTTAATATTATCAACTTTATGAATAAGTAATATTTTTGCAGATTGAACAACTAGTTCTTGATGTACTTGAGAAAATTGTCTAAACTCAACTGAATTTATGATAAATACAACAGACATATCACCATGAACTAAGAATTATAACGAAACTTGAGATATCAAAGACACTGCAAATAATATTTTATCAACAATTATACAAAATTTGATGATAGCTATATGAGTTATAGCACTTTTGGTTATGTCTATTTGAGCTTGATATATGATTTTCTATCATTGACAAGATGAAATGCTTTCAAAAGGTAAAACTATGTTTACAACATGAATCGTTGCACTTATTGTTGCATTATCTTCTTATTACCTAGTAACTCTTCTTAGATATATATTATATACTTGAAATTAAACTATGAAAAAAATACTTTTTATAATATTATGATTAAGTTCATATTTAACTACTTTTGCAGCAAGTTGACCAAAGTTTGAATGTACATGATTACCTTGATGTGAATCCTGAGATAATTTATGACAAAATTGAATAGTTAATGTAATATGAAACTTTGTATCAGAAGTAATAAAATATGTTGCAGTTATTGCTGTAATTGCTTTAATGTATGCTTGAATAATGTATATGCTTTCAGCATGAGAAGAAGAGAAAACTAAAAAAGCCAAAAAATGGATAACTTGGTCTTTGATAGCAGTATTTATATCTATTTCTTGATATTTTTTGATAAATGCAATAAACAATGCAAATATAACATTATAATTAATATTTAAAAATCATGAAAATTAAAACTATTATCATTTCTTTTTTGATACTTTTTCTTTCACCTTTATCTACTTTTGCAGTAGATAATCTAGATATAAAAAGCAATATAATTCCAGATAAAACTAATACTATAATTACTACAAATGAAACATGAACAAATGTACTAGATAGTATTTTTGCAAAAATAGTTGATTATACATTTTGATTGTTAGCTTTAATTGCAGTAGCAATATTTATATATATTTGATATTTGTTTATAACTTCTTCTTGAAATGAGGAACAATTTAAAAAAGCATGGAAAATGACTATGTATACAGTTATTTGACTTGCTATAATAAGTTTATCTTGGTGAATGGTAAAATTGGTAACTACATTATGACTTTAATTAGTTAATTTAAAATAATGTTTAAAAAAATATTTTTAATAATTTTAATAATCTCAAGTTTTTTTATATGAGATTTAGCTTATTCTGCGCTTGAGCAATGTAAAACTTGACAGGATTTAACTTCATTAGAAGGGTGTTTGTCAGATTCTAATGTAGTACAAACATGATCTTGATGAAATTTAAAAGTATCGGGATGATTTAAAATAGTTATTTTAAACTTTATAAAAAATGTTTGAACTATTTTAGCTTTAGCTGCTATTGGATTTATTGCATATGGATCAATGGTTTTGGTTTCTAGTTGAGGAAATGATGAAAAAATAAAAAAATGAAAAAACATAATTAAATGGGCTCTTATATGATTTACATGATTGGTAGCTGCTTCTTGAATTATTGCTATAATAATTAATTTAATTTATTGATTAAATTAATTTAAATTTATGAAAATAAAAGATTTTTTTACAATAATAATTCTTACTATTTTATTTAGTTTAATTATATTTTTAATTAAAACTTACTTTTTTTCTTGAGTTGCAAAAAATGCTGAAGAACAATATATAGATAGAAGTTTATTTTTGGAAATAGAACCAAATATTCAATTAGAATCAGTAAATAACAATACACAAAATGAGGAATTAGTAAATAATTCTTCTTTTGATATTTCTTCAAGTACATGAACTATAAACAATGATTTAAGTGAAAAAAACAAAGAAAACTTAAATGTTACTACTTATAAAGAAAATAATACAGAAAATAAATCCCAGAAAAATAATTTTTATTTTGATTATATTCCATCAGACTTTGCAAGTGATATAAATTTACAATCATATATTCTGAAGAAATTGCTTTTAGAAACAGTTTTTAATGATAAAATAGTAAACTTATGAGTAGAGTTTAATAAAATAATATATGACGTTAGGTGAAAAATGAAGGATTGAAAAGTTAAGCTTTTTTGAGTAAAAAAACTTTGAAATAGTGAGTTAGTATCAGTTTTTATTCATGAGTTTGCTCATTATTTAGATATATATTATTTAGATAAAAATTCATTTTGAAATATAGATCCAAGTTATTATTTTTATAATATAGCTTGGGAATCTACTAAAATTTCAAAGAAATGATTATCACAAAAAGATTTTGTTTCAGGTTATGCTATGACAAATAAGTATGAAGACTTTGCTGAATCATTTGCTTATTATGTATTACATAACTCAGATTTTAAAGAAAAGACCAAAAGTAGTGATATTTTAACTAAAAAATATAACTTTTTCTGAGATTATTTATTTAAGAATAAAGAATTTCAGAAAAATGATTTTTGAAATTGAGATAAAATCAAGGATTATTACCGGGATATAACTAAAATTGATATAAATTTAGAAAATTTTTTGCAGTATTTGCAAAAATCAATATAATATAGAAGATATATTTAAAGAAATTTCTTTTTTCAATCAAAAATTTTTGCAAGGTAAATATAGTTAAATAGAAGCTAACATAATCATAGTTTTTTGCTTTTAACTTACTTTGACTTTATTTATTTTGTAAAAATTTTACAAAGAAAATACCATTAAATGTGAAATAATTCAAAACTATTAAATTTTTAGGCATTTCAATTACAGAAAAAATCTTATATTTCTAGAAAAATCAATCAATATTTCTTGAAATATAAAACTTTGTAACGCTATTATTTTAAAAGTTTAAATATTTTTTATTTATTCATATTATTTATTTATTAATTTATTAATCAATTATGAAAGATTTTTTTGACGAATTAGACAAAGAATTAACTTGAGATGAATCAATAGGACAAGCTCAAGAAGAAGTTAAAGAAGAAATTGAAAAAAGTGAAGAAGCAGGTGAAAGTGATACTGCAGAAGAAAAAGAGTTTGATAATGCTGTAAAAGAAAATAGAGAGTATAAACCAAGAACTTTACTTAATTTTCCAGAAACAAAATTTTACTTACCAACTCTTAGATCTGGTTATACTAGAGTTATTCCGATTGGTTGAAATAATGAGACTTGAGCTAAAAATATGAATTTATTTCAATATGAAGATGATTTATTGCTTTTAGATTGTGGTGTTCAATTTGCTGAACCAGATATGCTAGGGGCAAATTACTCTATACCAGATATTTCATCTTTAATCCAATACAAAGATAAAATAAAATGAATTATCATAACTCATGCTCATCTTGATCATATAGGGGCATTAAAACATATACTTCCTCCTTTAGGAATGCCAACAATATATGGAACTAAATTAACTATTTGAATTATTAAAAAATGACTTGAAGAAGCTAGAATTTTAAGTCATGCAACTTTTGTTGAAATTTCGTGAGATAGTACTGAAAAAGTAAAAATAGGTAAACATTTTGCTGTAGAATTTTTTAGAGTTAATCACTCTGTTCCAGATTGTGTTTGAGTATGTTTAGAAACTCCAGGTGGAGCACGTATAGTTCATACTTGAGATTTTAAAATTGATTTTACTCCAGCTATTGATAAACCAGCTGATTTATGAAGAATTTGAGAAATGTGAAGAAGATGAGTAACTTTATTTTTATCTGATTCTACAGGATCTATTAGAAAATGATTTTCAAAATCAGAAAAAGATATATGAGAATCATTAGAAAAGATTATAGAAAATCATGTAAAATGAAGACTTATAATTGCAACTTTTTCATCTTGGATTTCAAGAATTCAACAACTTATAAATATATGTGATAAGCATTGAAAACAAATTTTCTTAAGCTGAAGAAGTATGGTAGAGAATGTTGCTATAGCAAAAGAATTAGGATATTTAAAAATGAAACCAGGAACTGTAAAAAAAATGAGTCCAAAAGCAACAGAATGAGTTGCTCCTCATAATCAAGTTATTGTTACAACTTGAAGTCAATGAGAACAATTTTCAGCACTTACTAGAATGGCAGAATGAAAACATAACTCTCTTGAAATATTAAAATGAGATACAATTATATTTTCATCATCAGTTGTTCCTGGAAATGAAAGATCTGTTGTTTGAGTTATAAATAAACTACTTGCACTTTGAGCAAATGTAATAACAAAAGATGATAGTGAAGTACATACAGGTTGACATGCATTTCAAGAAGAACAAAAAATAATGTTAAATCTTGTAAATCCAAAGTATTTTATGCCAGTTTATTGAGATTTATATTTTAGAACTTTGCATAAAAATACTGCAGTTAGTATATGATTTCCAGAAGAAAATGTATTACTTTTAGAAAATGGTAATATAATAGATTTAGCTCCAGATCAAAGTGTATTTAGATCTAGAATAAAAATGCCAATTCAAGATATAATAATTGATTGAAATGGTATATGAACTGCAAATAGTCATGTAATTAAAGCTAGAGAAAAAATGATGGATTCTTGAGTATTGGTTGTACTTTATAAAGTTGATTCAAATACTAAAGCGATTTTGTGAAACTTAAAAATAGAGTCAAGATGACTTGTTTATTTAGATGAAGTTAGACTTGTTCATAAGATGGTACATAAAAAAGCAAAAGATGTTTTTGAAAATACTATAAAAGATGTTCCAGATATGGAAGAAAAAGATTTATTAAAAATTATAAAAACTGATTTAGAAGCTTTCGTTTTACAAAAAATAGAGAGATCTCCTATGATTATTCCAATAATTATGTGGATGTAAAAAATAATAATTATAATAAAGGTAGTTACAATTTAATTTGTAATTATCTTTTTTTTGGTATAATAAATTAAATAAAAAAATTATCATTTAATCAAAAATATATGAAAAAAATAATATTTTTAATTATACCATTTGTGTTAACTTCATGTTTTTTTTCTTCAAATAATAATAATGATGAAGTAGAAAAAGCTAAGCAAGAAATTCTTTGAAATGAAGTTAGTAATAATAGAGTAAATAATTCTGTATCTACTTGAACTGAAGAGCAAACTGCTGAAAATTCTCCAGTAGAGGAAATAAAACCAAGTTATAATATATCACAAGTTTCAGAATGAGATCCATTGATTGAAATTGATGATTTATCTTGAAAAGACTTTTATTCTTGAGAAGTTGTAATAACTTGAAAAACTAAATGATATGTAGACAAAATAAATGTTAGTTTTTCTAATAAAACATCAACTTATCCTTCAGATTTATATGATTTGAAACAATTTAAATCTGGGGATTCTACTTTTAGATATGTAGCTTCTTCAAATTTTCAAACTCTAGATTTTTGATTAAATGAATACATATTTACAGCTTATAGTTCATGAGTTATTACTAAAATAAATGTAGAAATAAACTTACCTGAAAAGATAGTAAAAAATGATACAACATACAAAAATATAGAAAACTTAGGTGATTTGTCTTTACCTAGTTCAAATGAGTATTGAGATCCAAGTTTACTAAGTGATTCAACTATAATTTATTCAAATATAAATAATTTTTACTTAAGAAAAGATAATGTAGAAAATATAAAATGTGATACTTTGACAGATTATTTAACAGAAGTTTATAATTATTCATATTGGAATACTTGTAGAGATATAGTTAAAGATAAATCAATTTGATATTATGTTCTAAGACTTGAATGAGATAATTATAAATATGAAAAACATTATATAAATTATGAAAAATGATTATATTGAGTTTTGCTTTTAGAAGAATGAACATGAGTTACTTCTCAAATGTTGCAAGATAAAAACAATGAATTAAAACAACAAACTTTTGACCAAGTTTTATTGGTAGATAAATTATTTAAAGAAATTAAATAAAACATATGACAAAAAAAATTAAAAGAGCTTTAATAAAAATATCAGGTGAAGCATTGGCTTGAGATAAATGATATTGATTGGATAGTGAAATGCTTCAGTATGTAGTAAATTTGGTAAAAAAAATACAATGAAAATGAATAGACCTTGCAATAGTTATATGATGATGAAATATATTTAGATGAATATCTTGAGAATCTAATTGAATTGATAGAGTATCTTGAGATCAAATGTGAATGTTGGCAACTTTTATAAACTGACTTGCATTAGTTGATTTTTTTGAAAATAGTAAGATAAAAGCTAAATTAATGACTTCTATTGATATATCATGAATATGAGAAAAATTTGATAAGATAAAAGCGTTAAAATATATTGAAAAGTGAAATATTATAATATGTGTATGATGAACGTGAAATCCATATTTTACTACTGATACTGCTTGAGTTCTGAGAGCATTGGAACTTGAATGTGATGTTATAGTAAAAGCGACAAAAGTTGATTGAGTTTATGATAAGGATCCAAAAAAATATGATGATGCAGTTAAGTATGAAACAGTTACTTATGATGAAGTTTTAGAGAAAGATTTAAAGGTTATGGATTCTACTGCAATAGCATTAGCTCGTGATAATAATATGTCACTTATTATAACAAATTTATTTAATAAAGATGCTATTTTAAACTCTTTACTTTGAAAAAGTGAATGAACTATAGTAGAAAAATAAATAATTAATTTATTTTTAAGTTTTTAAAAAACTATAAATATAATTTTGTAGTTTTATTTTTTTCTATATAATTGGGTCAAATTTTTATATGCTTAATTTTGTTTTATGGAAAATTTTTTAAGAGAAATAATTGAATGAAATTGTTTTGAATTATTAATAGATAAAGATATCTTTTCAAAAGATATAGTTTTAAAAGCGTCATATAATTTTTTAGATAAATGATATTTTTTCTTCAAGCTTGATGAAAATAGAAATATTATTTTACAATTTACTTCAAAAGCTTGAGTTGTTGAATCTCCTGAAAGAATAATTTGAGATTTTAGTGATGAACTTTTATCTGTATATTTAAGAGATAAATTAGAACATGATAATAAAGAAATAAGAGAAAGAATCGTATGGGCTGCAATTTCTAATAGTATTGATAGTAAATGATTTGTTAATATTAATACTGATTCACAAGAACAAAATCAAATAGATTTTGATAAAGATATAGATGAAATTTTAAAAGAAATAGAAAATGATCCTGAACTTAAAATTGATGAAGAAGAAATTGAAAAAATTTTGAAAGAGATAGAAGAGGAAACAGAATCTATGAATGATAATTCTAGACCAACAATAACTTTAGATACTAATTCAATTAAAGATGTTAAAAAAAAGTTTCAAAATAGATAATAATATATATAAAGACGATGTTGTTATTAGTGCTGTAAAAGATTTTCAAGATATAGCACATATTTCTTACTCAAATTGAAATTTAGAGATTGAGTCAGATTGAGAATTAGATAATATATTTAATGAATTTATGAATTATTGTCTTGCGATAGTTAACGAATATTAATTTTTAGAAAACCAATTATGTTGAATTTACAAACTATAAAATCACTTAAAAGTGAAAAAATATGATTTTTTAGATTTAAAAAACTAGATAAAAATACATATTTAATTACAAATGATGTAGGAAAATATTCTTTTTTAACTGAAAAGGAATTTTGAGACTTTATATCTTGAAAGATTGTCTCTTGAGAGAAATATAATGAATTGATATCAAAAAATTTTATAAAAGAAGATAATTATGAAAGTGATATGACTTTTTCATATGCTAAAAAAAACCAATTTTTGGCATATTGACCTTCTCTTCATATAATTGTTACTACTCTTAGATGTAATCATAAATGTCAATATTGTCATGCTGCAGTTGCACCAATGACTGCAAAAAATATGGATATGACTGAATCAACTGCTAAAAAAGTTGTTGATACAATATTTTATACTTCAAATCCAAATTTAACAATTGAGTTTCAATGAGGTGAATCATTGGTTAATTGGGATATAGTAAAATATATAATTGAATATGCAAAAGTAAAAGCTTTTCATTTAAAGAAAAATTTAACTTTTGCACTAGTTTCAAATCTTACTTTAATGGATGAAGAAAAATTAGAATATTTACTATCTCATAATGTACATATTTCAACTTCTCTTGACTGAGATGAGGAAACTCATAATTTTAATAGAACATTTAAAGAATGAAATAGTTTTGATAAAGTTACTTATTGGATAAAAAGGATTAATGAAGAGTATGAAAAGAGATGATTAAATCAAAAAGTATGAGCTCTTTTAACTGTTACAAAGAAAACTTTATCAAGATATAAAGAAGTTATTGATACTTATGTAGATCTTTGACTTGATTGAATTTTTTTAAGACCATTAAATCCATATTGATTTGCTGCTGCAGATTTAGAAAATCTTTGATATTCTGCAGAAGATTTTATAGAGTTTTATAAAAGATCAATGGATTATATTTTAGATTTAAATAAAAAATGAACAAATTTTAGAGAGATGCTAAGTGCTATTTATTTATCAAAAATACTAACTCCAAAAGACCCTAATTTCTTAGATGAGAGAAGTCCTTGTGGAGCTTGTATTGGTCAAGTCGCTTATAACTATGATTGAAAAATTTACAGTTGTGATGAATGAAGAATGCTTTGACGTATGTGAGATCAAAATTTCTTGATGTGAGAAGTCTCTGATAGCGCAGAAGAAACTTATAAAAATATGATTGATTGAGAAACTACAAGGGTTATGGTACAAGCAAGTACTATAGATTGACTACCATGATATAATGAAAGTGTTTATAAGCCATATATTTGAGTTTGTCCAATTCATTCATATAAAACTACAGGTAATTTAATCCCAAACTTTTCTAAAGACCATAAAAAATTTTTAGATTATTCAGTATTAGATTATATTTTTTCTAAACTTAGAGTTGATGATGATAAGAAGGTTTTTGAGAATTGGATATTGTGAAATAATAATGATTTGTTTATAAGTCAATGTGAAGTTATATAAAAATTTGATTTTATTATAAATAATAATATCATATTTAAAATTTATTTATTTTTATTTTACCTTATGTCAGAAAGTAAAAAAAAGGTTTTTCCAAAGTTAAAAAAGCAAATTAAATCTTTTTTAACTGATGAAAGTTGAAAGATTAGCAAGAAAGATGCTTTGTGATTAGCAACTTGAGCCATACTATTGAGTTGAGCTGATGATGTTATGGCAGCTACAAGTCATTTAAACAAGTATACTCCAGATGCTGTTGCATCTTGTGCTTCTCCTCTTCCAATTTGATGAGATGTTACCGCTCCTTGATGTTGAAACTATTGAAATATTAATGTTAATTATACAGATTGAACTTCTTTGTGTGATGTTAGTCATAGTAGTGGTATAATTAATGGACATTTTAGTGGAACTGGTACTTGAAATATTACATCAACACTTTGATCTGTAGATAAAATTGCTTGACACTGAAGTCATTGAAGTCACTGAAGTCATTGAAGCCACTGAAGTCACTGAAGTCATTGAAGCCACTGACAATGGTAATTTATTTTTAAATATATTAAAATGAAAAAAAGTTATTTTGCTTTAGTTCTTTTAGTTATAATAATTTTGTTATGAGGTGTATTTTTTTTAGCAAAAATTAATGGTTGAGTTTCAAATAATCAAAAAATAGAAACAATTAAAGGATGAGTTAAATGATCTGATATTAATAACTCTTGAAGTGCTTCTATTCCTTGACCTACAAATCAGAAAAAATCTTGATTAGAATTACAAACAGAGTGTGAAAAAATTATTAGTTGAAAAAGGTCAGAATATTTAGAAAGCGAAAAATTAGATTTGCTTAATATATATAGTGGAGCTTTATCTAATATAAATAATAAGTCATATTTAAATTTTTTAAATTTAAAAAAGTGAAATTGTGATTTTTTTAAATGATCTGAAAAAGAAACTTGTATATATTTTAAAGCAAATGACAGAGAAAGTATTCTAAATACTTATAAGAATGATACTTTTAATTCAGTATTATTTGATTCATTATTAAGTTCTACTAATAAATGTAATCAGTTAACTGAAAAAAATGATTTAAAAGATTGTACAGATATTTATAATTCATATAATGTTTTATTTGATGATGTTGATTCTAAAGCTGATATCTTAGCATTAGGTTCTATGGAACATTGAAAAATAATTTCTGTAAAGTGAAAAGATTTTTATCTAGAAACTTTAAATAAACAATTTTTAGCTGAGTGTGAAAAATAAAAACGAGATTTCTTATATTAATGAATTTATATCTAGTTTATATGAAAATTATAACTATTTAGAAATTGAAAAAATTGATATATTACAGAGAGATAGAATAGATTATTCGGTATTAAATTCAAGAAAAGTATTTAAATTAATAGATAAATCTGGTAATAAATATATATTAAAATATATTAATAATAGTAGGAATACAGTAGATTTAAATTTAATATTTAATAATTTAAAATTAGATAATTTTTCAAATACAATTTATCCTATTAAAAATAATTTTGGATGATATAAAACTAATTTTTATTGATGATTTTACTTGTTATTTCCTGAGTATAATTTAGAGAAAACTTTACAATCTGACATTTACAAAATAATAGATATATATAGTAATTTGTATATATCTATTAATAAATATAATGTAAATTCTAGTGTAACTGATTATATTAATAATATAAAATACTTTTTACAATTTTCTAAGAAAACTAAAAAGTATTTTAGTTTAATATTAAAAAAACTAGATATTGAAGAGAAATACTTTTATGATAATTTAGAATTATATATTGATTTTTTAAGTCAGAATAAACTAAATTTAATTTATTCTTCATTTTGGGAATGAAATATATATAAAAATAATGATAATATACTGTTTATAGATTTAGATTCTATAAAGTTTTGAGATAAATTTTATGATATGTGTAGTATATTATTGTTTGCATATAAGTTCTATAATAAAGATAATACTAAAAGATATGAAATATATTTATACGTAATTGACTTATTTTTTAAGAAATTATCAGACAATAATATCAGTAATTTTAAGTTTATTAAATGATTATTTTTATATTTTACATTTTTTACATATATTGATATTGATATATCAAGAAATGAGTGGAATATAATTTTAAAAGATATATATATAAATTATAAATTTACAAAAGATTTTTTAGTATTTTTTGAAAAATTAGATATAAGTTATAATAATGAATAAAATAGAAATTTATAAACATCTTTCCTGGAAAATAAAATATGAAGCAGGTGATATGCCATATCCGCCTGTTTTATTTTGGGATAACAATATTTCAAAAGATAAAGTATTAAACTCTTGGAAAAATACAATTAATTATATTAAATCTTCCGAAAAGAATCATAATATGTGACTTTATGTTCATATTCCTTTTTGTTATACACATTGCTTTTTTTGTACTTGTGTAACAAAGGTAGAACATGATACAAATAAATATGAAGAATATTTGGATCTAATAGAAAAGGAATCTAAATTATTTTCAGATATTTTTAAATGAACTAAATTTAATACCGTATATGTATGATGATGAACTCCAACTATATTATCAGCAAGTCAAATTGATAGGTTTTATAAGATATTAAAAAAATATTTTGATTTGTCTAACGTAAAACAAATAATGACTGAATGAAGTCCTTATACAACAACTGATGATAAAATGAAAGTTTTAGTAGAACATTGAGTAAATAAAATGACTTTTTGAGTTCAATCTCTTGATTCAAAAACTTTAAAAACAAATAATAGATTTCAACAATTTGATGATGTTAAGAATGCTATTTTTTTAGCTAGGAAACATTGAATAAAATATATAAATCTTGATATAATGGCTTGAATTCCATGACAAGATATAGATTGATTTAAAGAAACAATAGATTTAGTTAAAACATTAGATCCAACCACAGTTCATATAAATTCATTTTGGCCAACAAAAAGTACAAATTTTATAAAAAGTTGATGAATATATAATTATGAAAATATAAAGCTTAGAAATGAAATGGAAAAATATTGAAAATTTTTTGAGGATCAAGAGTCAAAAATTACTGATACTGAACAACAAAATCTACAACTATATAACTCTCATAATTATAATAGTTCTATATTGTGACTTTGATATTGAGCTATAAGTCATGCATTTTGAAGTTTACATTATACAAAAAATAGTTTTCAAGAATATAAAACATTTTTAACTAGTAATAATGAGATAAATTTCTTTTGATATGAACTAAACTTAGAATGTGAAATAATAACTTATTTAATAAATAATCTTAGATGATGAGTTTATTATGAGAATTTTTGAAATTTATTTTGAAGTGATTTGAAAAAAAATAAAATATATGAGAAATTAGAATACCTTTTGAGTAAATGAATATTAAATAATTTTGATTGATGAAAATGAATTAGATTTGCAATTAATTCTGACTTATATTGTTCAATATATTCAAAGTTTTTATATGATGAAAAATTAATAGAAAAATTTTGAAAATATATATTAAATAATAAAGGAGAGTTTTTAAATCTAGATTTAAAATTAAAACAATTTTTTACAGATTAATATGCTAAAAAAGATTTTATCTAGAGATAATATGTATCCACCAATTGAATTGTATGAATCTATTAGTAAAAAAGAAATATATAATTCTTGGGAAACATATTTAAATGATTGACTTGATAATAGAGTATGACTTTATATTCATATTCCTTTTTGTAAAACTAAATGTGAGTTTTGTCATTGTAATAGTTATGTTTCAAATGAAAGTGAAATAAAAAGATATTTAGATAATTTAAAAGAAGAAATCTTATTTTTTTCTTCATTGTTTAAAAATAAAACCATTTCAAGTATATACTTTTGATGATGAACTCCATCAGTTTTAAATGTTATTCAATTAGAAGATATTTTAAAATTTATTTATGATAAATTTAATTTTATAGATAATGTTCCATTCTGTTTTGAAGCTATGCCTGAGACACTAGATTTTGAAAAAATAGATATACTTTCAAAGTACTGAGTTACAAGGCTTTCATTATGAATTCAAACTCTTGATGAAAAGGTATTGAAAAATATTAATAGAATACAAAATTTAGAAAATTTACTTAAAAATGTAAATTATATAAAGAAAAAAATAAAATATATTAATGTTGATTTAGTTTGTTGATTAGAATGAGAAACACTTAATACATTTATAAAATGATTAGAAATTGTTTTAAATATTAGTCCTGATATAATTCATATATATAGATTTAATCCATCGGAAACTACAAATTTCTTTAAAATTTGAAAAATTTATACTGATGAAAATAGTAAAATAAGTGAATTAATGTATCAATATGCTATAAAAAGAATTTATGAAACCTGAAGAGTAAAGTTAAAAAATGACGATTATTGATATGATATAAGTGCTAGAAATATTTCAATAGTTGATAGAATAGAAAATGCAAGTTCAAATATATGATTTTGATATACAGCAAGAAGTAATATTTTTTGAAAATTAGCATATGTAAATTCATGAGTAATAATTTGAAACAAAATAAATCTAGACTCATATATTTGATATAATTATTTGATAAATGATGAAAAAGATAGGTATGTTTTGCAAAATATGATTGAATGATTATCGTTTGAAAAATATAAAACTATTTTTAAAACTGATTTTTTAAAAGATTATTGAATTAAGTTAAAACTTTTAACTTCTAAATATTGAAAAGAAAGTATTTTATTATCAAATAGTGAATTAAAAATTAATTTTGATAAAATAAATAATTTTATATTTAATTCATTGTTTTTTTGAAAAGATGTAATTAATAAATTAAAAGAAAAATATGGAAATTAATCTAAATAAGTTAGCTTTTATATGTTTACATACTTCTTGATGAAATATATATCCACCACAGGATATAGCTATTGAAATGTCCAAAGAACTTGTTTATGATAATTGGGAAAATTATATA
Source organism: Candidatus Altimarinota bacterium (assembly GCA_028697205.1). GTDB lineage: Bacteria > Patescibacteriota > Gracilibacteria > BD1-5 > UBA6164 > Altimarinus. Next base: position 110,669 of record JAQVFO010000002.1, on the reverse strand, counting down.
AAAAATGATTATGAAAAACATAAAAAAATATGACTTTATCTTCATACTCCTTTTTGTGAAGCAAAATGCGTTTTTTGCAGTTGTGGAAGTGAGAAAATAGTTTGATGAAATACATTAGATAATTATTTAAACAAGATACTAGATGAATTAAATTATTTTTCACCTATATTTAAAAATATTAAATTGAATCATGCATATTTTTGATGAGGAACTCCATCAATTTATAACAATGATCAATTGAATAAATTACTAAAAACAATTAGGTGATTATATAATTTTCAAGATTATGCTCAATGGAATTTTGAAATTAGTCCACATACTATTACTGAAGAAAAAATAAAGATTTTAAAAAAGTACTGAGTTTCTAGAGTTACTATATGAATTCAAACAATGACTGAAAATTCTTTGAAATTTAATAATAGAATTCAAACTTGGGAAAAAATTGAAAAAACATTTTTATGGATTAGAAATTCTTGAATAGAAAATATTAATGTTGATCTGATGCCTTGAATACCATGAGAGAATTTAAAAGATTTTTTAATTAATTTAAAAAGAATAATATTGCTTAAACCTAATATGATTCATTTATATCCTTTTAGGCCAACAAAAGAAACATTATTTTATAAAGATTGATTTACATATACTGATAATGATATAAAAAATAGGGATATAATGTATGAATTATGAGTAAAATTAATTGAAAGTTTTTGATATAAATGAATTGAAAATGATTCTTGGTGATTAAATGAAAGTGCAAGAAATGATCAAGAAGTTGATAAAATCGTGAATAATTGTTCGATACTTTGATTTTGATACCCTACTAGGTCTTATATACATAAAAATCTTATGTACTTTACTTGATATGATATGTATAAAGATGATTATCCTACATATATGGGAATAAAAATGTTTAAGAATGATTATATATCAAGGTTTATTATATCTCATTTTAGACACTGATTTGATATAAATGAGATAAATCAAAAATTTTCAATTAACTTTTTAGATTTATATAAAAACGAAATTTCCTTTTTAGAAGAAAATAAAGTAATTAATATTGAAAATAATTTTTTTAAGACAAAAATTGAAAATGTATATGAAAAACTTTTATTTTCAAAGATTTTTTATTCAGTAGAAAATATAAAGTTAATTTTAGATAAATTTTCATATGATGAGAAAAGAGATTATGTAAAAGAATTCCAAAATACTTTATCTATAGCATATAAATAACTTATGAAAGATCAAAGAGTTCATATACTAACTAGTTGATGATGTACTAATGATTGTATATTTTGTATGGATGATAAAACTATAAGAAATTTTATTACTTTAGATAAAGTGAGAGAAAATCTTATAGAATGATTAAAATATAGTAATGAAGTAACTTTTACTAGTTGAGAACCAACTATTCATCCAAAAATTGTTGAAATGATTTGAATTGCAAAAGAATTATGATATAAAACTATTCAAATAATTTCAAATTGAAGAAAATATAAAGATATAAATTTTTTACTTGATTTAATAAATGCTTGAGTAACTGATTTTATTGTTTCTATTCATTGATATAATGAAAATTTGCATGATTCAATAGTTAGAAGAAAATGAGTTTTTAATGATGTCTTAAAGTGATTAATAAATTTATCAAAATTAAAAGAAAAATATAATTTAGTTTTTAATACCAATACAACAATTATTAGACAAAATTATAAAGAAGTATATAAAATTGTTTACTTTCTTGAAAAATTTCCGATTGATAGTATTGTTTTAAATGTAGTTATTCCTCAAGAGGAAGCTTATAAGAATAAAGAAGATATTTTGGTTAAATACTCTATTATATCTAAAGAGTTTGAAAAACTTGTTGAGTTTCAAAAAAAATATAATAACATATATATAAATTGATTTCCATATTGTCTTTGAGAAAATATTGAAAGCATGATTTGATTTAGAGAACCAGTATCTTTTAAACAATGAGATATTAACTTTGCTAGGCATTCTGATAATCATTCTTTAGAATTAAATGATAAGTTTGATATATCTATGATAAACTGAAAATCAAAAAGAGAAGAATGTAAGAAGTGTAAGTATTATAATAATTGCGAATGAATTTGGGATTCCTATATAAAACTATTTTGATGGAATGAATTTTTACCTAAAATATAATATTAATAAATTTAAGAGACTATGTTAGGAAGTATATATTTCTAAATAAAACTTAAAATGAAACATATAGAGATAAATATATGAAAAGCTTGTAATCATAAATGTATTTTTTGTATGTCATGAATTACAAGGAATAAAGTTTTATGATTTGAAAAGTTTGAAACTATAGAAAATGAAATAAAGAAATTATCAAATCTGTGATATAACTCAATATGATTCTTGTGATGAGAACCAACAATTCATCCTAATTTTTTAGAAATTATTTTATGTGCTAAAAATCATAATTTTGAAAATATAGAAGTAATTTCAAATGGATCAAAATTTACTAATAAAGATTTTTTAAGTGATTCTTTAAAATTTTGACTTACTAGGATATCTATTTCTTTTCATTCAATTATTGAAAAAGAAGAAAGTTTTTTAGTTTGATGAATTAACTGAGTTGTAAACCAAAAAATAGAAGCTATAAGAAATTTATTATGCTTTTTTAATAAGTGATTATTAAAAAAGGAGATTTCAGTAAATATAGTTATATCAAAGTTGAATTATAAAAGTATTAAAAAAACTATTTTGTTTTTATATAAAATATGAATAAAATCTTTTAGGTTAAACTTCATTCAGCTTGAATGATATTCGACAAAAAATTATGATATTCTTGCTTTAAAATATGAAGACTTTAAAGATGATTTATTAGATATTTTAAATCTATGTAATAGTTATAAAGACTTAAAAATAAATTTTGAAGCTATTCCATGGTGTTTTAGTTGATTAAATTATGAAAATTTTTTAAAATTTAGTGAGCAAAATATTGATAGAGAAAAAGATAAGATTTCTAGAGATGATATAAATTTGACATCGAGGGATATAATAAATCAATTTAATAGGAGAAAAGAATTAAAAGTTTATTTAAAAAAATGTAATAATTGTTTTTTGAAATGAGAATGTGAAGGTATATGGAAAAGATATGTAGATTATATATTTAAATAAAAATTTCTATGATTAATAAATATTCTATTTTCAAGGGATTTTATTTATATACATTACTCCCTTTTGAAAGAGAAACATATATTGAATATAATATAAAAGATTTAATTAATGATTATAAGGATGTAATAAATAGTTGAAAAAGGATTGATATATATTTACATATTCCTTGGTGTAATGATATATGTGATTATTGTCATTGTAATAAAACAAAATATAATAAAAACGAAATATCTCTATTTCTAAAAAAACTAGAGGAAATTATGGAATATTATTTCATAACTTATTGAAAAATTGATATATCAGCTTTATGGATTTGATGATGAACTCCAAACATATTAAGCTATGATGAGATGGAGAGATTATTTAAGCTGTTATATAAATATTTTAATTTTAAAGATTGATTTGTCCATACTATAGAGTTAAATCATCTTTATTTGAATAATGAAAAAGTTGATTTGATTAAAAATTATGGTTTTGATATGGTAAAAATACCAATTCAATCTGTAAATGAAAATATAATAAAAGATGTAAATAGATTTAAAGGAAAAGGTTATATTGATAAATATGTAAATATAATTAATTATGTTAAGTCAAAGAATTTTAAAGAAGTTTCATCTGATATGATTTTATGATTACCATGATCAACCCTTGAAGATGAAATAAATACATTCAAATTTTTAAAATCTATTGATATTGATAATATATGCGTATTTCCATTACAAATGACTGTATATTGAAAAAAAATTTCAAAAGATATGATGGTAAATACTTATAATAATATTATTGAAAGATATTATGAATTTATTAATCAAATTAGTACAGACACAGATTATTATATGTATAATGAAAAAGTTTTTTCAACAGCATTTTTTTTGATAAGAAATAATCATAAATATTTAGAAGATAAAAAATATCATTTTAATCACTTTTATGAATGAAGATCTGTAATCTGACTTTGACCAACTGCAGTATGAAATGTATTTGGTAAAGAGTATTATATAAATTTTGATTTAGATAAATATAATACAAAAAATAATGTAAAAAAATATAATATAACAATTAGAGATGAAATGTTATATTACATTTTTTATTGACTAGATTTATATGGTAGAGTTAGTTTAGAATGATTTAATTTAACTTTTTGAGAAAATTTATCCGATGTATTCTTAAAAGAAATCTCAATGTGACTTAAAAAAAATATATTGAGCATTGAATGAAATTTTATAAAAGTTATAGAGAAAAATAGATATGTATTATTTTTGTATTTATTTAATAATTTTTTGAATGAAACTGAGAAAAAAAGCTTTATAAAGAAAAGTCTTATTAATAATAATTGAAATAACAATGTCTAATAACATTCGTTCATATCTCATTCGTTTAAATATGCTTTGTAATGAAAAGTGTAGTTTTTGTAATGTAACAAATGAAACAGAACCAAATTTTAAAGAGAAAACTATTTTTGAAATATTACTAGAAGTACAAAAAGTAATTAAAAGTCAGTGATGAGTTAATGATGTTAAGATTACTTTATCATGATGAGAACCAACTTTAAGAAAAGACTTAGATAAGATAGTTTTATGAATTAAAAAATTATGAATTAAATATATTGAACTTCAAACGAATGCAACTCTGTTGAATGAAAAACTTGTTGAAAAATTAGTTAATTCTTGAGTTAATAAATTTTTCATAAGTTTTCATTCACATAAAAAAGATATTTTTGAAGAGTATGTTTGATTAAATTGAGTATTTAATATAGTTGTTAATAATATAAAAAATCTTTGAAAATATGAGAATATTGAAATTATATTGAATCCTGTAATTAGTAAAAAAAATTATAAAGATTTAAAAGGGTATTTTGATTTTATTAAAATTGAATTTCCATTTATTAAATATATATCTTTGTCATTCATTCAACCTCACTGAGAAGCTAAAAAAAATATAAATTTAATGCTTGATTATGAAACAATAAATAAAGAATTGACTTGAATATTAGATTATACATATAATTTGTGATTAATAGTAAACAATCCGTATTGCTGATTACCAGTTTGCATTATGTGATGGAATTACTATAATAAAAATTGTATAGAGGTTAATGAATGAAAAGATCTTATTGAAAAATGAATAAAAAGAGATGATAATAACAAGGAGTATATAAAAGAATGTGAAAAATGTATTTATAAATGACTTTGTGGTGGAGTATGGAAAGAATATATTAATCTATACTGAAATAAGTGAATTAGTTTTATAAATATTTAGTTTGTATGTTACCAATAGTAATTAATTTATCTTGAGATTGTACTCAAAAGTGTATTTTTTGTCATTGATACTTTAAAGAATGAATGAATAAGGACAATCATTCTTGGTATTTTAATGAAATTAAAAAAAAGATTTTAGTTTTTATAGGAAGAAAATCATTTACTGAATGTATGTTAATATGAAATGAGCCTACAAATTTTACTTATTTCTTTGAATTTTTAGAATTTTTAAACAATTTATGAATTAAAGATATATATATACAAACTACATGAGAAAGATTTTCTGATTATGACTTTGCAAAAAAATGTTATGATTTAGGAGTTAAATGATTATATATTCCTATTTACTGAGATGATGAAATTCATGATAAAGTAACCGGAAAAGATTGAGCTTATTTTAAATTAAAACAAGCAATAGAAAATATTTCAAAAATATGAATAAAATATTATTTTCATACAATTTTAATTAAGCAAAATTACCCATTTAGTTTTGAAGGTGTATTTAAAAAATCAAGAATTATTGCACACTACCCATATAAAGATAATAAATTAGATTATAAATTATTTTCTATAAAATTATCAGACATAAATGAATATGATAAAAATAATATTTTACCTTTTAGGATACCATGTTTAAAAATATGAATGTCAAAATTAGATAAAATATTGATAAACTATTCAAAAGGGCATATTTGAAATAAGATAAAAATATCACCATATAAAATAGAAATAGAAAAGCAAAACAAGATTTTTTATTATTGAAAAAAATGTGATTCTTGTGCATATAAAAATAATTTATGTACTTGAGTTTATAAAGAATATTTAGATTTGCATTGAGATAATGAGTTTAACCCTATATAAAATGAAAAGATTAGAATTCCACATCTCATATATATGTAATCATAATTGTATATTTTGTAGCGAGTATGATAGGTTACAAAAATATAGAACCTCTCCTCTAACAATATTGCAAATTAAAACTATTTTGGTAGATAGAAGAAAACAATGATTTAATCATGTAAATTTTACTTGATGAGAACCTACTATTATTTCTTGATTTTTAGAACTTTTAAAGTTTACAAAAAAGCTATGATATAAGATATATGTTTGAACAAATTGAACTATGTTTGCTTGAGAAAATTTTGCAAAAGAAGCCTTAAAATATATAGATGAATTGTCTTTATCAATTCATTGGTATGATGAAGAAACAGTAAAAAAACAAACATGATTAAAAAACCATTTTGATATTTATAAGAACTATATTTCAAAAAATATTATAAAATATAAGACAAATAATAATTTTTTCTTTTCAAATATTGTTTTAAATAAATACAATTATCAAAATATAATGGAAATCATTAAATTTATAAAAAGTACATATATTGATGTCAAACAAATTTTGATTTCAAATATTGCTCCAGAATGATTGGCAGATCACACATTTTCTGAGTTAGTATTTGATTTATATGAATTTAAAAAATATATTCCAGAAATAGTTAATTATTGTAACGAAAATAGTTTAACATTAAGATTTTTTTGATTACCAACTTGTATATTATGAGAACTATATTATGATTATTCTAATGATGAACATTGGGAAGAAAGACATACTATAGAAAGATTTACAACAAAAGATTGAAAAATAGTTTTAAAAGATATTTATAGTCCAGATAATTCAAGAAAAAGAACTTTTGTAGAAATGTGTAATGATTGTAAATGGAAAACTAATCCTTGTACTTGAATATTTAGAAAATATTTAGAATATTATAAATTTTAATTATGGAGTTAATATATATCCTAACTTATGATTGTAATTTTCGTTGTAAATATTGTGATGTTTATAAACATAAAAATAGTATTTCACAGGAAATTATAAATCAAAGTTTATTATTTTTAGAACAAAATAACTTTATAATAGAAAAAGTTAAATTTTTTGGTGGTGAGCCATTATTAAAAAAAAAATTTATTAAAGATATAATAAAAAATTTTCCAAAGAAATATAATCCAAATTTTTATATAACAACAAATACTACTTTAGTTGATGAAAATTTTATTATTTTTTCAAAGGAAAATAATATAAATTTAACTTTTTCTATTGACTGAGATTTAGATATTTTATGAGAAAATAGAATTTTAGAAAATTGATTTAATAGCTGAGAGTTAATTATAAAAAATACAAAAAAGTATGCTGATTTCGTAAGAGTGAATCAAGTAATTACATCAAAAAATTCAAAAACTTTTTTTAAAAACTTTAAATTTATTTATGATTTATGAGTCAGAAAGTTTAATTTTTTACCAGCTTATTATGAGGAGTGGTCAAAAGAGTGATTTATAAACTTAAAAAATTGATTTGAGGAAGTATTTAATTTTTATAAATCTTGAAATCATTTTAAACTTGTGAATCTAGAAAATTATAGTGATGTTTCATTTTTTAATTTATGATTGGTTATTGATACGGATGGTATTATATATTGAACTAATTTAATATTATCTTGAAAGTTTGAGATGTATAAAAATCAGTTAAAAATCGGTGATATTTTTAACTGATTAAAGTTTGATTTTAATGATCATATATTTGTAGAAAGTTATCTAATATTGATTTGAGATATATTAAAAAAAGAATATACTTCACTAGTTCTTAAATCTGTGAAATATGTTGATTTAATATTAAATAATTTTTGTGATGATTTCTATAAAACATATTGAGTTAAATATATGAAAAGCCTGCAATAATAGATGTATTTTTTGTATGAGCTGAAATTCTCGTCCAGACATGCTTAAGCTGGCGGATTTATCATATGTAAAAAACAAACTTGAATATTATGCTAAACAAGGGTTTAATTCAGTTTGATATTTATGAGGAGATATTTCAATTCATCCAAAAATAATTGATATAATTTCATATTCTAAAGAATTATGATTTAAAAGTATCAATGTCATTACAAATTGAATGCTTTTTTCAAACTATGAATATGCTTACCAAATAGTTGATGCGTGAGTTACCAGAATAAATATTTCAATTCATTCACATATTTCAGAAACAGAAGATTATATAACAAAAATTCCATGATGATTGGAAAGAAAGCTAAAAGCAATTAAAAATTTTCAAAAACTTCAAAAAGATGGAACCCTTAAAAGCAATATCTCAATAAATATTGTTTTAAATAAACTAAATTTAGAAAAGATACTTGATACAGTATTATTCTATTATAAAAAATGAATTAATGATATAAGAATAAATTTTATTCGGTTATCTGATTCAGATGGTCTTATTAAATGATGGGAAGAACTTGCAATTTCGTATACTGATTTTTTACCATATTTAAAAAAACTTATCTACATCTCCATAAAATATAATATTAGAATAACATTTGATACTGTTCCTCCTTGTATTTTTTATAAAATTGGTAAAAAAAATACGGATAGTTTAGTAAAAAGATTTTTATGAGAGCAATTTGATATTATAAACCAAATTGATCATGTAAATATAGATGATGAGAAAGAAAGATTTAAGTGGAAATATAGGAGATTAAATATATTGAAAACCAAGAAAAAAGAATGTAAGAAATGCAAATATAATGATATTTGTGAGTGAGTTTGGAAAGAATACAAACAAATTTACTCTTTATCAGAAATAAATCCTATTACTAACTAAAAAATTATGGAAAGAATAGCAATTTATTGAAAAGGCTGAATATGAAAATCAACAATTTCGACGAATATATCCGCTTGTTTTTCACTAAAATGAAAAAAAGTTTTACAAATTTGATGCGATCCAAAAAGAGATTCAACAAAAAAATTATTACAATGAAAAAAGATTACCCCTGTTATGGAAATGATTAAATCAAATGATGATTTTGTTGATGTAAAAGAATTAGTAATTAGATGATTTAATTGAATTGATTGTATTGAGGCTTGAGGTCCAATTCCTTGAACGGGGTGTGCATGAAGATGAATTTCTAAAATGTTTGAGATCTTTGATGATGTAGATTTATTAAAAACTGATTATGATGTAATACTTTTTGATGTTTTATGAGATGTAGTTTGTGGGGGATTTGCTTCACCGCTTAGAGTTTGATATTGAGAAAAAGTATTTATTGTGATTTCTGAAGAAATAATGAGTATGTATGCTTGTAATAATATTTGTAAAGCAGTTTTAGAATATTCCCGCAATTGAATTTATGTTTGATGAGTTATTGTAAATGCTAGAGATAATAATATAAATAAGAAAGTTATTGAAGCTTTTGTTAATAAAATAAATTTAGATATCATTGTTTGGATACCAAGAAGCGATGTAATTGCTATGGCTGAATACAAAGCTATGAGTTTAGCTGAATATGCTCCAGATAGTGATGTTATAAAAATTTTTTACAAATTAAATGATGATATAGTTTCAATAACAAAGGCTCAAAAAAAATTACCAACACCTATGTGAGATGAAGAATTTGAAGAATTTTTTAAAAATTTAGAAATTTAATTTTTTAATAAATGCAAGAACTTGAAAAAATAAATGCAAAATTTATTTACCTTCTAAAAAATAATAAATTAAAAGAAGTTGATAAATTAATTTCAAATTTAGAAAATACTAATTTCTTTGAAATGAGCTCCTTTTTGCCAAGTTTAAAAAGAAAAAGAGAATTTTGTTGTTTTTAGAATATTTCTCAAATAATAATTGAGAAATTGGGCTTTATTTATGTATTTTGTATGAAATTGATAGATCTTCATTTGATAAAAACATTTTAAATTATAAAGAAAATAATTATGAAAATAATCTAAGCTCAAAAATATATAAAATAAAAATGATGCTAAAAAGACAACATGTTACAAATGCTTAATAAAAGAAAAATATAATTGGTATTATAAGCTTTATCTTGATATATTTTGAGAAAATTAAGTTAAACCAATTTTAAGTATTAAAAATTTCAAAATTATGAATAGAGAAGAAATAATAAAAAATAGAATTATTAATCCAGAAGATTTTTTGTGAAAAAGATACACTCCTTCTATTTTTATAAAAAATAGTTTTTTTAAGTTATTTAACTTGGTTGACAAAGATTTTGGAGAAAAATTTTCAATAAATAATTTAGTATTTGAACAAGATAAATTCAGAATTTTACTATCAAGTAAAGATTGAAAAGACCAATTTGACTTTTATATAAAAGATAATTTTTGAAACAAAAAATGTAATTGAGAATTTTGTACAGATAATATTTGTACTTGAGTTCATTATAAACCAAATGATAACGAATCTTTGAAATTTTTAATTTATTTTTCAAAAAAATGAAAAGACTTAACTTTTAAATATTTTTTAGAAATCTTATCAAAAGATTACAAAGCCAAAAAAGAATACTATCAAATATTTTGGAAAGCAAATAGACCTCCGTTTTCTATAATTCAAGATTGGTGACATGAAACTCACAAATTTAGATTTATTGTTCCAGAATGAGTTCTTAGAAATATTGACCAAAGTATTGAATTAAATGTTGCACATTGATACATTCACCATTCAGAAAGAGAATGTTTGGCAATTTGACCAAGTGTTGATCCTGATAAGGAATTTACTTTTTTCTCATATCCAAATTGATTTTATGATCATACTTTTAATAAATATTTTTACCTTTCGGAAGAAGAAAAAAATATAATTTTAAAAAAAGATTCAAAATCTTGAGTTTCTGTATTTACAGATTTATCAGAAGATGATATTGTGATGTGAAAATGAAATGAGAAGCTTTCTTCTTCATTAGATTATTTAGCTAGTCAAATTGAAAAAGAAAGTTTAAAACTTTTGAGTTTCAATTGTTGTTGTGTCCCAAGAGTTATTTGAGATGATATAAAATCTATTTTGGAAAAAACAAAACAAAATATAAAAATTCCATTTATATTTAAAGGACAGCTAGAAAAAACTCCATTTGAACAGAAAATTTCATTATTGGAAGATTATTTAGATCAGATTAGTAAACAAAAATTTAAAAAAAATAAAAAATCAATTTCACTTTTTTGATATCATGAAAATAAATATTTAGAAAAACTATATTTTTCACTAAAAGAAAATAATGTAAGTTTAAATGCGATTTTTATTCCAACTATAAATATAGAATTATTGCAAAGACTTTATGAAACTGAATTATTTGTTTTTTCAAATAATAAATTTCAAGAGGAAATTTTTGAATATCCTTTCAAAAATATGTGAATTGATTATATTTCTCCTAATTATCCATATTGAATAAAAAAAACTGATGAGTGGTTTGATGAAATTTATAAATATTTTTGAGAAAAATATTTTATATCAAATGAAAATATAAAAATTATTGAAGATTTCTCTAAAAAATCAGATTATATAAAATCAAAAAATTACAGAATTTGATTGATTTTTCTTTGAAAAAAACAACTAGAAACATTTTTTGATTCTGATTACAACAACAATGTTGATATTATTGATTTTCTTGAAGAAATGTGATTTTGAATTGATTTTTTGATTTATGATAACTTAAAAGAATATTTTATTGTAAATAATGAAATAAGATTTACAGAAGAAGATATTAATCAGAAAGTTATCAGTAATCTTATAAAAAATAAAGTAAAAACTGAAGAATATACAATAAATTTTTTCTCTTCAGAACAAGAAATGAAAGATAAAATTGATAAATTAAATATTAATTTAGTTTATTCAGATATTTATACTGAGAATAGATTTTATGAAAATTGAGTTAATTTTTTCAATATTAGGGCATTTAAAGAATGATATTTATGAGCACTTGATACTATAAATTATATGATTAAACTCATAGAAATAGATTATTACAAAAATTTTTCAAAATATTTTTAATTAGAAAATTATGGAAAAACATAAAATACTACCAAATAGTTATTTAACTTGAGTTCTTTTATGAATTAATGCAATACAAGATGCTTATTTATGGGTTGATTCCCCAGATTGTTTTTTTATGAAAGTTGATAATATTGAATTAAATCATGATTTGAACTCAACACTTAGAAAACCAAATTGAGAACACAGAATATTATCTACAATATCTGATGTTGATAATGTTATTGATAATAGAAATTCATCTTTTGTTAAAACACTTTCAAATATGGCATCAAAAGATTATACAAATTTAATCTTTGTTAGTTCTATGCCGATGAGTCAAGTAGTTTGAGCAGATTATGATTGACTTATAAATATTGTTAGAGAAGAATTCCCACAAAAAAATATTTTTAATGTTCCTTCAAGATCTATGACAGATTGTTGGCTTGAATGATATAGTGATTTACTTTTTTCACTTTCCAAAAATATAGATATTTCATGAAGTAATCCTTGAGTAAATAAAGTTGCAATAGTTTGAAATATGTTTGATAGAAATGAGTGAGATTGTAAATGAAATGTTATAGAATTGAAAAATATATTTGAGTCACTTTGAATTAAAGTTGTTTCAGTTTGGCTTGAATGATGAAATTTTGATGAAATACTTAAGGTAAAAGAAGCATCAACTATAATATCTTTGCCTTATTGAAGAAAAGCAGCAAAAAAAATAGCAAACAGATTATGAATTGATTTACTTGAATTAGATATCCCTTTTTGATTAAACAAAACAATAGCTTTTATAAATAAAGTTTGAGAATATTTTAATTTGGAGAAAGAAAAAATTGAAGGTTTTATCAAAAAAGAATTAATAGAAAATGGTATTTGAATTATAAAGCATGTTGTGAGAGAAGAATTTATCTGAAAAAAAATATCTTATTATTGAGACCCATTTTTGATAGACGGAATAATTGATTTTTCTAATACTTTATGACTGGAAATTTTAGAGATTTATATAAATTGAAGCGAAAAGCATATTAAAAATAATTTAGAATATAAAGTGATATCTGAAGTTTGTTGAGGTAATTTTTCCAATGATATTGATTTAATTATTTCAATTAGAAATAATTGAGTAAATATTTATGATGGTAAAATACTAGAATTTTCTTTCCCATCATATTTTTATCATGTTTTTACAAATAATCCATATTATTGAATAAAATGATGAATGAATTTTATAAATAGAATTTATAATAAAATTTTAACAAATAAAAATGAAAAATAAAGAGAATCTTTTATCTAAAGAAAAGACAATTAAACAAAATCGTATTTGGGTTCGTATAGCTTCAGCATGTAATAATAAGTGTGTTTTTTGTCTTGATTCAGATGCTCAAAATTGAACTTTCCCAAATGAAGAAACAATAAAGAAAGAGATAAAAAACTGATTTAAAACATGATGTGAAAATAGGATTATTATTTCATGAGGAGAAGCATCTATAAATCCAAAATTTGCAGAGTATATATCTTTTGCAAAAGAAATTTGATATAATAGAATTCAGACAGTTACAAATGGTAATATGTTTGCAAATGAAAACTTTTGTAGAAAAGTTTTTGATGCTGGGCTTGAGGAAGTAACTTTTTCATTTCATTGACATAATTCTAAACTTCATGATTATTTAGTAGCTACACCTTGAGCATTTAATAAATCTTTAAAGTGATTAATTTTTATAAAGAAAAATTATCCAAATATTATATTAAATGTTGATATAGTAGTAAATAAGATCAATGTAAGATTTTTACCAGATATTGTGAAATTTTTTATTAAGCTATGAATTTATGAATTTGATATTCTTCAAATTATTCCTTTTGGTAGATGATTTAAAGAAAATAAAGATAAATTATTTTATGATATAAAAGAAAATATTTTATCTTTACAAGAAACATGGAAATTATCAAAAATACCATGAATGTATATGTGGACTAATCGTTTTCCTATAGAGGCTTTTGAATGATATGAGGACTTGATACAAGATCCAAGAAAAATAAAATCAGAAGTAATGTGAGAGGCGTATAATATGTTTTCTTTATTTATAGAGTCAAAGTGACTTAAAAAACCAACTTGTTTTTGAGAAAGTTGTGATTATTGTTTTATTCATGATTATTGTCATGATTTTTTAGCATGAATTAATAAAAAAAATAATGAAAACATAAAAGCTTATAAACTAATTAATTGAGAAGAATTTCCAAGTCAGGTTTTTGAAAAATATTGAAATACAAAAGAAGATTTTATAAATTATTTAAAAATGGAGAAACAAAAACTTATAAATATTCCAAAATGTTTATGATGAACATGAGTTTATGTAACTTATGGTGATTTGAATCCAAAATTTACAATAGATGATTATACAAAAAAATACATAAATAATCTTTATAGAAAAAAGTCTTTAAGATGTACTAAATGTAAGTATAATAATGAATGTAATGGTATTCATATAAATTTTATTAGAAGTTACTGATTTGATATTTTACAACCAATAATTTAATTTTATGGCAAATATAGGTTACATACAAGTAAATAGACACTGTAATAATTCGTGTCATTTTTGTAGTAACCCAAGTAATTGAAAAAATATTAGTTTAGAAAAATGATATGAATTAATTGATGATTTTATTTCCAGAGATTATAAATGAATTATTTTTACATGATGAGAACCTACATTATCTCCTAATCTTTCTAAATGGATAGAATATAGTACAAAACATAATATGGATTGTAGAATTATATCAAATGGTATGATGTGTTCCAGCTTTGATTATGTAAAAAGATTAAGAGATGCATGACTTTCATTAATTCATTTTTCACTTTACTCTTATATTGAAGAAATTCATGATTTTTTAACTGATACTCAATGATCATACAAAAAACTATTAAAATCAATTCAAAATGCTATAAAGCTTTGAATTAGAGTTCAGTTAAATTGTGTTATAAATAGATATAATCAGAATCATTTAGATAAAACGGTAAAATTTATAGTTAAAAATTTTCCTGAAATTAGGCATTTTGTTTGGAATAACTTAGATCCTTTAATGATGAGAAAAACAAAAACTGCACTTTCTACACTGCCAGATTATGATATAGCTTGAGAATCAATTATAAAAGCTATGAGTTTTTTAGAATCTACTTGAAGAACTTTTAGAGTTGAAAGACTTCCACTTTGTTTTATGAGATGATATGAATGGGCTTCAACTGAAACTAGAAAGATTGTTAAAAATGAAGAAAGAATGGTACATTTCTTAGATGAAAGAGAAACAGTAAGACAAACTTGATGACATTGGGAGCATGATAAATTAGATATTTGTAATAATTGTGATTTAAATAGTATATGTTCTTGAGTTTGGAAAATGGAAGAGTTTTATAATTATGTTAAGTTGAATCCTCAAAAACTTACAAAAGAAGAAAAACAAATAATTATTGATAAAATAATGAATTAGTTATTGTAAATAATTTTTATTAAATCTATAAAAAAGTTAATTATATCTGTAAATAACTTGTTTCAAAATAAATAAGTTATAATAAATCATAAAAATAAATATCATCAGAATGCAAAAGTTTTTAATATTTTTATTTTTGTATTTTTTGTGTATTTAGAATTATCTTTTTTATGATAATTATTCACAATAGAATAAATCTCAATTAATTTATCCTTTATTTCTTCATCAATAGGATTTTTGATATATTGGAAAAAAGTACTTGGATTTGGTGATAAGATTCATATATGTCAATGAGCTCATAAACTTGATTGTTCTCAAAACATTTTTTCTAAATATTCCTTATCTACTATATCTCATTCTTTTAACTCTTTTATATCAATATAATAGGTTTCAGAAACACTAAAAGTGATTTTATAACTATAAATTAAAAATTTAGTAAGCAAATATAATCAAAGATAAATTGTAAAAATTTTTATTAAATCATTTTTTATTTCTATAGGATTATTTAAGAATTCAAATATTATAAATGAAAGTAAAGAAAAACTTAATATTCATAAGAAAATAAAATCAATTATTTCTGAAGTAATATTAAATTTATTATCAAATAGGTTTTTTATATAGATTTTAAGTTTAGCTAAAAATATTCTAAATAAATAAATTAATCATAATATAATTACTAAAACTAAAATAACTATATAAAAATGGTACTTTTCAATAAGAGCTTGTAAGATTTTTATATTAGAAACTCAGTTATTATTTCAAAAAATATCATTAAATAAGTAAATTCTAAAAAGTCTAAAACTTATGTAAATAATCAAAAATAATATTATCCACTTTATAATTTTTTTTATTACATCATTTCAGTATATATTTCAATCATTGTTTTTGATAAAAATTAAAAATTTATCTTTCAGTTCATTATATATGTTTTTATATAAACTCTTTGTATATTTCCAATTAAATAAACACCTTCATATATAAAACCATACAAAGTAACAAAACAAATAAATTAGTGTTAATAGTGCTATATTTCAAACAAATGTGACTATTCAAATGTGAGGAATAAATAAGGCTAAAACAAGTAAATATTTAGCATCTCAAGCAGACCATATTCAAAAATAATATAAAATAAATGAAATAAATATAGCTAAAATTATCTGTCCGAAAAAAAACAGATAATTTACATCAAAATAAAAAAATGTATATAAATAATAAAAAGGTAAAATAAAAATTAAATATAATAAAAATTTATTTGGAATAATTTTATTTTTTAAATCAGAAATTACTATTTTATAGTTTATAAATAAAAATGGAATTGATAGAATAAAAAGAAAAAAATATTGCATAAAAAAAATTAGATTTATAATTTATCATATTATATGTAATCATTATAAAATATGAAATTAAACTATTATGTTTTGTGAAAAAAAGATAATGAAATGCTTTCAATGTATCTTGAAAAATACTATTTACTTTTACTTTCATATTTAAGAGAAATATTAAGTTATGGAATACTTAAAAGTGAAATTTCAAATCTGCTGAAAATAGAAAATAAAGAATTTATTCTAGATCCAGATCAATCAGCAATTATAAATTTAATTTATAAAGAAATAATAAAAAAGGAACCACAATATTTATGAGATTATAAAATTTATGAGAATAAATTAAAAAAGGAAATAGATTTGTTTTTATTATGAAAATATGATGAACTACAAATGAATAAATGAAAAAATATAGCTTGAACTTCTATAAAGTTAACAAATTGTGACAATAATCCATATAATACTATGGAAGCTCATCCAGATCATGAAAAACAGTGAGTTATATCATGAAATTGGTGAGAAAAAACAGAAGAAGAATGGTTAAAAGTTTATGAAAAAACATTTAAATTATTAAAAATAGTAGATATATGAATTTATGATGAGTTAAATTTTATAATAAAAAAGATTATTCCACTAGGAACATCACTTTCAGTACATAATTCTGCATCATATAAAGAATGTGTTTGACACTTGTATTTATGATATACTATAAATTCATCAAAACCAGAGATGAATAATTTAGAAGCTATAATTCATGAATCTAGTCATAATAAATTAAATTTAATTATGCATTTTGATAAATTAATTTTAAATAATAACGAAGAAAAATATTACTCAGCTATTAGACCAGATGCAAGGCATATACATTGAATTCTTCTAGGGTATCATGCATTTGCTCCAACAATGTATATTATGATGAAAGCATATTTAAATTGACTTCTTTGAAATGATATTCAATGGTATGAAAAAATAGTTTTATATTATATAAAAACAAAATTACTTCAAAAAGTTTTTAAAAAATATGCAATTTTAACTGACTTATGAAAAGAAATAAATGAAGAAATGGATTATATAGTTACTTTAATGGATGATATGTTTAAAAAATTAAACCCATCAAAAGAAATTATTAATTCAGCGAAAGAAAAACAAAATCAACATTTCAAAAATGTAAATTCAAATTATTATAATTTACAGTATTAACTATTTTGTTATTTTTGCATAAAAATAAAAAGTATGATTTAATATTATTAATATACTTTTATTTTTATATAAAATGAGAAAATATATATTTCTAATATTATTCATAACTTTATGAGTTTCTCAAGCAAATGCAAATTCATGAACTACAATATTAACTTGGGATAATAATATAATTAATTGTCCAACTACATTTTCTCACTGAGTTACTCATTATTGAGTTCCAGATTCAAATACATGATTAGCTACATCAACTTGAACTACTTCTTGTACAACTCATTCTTATTACTCATTTTCAGATTATACTATAACTTTTACTGCAAATAATTGATGAATTACTGCTTGTCAACCTTGAGATATGGTAGTTTGAATTTCTCCTGCATCTTGTGTATCATGAACTTGTACAATGACTTGTAGAAAATATGATGATATTCCGCCATCTATAAGTGATATATGACCTTCTACTCCACCTAATTGATCAAATTTATTAGCAATAAACTCAAAGAACTTTTCTTTTTCTGTATCAGATGCTTGATGATCTCCTATTACATATATTTGAGCTTTCTTTGAAGACTATAATACTGTTAATTCTTTTAAGTCTGAGGAAACATCAGGAACTGCAATCTGGTCAAAAAATGAAAATATACAAAATGTTGATATAGATAGAGATTCAAATGGTTCAAGAACGTATATGCTTAGAGTTTCAAAAATTTGTGATGAAGCATGAAATTGTATATGAGATGATGTAAATACTAGTAACTTAAAAACTTACAATTATTATGTTTATGCAAATAATTTTAATGTATCTACAAATAATGTAACTACAAATACTCTAAATGATCCATCAAATATTGCAGATTGAACAAGTAAAAATTTAACTATATCTCTTAAAGATGCTTATTGAAATATATTAATTCCTGCAACATGAATATCAAGAACTATAGCTTTTACTTTTAATAATGATAATACATTATATTTAAATCAATATCTAAAAACGTGAAATGCAGTATTTTTAAATACAACAACTGATACTACTAATTTTTTAAATAGAATTTGACTGTGAAGTGCTATAAATACTACAATACCTTCTCAGGTATCTACGAATTGAGATTATAATTATATTTTTAAAATTTATACTCCAACTAAAAGTATATATAATAAGGCATATTGAAATCTAATTTTTAATTATATAACATCAACAATATCTGATAGTTTATGAAGTAATACTTTAACTATAAATAATTCTACATTTAATTCTACATTTTTACCTATTTATTATACATCAATTGCATGAGATATAGTTACTGAGTGACTTGCAGAATGAGTAGTTCAAAGTTGATCTATAAAAGTATTTATGAACTGAGTAATAACTACACTAAATAAAATAATGCATATAGAATTCTGAAGTTGAGATACAAATTTACCAAATCCAAATCTTAATTTAGAATATTGAACAGTGGCGACATCAGTTAATAATAATGTATGAGAATGAAATTGAAATTATATAAATTTTGTAAATAATTTTTGAATAGCGACATATCCGATATACACGAAATTATTATTACAGACATGAGCTTCATTAAGTGATATTCAAAATAGTTATATATCGACACATATATCATATAATATAACAGCTCCAAATTGAGTATGAGTTGTGACACCAATATATAATAGTGATGTATATTGAAAAGATAGTTATTGGTGAGTAACAGGTACATGAAACACGTATGAATCAGTAGTAAAAATAATATGAAAGACATATTCAGATAAATATAGTGATGTAATTACATGACAATCAATAACAGATGTAAGTTTAGTAGATTGAACGATTACAAAATCAAGTTTGAGATGAGAAATCAAGAAGAATGTGTATGATATAATAAAGTTCATAGATCCAAATAATAATTGAACAAAGAAGATAAATAATTTAACAGATTTTGCATTAAATACAGATTGAGTAAAACTGATGCAAAATAGTATACTATATTTTTGATGATTAAATTGAGGAATAGTGACATTGAATTGAGGAACAGTGACATGAAATAAGACAATAGTAATAGAGTGATGAAACTTATATATAAATTGAAATATAAATACAAATGGAACTAGTAATGATGTATTGTGAATAGTAGTAATGAAAGATAGTAATTGAAACTGATGAAATATATATATAGATCCAAATGTATCATATATAAAATCAATTATGTATGCAGATAAATCATTAATAAGTTATGATTGAACTAATGAATTGTGATGAGATACAAGTTTTGGAGTATTAAAGAATCAATTATATATATATGGTTCAATATTTAGTGAGAATACAATAGGATGATCTAGATCAAATCCAATAAAATGTCCATATTATATAAATACATGTACTAGTATAGAAGAAGCACAGAAGTATGATTTAGATTATTTGAGAAGATATTATTTGAAAGATACAAATGGAGATGGAATATGAGATACACCAGCATGATGATGAGTATCATATTTTCCAAACACATCATCAAATTATAAATATCCATTTGTTGTAGAATATAATCCATTGGTACAAGTAAATCCTCCTACCCCATTTAAAAAATAAAAAAGATAAAAGAATTCATAAAATTAACTTGAATTCTTTTATTTTTTTGCAAAAAAATAAAAGATATGATTTAATAATATTATATATTATTATCTATTATTATATGATATATTTAAATTTCAGGATTAATAAATTTATTGGGAGAATATTTTTTTCATTATTATTAATATTTTCTTTTTTTAAAGTAGATGCATCATACTATATTTATGACTATCCAGTAACTATTTGATCACAAATATCATGTCCTTTAAATCCTGATGTTGCGAATTGATGAAAACTAACTTTTGATTTTTGAACTTGAGCATATGATGGACAATCAATATGTTGAACAACTGTAACTTGATGAAAATATGTTTGTAGTTGATTTGCAGATATAAATAATGATTGAAATATAGATTCATTAGATTATACAAGTACAGAATCATCACAAAAGATTTGACCTGTATTACCTTGAAATGTAATGAAATGTGTTATAATTGATTCATTTAACCCAGCAGGAACACTTACTTACTATAACTGAAATACAAATGCAAACCAAGATATAACAGTAAATGCATCTGATATTTGATGAAGTAAATTATCAAAAATAGAATTATATGAGAACAAAAACAATGCTTGATTTGCTATTGCTACAACTATAGATGTATCTTGACAAGATACAGCAACTTGAGTATGGACAAGAACAGTTTCAGCAGATTGAGATTATTATCAATATAAAGCCATAGTTTATGATAGGGCTGGAAACTCTATTACACTTAACTCTTCAAATATAATATTTATTGATATAACACCTATTCCAGTTAATTGATGGTATAATTTTCATTTAATGGATATAGCATCTTGATGTGATGATGATTGAGATATTACATGATGAGAATTTCAATTTGATTTTTGAACTTGAGCATATGATGGACAATCAATATGTTGAACAACTGTATCATGATGAAAATATATGTGTGACCATGCTGCTGATATAGATAATAACAAAGTAATAAGTTCAATTGATTTTACAAGTACTGAATTGTCACCAAAAATTTGACCTGTATTATCATGATCAAAAATGGATTGTGCCATGTATGATATTCAAGTTCCTGAAAATCTAACTTTAGACTATTTATATTATTTAAGCTGAAGTACTGTAACTATAAATTTATCAGCAAAAGATAGATGATGAAGTACTTTAGATAGAATGATATTATATAGAAAAGAATGATTATCCCCTTGGGTTACATTAAAAACATGGGCTTGAATAGTTGATACAACAAATACAGTAATTTCTGAAACATATACAGATACTGTTCCTAATATTAATAGTAAATATAAATATTATCTTAGAGTTTATGATGTAGCATGAAATTATACAGATTTACCATGACATGAAATTATTTTGGATAATACTCCTCCTACTGTAAGTGATATAGGTACAACTAATCCTTTACCATTATCAAATTTATTAGCAACAAATTCACAAAATTTTTCTTTCACTGTGTCAGATGCTTGAGGATCTCCAATTAATTATATTTGATCTTTCTTTGAAGATTATACTACATTAAACTCTTTTAAATCTGAAGAGGTAGCATTTACATGAACTTGGTCATATAATGAAAATATTCAAAATGTAGATATAGATAGAACTGCAAATGGGTCAAGACAATATATGTTAAGGGTTTCTAAAGTTTGTGATGCAGCATGAAATTGTTTATGAAGTGATGTAAATACAAGTAATTTAGTAACTTATACATATAATGTTTATTCAAACTCATTAAATGTTACTACAAAAACAGCAACAAGTAACTTATCAGATTCTACAAATATTGCTGATTGAAGTATAAAAAATTTAACTATAACTCTTAAAGATGCATACTGAAATATAATAATACCTGCAACATGAATATCAAGAACCATAGATTTTAATTTTGATGTAACAAATACTATGTATTTAAATCAATATTTAAGATCTTGATGAAAATCAATATATGCAGATAGAACAACAAATGTATGAAATTATTTAAATACAAGATTGCCTTGATGAATTACTTCTTTGAATGCTGAAGTGTCAACAGATTGAACATATACATATGGATTCAAGGTTTATACTCCAACTTCTAACCAAAACAATTTACCACTTTCAGATAAAGATTGAATATTTAATATAAATAGCATTACATTTGATGTAAACTGAACTTTATGAGCAAATGTATGACAATTAGTATGATCAAGTAATATAATATCAAAATTCTCACCATTGTATTATACAAAAATAGCTTGAGATATTATAAATGATTGATTAATTGAATGATCTATACAAAGTAGTAGTATTCAAGTAGCAAAAAATGCATCTGCAGAGTCTCCAACTTGAGTATTGCATATAGAGTTTTGAAGTTGAAATACAAATGTTTTAAATCCAAATCTTAATTTAGAATATTGAACAGTAGCGACATCAGTTAATAATAATGTATGAGAATGAAATTGAAATTATATAAATTTTGTAAATAATTTTTGAATAGCGACATATCCGATATACACGAAATTATTATTACAGACATGAGCTTCATTAAGTGATATTCAAAATAGTTATATATCGACACATATATCATATAATATAACAGCTCCAAATTGAGTATGAGTTGTGACACCAATATATAATAGTGATGTATATTGAAAAGATAGTTATTGGTGAGTAACAGGTACATGAAACACGTATGAATCAGTAGTAAAAATAATATGAAAGACATATTCAGATAAATATAGTGATGTAATTACATGACAATCAATAACAGATGTAAGTTTAGTAGATTGAACGATTACAAAATCAAGTTTGAGATGAGAAATCAAGAAGAATGTGTATGATATAATAAAGTTCATAGATCCAAATAATAATTGAACAAAGAAGATAAATAATTTAACAGATTTTGCATTAAATACAGATTGAGTAAAACTGATGCAAAATAGTATACTATATTTTTGATGATTAAATTGAGGAATAGTGACATTGAATTGAGGAACAGTGACATGAAATAAGACAATAGTAATAGAGTGATGAAACTTATATATAAATTGAAATATAAATACAAATGGAACTAGTAATGATGTATTGTGAATAGTAGTAATGAAAGATAGTAATTGAAACTGATGAAATATATATATAGATCCAAATGTATCATATATAAAATCAATTATGTATGCAGATAAATCATTAATAAGTTATGATTGAACTAATGAATTGTGATGAGATACAAGTTTTGGAGTATTAAAGAATCAATTATATATATATGGTTCAATATTTAGTGAGAATACAATAGGATGATCTAGATCAAATCCAATAAAATGTCCATATTATATAAATACATGTACTAGTATAGAAGAAGCACAGAAGTATGATTTAGATTATTTGAGAAGATATTATTTGAAAGATACAAATGGAGATGGAATATGAGATACACCAGCATGATGATGAGTATCATATTTTCCAAACACATCATCAAATTATAAATATCCACTTGTTGTAGAATATAATCCATTAATACAAGTAAATCCTCCTGTAGTATTTAAACAATAATACAATAAAAAAAACCAGATTTAAAATCTGGTTTTTTTTATTTAAAAGAATCTTATTTTATCTGCATTTGGATGTTCTTTTAGTTTTTCTAAAGTTTTAGCTTCAATTTGTCTAATTCTTTCTCTTGTAACTCAAAATTCTTTTCAAACTTCTTCAAGTGTATGTACATCTCAACCATCAAGCCCAAATCTCATTATGATTATTTTTCTTTCTCTAGGAGTTAAGAAATCAAGCATTTGATAAAGATTCTCTTTTAATAGTTTCATATTAGTTTGGTCATCAGGAGTTGGATTTTTATCATCTTCTATAAAATCTCATAGAGAAGTATCTTCTTCGCTTCAAACTGGAGCATCAAGTGATAATATATCTTGAGATATTCTCATTATTTGTCTTACTTTTCTTATGTCCATATCAAGTTCTGTCGCTAATTCTTCCATAAGAGGTTCACGAGTAAGTTCTTGAGTTAGTCTTCTATAAGTATGTGTAAATTTGTTTATAGTTTCAATCATATGAACAGGAACTCTTATAGTTCTTGCTTGATCTGCGATTGCCCTAGTTACTCATTGTCTAATCCACCAAGTTGCATAAGTTGAGAATTTAAATCATTTATCAGGATCAAATTTATCAACAGCTCTAAAAAGTCATACATTTCATTCTTGTATCAAATCTAAAAGTCAAAGTCATCTTCACATATATTTTTTTGCAATTGAAACAACAAGTCTTAAGTTAGCTGCAGCAAGTTTCTTTCTAGCATCTTGATCTCAGTTTCTTACTCTTTTACCAAGTTCAACTTCTTCATCTTGACTTAAAAGAGGAACTCTTCAGATTTCATTTAAGTACATTCTTATACTATCATCACTGATTTCAGATAGAGAGATAGCTGATTTATCTTCTTTTGCAGCTTTTTCAAGATCAAATAAAGATTCTTTCTCAAGAGTATCAACTATATCTATTTTTAATTGTAGAAATCTAGTATAAACTTCATCAAGTAAGTCTATATCATCTTCAGCATGAGGAATAGCTGACATAAGTTCATCTTGAGTTATTTTTCATTCAACTTTTCACTTTTTCATAAGTATTTGAATGCTATCTGGCATTCATTCAAGCATAGCAGGATCTACTTCAACATCAATGAATTTAAGAAGTCATTTTCAAGCTCTTCTTTTATCATCATCTCTATCAACTGGCATTTTTTTAAGTCATTTTTCTTTTTTTCAATCTTTTACATCAACCAAATCTAAATCATCTCAAAAATCATCAAGTAAAAAATCATCTTCAAAAAAATCATCTTCTGATTCATCTTCAAAATCATCTTCTGTTTCGTCTTCAACTTGGTTATCTAAATCTAGAGAATCTAAGTCTACTTCTTCTATTTGATTTCATTTACGTTTTTTTTCATCTTGGTCATTATCTCTTTTTACCATTGTGATTTATTTAATAAATAATTATAGTTTATTGCAAAAAACACCTTCTTTTTCTGCTTGTAGAAGGTAAAATTAAAGTATTAAAGAATTAATATATTTTTCATGAATTTTATTATATGTAAAAATATAATTTTTCAAGTTTTTTACACTATCTTCATCTCTTTAGCTTTTTTAATTAAATTGTTATATTTTATCAAAGCATCTAGATTATTTTTATCCTTTTGTAAAACATCTTTTAATTTTATTGATTGTTTTTTAAATATGTCTGAATTAATTTTTAAACAGAGTTTTTTTATATCATCAATTATTTTATCTTCAGTTAACGTTGTTAGTTTATCTTCTAATTCAAGAGCTAGTCATCTATAAAACTCTTTTTTTTCTAAATTTAAATTGCTTAGAAAATTATCATTTTTTAGTGCATCTTGAAGGGGAAAGTCTATGTTATCTATAAAAATTAATTCTTTTTCAATTAAATTTTTATATTCTTTATTTGTAATAATGTATGCTATTGCATAGTCTTGTCCAGATGCTTGAATTTGTTTTTCTCAAGAAATTTCTTCTTTTCCATTTGGGATTTTATTTAACTCATCATAAATAAGTTTTGTAGGAATATCAAGCAATTTAGATATTTCTTTTATATAAAAATCTTTTTCTATATTATCACTATAGCTTTTCAAAATATCCAAAATTGATTTAAGAGTTTGCTTTTTATCATTTATACTTTTTTCATCAAAATGGCTTTTTTTGATAAAGTAAGCAATAGGTGATAAAGCAGAATCAATGAAATCTTGAAAGTTAGCTCATGATTTAAGTATCTCATCTGGATCTTTTCATCAATCAAGTACTATTATTTTTACTTCAAATCATTTGTTTTTAATAAGTTCTAAACTTAATCTAGTCGCTTGGTCTCATGCTTTATCATTATCAAAACAAAGATACAATTTATTTGTAAGTCTTTTTAGAAGTGTTAGATGTTTTTCAGTAAGAGCAGTTCAACTTACTGCAACAGTATTTTTAAATCAATATTGATGAAGGCTAATTGTATCCATATAACCTTCAGTAATTATTACAAAATCTTTTTTTGTTATTTCTTGTCTGGCTTCAAAAAGTCCATAAAGTATATTTGATTTATCATAAATATGAGAAGCAGGAGAGTTTAAATATTTTGGATCTCAAGTTTTTATTATTCTTCAAGCAAAAGCAACAGTATCTCATCTATGATTTCTAATTGGGAAAATAACTCTTCATATAAATTTATCTTTTCTTCTTGAGATATCAAGAAATACTTGAGAATCTCTAATTATTTCATCATTAAATCATCTTTCTTTCAAGTAGTTATATAAATTTATTCAATCATCACTATATCAAAGAGAAAATATGTTTATACTTTCATCACTTAGTCATCTATTTTTAATATAATCAAGGATTTCAGGGTATTTTTTTAAACTAGATTTATAATAATTTGCAATATCTTTGTAAAGAGTGTACAAGTTTTTTTCTGTTTTTATTTCTTCTTTATCTTTTATGTTTTCAAATCATTTTACTTTTACTCAAGTTAGATTTCAAAGAATTTCAACAGCTTCTTTAAATTCACAATTTTCGATATCCATAACAAATTTGATGGGTCATCATCATCTATGACAACCAAAACAGTAAGCTATTTGTTTACTTGGGCTTACTACAAACGATGGAGTTTTTTCAGAGTGACCTGGAAAAGGGCATAGACACTTATAATTAGCTCAAACTTTTTTAAGGCGAGAGTATTTTCAAACAAGATCTACGATGTCTATGCTATTTTCTAAATCCTCTATTATTGACAAGTTTTGAAAAATAAAAAAATAAATTCAAATTCTGAATTTATTTTATGGAAAGTTTGTGATTTGTAAAGATGGAATTATATTCAAGATAATTTGAAATTTAAAACAACTCTAAATCAATCTCATTTTCTATTTGCTCATTCTCAAGTTGATATTTTAACTAAAGTATTTCATCTTCTAATGTTTCTTAAATTTATTATACTATTTCATTCCCAATTATCTCATACTATGTTTAATATTCAATTATTGTATGATAATTCAACTTCTTCAATATTTCTTCAAAAGTATAAAAATAATTTTTTACTCTCTCAATTATTTATTAATCAATTAAAATTGTTTCATCTTTCAATTTCAACTTTTGATAATACATCAAATCTTTCAGAACTCCATTTTGTATCATGAAAATAAAATGAGATTCAGTGATTTTCATAATCAATTAATTTTTCTTGTTTATTTGTATATGTTCTATTCGGAATAGGATTAGAAAAAAAATCTATTTTTATTGTTTCAGGGTATTCTCTACTTTCTCTTATTATTTGAGGTCAATTTATAGTTTGTAAAGGTATATTTTCATAATTTGTTCATATATTTGATACTCAAGCCCATAACTCTAATAATTGCATTTTATCATCTCAAGTTGATTTTTCCATTTCTTCTTTTAAATATTCTTTTAGTAAAACTCTATCTTCATCTTTTAACTCTTTTGCTTCTCATAGAATTCATTCTTTATATAATTTTCATTCTTCAGTTTTATAATTTGTAGATTTTAAAAAATCATTAATTAGTTTTCAAAATTTATTTACTATTTCTATTTTTCTTTGTTCATTAATTAGTTGTTTATCAAAATCATAAACTTCTGTTGGATTCCTTCAAGCCATATTTATTTTTAAAATAATAATTTTATATTTGTACTATCTTTATTTTACCATAAATTTTTCTCCTATGCAAAAATTGGCTTTTTTCAAAAATACTTATACAATAAATTATAATTTGTAATTCTTAATTTGAAATTTTCTATGTTTATAGTTTTAGAATGAATAGATTGAAGTGGAAAATGAACTCAAGTTGTTTTGGTAAAAGAATCACTTGAAAAACTATGAAAAAAAGTAAAAATAGTTGATTATCCTAGATACTGAAATCCATGAGCATTTTTTGTAGAAAAATACTTAAATTGAGATTATTGAACAAATGTTTCAGCAAAAACTGCATCACTTTTTTATGCTCTTGATAGATATGATTCAAGTTTTGAATTAGTAGAAGATTTAAAAAATTATGATTACATAGTTGCAAATAGATATGTATCATCAAATATGGTTCATCAATCATGAAAAATTAAAGATTATGAAAAAGTAAAATGATTTTTAGATTGGCTTTTGGAATTAGAGTTTGAAATATTAGCTATTCCTAAACCAGATAAAGTTATTTTTCTAGATGTAAATCCTCAAGTATCACAAAAACTAATAGAAAAAAAAGAAAAAAGAGATTATATAAAATGAGGAGAAAATAAAGATATTCACGAAAAAGATGAAAATCATTTACAAAATGCTTATAATGCAGCACTGAAAGTAGCACATGACTATAACTGGGAAATAATAAATTGTGTAAAAAATGATGATATTTTACCAAAAGAAGAAATAACAAAAATGATTTTAGAAAAAATTATAAAATAATTAAATTTTTATGAGATGAATCATTACCCCAAAAAATTATATTACATATGAAAGAATTGACAATCCTGTTATCTTTTTGGGTTGACCAATTGGTAATGCCCCAAAATGGCATCCTGAAGCAATTAAATTATTATTTTCAAAGAAATCTGATTTAATTATTGTTGATCCATCTGCATGGTATTGATTAGAAGAAGAATTTAAATGATTATGAATAGAATGAGAAAATATAGGTGAATTTTTAGAAAACAATCCTGATTTTTTAAATAAATATATTGATGAAAAAAGGCAAAGAGCATGGGAAAGATATTATTTAGATATTGCTAGAAAGGTATGATGAATTTTATTTTGGTTGCCATGAGAAGATAAATCAAGAACTTGAAATTACGTTGAATGAAAAACGTATTGAGCTATGACTAGAATAGAACTATGACAAGAATTATCAAAATATAATTGAAGATTAGCAATTTGAACAGATTGAAATTTTCCTGAATTTAGGACGATAGAAATAGATATAAAAATGGATGCTCCAAATTTAGAAGTACAAAATACTCTTACTGATACTTGCTTACAGGTCTTAAAATTATTATAATTATGAAAAAATCATGAGATTTAGGGGAGATTATGGCAATGAATTATCTTAAAAATAAATGATATCAAGTTTTGGAAACAAATTTTAAATTTGGGATAATAGGAGAGCTTGATATAATTGCGAAATTATGAAATTTATATATATTTGTAGAAGTAAAATACCGTAAAAATGATAGATATTGAACTTGAGAAGAAAGTATAAATTATTACAAAAAACAAAAACTAAAAAAGACTATAAATTATTATTGTTTAACTAAAAGAATAGATTTAGAACAAGCAAGGTTTGATGTCATAACTATCCTTTGAAATGAAATAAATCATTATGAAAATGTTGAAATATAAATTATTATGAGAATAATTCTCATAATAATTTGATTTTTTAAAAATCAATAATATAATTTTTAAGTTGATTTAAAGAGAATATAATAAACTTATAAAACAAATAATATTTCTTAACCAAAAATTATGTTGCACGAAAAAAATATACAAGATGCTTTTGAAAATGCGCAAAATCAAATCAGACATGCGTGTAATTTATATGATGAATGTAGAATTGATGTAAATAAATTTGAGTTAGTTAGTCACCCTAGAAGAATTATAGAAGTAAATATTCCAGTAAGAATGGATAATTGACTTATAAGAACTTTTGTAGGATATAGAGCACAACATAATGATGCAAGATGACCTTTTAAATGATGAATTAGATTTCATCAAGATGTAACAAAAGAAGAAGTTAAAGCTCTTTCTTTATGGATGACGTTTAAATGTGCTGTTGCTGATTTACCACTATGATGATGAAAAGGTGGAATTATAGTAGATCCAAAAGAATTGTCAGAGTGAGAATTAGAAAGACTTAGTAGATGATATGTAAGAGAACTTTATAAATATATATGACCAGAACAAGACGTTCCTGCTCCAGATGTAAATACAAATCCAAAGATAATGGCTTGGATGATGGATGAATATTCTTATCTTGTTTGAAAATATAGTCCTTGAAGTTTTACTTGAAAACCAGTAACTGCAGGTTGATCTTTATGAAGATGAAATGCTACTGCTCAATGAGGACTTTATGTATTACAAGAAATATTAAAAGTTGAATGAGATACTTTGAAATGAAAAAAAATTATCATACAATGAGCTTGAAATGCTTGATTAATAATGGCAAGGTTACTTGTAAAAGAATGATCTTTAATTATATGAATTGCTGATTCTAAATGAGCAATTTACAACAAAGATTGATTAGATGTAAAAGAAATAGAGAAACTTAAAAAGGATAAGTTATCTGTTGTTTATTATGAATGAGCTGAACAATTAGCTGATAAAGCACTTTTAGAACAAGAGTGTGATATACTTATTCCTGCAGCCCTTGAAAATCAAATAACAAAAGATAATGCAAGAGATATAAAAGCAAAATATATTCTTGAACTTGCGAATTGACCTATTACAACTGAAGCAGATCATATACTTTTTGAGAAAGGAGTAATTGTTATTCCTGATATACTTGCAAATAGTTGATGAGTTACTGTTAGTTACTTTGAGATGGTTCAAAATAATATGAATTATTATTGGAGTGAAGCAGAAGTTAATGCAAAACTTTATGATAAGATTACAAAAGCTACTTTAGATGTTTACTGAGCTTCAAAAAATCATGAAACTTTTTTGAGAGCATGAGCTTATATCATTGCAATGAAAAGGGTATTTGATGCTATGAAGGATAGATGAGAAGTATAAAAAATAAAAATTAAGATTTTAAATTACAATTTGTTTTTACTTTCATAAAATTTATGTAAAATAGTTAAGAAATTTATTTCTTAACTATTTTAATATGTGCAAAATGCAAAACATAGATAATACTCAAAGAATTGTTAGAATTATTGTTTGAGTATTGATACTTGCTTTAGGATACTTTTATCAATCAAATTGGGGATATATAGGTTTGATCCCACTTATAACTTGATTAATTGGGAATTGTCCTTTATGTTATCTTTGGAATTTACCTATTTGTATGAAGAAAAGTTGAGAAATGAAAGAAAAAAAATAATAATGTGATTATGAAAATTGTATACATTTTTAATGTAAAAAAAACTTAAAAAAATACTTGATTTTTAGTCTACTAGGTAAAATACTAGTAGACTTTTTAGTTTTTAACAATTGAAGGTTTTTTTTTAACATCTTTGTATAAATTTTGTTAGCATTAATTGATTTTTTTGTTATAAATTAAAGATAATTAGAAATATAAAAAAACGATATTTTTTATTATAGTTTGTTAAAAACTGGACAAAAAGTATTTTTTAGTTTTTTATTTCTTGATTGTTTTACTTTCTAAGATTCTTGAAAATGTGAATAAAATATGTAAAAAATAGAGACTGAGATATGTTTCCTTTTGATATAACTAGAATAGAAAGAGCTATAGAAAAAGCAGCTGAAGCAACAAATTATTATGATATTTCTTTTGTAGATTCTATTGCATTAGAAGTTTTAGAAGACTTAAATGATAAAATATCTGACATAGATTGAGATTGTTTTGTTTATATAGAAGCTATACAAGATGCTGTTGAAAAAAAATTAATGGAAAAATGATACTTTGATATTGCTAAAGCATATATTATCTATAGAAGTGAAAGAGCTAAGTTAAGAGAGAAAGCAAAAGAACAAGTTGAAAAGAAACTAGAAAATAAAACTTTAAAAATAATTAAATCAAATTGAAGTAAGCAAGTATTTGATAGAGAAAAAATAAAAGAAACATATAAAAAAGTATCTTATGGTTTAGCTCGTATTTGTAAATTTGAAGAGTTAGAAAATTCTCTAAAAAAATATATTGTAGATTGAATGAAAACAAGTGATGTATTAAATATGATGATAAAAGCAAGTATAGATTTGATAACTGTTGAAAATACTTCTTGGCAATTTATAGCTTGAAGACTAGCTATGATTGATTTATATAAAAAAGCTTCAAATAATAGAGGAATTAAAATAAAAGATATTTATTCTTCAAAGGCTTTTAAAGATTTATTTGATGAATATATAGAAAAATGACTTTATTATAAAGATTTTTATAAATATTATAGTAAAGATGATATTTTAAAAGTGTGAAAATATTTAGAAAAGGATACAGATTTTACATATAATTATACAACTGTTTTGATGTATAAGAAGAGATATCTTTTGAATCCAAATAAGATAATAAAAGAGCTTCCACAAGAAATGTATATGGCTGCTGCGTTGTTTTTGGCAATTCCTGAATCTAAGGAAACAAGATTAAAAACAGCATTAAAAATTTATGAATATTGTTCTAAAGCAATGATATCATTACCAACACCTACATTGTTAAATGCGAGAACAAATTATCATCAATTATCAAGTTGTTTTAAGTTAAATGTTGATGATGATTTAAGATCTATATATCATAATGTTGAAAATATGGCTCAAATCTCAAAATTTTGAGGATGAATTTGAGTTTATATGTGAAATATAAGAAGTAAAGGATGATCTATAAGATGAGTTAAATGAACTTCAGCTTGAGTTATGCCATGGATAAAAGTAATAAATGATACTGCTGTAGCTGTTAATCAATTATGAGCAAGAGCTTGAGCTATAAGTGTTACAATTGATATGTGGCATAGAGATATATATGACTTTTTAGATATGCAAACTGAAACTGGTGATATTAGAAGAAAATCTTTTGATGTATTTCCTGCAATTTCAGTGCCAGATTTGTTTATGAAAAGAGTTCAAGAAAATAGAGAATGGACACTTTTTGATCCAAAAGAAGTTAAAGATATAACTTGAAAATCAATGCAAGATCTTTACTGAGATGAATTTGAAAAATTTTATATAGAATGTGAAAATAATCCAAAATTAGAATTAAAAGAGAAAATAAGTGCAAAAGAGATATTTAAAAAATTTCTAAAATCTACAGTAGAAACATGAATGCCTTATGTATTTTTCCGTGATACAGTAAACAATTTAAATCCAAATAAACATGCTTGAATGATATATAGTACACAACTTTGTACTGAGATTTGTCAAAATACATCTTCATCAAAATTTGTTGAAGAAACATATGAAGATGGCTCAATAGCAATAAAATATACTCCATGAGATACAGTTGTTTGTAATTTAGCTTCTATTAATATTGCAAAAGTAAATACTCCAGAAAATATAAAAAATGTTACAGAGGTAGTTATGAGAATTCTTGATAATGTAATTTCTTTGAATTATTATCCTATAAAAGAAGCTGAGTTAACTGCAAAAAAATATAGATCTGTATGACTTTGATTTTTGTGACTTGCAGAATATTTAGCTGTAAATAAATTAGCTTATGATAGTAAAGAAGCTAGAGATGAAGTAGATAGAATTATGGAATTATTTGCATATGAAACTATGAAAGCCTCAAATGATTTATCAAAAGAGAGATGAGCTTATGAATTATTTGTTTGAAGTGATTGGTCAAAATGAATTATAATGTGAAAAGATAAAAAATGGTTCAAAGATAATTCAAAAATGTCTTCTGAATGGCTAAAATTAATTGAAGATATTGAGAAAAATTGAGTAAGATTTGCTTATCATATAGCTCCAGCACCAAATACTTCAACAGCATCTGTAGTTTGAACTACAGCAGCTTTATTACCAATATATAAAAAATACTTTATAGAAACAAATTCAGTAGCTCCATCAGTTATAGTAGCTCCAAATTTAAATGAAGATAACTTCTGGTTCTATAAAGAATATATAAATATGAATATGAATGATGTAATTGATATGATGAGTGTAATTTATAAATGGATAGATCAATCAGCATCTTTTGAATGGATAATTAATCCAGAAAAAGTAACTCCATCAGAACTTTATAGTTATTACATAAAAGCATGGAATCAATGAATTAAAACAGTATATTATGTAAGAAGTATGAGTTTAGATGTAAAAGAATGTGTAAGTTGTAGTGGATAGAAAAATGTAATTTTTTAATTGATTTTTATGAAAAGGACTGATATAAAGGTATGATTTGCTTGTAATAATATGTGTACTTTTTGTGTTCAATGAGATAAAAGATTTAAGTATAAATCTCGTACAATTGATGAAATAAAAGACATACTTAAAACTGAATTTGAGAAATGAGCTGAATCAGTTGTTTTTACATGATGAGAACCAACACTTCATCCAAACCTAATAGAAGCAGTAAAATTTGCAAAGAATTTATGATTTAAACAAATTCAGATACAATCAAATGGTAGGAATTTTTCTAAGTTAGATTATTTGAAATCTTTAATTGATGCTTGAGTTACTGAATTTAGTCCTTCTATACATTGATTTTATAGAGATACTCATGATAATCAAGTATGATCTAAGTGAGCATGGGATGAGGTTGTAAGGGGACTTATAAATTTGAAAAAATTGTGACAACTAGTTGTAATAAATTCTGTTGTTACAAAATCAAATTACAAAGAAATTCCACAACTGGCAGAGTTACTTGTAAAATTATGAATAGACCAATTTCAATTTGCTTTTGTTCATATATTATGAAGTGCAGATAAAAATAAAGATTATGTAGTACCAAAGAAATCTGATTGTATGCCTTACATACATAAAGCATTAGACATAGCAAAAAAATCTTGAGTTCCAGTTTTTACAGAAGCTATTCCTTATTGTTTAATGCAATGATATGAATGGGCTATTTCTGAAAATATAATGCCTGAAACATCAATAGTTGATGCTGAATTTAGAACTGATAGTTATACAGATTATAGATGGAATGAATGAAAGGCAAAAAGAGATGAATGTAAAACTTGTAGCAAATACAAAGTTTGTGAATGACCATGGAAGGAATATCCATTAATTTATGGGTGGGATGAATTTGTCCCAATAAAATAAAAATATTTTAGAAAATGTAATGAGTGATATTTCTTAAAAAAGCATGTACCTCATTTTTTAAATCATTATTAAATATTACAAGAAATATTCCTATAATTATAAAAATAATTAGTAGTGTAATTTTTAATACTATTGTTTTCATTATTTTTATTTATTATTTTATATTATTTTGGATTATAATATAAATGTGAATTATTACAAATAATTTTACTATAATTTGTCAAGTGCAAATTTTTGCAAAATTTTAAAATTTATAGATAATATAAGTATAGTTAGTATTTTTAACTATATTTTAATATAAAAAATACTTTATTTCTTACTAAAAAAATATTATTAAATTTAAGTAAATCAAGTAAAGATTTTTATTTATATTAAGAAAGTTCTTAATTTTTTTAATAATATGAACCTGTTAAGTGATTGTTATGAATTGCATTTGCAATATGAGGAAGCTATAAGATGAAAAACTGATAAGGAAGTGGGAGAAATAAGAGAGAAATATTTAAATAAATTAAATTACATATTACATCATTAATATCAAGCAGAAATATCATTTTAAAAATATATTTGCAATAAAATTTCATAGTATTACAATTTAATTTGTAATATATATTTATAATTTGGTTTTTTATGTATTGTCCAAAATGTAAAAACGAAAGTACTAGAGTACTTGATACAAGAGTCGTAGAAAATTGAAAGTTAGTAAAAAGAAAAAGAGAATGTGAAAATTGTTTTCATAAGTTTACAACTTTTGAAAGAATAGAATTTCCTAGATTCTTTGTTCTTAAATCTTGATGAAAAAAAGAATTATATAATAGAGATAAACTTGAAAATTCTATTTTAAAAGCGTGTAATAAAAGAGAAATAGATATAGATAAAGTTGAACAAATAATTCTTGATCTTGAAAGTTCATGGGCATCAAATAAAAATGCAATATCAAGCAAAAGAATATGAAAAGACATATTAGAGGCTCTTAAAAGACTTGATGAAGTTGCATATATTAGATATGCTTCAGTTTATCATAATTTCTCAAACAAAGATGATTTTATAGAATTTATTAAAGGAAATTAAACTGATAATGATAGATTATTATGGTCATGAGGTTGATTTGATTGATGATGAGCAGAATTAGATTAATGCAATAATTATTAAAATACTAAAGTCAAGGTGATTTTAGTATTTTATTTTGCATTTTTTATTAACTAGGGATAGTATATATATGTAATAATTATTACTACATATAGTAAATAGAAATAAATTTATGGCCATATAGGTATATTTCTGTTTATTATGCAAATACTTAGTTAATTTTATATTATTATGCAAATCTTTAAGATTAAAAAAAGGAATTGATCTATAGTTACTTTTGATGTAACAAAAATTGAAAATGCTATAAAGAAAGCTATTGAGTCAGTTTGATGAACCGATTTTAGTGAAGTTATCAGTCTATCTAAAAATGCAATAAATTTAACTGCTAAGAAAGTATGAAAAAATATACCAACAGTAGAAGATATACAAGATGCAGTTGAAGAATCATTAATAAAAGCAGGTCATGATAAAGTTGCAAAGTCATATATTCTTTATCGTCAAAAAAGAACTGAAGATAGAAGTGATAGAAATGTGGTAGTTGAGGTTGTTGATACAATGAATGAATATTTAGATAAATCAGACTGGAGAGTGAATGCAAATGCAAATTCTTGATATAGTTTATGATGATTAATTTTAAATGTTTCATGAAAAGTTACAGCAAATTATTGGTTAAGTCATGTTTATCCAGCAGAAGTATGAAATGCACATAGAAATTGAGATGTTCATATACATGATTTAGATATGTTTTGTTGATATTGTGCTTGATGGAGTTTGAGACAATTACTTGAAGAATGATTTAACTGAGTTTGAACAAGAACTGATTCTGCTCCTGCAAAAAATTTACAATCAGCAGTTAATCAAATGATAAATTTTCTTGGTACTTTGCAGAATGAATGGGCTTGAGCACAAGCATTTTCAAGTTTTGATACTTACCTTGCTCCATTTGTTCATAAATATGAAGAACATTTAGAAAAAGAATTAGAGCAAGTTAATGCAAAATTTGAGAATAAAGAAGCAAAAGAAAAATACATTTATGATAGGACTTATGAATATGTATATCAACAAATGCAAAACTTTATATTTTGATTAAATGTTCCATCAAGATGGTGAACACAAACTCCTTTTACAAATATTACACTTGATTTTGTTTGTCCTGAGGATTTGAAAGAAAAGGCATTATTTTTAGGAGGAATAAAATCTGGTTATTATAAAAAGAAATATTGAGAACTTGAAAAAGAGATGAGAATTATAAATAAAGCATTACTAGATGTTTATGTAAAATGAGATAATTCTTGAAGAGTTTTTACTTTTCCAATTCCAACATACAATATAACTCCAGATTTTCCATGGACTGACCCACTTGTAGATGATTTGTTTGAAATGACTGCAAAATATTGATTACCATATTTTCAAAACTTTGTATGAAGTCAATTTAAAAGAGTAAAAAAAGATGATTGAACATTTGAAAAAGTAGTAAATGAAAATGCATATAAACCATGAGCTGTAAGAAGTATGTGTTGTAGACTACAACTTGATTTAAGACTTTTGGAAAAAAGGTGAAATTGACTTTTTGGTTCAGCTGAAATGACATGAAGTATATGAGTTGTAACTCTTAATCTTGCACGTATTGGTTATAATTGTAAATGAGATTTAGAGTGATTTAAAAAACAAGTAAATTATCTTATGGAAATATCAAAAACTTCTCTTGAATTAAAAAGAAAAGTAATTACTAAGTGGCTTGAAAATTGACTTTATCCTTATACATATAGATACCTAAGAAGTTTTAGAAATCATTTTTCAACTATTTGATTAAACTGAATGAATGAAGCAATATTGAATTTTACAAATTGAAAAGAAAATATTTCAACAAAAAAATGAGAGGAGTTAGCTATGGAAATACTTGATTTTATGAGAGAAAGATTAAAAGCTTTTCAAGAGGAAACTTGAAACTTATATAATCTTGAAGCTACTCCAGCAGAATGAACAACATATAGGTTTGCTCGTGAAGATAAAAAACAATTAACAGATATTATTCAAGCTGGAACTGAAGTAGCTCCTTATTATACAAATTCTACTCAACTTCCTGTTTCGTTTACAGATGATCCGTTTGAAGCTCTTGAAAAACAAAATGATTTACAATGTAAGTATACATGATGAACTGTACTTCACTTATATACTTGAGAGAGGTTACAAGATGCAAATTCATGTAAAACTTTTGTAAAAACTGTTTTATCAAATTATCAACTACCATATATAACTATAACTCCTACATTTTCTATTTGTCCAAAGCATGGATATGTAAGTTGAGAACATGATTATTGTCCAAAATGTGATGCAGAAATAGGGTATAAATGAGAAAAATTTGATATGGATACAAGAGAAAAATATAGTGATAATTATGAGAAATTAAAGAAAGAAAGGGAGGAAATAGTGAAATAAAAATTTATTTTTTAAATTTAATTAATTTATGGAAACAATAAATAATTGAAGAACAAAATGCGAGATTTTTACTAGAGTTATGGGTTATTATAGACCTGTTAGTAATTTTAATATATGAAAAAAATCAGAGTATTATAGTAGAACTTATTTTTGTTATGATGATAATAAGAAGTTTATAGAAGATAATAAATAGATAAAAGATAAAAAGCATAAAGACTAAAGCTATATTCTTTAGTCTTTAACTTTATTCTATAATCTTATTTTCTATGTTAATTTGAGCTGTAAATAAATTTTCACTTTTGGATTTTCCTGGGGAAACATCTTGTATAGTTTTTACAGTCGGATGTAATTTTAGGTGTTCTTATTGTCATAATCCAGAGTTTGTATTACCAGAAATGATTAAAAATACTTCTAAAAATTTGATCCCTGAGAATATTTTTTTCAATTTTTTGGAAAAGAGAAAAAATCTTTTAACTTGAGTCTCTATTTGTTGATGAGAACCAACATTACAAAAAGATTTATATGATTTTTGTAAAAAAGTAAAAGATATGTGATTTAAAGTTAAACTTGATACAAATTGAAGAGATTTTGATATTATAAAAAACCTTCTAGATGATAACTTGCTTGATTACATAGCTATGGATGTAAAAAATCCATTAGAAGATTATAATGAAATAACGAAAATAAATGATAATATAGAAAATTATAGTAAGAGTATAGAAATTATAATGAAATCAAAAGTTGATTATGAATTTAGAACAACAGTCATAAAATGATTTCACACATTTGAAAGTCTAAAAAAAATATTTAAATTAATAACATGAGCAAAAAAATATTATATACAAAATTTTAGGAATTGAGATATTTTAGATAGAAATTTTGAATGAATTAGTTTTTCAAAAGCAGAACTTTTAAATCTTAAAGAAATGGCTTTACAATTTGTAAAATATGTAGAAATACGAGATTAAAAATAATTTTTGAAATTAAATATTTTTATATATAATGAGGAACAAAAATTTTAAATATTAACATTATAAAAAATGGTAAATGAAGTAAAAGCAAATTTTATATTTAACCCTAAATGAGATGATACTCTTGCTAATAGAACAATAATTAAGTGAAATACTACATGACTTTTTAACTTAAATACAACAAAATATACTCGGGCTAAATCTATGTATCAAATAATGATTTGAAATTTTTGGATTCCTGAAAAAGTTAAATGATTATGAGAAGATGCTATACAATATAAATCTTTATCACCTGAGGAACAAAGAGCATATAAATGAATTTTATCATTTTTAATATTTCTTGATAGTATACAAACTGTAAATTTACCAAATTTTAATGATTATGTTACTGCTCCAGAAGTTAATTTATTACTATCTATACAGGCATACCAAGAAGCAATTCATTCACAATCTTATGCAACTATTTTGGAAACTGTAGTTCCATCAGATTTAAGAGATGAAATTTATTATT
Source organism: Candidatus Altimarinota bacterium (assembly GCA_028697205.1). GTDB lineage: Bacteria > Patescibacteriota > Gracilibacteria > BD1-5 > UBA6164 > Altimarinus. The sequence goes on along the minus strand of JAQVFO010000002.1, from coordinate 69,937 downwards.
TTTGGAGAAGTGATAAACATTTACTTGAAAGAAATGAATTTATAGGATGAATATATCAAAAATTTATAGATAATCCTACAGAAGAAAATTTATTTAGATGAATTATTTGAAATTTCTTACTTGAAAGTATTTATTTCTATAACTGATTTGCATTTTTTGATACACTTGCAAGCCAAACAAAAATGGTTGCAACAGATAGGATGATTAACTATATAAGAAGAGATGAATTAACTCATGTTACTATCTTTGCTAATATAATAAAAGACATTAAGAAAGAATTTCCTTCAATATTTAATGAAGAAATAGTTTATGAAATGATGAAAATAGCTGTAGAACAAGAAGTTAAATGGTCAAAGCATATTTTGGCAAATAAGATTATATGAATGAACGATGAAAATGTAGAGAACTATACAAAACGGTTAGCAAATGGTAGACTTGCAATGTTATGATTATCACCTTTATATAAAAATGTTATAACAAATCCATTTAAACATCTTGAAGCATTACAAGATAATAATAGTGAAAAATGAAATTTCTTTGAAAGTACAGTTACAAATTATTTTCAATCAAGTTCTATGAAGTGAAGTTGGGATTTTTAATAATAAATTCTACTATTACTTTTGTTATGTTCATAGTTTTTATGTTATTTTTTTATGTATATTTTAGCTTTTGAAACTAGTTGTGATGATACATCAGTAGCTCTGTTTGAAGATGATAAGCTTGTAGCTATGGATACAGCTTCACAAATCAAAATTCATGAAGAAACTTGATGAGTTGTTCCTGAAGTTGCCGCAAGAGAACATGCTAATAATATATTTAAAGTACTTGATAATGTACTTGTTTTTTCTTGAATAAAATTAAATCAAGTTAATCATATAGCAGTAACTATTACTCCTGGACTTGTTCCATCTTTACTTACTTGAATTACAGTTGCAAAAACAATTAGTAAGACTTTACAAATTCCATTAGTTGAAATAAATCATATAGAAGCTCATATATTTTCAAATTATATTGATAGAAAAGATAATAATATAGCATACCCTCTAACTTGTCTTACAGTTTCTTGATGACATAATGAGATATATCTTATGAAGGACATGTTTGATTTCAAAAAAATATGATGAACGCAAGATGATAGTGCTTGAGAAGCTTTTGATAAAGTAGCAAAGATGATGTGACTTGGTTATCCTGGTGGTCCAATAATTTCAGATTTAGCTGAAAAATATAAGACTATTAATGCTTGAAAATCAAAAAAACTTTTTCCACGTAGTTGGTTAGTAAAAGAAGAACTTAATTTTAGTTTTTCATGACTTAAATCAAGTGTAAAAAGAGAAATAGAAAAGAGAGTTGAATCTAAATGAGAGTTAACTCAACAAGATAAACAAGAAATATCTTTTGAATTTCAAGAAGCTGTTTGTGAAGTATTATCTACAAAACTTGTAAATTCAGCAGATATTTATAATGTAAATACTATTATGCTTGCTTGATGAGTAAGTGCAAATGATAGATTAAAAGAATATATTGAAGAGCTTATAAAATGAAAAGATATAAAATTTATTTATCCTGTAAAAAAGGTGTATAGTATGGATAATGCAGCAATGGTAGGGATAAATGCATATTATAAAATTAAAAAAAAGATAAAAGGTTAAATACTTTTATCTTTTTTTAATTATTTTTTTATATCTCATATATCTAATAGTTCAATATAAAAATAAGATAACTCAAAACAATATAGAAATACTTCAGAACATAATTGATCAAAATCAGAAAATGGTTTTTATTAAAAAAGCTCATAGTACAAAAAAAGTTAATGAGGTTCTCCAATATGCAAGAAGAGTTCTTTCATTAGCAAGATTTGTTCTATCAATTGCTAGATAATCTTTTTTAGGTTTATGTTCTTCTTTCATAATATTGCTTTAATAAATTATTTACTTATTTTTTCTTTTATTTTCATTTTATCTATCAAAAAAATATTTCAATTTTGAGATAGTATATTGTGAATTAGTTTATCTCAGTAATTTAGTCTGTTATAGAAATCATCATTAGTTATAATAGCATATTTTATTTTTTTATTAAAAAAAGTTGCTCATAGAAAAGAATTAAAATCATCTTTATCTATTTCTCAAATCATAAATATATCAAGTATAGCTTTTCATGAATCTGTCATTTTATTTCTAACACATTCGTTTACTATTGCTAAATCAAGTCATTTTTGAATAGAAAAAAATTTTTTAATTTTATCTAAAGGATCATAAGTTTTTATAAATATGTCTTTAAACTCTTTAAAAAGTAAGAAATTTGGATTTAAGAAAAAAATTTTTTTCTTAAGTTCTTCTTTGCTTCTTAAAAGTCAAATTTCTTCTAAATTATCAAGTTCTCTTTTTATAGAATTGATTTGTTCATCTAAATCTCTTTCCAAAGCTCTCATATGAAATCAATCATTATTTCATGATTCATATTCTAAGAAAAACTTCTCAAGTAATTTAGAACGACATTTAGATCAAAATAATTTTGATATATCTAGGTTTTTCATTTCAAAAGAATTATTAAATTTTACTTATATTAAGAAACTATCACTTAAAATCAAGTAGAAATAAAAAATTTGAACAATAATTTATTTGATTTTGTGCTAAAATTATGTATTTTAGGAAATAATTATTTTATGATTTTTATTTATGAATTTAAAGAAAGAATTAGAACAAAGATGATTTATATATCAAAAGTCTAGTGAGAATGTTTTTGAAAAATTTGAAAAATGATGAGAAAATTTTTATTGCTGATTTGATCCTACAGCTGATTCACTACATTTGTGAAACTTTATAGGTTTTATGTTAGCAATTCATTTAATGAAGCAATGAAACAAATATTTTGCACTTGTTTGATGAGCTACTGGTATGATTTGAGATCCAGGTGGAAAAGAAAGTGAAAGAACATTTTTATCTGAGGAAAACTTGAGAAACAACGAAAAATCTATAAAAAATCAGATTTCAAAAATACTTTCTCATTTGGAAAAAACTACTTGAAATAAATTTGATTTTGAGGTTGTAAATAATGTAGATTTTTATAAGTGATTTTTATATTTAGATTTCTTAAGAGAAGTAGGAAAGTATATAACTGTAAACCAAATGATGGCAAAAGATACAGTTAAAAAAAGAATTACAGATCCAGATAAATCAATAAGCTATACTGAATTTTCTTATATGCTTTTACAATGATATGACTTTTATAGATTATTCTCTGATAAAAATGTAATATTGCAAGTTTGATGACAAGATCAATGGGGAAATATAGTAACTTGAGTTGAATTAACTAGAAAAAAAACTGATAAAGAAGTTTATGCTTTAACATTTCCACTACTTGTTGATAGTACTTGAAAAAAGTTTGGTAAATCTGAATGAAATGCTTTATGGCTTGATAGAAATAAAACATCACCTTATAAATTGTATCAATATTTTTTAAATACAGCTGATGATGATTTAGAAAAGTATTTAAAGATTTTGACTTTGGTTGATTTAAAAGAAATAAAAGTTATTTTAGATAAACATTTAAAAAATCCATGAGAAAGGTATGCTCAGAAAACTTTAGCGTATAAAGTAGTTGAAATTATTCATTCTCAAGCGGATAGTGAAAGTTCTTCTAAAATTACTGAAATACTTTTTTGAAATGAGGATAAGGTTTCCATTATAAAAAATACTACGAAAGAAGAATTAGATATATTTTATAATGAATTAGGTTGATTAGAATACTCTTGAGAAAATCTTTTTGAATTAATAGTAAAATCCTGACTTGCAACAAGTAATAGTGAAGCGAGAAAAGCTATAGAATCTTGAGCATTTTATATAAATGAACAAAAAGTTATAGATACAAAATATGATTTTTCAAATGATTTTATAAACTGAAAAGTTTTACTTTTAAGGAAATGAAAAAAAACTTTTAAATTAATAATAAAAAAATAAAGAATTGCGAAGCAATTCTTTATTTTTTATAAGCACTTTCTAAATTTTCTTCGATTCTTCTAAGTATTTCTTTATTTATAGTATTTTCATCATTATTAATCATTTCAATTAAATTGTTTATACTCAAAACTATTACTACTAAGTCAGTTGCAGCAATAACAGTTGCTGTTCTTTCTTCTTCATTTAATAAAGCTATTTCTCAAAAGATATCTCATTGATTTAATTCTGCAATTTTTTGTCATTTTATTTTAATGTCAACATTTCAGTTTTTAATTATATATCATTTTCAGTTTGAAACTTCTCATTCTACAAAGATGGTATCACCAGCTTTAAAAAATTCTTCTTTACAGTTATCAAGAATATTATTCACAACATCTTCATTTATTCAATTAAATATTTTTAAATTTTTTAATCAAGACATTTTTTGAAAATATTAAAAGTTAAATTTATATTATTTTATCATACTTTCTATAATTATGCAATTTTGCAAAATAATAAAATATATGTTAAAATTTAAATATATAAAATTAATAAAAATATGGGAATACAAGAAGTCTTAAATTACCTACATTCTCCAACAAGTTTTTGAATTATGTTAGAAGTAATAATAATTTTAATTATTGCTATTATTTTGAAGTATACAAAGACCTCTTCATTAGTGATTCTTATAGATTTTTTCTATGAAAAAATTTATAGTTTTTTTGAGGAAATATTATGAGAAGAACAAAAAAGATGGATAAAAACATACATTGTCACATTATTTTTCATTATATTTCTTTCAAATTTTCTTTGAATAGTTCTTGAGATTATTGCCCCAATTTTTTGAATAGGTAAAGAATGAGAATTTATATTAGAACATTTTGTATCAATTCCTTCAAGAAGTATAAATTTTAACTTAGCACTAGCAATAATAAGCGTATTTACAATTTTGTATATACAATTTAATAGTCTTTGAATTAAACATTTTGCTGAAGAATACTTTCCAATAAGATGAAAATGATATTTACCAATTGAAAGATGAAATAAAAAAGCATATATATATTATCCAAGTTTAATTCTTGTAAAAACATTTGATATAGTGATTTCATTATTTTTATGATTATTAGAAATTGTTGGTTTAATAGCAAAAATAATTTCATTATCTTTTAGGTTGTTTTGAAATATTACATCTTGAACAATTCTTTTAGCAATGGCAATTTTTTGAATGAATTCATTGACTCAAAATCTATTTTCTATAAATTTTCCTGTTTTATTACCTGTTCTGATATATTTACAAGAAATATTAGTTGCTTTTATACAAGCAATAGTTTTTCCATTACTTGTTTCTATATTTATAAAAGTTGCTATTTCTTGAATGGAAGAAAATTGATAATTTGATAAAAATTATCAATTATGATAAAATTATAATAGTTTATTTAATAATTATTTTTTATGGATAATTCTATGGTTGCGATTTGAGCTTGACTTGCTATTTGATTATCTTGATTATGAGTTGCTACATGACAAAGCTTATTAGCAACATCATCTATGGATATTTTAGGTAAAAATCCAAAATTATATTCAACATTACTTATTTATACTATTCTTGGAATAGCATTAGTTGAGTCAGTAGTTATATTTTGACTTTTAGTTGCTTTTCAGATATTAGGAAAAGAATGACTAGATTCTATGCATGCAATTTGAGCCTGACTTGCTATTTGATTAACTTGATTATGAGCTTGATTTTGAGAATGAAAATTAGTTTCAGAAACTATACAAACTGTTAATAGAAATCCAGAAAATAAAAATAAAGCACTTCAATTTATGATTTTATTTTTAACATTAATTGAAGTAGTTGCAATTTATGGTCTTATTATAGCTCTACAACTATTAAAATAAAAATATGAATGATTTAGATTTATCAATAATAGTAGCTCAGATAATAAATATTTCTATAATTTTTCTTTTATTTAAGAAGTTTATAGCAGATCATTTAAATGAAAAATTATCTGAAAGAAAGGCTCTTTTAAAAAAATTAGAAGAGGCTGATTCTTATTATGTAAAGAAATTAGAAGAAGCAGATAAGGAAAAACAAGAAATACTTAAAAAAGCAAAAAAGGATGCAAATTCATTTCTAAACCAAAGTGAAGACATAGCAAATAAAAAAGCTGAAGATATAATTAAAAAAGCAAATAAAGATGTAATGTATATAATAGAATGATGAAAAAGGGAGGTTGAAAAAGAGAGATTAACAATGCTTGAAAAATTAAAAGAAAGTGCAATAAACTTATCACTAGAGTTAAATAAAAAACTTTTTGATCAAACTTGTTCTACAAATTCTTTCATAGAAAAACAAGTAGAAAAAGTAAAATAACTTTATATTTGAAAACTAGATAAAGACTATTTCTGTATCAATAACAAAAATAGTCTTTTTATATTTTGAAAAAAAGATTTATAATATATTTTTTCTCTATTCTAAAACAAATAATAGAAAATAAAATTTTCTTTTGACAAATCTTATCTTTTTAATAAAATAACTTCACTTTTTGTGAAATAACTATTAAGTTTATTGTAGAGGTTAAGTTAAACTACCTGTTTTTATAGGACAAGTTTAACCTCTGACTTATTTTTTAATTAAAAATTTTTTATGGCTTGATTAATAGCAAAAAAATTAGAAATGACAAGAGTAATAAAGGATGATAAATTTATTCCTGTTACATTGTTAAAAGTTCCTACTTTAAAAGTTGTTGGTAAAAAAACTCTTGAAAAAGATTGATATTCATCTTTAGTAGTAGGTATACTTAGAAGCGGTTCTGAATGAAAATTAAAAGAAGGTAAATCATCTTTAAGTTTATGTGACTTTTATGAGATTAGAGAATTTAGATGTGAAGAATGAGATCTGGCAAAATTTAATATAGGAGATGAAATTACTCTTGATGTATTAGATTGAGTTGGTTTAGTTTCAGTAGAATGAATTTCTAAATGAAATTGATTTACTTGAGCTATGAAAAAGTGGAATTTTCATTGAGGTAGAGCAACTCATGGTTCTAAATTCCATAGAGCTTTAGGTTCTATAGGTAACAGAAAACCAAGAAGAACTCATAAAGGTAAGAAAATGCACGGGCATCACGGAAATTATGTAATTACATTAAAAAAAGTTCCTGTAGAATTAGTAAATAAGGAAATAAGTGTAGTTTGAGTTAGAGGATGAGTACCAGGTGCTAGAAATTCTTTAGTAAAAATTATTTTTTAATCCTTAATACTACAAATAATGGAAACAAGACTTTTAGATCAAAATTGAAAAGATATTTGAGTTGTAGAATTAGAATCGTCTGTGTTTGGATTAGAAGTAAATGAATGATTAATCCATAGAGCTTTAGTTTATCAATTAGCAAATGCTAGAAATAATATAGCTCACACAAAAAATAGATGAGAAGTAAGAGGTTCTACAAGAAAATTATATAAACAAAAACATACAGGTAATGCTAGAGCATGATCTGCTAGATCTCCTATAAGAAGAAAATGATGAGTTGCATTTTGACCAAGAAGCAATCAAAATTTTACTCTTGAAATGAATAAAAAAGAAAGAAGAAAAGCATTACTTTGTGCTTTATCTGCAAAAGTTAAAAATAATCAATTATTAGTTGTAGATGATATTAAATTAGATTCTATAAAAACTAAAGCTATGGATTGAGTATTTACTAAATTACCATATGAGAAAAATATATTGTTAGCAATTCCTGCTAAAAATGATATTTTACAAAAATCATCTGCTAATTTACCTTATGTAAAATCTATATTAGTTGATTATTTGAATATTGCTGACTTGTTGAAATATAAAACATTAGTTTTATTAAAAGACTCTTTGGTTAAATTAAATACAATAAAATAATTTTTTAATTACTTATTATGAGACTTTATAGGATTATACAAAAACCTATTGTTACAGAAAAAACATCTTCAATGGAATTATCTAAAAATTGTTATGTTTTTGAAGTTGATGATAACGCTACTAAAATAGATGTTAAAAAATCAGTTTTAGAAATATATTGAGTAGAAGTAGATTCTGTTAATATGGTAAAAACAGTAGAAAAATACAAAAATTGAAGAAAAGGTCTTCAATTTAAAAGAAGAGCTTCTAAAAAAGCTTATGTTACATTGAAAGATAAAAAATCAAAAATAGATTTTTCTTTAACTAAATAATTTAATTTCTAATTTAAAGATTGTGGCTATAAAGAAATTTAAACCTACTACTCCAGGTAGAAGACAAATGACTTGATACACATTTGAAGAAGTTACAGCTTCTAAACCTCAAAAAGCTTTGACAGTTACTTTAAAAGCTAATTCTTGAAGAAATAATACTTGAAGAATAACTGTTAGACATAAATGAGGAGGTCATGCAAAAAAATACAGACTTATTGATTTCTATTTTGTAGATAAAAAAGATATTGAATCTAAAGTAGAAAGTATTGAGTATGATCCATATAGAACTGCATATATAGCACTTGTGTGTTATAAAGATTGAGAAAGAAGATATGTTGTAGCTCATAAAGATATGAAAGTATGAGATAAAAACATAACTTCACCTAAAGCTTCTTTAGTATTAGGTAATAGAATGGAAATTGGAAATATTCCTGTTTGAATGCAAGTATATAATCTAGAACTTATTGTTTGACAATGAGCTAGTTCTATAAGATCTGCTGGTTCTTCTTGAATGGTAGTTTCTCAAGAATGAGACTATACTCAAGTAAAAATGCCATCATCAGAAATAAGACTTATAAATAAAAGATGTTATGCTACATTAGGTCAAGTATCAAATGTAGATCATAATCAAGTTGTTATTTGAAAAGCTTGAAGATCTAGATGGATGGGTAAAAGACCTACAGTACTTTGAAAATCTATGAACGCTGTAGATCATCCACATGGAGGTTGAGAATGACATAATCCAATTTGATTAAAAGCTCCAAAAACTCCTTGGTGAAAAATTGCTCTTTGATTTAAAACAAGAAGTAGAAAGAAAAATACAAGTAGATGGATAATGAGAGATAAGAAAGGTGTATTAGTAAAATAATTAAAATTTTAATTTAAAATTTATAAATATAATTTAAGGAAATTATGGCAAGAAGTTTAAAAAAATGACCATACATATATGACAGGCTTTTAAGTAAAGTTTTGAAATTGAATGAACAATGAAAAAAAACTATAATTAAAACTTGGTCTAGAGATTGTACTATTGTTCCTGAATTTGTATGACATACATTCTGAGTACATAATGGTAAAGTTCACACTCCTGTTTTTGTTACTGAAGATATGGTAGGTCATAAATTATGAGAATTTTCACTTACTAGAATATTTAGAGCTCATCCAGGACAAAAGAAATAATTATTAATTTATTTAAAATTCTGAACTTATGAAAGCAAATTTAAAAAATGTAAGAATATCTCCAAAAAAATTAAGAGTTTCTGCTGAGGTTGTTAGAGGACAAAAGGTAGAAGAAGCTTTGAAATTTTTGAGATTTGCTCCAAATAAATGAGCTAAAATTCTTTATAAATTAGTATTTTCTGCACTTAAAAATGCTGAAAATAATAATAGTCAAGAAGTAGCTAATTTATATGTAGGAAACCTTATTATAACAAAAGGTATAGTTTACAAGAGAGGAAATCCTATCTCAAGAGGTAGAATGCATCCAATCTTAAAAAGAACTTCTAATGTAAAATTAGAATTACAAGTTAAATAAAATATTTTATCCATTATTTTTAATCACTTATGTGACACAAAGTAAGTCCAATAGCCTTTAGAATCCCATATATAAAAACTTGGAAATCATCTTGGTTTTCAGATAAAGATTCTTATAAAGATTTTTTGAAAATTGATGTAACTATAAGAAATATTCTTAAAAAAGAATTACATTGAATTCCTTTAGGTGATATTCTTATATCTAGAGATGATGAAACAGTAAATATTGATATATATACTTCTAAAGCAGTATTAATTCTTGGTAAAACAGGAGAAAATAAAGAAAAAATTGAAGCATTAATATCAAAAAAGATTTGAATGAAAACATCTTTAAATATTAAAGAAGTTAAAAAACCTGATTTAAATGCAAAAATAGTTTCATTTGGTATTTCTAATCAAATAGAAAAAAGAATGCCTTATAAAAGAGCTATTAAACAAGCTTTATTAAGAGCTATGGAAAAATGAGCAAAATGAATTAAAATTAAAGTTACTTGAAGATTAAATTGAGCTGAAATCGCTAGAAATGAAACTTTTAAAGAATGAAATATACCACTTCAATCTATTAGAGCTGATATAGATTATTCTACAGCAAGAGCTGAGACTGTTTATTGAACAATTTGATTAAAAGTTTGGATTTATAAATGAGATATTTTCAAGAAAAAAATAAATAAACTTGACTTTTAAAAAAATTTTATATACTAATTTAAACTTTCCATGTTACAACCGAAGAAAACAAAGTATAGGAAAATGCAAAGAGGAAGATTAAAATGACCAGCAACTAGATGAGCTGAACTAGCATTTTGAGAATTCGCTTTAAAAACTGTTGATAGATGATTTATAACATCTAGACAAATAGAAGCAGCTAGAAGAGCTATGGTTAGATTCATCAAAAGATGATGAAAAATCTGGATAAGAATTTTCCCTGACACTCCTTTTACTAAAAAACCTTTAGAGGTACCAATGGGTTGATGAAAATGATCTGTTGAAATGTATAGAGCCCCTGTAAAACCTGGTAGAATCTTGTTTGAAATAACATGAGTTACACCAGAAGTTGCTAGGGAAGCTTTTAGACTTGCTTCTTACAAGTTGCCAGTTAAAACTAAAACATTAGTTGATTAATTTAAAAATATGAAAGAATTGAAAGATTTGAAGTTAAAAGAAGTTAATAAACTAGCAGAATTATCTCAATCTGATTTAAAGAAAGAGTTAAAAGATTCTGAAAGTAAACTTTTTACTTTAAAAATGAAGTTAGAAACTGAAGAATTAAAACAAACTCATTTAGTTAAATTTTTAAGAAAATATGTTGCTAGATTGAGAACAATTGCTTCAGAAAAATGAGTTAAAATAAGTTAATTTTATAATTAATATTTCATGAGAACAATAAAATGATTAGTTACAAGTTCTAAAATGGATAAAACTGTTGTAGTATCAGTTAATGATTACAAGAGTCATCCAAAATATAAGAAAAGATTTAAAGTAACAAAAAAATTCTATGCACATGATGAACAAAATGTTTGTACTGAATGAGATGTAATAGTAATTAAAGAAACAAGACCATTATCTAAAACTAAAAGATGGGACTTTGTAGAAAAAGTTGGTTAATTTATATTTAAATTTAATAATTATAGTGTTTATGATACAAGTAGAAACTAGACTTTCTGTTGCTGATAATACTTGAGCTAAAGAAGTTCTATGTATTAAAGTTCTAGGATGATCTCATAGAAGATATGCTTCTATCTGAGATATTATAGTATGTAGCGTAAAGAAAGCATTACCAGATTGAACTATTAAAAAGAAAAAAGTAGTTAAAGCTGTAGTTGTTAGAACTAGTAAAGAAATAAGAAGAAGTGATTGAAGTTTTGTTAGATTTGATGATAATGCTTGTGTTATAATAGATGACGCTTGAGTTCCAAAATGAACAAGAATATTTGGGCCTGTTGCAAGAGAATTAAAAACAAAATGATATCAAAAAATAGTGAGTTTAGCTCCAGAAGTTTTATAATTAATTTCTAAATTGTATGAAAATAAGAACTTGAGATTTAGTACAAATTATGTCTGGTAAATCATCTGATAAAAACAAACAAGTAAAAGTTTTGAAAGTTTTTAAAGATGAAAATAAAATACTAGTAGAATGAGTAAATATAGTAACAAAACATATTAAAAAGATGGGGACAACTCCTGGTCAAATTATTAAAATGGAAAAACCAATTGATGTATCAAATGCAATGTTAGTTTGTCCTTTTACTAAAAAACCAACTAGAGTTTGAACTGTTAATGTTGATGAAAAATGAAAATCTAAATCTTTTAGATACTCTAAAAGAGCGGTGAAAGAATTAAAAAAAGATCCAAAAGATTTGTTAATTAAATAAGAATTTATTTTTTAAAAGACTAAAAATGTCTCTTAGAGAAAAGTATAATAAAGAAATAGCTCCAAAGCTAAAAGATAGTTTAAAAATTGAGAATGTAATGAATATACCTAAAATTGAAAAAGTTGTTTTAAATATGGGTATATGAAGTTATATAAGAGCTTGAAATAAAGATTATAATGTTTTAAAACAACATTTAACTTTGATTTCTGGTCAAGCACCTGTTATAAGATATGCAAAAAAATCTATATCTAATTTCAAACTAAGAGAATGAATGCCAGTTTGATTAAGTGTAACTTTAAGATGAGAAGCTATGTATAATTTTTTAGAAAAATTAATAAACATAGTTTTACCTAGAGTTAGAGATTTTAGATGAATATCTAAAAATAGTTTTGATAAAGAAGGAAATTATAACTTTTGAGTTAAAGAACATTCTATATTTTTAGAAGTTCCTCAAGATGATGTTGTTAAAAATCATGGTATCCAAATAACTGTGAAAACAACTGCAAGAAGTAAAGAAGAATGAAGAGAATTACTTTCTTCTATTGGATTTCCTTTTTCTAAGTAAGAATTTAATATTTAATAATTTTTAGATGAGAAAGTCAAAAATTGCTAAAGCTAACAAACTAAAAACAAAGTTCTTAAGAGCAATACAAGATTGAAGAAAACCAAAATTTGCTACAAAAGTATTTAACTGTTGTGGTGTATGTGGTAGAACTAGATGATATCTATGAAATTTCTGAATTTGCAGAATTTGTTTTAGAGAAAAAGCTAACGCTTGAGAATTACCAGGAGTAAGAAAATCAAGTTGGTAATATAATAAGTATATAATAATTTTAGTTTCCTAATTTTAATGTTATGATAATAGATCCAATCGGAGATTTATTAACGAGATTGAGAAATGCATATATGGCTAGAATAGATGAGGTTAAAGTTCCTTATTCTAGAATAAAAGCAGACATATTGAAAATAATGAAAAAAAATAAATATGTGATTGATTTTGAAGTTGTAGAAGAAGAAAACAATAAAAAGTTTTTACTTATAAAACTAAATGATATAAGAGTTACTAAATATATTCCTTCATTTAAAAGAATAAGTAAACCAGGACAAAGAATTTATATCGGTTCTAAAGATATAAAGAAATCTAGAAATGGAAAATGAATTTATATAGTTTCTACTCCAAAATGAATAATTACTGGATACGAGGCTAGAACTTTAAATGTGTGAGGAGAATTACTTTGTGAAGTTTTTTAATAGTTTAAATTTGTAATGATTTAATTTATGTCTAGAATTGGTAAATTACCTATAGCATTGTCTGATAAAATAGATGTTACTTTAGATTGAAATAAAGTAACTGTTAAATGACCATTATGAACTCTTTCTTTTGAATATTCAAATAGACTTGAAGTAGTTAAAGAAGATAATTCATTAATAGTAAAACCATTATGAAACGATGCATCTGCTTTATGGTGAACAACTAGAGCTATTCTTGCTAATATGGTAGAATGAGTAACTAGCTGATTTAAAAAAAGTTTAGAAATTAATTGAGTTTGATATAAATTTGATGTTGTATCACCACAAAAATTAGTTTTAAATATTTGATTCTCACATAAAGTTGAAATGGATGCTCCATCTTGAATAAAAGTTACTATGGATGAAAAAGAAAAAAATGTTATACATATAACATGAGTTGATAAACATTTAGTATGAGAATTTGCATCTAAAATAAGATCTAAAAAGAAACCTGAACCATATAAATGAAAATGAATTAAATATGTTGGAGAACAAATAAGAAGAAAAGCTTGAAAAACAGGTAAATAAAACATTAATGAATAATTATTAATTTAAAATTTATGTTAGAAAAACAATTAAAAAGAGAAAGAAGAAAAATTAAAGTAAAAGCTACTATTGCTAATTCTTCTAGACCTAGATTAACAGTATATAGAAGTAATGCTTCAATATATGCTCAAATAATTGATGATAATACAGGAAAAACTATATGTTCATCAAGTGATTTAAAATTGGACTCAAAATTAACAAAAACTGAAAGTTCAAAAAAAGTTTGAGAAGATATTGCTAAAAAAGCTATTGATGCAAAAGTTTCTGAAGTAGTTTTTGATAGAAACTGATTTTCATATCATGGTAGAGTTAAAGCATTAGCTGATGCAGCTAGAGAAGCATGATTAAAATTTTAATTATTTAATGAAGTATTTTTATGACAAATCCTAAAGAAAATACAACAAAGGATACTCAAGTAGAAGTTGTAAATAATGAGTTTAAAGAAGAATTATTAAGTATTGATAGAGTAACTAGAGTAACTGCTTGAGGTAGACAACTTAGATTTAGAGCTGTAATGCTTGTATGAAATGGGAAATGAAAAGTTTGACTTTGAACTTGAAAATCATGGGAAGTTGTTGATGCTATTGCAAAAGCAGTTAATGATGCAAGAAAAAATATGGTTGATGTAAGTATAGAAGAATGATCTGTTCCTTATGAATTAAAAGTAAAATATAAATCAGCAGTTTTAATGGTTCACCCTGCAACAAAATGAACTTGAATAATTGCCTGAGGTGCAGCTAGAAAAGTATTTGCTGTTGCTTGATATTCTGATGTAATTGCAAAAAGATATGGTTCTACAAACCTTATAAATAATGCAAGAGCTGCCTTAAAAGCACTAACTTCTTTTAAGAAATAGTATAAAAGTTTTAAATTTGGAATGATAAATGTTAAATTAATTCCAAAATTTGAAATTTAAAATTTAAAATTTAAAATTTACGATTATGTTATCTTTAAATAACTTAAAACCTGATGAAGGGTCTAGATTAAAATCAAAAAGAGTATGAAGATGAAATGCTTCATGAAAATGAAATTTTTCTGGAAAATGATGTAAATGACAATGATCTAGAAGTGGTGGTGGTATGTGACCTTGGTTTGAATGAGGACAAACTCCACTATTTAGAAGAATGCCAAAATTAAAATGATTTTCAAATCATATATTTAAGAAAGAATTCAATGTAGTTAATTTATCTGACTTAGAAATATTAGCTTGAAAATGAATTACTGAAATAAATAAAGAAGTATTACTAGAAAATTGAATTATTAGAAAAAAATGATTAGGGGTTAAATTATTATGAAGCTGAGAGTTAAAATCTAAAATTACTATTTCATTAGAAAAAGTTTCTGAAACTGCAAAAGCTGCAGTAGAAAAAGTTTGAGGTTCTGTAGAAATAATAACAAAATAGCCCTATAAATTTAGGGTTTTTTTATATTAGGATTTAATAATAAAATACTATGATATTAAAACATATAAGATCTATATTTGCTGTAAAAGACCTTAAAAAGAAAATAATTGCAACATTATTATTAGTTCTTGTTTATAAATTTCTTTCAGTTATTCCTGTACCTGGAGCAAATACTGACTGATTGGCTGCAATTATGGAACAACAAAAAGGGCTTTCTTTGTTTAGTGCGTTAATGTGAGGTTGATTAAGTCATTTTTCTATTATACTAATGGGTCTTTCTCCTTATATCAATGCAGTTATCATAATACAACTTATTTGAGTAATTGTTCCAAAAATTGGTGACTTACAAAAAGAATGAGAATCATGACAAAGAAAAATCAATAAAATAACTAGATGGCTTACTTTACCTTTAGCTTTTTTACAAAGTTATGGTATGATTCTTCTTTTAAACAATTTAGCTAATGGAAATATAATCGATATAATGAATGTTTGGGTTGTATTATTGGCTATGATAATTATAACTTCTTGAACTATATTTTTGATGTGGTTATGAGAAATCATGACTGAGTATGGTATAGGTAATGGTATAAGTGTGATAATTATGTCTTGAGTATTATCTTGAGTTCCAAGTGTTGTACTTAATTATATTTGATCTTGAAATTATTGATTATTTGCTGGATTATTAGTAGCTACTTTAATTATAATTTTTATCATAATTAAATTTACTGAATGAAATAGAAGAATTCCATTAATTTATACAAAAACTTGAAGAGAGGAAAAATCATATTTTCCTATAAGAATCAATCAAGCTTGAATGATTCCTATTATCTTTGCAATTTCTTTAGTAACTTTTCCATGAATAGTTTGACAAATAATGGCTAATTCAACAGCTGAAAGAACTGCTGCAATTGGTAAATGGTTATTACAATATTTCAGTATGCAGAATCCAAGTTGGTCTTTTATATTAGTATATTTTATACTTGTATTAGTTTTTTCTTTCTTTTATGTATCAATTACTTTCAATACTGAGCAAGTTGCTGAAAGTATTCAAAAAAGAGGTTGATATATACCATGAATTAGACCAGGTACTGAAACAGCTGATTATCTTTCAAAAGTTTCATGACACTTAAACTTATTTGGTGGTTGATTCTTAGCATTAATTGCAGTATTGCCTTATGTTGTTTGAAAAATAATGTGACAATCAGTTGATTTTATTATATCTTGAGCATGACTTATAATCCTTGTTTCTACAATTCTTGATCTTATAAGAAAAGTTGATGCTGAGATGAAAATGTTTGATTATAGTAAATTTAAATAAAATACTAATAAAAAGCCTAAATCTTATGATTTAGGCTTTTTATTGTTTATATTGGCATAGGAATTTTTATACTTTTAGTATGTCACATATCATTATATTTAACATTTACCATATTATATGTTATTCATAATAAATTAAGTCTTTCTTCAATAGCTTTTGTAATTTGTGGATAAATGTCTGTGTCATGTCTAGGATTTCTATTTTGTATAGCATCTTTTACTCTGTAACATATTTCAGTTAATTCGTCTTTATTTAAAGTTTTTATTTCCCAACCTATCCAAATAGGTCAAGAAGCTCATCATCATCAATTAAATGAAATTTTTCAGTCATTTAATACTACTTTTATTTCTTCAAATGCTTCATTATTTCACTTTAATCATTTTTCAATTCATGATTTTATTTCTTGTATAGGAGTTTGAGTTCTTCATATTTGTAGATTTTTTGGAGCAGGAGCAAGGTAAGGTCATTTCTCTATTATATGTAAATTATTCATAATAAAAATTTTTAAAAAATAAAAAAGTTCTTCAATTAGTTGAAGAACTTGTGGTTTAAGTAAATAAATAATTTTTACATACTACAAAAGCACTTCAACTTGTTTAATTTGAAGAAGAAGCTAAAGCTAAAGTATTTATTTAAAACTAATGTATTCATAAGTTTTTGTAAAAATTAATGTAAGTCATTTATAATTATTTTTTTTATAATTGCAAGTTTTTATTCATTTTTATCTAAATGGTTTGTAAATATATACACCATAGTTCCTGTATAAATTAATCAAGTAAATATTTCAATTGATGCAAAGAGTCTAAATATTCATACAGGAGCTATATCTCAATATCATACTGTTGTAAGTGTAGATATTGAAAAATACATAGCATCAAAATATGGCAAATCAAGTATTTTTTTTCAATTTTCAATAAAATAACTTCCTCATCAATGTATTTCTCATGCATAGATTGTAGAATACATCATTATTGTAAAAAATATTATAAAAAACATATTTAAAAAATATTCTTTTTTTGGCAAATTCTTTTTAAATAATGATTTATATTCCTCTATTAATATTGTTGAAAAGATTATTAATATTATAAATGCACTAATAATTTCTTGGTTGTAGTTTTGGGATATATTATGACTAATACTAGCAAAAATATAAAAAAATAACAATATAAATAATCTATTTAAATTTTCTTTTGAAAATATATTATGTTTTTTTAGATTCATTGTTTTTATTTTACTTGTACATATATATAAATACTATAATTTGCATCTTTAAATGAAATTAAAAAAAGAGATATATTTCTATATCTCAGTTCTTCATCAAATATAAGGTCTCAAAATTTCAGGAATGATTACATTTCCATCTACTGTTTGATAATTTTCTATAACTGCTATTAAACATCTTGAAAGTGCTATAACAGTTCAGTTTAAAGTATGTGCATATTTTGTATTTCATTCCTCATCTTTATATCTTATTCCAAGTCTTCTTGATTGATATTCTCATACATTTGAACAACTTGTTACTTCTCTATATTTTCATTCTCATGGCATCCATGCTTCGAGATCATATTTTTTAAGTGCAGGATTTCAAAGATCTCAAGAACATATATTTACTTTTTGATAAGGAATTCAAAGTCATTGCCATACTTCTTCTTCTACTGCAACCATTTCATTATGCATTTTTTGACTATCCTCTTGTTTACAAAATACAACCATTTCTACTTTTTCAAATTGATGTCATCTAAGTATTCACTTCATATCTTTTCAATAAGATCAAGCTTCTCTTCTAAAACAAGATGATTGTCATACATATTTTATAGGACTATTTAAATTAAGAATTTCTCAAGCATGATATGATGTAACAGGAACTTCAGCAGTTCAAACTAGGTACAGATTATCTTCCTCAGGATTTACTCTATAAACTCAATCTTCTCAGGCAGGTAAGAATCATGTTCAAAACATAGCTTCTTCTCTAACTAAAACAGGAGGAAGTATATATTGAAATCATCTTGAATTTAGTTTATTTACAGCATAGTTTATTATTGCCATATTTAGTAGAGCTAGGTCTCATTTTATATACCAAAATCTAGCTCAACTAATCTGAGCTCATTTTTCAGTATCAATCCATCATTTTTTTTCTCAGATTTCATAGTGAGTTTTTGGTGCAAAGTCAAATTTAGTAGGGTCTTTATATTTTGATTCAACTTTATTTCAACTATCATCTGGTCAAATAGCAGTTGTAGAATCAAGGAAATTTGGCAGTCTATGATATATGTAAGTCCATCTTTCTTCTATACTAGTAATAGTAGTTTCATGACATGTTATTTCGTCTCATACTTTTTTCATCTCTTCAATTTTCATTTGTTTTTCACTTGGAGCAAGTTTTGGAATCTCTTTTGATACTATATTTCTTTTATTTTTTAATTCATCAATTTGAGATTGAAGTTCTAGTCTTTTTTTATCTAAATCTAAAAATTCATCTAAATCTATTTTTAAGTTTCTATCTTTTAGAACTTGTTTGTAGCTGTCTATATCAGCTTTTAATTTTTTTAGGTCTATCATATTTATTGGTTATGTGGTAGTTAACTAAAGTAAAGTTTCTCAAAACTCGTTAGTTGGTGCTATAACTGTGATAAAAGCATTTTCTATTCATTTTTTAGCTGATTGAATAACTCTTAAAATTCATTCTCAGAATTTTATATCTCATCAGTTAAAATTTCATTCTTGTGTTTCTCAGATTAGAGCTGCTACTGCAGTTTGTTCTAAATTTGTTAAGTCTGAATATGCAAAAGTAGCATTTCATCATTCAGATTTTCAAGCAATTGATAAAAGTCAGTCATAAGGGTCATATGTTGTTGTTCCAAAATTTCAATTATCTCACATATTTAAAAAGTTATAAAATAATATTAGTAGCTGGAAAATATTACTGAAATACTCTTTGTTTTGTATTTGCAATTCTACTAGCTTCTAGTGCTTTGGAAATTCTATTTTTTGCATCGTTTGTTATTATCAGTTTTTTAGCTTCTCATTCAGGTAATTTCCTGGAATTTAATCAAGGTGGAATAGCTTTAATTACTGCTATTTTTTTCATAATTATTAGGTATTAAATAATATATTTATAATAATAGATTACTTTGTTTTGTAAAGTTTTTCTATTCATTATATTACAAATATTAATAAACCTTTTTCATCATAATCTTTGCTTCTTTATCAATTGTTCTTTCTTTTAATAATTGTTTTTTATCATATTTTTTTCTTCATTTTACAAGTCATACTTTTAGCTTTATAAGATTTCAGGATGTATAAATCTCTAGAGGAATAACTGTAAGTCATGATTCTTTTATTTTTCATGATAAATAGTTAATTATTTTTCTATGTAAGAAAATTTTTCTATCTCTAGTTGGTTCAAGTAATTTTTGAGCAGCAATATTTTTTAGAAATCAAATATGCATTCATTTCACTACTGCTTCATTACTTAAAAAAGAAACATATGCTCATTTAAGATTTATATTTCAGGCTCTTATAGCTTTTACTTCATATCATTTTAGTTCAATTCAAGCTTCAAAGTTTTCTAATATTTCATAATCAAAATAAGCTTTTTTATTTTTTGAAATTATCATATTGATTATGTGTTATTAATTACTTTCAAAAAGTTCATTTTGATGAGCAAGAATATATTGACTTGATTTTCATTTAAATTTCCATGGCCAACTCATATAATCTACAATTTCATAACTTCATGCTTTTCATAAATTATTTGGATTTTCAGAAATAGAAAAATCAAGGTGATAATCAGTATAATTATCATCTGGAACTCATGTAACTCATATATTTCCTATATAATCTCATTTTTTTATCATTGTTCATTCATTTAATGAATCAACAACTTTGTCAAAATGTGCATACATAACTATCTCTCATTTCATTGTTTTTATCCAAACTTGGTTTCATCTAAGAATATCTAAGTTTCTCATTTTATCTTCTATTGATAAATTTTCTCATTCTCTTATATTTTTTAAATCAGTTTTATCCCAATTCTTAACTATTCTTATAATTATTCAATCATCTAATGCTACTACTTTTTGTCAAAAAGGAGTATCTATATCCCATGAATGATGTATTCCGTCTGTTGTTCAAGCTCTATAAGGTCTTCAAGCATTTGGAATTTTTGATAAGTTAGTTGGTAATTTGTATCATGGAACAGGTATTAGGTATTTTGTATTTCTTGCATTTAATATTTTTTGAACTAATTCTCACTTATATATAAGTTCATCATAAACTCTTTTTTTATTAGAAAAATTATATTTATCATTTAAAATATTATCTCTGTAATCGGTAAAAATTTTGTATTTTGATGAATTTTTATTTAGTGTTTCTAATGAATTATTTAATTCGCTAGTTGAATAATCAAGTAGAATAGAATATAGTTTGTAATCTGATATTAAGTTCAATTCAGTGCTATTCAAAATTCATAATTTTGATACTAAATATATGTTTGAATTTGTACAGTTAGGATCATTTATAGTTAATTCAAATAAATATAAATCTTCTTTTTTAGTTATTAATTTAGTTTCAATATTACATGATGATTTAAAATATGCGTCACTGATATCGTCACTGCTTTTATATACTAATAATGTTTTATTTAAAGTGTCTGAATTAAGATAAATATTATTTGATAGTTTATAAATTAGTTTGGAATTTTGAGCAAATATACTAGATGAAAATGCAGTTAAGAACGAAAGTCCAATAATTGATACAGTTCAGTAAATTAGGTATTTTAATAAATTTTTCTTCATAATGTTAATTAATTCGTTTAATAGGCCACCATTATATGAAAAAATCTTGTTTTTCAAAATTATATTTTACAATTATTTTCTTTTTTTAGAGGTCTAAATATTTTTATATTATTGAATCATTTTTCTTTTAAGTATAGTGCATGGAGTTTTGATAGAACTCATTTATCACAATAAAAAAGATAATTTTTATTTTTATCTAAAGTAGGAAATTTATGATTTATATCAAAAAAAGGAATATTTATTATATTTATTCATGAATATTCTAAAGGAGATTTTGTAATTTTTTCAGGTTCTCTGATGTCAATTATTACTTCATCATTTCATGGTAAATAAGACATTTCAATTCACATTTCTAAATCTCATAACTCAGTATTTAAAACATCTTCAATTTTTTCAATTTTTTTATTATTAATTGCTTTTTGAATTGTTGTAATATCAATATTTTTTTCTTCTTCTATTATTTTATATTCTTCTGATTTAGTTGCAGGTTTGTCAGAAATCACTCCACAATATTCTGGCATATTACAAGCAAAATCATATGTTCATATTTTTTTAGTTATATCTATTATTTCTTGTTTATCATAAGTTATTAATGGTCTTAGAACAAGCATCGATGAGGATTTATCAATTACAGACATATTTATAAGTGTTTGACTTGAAACTTGTCATAAACTATCTCATTTTACTAGTGCATAATGGCTAGTTTCTCAAATATTGCTTGCGCATTTTAGCATCAATCTTTTTAAGATTATTCATCTATATTTATGGTCTATTTTTGTTAGAAGTTCTTTTATTATTTCCTCAAAGTTTATTGTTATAAATTTAGCTTTATAATTTTTTGAAAATGTTTTCCATAGATAATGTGCAACTTGTTTTACTCCCAGTTCATGAGCTGTTCATCATAAATTAAAAAATAAAAAATCTACTTCACATCATCTTCTCATACTTAAATAAGTTGAAACTCAGGAATCAAATCATCATGAAATAAGTGATAAAACTTTTCATTGAAAGGAAACAGGGTATCATCAAATTCAGTTATATCTATTTTGAATAACAAAATACTTATCCTCTTTTATATCTATATTTATTATTATGTCCGAATTTTCTAATTTAACTTTCGCGTTTATTGAATTTTTTAAAAATAATCATCATAAATATTTTTCAGCATCTATTGATGAAAAATCGTGTTTTCAAGTTCTATGAACTCTAACAACAAAAGTTTTATTTGATATTTTTTCTAAAAATAAATTTTTAGTCTCTAGATATAAATTATCTAGATTAGTTAAATTTCATTCAATAACATTATAAAAACTATAAATTCAAGGAATGAAAGATAAAATTTTTATAATTTCATTATTTTCTTTTTCTAAAATATCTTTCCTAAATTCTATTGTGATTCTATCCCAAGTAGGTAAAATTTTTATTTTTTCTTTATATTCTTTTAGAAAAATAGCTATGTTTTGAGTCAAAAGTTGAATTGTTCTTTTTCTTACAGGTCTAGATTTTATCATGACCTCGGGAGAGATTTTTACTATTATTGTCATATTTTATCTTATTATCATTATTATTCCATCATCTGGATCTATTGGAATTACATTATAAGTTATATTTTCTTCTTTTAGGTAGTCATATAAACTAATCATTTTTTCTTTAAATTTAATTACATCATCGATAATTATAATTCAATTTTTTTCAGTTTTATCCCAAACTAATTCTAGAAAGTCTTTGCTTCTTTTTTTCATTCAATCTATAAATACAAAATCATATTTTTCTTTCAATGCTGGAATTATGTCAAGAGCGTTTCAAAGTAATGGAATTATTAGATTTTCAACTCAGGCTTCCTTAAAATTTTTTAAAGCATCACTTTGTGAATTTGGTGAAAATTCTATCGTTGTTATTTTTCATCAAGTGTTTTTTAATTCAAAAGCAAAGTTAATAGTAGAAAATCAATTAGCAGTTCAAATTTCAAGAATATTTTTAGCGTTTTTAATTTTTATTAAATCTCTTAAAAATTTTGCATTTGTAATACTTATATTTGGAATATCATTTTTTAATCAGTATTCTTTTAAATTTTTAAGGTATTTTTCTTGGTTCATATTATGTTTATTAAACTTTTGGAAATTTGATATAGTTTATAAAGTTTGTCCTTTTTGTAAAGGTAAATATTATTTTTTAGTATAATAATTAAAAAAATTTGCCTTTTTAAAAGTTTATGAATATAATACAGTTGTTTTTAAATATTATTTAATAAAATTTATATGAAAAAATTTATATTTAGTATGATTGGTTTATCTTTTTTGGGTTTAAACTATGCTAATGCAGCACTAAGCTTATGAGGAACTAAAGTTGATTCATGATTAAAATGATCAGATCAATGAGCTGATTCTGCTGTTCAAACTTTAATTAAAAATGCAATTACATTTTTATATTTAGTTGCTGTTGTATATGGTTTATATGGATGATTTAATATTCTTACAGCTGGTTGAAATGATGAAAAAGTAAAAAAATGAAAAACTATTATAATTCAAGCACTTATAGGTCTTGTTGTTATATGGTTAGCTTCTTCAGTAGTTCAATGGTTAGTTACTTCTATACTTTGAGCTAATTAATTAATAATCAAAAAAAGACTGAATTTAAAAATTCAGTCTTTTTTCTTTGTTTACAATTTTGTCTATAAAAAGTACTCAGTTTAGATGATCTATTTCGTGTTGAACAATGCGTGCTTGTAATCACTTAAGTATTAGTTTTTGTTCTTTTAGATTTTTATCTATAAATTTTATTTTCATCTCAATCCACCTTTCGACTTTTCATCTTTCTCATGGGACTGATAGACATCATTCATTATCTAAATAAGTTTCTTCAGAGTGTTCTAATATTTCAGGGTTTAGCATCATAATTGTAGGAAAATTCTCATCATCCCGATCTTTTAGTAAGCTTACAACAATAAGTCTAATATTGTGTCCAACTTGTGGAGCAGCAAGTCATACTCATCAATTATCAGGATCTTTTATGTATTTTAACATATCCTGCCCTAGTTTTACATATTTACTAAGTTCTTCCTTTTTTATCTCTTCCGAGACCTTTCTAAGAATCTCATTTGTAGTTCAAGTTTGTATTTTAAGCATACGATTTTAATAAATATTTATTATACTTTTATTATAAACTATTTTTTATTTTTTTCAACTTTCAAATTTCCTGTCTTATCAACATCAAGTTTTATATCATCACCTGATTTTATCTCCTCTCAGATTAATTTTGTAGACAAACTATTCATAATTATATTTGTTATAGCTCTTTTCATAGGTCTAGCTCCAAATTCTATATCATATCAGACCTTAGCAAGGTATTTTTTTAGATTATCACTAAATTCTATTTTTATATCTTTTTCTAAAAGTATTTTTGCAACATCTTGTAAAAGTATATTTATAATTGATAAAATTACCTTTTCTGAAAGAGGATTAAAAACAATTATATCATCTATTCTGTTTAAAAACTCTGGTCTAAAGTATAGTTTTAAATCTGATTGTAGTCACTCAAGCATTTCATTACTATTCTTTCACTCTTTTGTCATTTCTTGTATCTTTTGACTTCAAATATTTGAAGTCAAAATAATTATCGTATTTTTGAAATTTACTGTTCTTCATTTACTATCAGTTAATCTACCATCATCAAGTACTTGTAATAGTATATTGAATACATCGTGGTGAGCTTTTTCAACTTCATCAAAAAGTATAACACTATAAGGTTTTCTTCTAACAACTTCTGTTAGTTGTCATCATTCATCATGTCATATATATCCAGGGGGAGCTCATATAAGTCTTGAAACTGAGTGTTTTTCCATATACTCACTCATATCAATTCTTACAAAATTATGTTTATCATTAAATAAAGTTTCAGCTAATGCTTTTGCAGTCTCAGTTTTACCAACTCAAGTTGGTCATAAAAACAAGAAACTTCAAAGTGGTTTATTTGCTTCATTTAATCAAGCTCTTGCTCTTCTGATGGCATTTGCGACAGCTTCTATTGCTTTATTTTGTCATACAACTTTTTCGTTTAAAATACTTTCTAAATTCAGAAGTTTTTCTTTTTCTGTTTCAAGAAGTTTTGAAGCTGGAATTGAAGTCCATTTTGAAATAATTTCTGCTATATCTTCTTCTGTAACTTTATCTTTTAAAAAACTTTTTCAAGATTTTTGAATTTCTCATAAGAATTTTGTTGTTTCTTCTATTTCTTTTTCTTTTTTTGGAATTTCTCCATATCTGATTCTAGCTACTTCACTGAAATTGGCTTCTCTTTCAAAATTTGATGCTTCTTGCCCGAGCTTTTCTATTTCTTCTCTTAGATTTTTCATCTTGTTTATTGCATCTTTTTCTTTTCTCCATGAATTTTCTATAGCACGAGCCTGTTCTTGTTTTGAAGCTAATTCTCAAGATATTTTTTCCAGAGTTTCTTTCTTTGTTTCCTTGTCTTGTTTTTTTGCTTCAAGTTCTATTTGTAGTGTTCTTATTTCTTTATCAAGAATATCAAGTTCAACAGGTTTTGAAATAGTTTTTAATTTAACACTTGAAAGAGCTTCATCAATTAAGTCTATAGCTTTATCTGGTAATTTTCTATCAGCTATAAACTTAATAGATAATTCTACAGCTTTTTCTATTGCTTTATCTGTTATCTTTATTCAGTGATGAGTTTCGTATTTATCTTTTATTCATCTTAAAATAGCTAAAGTATCACTTGCTGTTGGTTCGTCAACCATAACAGTTGCAAATCTTCTTTCTAGAGCTGGATCTTTTTCTATGTATTTTCTGTATTCACTTATTGTTGTTGCTCATATTAAATGCAGAGCTCATCTAGCAAGGCTAGGTTTTAATAAATTTCAGGCATCGCCTTGTCATTCCTGTGCTCATGCTCATACAATTGTATGAATCTCATCTATAAAAAGTATGATATTTCAATTTGATTTTTCTACTTCTTTTATAACTGCTTTAAGTCTTTCTTCAAATTCTCATCTATACTTTGCTCACGCTAAAAGAGCTCACATATCAAGGGTTACAATTCTTTTTCCTCTCAAATTATCAGGAATATCTCACTCAACTATTTTTCTTGCGATTCATTCTATTATTGCAGTTTTTCAAACTCAAGGATCTCAAATTAAAACTGGATTATTTTTTGTTCTTCTTGATAATATTTGTAAAGCTCTTCTTATTTCTTCTTCTCTTCATATTACTGGATCTATTTTTCATTTTTTTGCAAGATCTACTAAATCTATTCAGTATTTTTTCAAAGCATTCATTTTATTTTCTGGGTCATTGTCAGTTACTATTTCTCAGTTTCTCATATTTTTTATACTATTTTCTACATTTGAATAAGTTATTCAAAAGCTTGAAAGTATATTTTTTGTTGTATCATCGCCAAATTTTATCATAGCTAAAAATAGATGTTCTTCAGTTATGAATTCATCTTTCATATGTTTTGCTATATTTTCAGCTTCAAGTAATACTTTATTTAGATCAGAGCTAATTCTTAAGTCATAGTTTCATTCTAATTTCGGTAATTTATCTAATTCTTTTTTTGTATTTAAAGTTATAATTTGTAAATCAACTCATAAATCAAGTAGGATTTCTTTTATTATAGAATCCTCACTTGTAATCATAGAGTAAAGTAGGTGTAAGCTAGTTATATTTGAATTCCTTGAAGAGTTAGCTAAACTTTGAGCCTCACTAATTCTCTTACTAGAATTTATTGTAAATTTTTCAAAGTTCATATAAGTAAAATTAAATAATAATTTAGCACATAAGTATTATATGTGCTAATAATAAAAAAGTCAAAAGATTTTTATAGTTTTTATCTTTACAAAATACTAAAAAGGCATAAACTGTATATATAAGTAAACTGTAA
The DNA here is from genome assembly GCA_028697205.1 of Candidatus Altimarinota bacterium. GTDB lineage: Bacteria > Patescibacteriota > Gracilibacteria > BD1-5 > UBA6164 > Altimarinus. Next base: position 42,649 of record JAQVFO010000002.1, on the reverse strand, counting down.
TATCTAAATATAAGCTTAAAATGATAGAATCTTCACAAAAAAAAGAAAGAGTAGTATCCCCGTCATCAGTTTGAAGTGATAATGTGGCAATAGAAAATTCACTTAGACCAAAAACTTTAAGTCACTATGTTGGGCAAACTTCTATAAAAAAGCACCTATCAGTTTCTTTAGCATCAGCAAAAATAAGAAATGAAACATTGGAACATATACTTTTTTATGGTCCTCCAGGTTTATGAAAGACAACTTTAAGTAATATTATAGCATACGAGATGTGATCAAATCTTAAATCAACATCAGGACCAGCTATAGATAAACAATCAGATTTAATTTCAATTCTTTCAAATTTAGAAGAGTGAGATATCCTTTTTATAGATGAGATTCATAGACTAAAGCCTCAAATTGAAGAGATTTTGTACACAGCTATGGAAGATTTTGTTATAGATATAATGGTTTGAGTAGGAACATGAGCACAAAGTGTAAAAATCCCTTTAAAAAAATTTAGTTTAATATGAGCAACAACTAGATTAAGTGCTTTATCTTCACCACTTAGAGATAGATTTTGAAATGTATTAAAACTTGATTTTTATACTCCAGAAGATATAAAAAAAATTATAGAAGTAAATTCAAAAATTTTGTGAATAGATTTAGGTTCTGATTGTTTAGAATTTATTTCAAAAAAATCAAGATGAACTCCAAGAATTGCAAATAGGTTATTAAAAGTAGTTAGAGATTATCATACTATTTGACATGATGTTAATAGTTTAGAAGAATTAAAACAAGTTTTTTTAAATATTTGAATTGATGAACTTTGACTTGATTACCTTGATAGAAAATATCTTGAAACACTTTATACTAAGTTTAATTCTTGACCTGTTTGATTAAATACAATTGCTTCTGCAATCTGAGAAGAAGAAGCAACACTTGAAGATATTGTTGAACCATATTTATTACAAATTGGATTTTTAGATAGAACTCCAAGAGGAAGAAAGATTACTTTAAATGCAGAAAATTATTTAATAAGTAAAAAATAAAAATGAAAATAAATTATCCACTTTATGAGTGATTGTTTTTAGCTGAAGAAAAACTTAAAGAAATTATAAGATCAAAAGAATGAAATATAGTTGTTTTAGTAGCTTGATGATCTGCTAGTTGAAAAACTTCTATGATTGCAAAAAAGATTTATAATACTTATAAAGAAAATGCAGTTTTACTTAGTATGGATAATTACTATAGGGGAAAAGATTATTATGAAAAATATAATTTAAATTATGATCAACCAGAAGCATTAAATTTAGATTTATTTTTTGAACATCTTGAAAAACTAAAAAATGGGGAAAGTGTAAGAATTCCAGAATATGACTTTGTTAATTCTCGTCCAATTTTAAATGCAATAGAAATTGAGCCAAAAAAAATAATTATTATTGAATGACTTTTTGCTCTTCATGATAAGCTAGTTAGTTTATGAGATTATAAAATATTTGTTGATTTATGAACTCATGGACGTATCTTAAGAAGAATTTTTAGAGATGTAGAAAGAACAGGGCAAAGACCAAAAGATATATTGGAATACTTTTTAGAAACAGTTGAACCGATGAATGAAAAGTATATAGAACCAACAAAAGAAAATGCTGACATTATTATCTCAAATGAATATATTCCATTTGTTGAGTCAAGAGATACACATGCAAAAGATTTACAAATGAAATTTGATATAAGCTGAATAAGTACAGATAAGATTTCAGATGTTGTATTAAGGAGATGATGACAATACTTTGGAGCTTCAGATTTAATAGATTATTTTTTCTCATTTGATTATTGAGATAGTAAAAAAGACTTTGATAATGAGATTATTTTTATTAGAAGATTTGAGTTTGGAAAATATCTATTTACATATAAATGACCATTAAAAAAATGAGAAAAAGCTGAATTTAGATATAATGTAAGTTTCTTTGTAGATGCAGATGTATTAGAGGCATTTAGAAAAATATATTGAAATGATATGAAAATATTATCTAGAAAAAGACATGTTTATTATATAAATGCAAATATTTTTTGTATTGATAATTTTGAAAATTGAAAAGATTTTGTTGAAGTTAAATTTTATAAATATACAAAAAAAGAAAAAAAAGTGATTTCTAATATTTTCAAAGAGTTATGCTTAGATTTGGATTTCTGAGTATGTAAGTTTTACGTTGATTTACTTTAAAATTATGTCATTTTGGCAAGAAAAAAATTGGTGAGAAATGCTTGTTAAATCAAAACAAGTAGAAAAAATAATTAATTTATGAGATTTGCTTATAGAAAAAAGAAGTATTTGATTTTGAAAATACTGACTTTTTGTATTGTGAGTTGAAAGTATTGAAAAAAATAAAGGTGTAGAATTAATTAATCTTTGTAAAAAAGAAAATTGTGTTTTTGTTCAAATTGAAACTATAAATAGTTATAATTGAACTAAAAATATGTTAATTAAACTAGATAATTTCAAGTCTTGATATTACAAAAAATTTATTACTCCATATACAGCTATAATAAATTTATCAACTTCAGAAGAAGAAATTTTATCGGAAATGAAACCAAAAGGTAGATATAATATACGTCTTGCAGAAAAAAAATGAATTGTTGTGAAAGAAGTAGAAAAAACTGAAAGTAATATAAAAATATTTTATGATTTACTTTTACAAACTACTTCTAGGGATAAATTTTCTTGAAATACATTTGCTTACTATAAAACTTTTCTAGAAACTATTCCGAATAGTACTTTATTTATAGCATATAAAGATGATGTACCAATCTCAGCTTGAATCTTTGTTTTTGATGAAAATATAAGTATTTATTATTATTGAGCTTCTACAAATGATGAAAATTATAGAAACTTGATGGCTCCATACTTACTTCAGTGGACTGCTATAAAAAAAGCAAAAGTCATATGAAGTAGATATTATGACTTTTTATGAATAGCAACTCCATGAGATACTAATTCAAGTTTATTATGAGTTACTGATTTTAAATTGAAATTTACAAAAGGTATTGTGAATGTTTCTGATAGTTATATCTGGGTGAATAAAAAATTTATATATTTTGTATTAAATCTTTTAAGAAAGCTTAAAAATATATAAATTATTTTTCAATTATATTTATTGCTCTTTTCATTGCTACAAAAGAATAAGCCCATAAAAATGGTAACCATAAAGGCATTAATCAAAAAAGACTATTCCTATTAAAAGTTTCCACTCAAGTTGAAATAAATAAACTCTCAGAAATTATCATTATAAAAAATCAGAATATAAAAAATATATATTCTTTTTTGTTATATTTTATAAAAAATGAAATAAATATTATAAATAAATATATTCAAGTTAATAATAAATCATTTTTAATTATAGGAATTAATCCAATCATTAAAATTATTGGAATAAAATTTAAAAGTAGAAACTTAGCTTTATTTTTCTTATTCATAATTTACTTAAAGGAAAGATACATTCTTATATGGGGAATTCATGAAGATTTAAAGATTTCACCCTCTTTTTTAAATCAAAATTTTTCATAAAAACTTTGTAAATATGCCTGAGCATTCATAACTATTCAATCTATATTTTTTGTTTTTGAATATTCTATCAAAAATTTCATCAACTCTTTTCATAGTCATTTTCATCTATATTGTTCTAAAATAGAAATTCTTTCAAGTTTTAAATTATTATCTATAATTCTAATTCTAGCTGTTCAAACTGGAATCTTACTATAATATAAGATTACATGAGTTGAAGTTTCGTCTAGTCAGTCTGAATCTATCTTTTTTGGAACTTTTTGTCAATATGTAAAAACATCTTCTCTGATTTTATAACATAGTTCTTTTTCAAGTTCATCTGCTATATGAATGTCAATCATAAATACAATTTAGAAAGGTAAACTCATATTATTTTCATCTACTTTTTCTATTGTTCCATCATCTATAATTTCTTCTTCAGATTCATTTATATAAACTTGATTTCTATTTTTATAAAATTCTGATCTAAGAAGTATTCATCAAACAGTTACTATTATTCAAGCACATATTTCTGATATAATTCAAGTTCATAGAATTATGTCAGATGAAAAACGTTGTAATCAGTTTATAAAATTTAAGGCATTTATTGAAACAATTATAGTAAAAATTCATGCAATTATTACTAATGTAAAATCTTTTATATGTAAATCAGTACTTATTTTTATTTTATCTTTGTTCTTTTTTGAGAAAGTTAAAAATAAAATAAGTGCTTGAATAATAATTAATGTTATTCATGTTCTTCATACTAAATCTGAAAAAGAATTTTCAATGTTATTTGATGTAACAGAAGTAGAATCAGACCAGTTTAGAAAAAGTGATATAAATCATACTAGAATTCAGGCTAAAATAATCTTTCTAGAAGTAGATAAATTTAATCATTTTAGCTTTATTAGGTCAATTATTTGTAATAATTGTCTTTTAAATTTTCTTGTTTTTGCTCTATCTTTGTATTCCATATACAAAATTAAAAAAATAAAAATTTACTAATTAAAATATTTTTTTATAATACTCTAAATTTATGACATTATATTCAAAGATGAATAAAAATAAAATTAATATAGAAAATAAATTTTTTGATTTAGTTGGATTTATATTTAGTATTTTTAATACTTTTATAAAAAGTATAATTTTACTTATTTCAAAAAAATCTTTTAAAATTAAAACTATATTTTTTGATTTTTTTGACTTTATTTTTAGACTTTGGCCAAGATATTTTTGGAAGAAACCAACATTTTATAAAATATGAAGATTTCTAAAAGATTTATTGGATTTTTTATTTTATAGGAAATAATTAATAATTAACAAAATTAAAATGAAAAATATTAATTTACTTAAAATAAAAGCTTTTACACTTATTGAAATATTACTTTGAATAAGTCTTTTTTCTATAATTGTTTTAACATGATTTTATGCATTTTCAGCTGTTTCTATGTCAAAGATAAAACTTATAGAAAAAACTAATATTGAGAAGGAATCATTTTTCTTTTGAGAGAAGCTTTTTGAGGAAATTAAAAAATGATGAGTAATAGATTATGAAGAGTATTTTAATAGAAAAGTTGTTAATGCTTGATATGTTTGAAATGAATACTGAAGTGGGCATTATAAATATGATACATGATTTTGAAATTTTTGATCTGGTGGAGTTATTTGAACTATAAACTATTGAAGGGTAGGATATTATTATTGTAGAAGTTGAAATTGAGCTACACAAAATATGTGATCTGGTTGAATTAATCCAAATTTATGATGTCGGTCAAATAATTTAAATAATTTTTCTTGAACTACGTATTGAGTTTCTTGAAGCTATTCTTGAAAATATGAGATTTTTTGACAGTATTATTTACAATTCATTGATTATAACTCTGATTATAATAATGATTGATGAGATAGTGATTGAAATGGGTTTATTTACTGAGATGATGATGATGAAAATCTTTGAATATGACCAGAAGTTTTTAGTAGTTGATGAGAGGTTAAAGAACTATATTTAATAAGTTGAAACAAGCAAAAAAGAACATTCTTTAGGCGGAATGTTAAGGTGGATCCAAAAAAACCATTATCTGAGACTTGTGATTTTTCAAATCCTTCATCTCCAACATGATCTTGATGTCTTTGAACTATAGAGTTTTTAAAAATGAATAATATTGATATATGAAAAGATCATGATAGATCAATTACATGAAAATGGCAATATGATTGAATTCCTGATACTTGGATTATTAATCCAGATTTTTCTTGAACTTGAGAATTAGTAGCATGAAGTAATACTTGAAATTATTGGGTTCCATTATTTCCTGATTCTATAAATGTTAAAGATGTAAGATTTTATCTTTATCCAAATAAAGATTTAAATTTAGCATGGAAAGAATGAGGAGGATCAAATTTTTCACAATATTTAAGAATAAGTTATACTTTAACCCCAAGTCGGGCAAAAAGATGATGAATAAAATGAAAAATTCCTGAACTTAATTTTTCTACAACAATTACACTTAGTGATTTGTTTAGCAAAAAATAATTTGATGTTTATCAGTTTATTAAAATTTTATGAAAAATAATAAGAAAGCATTTTCATTGATAGTTGCAATGTTTCTAATTCTTGTAACTAGTTTACTGGCTTTATATTTATTAGAATATATTATTCCATTTGCAAGAAATACTGAGTGAATGGAAAATTGAACAAGAGCATATTATGAATCAAATAAAGGAGTTGAGTCTACACTCTTTGCTATGAAAAAAAATGATGCATATTTTGAAACTTGAAAGACTATGCCAACTACATCAACTTGATACTCTTTTAAGCTTATTTCGACTTGATCTTTAATCCCAAAAATTTGAGAAGGAAATAGTGATTATAACATAGATTTTAATAAGATTTGACCTTGAATTCCTGTTCAATTATTTTTAAAATGATCTATAAATTGGAACAATGTAAAATTTTATTTTAAAGTACCTGATTTAGATAATAATCCTACAACTAATGAAGTTTTTTCTTGATGAACTGCTCCGGTAATAAATTGGCAATTATCATCAGAGAAAGATACATTAAACTCAACTTGAAGTTATGTCATATATGATAATATAAATGATTCAACTTGAACAATAAATAGTATAAATTTTAGTTGAAAAGATTGACTTATATTGTCTTGAACAACTGAAACTTTTACGTATTTTTATAATGATTCAGTTAATAAATGTGTTGCCTCTTGATGTATATTAAAATTATCTGTAGTTAATGAATTGAAGACGAATAACTGAAAAAAAATTCCATATTTAGAATATAAAATTGATTTTACAACTGCTTGACCTTGAAGTAATCCAATTAATGTAGCTAATTATTATTCAAAAATAACTACATCGTGAAAATCAACTTGATATAGAAAAGATTTAGAATTAGATATTCCACAACAAACAACAATTGAATCATTTGATTTTACGGTATTTCAATAGAAAATTAATATTTTAAAAAAAGATAAAAGTATTAAATATTTTTATCTTAGTTTTTCATCTTTAATCTTTAATATAAATTAAATGAAAATATTTAATATACAAGAAAATGATGCAAATCAAAGACTTGATAAATTTTTAAAAAAACTTTTCCCTTTAGCGACTAGAGGGCTTTTATATAAATTAAATAGAACAAATAAAGTAAAGGTAAATAAAAAGAAAGAAGATAATGAATATAAATTAAAAATATGAGATGAAATAAGAATCTTTTTGCAAGATGAAGATTTTGTAAAATTATCAAAAAGTTCTCCAAACTCTAAAATTCCAACAAATGTAAAAGGAATAGAGATGAAGAAACTTAATAAAAAAGATATAGTTTTTGAAGATGCAGGACTACTTGTAATAAATAAAAATCCTTGAGTGAATGTACATCCTTGAGATCATAAAACAAAAGAGATTTCACTTATAGACCAAGTCCAAGATTATTTGTGAGATAAGTTGAATAGTCTTACATTTAGACCAAGTTTAGCACATAGAATAGATAGAGATACATCTTGAATTGTAGTAATTGCAAAGAAAAAAGATATACTAACTAGATTGGTTGAAGACTTTAAAAGTCATAAAAATATTAAGAAATTTTATTTAGCTGTAGTTTCATGAGTTTTAAAAGAAAAAGAGGGAATAATAAATAAAAAAATTGAAAGAATTATCGATGCAAAAAATGAAAATAAGGTAAAAATTTCAAATGAATGACAATCTGCAATTACTCATTATAAGGTACTTAGAGAATTTCAATATGTAAATGAAAAATTTTCATTACTTGAAATAGAAATAAAAACTTGAAGAATGCATCAAATAAGAGTTCATTTAGAGAACCTATGACATCCTATAATATGAGATAAAACTTATGGTAATAAATCCCTTAATCACTATTTATCAAAAGAACTTTGAGTAAATAGACAGTTTTTACATGCTTCAAGAATTGAGTTTACAAACTATTGATCTTGAAAAAAGATAACTTTAGAGGCAAAATTAAAAGATGATATGAATGATTTTTTTAGTAAGATGAACAATATTGAATAAGTATTATATACTTGTGAAAAAATAGATATTATTTTTTAATTATGTTTATAGAAATTTTATCTTCTAGTGTATTTCTATTTATAAAATCAACTTTTAGGCTAACAGTATACTCTCATGGATTTTTGTAAAAATGAGTAGGATTTGCATCTGTAGATGTTTCACCATCTCAAAAGTCCCAGAAATAAGACGTAATTTGTCACTCAGATTCAGCAGATGAGAAATCTATTCATTGGTAAGTTGGAGCTTCTTTAAGACTTGTAGTTATTTTAACAACTTGAGGTCTTGGTTTTAATATTAACTTTTTTGTTATTGAATATTCTTTTCAAGATTCAGTTACTACTGTAAGTTTAACATCATAATTTCAAGCTTCCAAATATTTATGTCATAAATTTAGGGCATCTCTTTCTTCAACTGGAGTTCAGTCTCCATAATCATAAATGAATTTTACTATATTTTCTCATTTTACTTCACTTTTAGATGCATCAAATTTTACTGTTATTGGTATATATCAACTATCAGATGGAATTATTTCTAGATCTAGAATTGCATCCTTTTTAATAGAGTCTATGTATACTGTTTCATTTACTTTTTGAGTTGAGTTAGGATCTTTTACACTTTTAAATAAATATTCCACATTTATTACTGATTTTCATTCAAAGTTTATTTGACGTTCTAATGTTTTTCAAAAACTATCATAAACTCAATCTCAATTAGTATCCCAACTAACTTCTTGAAGTGAATAAACTGGATTATCCAATTTTACTAATCTTGCATCAAGTTTTATTGTAGTAGGAATTTGTAAATCTAAGATAAAATAATCATTGTTTTCATATTTTGGAGAAATAAGTACTCAGTCATTATATATTTTTAGTGGATTTTGAAATTTAAGATCTTTATTTATTTCAATTTGTTTTACCAGTTCTTTAGTTTTTCAGTAACTATCTTTTATTGTAACTTTTATTTCTTTTTTTCAATAATCAGAAAAAGTATATTTTATTTTTGAAGATTCCTCTTCTTTTCATACTTCAGCTTTTAAAGTTCTTTGGAAATCTCATATTTGCCATGTGAATTCTTCTATAAATCAACTGTTAAGTGTATTTAATGGATTTTTGACAAAAAATTCATAAGTTAAATCACTGTCTGTTTTTACTTCAGTAATTTCTCATGAAATTCATGTCTCTTCTTCTCATTTTATTAGAAAAATTTTGTCTAATACTTTGTCTGTTCTTCATTCTTTTTGAATATATAATCATACAATAGTATCTGTAAAAATTATCTTTCATGGAGTGAATTTTTCTCAAATTAATTGAGATTTTGTTAAGTCATCTTCCAAATACCATTCTATTTTTCATAAGTTTCTTAAATCTGAGGCATCAAAAGTAACTTTTTTTCATCAACTATTTGTTGATTCTTCTATTATTTTTACTACACTACCAACTGATATTGATGGGACATTATCTACATCTTTTGTAATTATTTTTCCATCAACTTGTAATTCTTCAACCTTAACTTTTATATTATAAGTTCATTTTTCTTTAAATTCTTTTATTATTATTGGTGTTATTTCAGTTGTTGTATCTCAATTTCAGAAATCCCATATAAATCTTTCTATTTTAAATCATTTTTGTTTTTCTCTTTGAGCATAATAAGTTAAATCAAATTTAATAGTTATAGGTCATATTAAATTTCAATACTCAGTGATTAGAGCCTCTGATTTAGAAAATTGTTCAGTTAGTAATTTTGTATTGTCATATAATTGAATATCTCAATAAGACATTTCTTGCCAATTTGGTAAAGCATTTACTTTTTTTACTGTTACAAGCCATAAACTAGCAGTTATAAAAGTAATAAAAAGTAAAAAAGTAGAAACTATTCACAATATTATTCTTTTTTTTCTAAATTCTTTTTTTGTAAGAAGAAATTTTATTCAAAGTATAGAAAATAAAATTACTTCTACAAACACTAGTAAAGAAAATATAACTGTTACTAATTTTGCAATAAATGCATTTATATCATTTAATCTTATTCAAAGGGAATTAAAAAACATTACATCTTCTACTGTTTTTGCATTCATTACAACAAAAATAATAAAAGCTCATCATAGAATTAATCATATGAATCATAAAGCTCATATAAATGCAAGCATTTGATTTACTTGTGTTTTTGGGCTAGCACTTTGTTTAGTTTGAGTTTTTAAATAAATTTGTTCTCAAAAATTTGATGGATTAGTTTTTACTGATATTTTTATATTACTTTTATCATATTTATAATCTCATGTTCATTCTTCTTGGATTGTTCAGTTTCATTTTAAATTTGAAATAGTTTTTAATTGAACCAAAATATTTGAGTAAAGAGGATAATTTATGAATTTTTCATCAACTATTTTTTCTTCTTTTTTGTAAATTACTTTAACATTGTCATTTTCAGGGATCAAAACTACATAATCATATTCATTTATTAGATTTATTTTAATAATGTCATCAAGAGAATTTATATTTATACTAATGTTTTCTTTTTTTCTTTCTTCATTTTTTTCAACATTTTGAAGGATTGAATCAAGAGAATTATTTGATATTGTTGCCTCTGTTGTAGGTTTATCTTCTTTTTTTATTTCTAGATTATTCCCTTCATTAAGATTTTCTGATTCTTGCATAAATTTTTAATTTAATATTAAACTTTTAATTAATTTTATTATAACATATTTTGTATATTTTTTCCAAAAAAACTACATTGACTAAATAAATATAAAATACACAATATAAAAATAGTACTAAAATTATTTTTTAGTACTATTAATTAGTTCGTATTTTAAGCAAAAATTATACTCTTATATTTGTTCTTTGATTGTTATTTGAACTAGGTTTTACAAATAAAGGATTTTCATTTGATTTTGCTTTTTGAGCTTGTTCTAATCATCATTGTTTAGCAAAATTTTCAAGAGTTTTTTCTATATCTTGAGAATTTAACATAATATCTGATTCATCAATACTTATTTGTTCAATAGTTACATTTGTAGTAACACTAAATATTGCTTTAACTACTTTAAATTCTAAGTTATTTATAAGCGTTTCAAATTTTTCAAAAGCCTTTTCTTTATAAACTACTAGTGGGTTTCTTTGTGCATATCACTCAAAAGCAACTTCCTCTCTTAGTTTACTCATAGAATCAATATGGTTCATCCATAATTCATCAATACTTTGTAAAACAATTCTTCTTTCTACATCTAAAAATTGTTCTTCGCTAAATCTGTCTTTTTTAATTTTATCTAATTCACCACAAGCCATATCTTTTATGTATAATTTCAATTCTTCTTTTGATTTAATTCAATTAATATCATCATTTTCAATAGTATCATTTATTAACTCAATTCATAAAAACTCATTAATTTCTTGTTTAAATTTATTTCTATCCCAGTTTTCAACATCATCATTTAATGTGCTTTCAACTACTTTTGCAAGTTGAACTCAAATCATATTTTTTATATCTTCATCAATACTTTCAGCTTCAAGTATTTTATCCCTTTTTGAATAAATTATTTCTCTATGCTTATTTATTACATCATCATACTCAAGTACATGTTTTCTTATATCAAAATTATGTCATTCAACTTGTTTTTGTACTGATGTAACTTTTCTAGTTAACATTCAACTTTGTGTAAGTGGTTCATCATCTGGTAAAGATGCAAACATAGGAGAATTAAATACTGAAAAAAGTTTATCTCATCAAAAAATTCTCATTATGTCATCATTTGGAGATATAAGAAATTGAGTAACTCAAGGATCTCATTGTCTTCAAGCTCTTCATCTTAATTGATTATCAATTCTTCTAGTTTCATGTTTTTCTGTACCTATGATAAATAATCAACCTACTTCAACAACCCCTTCTCAAAGTTTGATATCAGTTCATCTTCAAGCCATATTTGTTGCAATAGTAACTGATCATTTTTGTCATGCTTTAGCTATTACTTCAGCTTCTTTGTCATGTTGTTTAGCATTTAATACATTATGAGGAACATTTTCTTGACTTAATCTTTGACTTAGATATTCAGATTTATCAACTGAAACAGTTCAAACAAGAATTGGTTGTCATTTTGTATTTAATTCTTTAATCATTTTCACAACATAATCGAACTTTCATTTTTCATTTTTAAAAAGCAAGTCACTTTTATCATCTCTGATAACAGGCTTATTTGTTGGGATTACAAGCGTTTCTAAAGCATAAACTTTGTAAAATTCTTCTTCTTCAGTTTTTGCAGTTCATGTCATTCAAGCAAGTTTCCAATACATTCTAAAATAATTTTGAAATGTTATTGAAGCAAGTGTTCTTGATTCTCTTTGAATTTCAACTTTTTCTTTTGCTTCTATAGCTTGGTGTAATCAGTCACTATATCTTCTTCATGGAAGTACTCTTCATGTATGTTCATCAACTATTAATACTTCATCTTTTACAACTATATAATCTTTATCTTTTTTATATACAGCATGAGCTTTTAGTGCATTTTCTACATGATGAATGTCATTGAAATGTGCTCATATATATATATTTTCTATTTTAAGCATTTCTTCAATTTTCTTTATTCAATCTTCTGTTAAAGTAGCTGTTTTTTGTTTTTCATCTATTTTGTAATGAGTTTTATCTTCTAACATCTTAGCTAATTCTGCAAATTTTATATATTTACTTGTTGGTTCGTTATCTGGCATTGATATAATTAATGGAGTTCTTGCTTCATCAATTAATATAGAATCAACTTCATCTATAATTGCAAAGAATAAAGGCCCAATAGATTTTGCTTCTTTATTTATTACCATATTATCTCTCAAATAATCAAATCATAATTCATTGTTTGTTGCATAAACTATGTCAGATTTATATGCTTCTTGTTTTTCTTTTTTTCATTGTCAGTTTGTAACAACTCAAACACTTAATCATAATGTATTATATAATACTCACATTTCTTCACTATCTCTTTTCGCTAAGTAATCATTTACTGTTACAATATGAACTGGATTTCAAGTTAAAGCATTTAAATATGCTGGAATTGTAGCAACTAGAGTTTTTCATTCTCAAGTTTTCATTTCGGCAATATTTCATTCATGAATAGCTAATCAACCTATGATTTGTACGTCATATGGAATCATATTCCATGTTAATGATTTACCACTTTTAAGTTCAAAAGTTTTTCAATTTATTATCTTAGTTGCTTGTTTAAGTAGAGCAATAGCATCTATTTTTATATCATCTAGGATTTTTCTTATAGATTTAGAATCTTCTTCTTTTTTAAAATCAAGTCATTCAAATAGTTTTTTAAAATCATTTGTTTTTTCTTTGATTTGTTCTTCTGATAGATTTTCGAATTCTTGTTCTTTAAGTTTTATTTGTTCTAGAATTTTTCTGTATTTATTTACTTTTTTTACATCAGGGTCTCAGAAAATTGATTTAATAATTTGTTCTAACATAGATTGTTGGTTATGGATTAGTACTAAGTATTTAGGATTTTCCTAATTTTGACCGCAATTATATTTAAAAAGCCTAATTTTCCAAAATAAAAATTTACTTTTTCTTTTATTTTTATACACTATTTACTATAAATAATTAATAATTATTAGATTTATGATTTCTTACCTTTCTTGAAAAGTTATTGATCTTGAGACTTCAAAATGTAGCATACTTCTCAGTTCATGAATTTGATATGATGTAAATATAAGTGAATTAACATATTCAAAGATATTGATTTGAGAGAATATTGATATATATGTTTATCATAATATAACTGAAAATTCTCAAAGTTTATATTGATTTTTAACTAGAGATGAAAAACTTTTATTTTTAGAATTTATAAAAGTTTCATGAGTATGATGAAGATCAGCACTTAATTTGCTTGATTTATGAGTTGAAAATATATTTGATGCTCTTGCTTCCGAAAATCTAAACTTTTTTAGTCAAGCAAAATGAATTTGAAAAAAAATGGCTGAAAAGATAGTTGTTGAATTAAAAGATAAAGATTTTGTTAAATTAAATTATCTAAAGAAATGAACTAGAAATGAAGAAAATAAATTAATTGATGTAAGTTTACATAAACAAATAAAAATTAGTTTAGTATCTATGTGATATAATCAGTATAGAATTGATGAATTACTTAAAGAGTTACCAAATGATCTAAATGATATTTCAGAAATAATTCCTTTTTTAATAAGAAAAATGAATTAATTTTTATTTTAAATATAAAAAAACTAGAACCATATGATTCTAGTTTTTTATTTAAAGCTTTTTTAGTTAAATACTAATTAGCAGCAGGAGCTTCAGTAGTAGGAACAGTTTCAGTAGCAGGAGCTTCAGTAGTGTTAGTATTAGCTTCATTAGTTGCATTAACAGTAGTATCTACAGTAGTATCTACAGTAGTAGTAGTGTCAGCAGCAGGAGCATCAGTACCAGTAGTAGTAGTAGTAGTATCAGCAGCAGGAGCATCAGTACCAGTAGTAGCATCAGTAGTAACTGCAGTGTCAGTAGTAGTAGTATCAGTAGTAGTACTAGAACCACAAGATGCTAAAGATAAAGCTAAAATTAAAGCTAAACTTAAACTTAAAACTTTTTTCATATTTATATTATATATAAAGAAATAAATAAACGCAAGCACATTATAACAAAAAACATAGCTTTTCAATATTTTTTTTAAAAATAAATTTACTTTACTTAAAAATATTTTATAATTTATTTTAAGCTAATTAATTTTTTTATTTGTTTTTTTTATAAAAATTTATATATTAAAAGTATTATATATTTTACATTTTATCTATATTTTAAATGACTAGATTGTCTTATAACTCTAGAAGAAGTAGAGTAAAAAAAACACTTAAGGATTATTTGATTCCTTGAGTTTGAATTCTTATAATTTTTATAATTATATTTAGTATTTTTTCTTGATGAAATTCTGAGAATACATGAACTGGAAGTATAAATAATCAAATAGACTCTATTAATAATTTAAATGTAACATTGGATGATGCTACTACAGAAGCATATATAATCGATGAAAAAGAGAAAAAACAGGTAATAAACTGATCATCTGTTTTATTACCATCTCAAAGAGTAGTTGTGAAAGAATGAACTGTAACAATTGAAAGTAACGATTCATGAACTTTCAAATTAAACAAAATGTGAGAGTTAAGTTTAGATCAAAATTGATGAATTAAATTGATTTCATCTGATTTATGGTTGAATGTTAGCAAAGCTTTAAATATAGAAACAATATACTCAAAAGTTAAAATTTCTGCTTGATCTGTAATTTCTATAAGTCAAAATGAAGCGTTAAGTACTATTTATGTTATATCATGATCTGCGGAGGTATCAAATTTAGTTTGACAAAAAACTTTACTTTGAAATTTACAAAAACTTACAATATCTAATCAAGATGCATCAAATAAAAGTATAGACTTATCTATAAATAAAGACAATATTGATGATTTCTTTAAAAATAGTGAATGGTATGTAAAAAATAACTGAGATTCATTTATAAATAATGTTTCATCATCATGATCATCTTGAGCTTCTTGATCTGTATCAATTTCAGATTGAAACTCAATTATAGAATTGGATGATTTAAGAGATGAGTGAGTTGTTTCTTCTGATAAATTAAATATAACTTGAAAATATTATAATGATTTTGTTTCATCTATAACTCTTGATTGAAATAAAGCAAAATTAAATACTGATGATAAAACTTTTTCTTTTTCTTCTATAATGTTAACAAAAAAAGAAAATGATCTAGTATTTAAACTTTATGATACTGATAATAATATAATATCTAAAGTTGTTTATACTATATATTATAATTGAGCTGTATCACAACAAACAACAGATTATACAGCACAACCATCTACAACTTGATTTGAAGTAACAAATTATCAAGTTGATTGAAGTAAATTTATTTTTACTGCTCCTTGAGAATCTCCATATACAACAACTGAATCACTTGTAACAATTAGATGACAGGTTCCTGCTTGAATAGTTAATAAAGTAGTTGTTAATTGATTTACTCTAGGTAGTTTTAATTGAACAACTTGGAGATATCATGCTGATGTAAATAATGACAATCTAAAAGAGTGAACAAATGTTTATGAAATTAAATATTATTGAGATTGATGAAAATTAATATATACAAATTCATATATTATAATTAAGAAGGTTAAACTTATTCAACCAACTGAATGAACAACAGAAACTTCTTCTTGAGATATAGCTGGTTAAAAATATAAATTAAAAAAGTCTATCAAATTATTTGATAGACTTTTTTTTTAACCACAACTACATCAACTTCCACATCATCATGGAGAACATGATGATTCAGAATCTCATCCTATTATACTTATGAACATAGATTTTATTTCATCTTCAGGTGGAACAACTCATTCAAAAATCATATCTTTAAATTCAATAGATTCTTCTTCAATTATTAAAGCAGGGTTTTTAGTTATTCATAGTTCTTCTTTTAAATCAGTTGAGTTACTTTCAACAACCTCAATAAAATCATTTAATCAAAGGTCTTCTAAAGATGAAGTAACTTTTGTTTTTAATTCATTAAAATCATTTCATTCTCCAAAAATTATTACTTTCATTTTCTAAAAAATAATATAATAAAAAAGTATTTCTTATGTTATTTAGAAATACTTTTTTATCAAATTTTTTATTTAAATTATTTTGTTTCAGATGTAGGTGCTTCCTCAGTAGCAGCTACTTCTTCAGTAGGAGCAATGTCTTCTTCTATAACTTGTACTGCTGGTTTAGTTGCATGAACTACAAGTTCATCAAGATTTGTTAATATATCAAATTTAGTAGTATCAATTTTTAAATCTGAAACTTTTAAAGTATCACCAAAATCTTTTAATAAACTTAAATCAACTTTGAAACTATCAACTAAATCTTCACTTTGACATTTTACTTCTATTTCTTTTGTATGTTCTTCAATTATAGCTCATAATTTTTTAGCTTCACTTTCTCATACAAATTCAAGGTGAATTTTAGTATGAACTTTTTCTCAAGCAGTGATAGCATAAAAATCTATATGAGTAAATTCTCAAGTTACTGGAGCTCTTTGAAAATCATGTATTAATACATTTATTTTTTTCTTACCAACTTCTAGAGTTATAATATGGCTTTCTCAAGCTTTACGGAAAGTTCTAAGTAGATCAGAAGCATCAACTTTTAAAGATATAGGTTCTTGGTGATGTCCATATACTATTCAAGGAACTTGTTTTTCTGCTCTTATGCTGCTTAATTTTTCGCTATTGCTTCTTATATCAGCTTTTAATTCAAATTTTTCCATAACTTATGATTTATATAATAATTATTAAAGTGTGCAAATTTTATATAAAAAATAAAAATTAGCAAAAGTTTTTTTTAAAAAAAATTTAAAATTTGATATTTAAATAAAGTTTTTTATAATTTTTGTAATTAATACATAGTTTTTGTATTTTCTATTTTAGATTTTAAATTAATTTTTATGTGAAGATGACCAGTAGTTGAGAAAAAGAAAAATGTTTCTAATGCTTTAAGACAAAAAGTTTTTTCACTTCATGCAAAACTTATTGCTCTAGCAGCTTCTAAATGAGCAGATCCTCATATGAATCCATCTTTGGCAGATGCAATTGAAAAAGCAAGAAAAGATAATGTTCCAAATGATAATATAGAAAGAGCAATAAAAAAATGATCTGGTGATGATAAATGATCAGAACAAATATCACAAATAGTTTATGAATGATATGCTCCAGGTTGAGTCGCAATTGTTATACAAGTTCTAACTGATAACAAAAATAGAACAGCAGCAAATGTTAGACATATATTTTCAAAATTTGGCTGAAATATGTGAGAATCAGGGAGTGTAGCTTGGATATTTCCTAAAAAATGAGTTGTAACTTTTTCTAAGGAAAAAGTAGATTTTTCAAAAATAGAAGAACTTGTTTTTGAAACTAGTGTTGATGATATGCAAGAAGATGATGAGGATATAAGACTTATAACTTCAGTAGATAATTTAAAAGAAGTTTCTGACTTTTTTAAATCAAAATGATTTGTTCCAGAATCAGTAAATTTAGAATATATTCCAAATAATGAAGTTGAGGTTACAGAGTTTGATAAGGCTTTAAAAATCGTAAAAATGATTGAAGCACTTGATGAGGATGAAGATGTTGAAGATTATAGTTTAAATGCAGTTATAAATGATGAATTAAAAAAAGAAGTGAATGATTTTATAGAAAAAAATACATTTAGGACTTAATTGAAATAAAAAAAAGTGTAAGAATTTTCTTACACTTTTTTTTATTTCAAAATTAATTTATTATCTGATACTTCAAAGTTTATTTTGTAAATACCATTTTTATTTAACGCATAAATTTCTCAATCACGATATATTGTAAAATCTATAATTTTATTTAATCAATCAATTTGTCCCATATAAGTTAGATTTTTTGTTTCATTAAAATTTGGTGAATTTGTTTTAAATACCCAGATTTTGTTATTTAAAAACATATATACATATTTAAGTTTTCAAGACGCAATTAGTTTTGGACTAGTAGTTCATGATTCTATATCATAATTTTTTGGCAATCTATTTAAAACAAGTTTTTCTACTCTGTAAGTTGGAGATTTAAATACTTTTACCATTGACAAGTCTTTTCTTAATAAATATACTCATCAATCAATAGCTATATCTATTATATCATTGAAAGTTTTTGAATCATCACTGCTTAAGTATGGAACTCATTGCTCAAAACTTGTACCAAATTCTCTATGTTTATATATTTGGTTTCAATTTATTGATAATGCATAAAGATAAGTATTAAAAGTTTTTATAGATTTAAAATCTTCCCATTTAGTTTGTCATTTTACATCATAGTATTTAAAAAATCAGTTTTTTTCAAATGATACTATTTTTCAATTTTTAGTTACCAAAAATATATCTGTATCTATGTTAACTATATCTATGAAACTATCATTTCAAATCTCTTTGAAAAAATATTCTGTTGGAGTTTTTCATCAGATAATAGGTCAAATTACACTATTTTTTGTAACTGCATAAATAGATCATTTAATTTCAGTAACTTTAACTGTTCATGTAGGTAGTCATTTATAAATTAGTTTATCATCACTTTCATCAAATGTTTCTACTAAATTGAATTGTTTTTTAATTGTTTGTATATCATCATCAAGCTTTTGAATATCTGTAAGAAATAAATTTTTCTCTCTTAAACTTGTAAGTAATGATTCTGCTTTTTTTATATTTTCAGAAAAGATATCTTGATTACTTATGTTTTCTGATGCAAGACTAATGAATTCTTTTGCATCTTGTAAATCTTTTTTAGAATCATTTATAACTTCAGTTTTTCATGTTTTAGTAACTAAAGAAGATATAGTTGTATAAAGTATAAAAAATGAAAAAATAATTCAAAGTAATAAAATTGCAGCTCTTATTCATTTTTTTTGTACTAAGATTTTATCTTTTGAAACCAAGCATAAAGCGATAGTTTTTTTGATAAAATTGTTATCTAGTAACCTGAAAGAATAATTCTTTAAATGACATAATATATTGTCTTTTTCTTCTTTAAAATAAGCGTTTTTTACTACTATAAATCAAATATTTTTATTTGCTTTTTCTTCAACCATAGTAATTTCCAAATTACTTGCAATGTCATTTATCTCATTTACTTCTATAGAATCAAGAATATCTGATTTTGAGATGTGATGAAGTAGTCTATCAGTACACATTATAACTAATTCTTCTCATGAAATTTCTCAACTTGAAATAAATGAAAATTCTTTTTTATTATCATCTTTTTCTGTAATTTCCATTATCTCATTATCTTTTTTTATAAGATAACATGAAGGGGATCCTATAGTAGAAAATATTAATGTTTTTTCATTTAGTATGGCAATAATTATGTTTAATTCTCCTTCTAATCATCAATCTTGTTTCCATGATTTTATAGCAACATTTGTATTTTCTAGTGCTATACTTAAATCTTTATAAGCTGAATCTTTTGATATCTTTCAAATTACATTGTCTATTATTTTATTTAAAATAATTTCTGAGAATTTTTTCTCATCAGTATCAATAAGTATGAAACATTTTAAATCTGAATCAAGTTCAATGTTTTTTAAAATTATTTCATTTTTCTTCTTAAAATCAATCTTTTTAGATGATATTTCTATCATGGGAAATCATAGTTAAAGTTATAATATAATATTTAATTTTGCCTTTGGGATTTATTACTTAAATATAAGCTTTGATGTTTTTTTGTCAAATTTTAAAAAGTCTTTTTTAAGTTTGATTTTCAAAATTAACTAAATAAAATCTATGACAATACAAAATGCAAAATAGAAAAAGAAAAGTTTTTACTTTGTATTTAATATTTAATTTTTTATTAATTTTTTTATGTTTATCGTAAATTGATGAAGAAATCTTTCTTGAAAAGTAAAAATTAGTGGATCTAAAAATGCATGTTTACCTATTTTAGCTGCAACACTTCTTATAAATTGAAAAATAACTTTAAAAAATGTTCCAAGTATATGAGATGTATGAACTATGCTTGAGATAATGTGATCTATTTGAGTTACTCATAAATTTGAATGAGATAAATTATTTTTAGATACTTCAAACCTAAGTATAGAATGACTAGAAATGGAAAAAATCAAAAAAATAAGAGCATCTATTTTGCTTTTAGCTCCGCTTTTACACTTTTTTAAGAAACTATCAATTCCAAGTCCTTGAGGGTGTAGTATAGGAAAAAGACCTATAGATTCTCATTTAAATTGATTAAAAGCTATCTGATATGATTATGAAGTAACTGAAAAAACTATAAATGTTTTTGGTGGAGAAAAATCTGGAGATACTATTATAAATGCTTGATTTTGAGTTACTTGAACAGAAAATTTGATAGTAGCAAATGTGCTTAGACCAGGTGTTACTACTATAAAATCAGCTGCAATTGAACCTCATGTAATGAATGTAGTTGACCTACTTAGAGCAGCTTGAGCCGATATTCATATAAGATATGATCATACTATTATAATAACTTGAGTTAAAGAACTAAAAAAAGAAGTAGAATTTGATGTAATTTCTGATTATATTGAATCTGGGACTTTTATGATTATTTGAGCATTAGCATCAAAAGAATTTATAGATATAGAAAATGCTAGAATAAGTGATTTATATGCATTTATAGAAAAACTTAAAGAAGCGTGAGTAAAAGTTGAAGACTTATGAAATGATACTTTAAGAGTTTATAGATGTGATAATTTAAAGGCTGTTACTGTTCAAACAAATTTATATCCAGGATTTCCAACTGATTTACAATCACCATTTACAATTCTTTTGACACAAGCAGAATGAATTTCAAAGATTCATGAGGTACTTTTTGAATCAAGATTAAATTTCCTTGTAGAACTAGAAAAAATGAAATGACATGTAGCAATTCTAAATCCACATGAAGCGCTTATATTTGGTAAAACTAAACTTAAAGCATGAGCTTCTTTAACAAGTTGGGATTTAAGAGCTTGAGTTGCTATGGTTATTGCTGCACTTTTGACTGATGGAGAAACACAAGTTACAAACATAGATTATATAAAAAGAGGGTACTCAAATTTTGTAGAGAAAATGACAGGACTTTGAGCTGATATAAAAGAGGTTATGTAATGTTTATTTTATAATTATTTTTTATGAAAATATTTCCAATATTGTTAATCCTATTTTGAGTTACTGTTATTGTTTTCCCTGAGTTTTTGGCTTATCTTATTGGGTGATTTTTTATAATTATTTGAATAAATATGCTTTGATTTTCAATGATGTTTAGTTCAAAGATGAAAAAATGACAGGATGAGTATATTAAATTTGGGAAATATAAGATTTATAGGTAAAACTTATGTAATTCTGAACTAGTTTCAGGATTTTTGATACAGAGTTTACAATTAGACTTACTTTCGATTCCAAAAGTAACAAAAGAATTAGGGAGCTCGAATTTCAGCTAGCAAAGTTTAGTGGCTTATGAAATGTAATTCACTATCGGTCTCGCACCCTAAAACTCCTTCGTTTCTAGATATTTTTTATAAGGTTATAACTAATCTAAATTATAATGCTATTAATCCTACTTTTAATCTCACTTCTCCCAGTAATAATTTGGGCTTATATATTCTCATATATTGATTGAGATAGATTAAATAAGTCTAGGTTTATTATGGGGATTTTTGCTTGAGTAGTATGAGTTATGCCAATTATATTTTATGAACAGATTTTTTCTTTTTTCAAACTTTCATTTTTACTTTCAGTATTTTCAACTTTTTCATTAATTTCGTTTTTGACTTTTTTAGCTGTTTTTTGTTTTTTTGTATTCTCTGTTTCACTTATTTATACTTTGATTTATAAACAACACTATAAAAATGTTTTGTTTTATTTACTGAAAAGCTTTATTTACTTTATGGTTCTAGTAGTTTTTGTATCTTCATTTTTATATTTGCTTGATTCTCTTTGACTATTTAGTTCATTTTCACTATGAGAGGATAATTTAACTTTTTCTGGAACTGCATTGAACAGTTTTAAATTAATACTTTTTTATTATGTTTTTGTTGCTTTTACTGAGGAATTGTCAAAACATACAAACTTTTTATGATATTCTATAAACTATATTGATTCAGTTCAAAAATGAGTTTTATATGCTATATTTGTAGCATTATGATTTGTATTTATTGAAAATATTCTTTATTTATACAATGTTTTATCTTACGATAATTTTTCTGCAGAGTTTTTTAGAGTTTATCTTTTCAGGTTTGTATTTTCACTTATGGTTCATGTTTTTTGTAGTAGTTTGATTGCTTACTATTTCTCAAAAGTATATATTTATTATAAAAAAATTGTTAATTTTAGATCTGTAAAATTGTTTTTTACCGGTATATTTTTAGCAGTTTCTTTTCACGCATTTTTTGATATATCACTTACTTATGGTTGGTCATTTATGATGATTATTTATTTCTTAGTAGGGTATTTTTATCTAACAGGGGTGTTTTATAAGGGGTAGAAATTAAAGTTTAAAAAAAGTTTAATGATTTTTTGAATGAGGTGTAAATAATGTTTTATTAAATATTTTTAGATTATGAATTTTCTTAATCCAGATTTAGCTGTAAATTATAGAAGTCCTTCTCAAAGAGTTAGAGTAATGACTGAATTTTGGACTTGAGAAAATGTGTTTTGTCCTAGTTGTTGATATCAAATTATTCATCATACAAACAATAGACCAGTTGCAGATTTTTATTGTAAAAGTTGCAGTGAAGATTTTGAACTTAAATCAAAAAAATCAATAAATCTATGAAATATTGTTCCAGATTGAGCTTATGGAACCATGATTGAAAGACTAGAAAGTTCAACAAATCCTAGTTTTTTCTTTTTAACTTATAAACAAAACTTAGAAATTTCTAATTTTTTAGTAATTCCTAAGTTTTTTATTAGATCTGAAAATATAATCAAAGCTCCAAGAGTGTTAAAAGATAGATGAGAATATCTGATGTGTAATATATCTCTTTTGGGAATTCCAGAAAGTTGAAAGATTTTTTACATACAAGATTGAAAAGAAATAAAAAAGGATATAATCTTAGATAGTTGGAAGAAAACTTGTTTTCTAGGAAATCAGAAATGAGAAACTAAATGATGGTTACTTGATATAATTGATTGTATAGAAAAGCTTTGAAAAAAGGATTTTTCTATTGATGAGATGTATAATTTCAAAGATTTATTAAAAGTAAAACATCCTCAAAATAATTTTATAGAGGATAAGATAAGACAACAACTTCAAGTTTTGAGAGATAAGTGATATTTGGAGTTTGTGAGAAGAGGGAGATATAGGGTTTTATAAGAAGTTTATTTGTTAACTATATTAATATGGAAAGTAAATTAAATTTATTTAAAAGTCAAATTGATGAAGATATACAATTACTAAAATTAAGATTTAATTATGACTCAAATATTTTGAAAGATGAGTATACATTTAATTATTGGGTACTTACTAAAATGTATAATCTTGATGATGAAATAGCAAAAGATTGTGTTACTGAATACAATGATAAATGAATAGATTGTTTCGTACATTTTCCAGATACTAAGGAGCTTTTTATTATTCAAAATAAATACTATGATGAAAACACTTCATTATCTAGAAAGGAGCTTTCAGATTTTTTAATTTCACCTATTTCAGCTCTTAACTCGAATGAATATCGAAATAAAAGTTTACAAAAGGTATATAATGATGTTAAGGATGATAATGAGTACAATATATTTTTACATTTTTATATTACTAATTTAAAAAAGCAAGATTATTATAATGATTTAATTTGAGAATTTAGAAAAAATAACTCTAAATTTGAGGCTAATATATTTTTTTTAGATGATATTTATGAGAAATATTATTGAGAATCGTACATAAATAAAAAGAGTATGTCATGAGATATTACTACAAGGTATGAAAAAAATTGTTTAAAGATACTACCAGAAGACTACCATCTACCTAATATGAAAGAAGCATATTATATTATGGCCCCAATAATTGATTTATATAATCTTTATAAAGAATCAAAAAAAGTATGATATCAATTGTTTGAAAAAAATATAAGAGAATATTTATGAAATTCATCTGTAAATAAATGAATAATGGCAACCTTGACAGATAAACAAGACAGAGATAATTTTTTTTATTATAATAATTGAATTACAATTATAGCGGATTCTGTTGATAGAAAATCTTGAACAAAATATACATTAAATAATCCTCAAATCGTTAATTGATGTCAAAGTGTAAATTCAATTTATTATGTTTTAGATTCGTATTCTGAAGTAGATATAAAAGCTGACTTTAAAGATGTTTTTGTAATGTGTAAAATATTGGTAGTTGACAAAGATAACTCTATTGATGATAGATTTGCAAAAGATGTTGTAAAGTATACAAATAAGCAAAATGCAATTAATGAAAAAGTATTTGGTGCAATATTGGATCCTTTTATAAAAATACAAGAATGATTAAAAGATAGAGGTTGGTTATTGTTAGTTAAGCCAAGTGATAAAAATATATTTAAAACAAGGTACAAAGATGATAAAAAGGCGTTATTTGATTTATTTGAGATAGCTAATAAGAATAATTTATTTAATATAGAAATTAATAAAGTAACTGACTTATTTATTCCTATCGATAAATTACTTCAAATTATCTGAGCAGTAGTAAATGATTGATATTTTGCATACACAAAAAAGAATAAGCTATTAGATCCAAGAGAAGGGAATAAAATATATGAAAATTTTTCGAGAAAAATTAATGAATGTATTACAATAAATAACATGTTAAAACTTTACTCATTTTATAAACATGCTGATATTGAGCAGTGAAATAGTCAAGATAAAAAAACCCCAATACCATATTATGTTTTATCATTTTTGTGATATTGGATTAAAAAGAATAATAATTTAACTATAAATTCATTTTTAGATTCTGTTAATTATGAAGATTTTGTTTTTATTTATGATTATACGAAAGGGATGTCTTCTCAATATGTAAATAGTTATTATAGTAAATATTCTTTACCATATAATGAAATGATAAAAAAAGAAATTGATAATGGTATTATAGATGATATAATAAGTAATTATTCTATCTATGCGCATGAAAAGGATGATAGGATGAAAAAAATTTTTTGATTAAATTAACTTGCTTTTTCTCCAAAAATTGTTAGATCATGATCATTTACTATCTAACAATTTTTTTATGCAAACAATAGTTTTGGATTATAGTGATTGAAAAGTTTATACCTTAAATCATGACAATTTACAAATAGAGGAAGTAGAGGATTTATTAACTACTAAACACAATTTTAGATTAGATGAAATTGAGTGGATGACAGTTGAGAAGTTAAGTATTAGTGAGTTATAGTAAGCATAAAAGATCCTGAAACAAGTTAAGGATGACAATATAGAATAGTACAATGCAAATTCCTATCTTTTTCCTATCTTTACAGGAATGACATAAAAACTATTTGACAAAAGTATATAAATCTCTATAAATTAAACACAAGAATTTATAAGATTGAAATTATGTCATCATCATACGCAGAGCTTAGTTTGGTACCTAACAGGAGAATTGATTTAGAAACTTGAGAGGCTACTCCTGTGAAAAAACACACTAAAACAACTAACAACAAAGCAAGAGGAGTATTAGATATTCCAAACCAAGGAAATAACTATCTTGCTAGACAAGTATGTTGAAAAGTAGGAGAAACTCTTATAAAAGTATTATTAAAAAATCATTTATCAAAAAAGAGAGTTCCAAATTATAACTTGTTTGACTTGGTTTTTGTTGACGGAAGTTTCTGAGAAGTGAAAACTTGAAGGTATTGAAATAGAGCAGTTATCATAGAAAGTCAGCTTCAAAAGATGCCTCAAAACTGATTTTATTGTCTAGTTTACTATAAAATAGAGTGATTCAAAACTGCAACAGAAGCTTTAGTATATGCAAAAGATAAGGGACTTAAATCGTGAGAAAGTTTTTTAAAAAAGAGAGTAAAAGTAAAATCAGTTTTTGTATTTCCTAGAAGTGATATAGTATATTTTTATAACTTACCTACAACTACAAAAAACAAGATAAGAGACAATAAAAAATGACAGCCAACAGAATACTTTGTGTGACTTTGAGTAACTGGTGCAAAAAAGCTTTTTTTGGAAAATCCTTGAGATTTTGAACAAACTCATTTTAGCTTGAGTGAATGAAAAATCCCTGTGTATATGACATGATTTCCTGATATACAATTATAAAAAAACTACTAATTTCTTAGTAGTTTTTTAGTTAAGCTTTCTTGAAAAACTCTGTTTTTAGAACCATTTTACCAGATTCTATAACTCACTCATCATCTGTTAATCTGATATTTTTAAACTTATCTCATCTTTTTATATCTGGAGCTCACTTTACTTTTAGGTCTTTAATTGCCATAACTGTATCTCCAGCTTTTAGTTCGTTTCAGTTACAATCTTTTGTTGCCATATATTTTTAGGTTAAATAGTATTAAGATTTACTTTTTTTCTTTTTATCATTAATTCTTTTTTTTATGTTTGTGTAATTCCATTTATTGTAAAGTGCTTCACTTTGTAATTGATCTACGAGTTTTAATCTAGATAAATACTCTTTATTTTCTAAGTGTTGTATATAATTAAATAGTAGACTTATAGCTAGTAAAGAGCTTAATCAAATAATCAGTCAAATCATATAATATTTAAATTAATTAATTTTTTACATTATACTCAAATTTTATAAAACAGAAAATAAAAATTAAAGGTCGCCCCGAAGGGCGGCCTTGTGCTTGCGAGGAGGCTAAAAGATTTCCTTTAGCCGAATTCCGTACCTCCTCCATTGAGGAGTTGGCGCCAGTTGGCGCAGGATGGTCTAAACTTCAGACCTCTCTCGCAATTTTTGCCTTCACAACCATTCCATATTTCGAGGATAATATCCTCTAATACTTCAATTGTTGTGATGACGATGAGTTTTTCTTCTGGCCTGAAAATCAGGAGAAGAACTGTGCCAATTAAGGCAATGATACCTATTGCTAGGTACATTTTTCTCTCCTATTTCAGGTTGAAAGTAACTGAATTATATGTAAATATTTTTATTGTCAATATTTTTTAAAACTTTTTCTCACTAATTGGATATAATTCTTTTGTACTTATAATTTTCCATTTTGAGTCAGATTCTTGAAGTAGCTTTAAAACTCATTCAAAATGAAGAAGTCAGTATGTAATAAATATTTTATTATATTCACTTTTTTCTATATTATCTGCTAGATTTTTATTTCTTTCATCAAGAATAACATCAAGTAAATCTGGATTTCAGAAATTTTCTAGTAGTTTTTTCATTTCTTTATCATTTTTGATTATTAGGTTCAAAATAGCTTGGTTTATATAAACAAGTATTTTTAGTTCTCTATCATTTAAGGTACTAAGTTGAGCTATTATTTCATCACTAGCATTTATTACTTCTTGATTATTCACATTTTTTGTACCATTATTTTTAACTTTTTCTTCATAAATTTTTACAACTTCATCAAGAGTTAAATCAACATTGAAATCTAGATTGTTAACAAGTCATAATAGTTTTGAATTATCTTGAAAAGTAACACCATATAATCTACTCATATTTTTGTATAAGTCTGGAGTAAAGTTTACTCAAAGTGCCTGATCAAACTTATCATTTGATTCTTTTGTTCATTCTTTTACTCATTCGTAAAAAAGTACTCATGATGAAGTTTTGAAATCTCTTATTTCTTGCTCAACTTGTTTATAGAAATCTGGTCTAGCTATATGACTCATAGCTTGAAATACAACTGTTTTTTGTCAATTTGAAATAGTAAATTGAGGCATAGTTGCAGGATTTATTGAGTTGTTATAGAAAGCAAATCACCAGATTATAAAAGCAATAGTATAGATGAATAAACATATTTTATATATAAATTTTTTTCAAAATTCTACAAAATTTAAAGGTTCTCTTTTTCTAAATTTTTCCCATAATGAATAGATAAAGAAAAATAAAATGCAGTATAAAATCAAGCTTATAGTTGTTTCTATAATTCAGATTATTCAATTTACATAAAATATAAATGCATATAGTAATCAAAGGAGAAAGTATCAGATTTTTTGTTTCATAAAAACAATATAAAATAACAAATAATGGGATAAATTAACAAAATTTTCAAGGAATTACATTTTTTTTGCTTTCTATTGAAGTTTATATATAATAAAAATAAATCAATTATTTTTTAAATTTTTACTGATGAAAAATACATTTAAGAGCATAATTTTAGCTTTAGTTTTATCAATAACTTTTTTACAAGTTTCAGCTTGGAATCCATTTGAAGACAATAATTGAGAAATTCCATATTGTACTTGAGAAAATTGTTGATATCAAGCTTGAGTAGATCAAGTTCAAAATGTGCTTACAGATGTAGAAAAAACAAAAACTTTTTCACAATACATACAAGATATAATTATATATTTACTTACATTTGTTACAATAGTTGCAGTTATTTATATAATTTATGCTTGATTTAGAGTTCTTACTTCAAACTGAAATGAAGATAGTTTAAAAAAATCAAAAAATACTATAATTTATGTTACACTTTGAATAGTTATAATGTGGCTTGCATATCCAATAGTTAAATGGATTATTGATGTTTTAAATCTAGGAGCAACAAACGTACCAACACCATAACTAAAAATATATCCAAATATTACTTTTGTTTTTGTTAAATTTTTGCTATTTTAAAAAAAATATGTTACTATTAATTATAAGTAGAAAGATAAAAAAGTTTAAACCAACTTACTTATTTTTCATCTTTTAACTTTTAACATATGTTTTATGATTTCATTAAATGAAAAACAAACAAATAAAAGTAATTTATTATATCTTGGATATTTTTTTTTATTGTTTTCTGTAGTATTAACTGCTAGTTTATTCTTTTATAATTTAAATTTAGAAAAAAATATAGTAGCAAATACTGACAAAATAAATCAAATAAATGAATCAATTACAAAATTGCAAGATGATAAAAATATACAGGTTTATAATCTATTACAACAAAATAAAAATGTTTTAGCTGATCTAACAAAGAAATCTAGAATAAAAGATTTCATTTATCATGTTAGGTCACTTGAAGGTATTTATTGAATAGTTTTTAAATGATTTAATTACAATAATTGAAATTTATCATTACAAGCGTCAGCTCCATTTAATTCAACTACTCTTGCTTCAAATAGAGTTTCTATGTTTATTAAAAGTTATAGAGAAGATCCAAAATCTATGTTTGATTTATGATTTATAAATAACTTTAATTGATTTGATAGTATGACATTTTGAGTTAATTTAACATTAAAATAATTTAATAACTTTATATTCTAAGATTTTTTTATGCAAACAAAGGACCAAAATAAATTACTTTTTTATTTTTTAGTAGTACTATCTATCTTTATAATATTATTTTTTGCAAAAGATTATTTTAATTCAATTCAAGAAAATAAAGATTCATTGAGCGTTATTGAGACAGAATTAAATGATAAAAGAGCAGTTTTAACAAAACTAGAAGAATTGAATAGGACTATAAATATAAATAATTCTTGAGGAATAGATGAAATAAAAAAATATGTTCATGAGATAAAAGAAGATGAATTGTTAGATTATTTTTATTCTTATGTATACAACAGTAGAAATTGAAGTTGATATATATTGATAGATAATATATCTTTTGATAAATGAACAACAAATGAATATGGATTTAATGAGTGAACTATAACTCTAAGTTTAACTGTTTCTGATGAATATAAAATGTTTGAGATGCTTGATTTCATAATTTCACCAAATTCAGCTTATAAATTATTTATAGATAATTTTTCGTTTCCAAATGATAAAACAGAATGATCTTTTAATATTAGTTTACCTTTAAGAATTTTTTATAAATAATCTTTATATATGGATAATTTAAATAATAAAATCAAAACAGAAGAAGAAATATATGATACATTTTATTTATTTAAAAAAGTATCATTAGTAGATAAATACAATTTTTATGATTACATATGAATTATGATTGAAGGAGGGATTACTGTCTCTGAAGCTTTATCATGAATTTGAAAAAAAATAAAAAATAAATTTTTCTTAGACAAAATTGAGGAATTGAGAATGTATATTTCAAGTTGAGATTCTTTTAGTAGAGCTATGAAAAAAATTCCAAATGTATTTGAAACATCTGAAATTGCGATTATAGAAGCATGAGAAACAACTTGAACATTATCAATAGTTTTGATGTGACTTAGTGAAGATTTGAAAAAAATTCATAATTTACATTTAAAAATAAAATGAGCTTTAACATATCCTTTGATAATATTTGTGTTTTTATTGGTTGCTGTTTTGATCGTTTTAACATATGTTATTCCTTCTATTACACCAATCTTTGATAATGCTTGAGTAGAATTACCACTTGCAACATTATTGCTTATAAAAACATCAGATTTTATTAGAACTAATTTTATTATGTTAATATTTTTAGTTATATTGTGTTATATAGGATTTGTTTTTTATAAAAATACAAATAAGTGAAAGTTAGCAATATCTAGTTTTTTATTAGGATTTCCTTTGATTTGAAATGTTTATAGAAACTATATTTTATCAATTTTTGCTTCAAATTTAGGGTCTCTTATGTGAGCGTGAGTTTCAGTTGTAAAATCATTAGCATTGCTTTCAAAAGCTATAAACAATGTAGAATATCAAAATCTTATTATTTCTATATCTGATAAGGTTTCAAAATGAAATAAAATAACTGAAAGTATGCAAGAAATTGATCCTGAAAATAAGTATTTTACATCAGATTTTATACAACTTTTTTCTGTATGAGAAAGAACAGCAACAATAGAACAAGTATCAAAAAAAATAAGCGATCAATATAATAGAGAAGTAGACTCTTCACTTGCTAATTTAACAAAGTGGATTGAACCAATTGCAATTTTGATAGCTTGAGCTTTTGTAATTTGGTTTGCATTTGCTATATTTTGAGCTATTTTAAAAGTTACTCAAACAGTTTGATAGAATTTTAGGTATAAGAATAGGTTATATAATTGCAAAAGTAAAGGTAAAAAATATTTTGAATAAAGAAAAAAAGATATATAATTTGAGAAATTTATATATCTTTTTATTTATGGTCAATATCAAAAAGCAAATAATTAAAAAATGATTTACTCTTATTGAGCTTATAGTTGCTATAACTATTTTTATGATTGTAACTTGAGCAGCATATTTAAACTTTGCTTATTATCAAAATAAAATGAATCTGAGACTGACTTCAAAAGATATTTCTCAAGCACTATATAATGCTAGAAACATGGCTATAAATTGACTTGATTCTAGTAGTTGAAATGTTTCTGTTTGAGTTTATTTTGATACTTCTACTTCAGATAAAATAAGTTTTTTTTCATATCCATATGATTTAGATATTCCATCTGTAGATTTAATATCTCTACCAGAGAAAAAATTATTAAAGGAAATTAATTTTTCAAAATGAGTTCAATTAAACGATGTAAGTTCTAAGAAGAAATTTTTGTTTTTATTTCAAGCAATTACCTGAAGTTGATCTTATTATTATTGGGATGCTACTCCATGAAAAAAAGTTTTTACTTGAGATGAAATAGATGTAAATATCTCTTTAAAATGAACTTCATCTGCTGCTTTAAGTAAGGATATAAAATACATTACAACAACTAATATTGTTGATTATTAAAAATAGAATTTTATCATTAAGCATTAAGTTATGCAAATAAATAAATCATGAGTAGCAATAATAGAAATAATTATATGAATATTTATATTTTCATTATGACTTGTTTCTATTTATTTAATTATTTCATCAAGCATAAATTTAAATGATTATAATAAAAATCAGATTATAGCCACAAATTTAGCAAGAGAATGATTAGAATTAGTAAAAAATTTAAGAGACTCAAACTATGAAAATTTACATAGATGGGATTCCTTAAATCCAAATTTAGTAACAGATTACACTTTACCAGTGAATTTAATACAAACTTGAGTTTATTATAAAGTTTCTCCAAATTTTTCTAATGTAACAACAAGTTTTTCTGTTAAACTTGATAAAATAGTAGATTTTGGAGAATGACCATCACTTATAACAACAAAAATGAAAAACTATGAGTTGTGTTTAGATAATTCAAATAAATATGTATATAATTCTAACTGTATTTCTGCTTGACTCAGAAAATCATGATTTTATAGATATGTAAAATTTGAAGAATTAAAATATAAAAATGCATGATGAATTGATGTAGTTGTTAATAATGCATATAAAGTTACATCAAAAGTAATATGGTATAATAGATGATATCATGATACTTTTTTAACAACAATAATTGCTGACTATAAGAGATTATAAAAATTTTAAATGCTAAATTTTAAATAAATGAAAAATAAAAAATCAGAAATTAATTTAGCCTTCACTTTAATAGAGATTATAGTTGCTATTACTATATTTTCTATAATGATGGTTTCAGTTATATCAATTTTTATTAATTCTTCTGAAGTATCATTAAAAATAGATATAAATAGAACATTACAAGAGAATTCAAAAAATGTTATTGAGAATATTGCAGAGGATTTAAGAAAAAATGATATAAAAGAATGTGGTTGATGAATTACACAATGATGTAAAGATACTGCTTTAAAATTTTCTACTTGAACTGAGTTGTGGGTAGGAGATAATCATTATTATTTAGCAAAGAGAAATATTATATCACCAGGAAGTTTTATAAAAGCTAATTTATCTGATTGTGATGAAGTTAAAGAGCAATGTTTTATAGTTATGAACTGAAAAATGTTATCAAATTCATCTGTTAAAATTGAAAAATTAAATTTTACAGTATTTTCAAATTTGATTCCAAAAGTACAAATAAATTTTGTAATGAAACCTATGGCTTGAAAATGAATAAAAACTGATCTAATTAAGTTTAATGAGTTAAATATTCAAACAACTTTAAGTGAGAGATATTTAAAAATAAAATAAATCTTAAAACTTTACTATGTTAAATAACAATAAATGATACTCTATACTTATCGCTATAATTATAATAGGATTTTTATTTGTGCTTACCTCTGCTATATTTAAATTAGTTTTAGTAGAACTAAATGATAATAGATGAAGAGGTGATTATTTAAAAGCTTATTATTGAGCTGAATGAGCATGAGAATATGCAATGTTAAAAATAAAATCAAATTGATATGCATACTATAATAAATTAGATATAGATAAATCAAAATGAGAATCAACTATGCTTTCACTAGATTGAACTTATAAGTGATGAAGAGATGTATTAATCTCTTATGATATAAATTCTAAGGTAAAAACATATGAATGAAATTTAGGCTTATTATCTTATGATATTATTCCTTTATTTTACACTGATGATACGTGAAGTTGATGACTTGTTGATATGTCGTTAATTTTAACTTCAGGTAATCCAGGTGATATTTCATGGAATATTATTAGTGCAAGTTGATGATTATCATGAGTATGATGATTTTCTAATAGTACAACTATATGAATTTTAAAAGAATTAGATGAATCTTTAAATTTCTCTGTTGAAGAAAAGAGTATATCTTGGTTTTTAAATCAAAATAAAAATAATTTCAATTATTTAGTTTTATTTAATTCTAGTGATACAACTCCTATTAATTATGTTTTAGACTGAAAATGAAACTTTTTTACAAAGCCGAGAACAGAAATATCTGTTTCTGGTAAAATTGGGGATTATAAGCAAAATCTTAGCATAAAATACGACAATACTGAGTATTTAGGTATTCTAAAATACTCAATTTATAGTAACTAATTTTCTAGAAATGCCTAGTTTTTGCAAAAAAAGTATAAAAAAAACTTGAAATTCTTTTTTTATCTGTTATATTCTAGATGTTTTTATTTTATAACTAACTAAAAACTATGAAAAAACAAGATTTTATTAAAGCAGTTGCTGCTAAAGCTAGTCTTAGTCAAGATGCTGTATCTAAAGCTTTAACTTCTATGATTGGAGTTGTTACTGCTGAATTAAAAGCTGGAAGAGAAGTAAATATAACTGGTTTTGGTGCTTTTAAAGTATCAAAAAGAGCTGCTAGAAATGGTGTTAATCCAAGAACTGGTGCTTCTATCAAAATTCCTGCTATGAAATCTCCAGTATTTAGAGCTGGTAAAACTCTTAAAGAAGATGTTAGATAATTATTACTTTAAAAAAAACTCTTGTTTAACAAGAGTTTTTTTTTGATTTTTTTGATTTTTACAAAAAATTATTATATTATATATAATGAGAGTAAAACTATTTTTATAAAATAATAAATGAAAAAAATAGTTACAGATATTTTAGAGTTATCTATATTAGATAAAGAAAAAATAACAAATGAAATAAAAAACTCAGAAGAATATTGTCTGGAGTTATTATATAAGTCTGATTTTTCTACAACATCTGCAATTAGGAGTTTTGTTGCTTTCTTATGTGATCAATTATGAATTGATGCTTCAACAAAATTTAAAATAATTTTAATTGCTGATGAACTAAATAATAATGCTATTGAATATG
The DNA here is from genome assembly GCA_028697205.1 of Candidatus Altimarinota bacterium. Taxonomy (GTDB): domain Bacteria; phylum Patescibacteriota; class Gracilibacteria; order BD1-5; family UBA6164; genus Altimarinus. The sequence goes on along the minus strand of JAQVFO010000002.1, from coordinate 7,397 downwards.
GTAGTTTGAAAGGAGATGTGAATAAAATGAGAATTTTATTATCTAAAAAATGAAAAACACGCGAGTTAACAGTAGAAGTTGAGGATACTTGAAAATGAAAATATCATAAGTGAGCTAAAGAAATGCAAAAACTACAAAGTGAGAAAATTTTAAAATGATTTAGAGATTATTCATCAATAAGGTGAAGGTGATTATTTTTGATTATTACAAATTTAGTAAATAAACTTTATTTTAAAGATGCAGAAACTTGATGACTTATAGTATGAATTAAAAAATCTATATAAAAATAGCTAAATCAATTTGATTTAGCTATTTTTATATAGATTATAGATTGATTGCAGGGTTTTCTCACATATTAAGATATTTTCAGTTTCACAATAATATATTTTATTTGGAACTCTTAAGTCTATGTAAAATATAGTATTTGTTTGTGCTATATTTAAATGTTCTTTATTAAATATAGCTAGTTTTTTTACTTGTTCTTCTGTATCATCTGTATTTATATCAAAAATTAGTTTTATATTATTATTTATATCAAAATGTACTTCTCTTTCCTTTTCAAAGTAATAAATTTTCTTTATTTGTAATCATACAATATTTTGGCTTATCTCTTTTTCTATAGACATAATTTTATCTGTATACTTTTCTTGTAAGATTTTTTTATAGTCATACAAATCATTATAATTATTTGATAATTCAATGTTTATTTCTTTTAGTCCATTTAAATCTTTGTTATTTGTTTGTATAAATACTCAATTTTTTGTAATTAAATATTTTTTTCAACTTATAATTGTATAATATATAGCTCCATATGAGTATAATTTTATTGTAATTTTTGGCGAAAAGAAATATTTATTAATTTCAATTTTATTTATATTCTTTTGGTAGTTTATTATACTATTTCATATTTCACTTTGACTAAGTAATAATATGTTTTTATTTCTAAAACTATCTACTGATTTATATGCAATATTTAAATCTATAAGGTTTTTTGATGAACTGTCTGTTTCTATTTCGATTTTTTGAATATTAAGTAGAGGACTAAATAATATAATAATCAAAGAAATTGTTAAAAATAAAAATAATCAAATATAGAAGTTTTTAAGATTTTGTTTATTGAAAAATTCTGAAAAATTTGGGAAATTTAATACAATTTTTTTTCTTTTTTTAAATTTTTTTTCATAGTTTAAATCATCTATAAATATTTTTCTTTTTTCTTTTTTTATAGATCGTTTAAATCTCTTATTACTAATTTTTGAATTTATGTATTTTTTGATTTTTTTAAACATAATTATTTGAAATATTAGAATTGGAACATAAAATATAAGTTTCTTAATCTTTTATTTCAAGATCATTTATTAATTTGTTTATATTTCCTGCTACTTCTCATTCATCATTATATCTAAATCTTACTTTTGGTAATTTTCTGATAGGTAATTCCTTATTTATTCTTTTTTGAATGTCATATCAATGTCTAGCTAGAGTATGAGCTAATATTTCTTTATTCTTAAATGAACTTATATAAACATCTAAATAAGACAAATCTGGGCTTATCTTTGTTCATAAAATTGTAATTATTCAAAATATTTTTTCACTATCTTCAATTTCTTCAAAAATAATTCTTGATAATAATTCTTGTGCAACAGCTTCTAATTTATTTAATCTTTCTTGTTTCATTTTTAAATTTTATATTATAGTTTACAGAATTTTACTCTTTTTTCATATATATAATATATTAAAAATTTTTAACTTGACAAAAAAAAAATATAAATAAAATCTATTTACTTTATTTATTCGGAAATTATAGTGAATAACTTAATTTTCCATAACTTTTAAGGGGGATAGATTCCATGATATATGCAATAAGAAATGAAGGGGAATCTAGCGAAAAATTAATTTTAAGATATAAAAAATTATTTTTTCAATCTAGAATCTCAAACAAACTTAAAGCAGAAAGATATGTAACTAGAAATCTTAGCGAAAGAAAGAGAAGAGAAATTGCAATCGTTAGATGACATTATAGATCTTTAAGTAACAAAGTTTACTTTTAAAAAATTACCTTGATGAAAATCAAGGTTTTTTTTATGTTATTTTTATAAAAAATTTTATTTTTTATGAAAATAACATAAAATCTATAAAGTAGTTATTTAACAAATAAAAATGTTCAAAAAAATAGTTGGTTTATGATTTAGTTCAAAATGAAAAAATGCTAAAGATGTATGAGATTATATAAAATCTATGGTAGATTCTTGAGCATGAGAGTTTTTTACATGATATAATCCATCATATTGGTATGAAAAATTTTGATTTGAGGTTAGTCCAAATGGAAGATTTGCAGAACATGAACAAATTACTGATTATGATACCTTGAAACAAATAGTTGATGAAGTACATAAATATAATCTTGAAATTTTTGCCAACTTAAACGCTTGGTATTATACTTCTGAAACTTTTCCACTTATAAAAAAGATGATTGAGGAGTTTATTGAGATTTGAGTTGATGGTATAATTTGTTGAAATATTGATATATTAGAATATTTAAAATCAATTAATTACAAAGGAAAAGTAAATATTTCTACAATTTTAGCAGTATATAACAAAGAAGCAATAAGGTTTTTTCTAGAAAATTATAAAATCAATAAAATAATCTTAAGTAGAGAAATAACTTTAAAAGAAATAGAAGAATTTTTAAATGAATTTCCAGATGTAAATTTTGAGGTTTTTTGAGAGTGAGATTTTTGTAGGTACAACAATTGACTTTGTTTCGCTGAACATAAATATTGAAGTAAGGATATCTGTACTGTAGTTGTAAATGATTTAATAATAAAAAAGAAATTTAAGGCAGATTATAAAAAAATTATTCTTAATTCTTACTCATCAAATTTAGAAAAAATTAATGATTTTAATGATAATTATTTGAACTTGTATGAAGAAATTTTAGATTTACTTCAAAAACTTGATTTATGAATTGATGATAAAGGTGAAATAAATGAGAGATTGGTTAATATAATTTATAATTCAAGGAATAGAATAGATTTATTTTTTGATGCACTAAAACCTATTTGTTCTGAGCATAATCAAAATATAATTAATTATTTAAAATGATTAAATTATGTTTTAACACTTAATTTAGATGTTAAAAAAGATGAGCTATTATCTTTAAAACGTGAATTAGATAATTCTGTAAAATCTTGAATTTTATATTTATCTAAAAAAATACAGGAGATTGGATGAGAAACAAAGTTAAAAGCATTGGAAGTAAAGAATTTTTATGCAAAAAGTGATAATCTTAATTTATATAGTTATTTATTTTTTTCTAAGTTTAAAAATCTAAATACTGTTAAATTTCCAACAAGATGAAGAAATTATGCTGAAAAGATAGCCTTAATTGAAGATGTTTTAAAAAATTGAAAGGTAAGAGATGAAAATATTGATAGATGAATTAGTTTAGAGAGAGCACATTATGATTTAACTTATTTATTTTGAGATAAGTTATGGTTTAGAAAAATAGTTAATAAAATTTAGGAATAAAAAAAAAGATAATCTTTCGATTATCCTTTTTTAATTTCTTTCATTTTTAAAACTTCATGTTTTCTAGTTACTTTATTATATTTTCTTAAAGTAAGTTTTTCTCATTGCCCAAAATTTTTCTTTTGGATGTTTGTAACATAACAAAGATTACCTGTTTCTTCGCTATATAACCCTATATAAGTTCTTTTTCCTTTTGCCATATGTATATATTAATTTTTAAAAATTTTTGTTATTATAATGATATTTTTTAAATTTCAACTTTTTTTAGTTTTTTATTTCAAAATAGATAAAAAATTTAAAAGTCAATTCATATTTATTGACTAAAATTATATAAAAGATAAAATGTTAAAAATTTTATAAAAATAATAACGTATGCAAGGAGCTAAAAATAAAGAAACAATAAATAAAAAAGCAGTAACGATGGTCGAATTGATAGTTGTTATGACAATAATCGTATTATTACCTATGATATGATTTTATTTCTTTACATCAAATATGGTAGATTCAAGAGATGCATATAGAATTAGCCAAATAAGTGCACTCAATGATAGTATAAGATATTTTAAAACTAATCATGAATTACCATTACCTGATAATTATGTAGAAGTTAGAGTAAACTGAATTACAGTAGCATATCAATGATATATATGAGAGTCAGTTTTATGAGCTTTGGATTATAAATGAAAATTAGATACCACTCAAGATCCAAAAGATCAAAAATATTATACTTATTATATTACAAAGAATAAGAAGTATTTTCAATTAATGTCATATCTAGAAAAAAGTAATAATAAAGTTGCGAAGTTAATTGATGGTGTTATGGCTGAATGAACTAGGTATAAAGATAGAATTCCATATACTTTATGAGATAAATTATGAGTAGTAATTGATAAAACAACAAATAATCCTATACAAGAAGTTCCAAATGTTACATCTATATGATATATAAATTTTACATGAACTTTAGTTGGAACATATAACTTAATTATAAATAATGAATTAGAATTTTCATCTATTGATAATATAACTGTATGAAATAAAATTATTGAATTAACAAAATCAGAACAAACAGCATTATATTGAACTTGAACTGTTCAAGTTTGTTGATGACAAATATATGATACAAATGCTGAGAGTACAGCTACATCTGAATCTCCTAGTTATAATTGGTGATGGTCAGATACTCCATGAATATGTACTTGGAATTGTAAACCTTGATATACTTGGGATTGAACAATGTGTTGAGTAGCATGTTCTGTTCCTGTTACTGATGTTCATAAAACTAGAACTTATGATGTTTATCCACAAGATATTATTAATCATTGATTAACAGAATTAAGAACGTGATTAAATTTATTTTGAACTTCATATTCTAGTTGAACTTTAACATCAACATTTACATATAAATGTAATAATTGAACAATTACAAAACTTGATAGCATTAATTGAGTTTGAACTTGTTGAACAAATTATACATTTAATAACGTATGGACTACATCTCCAGCTCCTCAATGTATTCCAAATACACAAATTGCGTTATGTTGATGAGCTCTTCCTGCAAATTCAATTGATACATCTGTTACAGGGTCACGGGTTCAAACTTGGTCATGAACTTGATGGGAACCTGTAAATAGTTGGGTATGGAATTATAATAATATTCCATGAACTTGTACTTTTATATGTTCAAACAATTATTTTTGGAATTGAACTCTTTGTGAGCATATGCCGGAGAATTGAGTATGTTGAACGTCTAATTGATGATATTTTACTTCTGCTCCTGCATCATGATTATGTAGTATATGAAATCCTTCTGCAGTATCATGAACATGACCATGGACTCGGACTTGTAGCTGATTATATTGATGATCTAGTGTAAATTGTTGATCTCATATTCTTTACACATATTCATATCCTACATATTGACAAAGAGTAATACTTTTTCTGTTTTGGTACGATTGTTATATAGATTGAAGAGCTATGTATTCTCCTGATGCGCTTGCAGCATATTACTGTACAAATATTAAATGACAATCATATTACTCAAGGGTATCAACTACAACTGATTATTGATATTGATGTAGAATAAAAGATATTGCATGATTTGATGGAAATTGAACAGATATGGATAGTAGTCTAGTATTACAAGAAGTCAAATGTTATAAATAAAAAAATCCTTTAATTATTAAATTATAATTAAAGGATTTTTTTATTAAATTATATTTTCATTATATCTGCTTCTTTTTTCTTTAACATTTCATCAATATGTTTGTTTGCATCATCTACTAGTTTTTGTAAGTCTTTATCTAGATTAGTTGTCTCATCTTCACTTATTTCTTTATCTTCTTTAGCTTTTTGTATAAGTTTGTGAGAATCTCATCTAGCATTTCTTACTCAAACCTTTGCTTCTTCAGCCATATTCTTTGCAATTTTTGTAGCATCTTTTCTTCTTTCTTCAGTTAATGCAGGTACTTTTATAAGTATACTATCTGCCATTGATTGTGGATTTAATCATATATTTTCTTCAGTTATTGCTTTAGCAATTTTGTGTATCATACTTTTATCCCAAGGACTTATAGATATAGTTTGTGAATCAAGTAAAGTTAATCAAGCACAATTTTTAATAGGTCACATTAATCAATATTGTTCTACCATTATATCTTCTACCATAGCAGGGTTTGCTCTTCATACTTGTAGTTTAGAAAATTCAATTTCTAAATGGTGCAAAGCTTTATGTATTCATTCTTTTGCTTTTTCTAACATAGTTTTGGAGTATTAAATTTTAAGTATTAAATGTTAAATAAAAGAATTTTAAATTTCAAATTTAACATTTCTAATTTTGATTATATAAAAAAAATCATAAAATCAAACTTGTTTTAAACAATATTTTAAATAAAATACTCCCATTAAAAAATCAGTTTAAATGATTTATATTTGATATATTTAATTTTATAATTTTTATGAAAATACTTGAATTAAAAAATGTTGAAAAATATTTGAATTGAAACCAAATACTTTTTGATGTAAGTTTTGAAGTTGATAAATGAGAGATTTATTGATTTTTATGACCAAATTGAGCTTGAAAAACAACAACTATGAAGTGTATTATGGGTCTTATAGAACCAGAAAATTGAGAAATAAAGGTATTTTGAGAAAAATGACTTACACTAGATTCTAAGAAAAAAGTATGATTTATGCCAGAAAATACTTATTTATATAGACATCTAACAGGAAGAGAATTTCTTAGATTTAATGGTAAATTTTATGATTTTGAAAAAGATGAGCTTGAAAAAAGAGTTGAAAAACTATTAAAAAAGGTATGACTTGAAAAGTCAGCAGATAAGAGACTTAGTGATTATAGTAAATGAATGCTTCAAAGAGTATGACTTGCTCAATCAATTATAAATGAACCAAAACTTTTGTTTTTAGATGAACCTATGAGTTGACTTGATCCTATTGGTAGAAAAATGGTTAAAGATTTACTCTTAGAATTAAAAGATGAAGGAACTACTATATTTTTTAATACTCATATTTTAGCTGATGCTGAAAGTATGTGTGATAGGATAAGTATAATACATAAATGACACATTATAGTTGAATCAAAAAAGATAAAAGATATTTGAGAAAATCTTGAGAAGTTTTTTATAGATAAAATTGAAAATGCAGAGAAAAAATAGAATAAAAAAATACCTATAAAAATAGTCAACCTAAAATATTTGCCTAAGCACTAGAATTATTTATAATCCTAGTGCTTTATTAATTATGAAAAAATATATGCAAAAAAAGTCATATAGAGCCTTCACTCTAGTAGAACTAATAGTAGTAATAACAATACTAGCAATACTATGAAGTATAGCATTCATATCACT
>JAQVFO010000003.1 GCA_028697205.1 Candidatus Altimarinota bacterium | reverse complement strand
ATGATATAGTATGACATGATGATTTGATTTCATACCAAATAAACTAGTAGTATATAGTTGAAGTACACAAGACCTACTACAAGATTCAAATAAACTAATACTGATAAATAACCTTAAACAAGCATATATAAATACAATCGTACAATGAGAACCAACATACAAAGAAATCATAAACACAGATACAACATCAAATCAAGCTTGAGCTATAACACTAGTAAATAATTACTTAACTAGTTGAGTTTGATGATTCCCTAAAGTAACACAAGAACAAATAAATAATATAACACAATTAAATAGTTGTGCTACACAACCAACATACACAAATGCAACATTTATTACATGAACACCAACACAAATAAATCAAGCATGGCAAAACACAAACAATGCTAATCCTTGTTATTATGCATGTATAAACTGATATACTTGAAGTGATTGTAGTGTAGCTCCTATTATATGTAATCCATGAGAAGACGGTTCTTCTTGAGTTTGTAAAGACCCATATTGGCCTAATGTTTCCTTAGCTATGCATATGGATGGTACTAACGGTTCTACTACATTTACTGATCTTAAAGGAAACACTATCACCAGATATGGGAACACAAGTATAAGTACATTACAATATAAATTTTGAGGTTCTAGTTCATATTTTGATTGAGCATGAGATTATTTGAGATTTCCTTCTGCTACAGTTCCAGGTACAACTCAGGATTTTACAATTGAAATGTGGATTAGGATTCCTGCTATTCCTTCAGGGAATGTAGATGTATTAACTTCTATTGATGATGGTGGGACTTATAATGTTCTTAATTTTGAATTAAATACTGATAAAGTAGGTTTATATTTAAGAGATGGAAGTGCTACAAATTATTATACTACAGCTTTAAATAGTGTTCCTATTGCAGCATGGACTCATATTGCTTTAACAAGGCAAGGTAATACTTTTAGAGTTTTTATTAATGGAGTTAAAAAATTAGAACAGGTCAGAACATTTAATTTACAAAATGTAAGATACTGGGTTGGGCAAGATAATACCAATATAAGAGATTATATTGGATACATTGATGATTATAGAATAACTAAGTGAGTTGCTCGTTACACTTCAAATTTTACTCCACCAATACAAGCATTTGCTAATCAATAAATATTTTTTATTAAATTATTCAGTCATTTTAAGACAATTAAGCATATTTGAAGTCCAAGGGGCTATTTATTTTCTATTTGATTTTAAAAATAAAAAATGTAAAATGTCACAAATATATAATTCTAATATGAAAAAATAAATTATGAAAATTGATAATATAACTCTAGCATTTTGAAACAAAATAGTTTTAAAAAATGTAAATATAGAAATAAAAACTTGAGAATTTGTATTTTTTATATGACATTCATGATCTTGAAAAACAAGTCTTATAAGAGCTTTAATATGAGATTTTAAACCACTTTATGGTGATATAGTTTTAGATAATTGATGATTTTTATATAAAAATTTAAATGAAGAGGTGCTTTCAGCATATAGAAGAAGTATTGGGGTAGTATTTCAAGATTATAAACTCATGGAATCAAAAAGTGTTTATGAAAATGTTGCATTTGCTATGGAAGTTTGTGGTTACAATGATAAATATATACAAAAAAAAGTTCCAGAAAGTCTAGAACAAGTGGGGCTTCTATCAAAAAAAGATAAATTTGTATCTGAGTTATCAGGTTGAGAAAAACAGAGAGTTTCAATAGCTCGTGCTTTGGTACATAATCCAAATATAATAATCTGAGATGAACCAACATGAAATCTAGATCCAGATACTGCAGGAGAAGTTATGAGTATATTTGATGATTTAAATAAGGAATGAAAAACAGTAATTATAGCTACTCACGATAAAAATGTAGTTGATAAATTTAAGAAAAGAGTAATTGCATTTAAGGAAAAAGAAGTTTTTTCTGATGTAAGTAAATGAGTTTATGAATTATAAAAAAATACAAGAAATTAATTTCTTGTATTTTTTTGTTTTTATTATTTATTTACTAAATATTGTACTCTTTTATAATGAGTTCTTATTTCAAAATAAGTATTTCTTATATTTGAATCAAGTAAGTAATCTTTGCTTCAACTTTCTTTAAGTTTATATAAGTCAAATAATTTATTTACACTATATACAAAGTTTTTATATGATTTTAATACTCAGAATCATGTATAATAATCAAGTTCAGAATTTTTAATTTTTTTAAATATTTCATTTTTAATACTTTTATCAAGTTCTTTAAATTGATTGTACATATTTTGATAAGTCAGACTTCTTAGAGTTATATCCTTTGTAGTTATGGCTTTTATATCTGATTCTTGAATTCCATAATTAAGCTTTAATATATCTGACATAAGTCAATCACTAGAAGCGTTTACGAAATTAGATATTGAAAAAAAAGAAACAAAGATTATAATATATGCTATAAATTTTCTCATAATGTTAAGTTTTTAAAAAATAAAACTTTTGTCATTCTCTGAATAATGCAATTTATTTGAAGATATCAAACAAATAAAATAATTATTACACATATCTTATAATTATATTTTAATAAAAGTCAAGAATAAAATGAATAAAAATTACTATGATATACTTTGAGTTACAAAAACTTCAAGTGAAGATGATATAAAGAAAGCTTATAGAAAGCTAGCAATGAAATATCATCCTGATAGAAATAAGTGAGATAAAGCCGCAGAAAGTAAATTTAAAGAGATAAATGAAGCTTATTGAGTTTTGGGTGATAATGAAAAAAGAAAACAATATGATACTTTTTGAAGTTGATTTTCTTGATTTAATAGTCAATGATGATGAAATCCTTTTACTTGAGCTTGAAGTTATTCATATACCAATTGAACAGATTTTTCATGATTTGAAGATTTATTTTCTAGTTTTGCTAAATGATGATCTAGAAGAACAAAAGCAAGATCTTTTGATTTCTCAGATTTATTTTGATGATGATTTTCTAATGTTATGTGATGAGAAGATGATTTTACTTCAAACTATCGAAACAATAAAGAAGAAAAAGAAGAAAATTTAGATGTAGAAAAAACTTATGAAGTACCAGTCTTTGATTTAATTTTAGGTTGTTCTATAGAAGTTGAATGAATGAATAGGAAAAAAGTAAAACTGAAAATTCCAGCAAATACTAAGCCTGGAACTAAGTTTAGAGTAAAAGACTTATGAAAATCAATTTGATGAAAAGTGGGTAACCTGATTGTAAAAATTGATGCAAAAATGCCAAAGCATATTTCAGATGTAGATAAAAGTTTACTTGAAAGGATTAGGGAAAATGTAGGATACTAGAAAGTCAACTTATAAATTTTGTAAAAAACCTAGATATAACTATACTTGAATTTAGTTATTTTTTAAAGATAAAAAGATATGAAAAGAATAAAAAAGGCATTTACACTAGTAGAATTGATAGTAGTAGTAACAATACTAGCAATACTATGAACAATAGCATTTATAAGTTTTCAATCATATACAAAAAATGCAAGAGATTGAAAAAGAATATCAGATTTAAGTAATATCAAAAAAAACTTAGAATTATTTATAATAGAAAAATGATTTTATCCAACTCCAGATGGGGGAGTAAATATAACATATAGCTGAGCAATAGTGCGGACACAATGAATAGTATGAAATAACTTAACAATAAATTTAAAAAGATTAGATAAAAAACCGACAGATCCACTAACAGAAAATGAGTACGCATATAGTGTAACAAATACAAGATGAGAATTTGAAGTATGAGCAATGCTGGAATGATGATGATTATTATTATGATGAGTTGTGCCAAAGGCAAATGCAGCTATATTAAATAAAACAAATGCAATGGTAACATGAACATATAATTGAAAGATACTAAAAGTAAGTACATGAAGTGTGGATTATATATTAGCAATACCAACAATAATAAATGGAGATATAAATAATATAGACTTATTGGAAGTAATAAATAATAAAAGTATGGTATATAATAGCTATCAAAACCTACCAGACTCATACAAGGATAAGTGATATAGTATGACATGAGGATTTGATTTTGTCCCATGATGAGATATAGTGGTATATAGTTGAAGTATAAGTAATTTATGACAAGATTCAGATAAACTAATATTTATAGATAATTTAAAATGAGTATATAATTGAACAATATTACAATGAGATGAGAACTATAAAGATATAATAGAAGTAGATACAATAAATAATCAACCACAAGCAATATCTTTAGTAAATGATTATATAAAAAATAATATATGATGATTAAAATGAGTTTGAATATCTGATAGTTGATGAGGATGAGGTGGTTGAAATTTACTAACAATAGGAAATGAACCTTCTTTAAATAATTTGTACTCTTTTTCGGGTTATACTGCGCATGATAACTCTAGTATATTTGAGTGAACTTTGATTTCTAGAATGTATGATGCTCAGTATTTTGTACCATGACTAGTAGTTGAGGTTGAAATTCAACCATGAGAAACACCACCTTCATTAAGTAATCTAATAGATTCTACTGTTACTATTGAAACATCACCTACTTTAACTCAACTTGATATTATAGATTGAGAAGTACAAGATGGGGGTGATGGATACTATATGTTAGTATTGAATTTAGAATTAATTCCAACTGAGATAACACCATGACAATACAATTTATCGTGGAATATTCCTTGATATGAAACCTTAACTAGTACTGTAAATGTTTACTGAATATGGTCAATTACATGAAATCCTTTGGCTTACTCTATAGCAGAATCAATTTCATATCCAGATTCTTGGGAAATTCAGTTAGATTCACAAGTTATGAACAGTTGTCAATTAATTTGAGTTAATGTTGCAGTACATTGATGTTATAACATACAATGATATAATAGAATGGATTTTTTAAAATATGAAAATAGTAGCTGGCAATATGTATATCCATTTATTGATATAGCACTTCAAGATATAAACTATAATCTACAAAGTGGTAGGTTTGTTCTTACATGTTTAAATGATCCACCTGCAAGTAGTATCCCACAACCAGATGTATTTGTTTTATCATCTGATACAAATTGTTCATCATATGAGTCATGAGTTTTACCTAACTAAAAACACAAAAAGAACTAAAAAATATTTTTTAGTTCTTTTTGTGTTTTCTCATCAATTCATCCTAACTTTAAAACTTCTTTTATCTTGTTTTCATTTATAAATTTTAATATTTTCTTTATTATTATATTATCATTTTCAAGTTTTAATTCTCCAAAATAATCTATTATTTTTAATTTTGCTAGAATTAATTTTAACGAATCTAAATTATTTTTATCATTTATTGCTTCTATTATCTCAAATATATCTTTAAATGGTAATCATTCTGGTATTTTAGTATAAATTTGTCAAATAATGTTTAAGTATTCATTTATTATTTTGAATTCTTTGTTTTCATATTTGAATTCTGATTTTATTTTGATATTTTTGGCTTTATTTATATCTCTTCATTGTTTTGTCTCAATTTCAAAATTTACTATATATCATATATCTAGAGTTTTTTCTTTTTTTGTATCCTTTTTTTGTATTTTTATTTTTCCATAGTCATAAGTAAAGACATCGTAAATAAAATCTTTATCCTTTACTTTTGTTATTTTTAGAATTATTCATTTTGTTTTGAAAACAGACATCTTGGAAAAGTTATGAATAAATGTAATAGTAAGCTATGCTTTTAAGGTAATTTAATTAGTGTTTAATGAAAGTTTTGTTTTGAAAACTTAGAATTTTCTTATAGATTTTATACAAAAAAATTGAATTTAAAAATTTTTAGTTATAATTTATGTGAAATGTATTTTAACTATTATCTTCAAAAATATGTCAGATATAAAAAATTCAATTACTGAGGCTGATGTTGATAGTTTAATTTTGGAACTTATAAAATGACACTTAGATATAGTGAAAGTCGATGAAAATCAATTTTTAGATTTATTAAAACATAGTTTATCTTTAAATACTATGGAGAAGAAAAGGGTAGTTGATGCTGTACCTACACTTTCTCAGTTTCAATTTGATGAGTTAACAAAAGTTTTTACTGAGGAAAGAGATAAATTTAGAGAGTTAGCAAAAGATCACCCAGATGATATAAAAAAATTACTTGTAAAACAGCAAACAGAATGGTTACAATTATGAGATTTATATAAATCTGAAAAAGAAAATAAGGCAAAAGAAGATGAAAATAAGGCAAAAGAAGATGAAATAAGAAAAAGTTTAGGATTATAATTTTAAAAATATGTTTGAAGTAAGAGATTTACCACATTCTGATAGAGTTGAAAGTAAAAAATTAGTTTCAATAACATTATTTTGATATAAATTGTCTGTAGAAGTTACATCATTTGTTAATTACATGAGTCCTAAAATACTTTGAAAGTTATTTAAAAATGAATTATAATTTTTGTGTATATTCCGATAAACAAATTAGAGTTGATATGTATTTATCAACTCTTTTTCAAGATTTTTCAAGAAGTTTTATACAAAAAATTATAGATAAGTGACAGGTAAAAGTAAATTCACAAGAAATTAAAAAAAATATAAAAATAAAAAATAAGGATAAAATAGAAATAAGTATAGTTATTACTAAAGCTAAAGTAGAAGCAGAAGATATAGAATTAGATATAGTTTATGAAGATGAAAATTTAATAATTGTTAATAAAGATGCAGGAATAAATACTCATCCAGTTCCTTGAGAAGAAGGGAAAAGGTGAACTTTAGTAAATGCTTTACTTCATCATACTAAAAATCTAGCAACAATAGGTTGAGAAGAAAGACCAGGTATAGTACATAGATTAGATAAAGATACATCAGGGCTTATAATGATAGCAAAAAATGATAAAATGATGAAATATTTACAGGATATAATTCAAAGAAGGGAAGTTGATAAATATTATATTGCAATTGTTGCTTGAAAATTTAATGATAAACAATTTAAAATTGAAAGTTACATCGGGAGACATCCAACAGATAAAATTAAAATGACAACAAAAAACCCTATAAATCCAAAAATAGCTATTACTAATTGAGAAGTTTTATGATATATAGATTGAAAGTATAGTGTGTTAAGAATAAAACTTGAAACAGGGAGAACTCATCAAATTAGGGTACATTTGTCTAGTATTTGATTTCCAATTATTTGAGATAAAGTTTATGGAGATAGTGATATAAATAGGGAAGTTATGAAGTCATACTGACTGACAAGACAAGCTTTACATAGTTATAAACTTTGATTTGAATTGTATAAAAAAAGAGTTGAATTTATTTGAGAGTTAAAAGATGATATGAAAAAAATAGTTATGATATGAAATATTATTCTGTAAAAATTTTAAATTTATTTTTTATATATGAGAACAATTATTTTATTAATATTAACTATATCTATTTTTTCTTGTTCTATTACAACAAAAAATGATATTTGAATAGTTGAAGAAACAAAAAACACCATAAATGATTATGGTGATACTTTAGAGTGAAGCATAAAAGATGCAAAAAATGTAAGGGATTTATATAATCAAAAAGGAGATGATTTAAATACAAATATTGAAACGAGTACAAGATAATTTAAATAACATTAACCATATTAAAGAAAGGTAACATTATAGCCATTATAAGTGTTCAAATAATTATTCATACAAAAATTATAACAATTGGTTCAATTGCTGTAGATAGATTTTTTACAGTTTCATCCATTTCTTTATTGTATTTATTAGAAATTTTTAGAAGCAAATCAGGTAATCTTCATGTTTGTTCTCATATTTTTACTGCTGAGGCTAGTTCTAATGGAAAAAAAATATTTTCTTTTCAAGATGATATGTCTTCAATTCAAAGTAACTTTGAAAAATCTTCTCAAGCAGAAATTCAGTCAACCATTTTTAGTATTTCTTTTTTATAATAATCATTATTTACTACTCATGCACTTACTTCAAGAGATTTATTAATTATAACTCAATTTTTTAATAAAGTTCAAAGAGAAGATGTAAATAATGATAAAATCTTTTTTTTAATTAAATTTCAAGCTATTGGTAATTTTAACGTAAATTTATCAAAATAAATTTTAGTTTTATCATTGGTTTTGAAATAATATAAGCCAATTATAAATAAAATTATTAAAAGACATATATAAATTATATTTTTTTGTAAGAAATCTGATATGTTTATTACTGATTGTGTTAATATTGGTAAATTAACCCTTGCATCTTTATACATATCAGTAATTTTTGGAATTACATATATTATAAAGATTGTAATCATTCATAATGCTAAAGTTATAATAATTGAAGGATAAACAAAGGCTCAAATTATTTTTGATTTTATTTCTTTCGTTTTTTCTTCTTTCAATTTTATTACATCAATTGCTTCTCAGACTTTTCATGTTAATTCTCACATTTCAATTATAGATAAATCAAAAATTTTGAAAATATAAGGGAATCTTGAAAAACTATCTTTTAAGCTAGTTCATTTATTTATATCTCATAATATTGTTTCTATAATTGATTTTAGTCCTTTGTTTTTTGTCTGAAATGAAATTATTTTTAATGAACTTGTAATTGGAATTCAAGAATTTAATAAAGTACCAAATTGATCCAGAAAATTTATTTTTTCTTTAATATTTAGTTTTTGATTATTTGATTTTAAATCTTTTATTTTTGTGACTATTTTTTCTTTTATTTCTGAAAAATTTATCATTAATTTTTGTTTATAAAGTATTGATATTACTATACATATATATTCTACCATTTTATTTGTATTTTTACAAAAATTGATATAATAAAACTAGTTAAAAGCTTAAATCTAAAAGAAAAAGTATAAAATCTTTTACTTTAAGCTTTAAGCTTTATTTTTTAAGCTTATTATTTATGTTTAAACTTTTTTGAGTTTGAAATTCTGAAGATAGTGATGATTTAGAAATTCTTGATAAAGAAGTATCTAAAACAGATGATGAAGTTTGACAAGTTGCTCTTGATATTATTGAAAAATGAGATTCTATTATTATAATAGCACCAATAGCATGAATAGATTTAGATGATATAGATTTATCAGTTAATAAAACTGTATTAACTATATCATGAAATAGAAACAAACCTGAAAATTATTATGAATGAAATATTATTAGAAATAGTGAGTGTTTCTGGTGAAGTTTTGTAAGAAATGTTATATTACCAGAAAATATGGATTTTGATAATATAAAAGCAGTGATGGAGAATAATTTACTTATAATTAATGTACCAAAATTAAACTTTGACTCAAAAAGTATAAAAATAAATAAAGTTGAAGGGTAGTTTTTTATAATATAAAACTTAAAATTTAAAATTCCAGTAATGTTTAGAAAAAAAGTTGATAAATCAATAACAAAAGTAGATAAAATAGTTACATGACTTATAATTTGATGAGCTTTAGCCTCTATTTTTTGAGCAACTAAAACATCATTATGAAAAAGAATTCTTTCAAAGTGAATTAGTATTTTTAATAGAACTTTTTGTTTTTGATACTCATTATTTTGAAAAAGTTTAGTTAAAGTAATATGAATTTTTAAGAAAAAAAAATAATTTATGAAAAAGAGTTTTATATTTTTCTTAGTTTTTTTATTTTTTACAGCTTGAGTTTATTCTCTAAAAGCTGATAATACAAATACCTCATGTAAATATCAAGATAAGATAGATGAGTGTTTTAATGCGAATCAGAATGGTGATGCAAATAGTATTGAAGATTATATTTGTGCACAAAGCAGTGATAAAGAAGAAATTGCTTACCAGATTATTTTAGATTTAAAATTTAAGGAAATTGATAAGGAAGCAGTAAAGTTTCTTGATTCTTTACAAAAGTGAAAAGATTATTATTTTTGACCAAATAAACAAGCAACTTATATTGATTGAATTAATTATATAAATGAAGCATTTTGAAAATATGGAACTTTATGGAAAAAATATAAAAGTTTTTGTGATCCAACAGATAATACTTCAATAATTAAAGATTATTTATCTTGTTCAAAATATACTACTACAGTTGAAGCTTCTCAATATTTTACAGAAACAGAATGTATGACACTTGTAGAATATAAGTTAAATACATTTAAAAAAATAGCTTATAATGTACTTTGAACAAATAAATTACAAGTTATGAGAGATTACAGAAAGAAGCAATTTCAAACTACAAGAACAATGTATGATAATTTGATAGATAATATGAATATTAATCTTGATGATATAACAAAAATAAACAATCAATGGAATTATAAAACTCAGGAATGTAAATAAAAGCTAAATCAATTTGATTTAGCTTTTATTATTTTACTTTTTCTTTTTTAATTTTTCTCAACAATAAGGACATACTTGCATATCTTTTTTAACTATTTTTTTACAATTATGACATCTTCTTTTCTTTTTATAAGCTATAATCCGGAATATAAAAATTATAAAACATAATACTATAAATGGTGTTATTACATACCAATTTAATCAAATATATTCTTCGTTATATGTTACATAAAAATCCCTAGCAGAATTAAATTCAACTTCTTTTCAATCAGGATCAGTATATCATAAGTTTATTTTTGCAGTTAATTTTTTATTAACTTCTCTTGTACATACTCTTTCCCATGGCATTAGATATCAATTATTATTTTTGTTTTTTGTAGAGTAATATTCTGATGGGTCATAATATTTAATTATTTTTTTCCCATTTTCATCAAGTGTTTCATAGGCAAACCCATTCCAACTTTGTTTAAATTTTCTATTTTCATTTGGCAATACATTTCAATCTTCATCATTTATTGGTATGTAATCAACAACTTTTTCATCTGTTATTGCTCAAGCATCATTTTTGATACTTTCTTTTCATATCTTTTTTAGTATGTTTCAGTTTTCATCTATAATCTCAATTTTTCAGATAGGTTTTAAATGAGTATTTCATTTATTTGAAAAATCAATTGTCATATCAACACTAAAATCCTTGTTATTATCTGAAGTGTCTTTAATTGTATTACTATTTTCATCTTTTGCACTTGATAAATCTATATTATTATCTATTTGAGTATCTGTATTTCAAGAGCTATTTTTAGGATTATTATTTCATAAAACATATTTGTCTATAATTTGAGAAATCATATTTGAACTTTTCTTTCATCAAGATCAACCTCATCATCAAGAGTTTACAGTTATACTAATATTATTAATTTCTCATTCAGCTTTAAGTATTCATGGAACTTTTAAAAGTAGCAATATTCAAATTCTTTTTTGGATATTTATTTGTCAGTTTTCATTTTCTTTTACATTAAAAAAAATTGCTCAATAATGTCAACCAGGAGTAGCATTTGTTGGTACATTAATTGTAAAAGGGATATCTAAACTTTGTCATGCTCAAATAGTAAAACTTTGTACACTTGGAGTTACCCAATTTGCAAGGTATAATTCTGGATTTTCAATATTTTCGACAAATACTGGCTGTCAATTATCCTCCATTGATATAGCATTTTTTGTTGTAATAAATATTTCTTGAGTAATATTTGTATTATTAAATATTTTTGCAATTTTCTCTCAAGATTGTCATCTATCAAGTGTAATGTCATATTTAACTGGCGAAACTGTTATATCAATATCTGCAAAAGAAAAATTTGGTAAAATACAAAATGTAAATGGTAAAAGTAATAAAGAATAAATAATTCTTAAAAACAATTTTTTCATAATGTTTATTAAACTGTTAAATTTTCTTTAATATAAGCCTTTTTTTATAAAAATCAAAAAAAGATTTCCAAATTATTTGGAAATCTTTTTAGATTAACTATTTCAAATTAGAAATTTCAAACTACAGTAATTGTAATAGTATCTTGATAATCACTTGCAGCAGGAGTTTGTTGGTCTATTTTAGCAGAAACATTAAATACGACATCATTTACTCAACTAGAAGCTTCAGGTTTATTTGTAGTATATAAAGTAAATCAAGATGAAGAGTTATTAACTTCAGAATCCAAATTTGCAGTTTGTGTATAACCAGCAACAGAAGAATCAGAAGCAGCTCCTAGAGCAGAACTGAATTTATAACTTTCAGCTAGTCAATCAGTAGTCAAATTATTGATAATAGAACCATTAGAAGCACTTCTTAATCAACCAGTACTAGATTTAGCAGTAATTGTTACTCAGTTAGCAGCATTTGTACCAACTTCAATACTTAGAGATCCACTTGAATAAGTTGAAGCATTCAATATTCCAAGATTAATAGCTCAAGTAGAAATAACCATATTTAAAGTAGGTAAAACAGTTGCAGTAACGACGATACCACTTACAGTACCAGTAGCACTTCAAGGAATAAGATCATTCCATATAATTGCACTATCAAAGGCAGAAGTTCCAGAAACAGATCAAGTACCAATTTGAGTAGCAGCATATGTGCTATTTATCCCTAAAGTTACAATAGTTAAGATAGCTAGTATCTTTTTTATATTTGTTTTTGTCATAAACTTTTTTTAGATAAATAAATTTGTTTTTGTTTTTTGACTGTATATTAATCGTAACATACTTTTTTTTTATTTACAAAAAAATATCCTAGACATATATCTAGGATATTTTATAATAATAAATCTAATTAGAAATTTCAAACTACAGTAATTGTAACTGTATCTTGATAATCATTTGCAGCAGGAGTTTGTTGGTCTATTTTAGCAGAAACACTAAATACGACATCATTTACTCAACTAGAAGCTTCAGGTTTATTTGTAGTATACAAAATAAATCAAGATGAAGAATTGTTAACCTCAGTATCTAAATTTGCAGTTTGTGTATATCAAGTTATAGAAGAATCAGAAGCAGCTTCTAGAGCAGAACTGAATTTATAACTTTCAGCTAGTCAATCAGTAGTCGAATTATTGATAATAGAACCATTAGAAGCACTTCTTAATCAACCAGTACCAGATGTAGCTGATACAGTTACTCAGTTAGCAGCATTTGTACCAACTTCAATACTTAGAGATCCACTTGAGTAAGATGAAGCATTCAATATTCCAAGGTTAATAGCTCAAGTAGAAATAACCATATTTAAAGTAGGTAAAACAGTTGCAGTAACAACGATACCACTTACAGTACCAGTAGCACTTCAAGGAATAAGATCATTCCATATAATTGCACTATCAAAGGCAGAAGTTCCAGAAACAGATCAAGTACCAATTTGAGTAGCAGCATATGTACTATTTACCCCTAAAGTTACAATAGTTAAGATAGCTAGTATCTTTTTTATATTTGTTTTTGTCATAAACTATAGTTAAAAAATAAATATATTCGTTTTTGACGTACATATATGTTACAATATATTTATTATAATGTCAAGAAAAATGATAATAAAATTATAAAATATATATTATAATTTATAACAATAAAAAACACTAAAATATTTTAGTGTTTTTTATTGTTATTTAAATAATTTAATAATTGAAAAAGGAGTAAAAATTTAGATAACTTTGGTAAAGTCAATAACTTTGTTCAATATTTTTGAGTAGAGCTCATAGTTTTATTTTATAAATGTTTATATTTTTATCTCAATTTGGATTTAAGTTTATCGGTGAACTTCAAATAAGTTTCATACTTCATATAGATGAAATATTATTTGTATATGGGGATTGATCATAACCATATCATTCTACTCAATTCCAATTTATAAATATATTACTTCACTTTTCTAGCTGTCAACTTTGGGACATATATAATTGGAAAGGAGCTCAAACTGTTTTTATAGTTACCGTTACTTCTGGAGAAAACTTTTTTGAATCATAACTTATGTTTCCTATATCTATACTTCATGTACTTATTATCATTTCTAATTCATCAACATAAAATATTATTCAAGTGTTTGTAGTATTTCATGCTAAGTCTTTTAATGTAAAGTTTGCTTGATATTTTCAGTATGGTAAGCTGGATATAGGATAAATTGCTTGAGTTTGAGTTACTGATTGACTTCATGTATTTATATAATTATTTGAATTTTGTGAAAAACTTCAAGATGCCCATTTTAATAAATTAATATTTACACTTGGGATATCAACTCTTATATTATCAGAATAATTAAATGTAGTATTAAAATTTCATATTGGATATAGGTAGTTATTCATTAAAGAAGTTGATGATAAAACTGGTGCAAAATAATCTTTAAATCAAAATGTAAAATATTGTCAATTAACTAAATTTGTAGTTATTTCCCAATTTGTTCAGTTTAAAGTCATTGGTAATTCAGTTGCTCAAGATGTAAAATTTCAGTCGCTATCAACTAATAATACTATTCAAGTAGCTGTAAATTCATCTGGTAATTTAATAGTAAGAGCTGAGCTATTATCTGGGACTTGAATTTTTATATTTCAAACAGTTCAACTTTCTTGTACTTTAAAAATTCTTTTTAACATAGCTGTATAAATTGGAGCTCATGAACTTGTCCATTCTAAGTTATTCATGTTATCTCATATAATCATATATGATTGGTTTGCTGAAAATGTTGTTGTATTACTTGGGTTATCACTTGCAATACTTCAAGAATTTCATATTGTTATTAATCAGTCAGTATTTATTGATTTTGATTGTTTTTGATAAAGATTAAATCAATCATCTCTACCGATACCAAATATATTATTATTATATCCTGCATTTGTAGTGGAATTCCATATAACAGCTCAAGAACTATTTATATAATTTTGAGGACTTGTCTGGTCTAGAGTTATTCAATATTTAATTGATAAGTAAGATTCAATTTCATTTTGGCTAACAGTATCATTGTTTTCTAGATATATTAATAATTCTGCTAAGTTCATTTGTGTTGACCAAGCTCATCAATCTATCGCTCATACAGAAAATGTAGATCAATTTCATATTTCTATACTTCAGGAATTATTTCAAATTATTTTTTTACCATTTACACGAAGAGTTCTTTTATCTCAATCTGCAGTAATTCAGTTTACACTTACATTATGAGTTAATAAAATAGGTTTTGTAATAATTTCTCATGTTGTACTTAATCTGTAATCTCATCATCAGAAATCTCAAGCAAGATATCAAGTTCATATTCATCATCATATTCTTCAATTTGTAGCTGCCTCAAAAAATGAATGAGATCATACAGGATTATTTATAGGTAAAGCTATAGTATAAGCTGACATATTACTTATATTATTTCAATATCATATAGTTCATCAAGTAAGAAACATATAATCTCATACAGTACTAGCTCAATCAAAATAAACGATAGGATTAAAATTTATATTATCAGTTGTTGTATTCTTGTAAGTTGGTTCTTCAGTCGAGGATGTTTGAGTTAAATTATAATCATTTCAAGATAAGTCTTTCCATCAAGTTACCAATGAAGCACTTTGAGTTATTCAAGTATTTGAGTTTACCCATATATTACATCACTGAATTGTTAAACAAACAGTTTTTATTCAGATTCTAGCTAAATCTACTCTTGCAGTTCAGTTTACTTGAGTATAAGTTCATCACACTATTAAATTTTCTTCTGAATCAATTTCTAAGGCAGTAACATTAGTTCATGTTATTGTAGGGTAAAAAGATGTATTAACTGTTCAATTTGCATTTAATCTAGCAACATAACTTCTTGCAGTTCATCATACTGTTGTAAAAGTTCATCATATAAGTATTTTTTGATTAGCTTGAAGTTTTATAGAAAGTACACTAGCACTTGCATTTGGGTTAAATCAAGTATCTAAAGTTCAGGCAGTATTAACCCTTGCAATATTATTTCTTGCAGTTCATCATACTGTTGTAAAAGCTCATCATATTAATACACTTCAATCATTTTGAATAGCAATAGCATTTACAGTATTATTAGCATTAGGGTTAAATCAATTATCAAGAGTTCAAGCTGAATTGACTCTTGCAATACGGTTTCTTGTTGTTCAGAGTAATCATCAAATTGTAGTAAAAGTTCATCAAAAAACTATAGCTCAGTCAGTTTGAATAGCAAGAGTATTTACAGTATTATTAGCATTAGGATTAAATCAATTATCAAGAGTTCAAGCTGAATTGACTCTTGCAATACGATTTCTAGTATTAAGTATTCATCATACTGTTGTAAAGGTTCATCAAAAAACTATAGCTCAGTCAGTTTGAATAGCAAGAGTATTTACAGTATTGTTTGCGTTAGGATTAAATCAAGTATCTAAAGCTCCAGCTGTTGTAATTCTAGCAATACGATTTCTAGTAGTTCATCATACTCTTGTAAAAGCTCATCATAATACTATGCTTCAATTAGTTTGGATAGCAAGAGTATTTACAGTATTATTAGCATTAGGATTAAAAGTAGTGTCAAGAGCTCATGTTGTTGTAAGTCTTGCAACACGATTTCTAGTAGTTCATCAAACAGTAGTAAAGGCTCATCAAATAACGATTTTTCAATCAGTTTGAATGGCAATAGCATTTACAGCTCAGTTAGTTGTTAGGAAGGAGGAATCAATAACTCAAACATCAAAAGTAGATGCTCAACAAGTATAAAATGTAACTTTTCAGTTTGATACTATTCATAGATTTCACTCTATTGTTGCTACTCATCAAGTACTACATAAACTTAATTTAGATGTCGAAAGTCAAACAGTATTAAATGCTAAATCTCAATAGTGTTTTACTTTTATTTTTACTAGAGTTCAGTTTTCTATATTTGGGGTTGATATATCAATTTGTACTGGGTTTGAAAATATTAGATGAGATCATGTATTACCAAATTCAAATTGAATTTTATTACTATTTTGAATTAAAGGGATTATTCAAAAATTATTTGTGTCTACAAAACTTCAGCTATTTTTTGCTGTAATTAATGTATTTCATTTTATTTTAGCGCTTATTCTTGAGTTTGATATATTTAAATCAGTATTTTTTACTTTTATTTGTTTTATCTTATTTGTTTTTTTATCTGAAGTTATTATATCATATTTTCAACTAATATAATTTATAGTTTTTGCATAAGAACTAGAAATGTTTATAATACTGATTAATATTATAAATATTATCAACAAGATTTTTTTCATTTTTTATTTTTGTATTTTATTTTTTATAAGTTATTATTATTTTATCATATATATTATTTTTTTTACAACTTTTGATAGATGAATTTAGAATTTTTTAAAGAATATTGAATTTTTGCTAAAAAGTCACTTGGTCAAAATTTTTTAATTGATGATAATGTTCTTAATACTATAGCATCAAGTTTAAATATTTCATGAAATAATATTTTAGAGATATGACCATGATATTGAGCTTTAACAGAGAAAATACTTTTGCAACATCCTAAAAGTTTACATTTAGTTGAACTTGATAAAGATATGATTGAAATAATAAATAAGAGATTAGAAAAATGAGAATTAAAAATAGATTGAATTGATTTTCAAATTTTTAATGAAGATATACTTAAATTTAAAGAAAGATTTAATAATTATCTGGTAATTGCAAACATTCCTTACTATATTACTTCACCAATTTTATATAAATTTTTGTATGAAATTGGGAATAAGCCAGATAATATGCTTATTTTAATGCAAAAAGATGTAGGGGATAAGATTTTAGCATGACAGTCAACAGCACTAGATAAAAAAAATAATAAACAAAAATCATCAGTATTAAGCTTATTTATATCAAAAAAAGCTTTTGTAAAAGAAATTATAAGAGTTCCTGCAAAATCTTTTATTCCTGCCCCGAAAGTTGAATCATCTGTTTTACTTTTTGAACTACATAATAATTATAGAGATATAAATGATGATAAATTTATAGAATTTATTAAAATTTGATTTAAGGAACCTAGAAAAAAACTTGTAAATAATTTAGTAAAGTGATGATATGAAAAGGAAAAAATATTAAAAATTTTTAATGAACTTTGATTTAGAGAAGATGTAAGGTGAGAGGATTTAAGTATTGATAATTGGATAAAATTATTATTAAAAGTAATATAATTTAAATCATTTTGAAATTTAATAATTTTCTATAAAATAGCGAAAACTTAATTGATATCTTTTATTTAACTTTTATGCATATTTTCCAAATAAGAAATTTTTGAATAATAGCTCATATTGACCATGGTAAATCAACATTGGCTGATAGAATGCTTGAAATAACTTGAACTATTGATAAAAGAGACTTAAAAGCTCAAACTCTTGATACTATGGCTTTGGAGCAAGAAAGGGGGATTACTATTAAACTTACTCCAGTAAAAATGAAGTGGAAAGGGTATGAATTAAATTTGATTGATACTCCATGACATGTTGATTTCCAATATGAAGTTTCTAGAACTTTAGCTTCAGTTGAATGAGCTTTATTAGTCGTTGATGCAACTCAAGGTATAGAAGCACAAACTCTTTCAAATGTTTATATGGCAATAGAAAATAACTTAGATATAATTCCAGTTATAAACAAGATAGATTTACCTGCAGCAGATGTAGATAAAGTTAGTGAGGAAATTATTAACTTACTTTGATGTAAAAAAGAAGAAATTATTCCTATTTCAGCAAAAACAGGGCAAAATGTAGAAACAGTTTTAGATGCAGTTATAGAAAAAATAAGAGAACCTAGAGTATTTAATAAGCTTGAGCAAAATCCAAATTCTGAACTTAAAGCATTAGTTTTTGATAGTCAGTACGATTCATATAGATGAGTAGTTAGTTATGTAAAAGTATTTAGTTGAGAAATAAAAAAATGAGATACTCTACACTTTATAAATAGTTGAAAAAAAATTGAAGCACTTGATGTATGACACTTTGCACCAAAATATGTTAGTGATCCAAAAATAGAAAATGGTTCTGTATGATATGTAGTTACTGGACTTAAATCAATCAGAGAAGCAAAAGTTGGAGATACTTTATGGAAACCAGAAAATGTTGAATGACCAAAAGATAGAATTGAAAATGCAAAAGCAATAGAATGATTTAAAAAAGTTACTCCATTTATCTTTGCTTGAGTTTTCCCTATAAATAGTGATGAATATCCACAATTTGTAGATGCAATTGAAAAACTTATGTTAAATGATTCAGCACTATCAATTGAACCAGAAGTAAGTCCTGCACTTGGTCATGGTTATAGATGTGGTTTCTTAGGTTTACTACATTTAGATATAGTAAAAGAAAGACTTGATAGAGAATTTAATATGGATGTAATTATTACATCACCTCAAGTAACTTATAGAATAAAAACTATTTGAGATAAGAGAGAAGAATATTGAAGATTTAACCCTGAACTTGTAGAAGCTGATTGAGCAAAATTTACTTATGCTTATATATCAAATCCTGAAGATTTACCAAAAAGAGAGTTATATCAAAGTATAGAAGAACCAATTGCAAAATGTGAACTAATAACACCAAGTGAATATATTGGTAACTTAATGCAATTATCACAAGAAAGAAGATGAATTCTTGTTAATCAAGCATTTATTGATAGTTCAAGAGTTCTTATAACTTATGAACTTCCTATGTCTGAACTTATTTGAGATTTTTATGATGAATTAAAAAGTTTATCAAGTTGATATGCTTCTATGAATTATGAATTTTTGAAGTACAAAGAAGATGACCTAGTTAAGCTTGATATACTTTTAGCTTGAGACAAAGTAGATGCATTAAGTTTGATGTGTCATCGTAGTCAGGCTCCATATCTTGGTTGAAAAATTGCTAAAAAATTAAAAGAAGTTGTTCCTAGGGCTTTGTTTACTATTGCTATTCAAGCAGCAGTTTGATGAAAAGTAGTTGCTCGTGAGGATATAAGTGCTATGAGAAAAGATGTAACAGCAAAACTTTATGGTTGAGACATAACACGTAAAAGAAAACTTCTAGACAAACAAAAAGAATGAAAGAAAAAAATGAAGCAATTTGGTAAAGTAAGTTTGCCAAGTGAGGCTTTTATAGGATTGTTAAAGAAGTAATAAATTATTATTGGAAAATTGTAAATAAAATATAATTTAACTTTCAATTTATGGATCAGTTTAATGATAAAGTATTATTTCAGACAAGACAACATAAAATAGTTTTATTTTTTTGATTTCTCAGAATTTTTGGAGTCATTTGAATTCCATTTTTAGTTATTATTTATTTTATAAGTTCACAAAATGTTATAATTTCAGCTATAACTTTTGTTGTTCTTGTGTTTTTATCATTTGCTTGGGTTTATTTCTTTTGGAGTAAATCTTATTTTATTATTACAAATAAAAAAATTGCAATGAATGTGAGAAATGGTATTTTTTCAAAATATCATATGAATATCTATTTCAAAAATATTAGAGATTTAGCATATTCAAAAAATAATATTATTCATTATATCTTTAATTGTGGTAGTTTCTTTGCTAGGAGTTCAGCATGATCTGCTTGAGATTTTGAGGCTTATTTTATACCTGATGTAGAAAAAGTTTATAAAATAGTTAATAATATTTATTTACTTTCAGAAGAAAAAAGAGAAGTATTGGATGATATTGAGCATATTGACGATTTAGAAATAAAAAAATCTTATAAAAAAGAAACATATGAAGAAATAGTAGAAAAAGAAAAACAAATTTTACTTTGAATTCAGTGAGTTAAAGAAGTTGTTTTACTTTCAGATAAAGATAAAGTTTATATATTTGAAAATGAAGAAGATAGAAATCATTGAGTTTATGAATCTCTAAAGAAAAAAGTACTTTTTGCTATAACTCACGATTCAACTTTTAGAAATCCAGATGAAGCTATAGTTTATCAAAAATGAGAAAAAGTTATTTTCCCAACAGTTAAATTTCATGAGATAGAAAGAGTTTGAGTTGTTTCATCTTCACCTTGACTTAAAGTTCATGATTATTTAAAACAAAAATTTCAAAATATAGATGAATATGATGCAACTATTTTAGTAGGTTTTGATTTAGAATAATATGGATATAGATAAACAAATTCTAGCTTTTATTCAAACTATTCCAAAGGGGAAAGTATCAACATATAAATTAATTTGAGATAAATTTTGCCTTCATCCAAGAGCAGTTGCTTCAGTCATGAGAAAAAATAAGAAGCCAGAAATTTATCCTTGTTATAAAGTGATTGCACATAGCTGAAAAATAAGTTGATATACTCCAGAGTGAGGAGTTTCAGAGAAAATCAAAAAACTTGAAAAAGATTGAATAGAGATTATAAATGGAAAGGTAGATAAAAAGTATTTTTTTATATAAAATTATGAAAGAAAATTTATCACAAGATTCTTCTGATTTTATTTTAGAAACTGATTCTATATGAAGCGGGGTACTATGAGTAGAAGAAATAATGAATTTGAATTTTTTAGAAAAATTAGCCACTTCTTTATGATTTGTTGAAACCTCATGAATGAGAGAATTAAGACATCAAATGTATGTTAGTAAAAGAAGTAAAGAAAAGTTTAGTGTATTGCATGAAAGGTATGTAGATTTAGCAAGAATAAATTTAGAAAATAATTTACCAGAATGACAAATATCTATAATTTTAATGGAGGCAATATTGTATTATGAAAATTGAAATATAACACATTTTAAAGAAAATATAAATACTGCTTTAACTTATTCTGAATATATAAATCGTGAGGTCTTTAACTGAATAAATGATATATATAGAAAATTAAAAAAGAATTAAAAACTATGACAAAAGTAAAATCACAAAGAGAACTTGAACAGATTCAAGAAAAAATAGAGTATCAAACTTGAGAATTAAAAGTATTCATAGCAGATATAATTCCGACTTGTTGTACAAGAGAAAATATGGAAGACAGGCTTGTAGAACTTGAAAATCTTGTTACAACTTATTGATGACTTGTTATTTTAAAACAAATTCAAAAAAGATGAGCACCAGATTATAACACTTATATTTGATCTTGAAAATTGGATGAAATAATAAGTGAAATGAAAGAAACTTGATCTTCATTACTTATTTTTTGAGATATTTTAAAACCTCATCAGATATATCATGTAAATGAAAAACTAAGAACTATTTGAGCAAAAGCATGGGATAGAGTTGATTTAATTTTGAAAATTTTTGAGAAAAATGCAAGAACAGAGGAAAGTAGACTACAAATAGAGTTAGCATCTATAAAACATATGGGACCTCGTATTTTTGGTATGGGTATGGAATTGTCAAGACAATGAGGTTGATCTAAACTTGCAAGATGAAAGTGAGAAACAAACACTGAAATAATGAAAAGACACTTAAGAGATATGCAATTTAACATAAAAAAGGAACTAGAAAAATATGAACATGTAAGAGAGGAACATAGAAAATGAAGAAGGAAAAAATGATTTTTCACAGTTTGAATAGTTGGTTATACAAATGCTTGAAAATCAAGTTTATTAAATACTTTAACTTGAAAATGAGTTCTTAGTGAAGATAAATTATTTGCTACACTTTGAACTTCGGTGGGAAAAATGCATATAGAAAACTCAAAAATAAAATGAGATGATTTTATTTATGAAAAACCGACAGAAATTTTATTAAACGATACAATTTGATTTATTAGAGATTTACCACCAGATTTGATAAAGGCATTTGCTTCTACACTTGAGGATAGTATTGAATCAGATTTATTATTACATGTTGTTGATACAAGTGATCCAAAAATAGATGAGAAAATACAAGTTGTTGAAAATATTTTAACTTCTATAAATGCAAATCAATCAAGATTATATATATTTAATAAGATTGATTTGTTAACACCTGAACAATTAAAAGATATAAAAAAAAGGTTTAAAACATATAAACCAATTTTTATATCAAGTTTTAAAAAAATCTGACTTGAAGAATTAAAAAAAGAAATAATTAAAAATTTAAAATAATATTTATGAAAAGATTAATAATAGTTCGTCATGCAAAATCTGGATTTAAAAATACTAATATGATAGATTTTGAAAGACCTCTTTCTGATAAATGAATTGAGGAAATCAAATTTATATCAAAAATATTAAAGAAACTAGAATTAAAAACTGATTTGATTTTGTGTAGTAGTGCTGTAAGAACTAGAGAAACTTTAGAATGACTTTGGGAAGAATTAGATGGAGAAAATGAAAAAGTCGTTTATGATAAATGAATTTATGATTATCATATGTCTGAGACCTTAGATTATTATTTAGATTTAATTTCAAAAGTAAATGATAAAAATAATGTTTTAGTTATAATTTGACATAATCCTTTTGTATCAAGGCTAACTTGATTTTTGTCTTGAAATGAAAATCTTTGAATGTGAACTTTATGAGTGGCAATAATTGATTTTGATATAGAAAAATGGAAAGAAGTAAGAGAAATAAAGTGAATATTGGATTTATTTATAAATATAGGAAGTTACTTAAAAAATTAGTATTATTTTTTTCATAAAAAAATTTGCTTTTTAATCACTTTTTCATATACTTTTTTTGCTTTAGATTTCTAAGGCAAATTTTGTTGTATTGGAAAAAATATATGGTGCTCGTAGTTCAGTTGGTTAGAATGCCAGATTGTGACTCTGGAGGTCGAGGGTTCGAACCCCTTCGAGCACCCCATAAAAACGTAATGATTAGTAAATAGTAACTTTATTTTTATGAAACTGAATTCTTGAGATATTGATTACTGCCTTTGAAGAAATAAAAGGTTAGAGGAAAATTTATGAGTTGTTTGAAATCTTAAGAGAGAGTGTAATTGGGCTCTAAAAAGATTGTTATTATGAAGTTCTGTAAAAGAACAATTATCAAAAAAATGTAATAATTAAAAATTATCATAGTGAAATTTTTCAATAAAAATTTTACTTCGTAACTTTTAAAAAAGAAATTCTCGTAAGAATTAACAAACAAAAGCCTTGTAAAAAGTTGATTCTAGAGTAAGAATTTCACTATTTTATTTTTTAACCTGTAGCCCTAATATGGCAAAAAAAGCAGAAAAAAACGTTGATTTAGCTCTGTTTGAAGAGCTGTTTAAAGAATCTCCAGAAATAAAATATCCTCGTGAATGAGATGTTATTACTGGTAGTGTTGTAAAAGTAGAAAAGAAAAATATATTAGTTAATGTAAATAACCAATTTGCATGATTAGTAATTAATAAAGAACTAGGAAATACTGTAGATCTAAATTCTTTAAAAGATTGAGATGCTATAGAAGTAATGGTTCTTTGAGATTCAGTTGAAAGATGATTATTGATTTTATCTTTAAAAAGAGCAAATCAAATCAAATCTCTTTCAAATCTATGAAAATATTTTTGAAGTGGTGAAATTATTACTGTTAGACCAACTGAAGCTAATAAATGAGGTTTACTTGTTGATATAGATGGTTTAAAATGATTTATTCCTGTATCACAATTAACTCCGATTCATTATCCAAGAGTTGAATGAGCAGATCAAGAAAAAATCTTGGCTCATTTAAATGGTCTTGTATGACAAGAATTTAAAGTAAAAGTAATAAATGTAGATGAAGGAGGTAAAAAAATAATTTTCTCTGAAAAAGCTGCAATAGAAGAAAAGAGAGGAAAAGCACTTGAAAGCTTAAAAGAAGGTGATGTAGTAGAATGAACTGTAAGTTGAATTTTATCTTACTGATTATTTGTTACTTTTGATGGTTTAGAATGATTAGTTCACGTTTCTGAAATTGATTGGGGACATGTTACAAACTTATCTAAATTTGCAAAAGTTGGACAAAAAGTAAAAGTAAAAGTTATAGGTTTAGATAGTGAAAAAATATCTTTATCTATAAAAAGACTTAGAGAAAATCCTTGGGATGTATTGGCTAAAAAATACAAAGTTGGTGATGTTATAAAAGCTCCAATTTCAAGAATTTCTCAATTCTGAGCATTTATAGAATTAGATGGAGGAATTCAATGATTAATCCACCTTTCTGAAATATCTCATGGTGTTGTTAAAGATATAAGAGATTATGTAAAAGTTGGTCAAGAAACTAGTGTAAAAATTATAAATTTTGAACCAAATGAAAAAAGAATTGGTTTATCTATAAAAGCTTTAACTGAAGCTCCAAAAGAAGTAGCTAAAGAAGAAAGTAAAAAAGAAGAACCTAAAGAAGCAAAAGAAGTAAAAGAAGAACCAAAAGCTAAAAAAACAGCTAAAAAAGAAGAAGTTGCAACTCCTGAAGTTGTTGCTGAATAATATTTATTTTATATAGGATTATGCTTCCTGCATCTTGAAGATGTCACGGTATAAGTTGATTATATAAAAATTTTAATTTTTAAGGATATAATAAAAAATGGAAAGAGAAGTGTTAAAATCTATGTTTGATAATTTATTACACATAGGAAATAAAGTAAATTTTTGGAATCCTAGAATGAAACCATATATTTATGGAGCTACTAATTGAATTCACGTAATTAATTTAGTAAAAACTGCTGAAAAAATTGAAGAAGTAAAAGCTAGACTTAACGAAGTAACAAAAAGTGGAAAAAAAGTATTATTTGTTGCTACTAGATTACAAGCTAAAGATGCTTTCCAAAAATTAGCTATTGATACTGGAAATTTTTACGTTTCTGAAAAATGGGTTCCAGGACTTTTAACAAATTTTAAAACTATAAGAAGAAGAATAGGTACATACTTGAAATTATTGAAAGATCAAGAATTAGGAGAATTTGAAACTCTTACTAAAAAAGAAAAAGCTTCAAGATTACTTGAATTAGATAAATTAAGTAAAGCATATGGTTGATTAAAAGAAATGAAAAAATTACCAGAATTAATTTTTGTAGTTGATTGAGTATATGAAAGTCAAGCTATAAAAGAAGCAAATTCTTTAAATATAGAATGCATATCAATACTTAATTCAAATTGAGATGATATAGTTGTTTCAAATTGTATTCCAGCAAATACTAATTCTCCAAAATCTCTTTTATTTATTGCAAATTCTTTAAAATCATCTATTGTTGTTTGAGCTGTTCCTACAACTCAAGATAGAACAAATGAATGAGTTAAAGTAAAAAAAATAGAAGATAAAAAAATATCTGGTGAAAAAAAATCATTTAAAAAACCAGAAACAAAAACTGAAGAAGTAAAAACTGAACCAAAAGCTAAAAAAGCTACTAAAACTGAAGAAGTTGAAGCATAGTTAAAGATAATTATATAAAATGTTTTAGGTGATAAAAATAGTCACCTAAAACAAGTTCTAACTTTAACATTTAATTAAATACTTATGGAATCAAATGAAAAGTCTCCAAAAGATAATTTTAAAAATGCTATTTGTTACTTTCCTTTAGTTGCTGTACTATTATTTTTTGTTGAAGAAAATAAAACTCCTGATCTGGAAAAAAATATAAAATATGGGATTTATCTTATAATTTTATATATGATTCTTTCTTTTGCATTCAGTATAGTTTTTATTTTACTTCCTCTTTTACCTTTATTATCTTTATTTTACGTGTGAGTAAGTATTTATTACTGATACAAAGCATATAATTGAGAAGATATTAGAATAGAATTTATTGATAAAATAGAAGAAAAAAGAAACTCTAAAAAAGATTCTAAATAATTTATTTTTTAACTTTCAAAAAAATGACAATAACTGCATCACAAGTTAAAGAGCTTAGAGAAATTACTTGAGTTGGTATGATGGAGTGTAAAGAAGCTCTAGTTACGACTAACTGAGATATGGAAAAAGCTATCGAAGAACTTAGAAAAAAAGGTTTAGCTAAAGCAGCAAAAAAAGCTGATAGAGAAACTTCAGAATGATATATAAAAATTGATTGTGAATGAAGCAAATGTTATGTTTTATCACTTACTTGTGAAACAGATTTCCTAGCTAAATCAGAGTGATTTCAAAAACTTGTATCAAAATTGATGCAAATGCTAAAAGATGGAAAATCAATTGAAGAAATGGAACAAATCAAACAAGAATCAGTTTTAGAACTTGGTGAAAATATGACTATAAAAGCTGCACAAGTTGTAGAATGATCTAAGATTGAGTCTTACGTTCATTCAAATGGTAAACTAGCTGCTGTAGTTGTATCTAAGAAATCTGATACAGATTCTGAGAAATTGAAACAAGTTGCTATGCATATAACTGCTACAAATCCAGAATTTTTATCTACTACTGATATAAGTGTAGAAGCTGTTGAAAAAGAAAAAGCTATTCAAATGGAAATCATGAAAAATGATCCAAAAATGGCTGGAAAACCAGACGTAGTACTTGAAAATATATTAGTTTGAAAAATGAATAAATTTAAAGATGAAATTTCATTACTTGAACAAGCTTTTGTAATAAATCCAGATTTAAAAGTTAAACAATTTATTTGAGAAGATAATCTAGAAAAATTCTTTAGATTTAGTATCTAATAAAAAAATTTATGAAAAAATTTTTACAGAAATTTGTAATTGTTTTATTGATTTTATGAATTATACAGGCTATTCTCTTAGTTTGGTTTCCAAAAATTGATAAGATTTTTTGACAAATATTTATGACTCAATTTATAATTTGATTATGAATTTTGGTATATTTATTTATAGATTGGCTTACAAATAAGAAGTAAAATTTTTACAAAGTCGTAAGACTTTGTTTTTACCTCCATAGTTAAGCGGCTATAACACAGGACTCCAAATCCTGTATGCTAGGTTCGATTCCTAGTGGGGGTGCCATTTAAGATTCTTAAAAACCTACTTTTTATAAAAAAGTAGGTTTTTTGTTTTTGAAAAATCTTGTTATTTTCATATAATCAGCGTAATTACTAATTAATTTTTACTTTTGAATATTTACTTAAACATATTTATCTTAATTGTACTTCTTTCATTATTTTCTTTTCTTTCACTTGCTCCTTTTGTCCCGACAAAAAATAGTGACTTAATAAGACTTTTAAAAATTATAAATTTAAAAAAATGAGAAAAGTTTTTAGAAATAGGATGTGGAACAGGAAAAGTTAGTTTATTTTTTGCAAAAAATTTTCCTCAAAATGAAATAGTTTGAATAGAGCTATCACCACTTTTTTATATAATATCAAAAATTAAAGTATTTTTTTCTGGACTAAAAAATATAAAAATAGTTTATTGAAATGCAATGAAATTGGATTTTTCTAAATTTGATATATTTTATGTTTTTTGACTTCCTGAAACTGTAACAAATAAGCTATCACCAAAATTGGAAAGGGAAATGAAAGATACATCTAGATTTTACTCATATTGTTTTAAGATGAGTAATGATAAATTTGACGAAGTTAGACACAAAGAATCTAGTGTTTTGAACTCAATTTATGAATATAAAATAAAATAATCATGATAATCTACTTAGAAAAGAAGTATAAAAATAATAACATAGCAAAAAATATAATTTCATTTTATAAAGGTGCAAAAATCCTTGAAATTGATAATTATAAAAATATTTTTGATAAGAACTTAGCTTGAAATACTGAAAAATCAATAATAATAGCTTGAGTAAATAATGCTATTACAAAAGTTCCTCCTTTTTATGGGAATCCATGAGTTGGGTATTTTTTTAAAAATTCACTAAATTGTATTTACGATTGTAGTTATTGTTATTTGAAATGAGCTTTTAAAAATGATACCCAAGTTTTTTTTGTGAATTATGAAGAAATAAAAGAGCAGATTTTAGAAACAGTTAAGGATAAATCCAATTTTTATCGGTTTTATAGTTCCGATTATTCTGACAATCTTGCAACTGATAGCATGACAAAGTTTACAGAGGAATTTATTCCATTTTTTGAAACTTTGGATAATGCAAATATGGAGATAAGGACAAAATCAACAAATTTAAAAAATTTATTAAGTTTGACTAATATTCCAAAAAATACAGAAATAGCATTTTCTCTTAATCCAAGTGAAGTAATAGAAAAATATGAATTTAAAACACCAAAATTAGATGAAAGAATAAAAGCAATAAATACTATGTGTGATGCTGGTTTTTTAGTTTGAATTAGATTTCAACCACTTCTAGAGATAGAAAATTATCAAGAAATTTATACTAAATTTTTAGAATATTTAGTTCCAAAAATAAATTTTTCAAAAATTAATTCAATATTTGTGTGAGGACTTATGTATACTTATGATGATTATAATAAAATGCTTCAAAAAAATCCATATCTTGATTTATTATATAAACTAAAGAAAGATAAGGATTTGTTTTATAGAGAATCAGATGATGTAAGAAAGTGGTTTTATCAGATTTTTGATAAGTATTTAAAAGGGTGTGAATGTAATAGGTGTATGGATAGGTAATTTTGTTATAAACAAAGATTTATTTATATTGAAAATCAATCTATTCAATTCACAGTACTAAAGTAATCTTGTAAATTTTCAGCTCTACGAATAAGTTTGATTTCTCAGTCAGTAGTTTTTAATAATTCGGCTGGCCTAAGTTTTGCATTATAATTAAATCACATTGCAGTTCAATGAGCTCAAGCATCATGAATTACTAAATAATCTCATTTTTTTACTTCAGGAAGTTGTCTATCAATAGCAAATTTATCATTGTTTTCACATAAACTTCAAGTTACATCATATATTTGATTAGCAGGTTCATTTTCTTTTCATAAAACACTTATATGATGGTAAGCTCAATACAATGCTGGTCTCATAAGACATTGCATACTTGCATCAACTCACACATAGTTTTTATACTTTTCTGTAACATGTTGTACTTTTGTTACAAGTTGTCAGTAAGGGCCTGTAATCATACGACCACATTCCATAACTATTCTGATTGCTTTTTCTCTTGTTTCTCAAATTAATTCTTTATATTCTTTACGAATTCATTCTGAAACTCTTTCTAAGTCTACTTCTTTTTGTTCTGGTTTATATGGAATTCATATTCAGCCTCACAAATTTACAAATTCAAAAATAATTCATAATTTTTCCTCTAACTCTTTAACTAACTCAAAAAGTATTTTAGCCGTTTCAATAAAATAATCTGGATTTAACTCGTTTGATGCTACCATTGTGTGAAGTCAAAATCTTTTTACTCATTTATCTCTTAACATTTTGTATGCTTCAAATATTTGTTCTCTTGTCATTCAATATTTTGCATTAGTAGGTTTTCAAATAATATCATTTCCTCTTTTTAGTTCACCAGGGTTAAATCTGCAACAAGCTATTTCTGGCATTTCTCAAACCTGTCTTTCATAAAAAGGTATATGAATAATATCATCAAAGTTTATAATTGCTCACATAGAATGAGCTTTTATGAATTCTGCAGCATGAGTATTATTTGATGTAAACATAATATTTTCTCATTCTAAACCACAAATTTCACTCATTACTAATTCTCACATAGAACTACAATCAGCTCAACTTCATAGATTTTTTAATATTCTTAAAATCGTCGGATTCGGACAAGCTTTTACAGCAAAGTAATTTTGAAAATTTAAAACCCAGTCAAAAGCTTTGTAAAATCTTCACATATTTGCTTCTATTCATTTTTGTTCATAAACTACAAAAGGGGTAGGATGATTATTAATATCAAGTCATCTAGCTTGTTCTAAAGTAAGTATAGATTGTTTTACCATAAAGTATAATTAATTTAAAGATTAATATTTATTAAAAATGTAAGCAAGGTAAAAAGTAAAGTGGGATTTATTAATGAATAATATGAATATATTTACATAAGTCAAATATGTTTTCTAATCAATTATAAAAACTTTTTAATCCTCTATCTTAAAAACAACATTATCAGGAATATTTGAAATCTTATTCATAAAGAAAGGTTGTATCTCTATATCTGCACTTCTAATATTTTTATCATTTAAAAGTATTTTTTCAGCTTCTTTCTTATCAAGTCAGAGTATAAGATTTTTTAGTTTTAAAACATACCAACTATTTTTATTTAAAAAGTTTTGTGATACTAGTGAATCGATTTCAAGAGTAAGTTTTACTTCAAGCCTAGGATAAGTATTTTCATAAAGCAAATTTGTAACCCTAACAGATTTATCATCAATTGATAAAAGATTTTGAGTTTCTGGTATAATTTTTTCATTTATTATGCTTTTTAGTTTACTTAAGACAGAATTTTTATTATATATATAGCTTGAAAATGAAATACTTCATTTTAAGATATAACTTTCTATTTTATCTCATACTTTTATATCTTTAGGTGTTTCTATATCAAATTTTATATCTTTTAATATATCTCAATAAGATAACAAGTCATAAGTTACGTTATTTAAACTGTTTTCCTGATCTAGATATGTTTTTAATTCTTTCAATGCTTCTCTTCTAAGTTTATCTTCAAATATTACTTTTGCATTTTTTATATCATCTTCTCATAATACTCTTTCATAAGAGTTATCTCATCAACTGAAATTACTTGCTGCTTCAGCATATATTTTATCTTTATCATCATCTTTCAATCAAGGTAATGTAAATTTATCTTTTATTTTTACTGAATTTCATCTAACTCATATATATTTTCAGTTTATGTCATAATCTTTTGCATTTACTTCAGTTTTATAAATTCATGGAGATAATTTTCAGTTTGAATCAATACTTCAAGCTGGAATTTTAATTGCCTCTGAAATTTCAAAGATTAATCAATCTTTACTCTCTATTCTAGTATTTGGTTTCAAATACATTTCTTCAGCATAATTATTAAAAAATATTACAGATCATTTACTTTTTTTTGATTTCAATGGATTAATTCAAGTTGTTTGAAATTGTTCATCTAAATTTATAATTTTAGAGATTTTTTTTATTTTCACGATTTTATCATCTAAAAATAAATCTTCTTTATCTCATATATCTTTAAAAATAAAGTTATGAGCTACAGTTTTTATGTTAATTTCAGGTTTTATATAAATATATGTTTTATTTATCGCAAAAAATAAAACTATAAAAAATACTAGAACAGATAAAAGTAGACTTAATAAAAAAAATCAAACTCAAGATTTTTGATAATATTTAGTAGAATATTTTCTAAATTCATCTATTTTTTCATTTCTAGTAAAAAAATTAATAGTCTTTTTTATATAATTTTTTACTTCATACTTAAAATACTCAAAAAATGTAAGGTTGTGATTTATTATTTGAGCTTTGTGAGAATATTCAATAAAACTATCATCTTTTATTATTGAAAAATTTATTCAAAGTTTTTTTCAGATTTTTCTAGCTGTTATATCTTTTGTAATTATTGTCAAAGGCTTAGTTCAAGCCTTGTTTTTAATAATTTTTAAAGATAAATAATTATGTAATATAGGATGTCAAAAAGGGAATTCAATAATTACTTCGTTTTTATGCTCCTCTCATATTTTTTGTATTACATCAATTATTGAGTCATTGTTATTTACTTTTATCATAAATTAAAGCAGGGATTAGTACTTAGTTTTTTTGTAATTCATAATTCCTACAAAATCAGGAATTTATAAAAGAATATTAATAATGCTAATACAAAATTTTTAAATTTTTTATTTTGTATTTTCTATTGTTATATTTATAATCTTAAAAACAATATTTTCAATTTTAGTTTTAAAAATTATGCAAAAAATCAAAGAACTTATAAGTTTGATTGACCAGTCTATAAAAGAAGATCCAGAAAATCTTATAACTTGATGAAATATTATCAAAGATTGATTTAATAGTGAGATAGATAAAATAAGAAATAAAATTAATAATTCTCGTGAATGGTTAGCTAATTATCAAGCAAGATTGATAAATGAAACTTGAATATCTACACTTAGAATCAAATATACAAATATAACTTGATATTTTATTGAAATTTCAAAAAATCAAACAGGAAAAATTACAGATGATTTTGTATATAAACAAACTTTGGTAAATGCTTCAAGATATATAACTGAAGAATTAAAACAATTTGAGAAAGAAATAATCGAGTGAGAACAAATATTAGCAGATTTAGAATACAAAGAATTTTTGAGAATTAGAGAGCAGATTCTTGATAGTTTCAAAGATATTAAAGAATTAAGTGAAAAAATTTCAAAAGTAGACTTTATAACATCTCTATCAAGAGTTGCTTATATGTGAAATTATACAAAACCACAAATAAGTCAGAATTATGATTTGCAAATCAAGTGATGAAGACATCCAATAATAGAAAAAATTACGACTGACTTTATTTCAAATGATTTAGAATTAACATCAAATGACTATGTGCATATAATTACTGGGCCAAATATGTGATGAAAGTCTACATTTCTTCGCCAAAATGCACTTATTATACTTATGTCACATATATGATCATTTATTCCAGCAAAATCAGCTATAATTCCTATAACAGATAAGATATTTTCTCGTGTTTGAGCGTCAGATAACTTGTATCTATGACAATCAACTTTTATGGTTGAGATGCAAGAAATGGCAAATATATTGAATAATTCCACAAAAAATAGTTTTGTTATAATTGATGAGATTTGAAGATGAACTTCTACTTATGATGGGATGAGTTTAGCTTGGGCAATTCTTAAAGAAAATCATGATAAGATAAAAGCAAAAACTTTATTTGCAACTCATTACCATGAACTTGTAGATGAATCAAAAACTTTGGGTTGAGTTAAAAATTTTTCTGTTGCAGTAGGGGAAAATGAAGATAATATAGTATTTCTTAGAAAAATAGTTCCAGGTTGAAT
Organism: Candidatus Altimarinota bacterium; assembly: GCA_028697205.1. Classification (GTDB taxonomy): domain Bacteria; phylum Patescibacteriota; class Gracilibacteria; order BD1-5; family UBA6164; genus Altimarinus. The sequence goes on along the minus strand of JAQVFO010000003.1, from coordinate 62,484 downwards.
GAAGAAAAGCTATTGACTAGAAGTAGCATCACTTGCAGGAATAAATAAAAGTATAATAAATGAAGCAAGGGTAATGCTTAAGAAACTTGAATTAAGTCATAATAATTCACATACAAAACAATTATCACTTGGAATTGATAAAAAAGAAAAAGAAGTAGAAATAGTTTATATAGAAAAAGATTGAGAAGTACTTGAAAATTTAAAAAATCTGGATATAAATTCGCTCACACCAATTGAAGCACTAAATAAGTTAAGTGAATTAAAAGAAAAAGTATAAATTATGAGTAAAATAGCTAATTATAATGTATCATTGAAATGTTTTTTAAAAAACAAAAATTGAGAAATCTTGATTTTAAAAGCACCAGATGATTCAAGTTTTCATTGAATGTATGATTTTCCATGATGAAGAATTAATGAAGATGAGTTTAAAGTAAATAATATAGATATACTTAAAAGAGAGATATTTGAAGAAACATGAATTAAAGAAGTAGATATAATAAATAAAGTAGTTTGAATTGGAAAACACAAGGTTTCAGCTTTAGAAAGGAAAATAATAAAAGAAGATAATTATATATTTTATTTATTTTTTGAATGAGAACTGAAACATAATGAAGAGATAAAAATATCAAAAGAACATCAGGCTTTTAAATGGGTAAAATTAAATGAAATAGTTTTAGAAGATTACTTTTTCAGTTGATGTCTTGATGCAACTAAAATGTATTTAAATTTAGATTATGCAAAATAAAACAATAATTCTACATGATACTTTTCTCTATAAATGATGATGAGAAAGGCTTATAATGATGATGTGAAAATCTCTTGAAGCAGATATAGCTTCAGGATTTTTTAGTAAATGAAGTTTTGATCTAAGAAAAGAATGATTTAAATGAAAGATGATCACAGTTTCAAGTGAAATATTTAAAAAATGATTTAGACATATTAAATTAAAATTTGCTTTTTTATTCAAAACTAGTTTTTTAAGGGATTACGAAACTATTATTTTTTCATGAGACTGTATAAGTGCTGTTAGAAATTGTTCAAAAATTCAGAAAAAAATCTATTATTGTCATACTCCACCAAGGTACTTATATGATTTACATAGTTTATATTTACAAAAAACTCCTTATTTTCTCAGATGATTATTTAAACTTGCATGTAAAGTTTTTAGAAATATGTATGAAAGAGATGTTAAATCTATGGATTTAATTCTTACAAATTCAGAAAATACAAAAAGAAGAATAAAAAATTTTTTATGAATAGATGCTACTGTACTTTATCCACCAGTTGATTTAGAAAAATTTAAATTTTTATGACAAAAAGATTATTATTTAAGTTTTGCTAGATTAAGTGATGCAAAAAGAGTTGACAAAATTGTAAAAGCATTTAAGATACTAAAATCAAAGAAACTTATTGTAATTTATGGAGAAAATGATCCACAAAGACAAAAGATTTTTACACTTGCATATGGTTGTGAAAATATAGAGTTTGTAACTCTTCCATGAAATATAGGTTTTACAGATTATATAGGTAATAGTATAGCAACTATTTATATACCAATTGATGAAGATTTTGGGATGAGTCCAGTCGAAAGTATGGCAGCAGGAAAGCCTGTAATTTGAGTAAATGATTGATGATTAAAAGAAAGTATAATTGATTGAAAAACTTGAATTTTGATTGATAAAGATGCCAAAGTTGAGGATATAATAAATGCTATAGAGTTATTAACTCCAAAAAAATGTCTTGAAATGAGAAGTGATTGTGAATCAAGAGCTAAAGATTTTTCTTTAGATAATTTTAGTAAAAAATTAAAAAATTTAGTTTATAATAAGTAAATATGTGAGAGTTTTTAAAAATTATGGATTCTGATGATTGGATGGCTTTATTAAGAATAAAATGACTTATAAATTTATCTAATATTGAAAAGGTAGAATTAAAAAATTATGTTAAATGATTATCAGATAGTGCTTTGGTAAATTTTGCTGATAAATTTAATACTCTTGAAAATATGAGTCTTGTTTTTTTTGAGTTTGTTGAGTGGCTTTTTCTAGATGAAAGAGAAATATCTATAAAAATAACTAATAAACTTATTTTTATATCAAGATGTAATGAAGATAATATTTGATGAGAAGTTGATTTATTATTAAGTAACTAATTATATATGGCTTTAAATTTAGAATGACAGGAAAATTGAATAGAAAATTGAGATTATCTTTTTAATAATTCTATAGATTTATTAAGAAAAAAAAGATTTATAGATTTCACACCAGATGAAGTTTTTGATATTAAATCTTTTATTTTATGATTAGATAATAATAGATTATTAGATTTTGCTAACCAATATGAATCATTAAATTCAGGTACATCTTATGATACTTTTTTAATATTTTTATGAGTTTTATTTTCAGATGATTTAGAATTATTATCTGTTTTTGAATCTAAATTAAAATCATTAAAAGAAATTGAAGAATGATTTAAAAGTAGGTATCTAAAATTATTATAAGAAATAAAAAAACGAAGGATTATCCTTCGTTTTTTTATTTTTTGTTTATTATGAATTAATTGCTTTAAGTGCTTCAGTCTCAGTAGTAACTGTTGGAACAATAGTAGTTATACCAACTAATTCTAAAACATCTTTTACTAATTCTTTGCATTCGCAAATATACATTTTACCATTATTTTCATCAATATTTGAAAATATATCAGCTATATAACCAATTGATTTAGAATTCAGATATTTTAATCAAGCAAAATTAAGAATTATTTTTTTTCATTCAAAACTTCATATATTGTCATAAATAGATGAAAATGTTTTATCAGCATTTGTCTCATCTAATTCTCAGCTAAATTCAAATACTATAACTCAGTCTACATCTTTTTTATTTATTTCTATTAAAGTTTCCATGTTTTTATTTTTATTAGGAAATAATTAACTTTTAAATATTATATACTAAAATTTTTATTAAATCAAATTTTTAGACATTAATTAACTTGAAATGGTAAAAAAATATTTTATTGATGACATAAAGAAAATAGATATTACAATTGAAATTCCAAGTATAATATTTTTATATGGAGATTTATGAGCTTGAAAAACAACTATAGCAAAACATATAGTAAATGATTTATTATGATTTAAATGAGATATTACAAGTCCAACATATACATACTATAATAAATATAAAATAAGAAATAATAATATTTACCATTTTGATTTATATAGACTTAAAAATTATGATGAATTTTTTGCTATTTGATGAGAAGAGATACTTGATAATAATGATTGAATTATAATTATTGAATGGCCTGAGGTAATTGAAAAATATTATAAACCAGATATAAGTATAAAGTTAAAAAAGACTAAAAATGAAGATGAGAGGGAAATTACTATAGAATAAAAAAATACAAATTATATTTGTATTTTTTTATTCTATTATCTTTTTATTACACTACCAATTGTTTTGAAAAGAATTTTTAAATCAAGAAGTAAACTCCAATTTTCTATGTAAAAAGTATCAAGCTTTACTTCATCATCAAAAGAATTAGTTTCTCTTCCATTTACTTGAGCCATTCAACTAATTCATGGTTTTATAGTTAGTACTCTTTTATGATGAGTTTCATATTTTTCAACTTCTCTTGGTTGGTGTGGTCTTGGTCATATTAAACTCATATTTCATATAAAAACATTGAAAAGTTGAGGAAGTTCATCTATTGAATATTTTTCTATAAAATTTCATATCTTAGTTTTTCTAGGATCATTTTTAATTTTGTATAAAGGTCAATTTCTTACTGACATTTCTTTTATAAGTTCTTGTTCATATTTCAATGCTTCATCTTCATTTGGATTAACTCAATAACAATCTTTTACACAATATTTCCATTTAAGATACCTAAACTTATATAAATTAAATTCTTTTCATTTTTGTCATATTCTTCTGTTTTTATAAATTGCAGGTCAAGTTGGGTCTTCTATTTTTATAAGTATTCAGATAATTATAAAGACAGGTAATAAAACAATTATTCATATAAAACTTCAGATTAAGTCAAAAGACCTTTTTATAACTCTTCACCAACTATCTAGAGAGGTATTTTTTATTTCTATAACTGGAATATTATTTATAAGAGTTAGTTCAGTGTTTAACTTTGTAATATCAAATAAGTTTGTTATATACCTATATCTTATTCAATAAATTTTACATAGCTCCCAAATCTTAAACAACTCATTATTATTGAAATCACTATCAATAAATAGTATTTCATCAATATCTTTTAATTTCTCTTCTAACTTATTTAAATTTCATAAGTACTTTAAATTTTCTATATTAATGTTTTTTTTATTTATATATCAAATTATTTTGTAGATATGTGCATTTTTAATATCATTTATAATTTCTTGAAGCTCATTTTCACTTTTGTTACTTATTAGAAGAATTTTTGTTTTAGGAATTATTTTATTTTCTAGTAAATAGTTTTGTATTTTATTTAAAACTAGCCTAGTTAAAATATTAAAAAAAGTAGCAATTATAAAGGAATAAAGGATTATAAGTCTTGGAATCTCATTTTTTTCATATATGAATCATTTTCAAAGATAAGCAAAAACAGAGAAAAATATAAAAGCATAAATTCAGTACCTAACAAGTTCTAAAATTTCTTTTATTTTTGAATTTGAGATTTTTATTTGATAAAGCTTATGACTAGCAAGAATAAATATATATAAAAAACTTCCAAAGAGCGCAAATTTAGCTAAACTATCATCTCATATAGTTTGTATAGGTAAAACAACTCATGGAATTCAATCAGTTATTAATCTGAGTTCACGAGCTATAAAGAAAGACAAAAACACGATTAAAAAGTCTAGTGGGATTTTTACAATTGAAAATGTAATTTCATATTTTTTCATAAATGTTTTTATTATTCTTATTCCTGCGAAGATAGGAATTTACAAAAAAAGTATATTTAATTTTATATATTTTATTTTTTTGTTTTGGAATTGCAAATTAAGTATTTTTAATTAAAATTTGAAAATAAAATTATAATAAAATTTCTATCTATAATTTTATAACTCTAAAAATTTAATAATTATAACCTATATGAAATCTACAATTAAATTAATAAAAAATATTTCAAAAGATGTATTGATTCCTTACAAAAATTTTATTCATTGGAATATAAGCAAGATAGTTATTTCTATTGCTCAAATTTTACTTTGATTTTTAATGGCATTACCATTCATAATTGTTTTGATAATTTTATATTTTTCTTTTTGATTACAAGTATATTTTGATTGACTTCAAATAAATATATTATCAATGTTATCATTTTTAGGAGAACATCCAGTAATATTTATTATATTTATGTTATTTTCTTTACTTTGATGATTAACTATGTTATTTGCTTATAGTTATAGAAAAGTGTTATTTACAAAATTGAACCTTACTTATTTGGATTGAGAAAAAATGTCATATTTGAAGAATAGTTATTTTGATTTCAAACTTATAAAAAAGTTTATGTGAGTAATATCAATGGTAGCGTTATATATGCTTATTCCTGTACTTATTTTCTTGGTACTATTTTTAATTATATTTTTTATGTTTTGATGAAGTGATTGAGTCCAAACTATGATAAATTCAAGTAGATTTAATCCTTTTACTATTGTAACATTTACGTTATTTACTATATGTTTATTAGCATTTCTATATATTTGATATAGGCTATATTTTGCTGTAGTTATGTTATCAGATAATAAAAAATATGATGCAGATGAAAAAATATCTTTTTATTTAAAAGAATCATATAAACATACTAAATCATTAACTACTTTGCTTAGATTTATAACTATGATTGTAATAGTTACTATAATTATTTTACCTTTTTGATCTTTAGGTGATCATTTTTCATCATCATTACAAGATGTTAGAAATTATCAAGATTTTCAAACTTTAACAGATGATCAGAAAAAGACTTTAGAGAATAGTTCAAGCAATTATTATATAAATAAAATAAAACTAGATTATTCAAATTTATTATCTCAAGATTTAAAGAGTCTTGAAACTACTTATTTTTATCTTACATACCTATTTGTTATTATTAATTTTTTACTTATTTTTGGCTTACTTGAAATGGTTGTTGTATCTTTTTATAAACATGAAATCTTGTCAAAAAAATCTGTTTTTAAAAGTATAATTTGATAAAATTTATAATCTTTAATTAAACTTTTTAATTTATGAAAAAAAGATTTCTACTATTTTTAATATTTATTGTATTTATTATTAGCTTCATATCTTTTGTATTAGTTTTAAACTTTGTAGATCCTTATACAAGCCAAATAATAGGAATTTTTTCAATAATTATTTCTTTTGTTTTATCATTAACAACATTTTTATCATTAACTTTTTATTTTTTTAAAAAAATTTATTATAGGGGAGATGTATTCTTATATCATGTTTATACGAGTTTTAGACAAGGGTTTTTTATCAGTTTGTTTTGTTTATTAAACATCATTTTTTATTATTTTGAAATATTTAATTTTGTAAATTTTATTGTAATATTTGTATTATTTTTGTTTCTAGAATTATTTATAAAAAATTTAGAAGAAAAATAATATTTGTAATAAAATTATATTTAATAAGCTTTTTAAAATAAAGCTTATTTTTTTATAAAAATACCATTTAACTTTAAAAACTAAGCGATACTTGTCAAGCTAAAATTTTGATATTTTTTTTTATATATGTTAAAATACTAGTAGATAAATTATTTAAAACAAAAACAAAAATGATAAATAAAATAATTTCAGTATTTTTAATAAATATATTATTATTTTCAAATAGCGCATTTGCAGATACCTTATCAACAGATCAAAAGAAAACAATATTGGAAAATTTTCAAAATGAACAAATGAAAAATATCTTTGATAATAATGATTTTTTTGACGAAAATGATAGTGCAGCTTTAATAAATTCTTCAAATAAAGTTGACTTATATAGTACTTTAAAGTCAAAAACAGAAACAAAAAGACTTTATTTAGAACAACAAAATGAAATGTTATTAGAAAGAGTAAGTTCATTGGAAAATTCAATTGCTTCACTTGATAAAGATATACAGGATAAAATTACTGATGTAAACAGTATAAATCTAAAAGTAATAGAAACAAAGAAAGAAATTGATGAAAGTAAAAAAACAATTGATTCTTTAAAACAAAAAATAGAAGATAATAGAAAGGTTATGCTAGATTATATAACTTATATATATAAAAAATGAAATTATACTTTTGATGAATGAAAAATGGATAATATAAAAAGTATAATTTTGAATTGAGAAGATATATGAGAAGTTATAAATGATTTGCATTTTAAATCTATGATTGAGATTACTGGGCAAAAGCTTATAGAAAAACATAGAGAATATGTTTGAGCTTTATATGTACAAAAAATAAATTTAGAAAATAATGAAAAAGAATTAAAAAATCTAAGAAAAAACTTAATGATAGAAAAAAAAGTTTTAGATGATAAAAAAGAGTTTAAACAAAGGGTTTTAGAGATTACAAAATGAAAAGAATGATTGTATCAAAAATATATAAAAGACAAATTAGCTATAGAAAAAAATATTAAGTTAAAAGAATTAAAAGAAAGTATTGTTTTTAAAAATACTAAAAATAAATTATTAAAACAATATAATTGTGAATATGTTGATTTAACAACAGATGAAGAAAAATTATATAAAATGTCAGATAAATGTATTGAGTTAAATAAAATTATATTTTGAGAATCACAACTTCAAAAATTAAATTACATTTGAGATAATCCATTTAAATGGCCAATTACTCCAGCATATGGTATAAGTGCATATTTTCATGATGAAAATTATAAAAAAGAAATCTGAGCTGACCATAATGCAATAGATATAGTTAGTCCACAATGAACTTCTGTAAAAGCTGCAGCTGATTGATATGTTATATTTTTAAATCCACCTGATAGCGAAGATTACTCATACGTTGCAATAAAACATAGTGATTGATTTGTTACAGTATATGGTCATCTAAATGAAGTGTTTGTTAAACAATATGATTATGTAAAAGAATGAGAAGTATTTGCAAAAAGTTGATGAGAATTCTGAACTAAATGAGCTTGATTATTAACTACTTGACCACATTTACATTTTGAAGTATTTCAAAATAAAGATTATGTTGATCCTTTAGATTTCTTAGATACATCATATCTAGCATTTTGAGAATTACCAGAGAAATATAAATACAAATTTTATAATGATTTCAAAATTAGAAAATGATATGAATATCAAGAAGTTGCTGCAAATGAAAGAGGGTTAAAACTTGATTGATTAACAGAGGTAGAAAGACAAAAAAGCTTATTAGATCAATATGCAGTTTGATGATTTAAAGATTGGAATATGTGGGTAGAAGAATCTCTTGACTGAAATATAGATCCAACATTTATAATGTGTATAGGTGTTGCTGAAACATGATTATGAAGATTTACAAAAACAGATAACAATGTGTGAAATGTATGAAATACAGATTCATGAGATACAAAAACTATGATGAGTGCTAGAGATTGAGTAAGATGAATAGTCTTTACTTTAAACAATAAATTTTTATGAAAATATAATGAATTAAAGGATTTAAGTAGATTTGGGAATAAAGATTGATCTATTTATGCATCAAGTGATTATAATTGGCATAACAATGTAACAAAATGTATGTCAGCAATAAAACAAAAATATATTCCTGATGATTATAATTTTAGACTTTAAAATATTAATTTAAATTGAAACAATAAAAAAGTAGTATGGATTTTATTCCATACTACTTTTTTATTTATTTTAAATTATAAGTTGTTTAACATTTTTAATATATCATCAGGATCTTGGTCATTTTTACTTTCTTCTGCTTGTGCTTGAGCTATTTTTTGTTTATTATCTTTTACTTGAAATTCTTGCCATTCAATTAAATGTTTTTCATTTAATGATTTAATCTCTTTTTGATATTTTGTTTCAAGTTCTTCAAGTTTCTTTTTTTCTGTATCAAGTATGTTAAATAATCTATCAATTTGACTATCAGTCATACTTGGCATTATATCAAACCAATATTGTCTTTCATCATCATCCATTGATTCAGTGTTTAATATAAGTTTGATTAGCTCAGGAAATTGGGCTTGTATTTCATCAGAAAGTTGAAAATTTTTTCACTTATATGTTATTTGAGACATAATATTTAAATTACAAATTATGAATAACGAATTAATAATAAATTCGTATCTATCTATATTGTATTATAAAAAGTAAAAATTTGCAAAAAAAAATAAAAAAATATAATTGACTAAGAAACTACAAAATGCAGAATGTAAAAAATAAATAAAAGTTGTTGATAATAATTTATAATTTTTTTAAAATGTTTTATTTATATTTAGGGATATATACGCTTTTTATAATTATTATTTGGGGTTTTTTTGCTGTTGCTAGAATCCATTCATATAAATTTAAAAGTTTTAGTCATCATATAACAATTGTTACAAGGTTTTTATTTTTTACTTTACTTGCATTAACTATAATTGGTTATATAGTAATTTTTTCAGTTTGAGACATTGTTAGTAAAAAAATTGAAATAAATGTTGGTACTAATAATATAATTGATGAAGAAAGTTACTAGAAATTTAAAATATTAAATATTAATTATATAATTTAAAATTTCTAAAATGAGTTCAATTTTTACAAAAATAATAAATAGAGAAATTCCAAGTGAAATAGTATTTGAATTAGATAATATAATTGTTATTAAAGATATTTATCCAAGAGCAAAGACACATTTGCTTATTATTCCAAAAAAAGAAATAATTTCAGTAGATCATATAACTTATGAAGATAAAGATTTAATTTTTGAAATGTTTCTTGTAGCTAAAAAATTAGCAAAAGATTTATGAATTGAATGATCTTACCAACTTCATTTTAATGTATGAAAAGATTGATGACAAGAAATCATGCATTTGCATATGCATCTTATGTCTGATAAATAAAAATTAAACTAATTATTAATTAAATTTCTATGAACAAAAATAAAATAATATTTGCAATTATATGAGTTTTGGTTTTATGAGCTATTTTTTGGTGAATATCACTTTTAAATTCATCTTGAAATACAACAAAAAGACCTAGATTATCAACAGAAGATTTTAAGATTTGGACATATAATTTAGATAAAGCAAAATTAGATGAAATAGTTAAAGACTTTAAAAAAACAAATACTGCATATGAAAATAAAAATATAACCGTAGAGAATTTTTCTGATTATAAAGATTATGAAGATTCTTTATTAGCATCAATTGTTCAGTGAAAAGCTCCTGATGTATTTTTGCTTAATAATTTTGAAAAATCTTATTTAGAAAATCAAACAGCCGGAATAAATCCAACTTTAATTAATCCTAATGATTTTAGAAAAAATTATAAAACTTTCTTTTGAGATGATTTAATTTCAAAAACTTCTGATTGAAGCTGACAAACAATTGATTTTGTAACTTGAGTCCCAGTATGATATGAAACTTTATGAATATTTTATAATAAAAGATTTTGAATAAAATCAACTGATTTAGAGTCTTGGGCTTGAGTAAGTACAGTTGTAAATATTATAAAAGAAAGAAATCCTGATATAATTCCTCTTTGAATGTGAAATTGATCAACTGTTAATGATTCTCAAGATATAATTACTCAATTTTTTATGTTATCATGAGATTCATGAGTAAATTCATTTGATCAGGTAACTGATGTATGATTAAAAGAAGCTTTTTCAACATATTACTCTTATGCAGATGAAAAAGATCCAAATGCATATGATACAAAATATAATGAAATGAAAAAAGATTGAAAAACAAATCTTGAATTATTTAGTGCATGAGACTTAGCTATGATTATTGGTTATCCTAGTATGATTGATAAAATAAATTGAAGTTGATTTAATAAAAGTTTTCTATTTGCAGAACCTTTTCCTCATTATTTTTCTTCTAAGGGAAAGACTTTAGTTAGGTATAGTTATTTTGTTGTAAATAAAGATACAAAAGATGAAACTTTAGCATTTGATTTTTTGAAATATTTATCAGATGAAAAATGAGCAAGAAATTTCCTAAGTAAATTTACATATTTACTTCCTGCATTGGTTACATTGGAACAAGATAAACTCTGAGAAAGAATTCATGACTCATATAATGTTGTTCTTTGAGATTTTTATAAAGAATGAGATGATTGATTATTTTCGTCTTTTGATAAATGAATAACAAGTTATTATGATACTGAAATGGTAAAAATATTAGATAACACTATGACATATATAGAAGAAGTTAAAAAACTTCAAAAATTTATTCAATGTAAATACAATAAAATATATAATCTTCAAAATTTATCAGTTAGTTGTGATAATTAAAAATATATAGGAGAGCTATTACATAAATTTTTACAAATGTTTTGTTATATCCATATACCTTTTTGTGAAAGTAGATGTAAGTATTGTAGATTTTCGACTTTTGTTGAGAATGATAATTTAAAGAAGCAGTTTTATGTTGATTTTTTAGTAAAAAGTATTGAAAACAACAATTTAGGCTTTAAAATACAAGAAAGTAACTTAAAGTCTATTTATTTTTGATGATGAACCCCAACAAGTTTATCAAATATTCAATTATTAAGCATAATTCAAACCTTAAAAGAGAAGTTCAATTTTTCACATAATATAGAAATAACTCTTGAAACAACACCAAATAATATAACATCAAAAAATCTTGAAGAATGGGATAAAATGTGAATTAATAGATTGAGTTTATGAATCCAGACTTTGAATAATAATGCTTTAAATGAGATTTGAAGAATAGATAAAAATGAAATTTTTGAGAAATTAAATTTGCTAAGACTTTCAAAGATTAAAAACATTAGTGTGGATTTTATAATTTGACTTCCTTATGTTAATAAATGAGAAACTTTCAAAGATATTTCTTATATTTTAGATAATTATTCTTTTGTAAAACATATATCACTTTATATGCTTGAAGATTATTATGATTACCCAGAATCATGGCAAAAACTAAGTATAAAAGAAGAAGATTTTTTAGGGGAGTATGTTATGTGTAAAAATTATTTAGAAGAAAAAGGATTTTATAGGTATGAACTATCAAATTTTGCAAAAAAAGATTTTCAATGTAAGCACAATAAAGCATATTGGAATCATAGTGAACTTATTGCTTTTTGATTATCTGCACATTGATTTTTAAATAATACTAGATATACATACCCAAATACTTTCAGTAAATATTATACTTGATTAATTGAATTTGATGAAAAATTAAGTAAAAAAGATATATTTTTAGAAAAAGTTATGTTTTGACTGAGAACAAACTGACTAGAAAAAGATATTTATGAAAAATTAAATATGCTTAAAATAAATGAATTTATTAACGGTAAAATGCTTGAAATTAAAAATAATAAACTTATAATCAAAGATATATGAGTTGTAATACTAGATTATATTATAAAAGAAATACTTTAATTATGAAAATACTATTTGTTGTAGCATTACCACTTGAATTAAAAATAATAAAACAAGAAATAAAAAAACTTGAAATAAGAGAATTACAAGTAGATTTTTTATTATCAGGAGTAGGGAATTATAATACAATATATAATTTGAAAGAATATATAGAAAGAAGCTGAAAACCTGATTTCATAGTGAATCTATGAGTTTGTTGAAAAATTGAAAAAATAACCCATGATTTTATCCAAGTTTATAGAATAAAAAATTTGTCAGATAATAAAGAAAAGATTTGTCCTGTATATATTGATTTTTGAGATTTAGAAAGTATTACTTCCTCTGAAGAAATAGTTTCTGAAAATAATAAATTATTAGATGAAAAATATGTAGATATGGAAAGTTTTTGAGTTGATTTTATTGCATCAAAAGAAAAGATTCCATATATTATATTAAAAATTCCATTTGATGAAGTATGAGTGAAAAGTAAACAAGTAGATTTGAAAAAACTTGAAGAATCTTTTTTAACATTTCCTTATAAAGAATTATTTGATAAAATACAAAATTATTTAGAAAGAAATATTAAAGAAGTTGAGAAAGATTTAAGTTTCTATAAAAAATATTTTAAATTAACTTTTTCAGAATATGAAATATTAAAAAGAAATTACAATAAATTTTTAGCTTATTGACTTAGTTTTGAAGACTTTTTTGAGAATAATAAAGATTTAACAAAAGAAAAGTTTATAGATGAAATAAATAAAAAATAGTATGGTTTTCCATACTATTTTTTATTACTTAATTGTTCTTTTAAGTGTTCGAATAAATGATTAATTAAATCATCTAAATTTTTGAAATCTTCTCTTTCAGATCTGTAAGCATTTCAATCTAATTTTGCATGAATTACTCAATCAAATAATCATTTTTTGTTTTTATCTATTTTAACTTCAAGCATTCATTCTGCATCATTTTTGCTAAATTTAGCTAAATAATGATCCAATTTAGTAGAAGTATTTTCACTTACAAGTCTCTCTACAACTTCTTTAGATACTTCTAAATCTTGAGATACATGTATTTTTACTTGTAAATTCATTTTTATTTTCATTATGGTATAAATTTAAAGCAATACAAAATAACTGTCATAATATTTAATAGACAATAAAATTAAATTATTTCGTAGAGTTCAATTTTTATTAGATTTTTTGTTTTTTAAGGCTTTAACGTAAATCTTTTAAAAATTTTGCAAAATCATTTTAGTCTTTAATTTTTTAAAATCAAGTTGAGTTTTTAAGAAAAAAAATATAATAAATAAAATAAGTTAATAAAATCTAACTAATTGATTTAATATTATAATTTAAAAATTCTTAAAAATGCCAGTAGAAAATTATGAAAAAGTTATATGACTTGAGATTCATGTGAGAGTAAAATCAAAAACAAAGATGTTTTGTAGTTGTAAAAATGCCGTTGATTTAGCTTCAGATCCAAATATAAATGTGTGTCCTGTTTGTATGTGATTTCCTTGAATGCTACCAGCTTTAAATAGTGAAGTAGTAAGACTTTGAGTTAAAGCATGATTACTTATGAAATGTGAAATAAACAAATTATCAAGATTTGATAGAAAAAGTTATTTTTATCCAGATTTGCCGAATAGCTTTCAAACAACTCAAATGTATGAACCAATTACATGAAAATGAAGTGTAAAAGTTATTGTAAACTGAGAAGTTAAAGAATTCTGAATACATCATATGCATCTTGAAAATGATGCTTGAAAATTGATTCATGCATGATGAAAAACTCTTGCAGATTATAACAGAGCATGAAGTCCTCTTATGGAAATAGTTACTGAACCTGTTTTTGGAGATAAAGATGAAGTAATGGAATTTTTAAAAGAACTTCAAAAAATGTTTAGATTTGGGGGAGTGTCGGATGCTGATATGGAAAAATGACAATTGAGATGTGACGTAAATGTATCTATTAGACCAAAATGAGAGAAAAAACTATGAACTAGAGCTGAACTAAAAAATATAAACTCATTTTCCTCAATAGGTAGAGCTATAGATAGTGAATTTTTAAGACAAGTAAGAATTCTTGATTCATGATGAGTTATTGAGCAAGAAACTAGATGATGGGATGATGATAAATGAATTAGTACAACTCAAAGAAGTAAAGAAGATGCTATGGATTATAGATATTTTCCTGAGCCAGATTTATTACCAATTGAATTAGATGATAAATATATAAATGAAATAAAATCAGAAGTTGAAGAATTACCAATAGAAAAAAGAATTAGATATTTAAATGATTATAAGTTATCTGATGATGATGCTAGAATACTCACAGCAGATAAAGAACTTTCAGATTATTTTGAGGAGATGGTTAAATTAACAAATGATCCTAAAAAATCTTGTTCTTACATAACAACTATTTTACTCGCAATTTTAAATGATTGTAATGATAAATGATGAATTTGTAATTTGAAATTTAAAGCTAGTGAATTAGCAAAAGTTATTGAACTTGTAAATAAAGATGAATTATCTTCTACTAATAGTAAAGCTGTAATTGAAGAGTTGTTTAAAAATTGAGGGAATACTGAAGAAATAGTTGATAAATTATGATTAAGACAAAAAAATGACCTAGGAGCGCTTGAAAAAATAGTAGATGAAGTAATTGCAAAACTTCCAACTCAAATTGCAGATTATAAATCATGAAATCAAAATGTATTCTGATTTTTTGTATGACAATGTATGAAAGCATCAGCATGAGCTTGAAATCCAAAGATTTTTACTGAATTATTGAAAAAAAAGTTATGATAAAATTTTTATTTCATTAATAATTAAATATAAAAAAATTTTCTTCTTATTATAAGAGGAATTTTTTTTGTTTTTCAAAGAGACTATTTTTTGCTATTTAAAAAAATATATGATAAACTAATACAAAGTTTTACAAATTTCTTAAACAAAAATATGGAAAATAAAACAAAAATAAAATCAAAATTAATATCATTCTGGACTTGATTCAGAACTATTAAAAAGTCATATCTTTATGCTATTTCTTCATTTTTAATTTTAACTTTCTGATTTGATGTGAGTTTTGCTGCTGATTCAGTTGATAAAGTAGTTAATTGAACAGTTATAGCATGAGACTCAGTTGTAGCTATATTATGAGCATTGTTAGGTGTACTTACGTCAGCAGTATCATTATTCTTAAATCCATGATGGATAAATTGAGAAATATTCTGACTTACAAAACCTTTGAAAGATTTATGGATACTAGTTTCAAATGTAGTTTATTTCATTTTTGCTTGAATTCTTATTGTTATAGCATTTATGAATATAGTTTGAAAATGATGAGATAAATTTGAATTAAAACAAGCATTACCAAAATTTATTGTTGGAATACTAATAGTTCCTTTTTCTTGGTTTATAGTACAGTTTATTCTTTCCATATCTGCCATACTTACAGTATCAGTTTTAACAATTCCATATGATACTTTCCCAGAAATGAAGACAACTCCAGCATTTAGTGACCCTATAATATGTAAAAATCGGATGTTAGTTTTACAATCATCATCAACTTGAACTTTACAAAATTCAATTGATAGTAATCAAAGTAATGATATTTATAATTTAAATGATAAATCAAATTTATGAAAAAACTTTTTATGTTGAAGTGAGAAGATTTCTTTAAATGATTTTTTATCTTGAGATAATTGAGGTAGTCAAAATTTATATTGAATTATATCAATATATTCTTTTGGAGTATTAAATTTACAAAGTTTAGATGAATTAAAATGAAAAGATTTATGAGTAATAACTAAATTACTTGATTTATGAGTTAAGGTTTTATTTGATTTGTTATTTATAATAATATATGTAATTTTAATGGTAGCATTATTCTTAGCTTTATTTATTAGGTGAGTTTGGTTATGGTTATATGCTATGCTTTCACCACTTTTTTGACTTATGTATTTTTTGTGAGATAAATGATGAGAAACACTTAAAAAGTTTAACTTCAAAGAATTATTTGCCTTAGCTATGGTTCCTGTATATGTTTCTGCAGCATTATCATTTTGACTATTATTTCTATATGTTGCATGAAAATGAATGGTTGCAAATACAAATAACTCAAATTCAACTAATCAAATAATTACTGATAAATGAATAAAAGTTTGACCTATAACAATAGAGATTTTATGAACTTGAGCATGAGCAAGTAGTTGAAAATCTTGAGATTGAGATAAAACATTCTTAGATTTATTATTATGATGAACTTGAAGTCTTATTTGAAAATTAATATTACAAGTTTTTTGATTAGCACTACTTTGGATAGCAGTTATGGCAGCGCTTAATGCTTCAAATGTTACTAAATCTATTGTTGAACCTATTGAGAAATTTTGAAAAAGTGTTTGAAGTCTTGCTATGAGTGCTCCGAAATACATACCAATTCCATGAACTGGTTGATTGAGTGCTCAAGGGTTATCTCAAGTATGACAAACTGCTGTTAGTAATTTTGAACAAAGAAGTAATTTAAAAACTCAAGATTGGTTAAAACAACATAATTTATTTCAAGATACAGCTGATTTACAAAAATCAATTAATAAATTTACAGCAACTATTAATTCTGCTACAACAGATGTTGCTAGGGCTTCTGCTTTAAAAGATATATTAAGATCACAAGATCCTAGAATGTTAGCAAATAATAGTGAATTTATTGAAAAATTAAAATCAATAGAACTATATAAAAATTCTACAAAAGACTTAAAAGTTTGAGATTATGATTGATTTGCTAAAACTATAGCTGAAATTCAAAAAGTAAATGAAAATTGATGAACATTGTATAATTGATTAAATATTATATGAGATTGAATTAAACCAGAAGGAAATTATAATATGCAGCAGTTGATTAGAGACTTGAAAGAATCTTCAAGTAATGATGTTTGATGAACTGTAAATAATAATAGTTTTGATTTTAAAGTTACAAATCAATGAACTGATGTAAAGATTAGAGCAGAACAATATATAAGTCAAATGAAGAATTCATGAATTAATATGACTATGGAAAAGATTAAAGAAGAATTAAAGTCAGCTTGAGAAGTAAAAGATGTTGATGCAATATTAAATGAAATGGAAAGTTTATCAAAAAAAGAAGAATATAAATGATTAATTATTGAAGAAAATAAGAAATAATTAATTATTATTGAAAAAACATAATTAAAAAATAGGCTTACAGCCTATTTTTTATATCTTCAAATTCATATAACTTTCACTCAATTTATCTCTTTTTCAAAATTTATTATATCTAAACTAGATAAAATCATAACTTTTTTTCACTTTTGTTCAATTTTGTCTAACTTGTTTGTTTCTTTTTTTATCTCATTTGTTATACTTTTATTTGATATATGTATAAAATTTGAATTATCTTTTATATAAAAACTGAAATCAAATCTTCAATTAGATCAATTATATATATCAGAATATTTTGTAATTAGATCATTATATATTAAATTTTCAATTAAGATTTTATTATCAAGTTTTTTTCATGCAAAAGTATTTCTTATTCCTATATCAGTAAAGTAATATCTAACTTTAGTACTGATTACTTTATCAAGTTTTAAGTCATATGTAAAAGATCTTTTTATTATTTTTGCATTTACTGCAAAATCAAGATAATCCATAAGTGTTATAAGAGATATATCAGTTCATTGATCTTTAATATTTCTATGAAGCTCTCTTATTGATAAACTTTTTTCTAAAAGTGCTATTTTTGTTATAACTTGATTAAATAAAAAATCACTTTTAATAGAATAATTATTAATTATATCTTTTAGAACTATTTTATTTTTTATATGTTCAAGTAATGATTTCTTAAAAAAATTATTATTTAATAGTTTTATGTCTGGTAAAATTCAATACTCTAAATAATTGCTTAATAGATCATAGCTATATTCTATATCATTTTGAAAAAGATTGTTTGAGACTTCAAGTTCTCTAGTTTTATCTATATGAATATTATTTCATATTATTAGTATTTTATAATTTCCTCTTTTGTATAACTCAAGTATTATATTTTTAATATTTTGTAACTTATTTATATTTTGTAATATTACAATATTACAATTATTATACTTATTTTCAAAAGTTTTTACATAATTAAAGAATTCTTTATCATCTTTGACTAAATTTTCAGTATCTAAATCATCATTGAAATATATAAAGTTTTCATTTCAAGTTTTATCTAAGAATTCTTTAATTATACTTGTTTTATGTAATCACCTCATTCATGTTATTACTACTATTCGATCATTATTAAGTTTTCAAACAATTTTTTTTATAAATTCATTGTTATCTTGAAATATTGGATAGTTTTTAATAAACTCTAAATTTTTTTCAATTAAATTAATCATAATTTAAATTCTGTTAAAGTGAAATAATATAAAACTTTAAGTATAATAAATATTTTTTTAAATAAGTCAAATTAATTAAAAAACTTTATTTTTTAATTAAAATAAGTAAAATATATGTAATTATAACTAATATTAATGATTAAATTTATGAATATTTTAGATTTATATTTAAGGAAAGAATTTAAACAACTACTTAAAAACTTATATAATATAGAAGTAAATGATAATGACTTACTTTTAGAGATTCCTCCAAAAAAAGATTTATGAGACTATTCTTTTCCTTGTTTTTGAGTTTCAAAACTTTTAAAAAAGAATCCTATTCAAATATGACAAGAAATTATTAATTTTGTTAATGTTAACTATAATAAAAATTCAATTTTCTTTGATTTTCAATTAGCATGACCATATTTAAATTTCAAAATAAATAAATCATTTTTATCAAAAATATTTATTGAAAGCTTGGAAGAAATTACAAAAATATTAGACGAAAAGAATAAATCTAAAAAAATTGTTGTTGATTATATTTGAACTAATGTTTGAAAACCATTACATATATGACATATGTGTACTCCAAATCAATGACAAGTAATAATTAATATATATAGAAAATTATGATATGATGTAATCTGAGATAGTCATATTTGAGATTGGTGAATTATATTTTGAAAACTAATATGTGCTTATAAACTTTGGTGAAATGAACAAAAATTGATAGAAAATCCTATTGATTATTTACTTGAGTTATATGTAAAAGCAACAAATGAATCTGAAAATCATTCACATCTTGATGAAGAATTTAGAAATGAATTTAAAAACCTTTCTGAGTGAAATTCTAAATCAATAGAATTATGGAAAAAATTTACTAGATATTCGATAGATGCTATGCAAAAGGAACTTGATAGACTTTATGTTAAACCAGATTATGATATAGGAGAGAGTTTTTATGAGTGACTTTGATTTCCAAAAATGTGAAATTATCCAGATTTAACTTATAGTATGAAGGACATAGTAAAAGAACTTATAGAAAAATGAATTGCTAGTAAGAACGATGATTGAAGTGTATGAGTTATATTTGATGAAAATTTAAAAATTCCAAGTTGTATATTGCAAAAAAGAGATTGAACTCATGGTTATTTAGCATCTGATTTAGCAGCAGTAAAATACAGAATGCAAAACTGGAATCCAGAAAAAATACTTTATTTTGTAGATGTAAGGCAACAACTACATTTAAAGCAGGTTTTTCAAATTTCAAAACTTGCTTGATGGTTAAACATCAATACTGAATTATTTCATGCTTATAACTGATTTATTAGTCTTAAAGACTGAGCTATGAGTACTCGTAAATGAAGAATTATCAAACTTGAAGCGTTACTTGATGAAGCAGAAGAAAGAGCAAGAAAAATAATTTTGGAAAAAAGACAAGATTTACAAGAAAATGAATTAAAAGAATTATCAAAAATTATATGAATTTGAGCAATAAAATATTGATATTTAAGCAAAAATAGAATTACTGATGTTGTTTTTGATTGGGATGAGTTTATGACCTTTGAAGGGAATAGTTGACCATATATACAATATGCTTATGTAAGAGCAAAACAAATAATTGAAAAAAGTTGATTAGCTGATTTATCAATTAATCAAAATATCGAATCATTAAGCTTTGAATATGATGAAGAAATTGATTTAGTTTCATCTTTATTTAACTATAAAAGTATATTACTTGAAACAGCTTCAACTTGTAGTCCTCATATACTTTGTAATTATTCATATAATTTAACTAAAAAATTTAATTCATTTTATAATAAAGTTCATATTCTTAGTGAAGAAGATAATGATAAAAAGAAATTAAAACTTAACCTTGTTTTTAAATTTATTGAAGTTTTAAATGATTCTTTTAATATTATTGGGATTGATATGCCTGAAAGAATGTAAAATAATAAAAATGTATGACAGTAGATTATAACAATTATGCTAAAACATTTTCAAATAGTAGAAAAAATATGAAATGGGAAGAAATAACCTATTTTATAAATTATCTAGATGAAAGACAAAAAACTAAAGATAAAAGTATATCAATTCTTGATGTATGATGTTGAAATTGAAGACTTTTAGATTCACTTAAAAATTCTAGTTTTAAATTTTCAAATTATTTATGAGTTGATTTATCATCTGAGTTATTAAATGAAGCTAGGGAATTGCACAATTGATATGAGTTCTTAGAATTAGATATGACTTCTTTGTCAAAAATTAACAAAAGATTTGATATTATTTTTTTTATTGCATCTTTTCATCATTTACATACTTTTGAAGAAAGACTTGATGTTTTAAATAATGCAAAAGATCTACTTAATGATAATTGATTGATTTTTATGACAAATTGGGCATTAAATATATGAAAAAATAAAGGAAAGTATAAAGACTCTATTATTAAAAATACTGAAAATAAATTCTGAAGTTATGATTATGATATAAAAATATGAAAATTTAGTAGATTTTATCACTCTTTTTCTATTAGTGAGCTTGAATTTATATTTGAAAAATTAGAATTTAAAATTATTGAAAATAGACTTTTTGATACAGAAAAAAATATAATAAGCATAATAAAAAAATAAACTCTTGAGAAAATCAAGAGTTTATTTTTTTATTATGCTTATTAATTAAGGAGCAAAGTCAGTTAGTGCATAAGGAATTCATTGATTATCTGATGTTGTAACAGATGTAGTGATTTCTTGTCAGTCAACTAGAAATACACTTCAACTTCATATAAGAGTGTCAGGACACTTATCTGAATCAACATTACAAGAAGTGTTGTCATAGTCTCATACTATTTTTGTTACATAAGTATCAGTTCAATCTTTTTTTACAGTATATGCAATATTATAATTAGTTCATGATTTATTTGTAGGAGACCAAACTCATGAAGTTCATTTTTTAAAAACTGCATAAACATATCTTCATATTCAAGAATCTATCATTTTTCAAGTTCATACTTTAATATCTCATAATTCTGGATCGTATAAATCTTTACTTAAATATTTTTTTCATAAAGTATCAATAGAAATTGTTCATTTTGCTCATATTTGAACTGTAGCAAGAGTTCAACTTCAATATATTTTTCATCATCAATTAGTAGATAATGGTATTATACTTGAGATTGCTTCTCAGTTATAATTAACTCTTATTTTATTTGAAGGACTAGCCATTACAGATGAGTTATATCACCATAAATTTGTTGTTCATGATGAATCAGTTTGAGGGTAAAAATTATTATCAGATTTGTATTGTTGTAAAGCTGCTTCTATAGTAGATACATCACTTATTTTTCTTCAACTATATGCTTTATTTACTGCTCATCAAAAACTTTGGTAAGCAACTACAGATATAATAGCAAGAATAGTGATAACTACAAGTAGTTCAACTAACGTAAATCAAAATTTATTATTTTGTTTCATAGGATATATATTAAATATAAATGTTTAACAAAAGTATTTTATATATAAATTTTTTATTGTAAAGTTTTTGTTATATAACTTCATAAATCTTAATTTGTTTATCTACAAAGCTATAAAGTTTTGCAGGTCTATTTGTTGTTTTATCTAAATTTCAGGTTTCTTTTATCATATTAAGTTTAAAAATCTTTTTTTGAAAATTTCTTTTATCAATAGTTTTTCCCAAAACTATCTCATAAACTTCTTGTAGTTGGCTTATTCTAAATTCATCACTTAATATGTCTTTTGCAATATTTGTATATTCCATTTTCCATCTTAGTCTCTGTTTTGTATATTTTATTATATCTAAGTGATCAAATCATAATTTTATTTTATCTATTTCATTATATTTAACTATTTCTACTTTTGTAAAATCAACTTGGCTTAAAAATTTATCAATTCAAAGAAGTGCAAGATAAACAACAGATAATGTATGACCTCTTTTATCTCTACTTGGATTTCAAAAAGTATAAATTTGCTCTTTATAAACTCAAGTAATTCAAGTTTTTCTTTCTAATATAGAATCAAAATTATCTTCAAGTGAATATCACGCAGCAATAATTCATCAAGGCAGAGTATATACTACTCAATCCTTTCAATTTTCCATTTTAAGTAAAATAACACAAACTTCTCATCTATAAATAGTGAATATAACTATATCAAGAGCTGGAACGGGAATTGTTAAATCTTTACTCCATAAATTTGAAAATTTTTGTTCTGGGATGAGGTGTCACATAATAATTTATGGTTAGAAATTAGTAATTGTATGAATTACATTTATTTTATACCAAACTTTCAAATTGTCAAAAGTTTATAAAGTACTACATAGATTCAAGGTGAGATAAGTACTCAAGATTTTTCTTTACTTTTGATTACTTTATCTAAATCTTTTTTATCAAACTCAACTACTTCAATTGATTCACTATCTCCTAGTTGTTGTTCCTTTTTTACTCAATTAACTTGAGCATAGTAATCATAACTTATTTCATCTGTCATTCATGGTGATTTTGGTCAGCTCATAACAAATTCTATATGATTTGCAATATATCAAGTTTCTTCTCTTATTTCTTCAACTATGATTTCTTCATAACTTTTTCATGGTTTATCAATAACTCAAGCTACTAATTCTAGCACTTTAGCATTTACTGGAGGTCTAAACTGTTCTACAAAGATAAATGTATTATTATCTATGTGTTCTACAAATGCTCAGACAACTCAAGGATGTTTTCTTGAAACTTTTTCCCAGACTCAAGGTTTTCAGTTCGGTTTTATTATACCTTGTTCTACAAATTTTAAATGTTTTCACTCAAAAACAACTTTTTCTCATGTTATTTTCATAATTAATTAATTAGTGTATAAATTATTTTTTTCAATGTAATCAACTATTTCAGGAAATAATATACTATCAACTTTTAATCTGTTTGCTATCATTTCACGAGCCATAGAGCTTGATATTGCTGGTATATCATGAATTTCTAATAACATAAAATTTTTAAATAAATTAGGATTAAATGAATATCATCATCTACTTACAAATATTTTTTTAAGTTTTTCTTCTATAATTTTATTATAATTTCAACTCCAATTTGGCATAGCTGGTGCAACATCAGTTCAAAATATATGCCAAGGATAAAATCATAATTTTTTTTTAAAATAATCTCTTACTTGCATTGCTGTAGTTTTATTTCAATTATTTCAATCTAAGAAATGTGTATCAAATTCTATATTGTATCATTGTCATTTAAGTACTTCATAAAATATTTCAATCATTTTTTTTCTATGGGCTAAAGAAATTTTATGATCTTTATCATCTCTTTCTCAATCTGGTGTAAAAATAATTTTTTCTATTTGTGTCATATCTAAAACAGATGTTATGACTTGAGCATGAGCTCTTGTAGGAGGATTAAATGAGCCTCAATAAATAGCTATTGTTTCCATAGTTTATTATTTAGTAAGTAAAATGTTGAAAAAAATGATTTTTTAAACTTCAAAACCTTGTTCTTGAAGAACTTTATTATCCCAAGTATCTAGATAATCTCATGAAATTATTAGTTTTACACTTTTTAAAGATTTTTTAATTGTTATATCTAATTGATTATTTTCATCTACTTTTAGGAATTCTCTTCAGTCACAATAAATATTAACAGGATTTAATCTTCAAGTGTTTTTTATTCATATTACTTCATTATCTTGAATCAAGATAGGTCATTGTCATCTTGGTGCCCATGGAGCCTTTGGAGTGATAGAAAAAGCGTTTATAGTGTGAGGAATAATTGGTCAATTTAGTGATCTATTATATCAAGTAGATCATGCTGGAGTGGATATAATTATACCATCTCAAGATATGTTTATTTTTTGTCTTCTTGATAAACTTATTTCGAGTCATATAGATCTTCATCATGCTGCTCTTATATCTATCTCATTCATAGCTATATCATTTCTTTTTTCTCAATTAGTTCCTACTTCAACTTCGAGTAATGGGTATTTTCTTTCTATTGGACTAAACCCTGAGTGAATACTTTCTTTTGAATTAAGTAGAAATCATTTATGTCAAAAGTTGATTCAAAGAAATGGAAGATTTCTTTCATAGTTTTCTCTTATTGCTCTTAGCATTGTTCAGTCTCATCCAAGTACTACAATTATTTCGTAAGCAAATGAATCAATTATATTTTTTAATTCTTGACTATTAAGAAAATCTTTTAATTCTGGATTATTTTGGAGTCAGAAGTTGTCATAACAGACTAAACTTCAATTTAATTCTAAGTTTTCCATATGATTTTTATTAAGGTATAGTATAAGTTTATCATTTTTTCTTTTAAAAAGCTAAAATTAACTACATATAACTTCTTCTTTTAATTCTTCATATCATTCTCAAAAATAAACTTTTTTCTGTGCTTCTCTAAAGTCAAATCAGAAACTTCTCTTACTTATAGTTGGAATAGGTGGAGCTTGGATTCTTTTAAAGATATTGTTATTTTTTAATCTCCAGATTTTTTCTAATTCTTCAACTATTACTTTTTTTGAGTTAAAGTTTCTTTCTAACTCTCAATTATGCAATCATAAAACCTGTTCTAAGTTTCAGTTTTTTAATGCGTTTACTAAGTCTATTAATGATTTTTGTTTTTCTATAAAAGCTTTATTTACTGCTCATAAAAATCTGTAATTAAATGGATCTCATCATCAATTATCAGGGCTTTGTGAGTCACTTAACTCAGCAGTTGGTTTCATATCAATCATTTCATTTGATATAATCTCTTTTCAATTTTTTTTGTTTATATACCTAGCCAAAGCTTTTACTTGTTCCTTTGTTAAATCTCAAATCAAAGCAATACTTCAGTTTACATCTCAGTACAAAGTTGCGTATCAAGTCATTATCTCATCTTTGTTTCAATTATTTGTATAAAATGCTTGAAATCTAGGAGCTAAATCTGATAACATTTTTCATCTTTCACGAGCTTGTATGTTTTCTATCTCAAAACTACTTGGAGGAATTCAAGTTGTCATTTCAATCATCTTTATTGTCAAATCAACAGCATCTTGTATAGGGGAAACTAAGTAATTTATTCACAAGTTGTTTGCTAATTTTTCTGCTAAATTTTTAGTTGTATTTGAATTAAATCTTGATGGCATATTTATAGCAGTTACATTTTCTTTTCATAAAGCAATAGTTAAAAGTGCTGCGTTTACTCCTGAGTCAATTCCTCAGCTCAATCATATAATTGCTTTTTTCATATCACTTTGTTTCCAAAATTCCTTAACTGAGTTTATCAATGCTTCATAAATTTGCTCAATTTCTAATTCATGGACTAATTCACTTACTTCCTCAGTTCAGTAGTTTTTAACTCATTTTACAAAGCTTCAATTTTGATAAAATGCACTTCCTCAATCAAAGTTAAATATATTTTTTCAGTTATTTTGAATTCAAATAGGATTTACATAAGCTAAGCTTGTATTTTGACTTTGTATTTGTAATAATCTGTCTCTAAACTTTGCTTTTTCTAAACCAAATGGAGAGCAAGATGGAACTACAATTAAATCAGGCATATGTGTTTTTGTCATCGCAACTGGATCTAAATTGTAATCTCAATTTATGTTCCAGATATCTTCACAGATCAAAAGTGAAACTTTTGTTTTGACTCAGTCTATTACTACTTCCACAGGCTCATAGTACTTGCTTATATCAATTCATTCTTCTTCAGCTAAAGTTTTTAAAGATGTAAAGTATCTCTTGTCATCAAACATTCTATAGTTTGGTAACAAAGTTTTGTATTGTTTTTTTAATAATTTTCCTCTACTTGCAATGTAGGCTGTGTTATACTTTCTTACACTTCAATCTTCATTTTTTTTGCTTTCATCTATATCTATATTTCACCATACTATAGTTATATCTAACTTTTTTGATAATTCTACTATGACATCATTTTTAGCTCTGCAATCTTTTATGAAACTATCTCTCAAAAAGTCGTCTCAAATCATATATCCACTTATAAACATTTCTGGAAATACTATGATTCAACCTGTAGGAACTTGTTTCATTCTAGATATTGCATTTTGCATATTTATGTCTGGTCTGCCAGCTTCAACTTGAATCTGTCATAAATGTATGGAATTAGTTTTCATAAGTAAAATTTAGAAAATATTAAACATCTATCCCAACTTTTTCCTTTATCTCATCTATTAACCTCTTTGTTTCCTCACTTATCTTACTTTCATAATCTGCCCATTTTCTTGAGTCTCGCATAGTTTCTCTTGCTTCATACATATCAGTTACTTTTGGTTTATCATAGAAGAATTGTCACATATCATACATAGGAGTTAATAACCTTACTCAGATTTGTTCTTCATCTTCTTGAACTATATACCTTTTTCAGTTTCTTATCTCTACATTTGGTTTACCTGGAATCGATTGTTTTCACTTGTCATTTGAAAATTTCATAGTTCATCAGTTTTCTGTAGCTGATAACTTGTATCAAGCTGAAACTATATCTCTTGTTTTTTCTCTTGCTATCAATAATCCTCACAATCCATAAACTATGTAATCTTTTGGATTAAATCAAGCCTCAGTTACTGCTAACTCTACTTCTACTATATCTTCAATAGTGCTTATATCTGCAACTACTATCTTGTTTGTCATTGGATTTAACATTGAGTTTTCTTTCATTTTTTGTAATGCATAAACTGCTTGATTAGCTAAATCTCAACTATCCAATCTTGGAGCTATTATTTTTCCAGGATACTTTTTCTTTAAAGCAATAATTTTATCTATTCAAGCATAAGCTTCAACGCTATCTACAAGCAAAGCTATTTTATCATTTTTTTCTACTGCTTCTTGCATAGCTTCATCTTCAGTAGGGTATGCAGTAAAGAATCTATGAGCGGTAGTTCAGTCAGCATATATATCCAAAGTTGCAGCAGTTACATCACTACTAGTTCTTGATATTCCTCATCAAACAACCAAGGCTTCCATAGCTTTTATATGCATATCATCATTTATTGCAGATCTATAACCAAACTCTACAATTCTTCACTCTGAAATTATTTCTTCTATTATCCTTGCATTTGTTGCTACTACAGATTGATAAAATAATCTCATAAATATAGGTTCAAATATAGCTGCGATTTCAGCTTCTCACTCAACTCTCAAAGCAGGTTCTCAAGGTTTTAAAATAGTTCAATCAGCAACTCATGATACTTTTATAGGTAACATTCAATTATGTTCATCAACTACTTTCTGCCACCTTTCAGGATTGAATTTCCCATTTCATCATTTTGATGCTTGGTATTCGTAGAAATCTTTTGCAAAATCAATTTCACTTTGAGATACTGGAGTTCTTAAAACTTCATCAACTATATTTCTTATTCCATAGATTACATTGAACTTTGAGTTAGGCGATTTTCTTAAAGATAAATAAAATACTTCATTTCAGTTTCATCTATCTCACTTTATATAATCCATAGTTCTATTGTAAGCATCTGTTCTCAAAATTTTGTTTCTTTTGGCTATTTCTATTCTTTCATCTAAATATGGAATAGCTTGAAATTCTGCAAAACTTATTTCAGGAAATTGTTTATAATCTGGAGTTTTCATAATATTTAAATTAATTTTAAATTATCTATCCCATTGATGTCATGAACTTCAATATGATCATTCATAATTTTTCATAGAAATCGTTATATAATCTCAATCTCTTTGATCTGATGTATACTTAATCTCCCATCATTTTTTTCTAAAGGCTTCTTTTATCTTTTCTGAGTGAATTCAGTTTAATAATCTTCAATCTCAATTTGCCTGAATATTAACACTCCTTTCATTCATTCTTTCAATTGCTTTAGAAGCTCTTACTACAAAGCTTTCAATAGCATCTTGAATATCTTTATTTATTCACCTTTGTACATCTTGTGCACTTGGGATTTTTTCGAAAATATCATTCATAATTACTATTTAATAATGTAAAATATACACTTATTTTCAGTCAATAATTTTTGCTCATGCTTCTCTCATGCGTTTTAATGCTTCTATTGTTCAAGCAGGATCTACTCATGCAGAAGCTTTCTCTATAAATTCAGTTTGCATTCCATATTTTCTAGCATCAAGTACAGTTGCAATATCACAGTAGTCAGTTGCTAATCATACAACTTTTACTATTTTTACTCATAATCTTTTAAGAACTTCAAATGTAGATTCTTTTTCATCGATTGTTTTTGCTTCAAATGCTGAGTATGGGTGAGTATCAGGTTTAAATCATTTTTTTACTTCTATATCGACTTTAGTTGAATCAAATTCTTTAAAAAATTCTGCCCCTTCACTTCATTTTACACAATGTTCTGGCCAAAGTGCTTGATCTCAAACTGTATCTAAATATGCTTTAAGTTCTTTTACAGAGAAACTAGCATTTTTCGCGATTCAATTATTTTTTTCTGTCCATTCTGCTACTTCTTTTTTTGTTATAAAATTTATTTCAGAAGGCGAAATTCAATTTTTGAATGCTTCAGTTATTGATTCTTTTCAAACAAAACTTGATGCAAATGATATATGTCATATAGGATGAAGTTCTCTTGAACTTATAATGATTCATCATTTAT
The DNA here is from genome assembly GCA_028697205.1 of Candidatus Altimarinota bacterium. Lineage (GTDB taxonomy): Bacteria > Patescibacteriota > Gracilibacteria > BD1-5 > UBA6164 > Altimarinus. Next base: position 33,002 of record JAQVFO010000003.1, on the reverse strand, counting down.
TTTTTACTCATGCAACAACTTCATTGATTACTGGAGCTATTTTTTCTCATCATTTTACATATAAGCTACCAGTTTCAGGATTTGCAAATGAGTTTTGGTAGTCTACTACTATTACGGCTTCTTTTTCCATAATTATATAGTTAAGAAATAATATATGTAAAATATACACTTACTATGATTCAAATAAAAAATATTTATATTTTGTATGTAATTTCTAATAAATAAATTATTTGAAGATCTATCATTTTATACTAATAAAAGTTAATATGTAGATAGGGTATTATAGTAGTAAATTAATATTGATTTATTATATTTTGCAGGTGACCTTTTATATTTAAATGGTGTGCTTATTATAACAAATTTAAATAAATAATTTAATAAGTGTTATATCTACACACATATTATATTTTTTATACAAGTGATGTCAAATTAATTTCTAAATTTTTTTAGATGATTTGGAATTTAATATATAAAAATGGCTTTAGTATGACAACTTTAAAATTATATTTTCTTTTTACAAATTAAGTATTTTTTGCTATAATTGTAGAGTTTTAAAAATATCTACTATGTATTAATCCTTAATAATGAATTTATGTATGATTATTCAAAAATAGATAAAAAAGTAAAAGATATAGCAAAAAAAGTATCTAAATATATGACAAATGTTTCTTTTGAAGAAATCGAAAGAGATATTTTTAAGGCATATATTTTTGCTCGTGATGCTCATGAGTGACAGGTAAGATTATCTTGAGATCCATACATAATTCATCCAGTTGAAGCGACTATTATATTGCTTAATTTAAAGCCAGATATTCCAACTATTCAAGCATGTTTACTTCATGATGTAGTCGAAGATACTTTAAAAAGTATTGAAGATATAAAAGTAAATTTTTGAAATGAAGTAGCATTTTTATGTGAATGAATGGAAAAAGTTTCAAAAGTTAAGTATATATGAGAAGATAGAAATGTTTGAAGTTTAAGAAAAATGTTTGTTGCTATGGCTCAAGATTTAAGAGTTATATTTATCAAGCTTTCTGATAGACTTCATAATATGAAGACGCTTAGATATCATCCAAAAAAAGATAAACAAGAAAGAATATCACTAGAAACACTAAACATATATGCTCCAATTGCTGATAGACTTTGATTATTTTCATTAAAAAATGCACTTGAAGAAGAGTGTTTTAAGATACTAGAAGCCAATGAATATAAAAATGTAAAAAAACAATTAGATAGTTTAAAAGATAGTATTGATTATTTTTATAAAAATGCTAAAAAAGAAATTGAAGCAGTTCTTGATCCAATTGTTGACAAGTATGAGATAACTTATAGAGTTAAATCAATTTACTCAATATATAAAAAAATGAAGAAAAAAGGTTTTGATAATGTTGAATCTATGTATGATTTATTTGGTATAAGAATTTTAGTTGAAGATGTGCCAACTTGTTATAAGGTTCTTTGAGTTATCCATAATGAATGGAATCCAATTCCTAAGAGATTTAAGGATTATATAGCACTTCCAAAGCCAAATTGATACAGAAGTTTGCACACTACTATCATATGACTTTTAAAAAATTATAGACAACAACCGACAGAAATTCAAATTAAGACTTTTGAAATGAATGAGTATGCTGATATATGAGTTGCAGCGCATTTTGAATATAAAGAAAAATGAAGTTGAAATACTTCTCAGGACATAGATTGGGTTAAAGAATTAAAAGAATTAACAGAAAGTTTATGAAATAATGATTTTATTTCTTCTCTTAAAATAGATGTTTTTAGAGATAGAATATTTGTATTTACTCCAAAATGACTTTCGGTAAATCTTCCAGCATGATCTACACCAATTGATTTTGCTTATGCAATCCATAGCGAAATATGAAATCATACAGTTTTAGCAAAAGTTGATTGAAAGATTTTTCCACTTGACAAAGAGTTATCAAATTGAGATGTAGTTCAGATAATAACAGATAATTCTAAAAGACCTAGTCCTTTTTGGTTGTCTTTTGTAAAAACAACAAGAGCAAAAGATAGAATTAGAAGTTTTTTAAAAAAAGAAAATAAGGATATACACATAGAAAGAGGGAAAGATATATTAAACAAATATTTAGAAAAGTTTTCTTTACCACAATTAGATAAGGAACTATCAATATTAAAAGTAATGGATGATAGGGAATATAATTTTGATGATAGACAAAATTTACTTGAACAAGTATGAAATTTCTCTGTAAATCCATCTGCTGTTGTTAGAAAAATACTAAAATCTAAAAAATTAATAACAAAAAAAGAAGTTAGGGAAGATATTAGAAATATTTTAAATGCAGAAAATAAATGAAATAAAAATGAAAATATAATCATTTGATGAGAAAAATGAATTGAATTTAAAATATGTAAGAAATGTATTTGATGATCTATTATTCCAAATAAAATAGTTGGTCATATAAGTTCAAAATGACATATAACAATTCATGATAGATCTTGTCCTATTTTGAATAATGTAAATAAAGAAAGACTTTTAACAGCATATAAAGAAGGTGATGAAGATAATAATATAACTGTTGCCTTAAAATTTATATTTTTGGATAAGATTTGAGTTTTGAAAGATTTAAGTGAAATAATTTTTTCTATGTGAATAAATGTTGAAGAGATTACTTCAAAAAAAATAGATTTAAGAAGACATGAAATAAAATTAAAACTTGAAATTCCGGATTATGATTATTTGCTTGTTGATAGACTAGTTGATAGAGTTAGACTTAGATTTTGAGCTGTTTTATTAGATGTGTTGATCGAAAAAATAGCAGTTTAATAATAAAAAAAATCTCCAATTGGAGATTTTTTTTATTATTTTCTTAAATTTAATTTTGTTATAACTTCTTCATGTTTTTCAGGATTTGTCTTTTTCAAATAGTTAAGCATTTTTCTTCTTTTTGCAACCATTAATAAAATTCATCTTCTTGAATGGTTATCATTTTTATGTTCATCTAAGTGAGCTTTTAAATTCTCAATTTTTGAAGTAAGTATTGCTACTTGTACTTCAGCAGATCAAGTATCTGATTTTCATTTTGCAAAAGTTGCTATAACTTTTTTCTTTTCTTCTTTTGTTATTGCCATATTGTATTTTTAAAAATTAAATATTAATGCCCGGAAAATACACCAGGTTTTTAAAGCGACCTTATTATATGGAAAAAAATGAAAAAGCAAAAAAACTTTACATTTTTTGCATATACATATTTTTTATGATACAATTAATAATGAATTATTACTTAAATTAAATATATGTCATTAGATTTTTTGCAAAGTTCTACACTAGAAACTAAATATTCATGAAATAAAAATGATATATGATGATTAAAAGCATTTGCATCATGAATTGAAGATAATACAACAGAAATTGCATTTGATAATGTAATTAAACCTGATGTATTAGCTGATTACTTAAAATCAAAAATTATCTCAAAATCAAAATATTCATTATCTAATCTTAAGTGAGAAATAAGTATCATAAGAGTAGATTATAAAGATAAGATGGAAGAAGACAAAGTAAAACAATCACTTTTAGAAATATATAAAATGTATGAAAAAGAGGTAATATCAGTAGATGAAATAAGAAAGTTTCAAGAAATTATTTGAACAAAACAAGATTGAGATTTTTGACCAAATACATTTTCTAAGTTAATGCTTAAGTTACCTAATGAATATAAAAAAACTTTTATATCATATATAAAAGATAGTAATTCAGTGCAATTACCTAATTTAAAACAATTAATAGATAGTTTCTTAGATAACAAGAGAACTATTCTTGAAAATCCTAAAGTTGCTACTAAAGAAAAACAAATAAAAAAACTTAATGATTCTGATACTAAAAATGTATCATATAAAGATAAATTTTTATCATATGTAAGAGCATGAATAGAAATAACTAAAGAATTAAAGACAAGTTTTTTTAAAAGTGCTATGGATTTAGAGCCAGAAATAATAAAAGATTGGATAACTTGATTGGATTCTAAAGCAATAAATATGTTAACAAGAACTAAGTGAGAAATTAAAAAATTAAAAAAAATATTGGATAAGAAGTTGTGAGATATAACTATGACATGACAAGAAGTAAAAGATAAAGTACTTACATTTATTTGAGTTTTAGATGAAAAGGAAAGTAAAAATGAAGTAATGACTGAAAATGAGAAAGAAACTAGAAAATTATATTTAGAATTACAAACTGGTTTAAGTAAGTATTACCCAGATGTATGATCTGTTCCAGAATTAATAAAGAAACTTTCTATTCATGAATCATGATGAATAAAAGGAAAAGAGGAAATAAAATTATTTTCATGATCAGGTACATGATCTTGGGGTGCATGACAAGCAACTAGGTTTGCGTATGATAATGATAATTTATGAATTCATTTTAATCCATTTAACAAAGATGAAGCTATTTTATGAATTACTGAATATTTTTTAAGAGCAAGTTATAAAGAATCATATTGAAAATGAAAATATAAAATTGCTAGAGCTTTAGATATTTATAATAAATGAATTTTATGAACTAAAGCTGTTCCTAATGAAGCACTTTTAAACCCAAAAGAAAAAAGAAAGGATAAACATAAAAATCCATATAATTATGCATATGAGGTTTTAAAAACATAATTTTTGCTTTTTCCTTACTTTTCTATAAAATCATTTAAATTTTAAATGATTTTATTTTTATGGAAAAATTTGATAGATTTTACTTTGAGTGATTTGAATTTGATAGACTTACTTTGAAAGCTAAGTTTTTTTATAGTTTTGATAAAAAAGTAGATTTTGAAGAAGAAATTGATTTTTCCTGTGATTTTTTAAATATAAGAAAAGATTTTGATGAAAATATATTTGAAAATATGCTTTTTTCATTATCTTTAGCTGTTTGAGTTAGTTATTATAAAGCTTATCCTACAAAAGAACTGATAGTTGAATCATGATTTTTATCTGATGATGATAAACTATTTTGGCAAAAATTTTATAGAAATTGATTAGGTGAGTTTTTGTATACAAATAATTTAAATCCAGAATGACTTTTTAACTTTGTATCTAATTCTGAAAAAATTTATAAAAAAATTGATTTTCAAACTAGTGAAAAATCACTTTTGCCACTTTGATGAGGAAAAGATAGTATAGTTAGTGCTGAAATTTTAAGAAAAAATAGTTTAGAATTTACTCCAATTATTTTCTGAAAATCAGATCAAATAAAAGAGAATTGTTTAAAAGTTATGTGAGAAAAGGCTATTTTGATTAAAAGATATATGAGCCAGACTTTATTTAATATGCTTGATAATGGGTATTATAACTGACATGTTCCAATAACTTGAATAATTTCATTTGTACTTTTTGCAACAGCATATTTATATGATTATAAATACATAATATTAAGTAATGAAAAATCAGCAAATACTTGAAATACAAATATATGAGATTTAGAGGTGAATCATCAATATAGTAAGAGCCTAGAATTTGAACAAGATTTAGCAAACTATGTGACAAAAAATTTAACTTCAACTATAAAATATTTTTCTCTTTTAAGATGAATGTATGAAATAAAAATTGCAGAGATTTTTTCAAAAATATGAAAAAAATATTTTTGATTTTTTAGTAGTTGTAACAATAATTTTAGAATAAAGAAAAAAGTTTCAATTAAGTCTTGAATATGGTGTAATTCTTGTCCAAAATGTGCATTTGTCTACTCTATTTTAAGACCATTTATTACAGATAAAGAAAATTTAGCAATTTTTTGAAAAGAGCTTTATGAAGATAAAAACTTAGAACAAATTTTTAGAGAATTACTTTGAATATCTTGAATAAAACCATTTGAGTGTGTGTGAGAAGAAGAAGAGATGATTTATGCTATGGACTTACATTTAAAAAATCTTAAAAATAAAATGGAAAACATACCATTTATCTTGCAAATTTTTGAAAAAGAAGTAAAAAATAAGTATGATAATGCTAATTTTGAAGATATAAAAGAGAAACTTTTCAAAATTTATAATGATGAGACTTTGATTCCAGAAAAATTTAGTAAAATAATAACTAACAACTAAAAGATAGAAAGAATTTACTTTTAATCTTACTTATGTATAAACAAAAAAATTATTTAGAAATCTTCTTTAAATTTTTTGATAAATACCCAAGAGAATATTATGTACTTGGTTTTTTTGTTTTGTTTTCATTACTTATAATCTCAAAAGTTTTTTCTTATACTGTATTAAATTATGATTATTATAAAAAATTAGCTGATAAACAACAACTTTGAGAAATAGAAATTCCAGTTAATAGATGAACTATATATTCATCTACTAACTGATCGCAAACAGTTTTGGCAACATCTCTTAGTTTAAATGACTTAGCAATTGATCCTGAAGTAGTATGAGATAAAAATAGGTTAGCAATATTTTTAAGAGATATTGTTTATAAACAGGTTTGTCAGTTGAGAACAAAAGATGATTGTTATGATAATATGTTAAAATTTATGCATGTTTTGGAAATATCAGATTTCACATTTAATGAAGACTATATAAAAAGTTTAATTTTAACTAAAGTTCAAGAAAAGCTTAGTAAGACAAAAGTTACAAATGTCGTAATTGCAGAAAATTTAGATATTGATAAAGCTGAAAAAATAAAAGAGTTAAGATTAGCATGAATATATGTAAGTTGATTAAATGTTTATGCAAATCCTGAGGAAATAAGTGATATAAAGGGGACAGCATTAAAACTAAATTCATTTTTAGAATATGATTTAGGGAGTATTGAGAATATGTTAAAGAAGAGAACAATAAGGTATATTCCAATAATTAATAAATTAACGATTACGCTTTCAGAGGAAATAGAAAAGTATATAAAAGATGAGAAAGATGCAATGAAAAAATGAGTACTAGATGTAGAAAATTCAATTTGAAATTTTATTATTTTAACATGAAATCCAAGCAGATATTACCCAGAAAAATCTGTTGCTTCATCTGTTGTGTGATTTGTTGACGGAGATTGAGTATGACATTACTGAACAGAGTGATATTTTAATGATATATTAAAGTGAAATAAATGAAAAATACTTGTAAAAAAAGATATACAATGAAGAACAATTGATCCATTAAGTTTAGATCAAAACGATTTAAATACTGCATGAGCTGATATAACTCTTACAATTGATAGAAATATACAAAAAAAAGTTGAAGATACAATTGAAGAATGAGTAAAAAGATTTGAAGCAAATAAATGAACTATAGTTGTTATGAATCCTAAAACTTGAGATATATTATCAATGGCAACTTATCCAAATAATGATTTAAATGATCCTTCTTCAGTTTATGAGATGGAAAAAGTAACTGGAGCAAAGTATCCTAATCCAGCAACAGATTTATTATGAAAAGTGGTACTTGTTGAAGATAATCAAAATTGAGAAGAATTTACATATGATTGAAAAAAAATTATGCTTAGATTAGCAACAAGAGAGGAGTTATGAGATCCACTTTTGGTAAAATATAAATATAGAAATGATTTCTGAGCTTGAGTTTATCAAAATGATGCAATTTCTTGACTTTATGAACCTTGAAGCATTATGAAAGCTTTTACAGTTGCTATATGACTAGATTCGTGAGAAATAAATAGATATGATATGTATCAAGATAATATGGAATTAACAATTGATAATTTTACGATTAGAAATGTTTGAGAACAATGTAGATGATATAAATCTTTTAATAACGCCTTAATTTTTTCATGTAATGTTTGAATGATAAGAATAGTTCAAAGAATTTGAAAATCATTATTATATAATTATTTAGATGCATTTTGATTTTGAAAGCCAACCTGAATTACACTTGATTGAGAGGTTTTTTCTGTATTACCAAATTATGAGAAATGGTCAAAAGCACAAATGTATACTATGTCTTATTGATTATGAATTAGTGTTACTCCTCTTCAAATGGCAGCAGCATATAGTGTTCTTGCAAATTGATGATTATATGTTAAGCCAAATATTGTAAAATCAATAAAAATGCCAAGTGGTAAAGTTATTTCTTTTAATCCAGAAATAACACATAGGGTTATAAAAGAATCAACTGCAAAAACAATTACTTCTATGTTAGTAGATAGTGTTGATAATTGATTTGCAAAAAACTGAAAAGTAGAATGATACAATATGGCAGGTAAAACTTGAACAGCTCAAATTGCTTATAAAGGATGATATGAAGATTGAGTATGAAGTACTGTATGATCTTTTGCATGATATTGACCAGCTGAAGACCCAAAATTTGTAATTATAATGAAAATAGAAAGACCTAGAACTACAGCATTTGGTTGAGAAAGTTCGGCATATATGTTTTCCGAAATATCAAAATTTCTTCTTGACTATTATTGAATTCCGAGTAAACTTAAAAAATAGACAAAAATATTTTTTAAGTTTAAATTATGAATAGTTCAAGAAAGAAGCCATGATTAGAAGAATTAAATTTACTTTTCACTCCTGAATGAGTAAATGTAAGAGTATTAGAAGAAAGAAGAGGTATTGCATCACGTATTCTGGATAATTTATCAGGAAGACATTCTCATGCAAAAAGAGTATGAGAAAATAGAATAAAATTTTATAGTAAAAATTATTGATGAGAATTTAAATGAAAAAAAGAAGATAGGACATTTATAATAAAGTGTGATTGATTAATATGAAAGTTTTTGCCTATTGTTAGGGATGTTTATTTTTCTAAAAATAATTCGTTGGCACACTATATTTCTTCTAATGATAGAAAAAATATGGTTAATGAGTTATGAGAAGTACTACCTAAATGATCGCTTATTTTTATTAAAGGGAAAACTATTACTAATCAAAATGAAATTGATGAACTTGCAGCAAAAAATAAAGCTTTAAGTGAAGCTTCTAAAGAACAAACTAAAACTAAGTTATTAATAAAAGATATAAAACCAAGAAATTGACTGGAAGTAGAATTTCACCCGATTGAATGAGATGTTAAGACTTTTAGTCTTTCATTAATTGATGCTTGATATTTAATAAGAGCGTGTTTATGAAGTGTTTGAGTTAAAACTATTATAGAACTATAGTATTTTGATTATGTAAATTTTATATATAAAAAAGAGTTTAATTAAAATAATAAACTCTTTTTTTTATTGTAGTGGTGCCGAGAGGCGGGATTGAACCACCGACACAAGGATTTTCAGTCCTCTGCTCTACCACTGAGCTACCCCGGCTAAAATATAAAATTTAAAGAGTTAACTGTATGAAAATCCTTGTTACAATAGATTTTCAGTTTTCTGCGATATCACAGTAGCTATCTCAGTATTTTATCTTGTTGCGTGTTGTATTATATGAAAAAAAATAAATTATCAAATTTTTTTGTAAAAATTAATAAAAAAAGTAGAATTAGTTAAATTTTAAATGATAAATAGGTATCATTACTAATTCTATGTAATATTTTAATAACAATATTTATGAAAATACAAGTTTGTAATGGAAAGATATGTAAAGAAAGATTTAGCGAATATATTTTGAAAAGATTGGAAAGAGATAAGGAAAAATTTGAACTAGATAATGTTTTAGTTAATAGTTGTGCGTGTATGTGACATTGTAAAGAAGGGCCAAATGTTATGTTTGATAAGCATACAGAACATCATATGGATCCTTCAAAAGCTTCAAAGATGATGATGGATAAAATCAATCAAAAAAAATGACATAAATCATCAAATGAAAAAAAACATAAAGAAAGCGATAATGGAGAGGCTACACATTCATTTACATTTAATTAAAGAATTTTTATGCTGAAACTATATAATACTCTAACAAGACAAAAGGAAGTATTTAAACCAAAAAGACAAGATAATGTTAAGGTTTATTTTTGTTGACCTACAGTTTATAATTATGCACATATTTGAAATCTAAGAACATTTATTTTTGAGGATTTAGTAATTAAAACTCTTAGATTTTTATGATACAATGTTACAACTTTGATGAATATAACTGATATTGATGATAAAACAATAAGAGATAGTCAGAAAGCAAATGAGAAACTAAAAGATTTTACAGAAAGATTTACAAATATTTTTTTAGAAGATATAGAAAAAATTTGAATTAAAAAAGCAGATAAAATAGTTCCTATATCAAATCTTATTGGTGAAATGGTAAGAATGATAAATACTATGATAAAAAAATGATATGCTTATATTTGAGATGATAATAGTGTTTATTATAATATCTCTAAATTTAAAACTTACTGAGAATTTGCTCATCTTGATTTTTCATGAATGAAATCAAGTGTAAGGATAGATAATGACGAATATGAAAAAGATAATGTTGCAGATTTTGTTCTTTGGAAAGCATGGAAAAAAGAAGACTGAGATAATTTTTGGGAAGAGGAGTTTATTATAAATGATAAAAAAGTTTTAATAAAATGACGTCCAGGTTGGCATATAGAATGTAGTGCATGTAATATGGTAAATTTCTGACCTGAAATAGATATACATATGTGATGAGTAGATCTTATATTTCCTCATCATCAAAATGAAATAGCACAAACTGAAAGCATAACATGAAAACAATTTTGTAGATATTGGTTACATTCAGGGCATCTTATGGTTGATTGAAAAAAGATGAGTAAGAGTTTAGGTAATTTTTATAGATTGAAAGATTTAGAAGATTTTTTAGAAAGTTGAAAAATAAAAGCTGAAAATAAAAGTGTATTTTATAGGTGAATTAGGTTATCATTTATAAACTGAAAATATAAAGATAGTATTGATTTTAGTTTCTCTAAATTAGAACAATCATTTAATACAATTTCAAAAATTGATGAAACTATTAAAAATCTTTATTTAACAAAAAAATCATTAAAGTCAGAGAAAGATATAACAACTCAAAAATGAGGTATGTTAAAAGTAAAATGAGTTAGAAGAGAATTTAGGGAAGAATTACAAATTTTTGTAAGTGATTTTATAGAAAAACTTGAAGATGATTTCAATTTTCCGGAAGCATTAGCAGTATTTTTTAATTTTGTAACTTTTGTAAATAAAGAAATAAATAAGATAAGTTTAGAAGAATTCAATGCTATAATTGATATGTTTAAAACATTTAATGAGATACTTTGAATTGTAGATTTTACTGATAATACAAATATTGAAATTCCAGAAGAAATACAAAAAAAACTTGAAATAAGAAATGTTGCTAAAAAAGAAAAAAATTTTATGTTAGCTGATGCACTTAGAGATGAACTTGATTCACTTTGATATAAAATAATTGACAGTAGAGAAGGGAGTAGATTAGAAATAAAATAATTATCTTGACAATTTATAATATAAATTATAATATATAAAAATATTATTTAAATTTATATATGATAGAAGCTTATAAATTTTGAAAAAAGATAATTATTCCTGACTTTGATTTTAGAGTTTCATCAGCAATAGAATGATATGAACGTGTTATTAAAGAAATTATGGTATTATGGTGAGATAAAGAAGAATTTAATAAATATGTTGATTCTATATTATTAATAGAGCCAGAATTACTTTTAGATTGACAATGAAGAAAATGATTTTCATTAGAGGCATTGAGTGATATATCAATGTTAAGAGATCTTAATAGGTTTGTATATTGAATACCTAAATCTGAACAAAATACTGATGTGTGGAATACTCATATGGTTTATAAAGGGTAAAATCTTTTGGTAAAAATAAAGTCTTATATAAAATATATATAGACTTTATTTTTTAATTTTTTTTATGAAAAAGTTATTGTTTTTAATTAGTACACTTTTTTTATTATATTCAACTTCATATGCTTGTATTTGAGATACCTCATGATTAACAGACTGATTGACTAATTGTGTATGACCTATTTATAATTCACAATTTACTTTTTGGATTGAGATTTATATTATATGATTTTTGACTTTTGAGTTTATTTTAACTAAAGTTTTAGCTTATTTAAATACTCTTAATTGGTCAGATGAGTTACCTACAGAATTAAAATGAATTTATGATGAAGAAAAATATAAGAAATCACAAAGTTATGAGAAGGAAAAACATAAATTTTCTATAATTACAACAAGTTTTTCTTTTATTGTAATGTTACTTATGATTATTTTTTGAGGATTTTGATTTATAGATGCTTTTCTTAGGAATTATGTTCAGAATCCTATGATTTTAACTATTACTTTTTTTGCTTTGATTGTTTTCTTACAAACTTTGTTAAATTTACCATTTTCATATTATTCAACTTTTGTTATTGAAGAAAAATTTTGATTTAATAAATCAACAAAAAAATTGTTTTTCATAGATTCTATTAAGTCTTTAGTATTAGGATATGTAATTTGATTATCTTTACTTGCATTATTGGTTTTTGTTTATAATAAACTTTGAAATAATTTTTGGTGGATAGCTTGGATTATTATGAGTAGTTTTTCTTTGTTTTTTATGCTTTTTTATAGCACATTAATAGTTCCACTTTTTAATAAACAAATTCCACTTCAAGATCAAGAGTTAAAGAAAAAAATAGAAGAATTTGCAAAAAAAGTATGATTTAAGCTAGATAATATATATGAAATGGATGCTTCAAAAAGATCTAGTAAATGAAATGCATATTTCTCAGGTTTTTGATCTAAAAAAAGAATAGTTTTATTTGATACTTTGATAAAAGATTTATCACAAGATGAAATAGTTGCTGTTTTGGCTCATGAAATATGACATTATAAAAGAAAGCATACTTTACAAATGCTTATTTTTTCTATTATTCAAACTTGAGTTATTATGTATCTTTTTTCTTTAGCTTTAGAAATTCCTGAAATATCATTATCTCTATGAGCAAAATTACCTAGTTTTCATATGTGACTTATTGCCTTCACTATTTTATTTACTCCAGTTTCAATTATTTTATCATTATTTTGAAATATACTTTCTAGAAGAAATGAGTATCAAGCTGACGAGTTTGCTTGAATAAATAATGAAGCATCGTTACTTCAAAGTGCTCTTAAAAAGTTATCATTAAATAATCTTTCGAATTTAAGACCACATAAAGCTTATGAATTTTTCTATTATTCACATCCTACAGTACTTAAAAGACTTGCTTTTTTGGAAAAATTTAAGAAAGTATGATAAAATTATAAAAATATTAAATCAAATAGTGATTTAATAATTTATTATTTAATAATTTAAGATTGTCATTTCAAAATATTTTTTCTTATGATAGAAGAAAGTATGAAAATATATTTGATGATCCAGAAAGTAGATCTGGTATAATATTCAATCATATAATAAATTTATTTATTATATTTTCAGTAGTAATTATAGTTTTGGAAACTATAAATCCTATAGATATAATATATAAAGAAGAGTTATTTTATTGTAATTTCTTAATTTCAAGTATTTTTTTAATTGATTATTTATATCGTTTTTTAAGAGCTAGGAAAAAAAGAACTTTTATATCATCAGGATTTAATTTTATAGATTTGATGTCATTTTTACCATTTTTTTTATGAATGATTTTTTCTATATTTAGGTATTGAGATACACTTAAAATACTTAGAATAATGAGAGTATTTAGAGTTTTAAGACTTGTTAGAAATATTCCAATAACTATTTGATTTGTAAAAGCATTAAAAATATATTGAGATGAATATAAGGCTGTTTTTATGCTTTTCTCAATAATTATATTTGTAGTTTCTGTTTTTGTTTATGAAATAGAAAATCCTGTAAATCCTCAATTTAGTTCTGTTTGAATATCCTTATGGTGGGGTGTTGTTACTGCTGCAACAGTATGATATGGAGACATAGTTCCAATAACTCCTATGTGAAAAATAATTTGAAGTATAGTTATTTTATTAGGGCCAGTTTTACTATCTGTTATATGAGCTATAACAATATTAGTTTTTACAGATGTGGCAAATACTCAAGATAAATTAAAAAAAGGAAAAACAAAAATCTGCATTTATTGTGAAAAAGACAATGTAATTGATGCAAATTATTGTGTAAACTGTTGAAGAAAATTTAAGTTACAAAAAAAAGAGAATGGTTTTGATTAACTATTCTTTTTTCTAATTTTTCACCAATGTGGTTTATACATATCATCACATAAAGATAAAGAAGAATGTATGTTATTTATATCATCATTTGATAATCAAGGTACTCATTTAGGAGAAACTTCAGCTAAATCTAGCAAACAAGTATATAATCAGTTTTCAAGTATATCCATAACTTCTTTTGAAAGATTAAGATCATATATTGTTTTTAAAGTGTCTTTTCTTGAAGTAGATTCATAAGATCATCATAATGATCATCACATGTAAGATAAGTCGTCAAGCATAATATATTTATTAATAAACTATATATTTTTATGCAAATTATTATTTATGTCAAATTTTAATTATATATTTATCAACAATGTATTTTGGAAGGAGATTATTTTTTTGTATTCAATTTATATCATCATTAATTTCTTCTATTAAATCAAGAAAAATATTTTTTTCTTTAAAATATAATATTAATGTCTTTAATAAATTTATATAATCATCTTTTTCTAGTTTTTCTTTAAATATAAATGAAGCTAAATCATGGTCTATTCATCTTATATAATCGTCAATCATATCATAATAAAAATGATTTTTTTCTCATAATTCTCAATCTTTTGTATTTATGGTAGTACATCTACTAAGAATTGTTTCAAGAATTCATGATTCTGATTCATTTGTTAAAAGAATTATATTTCAGATTGGAGGTTCTTCAAATATTTTTAAGCAAGAATTAGCAGATTCCTCTGTCATTCTAGATATATTTTCAATTATAAAAATTTGAGATCAAAAACTAGGAGTAATATAAACTTTATCTAAAAAATCTTTTATATCTTTTACTTTAATTTTTTCATTATTATCTTTAAAATCAAAAACAAAGTTTTTATTTATTCATAGCTTTTCTAATAATTCTATGCTTAGTTCCTCAACTTGTGAATTAATATTGTGAATTGGCGCTCATAAAAATAAAAAAGGAGAAATTTCTTCCTTTTTATTTATCTTTCATAATATCAATTCTACTATATTATTTTGCATTTTGGTCAATTACATCAAATAATGAATCAAGTTCCTTTTCAAAATCTTTTATAATTGCTTCTTCATTTTTTTTATCTTCCTCAGTTTTTACTGTTCAAGAAGCTGAAATGGTTCAAGAATTATTTGTATTTAGATTTGTTTCTCATGTACTTGTAATATTTCAAGTTGAATTTGAAGTTGTTCAAGTGTTATTATCTGAAGTAACATTTAGACTTCATGTTGCTAAATTTGTTTCTCCTGATAATGTTTTCTCATTATTTTGTACTTTTATTAAAGTAGATTTATTTTGGTTTATGTAAAAAGCAATTCATATTGCAATACATAAAAATATAATTAAATAAACTATGTTTAAAATCTTTTTTGAGTTTTGACAACATTTTATATCTGATTCATCAACTTTATTTTCTTGTTCTTGATTCTCCATAATTATTAAGTTTAAAAAGTAATTTACTATATTTTACATAAATTTTAAAAAATACAAGAAAAATAAAAGAGATAATTTCTTATCTCTTATTTATTTGCAGACATTTCATATAAATCATCATTTTCACAATCTTCGGGATTAACTTTACAAATATTTGCTCTAGCTTCTTGAAGTTCTTTGATTTTTGAAGCGGGGTCCTTTATCTTTTCTAAAGTTGCTAATATAATTTGAGTAAATCATCAAAGTTTAGTGATTTTTAAGATATCTCATCAAGTTTTTTCTTGTACGTCAAAAATAGCATCATTAGAAGCTTCTGAAGAAATAGGGGTATTAATAGAATTTTCTTTTTCTAAATTATTTCACATATATTTGATATTATTTATGTATTTATATTATAGTATTTATTTATAAGAAAGTCAAGAAAATTATATTAATTTTTACTTTAAGTAGCCAAAAATAATAAATCTGGCACTTAGTATAAAAAAGTGCTAAAATAAATTTGACAGCTAAAAAAAAATGAATAAAATCTTACCATATTTAATTTTTAACTAAAAAAATATGTGAAAAATAATTTGAATAGACTTGTGAACTACTAACTCTTGTGTAGCTTTTATGGAATGATGAGAACCAAAAGTTATACCAAATTTAGAAGGGAATAGAACAACTCCATCAATTGTAGCAACAAAAGATGGTAATATAATTGTTGGTACTCCAGCAAAAAGACAAGCTATAACAAATCCAAAATGAACAATTTACTCTGCAAAAAGATTTATAGGTAGAAAATATGATGAAGTTTCAAATGAAATAAAGCATGTTCCATTTACAGTAAATAAATGATCTGATTGAGAGGCTTTGATTAATTTTGAAAATAAAGATATTAGACCAGAACAAATTTCTTCTCATGTACTTATGAAACTAAAAGAAGATGCAGAAAAATATTTAGGACAAAAAGTAACTGAAGCTGTTATTACAGTTCCAGCGTATTTTAACGATAGTCAAAGACAAGCAACAATAAATGCAGGTAAAATTGCATGACTTGAGGTAAAAAGAATAGTAAATGAACCAACAGCAGCAGCTCTTGCTTACTGACTTGGTAAAAATAAAGATGAAAAAATAGCAGTTTACGATTTAGGTTGAGGTACTTTTGATATTTCAATTCTTGATTTATGAGAAGAGTGAACTTTTGAAGTACTTTCTACAAATTGAGATACACATTTAGGTTGAGATGATTTCGATCAAAGATTACTTGAATATATAATTGATGAATATAAAAAAGAACAAGCAGTTGATTTGAGAAACGATCCAATGGCTTTACAAAGAATCAGAGATGAAGCTGAAAAAGCAAAAAAAGAATTAAGTTCAACTACAGAATATGATGTAAACTTACCTTATATAACTGTTGATTCAAGTGGACCAAAAAATTTATTTATGACAATTACAAGAGCTAAATTTGAAAGTCTTATTTCTGATTTAGTTGAAAAATCTCTTGAACCATGTAGAAAAGTATTAAAAGATTCTTGACTAAAAGCTTCAGATTTACATCAAGTTATCCTTGTTTGATGATCAACTAGAATTCCACTCGTTCAAAAGAAAGTAGAAGAATTTTTCGGTAAAAAACCAAATAATTCAGTAAATCCAGATGAAGCAGTTGCAGTTTGAGCTGCTGTACAAGCTGGTATCATCGGATGAGATGTAACTGATGTATTATTACTTGATGTTACTCCACTTACTCTTGGTATAGAAACTATGGGTTGAGTTAGAACTCCTATGATTCCTAGAAATACAACAATTCCTAATGCTAAATCAGAAACTTTCTCAACTGCTGCGGATAATCAACCAAGTGTTGAGATACATGTATTACAATGAGAAAGAGAAATGGCAGCTGACAACAAATCATTAGGTAGATTTATACTTGATGGAATTGCTTCTGCTCCAAGATGAGTTCCTCAGATAGAAGTTACTTTTGATATAGACGCTAACTGAGTTCTAAAAGTAAAAGCAAAAGATAAATGAACAGGAAAAGAACAACACATAACTATCCAAGGTTCAACTGGTATGGATGATGCAGAAGTTGATAGACTAGTAAAAGAAGCTGAAGCAAAAAAAGAAGAAGATAAAAA
Source organism: Candidatus Altimarinota bacterium (assembly GCA_028697205.1). Classification (GTDB taxonomy): domain Bacteria; phylum Patescibacteriota; class Gracilibacteria; order BD1-5; family UBA6164; genus Altimarinus. The sequence goes on along the minus strand of JAQVFO010000003.1, from coordinate 15,396 downwards.
AAGAAAAGAAAAAATAGATGCAAGAAATATGGCAGACTCACTAGTTTACCAATCAGAAAAAACTTTGACTGATAATAAAGATAAAGTTCCTGAAGCTGATAAAACAGAAGCTGAAGCAAAAATTGCAGACTTGAAAAAAGTTCTAGAAAATGCAGATGCTTCAAAAGAAGAAATTGATGCAGTAACTAAACCATTAAATGATGTAATGATGAAAATAGGACAAGCGATTTATAGTCAAGCTCAGGCTAATCCAACTGCTGAATGAACTACTGAAGAAAAGAAATGATGAGATGATGTGGTAGAAGGTGAAGTTGAATGAGATAATACAACTAGAGTTTAGTTTTTTAAAAATCCTCCAATTTATTGGGGGATTTTTGATGTTTAGAAATTAATTAAGAAGTATGTGATTTAAAAATCTTACATCAGATATTGTTTTTGATAAATTAATTTGATTTTGAATGTTTCCAGAATCATTAGATCCAATATTTAATTCAAGTTGATTTAGATACTTAGTACTAAGCGATTCAGTAAACAAAGCATTTAAAATTACAAAAGATATGGTATTTTTTCCTGTAAATTACAAACTTACTAGAAATAATAATGCCCCTAGATATTTACAAATTCCTAATCCTTTAGTTTACCTAAATTTATGTAGTTTAATTAAAGAAAATTGGGAAAATATATCTTCATTAATATTAAATGATTATGATTCTTATGAGGATACTTCAATGATTACACTAAAAGATAATGATGAAGAAAGGCTTATTTTTTTAAGAAATTATAATATAGAGGTAGAAACAGATGAATTTAGACTTCTTATTAATAGATGAAATAGTAATAGTAATAATATTATTCTTGATAAACAATTTCTTAAAAAATATATTGTGGTTAGTGATATTGCAAATTTTTTTTCAAGTATTTATACGCATTCAATTCCATGGGCAATTGTTTGAAAAGATATAGCAAAGAATAACTCTAATAATAAAAAATTATGGTATAATAAATTAGATAAAGCAATTAGGATGATTAAAAATAATGAAACTAATTGAATTTCTATTTGACCAGATACATCAAACTTAATATCTGAAATTATATTATCTAGGATTGATAATATATTAATAAAAAAAGGTTACAATTTTATCAGATATATAGATGATTATAAATGTTATTGTGATAATAAACAAAAAGCAGAGACATTTATTCAAGATTTGAGTCATGAACTTGAAAAGTATAATCTTACAATAAATACTAAAAAAACATTTATAAAATTATTGCCACAAGAATTAAATGATTTAGTATACTCAAAATTAAACAATTATAACATTCCAGAAAAAGTTGATTATGAAAATATAGATAGTTTATTAAATTATTTAGATTATGCTGTTGATTTATCAAATAAAAGTGATGAATATTCACCTTTTAAGTTTGCTATAAAATCATTAAATAAAATAAATTCTATAGATGATGAAAGTTACATTAAAATTCTAAAATATATACTAAATATTACTTTTATTCACCCATATTTAATTGATTCATTAGATTCTTTTATTGAAAAGTGATATTCATCAATTGCATATGCTCATAAAATTACTGAACAAGTTGAGAAGTTTTTAAACTGAATCATTAAAGAACACTTAAAATTTCATCGCTCAGATACTTTAACTTGGAGTATATATTTAGCAATTAAATATTCAATTAAGATTAATAATTTTACAAATATTAGAGATAATTTAATTAAAGAGAATGATACAATTCCAATTCTTTTAGCATTAAATTACTCATATATAAATAATATATCGTTATTTAGTTTTAATAAATATATAGGTAAAATTGATGAAAGGGAAAATTGGATTCTTATATATGAATATTATAGACTTACTAAGAAATATGCTAATGGTTACAATAGTTATTCCCCAATAGAATATCTTGATTTTTATAACTATTTATTAAATAATAATATTTCTTTTTTCAATTTAATTATTCTTGATAGATTAAATTGAAAAAAGTTTCAAACAGATATTTCTTTTTAGTATCCTTACTTTCCCCTCTAAAAGTAACAAAAGAATTTAAAGGATTTCATCCCCTTAAAAATTCCTGAAGCGGTGGTAAGTTTGAGTCAGTTTCACAGAGCATATTTTTTATTTATGAAAAGTTTTATCTTTCAATTACAATTTAGTGAAAAATGATGTAAAAAAGAATGATTATTAATCATTCTTTTTTATTTTTTTACATTCTCATTATTTTTAATAATGCTTTATTTGCACTATCAACTACATCGTTAGGAATATATTCTACTTTATCTATTTGTAAAGCTTTTAAAAATATATCTTTAAAATTATTTGGAAGGACAAATCATATTTCTTTTTGTTTTGCTTCAATTCAATTTTGTGTAAAATTTAATACTTTTCACTTTTTTATGTCATCATATTTTCTTACTTCATATGATAAATTCCTAAGTTCAGTGATTAGCTTTTCAAGTTCTGATAATAATTCTTCTGGATATTCTTCACTTTTTCATTTAAATAAAAGTTTTAAAACATCTGGATATTTATATGGATTATGTTTATGTAAAGTTTTTACTGTTATTCAACTTCAACTTGTTCATCATTGTTCAAAACAATAAAAATTATTAGCCAGCAGTATATAATCATTTATTATAAATGTTAGATTTTCAAGAAGTTTTTCTTCAATTCATTCAAATCAAGATGGTTTATTTTTCATATTTTTATTTTATCATTTTAATTTTAAGTTTTTTTATCTCAAAAAACTTAACAACTTTTTTATAAGCCAGTGAATTATAATATTTTATTTTTCATATAAATCATTTTCTTTTAAAAAGAATATATATTGAAAATGATAAGCTTATAGAAAATAATATACTTGATACACTTCATGCAATAGATCAACCATAAATTGAATAACTTAAGTATAATAAGTTAGTAATCAAATAACATAGTCTTAGATAAATACCTTTTAAGAAAAAAGCTGCATATATTGAAATCATAGATCAAATTACAAACATAAAAGGTATTATATGTCAGTGAGATGTTAATCCCCCTATTATTGTATAGCTTATTATATAAAAGAAAAATACATATAAATTCTTTTTAAATTTTAAAGCTACTAAATTTTTGGTAACATCAAAGAAATTTATAAATGAAGCAGTAAAAAGTCATAATCAAAAGAAATGAATTCAGTAAAAAAAAGAACAAGTAGCTAGAAGTAGAAATAATTTTCTATCATCTTTTTCAAATGATGCTGCTAGCCGTATAATTAGGGCAATAAATCATATTGCTTCCCAAGATAAATTTATAAATGTAAACATATATTATATTTATTTTATATTTTCTAATTAAAGTATATCATAAAATAAAAAACTTTACAAATATATTAAATATATTATAATAATTTTAAGATTTATATATTAAATATGTTATCTTTATGCTAGTTAGTAATCCAATATTTTGTTCTTCTTCTTCTTTTTGATATATTTGAGAAATTGAAAGAGAATATATTTTTGATAGAAAATTATTAAATCTTCCAAATTTACAATGAGAATGAGTTGTAACTAGCTTATGATTACTAGTACATGCAGTAAATAAATGATGAAGAGGAAATAAAATGTGAATAGTTCTTAAAAAAATGTTAGATTTAAAAAAATCACTAGAAACAGATTTAAGAGTAACAAATTTAGACCCTATACATTATATTATTGAACTATATTTTTGAAAAGAACCATTATCTCTAGAAACTATTTTTAATAGGCTAAATGAAAAATGATTAAATTATAAAGATAAATCATGACTTGAAAAATTATTAAAAAGATTTTGATGGAAGTTAAAAGAATGTGAGGAAAGACAATGAACAAAAAAAGTAAAAGTTATGTATCCAGATAAGGCAATAGAATCTGCAAAAAAGAAGTCTGAAGAATGTAGAATAAAGTTTTTAACATGGATGATTGCAAATTTAAATGAAGTTGAAGATCCTTATTTTGACATTAAATATTTAAATTCATTAACGAGTTCAGCAAAAAAGTGTAATTACTTACTAAAAACATTTTATTCTTGTGAATTAAGTTCATTTAAAGGGAAGTGACTATGATCTAGATCTATAGTTATGTATTTGCAACCAATCTTGAATGATTTAACAAATAAATTAAAACTTAGTAAAATTACTATTACTATGTCTTGAATAGAATCATATATTCATTAATTAAATTAATCTATTTTATTAATTAAAACTACTCATAAAATTCAAATAAGTAACATTATTAAAAATATTATTATTGACTTATTATCTGAAGTTTCATTGTTTGAAACTTCATTTTTTGTATTTTCAATATTAAATTTTAAACTTTTTTCTGTAACTCATTTTGCTAATAGTTTATTTTTTGTAGTAGTTTTTTTTGATGTTACTTTTTTATTTAATTGTTTTACTTTATAGTCTTGTAAATCATAAATATATTCTTTTGTTAAGTCTATAGTTTTAGGTACTTCATAGTTATAATTTTCTTCTCAATTTGAAACTAAAAATTGTATATTATGTTGTCATACTTTTAGGTTATCTGTAATTAAAAAAATATAATTTCAAGTTTCATTTGAATTAGTTTTTAGTTCACTTTCTTCAAAAATTAATGTTATTTGTGAGTTTGGAAATGTGTTTCATGTTATTTTTAATCCTGATTTCAATTTTGAAGTCTTATATGTAATTATTTTAGGATTTGGATTTCAATCTTGTAAATCATTTAAAAGCAAATTAAATGTTTTTGTTAATTCTTTTTCACTTAATTTTTCTTGTTGCCAAAAACTTATGTTTAATAATCAAAATGTTTGTTTTTCATCATTTGATGTAGAAGTTTTATTATAATTTCATTCAAATAAATTACTTACCTTTGAAATAATATCTTCAAATTTTAAATTTTCTTCCTTTTTTAGATTTTTAAAATCTTTTTCTTTCTCATCATATTTTTCTAAATTTAACATTTCGTTTTTTACTTCTTCATCTCACCAAACTCATAACTTATTATTTTTAGCTTCTTTTTCAACTTTTGCAAAATCTGCACTATATTTAAAAGGAAAATACAAATAAGCTCTTCAATATCATTTTTCTATTAAAAGTTTGTTGAATAGATTGTTTTCAACCCATATATAGCCAAGTAATCTTCCATATTTATCTCTATAGTTATCAATATCAAGTTCTAGTTCTACTTCTTTTCAAAGTAGATTATTTTTTGTGAATTCTGATGCTTCTTTTCAGAAAAATTCTACTTTTTTTATTGGATGCTTTGTTTCAGGAGTATCAACTCATATAAGTCTAAGTTTTTCTTTTGTTCAATCTTTAAATCTTATAACAATAGTGTCTCAATCAATAACACTCTCAACTTTTACCTTTTCTCTACTTTTGTCTTTTTTTACAATAAATCATTCAGGAACTTCATAATTCCAAACTAAAGAATCTATAACTTTTCAATTGTAAATTAAATTTGCTTCATCAAAACTATTGTTTAGATTTATCTTTGTTTCTGTTTTATAAAACTTTTTTTCTTGGTATGGAAGTATTATTGTATTTTCAGTAATTTTATAAGGTTTACTTCAGCTTCAAATCACATCATCTATTTCTAATCATTTTATATTTATAAAATTTATTGAATTATTTTTTATTTTTATCCATTCTCAGTCCTCTTTTCAAACTGGGTTTGGAAGAGTTTCAATAATTTGAATATATTTTAGTATATCACTATTAATAGTCAGTACTTCTTGCTCTTTTTCAAATACTTCAATATAAAAATAATCAAAGCTTGAATTTCATAGTTTATCAGTTATTTTTAGAGTTATTTTATATTTTCAAGGAGTATAATTTATGCTTTTTGGATTTGAAGTATCACTAAATTCTCAGTTTCAAAAATCCCATAGATATGTAAAATTTTTATCGTTTTCTTCACTTGTTAAGTTAACTGAGCAAGTTTCTGAGTTTTTACAAGTTAATTTATTTCAACTTATTTCTTTGTTTTTTGAGATTATTCATTGTAGATTTATTTTTGCTATTGGTTTTTTAACATTTTCTAAATTTTCTCATTTAAATCTATTTTCTATATTTACTTTTTTTTCTTCAGCTAGATTTCAATTTCTATATATTTTTAAGCTTACTTCATAATTTCAAGGCAAATAATAAATATATCAAGGATTACATGTACTAGTGTAATTTTCTTTATACTCTCATCAAGCAAAGTTCCATATACAATTCTCATTTGATGAATTTTCATATTGTAAGTTTATTTTACATTTTTCATCATAACAAATAAAATTTCAGTATATATCTTTTGATGCTCATGATTGTAGAATTATTTCTTTTTGAGGAATTAGATAGTTAGAACTTCCTCAAAAACTTCATCATCAAATATTATTTCATCATAATGATAATGTATGTTGAGTATTATTTATATAAATAACTTTTGTAGTAAAATTATCTGGATTAGTTATTTCATATATTTTAAAATTTACTTCAGTTTTTCAAACTGGAAAAGTTATTGTGTTTGGATTACATTTTTCTTTTTCTGTTGAATCAAAAGGAAAATCTATACTACATTCATAATTTGAACTTGTAAATCATGAAAAACTTTCATTTAAATCAAAGTTTATTTTACAATCATTTTTACTTGTATCACAAATAAACTCTTCCAATTCTGAGTTTTTATCAAGTAAATATGAAGGATTTTGAAAAGATATTTTTATTTCTGGAAAATTAATAAGTTGTCATCCTGAACTTGTTTCAGTATTTTTGATACTATCCTGTCAATCTAAAACTCAGCTTTCATAATTAGTAACAATTTCTATTCAATTTACAAAACTCAAACTTCAAGTTTTAAAATTTAATTCATTGTTTTTCTCATAAATTTTAGCTTCAATTACATAGTTTCAAGTACTATAATTTATGTATCATGGATTACATTTTTTGTCTGTATCAATAGTTGTAAAAGTTCAACTTCAAAAGTTCCAACTACAAGCATAGTTTGATGCACTATATGTTCATGTGAAAAGATTTTCCAGATTTAGATTTAGTTTACATTCTACATTTTTACAATTATAAATTCAATCAATTAGTTCTAATCAACTTTGGATTTCTATTTCTACATCAGGTATCTCTAAACTAGATTGTATTTTGGAATTTATTGAATTGTCAAAAGTTCAGCTTTCAGATGTTGTTCATAATTCACTTAGACTTCATGAATTACTATCAGTGGTTCAACTTCAATCTAAAATTCAGCTACTTGTATCAATATTTCAGCTTCAAAAATCAACACTTCAACTTTCTGTTAAACTTCCAGAAATAGTATCTAAACTTCAAGTATCAGTGAAATCTATTGTTCATGAATTTGTATCAGTACTTCAACTTTCAAAACTATTTTGTCATTCCTGACTTAATCCAGAATCTATAGAAGTATTTACAATATTAATTACTTTTTCTTTGAAGTTACTTGGGTTTGCAACTTCATATATTTTAAATCTTACTTCACTTGTTCAAGTAGGAAAGATTATAGTATTAGGATTACAATTTGTTTCTTCTCAAGTTGTAAATGGAAAAGTATTTTCACAAGCAAAGTCAGTTCAAATATATCATCAAAAAGTATCTCTTAAGTCAAAGTTTACTTTACACTCAGTTTTACTTGAGTCACAATTATAAATATCAAGAATTTGATTTTTATCAGTTAGGTAACTTGGATTTTGAAATGAAATGATTAAGTCTGGAATTATAGTTAAGTTGTCGGCGAAAAGAGGCGAAATATTTGAAAAAGAAATAGTATAGATAAGTATGATAGATATAAATTTTTTGAGCATAGAAATTTATTTTTTATCAAAATACATCTTTTTTGTATAATATAGATTATCTTCAGTTAATTTTCTATTTTTTGCAGTTAAATCTCAAATAATTCACATAGCAAAAAATTGTATTGCGATAAGTAGAAAAACTCAAGAAAGTACAAGTGATTGTACTTTTCAAGTATTTTCAGGATTTAAGTAAAAATAGTATAGAAATCTAGTGATTCATACAATTCAAACTAATAAAAAAGGCAAGGCAAAAAGTGAAAAAATCTTGATAGGATTGTACATAGAATAAACTCTAAAAAGATTTACTAGGGATTTTCTCATATGTTGCCAGATAGACTTAAATAGTCTTGATTCACGTGTTGGTGCGTGAGTTGTTATCTTTATGCTTTCCAATTTTAATCATTTTGCTCAAGCTTGAACTATAGTATCAAGTACATAACTAAATCTTGATGAAACATTTAATTGTAATAAAGATTCTTTATTATAAGCTCTAAATCAGCTTACAGTATCACGAACTTCAGTTTCTGAAAGGAATCTAACAAGGCCACTTCAAAGCCATTGAAATAGTTTTTTTATAGGTGAAAAATGATTAATCTTACTTGTTTGTCTGTCTCATATAACTATATCAGCTTTTCAATCAATAATTGGTTTTACTAAATCTGGTATATAAATTCCAGGGTATTGATTATCTCAGTCTGTATTTATAAGTATATCGGCTCATAATTCAAGAGCTTTTTCTTGCCCTGATTTAAAAGCAACTCAAAGTCACTTATTTCAGATGTGTTTTACTATATGATTTACTCATAATTTTTTTGCTACTTCTATGGTTTTATCTGTTGAACCATCATCAATTATCATAGTTTCAATTACATCAATTCATTCGATTTTTGTAGGAATTTCAGCTATTACTAAAGGAAGCGTTTTTTCTTCATTTAAACAAGGAATTTGTATGATTAGTTTCATTTTTGACTCTATTATTAAATTTTTAAAAATATAATCAAAAATATAAACTAAGCAAGTTTTCATTTTTATTTGCAAATAAGAAAAACCTTTTTAAAATGTATTCTATTAGAGATTAATAGTTAATTACAATATGCAAAACGATAAATTTTTTATTACAACTCCAATTTATTATACAAATGGTATTCCACATATTTGACATAGTTATAGCTCAATAATTGCTGATTCTATAGCTCGTTATGAAAAGATTAACTGAAAAAAAACTAAGTTTTCAACTTGAGTTGATGAAAATAGCCAAAAAGCAGTACAAAAAGCCGGGGAACAAGGTATGGAAATAATGCCATATCTTGATATGATGGCAGCAAAACACAAAGCAGTTTGGGATTGACTTAAAATAGAGTACACTGATTTTATAAGGACTACAGAAGAGAGACATCATAAATTAGTGAGAGAAGTTTTGCAAAAATCTTGGGATAATTGAGATATTTATGAATGAGTTTATGAATGAATGTATTGTGTTTGATGTGAAGCATTTAAAAAAGAAGAGGATTTGGTATATATGAACAAGACTACAAAAAAAACTTTTCCTATTACAAAAGAAGTAGAATTAACTGACAATATCATAAAAGTTTGTCCAGATCATCTAGTAGAACCTCAGAAACTTAAAGAAAAAAATTATTTTTTTAGACTTTCAAAGTATGGTGATTTTTTATTAAATCATTACAAAAAAAATCCAAATTTTGTAATTCCACAGGATAGATTCAATGAAGTTATAGCTTTTGTTGAGAGATGACTTGAAGACTTTTCTATATCAAGAGAAACAAATAAATTTTGAATTCATCTTCCTTTTGACGAAGAACAAGTGGCATATGTTTGGTACGATGCACTTTTTAATTATGTTACTGTTTGTCAGAACTGACAAGAAGATTTTTGGCCTGCAGATTTACATGTAGTATGAAAAGATATAATTCGTTTTCATGCAATTTATTGGCCTGCAATGCTAGCTTCAGCATGATATGAATTACCAAAACAAATACTTACAACATGATTTTTTACAGTTAACTGACAAAAGATTTCAAAATCTCTAGGTAATGTAATAGATCCAGTAGAATTTAGTGAAAAATATAGTAAAGATTTACTTACTTTATATCTTCTTTCTAGTTTCAATATCTGACAAGATGGAGATTTTGATGAAAAACAAGCAATTTTAACTTACAATGCAAAACTAGCAAATAATCTATGAAATTTAGTAAATAGGGTAGTGGTATTAAGTTTAAAGCTACAAAAAGAAAGTGGAAAATTAAAAAGTGTTATTTGAGATGCAAAGGCTGATGATTTTATTAATAAAACAAAACTATATTTTAAAAATTACAATCTTAAATGAGTTCTTGATGAAAGTTTTTCATTTCTTGATAAATTAAATGATTTTACAACTCAGAAAGAACCATGGCAAATGATAAAAGATGATTTAAAACAAGATGAAACTAGAGAAGTTTTGTATACTATTGCCGAGTGACTTAGGCAGGTGTGACTTGCTTTGTATCCATTTTTTCCTGAAAAAATGTTAGAAATGTTTGTAAAACTAGGTTTACAAAATTATAAAGAAAGACTTGAAAATTGAGAACTTCAGGCACTTATAACTGAAACTACAGTTTTTGAAATAAAAGAAAAATGAAAACCTTTATTTTCTAGATTTGAAGTGTAATATGTGAGATAGATATGATGTTATCTCAGGTTGAGATAGTTTAGTATGAATTCCTTGGACTATATGAAATTTTGAATTAAGGAGGTGATTGTATTGTCATTTCAGGGATCAATTACTTGAACCATTTTTAGGTAAGTTTTGATTTAATTCAAATGATAGTATTTGGACTGAAAATTTTGATGTATTTCAAAGTATTTTACTTACTTGTAGAAACTGAGATTTAAGAAAACATATAGATTTTAAGTGATTTGAAATAGTTTGAACTAAAACCATGAATTATAAAGCTAAAAAAGTAAGGGGTAATTATGTCTTGGATAATTATAGTGAATTTTGAGATGACTTTGATTTAAAAACTTTTTTAGAAGAAGCTAGGAATTGAAATTTATATTTTTGATTTTTACCTTGAAAAAAGTTAAATGAAACAATAGTAGTTTTTGCAAAAACTAAAAAAGTAGATTTATGAGAATTTAACCCAATAGAAATTTGAGAAATAAAACAAGAAGTTGATAAATTATTAGAAACTCCTACATCTGTAGAATTAGCAGAAGCTAGCAAATCATGATGACCATTACATTGATTTACTCTGTAAAAAATAATTATGCAACTATTTATCCATATTTGAACTAATCTTGAGTATTTTAAATTATTAAATGAATGATTTTTACTATCTATGTGAAAACAAGATAGAGAAATTGCAAATTTTATAAATGAAAATTATCCATGAGAACTAGCTGAAAATATAAGTCCACAATATGAAGTAAATTTTGTTTCTATAAGAGAAATAAAAAGAAAACTATGACAAGATGCATTTAATAAAATTGATTGAATTTATTATTGAAGTGATAATTGTGAATATTTGGCTCCTTATAAACATGAAGTAGAAAAAGCTATTGAAGAATTTAAAGAATTTAACAAAAAATATCCTCCACATAAAGTTCGTACTTTTACACTTGTAACGCCTTATGTTTGAGATAAAATGCTTTCTTTTTTGGAAGAAAGTTTAGATTATCTAAATAATTTATCTATAAAAAATCCAATTGAAGTAGTTGTAAATGATTTCTGAGTTTTGAATTTACTTCATAAAAAATATACAAACTTAAAACCTGTTTTTGGTAGAGTTATTCATAAACTTTTAAAAACTCCACTTATAGACACTTTTTGATATGAAGTTCATCCTGCCTGAGAATTAATCAAAAATAAATCAGAACAAGAAAAGAAACTTCTAAAAGATGAGATAATTAAGTGGCAATTAAAATTTTATAACAGCTCTGAGGTAAGTTTAGATATTTATCAAAATTTTTTGAAAAAGTACAATGTAAAAAGAGTAGCAATAGATTATATGGAAAAAAGGGAATGATTATATGAATGAAATTTTGATTCAATTTGAGTCGATTTATATTATCCTTGGGCGCTAGTTTTTACATGAAGACTTTGTGATACTTCTGCTGTTGAAAATCCTGCAAGATGATATTATGCTATTGATGATATTTGTCCTAGAACATGTAATAGATTTGATGTTTTTTATAAAATTAAAACAGTTTGATACAATTTATTACAAAGATGAAATGCATGATATAGAAGTGAGGTTAATTTAGATTATCTAGATGAAAATTTTATAAAAAATGAAAATAATAGATTAGTTTTTGCTCCGTTTGTTAGTGTATAAAAATAAAAAGTAGTAAAGAATTTACTACTTTTTATTTAAATCTAATTTATCAGCTCAAAAATTTATATCTCACGTTTGTTTTATTATTTCAGAATCTTTATTTTGTAAATTAAATGGATCTCATAATAATCAACCAGAAGTGCTTGTTCATGAGTTTATAGATGTATCGGAAGTTGTTTGTGGAATTCAAGTTGATCATATAGAATTTAAATTCTCTGGTAGAGCATTTTCATCATATATTAAGTTTAAACTTTTTATTAAATCTGTTCATGAATTAGGAATAACAACATAAGAATTGTTAACTATTGCATTTTCATTTAATTTTAGAGTTGTAAGTACATCTCTGTTATATGCATTTAGTGCAGTATAATATTTTAAAAATTGATTACAAATGACAGCATATGTTCTTAATTGAGTATATTGATTTTTTAACGTCATATAATCATCAATGTTTTTATTTAAATCCTTTGAATTATAACTTTTCATATTTGTATCAATACTTTGCTTTGTATTTTCAATAGATTGATTTAACCCATTTAATGTGTTTACTAAAGATTCTATTTGTATTTTTAAATTTTTACTATTAGCATATCATGTTATATATCTTATTTTTAATTGATTAATTAAACTATTGTAAGTTTCTTGTTTATTTTCTCATGAATCAAGATATCATTTTATATTTATTTTTGAAATATTTACATAGTCTTTTATTGCATCTATGTTTTTTGTTATAAGTATTTCTTTTGTTTTTGCTGGGTCAGTACTTATAAGTGAAATAGGAACTATGTCGTTATATAATCAATTATCAGAAGTAACTTTTCATTCATAAAATTTAGTTCAAATATTTACATTTAAAGCAACTCAAATTTCATTTAATCAAGTACTATCAATTGATGTAAAATTATCTGCATTTTCTGTTTTTTTATCATTACTCCACCACCAAGCATTAAGGGCTTGATTTCATAAATTAAATAAGATAAAAAATATCAAAGTTAAAATTGTAATTTTTGTAAATGATTTTATAATTGTTTTATTCATAGTTTAATAATATGACGTATTTGTATTATTCTAACATAAAAATTGATATGAGTAAAATATTTGTTAGGTTTTTGTTAATTTTTTTTGTAACTTTTACGTTTTTTCATATTGTTTCAGCTTCTGATGATATAAAAATTATTACTAGAAGCGAATGGGGGGCAGATGAAACTTGGAGATATGCTGATAGTGATGTATGGAAAAATTATTTTGACAGAATATATAATGAATCAGAGAAAGAAGATACAGAAGCAGAATTAAAACAAAAGCAAAGAACTAAAGATATAAATAATTATTTATCAACTAATTATAAAGATGATAATACTTTATCTGAAGTTATAAAAGAGCAGAATTGACACCAACTTTTTTGGCCTATTCAAAAAACAAATTATGTAAAAGCTATAGTTGTTCATCACACTGATACAGCTACTTGAATGACCTCAATTGAAGCAATTAGATCTATTTATAAATATCACACATTAACAAGATGATGGGGAGATATTGGTTATAATTATCTTATTTGATTTGATTGAGAAATATTTGAATGAAGAGCTTGATGAGATTATGTTGTATGAGCTCATGCATTACGGAATAATCGTTCAACAGTTTGAATTTCAATAATTTGAAAATATGAACATGAAAAAATAAGTGATAAACAATATGAATCACTTAAAAAACTTATTATTTTTCTTGCTAATAAATATTGAATAGATGTAAGTAAACAATATGATTATCATAGAGATTGTAATTGAAACAATTGTTCTTTTTATATTGAAAGTTACAAAGATGATGTAATTGTATGACATAGAGATGTATGACATACAAATTGTCCTTGAGAAGAACTATATAAACAATTGCAAATTTTAAAAACTGATTTAACAAAATATACTGCTTGATTCACATATATAAAAAATAAAGGGTCATCAAATCTTGTAAAAAGTGATCTGGATTCTAAACTTGATAAGTTATGAGAATATAATTTACTTAAACTATTAGCGATAATTGATTATAAATTAGATAAAACAGATGATAAAAATCTAAAAAAACTTAGAAGTATAGTTTATACAAAAATTAATGAAAAAAATAATAGTAAATTAAATATTAGTAAATTTGATTATGATAAAATTTCTAATATTAAAGTTAAATTATCTTATCCTTATGATGATAGTATAAGTATAAAAAAATGAAAAAATATTTATGATATAAAAGTATCATCTTGAAAGCTTTTAATAAATAATAAATTGGAGTTAGATAAAGTTACAATAAAATCTTTAACTTGATCATATTTAGAAATCGCTTCATGGAATAGAGTTCCTATTTGGGATAAGGAAAACAAATATAATGATAATAAGTTTAGATGAAATATATATTTATATATAGAAAACTGAAAATTAGTTGTAGTTAATGAACTTCCTTTATCTGATTATTTAAAATGATTATGAGAAGTAAGTGACACTGACAATCCAGAAAAAATAAAAACAATTATAATTGCTGCAAGGACTTATGCTAGATGGTATATGACAAAATCAAATAAATTTCCATGAGAGTTATATCAAGCATCTGATAATCCAGATGAATTTCAAAGATATCTTTGATATGGCTTAGAATTAAGAAGTCCAAATATAAATAGAATTGTTGATCAAACTGAAAACCAAGTAATAACTTATAACTCAGATATTATAAAACCTTGGTATTTTTCCCAGAGTGAATGAAAAACGTTAAGTTTTTCTGATTATTGTAAAGAAAAAGTAGTTGATTGTAAAAGTGTAAATTATCCATATTTATCATCAGTTTTTGATCCTGGTTCAGTTGGTAAGACAAAACTTTGACATTGAGTTGGAATTTCTTGATTATGAGCAACTTATTTAGCTAAGAAATGATGGACTTCAGATATGATAATTAAGTATTACCTAAAATGAGTTAAAATTAAAAGTATATAAAGTCCTTATTTATTTTACAAAAAAAATTACTTATTTAAATAAATTTTAATATGCAAAAAAACTCAAAAAAAGCCTTCACCCTAGTAGAATTAATAGTAGTAATAACAATACTAGCAATACTATGAAGTATAGCCTTCATATCACTACAATCATACACAAAAAATGCAAGAGACGGACAAAGACTGTCAGATATAAATAATATAAGAAAAAACCTAGAACTATTCCTAACAGAGAAATGATTCTACCCAACACCAGATAATTGAG
>JAQVFO010000019.1 GCA_028697205.1 Candidatus Altimarinota bacterium | reverse complement strand
ATAAAGATAATTTTTCATTTCAATTTACACAAATTGATGACTCTAATACTCAAACAGAAATCTTTATTGTTACTAATAATTCAGACAAAAAAATATTTATAAATTTAATTAAATTTAATAATAGTATTACATCGAAGATTTTTGAGAATAACTGAATTTGAAATAAAAAAAGAAATAAATTCTTAGATAATTTAACTAAAAGTATTAGTAAGAAAGTATCTGAAATAGATGAAGATTATAAAATAATATTAAATTCTTTTATTTTAAAAAAATGAAAAAGTAATAAAGAAAATAATGTTTTTGATATAGATTGAAGATGAAGTGAAGATTGTATTTTCTTGATGTTTAAAGAGTTATCAAGTGACGAATTACAAAGTTTTTTAGATGATTTTACTAATTTTAAATACTATGAAGATAAAGAAAAAGAAGAAAATGATAAATAATATTAATTTTTTATAATTTTAAATATGGTAATTCCTAAAAAAGATAAAAAATACTTTTTTTATACCAGAATATCCGATGGGGATTATAATAATTCCTTAAAAGATCAAAAAAGTATATTAGAAAATCTTGCCGAAAAAAACGGACATAAAATATTTAGGTGTATTCATGAAACTGAATCGTGACATGATTGAGATAGAAAAGAATTTGATGAGATGATTAGATTATTATTTGAAGATGCTAAAAAGGATATTGATAATAGAGAGTTTGCTTGAATTTATGTTTTTAAACTAGATAGACTTTCCAGAAATTACGAAGATTTTAATAAAATCGAAAAACTTCTTGATTTAGGTTACACAATAACTTCAGCTACAGAAAGTTTAGAGAATACTCCTACTGGAAGATTGCTTTTTAGAATGCTATCAAGTTTTGCAATTTATGAGTCTGAAAAATTAAGTAATCGTCAAACATATACTAGAATATCAAATATTGTTCAACAAAAATTTTGATCATTATGATTAAAATTGATTTTTTGATATAAAATGTGAAAGGAGTGAATTGAAATTAATTCTAAACAAGCAAATATTGTACTTAAAATTTATAAAAAATATGTCGAATTTCGTAATAATAAAGAAACTGACAAAAAAGATGTATATGAATTAATATGGGATGATTTGAAAGAAGATGATAAAATAGAAATTAGGAAATATATTTTAAAAATGGAAGAAGAACAAGAAGATGAAAAACAGAATAAAAAAGACGATAAAGTGAAAAAAAAGAATTCAAAAAAAATAAGTTATATAACTTATGAAAAAGAAATTAAATTTATTACAGGAGTGTTAAATAATAAGTCAAAACTAAAGTACAACTGAAAATTTACTAATGAGGTTAATGTAAAAGATGAATTAATTGTAAATTATATAAATACTAAGCTAAAAGAAAATAGTGATAAAGAAATTGAAAATAAATTTATATTAACATGAGATAATGAAATATGATGAAAAATAGAATTTGCTTATTATAAAGCAAATTTATGTATTATTGACGATGAACTTTACAATTTGGTTAGAGAGGATTGAAGACAATATAATAAGAAACAACCAGACGAAGAAATATATATCTGAAATTATAATGATATAATTTATTGTGTTGACGCAAAATGAAAAAAAAGATATTTATTTGCATATGAAAGAAAAAATAATGCACAATATAGAGTTAATAGATTTTTGATTGAGGGTTCTTGATCAACAGCTAAATTTATAGATGTCGGAATATCTCAAAGGAAGTTGGATGCAGATTTAAAAAAGAATTGAGCATTAAAATTAGTAAATTTTAATAGTGAAGTCATAACATATCTACAAAAAAAACTAATAGCAAGTTTAAATGAAATAAAGAAAAATGAAAAACAAAAATTCACAGCTCAAGTAATGGTTTATGAAAGAGAAATGAAAAATAGACAGTATAGAATAGATAATTTTGAAATGATTGAAGATGAAGAAAAAGATACTTTAGAAACGTTATTAAAAGAAAAAGAGTATTATTCAAATTATTTGAATGAAGTAAATGAGAAAATTAAAAATATTGATAGTGAATTTGATAAAAAATTATGGGGATTTATAGATATATTCAATAAATGAGAGAATATATTATTAAGTAGAAATCAAAAAAAAGTAAATGAAGCATTAAAAGTTTTTTTTAGCTGAATAGAGTTATATCCGAAAACAAAAAAAATTAAAAAAGTTTATTTTAAAAATTATATTCAGAAATTAATATGAAACTAAGATATATTGGAATTGTGAGAGTATCAAGCCAAGAACAGGCAGAAAGAAACCTCTCAATTCCAAATCAAATTGAACAAATTGAAAATTATTGTAAGTTAAATGATATAGAACTAGTTAGATTATTTAGGGAAGAAACTAGTGCTTTTAAATGACCTAGACCAATTTTTAACGAAATGGTAGAATATATTAAAAAATCAACTGATATAGATGGTTTAGTTACATTTAAGTGGGATAGAATATCAAGAAATATAGATGATTTTACAATAATCGATAAAGTAACAAGAGAAAAGAATATAGAAATAATATCTTTAAGTGAACCTTTACTTAATAGTTATATGTGAAGGTACATGGTTCGTGATATGCAAAATAGAAGTATTTTGTATAGTGAAGAGCTAAGTTTTAGGGTTAAACTTTGAATAAGAAAAAAACTTCAGAATTGATGAGATATATGATGACCTACTCCATTTTGATATATTAGAAGTGGTGGTTGTTTTGTGCCTCATAGTGAGAAATCAACAATAGTTAAAGATTTGTTTGAATTATACTCAACTTGAGTTTTTGGTTATAAATCATTAACAAAAAAAATTAACGAAAAATATAATAAAAAATTTTACCATAAGCATATTGAAAGTATTTTAAATAACACAATTTATTATTGAATTAGGACAAAAGTATGGAATCTATCAAAAGATGAGTACTTTTTTTGGTGAGTTCCTAAGGCTTGAACATACATTGAAGAATATCCTATAAAATGAATAATCCCTCTTATACAAAGAGAATTATATGAAAAATGTAGTGAAATTAAAAATGAAAAAAATAAACACACTTGATGTAAATATTCTAGAACTGGAGATCTAAAGATATTTACTTGTAGTTGTGGTAGAATAATGCTTCGTGATGATAAAAAATGAAATAGATATTTAAAATGCCCAAAACAAATAAATAATGTTTTTCCTGTAAGATGTAATGAATGATATTTTAATTTGAAAATATTAGAAAAAAATATAAATAAAATTATATTAAAAAACTTCCCAAGTGAGGAAGTATTGAAAGAAATGATACAAACATTAAAAAATGATATTATTAGTAATGAGTCTGAAAGAAAAAGTAAACTTATTCAAAATATAAATAAACTGAAAGATTTAAATCAAAAACAAGAAGAATTAACTCAAAGTTATTTAAATAGTAAAATTTCAAAAGAAATGTTTGAAAAAATAAATTTTCAAATTGAAAATGAAATTAAACTAATTTGAAATGAAAATAAATTACTTAAAAATCATGAAGAATGACTAATTATTAATAATAAGATAATAGAACTTTTTAAATATATGATTTTTGTTTTAGATAAGCTAAAATTGAAAAATTTTGAGCAAAAAAGTTCTCAATCTTTTCAAAACCTTTTTAACATAGTTGAGAACTTAGTATTATGAAATAAAAAAGTGCTTAGTTATCAACTAAAAGCACCTTTTAATTTGTTTAAAAACGTCGATTTTTCACAAAATATTTTATGGTTCGGGATACAGGATTCGAACCTGTGATAGAGGATTCAGAGTCCTCGGCCTTACCGCTTGGCGAATCCCGAATATTTTAGTTTCTTGATTATAGATTAGAGTGTATTAAAATCAAATAAAAAAATAAAGATTTGTATTACAAATCTTTATTTTTTTATTTTTTGAAATTAAACTAATTCAACTTCAGCACCTTGTTCAACTAATTTTGCTTTCATTGCTTCAGCATCATCTTTTGAAACACCTTTTTTGATTTCACCACCATTGTCAGCTACTCATTTAGCTTCAACTAATCCAAGTCCAGTAATTTCTCTTATAACTTTGATTACAGCTATTTTGTTAGCTCCAGCTGATTTTAATACAACATCAAATGAAGATTTTTCATCAGCACCACCAGCAGCAGCACCACCAGCAGCAGCAACCATTACAGGAGCAGCAGCAGAAACTCCAAATTCTTCTTCCATAGCTTTTACTAAATCATTTAATTCAACGATAGATAGTTCTTTAACTAAATCCATAACTTTTTTAGCATTTGCGCTTAATTCAGCCATATTATAAATATTAAAAATTAAAATTTTATTTAGATGTTAGAATCTTAGAATTTTAGAATTTTAAAAATCATTATTTAAATAAAATCTAAAAATCTAAAGCCTAAAAATCTATTATCTATTTCTAACTAATTAATAGCTAGTTTCTGAACTTCTCATTTTATGAAAAGTCCAGTTTTAGTTATCAATTAAGCAGGAGTTTCTTCAGTTTTTACTTCTTCAGTAGGAGTATCAGCTGAGGCAACTTCAGGAGTTGTAGTAGCAGGAGTTTCTACAACAGTAGCAACTGGAGCTTCTTCAACTTTTACTTCTTCTTTAGGAGTTTCTACTTTTGCTTCAACTTTTTTTGCAGGAGCAGAACTTCATAGATTATCTTTTCCTTCTTCAGTAAGTTTTTTAGCAGCAGCATCAAAGAATCTTGCAAGTCCAGCAATAGGTGATTGCATAGATCAAACAAGTCTTCCAAGTAATGTTTCTCTAGATGGAATAGAAGCTATTATTTTAGTTTCTTCAGCATCTTTAATACTTCATTCAAAATAAGATCAAGCCCAAACTATTTTTGGATCTTTAAATTCTTTTGCAAATGCATTAACTTTTCAAAGAGCAGAAACTGCATCATTGTTTGAACATACTACTGCAATTTGACCAGGAAGTATAGAATCATCAATTTCTACATTGTAAACATCTTTAAAAGCAATTTTTATAAGAGTTTTTTTAGCTAGAGAAAAAGTAGAATTAACTTCTCTTAAACTTTTTCTTAGATTAGTAATTTCTTCAACAGTTAATCAAGTATTAGTAGTAAAAGCTATAGATTTAGCATTTTTAATACTTTCTTTTAAATTGTTTAATATCTCAACTTTTTGAGCTTTTGTAACAGCCATAATTTTAAAGTTAGTAAGTATATTTATCAAAAAATCTCTTTGTTCGTAAACAAAGAGATTGGTTAAAATTCTTTTAAAATTTTAATTTTTCACTTTATCTCGGCAGGACTTATGTTTTGCCTACTGTCTACGATTTTAAGTAATGGGATTGTATAGAAAAAATAATAAAAATCAAATTTTTTTTATTTTTTCAAAGTTTCTGTTTTTTTCATTCTAGCATAGAATTTATCAACAGCACCAGTTTTAAGGATTCTTTGTTCTCCAGTATAGAATGGATGACATTTAGAACAGATTTCTATTCTTGTATCTCATTTTATTGTAGATCATACATTATATGTAGCTCCACAAGAACAAGTAATTGTAATTTTATTTACATCTGGGTGAATATCTTTTTTCATAATTTATCTAGTTTATATCTGTCCGCCATAGTACGGTACAAAAATGTAAAAATGGTGCCCAGGGAGAGACTCGAACTCTCACGCCACTACAGCATTGGTTTCTAAGACCAACATGTCTACCATTTCATCACCTGGGCAATGGTGGGCAGGGAGTGGATCGAACACTCGAAGGCTAAGCCAGCGGATTTACAGTCCGCCCCATTTGACCGCTCTGGAACCTACCCGAAAATAAGATAAAAGCTTAAAGCACAAAGCATAAAGGTATGATCTTTTGTCTTTATTCTTTTTGCTTTAAGCTTTTAATGGAGCCACCAATCAGATTTGAACTGATGACCGTTCGCTTACAAGGCGAATGCTCTACCAACTGAGCTATGGTGGCAAATCTTTTTGCGAGACACATAGTATTAAAAAAAATATATATGTCAAATTTTTTTAGAAAATTTTTTGTAAAAAATCATTAGTTTTATTTTTTACAAAAAATTAACTTCTTTTAAATGTAAAAAATTTAAAGTCAATATCAAAAAATTAAAAATCATTGACAACCTAATCATAAAAACTAAAATAATACACGTTCTAATTATTAAAGAAAATAAAGGAAAAACCAATAAAAATATGATAAAGTTTAATGAATTTTGGTATAATGTAAAATAGTATATCAAAGATCTCAAATTAAACTTTTAATATTATATTATATACTATAATTAAAATACTATGAAAAATATAAATTTCATAAATAGAAAAAATAATAAACAAGCCTTCACCCTAGTAGAACTAATAGTAGTAATAACAATACTAGCAATACTATGAAGTATAGCCTTTATATCACTACAATCATACACAAAAAATGCAAGAGACGGACAAAGATTAGCAGATATAAATAGTATAAGAAAAAACCTAGAACTATTCCTAACAGAGAAATGATTCTACCCAACACCAGATAATTGAGTAAATATAACATATAGCTGAGCAACAGCATGGATCCAATGAACAGTGTGAGACAATGTAATAAAGAACCTACAGAAACTAAACAAGAAACCAACAGACCCACTAACACAAAATGAATATACATATAGTATAACAAACTTAAAGACAGAATACCAAATCTGAG
>JAQVFO010000018.1 GCA_028697205.1 Candidatus Altimarinota bacterium | reverse complement strand
CAATAATGATGAAATAAAAAATCTATATATAACTGAATTAAACCATATAAAATGAGTAAATGCTATAATAGAGTGAGAAAAAATAAAATTTTCTAATTCTTGAAATATTATTTATTGACTTAATTGAAGTTGAAAAAGTTGATATTTTAGAATATTACATTGATTAGTTTGAGGAGAAAAACAAAATGAAATTTTATCTAATATCAATTCTACAAATGAAGATTTTGAAATAGAAATAAAATATTGAATTGATGGAATAGAAAAAAATTATTTATGGAAAGATAATAAAAGTTTTTGAATAAGTCCTTTTAATAAAATAAAAGTTTTTGATTCTGATTATACTAATTTTTATATTGATAAAAGAGATAATAAAACAAATTTATCTCCCCTTTGAATAAACTTATTTGAAATAATAATTAAATGATTTGATGATTTAAAATCTAAATTAGATGAATATAAAAAAAATATAAAAATACCTGATATTGATATATTAAAAGGTAATATAAACAATACCAATATAAAAAGTATTTTTGAAAAAAATGATTTATTAGAAGCAGATAAAATAAAATTAGAGAAATATTTTATATTTTCTAATGAAGATACAATAGAATTAGAATGATTAGAAAAACAAAAAAAAGATTTGGAAAATAATAATCAAGATACAATAAAAATTATTAATCAAAAGATAACATTATTAAAAAATATAATTAATAATTTAAATCAGATTAGAACTGATATAGAAAACTTTTATACTAATATTAAAACAAATATAGATTTATATAAAAGTAGTTTAATTGATGCTAATAATAAAAAAGAACAAATAGAAATTTTAAAAGATATTTCTAAAACAACTGAATGGGAAGATTTTATAAAAAAATGAAATACTTATTTTGAAAAATTAGATAATAATTTTAATAAAAATAAATGTATTTATTGTCATCAAGAACTTTGAGAACAGGCTAAAAATTTAATTAAAGCATATTGAATATTTGTTAATGATGAAAGTCAAAATAAACTAAATATTGCTTTAAATAATGTATTATCTTTAAAAGAAAATAATAAGATTGATATTTTAATTCCTGAATTATCTATTTTTGATGAAAATATAGATTTTAAAAATGAAATTTTAAAAGTTTTTAATTACTACAAAGATATAAAGACTAAACTTGAATTATTTATAGATAATAAATTATATGAAGTTATTATATTAAATGACTATAAAAACTTTTTTGAAAAACTTAATTCTTCTATTTTAGTAGAAGAAAAAAAGATAGAATTATTAAATTCTAATTTAGAAGAAAGGAATAAGGAAATTAGTTCTTTAAATATAAAAATCAATGAATTAAAAGATAAAAAAATAATATCTGAAAATAAAACAAAAATTGAAGAATTATTTAAAATAAAAAAAGAAATTTATGATTTGAATAAAATATCTATTAATACTACTACTATTTCTATTTTACAAAAAAAAGTTATTCAAGAATTAGTATCAGAAGAATTTAAAAGAACTTTTAAAGAAGAATTAAATAATTTAAATAAAAATATAGAAATAGATATTTTAGATAATGAAGTATCTAAATGAAATCAAAAAATTCAAAAGAAAGTGAATTGATATGATATTAGAAAAGTATGTAGTGAGTGAGAACAAAAAACAATAGCAATTTCACATTTTTTAACAGAATCTATTTTAGATAAAAATAATTTTCCAATTATTTTAGATGACCCTGTTAATAGTTTAGACCATGAGATATCAGATAAATTAGCAAAAAGACTTTTAGAAATATCATCACAAAGGCAAGTTATTATTTTTACACATAATAAATTATTTTTAGATTCATTATATTATTGGAGTTCTAATTTAAAAGAATTTCAAATTCATAAATGTAAAAATAATAATATTTGATGATGTAATTCAGAATGAAAACATATATATTTTTATAATACAAGAAAGCAAGATAAAAATAATGTATGAAAAATTTCATTTAAAGAACAAGAAAGTTATAATTTCTATATAAAAGAAGCACAAAATGAATTAAAAGATTATAATGATGCTAAAATAGTTTGTATATCATCTTATTTAAAATCAGCAATAGAACATTTTATTGATAAAGAAATTTTAAATTGATGTGAGCCAACAAAAAACCATAAAACAAAATGAAGCATTCAATGGTCAGATTTAAAAAAATTAAACCCTGATAATGATTTAATTGATAATTTAAAAAAATATTGGGATGATTTAAGTAATAGATGAACTCACTCAACTTGAAATTCAAATGAAAACCCAATTACAGAACCTGAAATAAAAGAAATAATAAATTATATTAGTAATTATAAAAAATGAATAGTCTAAACTATTCATTTTTTGCTTCTAATTCAAATACAAAATTATATATTTCATCAATGTAATCATAAACTTCAAAAAAATTTTCTTTAATGTAAGAAATCAACTTGATAAAATCAATATTATTTCTATAATGTTCAACACTATCCTGATTTGGGATACCAAATTTAAAGCAAAAATAAAGACTAGAAAATTTTCTAGTCTTTATTTTTATAAGCCAATCTAGCCTCTTTTTGTGCATCATTATGATTTACAATTATTCTAGCATATGATAAATTATTTTCTATTGGATTATGAATTTTAGCTGGAATTTCACTTTGAAGTTCAGGAATATATTTTTTTATAAATTTGGCATCAGAATCAAATTTAGCTGATTGAAGTGATGGATTAAAAATACGAAGAGGTTTTGGATCAGCTCAAACTGATGCAGACCATTGCCAATTTCAGAAATTCATATTTTCATCATAATCAAGTAAATGTTTTTTGAAATAAGCTTCACCAAGTCTCCAATCTATAAGCAAGTCTTTAGTCAAAAATGAAGCAACTATCATACGAGCCCTTCAGTGCATCCAATTTGTTTCTTTTAATTGTCTCATAGCAGCATCTACAACTGGATAGCCAGTTTCTCAATCACACCACTTTTGAAATAAATACTCATCATATTTCCATTTAATATGCATTTTTGATTCTTGAAATTCAAGTTCTTTTGCATATGGGAAATGATAATCTATATGCTGCCAAAAATCTCTCCAAGCAAGTTCAGAAACAAAACTAGGACTTAAATCTTTTACTTTTAAATATAATTCTCTAACTGAAATAAGTCAAAATCTCAAATAAACAGATAATCTAGAAGTTCCGTCTTTTGATAAATCATTTCTAAAATCATCATATAGAGAAAAATCAAAATTTTCTAATCTACTTTTTAAAAAATCAATTGTAAAATAAGGATGTTGTTCTCAAGGTATAAGTGAATCTATATCTATTTCTAGAAAACCTCACCCTAGCCCTCTCCTTATAGAAGAGGGGGCAGAAGGATTAAAATTTCAAATTTGTTTTTGCCAAAGTTTATAGAATGGTGTAAAAACTTTTCTTGCTGGTACTGCCTCAGGTTCAACAAGTAGGAAATCTGCAAATTGCAAGAAATCTATATTATTTTGAAGACAAAAAAGTTCTAATTCATTATCTCTTTTTTTACCATATCTAGAATATGATTTATTTGAAAAAACTGCATTTATATCGTATTTTTTAATTATCTCAGGAATTATAATCTCTGGTTTATCATAAAAAATAACTAGCTTTCATCAAAGTTCTTGTAATTGTCTATCCAGGTTTAACAAAGCTTCTTTTAAAAATAAAAATTTTTTATCTGTAAGTCATCAAAATCATTCAACTAGATTTTTATCAAGCACAAAAATAGTGATTAAATTTTCACTATTTTTTATCGCTTCTATAAGCCCAGTATTGTCAAAAGTTCTCAAATCCTGTCTAAATATAAAAAGTCCGTTTTTGTACATAATTTATGTTAATTTATAATCTTCACTAAGTACTTTTCAGTCTTTTAGAAATATAACCCTATCTGCATTTTTTGCAACATCATGTGCATGAGTTACCATAATTATGGTTTTACCTGATGCTTTTAGCTCTAAAAGTAATTTTATAATTTCCTCAGTTGTAACTGAATCCAAATTTCAAGTTGGTTCATCAGCCAAAATAATATCTGGAGAATTTATAAGAGCCCTAGCAATAGCAACTCTTTGCTGTTGTCAACCTGACATCTCTCCTGGTTTTGAATCAATTTTTGCTTCAAGTCCTACTCTTTTTAATAATTCTATTGCTTTTTGTGTTCTCTCTTTTGATGAAGTTTCAGCATAAATAGCTGGAAGTGTAACATTTTCAATTGCTGATAATCTAGGAAAAAGATAAAATTGTTGAAAAATAAAACCAATTTTTATATTTCTGATATAAGAAAGTGCTTCATCATCTTTTAGTTCTGAAATATCTTCTCATTCAAGTTCATAAGTTCCAGAAGTCAAAGGATGTAGACAACCTAAAATATTTAAAAGAGTGGATTTACCACTTCAAGATTCTCACATCAAAGCCACAAATTCATTCTCTTTTATACTTAAATCAACTCACTTCAAAACTGGAATTTCAGTTCAATTTTCCAGATAATATGATTTATGTAAATCTTTTAGTTCTATTAATGTTTTCATAGGTGAAATGTTAGGTTTAATTAGAACAAGCTCCCCCTTAGTCCCCCTCACTCGAGGGGGAAGTTTGAGCGACAGCGAAAACAGGGGGAGTAATTATTTAAGAGCCTCAACTACATCTAATTTCGCTGCTTTGTAACTTGGGTAAACTCAGCTTGTTATTCATGTTATAAATGCAAAAACTAGAGCTAGTATATCTCAGAAATTACTTCTGACTAGATATTCTCGTCAAGTTCGTACATTTACCAAAAATACTAGCGATTCTGCGAGAAAAATCCCTATCATTGCTCAAAATATAGTCAAGAATATTGCTTCAATTAAAAACTGAGAAAGTATATCTTTTTCCCTTGCTCATACAGCTTTTGCTATTCAGATTTCCTTTTTTCTTTCTGCAACTCAGGCAAACATAACATTCATAACTCATATTCCTGAAACAAGCAAAACTATTGCTCAAACTGCGACAAGTAAATAGGTAGTACCCGTTGCTACTAATTTTGCCATAACAAGTATAGTTCACTGGTCTCTAATGAGGAAATCTTCGCTGTCACCTTCTTTTAATTTATGAGTTTTAACTAAAATATTTTTAAGTTCCAAAAGTGCAGCGGTCATATTATCAAGTTTATCAGCATTGAAGAATAAATATACCTGATCAGTTTTCGCAATAAATTTGTTTGCAGTAGTTACTGGCATAACTCCAGAATCATCAAAGGAAAAGTTCCCAAAAGTAATAGTTGTATCAAGCACTCATATTATTTTAAATTTCTTTTTCCCCAGATTTATAGATTTTCCGATTACATCAGCTCATTCTCAATAAATATCTTTTACTACATTTTTCCCAAGAACAACTACTTTATCTCATCTTTTATATTCATCCTCTGTAAAGAATCTACCAGATTTTAATTTGAAATTAAGTATATCATTAAACTGAGTATTTCAGCCAAAAACATTGTATTGTTTTGTTGTTGAATTAGCCGTAAAAGCTCGATTTCACATATAAAAAGGAGTTCAAACTTTGATATGTTTTGATTCTTTTATAACGGTATCTATATCGTCTATACTCAACTTTGATTTAGCAATATCAGTATCAATTGGAGCAACAATTATAGTTGTAACAGACAAAAATTTGAATTGTTCATCTATCAATTTTTCCACTCATTTTCCGATTGCAACAACAAGAACAATAGTAAAAACACCTATAATTATTCAAAGTATAGATAAAAATGTTCTCAGTCTGTTAGCTCAAAGGCTCTTTGTCGCAAGTTTTGTGATGTCTAGTAGCATAAATATTTTTCTTAATACCTAATCTTTTCTCCTTCTTTTAGTCCACTTGTGATTTGCACGAAATCTCGGTTTGCAAATCAAGTTTGTACTGGAACTTGGGCATTTTTATCAAGTGAAAAAACTTGTTTTGCTGAAACTGCTTCAAGTGGGATAACTAAAACATGTTTAAGCTCGTTTGTGATGTAATCCACATTTGCTGTCATTCATTCTTTCACTTGTTTTTTGCTATTATCAAATTTGATTTTCACCTTATAGCTAACAATTCAGCTTGTATCTACACTAGATTTATCTGAAATATAAGCAACTCTTCAAGTAAGACTTAATCATTCTATCGCATCAAAAGTCAGATTTACTTTTTGTTCAAGTTTCACATTTTGTATATCTGTTTCCTCCACATATGATTCTATGTAAATATTTTTCGCATTTATGATGTTTGCAAAAGCTTTTGCTCGACTAGCTTGTTCTCAGACATTTCCATCTATTTCTGAAATAGTTCCATCAGAGCTTGCTTTTAAAATAGTATCGTCAAGTCTAGCTTGAGCTTCTGAAACTGATCTTTTTGCCTCTTCAATCGCTGTATAATATGGAGCTAATTCTTGGCTTGTGTAAGATGTTTTTTTGGCTTGCAAATTTGCTTGACTTATTGAAACTTGGCTAGAAGACAAATTGATAGAATTATTTGCTTTAGCGACTGCATTATTATAAGCGATTTTAGCTTGCTCATAAGTAGTTTGAGCAGTTTGCAATTTATTATTTAAACTTGTTAATGTAGAAGAATTTGAAGTTCAAAGTTTATCAAGTCCAGTTTGTGCTAGACTAAGTTTTGCTTCAAGTAAGCTAATATTTTCAGTAATTGTATCTTGTCTATCTTTTGCATTAATAATTTGAGAATCAATTTGGCTAGAATAAGAAATTGTAGTCTGTTTAATTGTTTTTAAGTTTGTTAAATATCACTCAAAACTGCTTATATAAGAGTTTATGCTTGTGTCTGTAAAACTTGTAGAAGCAATAGAATTTTTTAGAGTTTGAAGAGTCAAATTAAGAGTATTATTCATAGAATCTGCTAGAGTAATAGCTTCATCCAGTGATTTACTTACATCAGTTTGACTTGAATAAAAATTTTTAAAATCACCAAAATCTGAAATAGTTTGTCTAAGTGCATTCTCCGCACTTGTTTTTATGCTAGTATTTTTAGCTCAAAGATAAGTTTCAAAACTATCATTTTTATATTTATTTTCATCTGTAATTCACAAAATATAATCTGATTCTTTGATATATTTATCTATATAATCTGATAACAAATCAATTTGTAATT
>JAQVFO010000010.1 GCA_028697205.1 Candidatus Altimarinota bacterium | reverse complement strand
AATTTATCTGCTTCCCAAATAGCATACATAAATAGAATCATAAGAGTCTATGAAATGCCAAATTTAGCTTCAATTCCTTGACATCCTATACAAATGGTAATTGACAGAATAGTAAAGTCTAATTTTTTTAAATGATTTTCACATGTTGATGTTCCTGAAGTTGTATGAGAATTTGAAACATTTGATTTGTTTAATTTTCCTGAGAACCATGTTGCTCGTAGAGTAACTGATAGTTACTTTATAAATAAATCTAGTGATAAAAGAAATAGTATGTTGCTAAGACCACATACTTCAGTTATGTGGTATCATTTTTTGGTAAAACAATGATGACTTGATAAGTTATTAAAAGAATGAGAAGTAAAGGCTTTATCTTGGGGGAAAGTTTATCGTGTAGACGAATTAGATAAGACTCACCATGAATGTTTTCACCAGATTGATGGATTAAGAATTACTGAAAAAAATAAAGAAGTTATAACTCAAGATACTTTGAAAGAAGTTTTGTCAAATACAATAAAAGCATTGTTTTGAGATAATGTGGAGTATAGGTTTAATGTAGATAATTTTCCTTATACAATTGATAGTTTGGAAGTTGAGGTAATGTATAACTGAGCACGGCTTGAAGTGTTATGAGCGTGAATTGTTCATCCTACAGTTTTAGAAAAATTATGATTGGATCCAACTAAATATAATTGATGGGCATTTTGATTTTGATTAGATAGGTTAACAATGGCTTTTAAAAATGTACCAGATATAAGAATTTTTTGGAGTAATGATAAAAGAATTACAAGTCAGTGGGGAAATTTTGAAGCATATAAAGAAGTAAGTAACTTTCCTCCAGTATTTAAGGATATTTCCTTTATCATACCAAAAGATAGTTTTGTAAGAGATTATGAAGAAGAAAAAAAATCTTGAGAATTAGAATTACTTAAAGAGTCAGAATCTGATTTATTTTCTCTATCTGCAATTATTAGAGATATTGCATGAGATTTGGTTGAAGAAGTAAAGATTTTAGATATGTATGAAAATGATAAAAAGTTTTGAGCTCAAAATAAATCTGTAACAGTTAGGATAACTTTTAGAGCAATTGATAGAACATTAACCAATGAAGAAATTAATTTGACATATTTTAAGATTAGAGTAGAATTAGAAAAAGAATTAGGGTATGTATTAAGATAATAAACTTTATTATAGTTTTAAAACATTTAAAACACTTTATTTCTTAATAATGTTTTATGGTAAATACAATGAGTGATGCTGAGTTACCATCTAAAGGAACTGAAGCAAAACTTTCTCCTGAAGTTACTGATGCTGTGGATTGTGTTGTAAAAGATTATTATGAAGCTGAGTCTTGGCAATTTTCTGGTTGTTGAGACTAAAAAAAGGAAACAATTGTTTCCTTTTTTGTTATATAAGAAAAAATTTTATGTTAAAAATTAATATTAAAACTAGTTTAGAGTGATTAACATACTTTAAAAATAAACTTAATAAAAAAACGGATATTGATGTAATAATAAAAGATTCAAATAACCTTAAAAACAAAATTATAAAACAGTATAATAATAAAAAAATATTTTTATATAGTAAATTAAATAATTTTTTTTGAGATTTTAATGAAAATATTATTATTGAAGTTTATCCTGAATATTTTTATTTATGAGCAATTAATACTTCTAATTGAGTAATTGTGTTATGACAACCAAGTTTTTGTAATAACTATTATATATGACTAATTTGACATGAAATATCACACTTTTTATTGAAAAAACATAATTTAAATAGATTTATAGAAGAAATAATTTGTTTTTGTATAGAAAAACAAATTATTGAGGAATTAGATGGAATAGATACAATTGATTTTATTTATTACAAAAATATTGATAGTTTTCATTTAGATGCAATTTTATATTCACATAAATATTATTCAGAATTTAAAAAATTAGATTTAGGTGAGTTTATTAGTTTTTTAGATAATAATTTACCAGATAAATTTAAAAATATTGATATATCAAAAAATTTAATTGCTTACTTAAAAGAAAATGGATAAAGTTTTTTTTTCGAAAGATACATTAATTAGAAAAGAACATTTTTGAACACTTATTCTTACTTTAGATTGAAGAAGATTTTTAGTATCAAATAAATATATTGATTTATTAAAAGTTATTAATTGAAATATAGTTTCTGATTTATATGAAAAATTTCCATTGTATAAACATTGAGAGATAGACACATTGATAGATTTATTAGTTAAAAAGGGAATTTTAGTATTTAAAGATAATTATGAAATATTTAATGTGTCAATTATTGAAAATGAAATAATTTCCGAAGATGCTATGAGTTTTCCTAGAACTGTATATTGGGAATCAACTCAAATATGTAATTTTAAGTGTATACATTGTTATTCAGAATCAAATATTAAATGATTTGAATGAATAGAATTAAATACTGCAAAGAAATTAGTTGATGAGATGGTAAACAATGGTGTTGAATTTTTTAATATATGATGATGAGAACCTCTTATGTATAAACATATATTTGAGGTAATAAATTATTGTTCTTTAAAGTGATTAAAAATTGAACTTACTACAAATTGATCATTGTTGACAGACTTAAATATAAAGAAACTAAAACATTGTTGATTAAAGTTCATTCAGGTAAGTTTAGATGGTGCTACTAAAACTAGTTTTGAAACAATGAGACCTTGATCTAATTTTGAATTGATAAAAGAAAATATTAGGAAACTTGTTGAAAATGACTTTGTTGTATCAATTAATACAGTTTTAACAAAAATTAACCATTTAGAGATTATAGATATAATTAATTTATCTCAAGATTTAGGAGCATCATTTTATAAAGTTTCTCCACTTATGGAAACCTGAAGAGGATGTGACAATAAACTTGATATCCAATTAACATTAAAAGAATTAAGACTTGTGTATGAAAATATATTTAAATATCAAGAAAAAAATCAAAATCCAAAATTTAATATTATAGTTAATAAAAATGTTTTAAATCCAAGTATTAAAAATATTGATTGGATGCCAGAATGTCATTATTGATGTCCAGCATGAAGATCAACTTGCTGAATTGATTCTTATGGTAATGTTTATCCATGTTCATATATGAATCATGAAGATTTAGTATGTTGAAATATTTCTAATAAACCATTATTAGAAATTTGGAAAGATTCAAAAATTATGAATGAAATTAGAAAAATAGATAAAATAGACTGAAAATGTAATTCTTGTAAACATCTTGAAACTTGTAGATGATGATGCAGAGCTACTGCTTATTTAAGATATAATAAATTAGATGCATCTGATCCATTGTGTGTTGCTCATTTATAATTTAACATAGTAGAATGTATTATAAATTAAAAAATAACATTTTATGGAGAAATGAATTAAATAGTTTTATGTTATTACATCCTGAAAACAAAAAATTATTAATCTTCCCAAAATATATATCAGATAATATCTCAATAAATTGAATAATTAGAGAAAAAAAAGAAACAGAAAATTTTATTAAATTTTTAAATAGTGAAAATTTATTAGATAATATTGATATTTTAAATAGTAATGAAATATTTTGAAGTTGAGAATTAACGGCACCTCTAAATGTAACTTTACAAATAACTGATAAATGTAATTTAAAATGCATACATTGTCATAGAAAAGATAAATGAGTTATAGATTTATCATTAAGTAAAGTAAAGTTACTAATTGATGAATTAGTTGAAATGAAAGTATTTAACATAAATGTATCTTGATGAGAAGCTCTTATGCATCCAGATGTTTATAGTATATTTGAATATGGTTTTTGAAAATGACTTAAAATGACAATGTCAACAAATTGAATTTTGTTAACAGATAATAATGTGAAAAAGTTATATGATTTATGATTAAGACAAGTTCATATATCATTAGATTCTTATTTGGATAATAAGCATGATTTAATTAGATGAGTTAAAAATAGTTTTTTTAAAACGATTACCAATCTAAATATTTTAAAAAAATATTGAATCAATTTTACTTTAGTAACTACTTTAGTAAACCAAGACTTTGATGAATATAAAAAAATAATAGATTTAGCATATACTCTATGAGCTTCAGCTCACAAAACTAATTTACTGATTCCTCAAGGACAAGGTTCTAATTTACAAGTTAATTATTATAATGATTCGAAAATATTAGATAAATATATAAAAATTTTTAAATTACAAAGAGAAAAATTTAGTGGCAAAATGAATGTTATATGAGAATCAATGTTTTTAATTAGCAGTTGAGAAAATATTGTATCAAAAGATGATAAAAAACCTGATATACTAAAAATTTGATGTCCTGCTTGATTTACAACTTCTGCTATAACAGAATTATGAGAAGTTTTACCTTGTCCTTTTTTCTCAGAACTTGAGGTTTGAAATATTAATAATGATACATTTAAAAATATATGGAATAATAGTAATAGCTTAAATAAGATAAGAAGAAGGTGAGAAATTAAATGATGTTGAAAATGTAATTTTAAAGATAGTTGTTGATGATGTAGAGCAAGAGTTTTTTGAATTGAATGAGTTTTAAATAATGAAGATAAATATTGTTTCAAAAATATTAATTAATAAAAAAAATATGCAAGAACATGATTTTTATAATACTAGTGCAAAGAAAAGAAAAAAGTTTTATGATGATAATTGACATAAAATAATTATACATTGAGTAAAATGAAATCAATCATTTTATAAAATGGTTGATTTATTTATAAGAATATCAGATTCTATAATTGAATTATGAACTTGATTATGAATTGTTCCTAAAACAATTTGATATATATGAAAAGATATGATTTCTATGGATTTCTCCGAGGAAATGTTAAATATAGCAAAAGAAAATTGTAAAGAATATAAAAATATTACATTTAAAAAATGAAATATAAATAATATTCCATATGGTGATAATTTATTTGATTTAGTAATAAAAAGACTAGCTCCAGATAACTTAAAAGAAATATCAAGAATTTTAATTCCTAATTGAATTTTTATAAATTTTACAAACTGAGAATATGATGCTATTGAACTTAAAAAACTATTTAATTTACCCCCACATGAGTCTATTAATGAATTTAGAACAAAACTAATAGATAGTAATTTTGATATTTTATATGAATGAGAATTTACATTTTTAGAGGAATATAAAGATATTGATACATTAGTAAAAATGTTAGAAATAGCACCTATAATTGAAGATTTTTATTTAAATAAAGAAAAATATATTTTAGTACTAGAAAAATTATTTAAAGATAATAAATCATTTTTTTTAACTCGCCATAAATATTTAACAAATGCAAGAAAAAAAACCATTTAAACTTTTTACATTGCAATGGCATATTACAAATGCATGTCAGTTAAGATGCAAACATTGTTATGTAGATTTTTCAAAACCTGTAGCATTAGATTTTAATAGTATTTCATCTTGAATTGATAATTATATATCTTTTTTGAGAAAATATAATATTGAATGAAAAGTTTATTTTACTTGATGAGATCCCTGGTTATATCCAAAGTTTAAAGATATAGTAGAGTATTCGTTGAAAAATTGATTAAAGGTTTCTCTTTTTTGAAATTACCATTTACTTACAGATAAAAATATTGCTTGGTTAAAAGAAAAATGAATTAATTTTTATCAATTAAGTATTGAATGACTTGAAAATAAACATGAGGAAATTAGATGAAAATGAACTTTTAAAGAAGTTGTTAAGGCTATAGAAAAGCTAGAAAATAACAATATACAATCATTGGTAAATATGACTGTTTCAAAGTGGAATATTAATGAGGTTATTCCATTAATTGAATATCTAGCTAGAAATACTAAGTTATCTAGATTTGACTTTGTTAGAGTTGTTCCTATGTGAAAAGCATCTAAAAATATAATGGTTACCAATAGTGAATTTAAAGATTTATTATTAAAAATATTAAAAGTAGAGGAAAAGTTAAAATCAGAAAAATGTAAACTACAAATTTGAAAGAAAGATCATTTATGGAAACTTTTATATTATGAAAATAATAAATTAAACATTGACTTAGATGATAAAGTTTATGGTTGCTGAATGTGATATAGACACCTAACAGTGATAGAAAATTGAGATGTACTACTTTGTAGGAAGTTACCTATAAAAATTTGAAATATAACAGAAAATAGTTTGATAGATATTTATGAAAATAGTCTATATATAGATAAAATACATAAATGAAATTTGATAAAGTGATGTTTAAAATGTAAATTAAAAAATGTTTGTAGGTGATGTCCTGCAGTAAATTATGGGTTGTATAAGAATTTTAACAAAATAGACTCACAATGTTGGATTAAATAATTTGTAATCAATAATAATTATGTTTTTACTAAATTTTGTTTTTTGAGAAGTATATTGTACTTTAAATTGTGATTATTGTATGTATACTAAAAAGTTTGATAGAAAGTTTACTGATAAAGAGGTTAGTAATTTCAAAAAAAACATATATAATTTAAAGAATTTTATTGATAGTAAAATTCCTGAATTAAAAGTTATATCATTAACATGATGAGAACCTACTTTATTTCCTGAAATTATAGAAGAAGTATATACTAAATTTGATAATAAAGTTATTAGAGTATCAACTAATGGAACCATATTACATAAACAATTAGATTTAAATAAATATAATCCTAATAAGATATTTTTTGCTATATCTTTAGATTGAATTAATTTAGAAGATAATATTTTTAGGTTTAAAAATAAACAGAATTTAGATAATATTTTATGAAACATAGATACTTTACTTAGTAATTGATTTTGCGTTGAGTTATTGACTGTATTACATCCTAAGAGTATTCCTAATTATTTAGAGTTAATAAAATTTTTAGAAAGTAAATATAAAAAAGAAATAGATGAAAAAAGATTATGGTGTATTCCTTTTGAATTAGTAAATTATTTAAATAAGGAGGGATTCAGATTAGATGCGGATGTTATTAAAAAATTCTTAATAGATTTAGAAGACAGTATAGACAAATACAAGCTATTAAGTAATTATAAGGAATACTTTTATGAATTAATTAAGTATTATAGATGAGAAATATTATGAAGTTGTAAAATGCATAAATGGGCTTTGCATATAAAATATTTAGGAAATACTTTATGGACTCACTGAAAATTTTTATTATATTGATGTGGTAGTAGATGACATAAAGTATTATGACAAATGAATTTAGAAGATCCTTATGAAGAAGAATTAATAATAGAGAGAGCTAATAGCATATTTCTTGATAAATTTTTTAAAGAATCAAAAAATGCATGTAACAAATGCTTTGATAATCGGCATTTTTATGGATTATTTTTAGAAAACAAATTATCAAATAAACCTAAGATTTTTAATTATAATTAATTTTATGAGTTTTACATTTGAACAATATTGAGACAATCCATATAATTTAGCTATTATATGATGTACTCATTGAGATGAAACTTTATGACTAAAAGTTATTAATAGATTGAAAGAAAAAATGGTAAAAAATGTTACCTATGTTATTGCAAACAAAATGGCTCAAGAAAAATGAGTCAGATATATTGATACTGATTTAAATAGATCTTTTACTACAGAATCTATTTGACATAATAGTTGACTTTTAGAAAATAAATTAGCATGAGAGTTAGATGCTTTTTTAAGTAGGTTTTCACATATAATTGATTTACATTCTACATCTTTTACAGTTCCATGATATTTTATAATAGATTCACATCAAAAACTAAATTTACCAACAGTAAATGGCACTTCTTTAATTAATAGAGTTTATTTAATTGATTGATTAGAATGAGCTTTAATATCAAGATATAGAAATGCAATTGCTATTGAGATATGAAATAATAATAATCCTTTAAATATTGATATAGTTACAGAATCTATTCTTGATATTATGAGAAATTTAAATAGATGAACAAGGTTAAATAAAGAAGTTTATACGTGGAGTGGAGAAGTATTAAAGAGAGATATTTCTAGTTTAGAAAAAGGTTTAGCAGATTTTTCTTTTGTAAGAAAATGAGAAGTTATTTGATATGACAATAATTGAACTCCTATATTAGCAAATAATGATACATACCTACTTTGGGTTAATTTAGAGGATGAAAATGTTTTATGTCATAGAGTTGAAAGAGTATTGTAAAATTTTATTATAATATAATTTAAACAAAAAAAATCCTCTAAATGTCTATTTTAGAGGATTTTTATAAAATATTTGCAGGTACTTAGGTCTATGAAACTTTATCTCTATGGCATGGACCGTTGGAATTGCACCAACGTCTCTCAGGGTCGGAATCTGAGCACTCTTCTAATTAAGCTAGGTCCATAAACATTTTTATTATATGAAAAAATAGGTAAAAGCAATTTTTTTGGTAATTACTTGATTCTGTAATTTAGAAAAATAAAAACTTGCTTTTCTTAAAAAAGTATTTATACTTCACAACCTTAATAAATAATTATAAATTAATTTTAATTTCATATGGCTTTAGACTTATTATCAAGTGAGTGAAATACAACTTTTGAAACTCTAGAAGAAAAATTTACTTATCCAGATATAATACAAGATTTAAAAGATTGAATTACTAAATGAGAATTTATAGAAAAATATGAAGACTGTGATTTAATTCATATTAATAAGAACTCAACACTTATTTTATGATCTCATTATTTAGTTGAATTAATATTTGATATATCTTGAAATAATGATGAAAAAATGACTAAAATGTGGACTTGATTTTGGAATTTTAGTAGTTTGAATGAATTAGTAGCATTTACTAAAAGTAAAATATGAAATGATTTCCGTGTTTTGTGAGGAAACTTAATTTCTATAACAAATGAGTGTAGAGATCTTCATGCTTCAATAATGCATTTTTATGAAGAATTGAAAAAAAATGAATTACAAAAGAAAATAGATGAAACTCAAGAGTGAGTAAGAAATGCTTTACCATAATTATAAATAAAAAACTTAAATCAATTTGATTTAAGTTTTTTATTTATCTATTACTTAAAGCTCCAATGTAACTAAGTCAAATTGCATCAGCAGCATCATCTGGTTTTGGAATTTCTTTTAATTTAAATATTATTTTTATGGCATTTTGAAGTTGTATTTTATTTGCTTTTCAGTTTCAAGTTATTCATTTTTTAACCTCTAGGGGAGTGTATTCTAGTACTTTCAAGTTATGTTTCATACATTCATAAATAATTACTCATCTAGCATGTGATACATCTATTCAAGTTTTTATATTATTTGTAAAATATAATTTTTCTATACTTACTAATTCTGGTTTATATTTTTCTATAAGCATTCTTATATCATTTCATATTTCTAGAAGTTTTAAATCAATTCATACTTTTGGTATTGTTTTTAAGATTCAATAGTCAATCAAATTGATTTTATTTCCATTTTTTTCACTTATGGCAAATCAGGTTGTAGTAGTACCAGGGTCAATTCATAAAATTATCATACTATATTTGACAAATAATAAAATATATGTTTTAATATATATGTGTGTAGTTAATTATTTCTTAAATAATTTAGCATATGATATACAATATATGAAAAATTACAATAGAAATAGAAGGTTGCAAATTAAAGATAATACATTGTTAGACCAGATAGCAAATTCTATTGTTTTGACTGAACAAGAGAAACTAAACTTTTTAAAATATATAGCATATTTAACAGAAGAGGAATCTCAAGAACTATCAAAACTGATTTAAGAAATACAAAAACCTCGTTTCATTTGAAACGAGGTTTTTGGTTCTTATTATTTTAGTAAAAAACAGACATTATCTTTTGTTTTATTTCTTGTATTTTTTGCTTTTTCACAGAGTAATTCTTTAATTTTTTCAAATTTCATATATTTAGTTAAAGCAAAAAAAGTATCTTCGTTAACAGAAAAACTCTTTTCTCAAATAAAATTATATATGTTATCATGATCTACCTCTAATCATCAATGAAAAATCATAGGGGTAACTCATAGACTTTTGATATATGCAAAAATATCTAAAAATCAGTCTTCATTTAATGGATTTTTAAAGGTTATATCATAATTAACAATATACTTGGAATCAATAAATGTGATTCTATGTTTTGCATAAATGATTTGTTTAAAATCAGATATTTCAGGGGATAATATTTCCATAAATTATTTTTTATCTTGTTGAATTATTAAACTTATTCATCATGATTGATCAATTATTTCTCTGCATTTTTTTCAAAAGTATGCCTTCATAGCATGTATCAATATTTTTGCAGTTTCAGAATATACTAAAAATGTATTTTCTCAAGTTAATAATTCAGGAGTTAACTCAGTTCAATTTATGTCATATAATATTTCAGGTACATTTACAACTTTTAAAAATCCCTGAAGTTCATCAATTTCACTTAATTCTGAAAAATGATGATTAAATGAAATATAACATTTTAATGCAAATGTATTTGGAACTTCTCTTAATTTTTCATAAGCTTCTTTACTAACTACAAAGTTTGCATTTCCTAAAGCTGTTATATAGTTTAACTCATTTCATTCTAAATCATATATTCTTGTATCTTCAACTCATAATTCTCTAAGATTATCAATAATCTTAAAAAAATCTCTAAAAGCAAGGATAGGATAATTTATTGAAACAATCATTTTTGAGTATAATCATGTTACAAATCATGT
Organism: Candidatus Altimarinota bacterium; assembly: GCA_028697205.1. Taxonomy (GTDB): domain Bacteria; phylum Patescibacteriota; class Gracilibacteria; order BD1-5; family UBA6164; genus Altimarinus. The sequence goes on along the minus strand of JAQVFO010000010.1, from coordinate 23,862 downwards.
TTTTAATACATTTGTTGAATCTATCAATTTATTATTCATAGTTTTTTATTTATTTAGTTTTCTAATATAGTCAGCTAAACTAGCTATTGAAAGGAATGCTCATGCTCATAATAAGTAGATTCATAATTCTCTAATAGATTTATATGTTTCTGAGCTAATGTCTATAAGTGGGTTAAGTAAATCTTGTAAATCTTTTACATGTCTATAGTTTTCAGGAGTTGCAATAAGTATACTTAAAGCACTCATTTGTATAGCTGTTTTTATTTTTCATAATTTTGAAACTTGAAAAACTTTTCATATTTTTTCTAACTCAAGTGCTTCTTTAAATAGTTTTCAATCTCTAAACATTAATAATCCTGAAGTTCATAAATAAATAATTGAATTTATTACTTCATTTGAGCTAATAGCTAATCACCATAAAGGTAAGTGAAAAGATATGGAATCAGCCATAGGATCTAATCTTTTTCATAAATCACTTTGTGCATTAAAATTTCTTGCAATATATCAATCTAAGAAATCTGTAATAGCTCATCAGGCATAATATGCTCATGCTTCTATACTAGGTCAGTCAGTTGCTAATAAGTATGAAACATATCCACTAATTCCAATTCTTGTTAAAGTTAAGGCATTTGGAATATGTTTAAATAAATTTATTTCTTGTTTATTTGTTGTTTGAAGTGTTGATTCAGACATAAAATATAAAAATAAAAAAATGTATTAACACTATTTATACACTTTTTTATATTAAAGTCAAGTTATGTTTAATGAATGTTTTTTAATACCGTTCAGGATAGTAATTAGATGCAGAATTCCAAACCCACCATGATTCTAATCAAGAGTCATTTACTGCACTAACTTCTTCATTAAATTTAGTGCTATTATATGCTGTTGCTCATTTACACCGAGTACAAGTAAATCATTGAAGCCATGGCATAATCTTTGTTTTTGGAATTTCTCATATATTTGTTATGTCAGCTTTTGGAGTATATCAATTTTGTATTAATAGAGTTGTTCAAGACATATTTGCTTGTATTATATCTGAATTCAATTTATCAATTCTATTATTTGTATTATTCATGGCATCTTTTATGACTTTATAGGGTATGTTATCTGGAACTTGATATCATAAATATCATACAGAATAATGAGAAGGATAAACCATAGGTCAAACATAATCAAAATTTAAAACAAATGATTCAAGATTTTGTCAGATTTCAAATAGATCTTTGTTTGTAACTAATCAAAATATATCTGCTGAAAGTGTTATATCACTATTTTTTTCTTTTATTTTTGTTGTTATATAATTTCAGAATTCATCAATAACCATAGTTTTTCACCATTTAGAATTTTTTGAAAGAATTGATGAAGAAAAAGGGTAGTAAGTTTTGCTTATATATCAATCTGTAGGAAATCTTACATAATCGTAATTAATTTCATCAAATCATAATTCATATGATGCGAGTGATAAATCTACTATGTAATCCCAAACTTCTTTTGAATGTGGATCTAGGTATTTATTTCAATTATAATCAGTCCAAGCACTTTTCGTATCATAACTCCATTTTATTGCTAAGTCTGGTCTTTTTCAAGCTAAATATTTATCTTTAAAAACAACAATTCTTCATATAACATAAATTCATTTTTCATGTAATTCTTTGATTGTTTTTTTGATATCAGAAATTGCATCATATGATTCTGGTTTTATTTTTCAGAAAGTATAGTCAGGGAAGTCAAAACTAGTATAACCTGAAACCTCTTTTATATCTATTGTTACGGAGTTTACGCTTGAGTTTTTTGCTATGTTATATAAGTTAGTTATTTTAGATTTAGTTGCAGCAGCATATCATGTAAAATAAAGAGAATTTACTTTTTTAGGTCTTTTTATATGTTCTACTTTTTCTTCTGTTACTCAAGAGGAAGATTGTTCTGTTTGTAATATTTGTCATGTTGATACTATAGTTTCACCTGTATTGGTAACTATTGTTGAAATAATCATTCAAGAGCTTTCTGTTTGAGTACTTCAAGTATTTTCCAAAGAAGGAGTATTTGTAAGATTATTTTCTAATCAAATTCATAATCAAGTTGCTAGAATTACCGCAGAAAATATATAAATTAATTTCATTTTTATTATTTGTTAGATTTTCCAATTAAAAAATTCCTCAAGTTCTAGTCTTTCATGGTCGAACCTAAATAGTTTTCAGTTTCTTTTTAATTTTTCTAGAACTCAATTAACTATTTTTTTAGAAACATTTTCTCAATATATGTTTTTTCCTCTCATTTTTTCATTGTTTATACTTCATTTTATTATATCTGCTATCAAATTTGAGTTTATTGGTGGTGCGATTACATTTGTTCCTGCAAGTATAGTTTCAGTTCTATCAGATCAAAATCTAATAGTTACGCAAGGAACTCATACTATATTTGCTTCTTCTTGCATAGATCAACTATCAGTAACAACTGCTCATGCTTTTGAAATCATATCAATTACTTCATGATGGTGTGCTAAAGCTGGTCAGTATGCAAAATTGTTTTTATAATTTTTTTTCAATTCTTCAATTTCATCTCTAAGTCAGTAGTTATCTATTGCAAATTCCGAAGCATAAAGACCAAGAAAACATACATAAACTCACTCTTGAACTAGTTTTTTTATAGCATTAAAAATACTTAAAAATCTTTCTTTTACTTCACAATTTTCTCTTCTATGAATAGTTATAAATATAAAAGGTTTTCACTTCATATTTGGGTAGATATCAAAAGCTTTTGAATCTCATGTTTTACTTTGAGATATTTTTATTGCATCAGCAATTGTATTTCAAACTACTTCTATATTTTCTCTTGGAAATCATTCTGAAATCAATGTATGTTTGTATAATTCAACAGGAGCAGCAAAGTATCAAGTTGAACTTTCTATTCATCTTGTATCAAATTGTTCTGGGTATGGTTCTATACTTCAAAGTTCATAAATAGAAAAATCCATTAATTCTTCTCTATATTTCTCAAAATCAAAACTTCATTTTTCATAGTTTATAAAAAGTGATTTAAAAAAATGTCTATTTGGAGTATAAGTTCTGATTCAAGCTTCTACATGAACTACTGCAAATTTATTTAAAAAAGCAGCTTTGTCTGCAGTTGTAGCTGTAAGTGTATCTCAATGAACATATGGTACTGGAATTTTTTTATAACTAGCAAGTTCAACTAAAAAGTTTCAAAGTCTCTCAATAATTAAACTATATTTTTTATGAATTGGTCAGAATATATTTAAATTTAAATCAACTATCATTCAAAATTCTCAAAGAACTCAAGAGCTTAAGTTGTAATCATAGTGTTGTCATGTGTGAATAAGAATTACTAACTCTCATCTATTTTTTAGCTCAAGATATAAAGGAGCCTGTTTTATTATATCAGGCTTTGTTGCTATCATTATTATATGTGCGTATTTTTTTTCACTACTTTGTATTTCTTGCCAAAAGTCTGGTCTTATAAATATTTCTTTTTCGTCCATTTAGAAATGTTAAATGTTAATATTAGAAGTTAAATTCATCAGTTTAATAAGCTGTTTTTTATATCTATAGTATTTTCTTGGATTATTACTAAATTTCTATCTAAAAGTCATAAAAATCAAGAAAATAAATTTAGTTTATCCCAATTTCAGGAACTTATATGGTTTGCTAAAGCTCATAATATAGTATCTATTTTTTTTAGTAAAGCTTGTCTCTTATCATCATCTTTAATTGCTTGTATGTATTCTTCTTTTGTAATTCTTAAGCTAACTGGAAGGTATAAATCTATTTTTGGATTACTAGCTATCTCATCTATTTTTTCAAAAATTTTTGCTATAGATTTTTCATTTATTTCTTCGTTATTTACTATATTTTCAAGTGCTTTTAAATTATCCGGAGATAAGTAATCTGACTCAAGTAATTCTCTTAATTTTGTTAAGGATTCATTTGTTTCAATTTGATGTCTTAATTTTTCTTTTCTTTTCTGAAAATCAAGGATATTTATCTGTTCATCAATTAATTCTTTATCTGTTTTATCCTTTTTACTGTTATTTTCTGCAAATATTCATGATTCTACTCACATATTTAAAAATTAGAATTTACTTTTAATTAAAAATATATATAAATTTGGAAGATTTACAAGTTAAATACAAAAAATGTTTTTTTGAATATTAAACGCTTTTTTATCAAGTCTATCTCAAATATTTCGGAAAAAATCAATATCATGAGATAAAGATATATCTTCAACACTTATTTATTTTTTATGGTGTTTTACTTATCTTTGAATAGCTATTTATTTTTTATTTTTTGGAAATAATTATGTAGAGCTTGACAAGAAAATTTTTATATTGGCTTTGGCAGTTATTATTTTAGGGCTTTTAAGAAATTATTTAAATCAGTTAGTATATAAAAGTGAGAAAATATCCGTTTTAACTCCATACACAAATTTAAATAAAGTTTTAACAATTATTTTTTCATTTTTATTTCTAAAAGATGATATTTCTATACTATCATTTTTAATAACAATTTTCACTTCTTTAGTAATAATATGATCTGCTATTGATTTTAAGAATTTATCAATGTCAAAAAATATTAGATTATTCATTTTAAATCAATTTTTAACTGCGATATATTCTATAATCATTTGATATATATTATTACTTATTTCTTCAATAAATTATTTTATTATTGATTCTACTTTATCTATTTTTATATCATTTTTAATTGTTTTGTATTTTAAGGAGTTAAAAACTATAAAAACCTTATCAAAGTGATTTTATAAAAATGCTTTTATATCTTCTATGCTGGGAGCTTTAGCATACCTTTTTTCTCTTATACTTATTTCAGAATTAGGAATGGTTATGAATATTTTAATCTCTTTTATATTTTTAGCATTTTCGCTATTATTTTCATATATATTTTTTCAAGATAAACCTCAAAAGAAAGATATCATTTTGTCTATTATCATTTTGGGACTTGTAAGTTTAGGAGTATTTTATAGGTAGATTTTAACTATATTTTATGTTATATTTAGTTGCATTACATTCTATTTGAATTTCTCAAAGAAAACTTTCTGTTATTTTTGAAAAATCTGAAAATTATAAAGAATTTTATGAGAAAATAAATTTTTCAAACTTAAAATCATTTTTTAATGAAAAAGAAATTGAAAAAATTTTAGAAAGAAAACTACAAATTGATTTAAATAAAATAAATAAAATTATACATGAAAAAAATGTAGAAATTATTACAATAAAAGATGAAAAATATCCAAAGTTATTAAAGGAAATTGCTAATCCTCCATATTTTTTGTATGTTAGGTGACAAATTGATAATTCTCCAAAAATAGCAGTTATTGGATCTAGAAAAATGACAAGTTATTGAGAAAATGCTATCTGAAAAATTATCCCTACATTATCAAAATATTTTACAATTGTTAGTTGATGAGCTATGTGATGTGATAGTGAGGCTCATATTGAAACTATAAAAAATGAGTGAAAAACTTTGGCGATTATTTGAACTGGAATAGATATAGATTATCCGACTTTTAATAAAAAACTCTATGACGAAATAATAAAAAAATGATGATGAATTATTTCTATTTTTCCACTTTGAGAACCTGGAAATGTTTATAATTTTCCTATAAGAAATGAAATTATATCATGATTATCTGTTTGAGTTTTAGTTATAGAAGCACAAGAAAAATCTTGAACATTGATAACTGTAAATTTAGCTTTAGAACAATGAAAAGATATATTTTCAATTCCTTGAGATATATTTAGAACTAATTCTTTATGATGTAATAATCTGTTAAAAAATGGTAATGCAAAGATGGTAACTTGTAGTGAAGATATACTTGAGGAATATAATATTAATACTTTAAATACATCACAAAAAACTGAAAAAATAAGTTTTGTAAATGAATTGGAATCAATTATTTATGAAACTTTACTTTTAGAAAGTTTTTCAGTTGATGATTTGATGAAAAAATTAAATTTGTGATTAACTGATTTATCAGTTAATTTATCTATGCTTGAAATAAGATGAATTATAAAAAAATGAGAATGAGGGAAATATGAGGTGAGTTAAATTCTTAGTAAAGTTAATTCTAAATTACTTTTTCTTCAATTATTTTCTCATGATGTAACTGTCATATCTTGGTTTCAAATTCATAATGAGATTAAAGATTTAAGTATATTATGTCTATGTAGTATTTCATTGGTTAATTTTTCTCTTTTTTGTTCAATACTTTTATCTATATGATTTTTTCTTATTTTGTCACTTTTTTGAAGGGATTCAGATAATTCTTGTCTTTTGTATAATAGAGTCATTATATCAAGCATTATAGCAACAATAAGGTTTCATGAGCTAGTGCTTAATTGTTCAATTTTTCAATTATCATATATAGGTAAAATTATTTCTTCCTCATCTCAAAAGTCAAAATCTAATTTTTTTGTTTGATTTTTATCTTTATATCATAAAACTATTTTTCATTTTGTTTTTAATACTCTTCATATATTTCATTTAAATCAAAAAATCATTTTTAAAGTTTCAATTTGAAATCTTTTTCTTATTTCTAGATTTTGAACTTCTAAAATCTTAGATATTAAGTCTACAAATATTTCCATTGAACTTAGTAATTTTAAGTTTATTTTTAACTCTTTCTCATTTCATGGGAAAAAGTAACTAAATCATATTTCACTTGAAGTATTTATATTATTCATAATATTAAAAATATTAGATATTATGATAAATATAAAATTATTAATCCATTTGTCAAGATTTATTGTTTTTTATTTATTGAAAAGAAGATTAATTTGAATAAAATGATTAAAATTTAGAAATTACTTTGATTATTTTTATGGAAAATTTAGTTATACTTAGAATTGAATTATTTGTACTTTTGTCTTCACTTTCATATAGTATTTACTACTCTGTAAATTATTTTTATCGTGTTTTTTACAAGATAAAAAGTATAGTATCTTCTGTAAAAAAAAGAGAAGGGGATATTTTACAAACTGTGAGTATGAATAAAGAGTCATCAAAAGTTAGTATTAAAAAGACTTATGATCCAACTTTAAAAAATTTAACAGAAGATGAAAAAATAAAGATTTCAGAAATTTTAAAAAGAGTTAAAGTTAATATAGAAAAGTGATATTATGATGTAGCTAGAACACTTATTATTGAATGACTTACTATAGATAAATATAATAAAGAATTAAATTTAGAGTTAGCTTACATATATGAACAAGAAAAAAACTATAAAAATGCAGAGTTTATATATAAAGATATGTGTTTAGTTCATAAAGATAATACTGTAATTTTAACAAAACTAGGATATATTGTTGCTATGCAATGAAATCTGGAAGAATCAGTTACTATTTATGAAAAGGTTCATGAAAGAAAACAATCAGATAATGATATAATACTTATGCTTGCTAATTTAACTTATGAAATTCAACATTTTGAAAAAGCATTGAAATATATAACACTTGTTTTGAAAGAAAAACCAAAAAATGTAGATATGATGAAAATGAAAGCAACATCTTTAGAAAATTTATGAAAATTAAAGGATGCTATAAAAGTATATGAAGAAATACTAAATATTAGACCTTATGATACAACAACCATAGACAATGTTAGAAGGTTAGAACAAAACATTATTAATAGTTAGTATAATCTGTCAATGTAAAATATTTGTAAAAACACTAGAATTATTTATAATCCTAGTGTTTTTTATAATTAAAATTAAATATGTGAAATAATAATAAAATGAATCATAAACATCAAGAAATAAAAATAAAAAAGAAGAAGAAAAAAGCCTTCACCCTAGTAGAATTAATAGTAGTAATAACAATACTAGCAATACTGTGAAGTATAGCCTTCATATCTTTTCAATCATACACAAAAAATGCAAGAGACGGACAAAGATTAGCAGATATAAATAGTATAAGAAAGAGTTTAGAATTGTTTATAACAGAGAAATGATTTTATCCAACACCAGATAATTGAGTAAATATAACATATAGTTGATCTACAGCATGGATCCAATGAACAGTGTGAGACAATGTAATAAAGAACCTACAGAAACTAAATAAGAAACCAACAGACCCACTAACACAAAATGAATATACATATAGTATAACAAACCTAAAGACAGAATACCAAATCTGAGCAATACTAGAATGATGAAGTATACTATGATATAACAAACTAATAAACCAAGCCAATGCAGCTACACCACTAAAGAAAGCAACAGCTATGGTAGTATGAACATACAATGAAAAGATATTAAAAGTAAGTACATGAGTAAGAGATTACATATTTGCAGTACCAAGTATAATAAATAGTGATATAACAGATAATGATTTACTAAGTATAATAACAAAGAAACAACTAGTATACAACAACTATACAAATCTACCAGATTCATACAATAACCTATGATATAGTATGACATGATGATTTGATTTTATACCATCATCATGAGATATAACAATATATACTTGAAGTATTATTGATTTGTCAAATAGTGGAACATTACAATTACAATTTATAAATAATTTACAGGCTGCATATACTTGAACTATTATTAAAAATGAAGCTAATATAAAACAAATCTTAGATTCTACAACTCCAGAGACGAAACAAAGTTTATTAACAAGTCTTATGGATAATAATATATGATGATTATACTGAATAGCAGATATTCCATGACATTTGTGATGTGATACTTGATATATTTGGGATAATAATTTATTACAATGTGTTGTAGATACTTGATCTTGAACATGATGTATAATAAAATTTGACTGAACTGTTAAATTTGATTGAACTTGTAATTTTGGGTAAATTTAGAACTTCATATAATACTTAACAGGTATATATAGAAGTTACAGTAATTTGAAATTAAAATAATATATAATACATAAACTATGATAAACACAATAAAAAAATCTATACTTGCTTGAGTTACTTTTTTTCTTACAGTAGTATTTTTATATATATGATATGCTGCTTTAACTAATACTTGGACTGACCCAGCAAGTTTAGAAGTAACAACATCTTCTACACTTACAGCTGATTCATGGAATAAATTACTTCAGAATTTTAATAGTTTATCATGAAGTGTATCAGTATTATCAACATCAGCATATTGAATATGGTCACAAACTTCGGAAAGAACTTGAACATGAAAATTTATATGGGATGCTCAAGTACAAAATACTAATAGTTCTATCTTTTCTTGGACTGCTTCACAAAATTATATAACTGTAAATCAAAGTTGATATTATGAGTTATATTCTGATGTTTTATGATCATGATTAGCAGACTGACAAAGACAAGATGCGCATATCTTAGTAAATTCAACAAGTGTAGCATTTAGTTTATGAATGTGATGAACTTCTCAAATTTATTTTAATCATCATTTACATTATATTTGATATATAAATGCATGAAGTCAGGTGCAAGTAGATATTATGAACGCATGAAATAGGTTTTGATGGGCTGTTCCTTGAAACCGGTCTACATTAACTATAAAAAAATTATAAAAAAATCTCAGGATTTGTTTCTATACATCCTGAGATTTTTTTATTTAAATTGTGAATTTTAGTATCTATAATGTTCCGGTTTGTAAGGTCAATCAACTGAAATTCCAAGATAATCTGCTTGTTTTTGAGTAAGTTTTGTAAGCTTAACTCAAATTTGTTCTAAGTGAAGTCTAGCAACTTCTTCATCTAAGTATTTTGGAAGTCTGTAAACTCAAACTTCATAATCTTTTTGCCATAAATCAATTTGAGCTAAAGTTTGGTTTGTAAAACTATTACTCATAACAAAACTTGGGTGTCCTGTTGCACAACCTAAGTTTACAAGTCTTCATTCAGCAAGTAGATAAATACAATGTCCATCAGGGAATACATATTTATCAACTTGAGGTTTTATATTTATTTTTTTAATTCAAGGAAATTTATTTAATTTATCTACTTGGATTTCATTATCAAAATGTCAGATGTTACAAACAATTGCTTCATCTTTCATATTTGCCATATCTTCTATAGTAATTATATCTAAGTTTCAAGTTGTAGTTACAAATATATTTCATTCTTTTAAGGCTTCTTCCATAGTTGTAACTTTATATCATTCCATAGCTGCTTGAAGTGCACAAATTGGATCTACTTCAGTTATAATTACACGAGCTCCATATCATCTCATAGACATAGCACATCATTTACCTACATCTCAGTATCCACAAACAACAACTACTTTTCAAGCAATCATTACATCAGTTGCTCTTTTTATACCGTCAGCAAGTGATTCTCTACAACCATATAGATTATCAAATTTTGATTTAGTAACTGAGTCGTTTACATTTATTGCAGGAACTAAAAGTTCTCAAGCTTTCATCATCTCATATAGTCTATGAACTCAAGTTGTAGTTTCTTCAGATATTCATTTTAAATCTTTCATAACATTATGCCATCTGTTTGGATTGTCTTTTAAAACTTTTTTTAATAAGTTTAAAATAATTTCTTCTTCATGATTTCCAGGAGTTTTGTCTAAAACTGAAGCATTATTTTCAGCTTGGAATCATTTATGTACAAAAAGTGTTGCATCTCATCCATCATCAACTATTAGGTTTGGACCTAATCATCCAGGAAAGCTTAGAGCTTCAAGTGTACACCACCAGTATTCTTCCAAAGTTTCTCATTTCCATGCAAAAACAGGAACTCAAGTTGCAGCAATTGCAGCAGCAGCATGATCTTGAGTTGAAAATATATTACAACTTGCCCATCTTACATCAGCTCATAAATCAACTAGAGTTTCAATTAAAACAGCAGTTTGAATAGTCATATGTAGAGAACCAGTAATTCTTGCTCAAGCAAGAGGTTTAAGTCATGCGTATTTTTTTCTAAGCGCCATAAGCCCTGGCATCTCTTTTTCAGCTATGTCAAGCTCTTTTCTACCAAAATCAGCTAGACTCATATCAGCAACTTTGTATTGTCATTCTTTATAGTCCATTTTAAATAATTACAAATTAAAAATTACGAATTAAAAATTCATATGAAGAATTATATAAAAAAATTAAAAAAATATGAATTATTTTTAAAAATATACTTGACATAAAATAAATAATACATATACATTAATGATTAAAATTTAATTAGTACAAAAAAATGAGTAAATTAGAATCAAATATTTATAATGAAGCAATATTATTAAAATGAATTAATAAATATGATTTAATTGATTTATTAAAAGAATTATGGGTAGATTGATGGGAGGAAATGTATTTGAAATTTTTAAAAATTAAGTGAGATGAATTTAGCGCATTTATGAATTCTTTATATGTTTTTGTTAAGGAAAAAGCTAAATATAAAGAAAAAGTTTCTTGAATATTAAATTTGAATTGATCTTCAGATATAGATCTAAAATTAGGTGTTTTAAATTGACAAAGATGATCTCAATTTGCATTTGAAATAGCAAAGGTATTAAAAATAAGTTCTGAAAAAATTAATGATTTAGTTGTTAGTTTTTCTTGAAAAATCAATTCAAATCCAGGTCCAGAATTATTATATTCCCCAGAGTGATTAAAATTTATGTGGGATGATGAATTAAAAGGTTTATTTGAGAATGAAATGAATTCATTATCATGAAGATATGTGTCTTTATTTAGTGTTTTTTTAACTGTATTTGAAAAATCTAAAAAGTATCCAAGATTAGCTGAAGCTGTAAAATGATTACAAAAAAATAAATTAAATTTTTTGAAATTTATTAGACCTTTTAAAATTAAATCAAAATGAGATAATTTATCCATTGAAGATTTATTAACATTTTTAGAATGTGCTGAATATTATAAAAAAATGTATACAAAAGTTAGGTCTAGAAATATAAAATGAAATAATATAAGTATTTTACCTAATTCTTGAGAATATTGAAGAGATACTGCAAAATGAAGGTATCTTAGTTGAAAATGATTAACTAATTGAATTTAATTCTATTTATTTAAAAATATGCTTATAAAAGATAAGGTACGTGCTTCCAATGATATAATTAGTGCTTGGAAAGAGTTATGATGGAAAGAAGAGTTTTACAAACAGATTGAGTCTTGAGAAAATTTTTGAAGAGCATTTTTAAGAAGCGCAAAGAGCTTAGTTAAATGAAATGTGAACAATATATTAATATGACTTGCAGAGAAATACTATGTATGAGAGTCTTCTGGGGTAAGATGATTTCAAAAAATAGTTTCTAGAACATTGCTTTCAAAAAATGATTGAACTATTAAAGAGTTATTAATTGCATTGTGAGAAGATACTAGTAATAAAGTTAATCAAGTATTATTGCAAGTAGATAAAAATAGAATGGATCTTGCAGTACATAATACAAAAACTAGAAATTCACAATTAACAAATATAGTAATTCTTTCAGCTTGGGAGGAATGTTGATGGAGAGAAAAATTCGAAGAATTATTAAATGAATGATTAAGTTTTTGAGAATCATTTTTAAGGAGTGCTAAAGAATTTAATTTTAAACCAAATACAATTATATCAACAACTGCTTCTAATTTTTCAAGTGTATTTCAATCACAAAGAACTAATTTTCTTTTATTAATATGTAGAAAATTATGACTCCATACAACAAACATTGAAGATGTATTGATGGTATTGTATAAAAAAGATAGAAAAAAAGTTGATGTTTTATTAAAAATTATTGAACAAAACAAGAAAAGAAGTCAAAAAATAAAAGTTACTACTTAGTAACTTTTATTTTTTGACTTCTTTTTCTATTTTTACAGATTAATTTTAGTTCAAAAATTTTTTTCAAAACTAGTTTCAAATTCTTCATTTGTAAAAAAATGTTTTTGAGTTCAATATTGTTTTATACAAAAACTAGCAGTTAATGCTCATATTTTACATGATTGTTCCCATGATTTTCATCTATTTAATCAAACTATAAGTCAAGCTCTAAATGAATCTCAAGCTCATGTAGGATCAATTACTTCAACTTCTTTCACAGCATCAATTTGAGAAATTCAATTTTTATCAATTATTTTTACTCATTGTTTTCATAGAGTAACTATAATTTTTTCTATTTTATTTATTAAATCATTTTCACTAATTCATGTTTTCTCTTGAAATAAAGAGTATTCATAGTCATTTAATATTAAATAATTTGTGTAATTTAAACATTCAATTAATTCTTCTTTTGATATGTTTGTTATTTGTTGTCCTGGATCAAAAAATGTTTTTATTCAATCTAAAAAAGATTGTTTAAGATGTTTTTTCATTGTTTCTTTATCATTTGGAGATATGATAGCATAAGATATATTTTCTTTAGGAATATCTTGACTACTAGCTTCACTCATAGCTCAAGGATAGAAAGCTGAGATTTGATTATTTTCTTTATCATTTATTATGTAACATGATGCTGTTAGGTTATCACATACTTTATGTAAATTTGAATAATCAATTATTTCACTTTTCTCTGTAAAATCATTTCAAACAGCTCATAGTAATATTGCTTTTTCTCATAGAAGTCACATATTATATGCTATATTATGGCCTGTTCATCATTTTTCTTTTGATAATTTAGGTGTAAAAAAACTTACACTAAGCATATGTATTTTGTCAGGCATTATGTGGTTTTTAAAGCTATCACCAAAGTCCATTATATAGTCATATGCCATAGATCAAGAAATAAGGATTTTTGTCATAAATTTTGATTTAGGAATTAAAATTTAGAGAATTATATAAAAAATCTAAAAAATATATAATAGATTTGAAAAATATGTTTGACAAATAATTAATATATTTTAATATAAACACATATTTAAAATGTATTCAAATTTTATGGAGATAGAATATTTAAAAGATAAAACTTTAAAAATTGAAGTGCAATGTTTCGAGTTATGTGAAAAGGTTAGATTATCATCTGATGATACAAAAACTAAAGTAAAAACATTATTTAATTTTGCTGCTTCTATTGTCCATTTATGATAGAATTAATGGATATAAGAAATACTTTACCTAGTAATGAAGTAATAAAAGAATTATCTCATAGAATTAAAGATGTGTCTCGTGTGATTGTTGATACTGTTTCTAGAGTTGAAAAATGAAATTGGACTTATTACTAATTTTTAAAGTAATGAATGCTAAAAATTATTCAAGGAACGAATTTGAAAAAAAACTTGAAGGAAATTCTTTAAAAAAATTACTTGATTGAAAAGAGGATATTTTTTGAGCTCTTTTAACTTGGAATAAAAGATGGATTAATTTTTTACTGCAGGACACTATTTGGGAACAATGCAGAATTATAAATATGAAAGTAGAACATATAATATGACTTTGAGAGTGGTTAGAAACAGTAAATTTTGTAAAGCTTATTACTTTAGAGGAAAGAGTTGTAAAAAAAGTAGAAGAATTTCAACAAGAATTGGATGATTTGATAATTTTATTTGAAAATTTATACATAGAGAAGATTAATTTATGAGATGAATTATTTATAGAAGAATTTAAAGATAAATTGATTAATTATATTGAAAAAATTAATCAACTTCATACAAAATATTATAGATTAATTTCATTAGTTTTAAGTTACTGAAATCAATTAATATGATTAGAATGAACATTTTTAATGTTGGTTATTGATGTTCAGAAAATTAATTTAAATGGTAACTTATTAAATTGTAAGGAATTAGAAGAGGTATTTAGTTACACTACTTTAAATATTATTCGTACTTGGTCAAAATTTATTCTTCCAAGAATTATAGAAAAGATAGAAAATTGATGATTTTCTAAGGATGAGCTTAGAAAATCAATTTTATAATAAAAATAATTTAATAAAAAAGATGATTTCTATTAAACAGAAATCATCTTTTTTATTAAATTAACGTTGTTTTTGATAGCTATTATTTTAGTAATGCATCTATAGTTTGTTTAAAACTTTCAAATGGGTAAGCTCAACTTATAACTTCATATTCTCAAGTATCATTGTTAACTAAGATGTTACCTGGAGTTCAAGATATACCAAAAGTTGAAGCTCAAACAGATTGTTCTTCAGATATTTTTTTACTGTATTTTTCTTCATTTACACAATTTTCTAATTTAGTTTTATCAGCCCCTAATTTTACAGCTTCAGAAATCAAGAAATCTTTTGAACTACTTGTTGAAGTATCAATATTTCCATCACTTAATTGTTTTGCAGAATCATAACTATTTTTAATTAAGCTATAAAATGCATCAGCTCATTTTTGTTCTCATAAACATTCAATTATTTCTGCTGCAGGAAGTGCATTTTTATGGAACTCAAGAGGGAAGTTATTAAAATATTTATTAACTTTGTCTCAATAAGTTTCTTTAATTTTGCTAGGTACATCAGATTTGTGTAATTTAGCACAGAATGGACATTCTAAATCAGAATATTCAATCCATGATACTTTTGCATCTTTATTTCATTGTAGGTAAGTATTAGCTTTGATTTTATTTAAAGTATCTTTATCAAGTAATAAAAATCATTTAGCTGATCTTTTTGCATAAGGATCAAAACTAGCTCAAATTTCTAAACTATATTGTTTATCTTTTAATTCTTTTAAATAAGGTTTCATTTGTCAATTATCATTTATATCGTTTGAAGAAAGAATAATTGCAGGAAGCTTAGAAATAGAATTATCTTTTAAATAAGTATCAACTCATTTATCAGAAAAGTCTTTTTGAACAAATTCAGCTCAAGCAAGAAATGGAACTTGTTTAAGTTGAGAAACAATTTGATCTGTCATACAATTAGTACATCTTTTATCATCTATAACAGTAATTGTTATAGATTTAGATGTAGATGTATTTGTAGAATCTTTTTTTACATCACCTCAGTTATTTCACATATTTTTTCCAACAAAAAATGCTCAAATAGCAATTATTGCTAGAAGTACAATTATTATTATATATAAAACAGTATTTGTCTTTTTCTCTGTTTCACAACTATCTTTAAATAATCACATAGCTTTAAAAAAGTTAATTAATAAAATATTTAACATTTGTAAGTATAGTGATTCTATACAGATTTCAAGTTTTTTGTATTTTACTTAAGTTTGATTTAAAGTTATTTTAAACTATTGTAAAGTATGTTGATTAGTATGCTATTATATAAAAATAAAAAGAAAAAAGTATATTATTTTTATAGTAAAAAAGATTTGATTTTTATAGAAAAAAATATATATTTATTATAGTTATTAATTACTTATTTTAAAACAAAACTTATATATGATAGATTTTAACAAAATTGTTAATAAATTGTCAAAAAAATGATGAAAAATTATTTTTAAAGAAGATATATTTGAAATAATAGATCCTGAGAAAAAATCAGATTATCAGAATTATTTAGATAAAACTATTTATAAATTAAAAGCATCTTGAGTTATAATTTCTTTGAAATCATGAGTTTATATAATTCCGGATAATGAGGACTTAAAATTAAATGAGGTTGATTTACTAGAAAAATATTATTTAAAACTTCTTAAAAAATATATTACTTTTTATGTATGAAGTGATTACTTTATATCATGAAATAAGGCACTTGAAATTCATTTAAAAGATTATTCTGTTGCAAATAAGGTTTATGTTATAAATAGGACTTTAGATAAAAAAGTAAAAATAGGTGATTATGAGATTATATTTAAAACTGTTTATACTACTGAGAACTGAAAAAAACTTAATTTATTTAGTAGGTTTTACAAGTTTGTTGATACAAAACAAGTAGAAGATATAGAAATAAAAATTGCAAATTTAGAATTAGCTCTTCTTCAGAGTGCTCTAGTTAGTGATAGTTATGAATGAATTGATGTAACATTGCTTACAAAAACTATAAAAAAATATTCAAAATACTTGAAATACGAAACTTTTGAAGAATTAGCTCGTTTTAAATTTATTATGTCATTTAACAGACTTAAAGAAATCTCAAAGACAATAGACAAAAGTCTATATGAGGTTTTCTTAGATATTATAAAGAAAAATTGAGGGTTGTTTATATGAGAGGGTTTAAGAAAATTTTAGGGTTAATAAAAGAATTTTCTAATACTATATAAGCATATTTTAATTTTATAAGATCTTTTATAAATTCTTTTACTTCTAGAGTATTATAAATAGGATTTACTGAACAAATATAGTTTTCTCTATAAATCATAAATTCAATTAAAGCTATTACATTTTTTACTCTCTTTTTAGTTGATTTTCTTCTTAATTTAGTTTCTTTATATCTAAATATTTTATTTCTTATATCATTACAATTATCCCATTCTTTTTCCAGTTTTATTCATAACCAGGCACATATTTCTATAAAATCTAATTTAGATTTTTCTTTGTTTTTTTCTTCTTCTATTATATCATCAAACATATATAATAATCATGTGATTTCGAAAAATACAAATAAATCAAGTAATTTTGAATTTAAGTAAAAATGTCACCAATGACTTACATTTTGAAAAGATGGATTTTCAATTAAGTCAATAACATCATTAATTTTATATTCAGGGATATAAAATCATTTATGTTGTTTTTCTATTTTTGTATTTGGGTGTGGTGAAAGAGTAAATAGTCATAGATTCCTTGATTTTGACTTATATCTATTTATAAAATCAGCTCTTTCTTTATACTCATTCAATCACATATTAGGGTGAAAAATTACATTAAAAGGAATAAAAACTCTAGGATTATCTTTATATTTATTAAAGTATTTTTCAAAATTTTTAAATCCTGCTTCATACTTTTTTTCTTCAGCAATTTTCATTCAAACTGTTCTTCAAATAAATTCTCAATCTCATTTATAATGCAGTGCATCAATTCAGAATTGGCATGTAAGATAAAGTTTTGGCCATTTTTCTAATAATTTATCAATCATTGAAACAACTTTTTCATATATTTTATCATTTCACATTCACATAAAATCTCAAAAGAATCCTACTTCTTTTACTTTTGATAAATCTATACTCAATAAAAACTTCTCAAACTTATCAATATACTGTAAAGGGTTTGGATTATCTATTTTTATTCTTAACTCATTACTTTCAATTCATGATATATAATTCTTGAAATCATCTATTGCTGTGACTATATCACTATCTTTTAAAGGAGTACTTTCATGTATAAAATTAGCACAATAACTACAATCATTTAAACAAGGGTTATTGTTTATTGCAAAATATACTTCTTCTTTAAAGGAATTATAATGAAATGTAGTTTTAATTTTTTTTCACGGATTTACGTTAGGTATTTGATTTTTTTGGTATGAGAAAATTAAATTTTCATGGATATGTTTGCTTGTTTCAAGTCTTATATCTCAATTTTTATCACGATAAAATTTATCATCTCAGTTTAAATTTCAAAATAGTTTTGTGAATTCTTCAGCTCATCATATGTTTACAATGTCAATTCAATAAGCAAAAACTTTATCTAAGAATTCTTTTTCTGGTAGAGCATTAAAATCAGCTCATCAAACTACAAAAACTAAATTTTTGTACTTAGATTTGAAATATTGTATTATATGAGACATTCTTTTTAATATCTCATATCATCACATTGAAGAAAATCATAGGATTAGAGTTTTTCATTCTTTTTCACATTGTTTACATAATCTATTTAAAATATATTTATAAGTTTCATAAACTGAATCTGGATTATCATTATTTAATATACTATCTGGAAAATTTTTAATTACTGTGATAATATTATTTTCTTGATTTGATGATTCTATTTCTAATGAATTTATTATACTTTTTGTAGCTAAGTTTCATGTTTCAATAAAAAAGAATTCTCATCAATCTTTTAGAGGTTCAAAATGTCATAATAATGATTGTATACTTATACAATATTTATTTACAAAATATGAAACTTCTTGATTTGTGGGAGTTGTATTATTAGCTTTTGTTTGTTCTAAGTTATTTATATTGGTCATTTAATATTAAATATAATATATTTATATAAACTATAATTAATAATAATATAAAGTCAATATATATTTTTTAATTTTCACAAACAATTAAACCAATATTTTTGTTGTATTTTGATTCTTGAATTTTAATTTTTTTATAATATTTTTTAAGTTTGTTTTGTAGTAATTCAAATTTTAAATTGAAGTCAGGGAATAGAATATGATACTCAAATATCAAAGTTTTTGTAATAGTGAAAATTTTTTCATTTATGTTTGAAAGTAACTCAAATTCATATCATTCTATATCTATTTTTACTAAATCTATATTTTTAATATTATTTTCTTTTATATATTCCATCAAATTTATACATTTTACGTTTTCTTTTTCGTTACTAAAGCACAAAAATTGATTATTGTAAAAGCTTGTTTGCATAGATTTTTCTTGA
Organism: Candidatus Altimarinota bacterium; assembly: GCA_028697205.1. Lineage (GTDB taxonomy): Bacteria > Patescibacteriota > Gracilibacteria > BD1-5 > UBA6164 > Altimarinus. Next base: position 4,502 of record JAQVFO010000010.1, on the reverse strand, counting down.
TTTATCCAGATTTCTTTTATATTTTTTTCATAATCTACAAAAACATTATTGAAAATTATATTTTTTTCATAATCTTTTAGGAGGGCATTACTCTTCTCAAAATTTTCTTTTGAAGCTTCAAAAATATGAATTTTTAAATCTAAATTTTGTTTTAAACACCAAAGACTAAAAAATCAAAGATGACTTCATATATCAAAAATAATTTTAGATTTTTGTAGTTTTTCTTTTATTATATGATATTCTTCATTTATAAATATTTCATAATGAAGTGCTTGTTCATATTTTGATAAATTCATTATTAAAACTAATTATAAAAATAGAAAAACCGGTCCCATTTTTGAGACCGGTTTTGAATTATATATTATGCTTTTCTTCTTTTTAAAATCATAATAACAAATCAAAGTATCATAGAAAGAATTAAAAGTAAAAGTATTTCTTTAGGTCATGTTTGTATCTTTGTAGCTTCTGATAATTCTCATTTTATAGTTTCTCAACTTTCTGTTTTAACTATAGGTTCAACTACAAAGTAATCATATGTGATTTTATCTCAAACTATATTTACTTCATATCTTGGTTCTTTTATATTATCTACTAATTCAAGTTTATTTCAATCAAGTTGTTTATAAATATTGTAACTATCAGCTTCACTTATCTTATCCCAAGATAGGATAGATTTAGTTTTTAGTTTTGTTAATTCTAAATTTGTAATTTTATATATTTTTTTTACTTGATTATCTATTGTTGCAGTTACTTGTTCAGTAGCAGAATTTAAATCAGCTGCATTAACAGTTATTTTAGCTGCTTGTTTCTTACTTGTTTGGTTTCAAATATCATTTATAAGTTTTACATCCACATTGTAATCTCATGCTTCTTTTGGTACATTTGTTTTTCATGTATAAACTCAATCAGCTCATTCTGTTAATTTAGTAATAGTATCATTTATTACAACAGAAGCTTCTTTTAATCATTTATCTGATACAACTTCAATAGAAATTTCTGATTCTGAATCAACTGTAGTTGAAGGAAGAATTTTTATAGATTTAAATTCTGGAGCACTTGCATCAATTGTAACTTTTACATCTTTTGAAGTTCAAACTTCTTTATTATCTGCATCAAGTACAGTAGCACTAAGTATTAAATCTCAATTTTCTAGATTTTCTAATTTTTCTTCAAATGTTCATTCATCATTACTTACTGTTTTAATAGCTTCTTTTCAGTTAGCTTTTATTATAACTTGATGATTTTTATCAGTTTTTCATGTTACTGTTATTTCATTTTTTCATAAAATCAATCAGTCTTCAGGAGATACAATTGATATATTTATTGGATTTGTTATAGCATCTCAAGTTATGTTTATAGTTCATACTCATAGTATAGTTTCATCTGCTAAGTCATATATATTTAATTCTTGTTTTCAAGTTGATTTAAATTTCAAAGCATTTTCAAATTTTATTTTTCATTGATCTGATTCTTTAAATGTGTATGAATTATCTTTTATTTCTTTTGGTAATTCTGCTTTTGGATCAGTTTCACTAAGAATAAGTATAGTTCAAGCATAATCTTTTACTGTGTTTCAATTTTTATCAACTGCTTCAATTGTTATATCAATAGCTTCATTTACAGCTGCTTCAGTTGCTCATAGAGTTACTTCAAAATGATCTATTCAAGCTGCAAATGTATGTCAGTATCAAAATATAGAGAATAAAACCAATAGTTTTAAGATTTTTTTCATACTTATAAAAAGTTAAAAATTATATTTGCTTTGTATTTTAATCGTTTTTATAGATAAATTCAAATTTATTAGTGTAATTACGACTTTACATTTAATTATTTTTATTACAAATATATAATATTATTATCATTATTGCTATTATTTGCCTTTATAGAGGTAATTATAATTTGTTTACTTCATAATTCATTTAAAAGTAGTTTTTCGTGAATTTCATCAAGTTCACTAAATAAATCATCTACAAGAAAAATTATTTCTTTTCAAGTTATTTTTTCTATAAATTTTGTTTCAAGAATTTTAAGTCATAATATAACACTTTTTGTTTCTCATCTTGATGCAAAATTTATTAATGAATTTCAATCTAAAAGTATATCAAAATCATCTATATGAGGTCAAATATTTGTAGTTCATATGATTATATCTCTATCTAAATTTTTTGTAAGATAAGTTTTTATACTGTTTTCTATATCATTTATATCAATTTTTGTTATATATTTATACTCTATATTTTTGATTTTAAAATTCAATAATTCTTTTAAAATAGATATTTTTTCACTTAAAAATGAATTTAATATTTCTCTATATTTATAAATTTCAACTGCTTTTTTTAAAAAAACTTCATCCCAAAAGTTTATTTCATTTTTTGATGCTTTTCAATCTTTTATGTTTTTTAAAATTTTGTTTCTATTTTTAACTATATTTTTATACTCTTTATTAATTTTACTGTATGTTTCAAAAGAACTTCATAATATATCATCTATAAAATCACGCCTCAAACTAGGGGATAGATACATCATATTCATATCCATTGGTTGAAATACGATAATTTTTTCAAGTATTTCTATAAATTTCTTACCTGTTGTTGCTTTTCAATTTATAAATAATTTTTTAGCATTTTTTTCTCTATCAAAAGAAATACTAAATTTTTTTCAATCATCTTTTTCTATTTCTATAAAAGCAAAGTTAGCATCTTTATTTACAAGATTTATTACATCTTTATTTAAAAAATTTTTTTGAAAAATTAAACTAATAGCTTCAAGAGTGTTTGTTTTTCAAACTCAATTATTTCAAATTATAAAATTTTTTTCATTCACAAAAAGAAACTCTTTATTTTCAAAGTTTCTAAAATTTTTTAATTTAAGTGATTTTATCACAATACTTATTTAAAAGGATAAAAAGTATAAGTTGAAAGTATAAAAGATTTTGCAAATTAACTTTTTTCTATTTCATTATACTTCACACAGCTATTTGTCCGGCAATTATTTTGTTTGAAGAACATTTTAATAATTCAGTTGGAGTAGCTAAATCACTTGATTCAACATCATCTCTAAGTGTAGATTTGCTTTTTGTAACGGAGATAGTTGGAATCACTCATGTTGTATCAATTTCATTTAATATATCTATATATCAAATTATAGAATTTAAGTCGTGTTCTATTTTATCTGAATTACTAGGAAGTTTAGCTAGATTTTTTGTAATTTTTTTTATTTGTTCTTGTGTTATACTCATTTTTAGATAAAATAAATGAAATAAAAATATAAAAGAATAAAAGTAAAAAAGGAAATGATTTATTTTTATAATAACTCTTACAATCCTTTTCTCTTACTCTCTTAATCTTTTTTATTATATTTTTAAACTTTAAAAAATCAAACAAATGTCTTTTTTTTGAGAAATAAAAAAAACCTTTTGAAATAATGAAGAAATTTTTAATCTAAGACATAATTCAGCTAGATATGTATTTATATTATGTAGTTTATTGTTTTTTTTGGATTATTTTTTTATAGCAAATTGATTTTATTATGATTTTTTAATTTATACATTACCTTTTACATATTTTGCATTTTTATTATCACTTTTCATTTATTCTTGTTTTTTGATTTCAGTAGTTTTTAATAAGTTATCAAAATTTATTTTAATGATAATTTATATTGTAATTTTTCTACTTATATTAGTTTTAAGTATTCCATTTATTTTACCTAAATGAATTATTAATTTTTAATAATCTAAAATGAAAAAAAGTATTTTTATAGTTTTAGCATTCTTTTTATTATTTTCTTGTTGAACAACTACTTCTACTGAAAATAAATCTTTAACTACATACAAATGAAATTGATTTTCTTTAGATATTCCAGTTTCTTGGGTTGCAGTAGAAAATTCATGATCTTCATTACCAACTCCAAAAGATTGAATACTTGAGCTTGTTGTTTCTTCTAAAGAACAAAAAGATTGATTTATAAATAATTTAATTGTATTATCAAAAGATTTGGAAACAGAGACTAATTCTTATGATTTTATGGTTAAAAATAATCCAAAGAATTATAAATGATATGCTGAATATAATGAAGATGAAGCTAAAGACTTTATTTTTAATGATGGAGAAAAATCTAAGTTATATATATTTGATGCTAAATATAATAAAGATAATTCAAAGCTTAAGTTTTTGCAAACAGCAAGGGTTTGTAATGGAAAAAAATCTTTTTTCTTGACAATGGGGCTATCCTTGAATATAAATGACACCGCAAAATACGAGGACATATTTAAAAGTTTTAAATGTAATTAGAGATTTCCTCATTTTAGGTGCCTTAGCAAAGTGGTTATGCACGGGTCTGCAACACCCTTCACACCGGTTCGAACCCGGTAGGCACCTCCATAACGTTTTTTGACAAATTTTGAAGCAAAATTAATGAATTTAAGATAGAGTTTTCTGCATAAGAAAGCTCTTTTTTTGAATTAATAAAAAACAAGAACGTCAAATTTAAATTATTATAAAATA
>JAQVFO010000017.1 GCA_028697205.1 Candidatus Altimarinota bacterium | reverse complement strand
GAACATTGTATCATAGTATACTTCATCATTCTAGTATTGCTCAGATTTGGTATTCTGTCTTTAAGTTTGTTATACTATATGTATATTCATTTTGTGTTAGTGGGTCTGTTGGTTTCTTGTTTAGTTTTTGTAGGTTCTTTATTACATTGTCTCACACTGTTCATTGGATCCATGCTGTAGATCAACTATATGTTATATTTACTCAATTATCTGGTGTTGGGTAGAATCATTTCTCTGTTAGGAATAGTTCTAGGTTTTTTCTTATATTATTTATATCTGACAGTCTTTGTCCGTCTCTTGCATTTTTTGTGTATGATTGCAGTGATATGAATGCTATACTTCACAGTATTGCTAGTATTGTTATTACTACTATTAGTTCTACTAGGGTGAAGGCTTTTTTTGAGTTTTGTTGCATATGTTATTTTTTAATTTTATAAAACACCATTAATTCTATAGAATTAATGGTGTTTTGCAAAGATTTTAGGTTGACAAAATTAAATTTTTTTCCTTAAAAATGCTGGAACAGAATCTATTTCATCTTGATTGTTTAAATTTTTCATTGAGGAAGTTTGAGAACTAGGTGAAGGTAAAGGAGTAGTTCTTACTTCTCCCATTGGTTTTCTACCAAAAGATCCAGTTCTAAGTAATTCACCTTTTTTTTCTATAAAAGTTCTATTTGTATCTTCATTAAATCAAGTTGCAACAACAGTAATTTTTAATTGTCATTCATAATCAGGATGAATAGTAGCACCAAATATAATATTTGCATCTGGATCTACTGATTCAGTAATAACTTTTGCAGCTTCATCTACTTCAAACATTGATAAGTCATTTCATCAAGTTATATTGAAAAGTAATCATTTTGCTCAAGCCATAGATAAATCAAGTAATGGACTATCAATTGCACTTCTAGCAGCTTCAATTGCTCTATTTTCTCAAGTTCCATAACCTATACCCATTAAAGCAGATCAAGCGTTTCTCATAACTGATCTTACATCAGCAAAGTCAACGTTTATAAGACCAGGTTGAGTTATTAAATCTGAAATTCATTGTACTCATTGATTTAAAACTTCATCTACTATTGAAAAAGCATCTAAAAGTGGTGTTTTTTTATCAATTATTGAAAGTATTTTATCATTTGGAATAGTGATAAGTGTATCAACTTTTTCTCTAAGAGCTTCAAATCAGTCAATTGCTTTTGATGCTCTGTTTTGTCATTCAAAAGAAAATGGCTTAGTAACTACTCAAATAGTTAATGCTCATAATTCTTTTGCAACTTCAGCAACTACTGGAGCAGCTCAAGTTCAAGTTCATCAACCAAGTCCACAAGTAATAAAAACCATATCAGCTCATTCAAGCATAGCTTTAATCTCATCTCTTGATTCTTCAGCAGCTTTTTTACCAGTTGCAGGATCTGCTCAAGCTCATAATCAAGATGTTACCATTTTCCCAAGATTTAACTTTACATTTGCAAAAGATCTAAATAATGCTTGTGAATCAGTATTCATAGCAATAAATTCTACTCATTCTAATCCTCATTGAATCATTCTATCAACTGCATTTGTTCAACCTCAACCAACTCAAACAACTTTTATATTAGCTACAGGAGAAATAGATCTACCAATAAGAACTTCTTCAGGTCAAGAGCTAGATTTAGAACTTCAAGTATTCATAAGTAAATTTTTTAGTTTATCTTCTCTTTTTATCATAATATTTTTATTAAAAAATTAAATTGTTGTTTTATATATTTTCCTTTTCTAGATATTTTAAGGAATAATTTTCTTAAATACTTTCATAATTGAACTAAATATTCAAGAAAAATTAATAGAAATTCCTGAAGATATAGCTGAATATTTATTAGCAAGAACCAAGGTTCAAACTACAGAAGCAAATACTGGATCACTTATTGAAGTATCAGTTAAAGTCTCTTTTTCAACTGGAATTCATATAAATGCTGGTAATCTTAAAACTTCTTTTGTTAACTCTACAAATCATCTTGCTTTAACTCATCATCAAACTAGAATTGCTCATTCAGGTAATAATCAATCTCTTCAAGCTTTCCTTAATTCATCTTTAATAAAAAATAATATTTCTTCATATCTTGCAGTTGCAATTTGAGAAAGATAAAGTTTTGAAACTTTTCATTCCTCATTTTGATTAAATCTATATAAATCTACTTCTTCATCTATAACTCATTTTTTTTCTAAACCTAATTCTAAATAATCCAATTTCATTTTTTCTGCTGTGTCTATTGATGTTCTAACTCATAAAGCAATATCATTTGTAACATTAGCAGAACCAAAAGGAATAACTGAAGCATATTTTAAAACTCATTCTTCATAAATAGTTACTCAAGTTGTTGATGCTCATAAATCAATACAAACAACTCATAATTCTTTTTGTCTTTTTGTTAAAACTCATTCTGGGCTTGCTATTAAATTTGGATATATATCATAAATTTCAATTCAAACATCAGCAACAGCTTTTCTTATATTGTTTAATACATTAACATTCATAGAAAATATATTTGCAACAACCTCTAATTTTCTAGCTGACATTCAAACTGGATTTTTTACTCAATCTTCTAAATCAACAACAAAGTACTCAGGAAATACTTTCAATATCTCTCTATTTGGTAATTCTACCCCATTTCTAGCCATCTCTAATGCTCTATCTACATCATCATGTGTAATTTCACTAGATCAAACTGCTATAACTCATTTACTTTTTATCACTTCAAATGAAGATGAATTAAAAGATAAATATACTCAAGAAACTTGTTCTCAAGCCATTCTTTCAGCTTCTTCTAAAGATTTATCTAAATTGTTTTTAAATTCCTCCATATCGAGAATATTTCCTTTTCTTATAGCATTTGATGACGCTATACCTACTCAAAGTACATGAAAATCTGATGAATTTTCAGCATCAAATCTTCAAATAACAGTTCTTATTTTAGAACTTCATATATCTATAGATGTTATAGTTCATTCATGACTCATAATTTTTAGGTTAGTTTTAATGTTCTACTTTTTTATACAGGTTTATTATCTAAAAATAAGGAAAATAGTATTCTATCCCTATGTTTTTGCTTTACAAATTATATTTACTTGTTTCCCTTTTTCAAAAATACTTCAAAAGTAATGTTAAAAACTTTTTTAATTTACAATAAAAAAAAGTAATATTTTTGCTTAAAATTATTTATTATGATATTATTTATATGAATTTACTACATTAAATTAGAAAAATGTCATTTCTGAAAGAAATAAAAAACCTTTTTATATCAAACATTGTTTATTTATTAATATTTGTAATTGTAATAATAAACATATTGATGGAAGTGTTTTTTTTAGATTATTTATCTGCTTACAGTCATGATATATTTGCATTATCTATACTATCAATTTTCATTATTTTAGAATGAATTACTGTAATGATTTTTGTTGATTTAATTTATAAAAAGCCTATAGTTAATTTAGTTTACAATATAAAAAAAGCTCTTTTAACAAAAGAAACTATTAATTTAGAGAAATCAATAAATCCTGATATAGATTATATTAATAAATTTTTTCTTCAATTTCTAAATAGTTTTAAAAACATAAAAACAGATTTCTTAAAAGGAAAAGAAATAAAATGAGAAGTAGAACTTGCTAAAGATATACAAGAAAAATTATTAAATAAAAAAATAACACCTCCTCCTTCATTAAACATAATTGCTAGATCTAAACCTCTATGAGAAATATGATGAGATAGTTACGATGTAATACAAAGCGAAGATAATTATTATATCTATGTTTGAGATGCAACATGACATTGAGTTTGAGCTTGATTTATAATGGTTATGGTTAATGCCCTTATAAGTTCAATGACAAAAGTATTTGTTTCATGAGCACAAATATTATCAAGAACAAATGAAGTATTGAAACCAAGAGTTAAAGCAAATTTACTTATGACTCTATTATTAGTTAGATGGAATGAAAAAGAAAAAAGATTATTTATGACATGAGCATGACATGAGCATTTAATTATTTATAAAGATAAACTTAGAAAATGTTTTAAAATAAAATCTTGATGATTAGCATTATGAATGATAAAAGATATATGAAACATGATAAAAGAACAAGAAATCAAAGTAGAAGAAAATGATATAATTGTACTTTATAGTGATTGAGTTACTGATTCTATAAATAGTAAAGATATATCTGAAATAAAAGAAAGATTTGGTGAAAATAGACTTATTCAAGCAATTGAAACTTCACCAAATGCAAAATGAAAATGATATAAAACTGCTACAAGTGTATTCAATAACATAACTATTGAATTATCAAAATTTATGTGATATAAACATTTTCAAGTTGATGATATAACTTTAGTAACTATTCAATATAAACCAAAAGACTATGATTTAAATAATGATTTTTCAGAAAAAATAAGTGAAGAATTAATAACAGAATGGAATTGGTAAAATGAAAAATATTTAAAAATCCTGACTTTCGTCAGGATTTTTAAATATAAAAAAAGGGGCTAAGCCCCTCCTATTCCTCTAAAGGAATCAATGATCGTTGCGAGTGATGGAATTACAAGACGCTATCTTATTCACCCTCTTGCAAAATCAATCATTTCTTGATATTCCGAATCCCCACTACATGTAGTGGGGAGAGGAGGTTCTTTTTTGAAAAAACCCATAATCCAAGCAAACAATTTCATTGTCCCCTCCAGAAATTTTTCTAAAATCTCACAAATATAAAGTGCCTTATGCAAATTACACGGAGATTAGAGAATTTGGAATTATATAAAGTTTTTTTTATTGTCAAGCTAAATTTTAATAAAATTGATTGATTTTGTTTTAAAAATAAAAATAATGAATACAATTATAAAAATTTGAAATGTTTAATTTGATATTGTATAATTGATTTTCAATTTCTAACATTTAGCTTTTAGCATTTAATATTTTAAAAAAGTGGCTAGCCAAGAAAAACTTATAGAACTTGTAAAAAAAAGATATCCTTGAGATATTTATGGGTTTGATAAAAAAGAACAAATAAAAAATGAGTCTCAAAAAACAGATAAAAATGAAGAAAAAATTATACTTGAAGCTGAAAAAGAGTATAAAGAAGCTCTTGCTTATGTAAAGGATATAATTTCTCCAGCTTTTATGAAAATATATCCTGATAAAATCAAGATTAATGAAACTTTTGCAAAAACATTTTTTGTTTATGCTTATCCTAATTTCTTAGAATGAAATTGGTTATCTCCAGTAATAAACTGGGATGTTAAGTTTGATATGAGTTTATTTATATACCCTATTGAATCAGCTTTTATCCAAAAATACTTAAAAAAGAGATTGACTCAATTATTTTCTGAAAGAAGTATAAATGCTGAAAAATGACTTATAAATGATCCAGCTTTAGAAGCTCAAATTCAAGATGTAGAAGAACTTAGACAAAAACTAACAAGATGAGAAGAAAAATATTTTCACTTATGACTTTATATAACTGTTTATAGTGATACAGAAGAAAAATTAAATAAAACATGAAAAGATATAGAAACAATTTTAGCTTGAAGAAATGTACTTCAAAAACAAAGTTTTTTAAGAGCAGAACAATGATTTATCTCAACTTGACCATTTGCTCGTGATGAATTAGCTGTTTATAGAAATATGTCAACAGGTTGAATATCTACTACTTTTCCTTTTTCTTCATCTACACTTAGTCATGATGATTGAATTTTGTATTGAGTAAATACACACAATAACTCACTTATACTTTTTGATAGATTTAAAACAGAAAATGCAAATATGTGTGTATTTGCCAAATCTTGATCTTGAAAATCTTTTGCTGTAAAAGTAGAGATACTTAGAAGTTTGATGATGTGAACTGATGTAATAGTAATAGATCCTGAAAATGAATATAAATCATTAGTTGATACCGTTTGATGAGGTTATCTAAACGTATCTTTAAATTCTAATCAAAGAATAAATCCTTTTGATTTACCACTTTGACTAAAAGATCAAGAATTAAGACCATGAGATTTACTTAGAAATGCAGTAATAAGTCTACTTTGACTTATGAATCTGATGCTTGGAAAAATGACAATAGAAGAAGAATCAATAATGGAAAAAGCAATTATTGCAACTTATAGTTTAAAATGAATAACTTTAGATGATGATAGTGCTGAATGAAAAGAAGTTCCAGTAATGAAAGATTTGCAATGAGTTCTTGAAACTATGGATTGAGCTTGAAGCTTAGTAAAAAGAATAGAAAAATATACAAATTGAATCTTTGCTTGAATATTTAGCCAACCTACAAATATAGATTTACATGAATGACTACAGGTATTTTCAGTTAGAGATTTAGATGAAATACTTAGACCAATTGCATTATATGTAATTATGAATTATATATGGAATAAAATAAGAAGTTCTTACAAAAAAAGAATGCTAGTAATAGATGAAGCTTGGAATTTAATGCAACACGAAGACTCAGCAAAATTCCTTTTCTGACTTGTAAAAAGAGCTAGAAAATACTGACTTTGAGTTACTACAATTACTCAAGATGTAGAAGACTTTTTATCAAGTCCTCAATGAAAACCAATAGTAACAAACTCTTCTATACAATTACTTCTAAAACAATCCCCTGCCTCTGTTGATGTACTACAAAATATTTTTAAATTAACAGAACAAGAAAAGTATATATTATTAAATTCTTCTGTATGACAATGACTTTTCTTTGCTTGATCTGAGCATGTTTGAATACAAGTAATAGCTAGTTTTTATGAAGAACAAATAGTAAGTACTAGTACAAAATAAAAGTTTTTAAACTTATAAAAACAAAAAAGTAAAAAAATTTGATTTTTTTACTTTTTTTTATAAAATACAGCCCGTGAGCTTCTGCACAAAAATTTTTTTATTTCAATAAATTTTGTATTTACCCGAAAAAAATACTTAAAAGATTTATTTAAATGAAACCACTCTAAAGTCTTTATGGCTTAATAATTATAATTTCTAAATTAGATAAAATGGCTAAAAATATTAAAGCATATATAAAATTACAAATTAAATGAGGTCAAGCAAACCCAGCACCTCCAGTATGACCTGCATTAGGACAACATTGAGTACCTATTCCACAATTCACACAACAATTCAATGACAGAACAAAAGATAAGATGTGAGTTACTCTTCCTGTTGTTATTACTGTTTATGATGATAAAAGTTTTGATTTCATAGTAAAAGAACCACCTGCATGAGTACTTATTAAAAATAAGTTAAACTTAAAAAGCTGATCAAAAATTCCTCAAAAGGATAAAGTTGGTCACTTAACTTTTGAACAATTAAAAGAAATTGCAACTCAAAAAATGCCTAACTTAAATGCAAAAGATATGGCTTGAGCTATGAAAATTATTGACTGAACTGCTAGAGCTGCTTGAGTAACTTCTGATATACATGGTATGACAAAAGCTGAAGTTGCAGCTAAACTAAAATAAGACAAAATTAAAAATATAAAATACAAAGTGTTTAATTTTCTTTAATTTTACATTTTGTATTTTATATTGCTTTATGCTCTCATCGTCTAGTGGCTAGGACGGGACCCTCTCACGGTCCAGACAGGGGTTCAATTCCCCTTGAGAGTACCATAGTAAAAATCTTCCGTTTAAGGCATTAGTTTCTTTGAAGTTAATGCCTTTTTCTGTGAGTTCCAACCTTCTATATTCTCTTTTACATTTTCATCAATCAATTTCAATTGGTTTTAACCAAGAATGTAATTCTATAGCCAATCTTCAATCCTTTAATATAAAGTTCTCACCTAAAGCAGAAAAAATTGTCCTTTTAGTTTTTAAATCTCAATGATTAAACTTAGTTTTTGCAAGCATAACAAAATCAAATAACTTTTCAGTAATATTTAATCTATATTCAATATTCTTATCAATATTTTCTAATTGTTGTTTTAAATTGTTAATATCAACAATTATACTTTTCTTTTTTAATATATAATCTTCTTTCTCTAAAATTCAATCTGTAAGTAAGTCTATAAGATTTACTAACTTTTTCTCATTATCTTTTATCTGTTTTTCTATATTAAGTTTAATAATCTCTTTTTCTTCCAACTCATTATGAAAATCTCTTTTTATTATATTAATCCCCCATTCTTTAAATTCTGGTAATATATCTATACTACTTAATATTGTATTTATTTGATATTCTAAATCTTCTAAATTTATTACTTTTTGTGAACAACATTCGCATCATTTTTTCCTTTTTGTACAATAGTAATATGTATAAACCTTTTTTTCTCAAGTAGATTTAATTATCTTTTCTTTTTCAGCGGCTGTTATCATAGATCAGCATTCTCAACATCTTATAATTCAAGTGTATGAGAATTCTCTTGTTTTTGATTTAACAGTTCTTCAATGATTTCATAATAGTTGTTGTACTCTTTCAAATTCCTCATAAGTAACCATAGCTTTATGAGTTCATTTCCTTACTTCTCAATTCCACATAAAATCTCAAGTGTAAAATGGATTTGTAAAAGTTTTATACATTCATGATAAAGTTATTGGAGTTCATCACAATGATCATCTTCTCTTTCTTTTAAATTTCCATTCTTCATCGATTTTGGTTACTATCCTTGGAACTGAATATTCTCAAGAAAGCATCAAATCCCACATTTTTCTTACTAAATGAAATCTTTCAGGATCTATTTCTATTGTTTTTTCTAACCTATTATTTAAATATCATTCCGGTGCTTTTCAACAAAACACTCACTTATCAGTTTTACTATCCATTCCCCTTTTCACATTCTTTTTTAAATCAAGAATAAATTGATTACTCATTCAAGTTTCAACACTAAATAATAATCATGCATCAACTGGATTATAATCCCTATCATTTGTAATTATTTTTTCTAATGTTCAATTTTGAAGCATAAATTGTATAGTTCATGTATCAACTGGATTTCTTGTTAATCTATCAATTTTCCATGCAATTATTCATTTTGCTTCTCATTTATAAATCCTTTCAATCATTTCATTAAATCTATATCTTCAAGGAGCTTTTGCAGACATACTTTCAGAGAAAATATCAATAATATATAATCATAAAGCATCAGCTTTCTTTTTCATAATATTTATCTGATCATCTAATGATTGAACTTGTTTATCTTCTGTATCTGTTGATTTTCTTACATATAAAAAGTATCAGTCTTTTTTCATAGGTATTTGTATTAAAAATTATTTATTTTAAGATAATTAAGTTGCCTAAAATACTATCTGAAAAAATATAAATAAGGCAACTTAAAATTAATTATCACAATTATCTTAATTATCTTAATTATCTTAATTATCTTAATCAAAAATTTCTTTAATTTCTTCTTTCAATAATCATTTTGAAAAAGAGTATTTAACAACATTTCATCAACATTTATGCAAATTTATATTGATATTATAAATATTTTTATAAGCCTTAATATTATTATTTAAACTCTTTCATAAACTTAATGGAGAGTTAAATCAATAATTAACTACATGAGAATTCTTTTTTGCATATCAGCTAAAAATTTTATGTAGTTCATTTGATTTATAATATTCTCATTCTTTAAATCAATAGGATGTGTCTTCCTTTGAATCATCTATAATATTTTCAAGTAATAATAAAAGACTATCAGTTGAAGTTGTTAATTCTTGTTGATTAAATTCCAATCATTCAAATATTTTATTTACATAATCTATTTTATCTTTATTGCTATTCATTGTAAAAATACTAAAATCAGAAATTCTAAAGTTAGTCTCATAATCATTATAAACTTCAATATTTTTTATTATTTCTTGTATTTTAAAACATAAAGATGATAAAATAATATTTCTATTATCTAGGTAATATTTTTGGCTAATATTTGCTGATTTAAAATTATTCCTTCTATTTAATTTTAAAATAATCATCCTATCAGATAAATCATCTCTTTTAAAACTTGGATTTCTTGAAGTAAATCACAAAAAACAATTAATTCTTTTTTCTATTTGTTCTCAG
>JAQVFO010000016.1:8329-10277 GCA_028697205.1 Candidatus Altimarinota bacterium | reverse complement strand
CCAAAGCACCAACAACAGCACCAACAATACCACAACAAACACCAAGCGCAAAAGCACCAACAACAGCACCAACAATACCACAACAAACACCAAGCGTAAAAGCACCAACAACAGCACCAACAATACCACAACAAACACCAAGTGCAAAAGCACCAACAACAGCACCAACAATACCACAACAAACACCAAGTGCAAAAGCACCAACAACAGCACCAACAATACCACAACAAACACCAAGTGCAAAAGCACCAACAATAGTATCAAATATAGAAAAAATAGTAATAGAAAATGAACAGGAAAAATCTAAAAAACTAATAGATTGGGTAACAATGTTTAAAGCTGTAACTCGTTATAATAGTGACGAATTTATAGAACAAGTATTTGATATGAATTGACATTCTCATTTTGGTTATGAATGAAGATCTTGAACTGAAGGGAATTCTATAGATAAAGAAATATTAAAAAGAAAAGAAGTAGTAATGTATCTTGATAACTGAAAATATGCACTTAGATTTTATATAGAATGAAGTGTTATAAAATATCAAGCATATGAAAGAAAAACTTATTCAGATGAATTTATTTTTTGAAATAATTTAGAAAGAGAATATAGAATATATAAAAATAGTAGAGATGATTTTTCTTTTAAAAACTGAAAAATTGATATAGATAATTTGCTAAAAAAAGATAATTAAAAAAAGATAATTCTAATTGAAAAGATATTATTAGAAAGTCAAGTTAAAATTCTAGTAATATCTTTTTTTATGTGGTAAAATAATAAGGAATAAAATTTAATAAAAACAAATTTATTTTTTTAATAAAATATTATGGAATACTGATATAATAAAGAATGGTTCAATGAAATAAGAAATAGTACAACTTGAAGAAAGGATTATGATGATTATGAAGAGAAAATTATAGATGAAATAAACAAAAAATATAGACATTTGCCACCAGATAAATTTAATATGTTAATTACAAAGGTTAAATTTACAATTGATCAACATAAAAAATGAATTGAAACTATTAATTTAGATACTGAATTATTATTAAAAAAATTAAAGCTTGATGTTGATGAACATATGAAATATATGAATTCGGTAAAAAATACTTTATATTCTTTTATAGTTCCATTTAATTGATTTGATTATAATAAATTTGAATTTGTAAGAATAAGTGATAATACAAATGAAAATTACCCTATTTCTAATTTTTTAAAGTGAGTTATAGATGAATTACTTGCTTTACCTGAAGTTATAATGATGTTATGAGATTCAGCTACAAGGGATGCATTATTAACTTGATTAAAAAACGCTTTTAGTACAGAGTGAATAATAAACTTATTAAAATCAATGTGAGATGTAATTACTGATTTATGATCTGGAGATGCATATAAAACTTGAAGATCAACAGTGTTTACTGCTTTGACTGTTTTATGAGTTGCATGAATTGTAAAGTGAATGTGATCATCTGGAGCTAGATTAGCATCTAAAATATCACAAAATTGATTAAAACAAACTATAAAAGATTGAGTAAAATGATGAGTTAATACTGTAAAAAATGTTCCTAAAAAAGTATGAAAAGTTATAAAAAAATGAAAAGAAAAAATAAGATGAACTAAGCCAAATAGTGTGGATACACAAGCAACAGTTCTAAAACCTCATCCAGATAGATTATCAAATAATATAAATAAAATTTTAGAAAAAGAATGAACACTTACAGATGATGAAATAAGAGCATTAGATGCAAGAAGATTAGATTTAAAGAAACAATCTTCAGGGGCATGAGTTGCAAAAGAAGAATTAGATTCAATAAATAAGGAAGTGAATTTAATTGAATCTAAAATTAGAAATTCACAAAATTGATTAAATTGAGCTAAAAATAGTTCTAGAAATTTTGAAGTAAATGAAAGAGAAAAAGTAATAGAATTATGATTAAAAAATACTAGGGA
>JAQVFO010000016.1:0-8229 GCA_028697205.1 Candidatus Altimarinota bacterium | reverse complement strand
ATTTGATCATTCAAATTTAAATGCAAGAGCAGAATTTAGAAATGTATTAGATACATCAAAAAGATGAGATATACTAGAAATATGAGATTTTAAATATCGTAGAGTAAATAATTGATGGCAAAAATTAAATAAAGAAGATTTACTTGCATGAAAAGATTATACAGATTGAAAATTTATGACAAATGAACAAGTAATGGGAGATTATAATTTACTTAAATGAAAAGCTAAAATAAGTACTAAAGCTGATGATTTATCTAAAGCTGAACAAAGAGAAAAAGTAATAGAATTATGATTAAAAAATACTAGGGAATTTGATCATTCAAATTTAAATGCAAGAGCAGAATTTAGAAATGTATTAGATACATCAAAAAGATGAGATATACTAGAAATATGAGATTTTAAATATCGTAGAGTAAATAATTGATGGCAAAAATTAGATAAAGAAGATTTACTTGCATGAAAAGATTATACAGATTGAAAATTTATGACAAATGAACAAGTAATGGGAGATTATAATTTACTTAAATGAAAAGCTATATGACAAAAATGAGAATTAATTAAAACTACATCTCCTGAGTTAGAGTCTTTAAAAACTGAAACTTGATTACAAAGATTTGTAGATTGAACTAGTTACTCATGACTTGATAAACCTTCTTTTAATAAAATTGCAATTGATTGAAGAATATTTGAAGTTAGTCCTTGAGATGAAATTACAATTTCTTGATATTGAATTTCCTGAACTGAGAAAAATGCAATTAGAATTGTAAATAAAGATTGATCTATATCATCTTTAGGTTCTTGAGAAAACATTACATGAGAGTTCTTTTGAGTAGAAAAAAATTGAAATATTAAAATTAAAATGAACGATTGAGAAATTAAGGTAGTTAGAGCAGATTCTTATAGAATTGATGATATAAAACCATATAATAAAACTGATTTTGAAAATGTACCAACAAAGCCTCAAGTATTAGTTGAAGAAGGGGGAGAATATTTATTATGAATAGACTGAAAGAATCCTATAAAAATCAAAGAATGAGATAATTTAAGATTTGTCCCTTATAGGTGAAAAGATATGCTTGATGTTGATTGAAATCCAATATTAAGAGATTGAGAATTATGAGATTTCCAATTTGTAAGAGTTATAAAAGAGTGAGATGATTTATTGAAACAACCATGATCTAAGG
Organism: Candidatus Altimarinota bacterium; assembly: GCA_028697205.1. GTDB lineage: Bacteria > Patescibacteriota > Gracilibacteria > BD1-5 > UBA6164 > Altimarinus. The sequence continues at coordinate 7,045 of JAQVFO010000016.1, read as the reverse complement.
TAAAAGTTTGAGATATAGTTGTAAAAAGAGAATGAACTCCTATAGTGATAAAAAGAGAAACAGCTTTTATCCCAAAACCAGAATTGAAAGAATGAAGATTTTTCTGGCCACCGATAATTGCTTGAACAATGCTTGCTTGATCGATAGCCGAAAGATTAGCTGACCAAAGTGATAAGACTTGAACATGATTTTGAGTTGCTCCAGCAGTGCCTACACAACCAACAGCACAGCCAATGGCACAACAAACACCAGCAATGCCTACACAACCAACATCAGCAAATAATTCACAAGCAAAACCAAAACCAACACCAGTAAACAATCCACAAGCAAAACCAACAGCAGAGCCAATAGTACAACCAACACCAGCAATGCCTACACAACCAACAGCACAACCAATAGAAAAATCTGAAGAAGAAAAAAATAAATCTATTGATTGGGTAACTTTATTTAAGGCAGTTACTCGTTTAAATAGTGATGAATTTGTTAGTAAAGCTTTTGAAATGTGATGACATAAACATTTTGGTTATGATGGTAGATCTGGTTATGAAGAAAATTTTGATGATAAAACAGAAGCAACAATGTACTTAGACAATGGTAAATATGCAATAAAATTTAGTAAAATTGATGAAGATAATGTAACATATCAAATTTATAAACAAAAAATTTATGCTAATGAATATGCTTTTGGTGGAACCCTTGAAAAAGAATATGATAATCAAAAATCATGAAAAATTAATTTAAATAAAAAGATAAATTTAGATGAATTACTAAAATAATTATTAAAATAAAAAATCTAGAAAATTAATTTTCTAGATTTTTTATTTTCTCATAGCTTTTGTAGCAATCAAACTTTTTGCTTTAGAGTTTTTGACTTTGATTATTCATGCAGGGGATGATATATTTGAATTATTTATATAAATTTGATAGAATCAATCTTTTAATATTTCTATATTTATTTCTTCTCATTTAAACAATTTATCAATATTTTCGGTATTAACTAATATACTATTTTTTGAAAAACTTTCTAGTGTTCCTAGGTAGAAATCTGGTTCAAAAGTACCATTTTTTAATTCTCAAATTTTTACTCATATTTTATAAAAAAATAATTTTCTCCATAAATCTTCTAAGTTTTTATTTGTCATAAAAATTTCATCTTTGTACTTATAAAATTTTTTATGTTTTGTAGAGTATCAAAAATTGTTTTCCATAAAATTTTCTATTAACTTCGTATCTTTTGAAGATAATTTCTCAAAGTTTTGAATTGTGTCTTTAGTTTTTCATTGTTTTTCATTTTCAATTGATTTAATTTTTTTAATTTTTGCTACAAAAAATCATCAAGTATGACTTATATGTGGCCAATTCCTTATAAAATTTTCTTTACAAAGTGGTATTATTTCTAAACATCATTTATATCTCTCCATAATAGCATTTACTACTTCTTCATTTTCAAGCATATTTAAAGTACAAGTTGAATAAACAATTTCTCATCAAACTTTTGTACATATAACTGCACTATCAAGAAGAGATAATTGAAGCTTTCAAATACTTTTTATATTTTTTATATTCCGATATTTTAGGGAATCATCAGTTTTATAAGCGGTTCATTCTCAACTACAAGGAGCATCAAGAAGCACTTTATCAAATAACTCTTCATAATTTTTGAAATTTCTTCAATCAAAATTTGTAGAAGCTACATTTAAACTTCACATTCTATCTAAATTTACAAAAAGTCATTTTAGTCTTTGTTTATCTATCTCATTTGCAATTACAAGTGAATTTGGATAATACTCTGAAAGCTCAGTAGTTTTTCATCCAGGACTTGCACTCATATCAAGTATTGTATACTGGTTTGTATCTATTTCATCTCATGACATATAATAAGGTGAACTTGAAGCTGCTAACTCTTGTATGTAGAAAAATCAATTTATATGTTCTAGAGTGTTTCAAAGTGCTATATCTAGATCTTCAAATCTATCTATGTAGAAGGTATTTTTTCAAAGTATAGTTGGTGTTAATTTCCATCATTTTGTTTCAGCAATTTTTTTGAAATTTTCAATTGAAATTTTGTTTGTATTAATTCTTATTGATTTTTTTAAAGGTTTACTTAAAGATTCTTCAAAGTTTTTCATTTCTATATCTGAAAAGTTGAAAGTTTGTTTTATATAGTTTAGGAAGTCTTGTTTCATAGCGAATATAAAGAGATTAAGAATTTTTATTAGTTTATGAAGATTTTTTATTTAGTAAAGTTTTTATAATTTAAAGATTTTGTTATTTTTGTAATGGGTGATATTTCTCTTTTGGTAATGGGAAATTAGTTAAGAATTTTTACTAGCAAATACAATTAGACTTACTTTTGATTTCAAAAGTAACAAAAGAATTTAAGGGACTTCATATTTTTAAAAATTCCTGAAGTAGTGGTAAATTTATAATTGGTTAGCTAATTAGTACACTTTAAGGTAAGTTATTTTACAAATAACTTACAATTTAGTAAAAATAAGAAAATGGAAAAGCCGCAGTAATGCGGCTTCTTTAATATCCTCCTTTTTCTATCAAAATACATAGTGGGCAGCCAATGAGACAACCCAGCTAAGGAGCACTATCGCTGCGAAAAGTAGGAACGTGCCAAGGCTCATTCCGGTATCTAGCAGTAGTGCAACCCCAGCAACTGCGACATTGTAATCACCTAGGTCTTTTTTTTGTCTAGGCCAGAAGATGTAGACCAGAAACAGCACTGTCAATGCTGTTGGTATTGCATACCAGGGAATGTACATAAATCCTCCTACGTGTATTATGACTAGTAAAATATAATATATTTTTTTTTGTTGTCAAATAATTTAATAAAAATTAAAAGCCGCATTACTGCGGCTTTTCTTGCTGTTCTTTTTTTTCTTGCTCTGCAATTAATGCTAGAGCAAGTAGAGCAGCAAGTAGTAGAGAGTATTTCATCTCTCTTTTCTCCTTTCAAAGTTTGTGCTAACTAATAATTACTAGTGTCGCTGTAGCACTAGCCTCAAATAGGGTAGTTAACGGATCCTAGATGAGATTACTGACTTGACATAGGCGGGCCGGGGGTCAGGCGTGAGCAGCGAAGCCACCAGCGGCCACGAGGCCAGCCAGGGCGGCAAGAGCGATGAGTTTTTTCATCGTCTTCTCCTTAGAGAAAAGTTGTAAACTACACGATGTTTTGTGTAGAACTTAGCCTTGGGTTGGAATGAACCAACCACCACCAGTGTGTGTGGTGAGTTTTTTCATCAATTTCTCCTTGGTAGTTACAAGAAAAAGTCCACAATTTGCTAGGTGTTTATCCTAGAAAGGGATTTTTCTATTATAAAGTATTTTAATTATTGTCAAACTATTTTTCAGGTAAAGTTATGATTTGTATTGTAAGAAACTCATCTTACATATCACCAGACACATCTATTTGGTAGTCAAAATCTAGAGATATCTCAACTGTCAATATAGTCTAATAAATTATTATCAATATCAACTAAATTTCTTGCATTTATAAATTCATCTTTAGAAATTATTATTATTACTAAAGAATTACTATTTCTATGTAATTGAAATCAAGGTCATGATTGTCATATATCTAGATACTGGCAGGCATTTATTACTCAATCTAAATTTGAGATTAATGCTGTTCAATTTACTCAACTTTCAGAAAAATATCAACTTTGAATAATTTTTATTGCTTGATCTTCGGTAGTTTGATGGATAATAAAAAAATGATTTCAGTCATTATATTTTTCCAATGCTTTTTTAATATGTTCAAAAGCTATTATATCTAACACTTGATTGTTAAAGTATGATAAAGATGGATTTAATTTTCAATAATTATTGGAACCTTGATTAGTGAGTTCTTGTTTTTCCATATTATAAATTTGATAATATATCTCATGCAAATTTTTCTCTTTCCTCATCAAGTATTCATTCTTGATCTTCAAAGTAATATGCCATAATTCATAATGCTATTTTTTCTTGTTCAGATAATATTTGTCATAATATATTAGTATTTTCTATGTTTTCTCATCATTTTTCTATGCTTGTTTTTATAAAGTTATCTAAATTAAATCATTTTTCAGAAAATTTTCAGTAAGCACTTACTATTCAAAATCTTATATCATCTGGATTTAATCATTCAACATTTATTCAATAAGTCATAATTAATTCTTCAATAATTTCGTTAGGTAAGTTTATAAATTCTTTTCTATAATTTCTAATTATTAATCAAGAACTTTCTAAGTCTTTATTATGTTTGTTCATTTTTGTTTTTATTAAAGTATTTTATTTTCTAAAACTTTCAAGTATTTCTTTAGCAACTTCTTTCCCTCAAAGTCAAAAAGCTATTCAAGCTCAAATAGTAATAGTAGAAATAAATCATACAAATATTGTATTTATTATAAATTCATCAACTAGTTTTATATAATTTAGAACTATCATTATTGTGAAAAAAAGTATTATAATTTTTGATCACATTGCTATTATTTTACTTGTTTGATGTTTTGTAAGTTCAAGTGTATAGTATACTATATCATATACTGTGTTGCTAAATCTAACTCAAAAGAATCATATTAATACAGCAATAAATAGGTTTGGTAAATAATTAAGGACATCACTTAGAAATTGTTCTACCTCAGTTATTCAAATTACAACTATGCTAAGTCTAAAAAATACTATAAAAACATAGTATGCAAATGCTTTTGATGTAATTCTATCAACATTTATTTTTTCAGTTAGTTTTTTTCTTTGTAATTTTTTAGGAGTGATTTTCTTTTTATTTTCATTATTTTCTTCATTATTTTCTCATAAATTCAAATCCATTTTTGCTTCAAGTCTATCTATCAAATCTAGAATTTTGAATTTTCTAAAAATATACATTACAGATTCATATACTACAATTGATATAATTATTCAAAAAAGCAGTATAGTTATAGCTCCTACCAATTTAGGACCATATAAATCTATATTTAACATAATTTTTGCATATATACTATCAATTAGGGCTTGTCATCAGTTTAGAAACATTTTATAGAATTAGTAATTAATTGATTTTATTATATCATAAAAATATAAAAAATGAAAAAAAATTTGACTATTTTACTGATTTTTATAAAATAAGCCTCGCTATACAAGTTATAGCACAAGCGAGGGTAACATAAAAGAGTGAGTGTACTAAGGCTTCAACCCTTGGGTGTGCCAGTTCAAACCTGGTCCCTCGCTCCATCAAAAAAGTGGAAAGTGTAAAGTAGAAAGTAAAATGGTTTTATATTTTCTGCCTTGTATTTTTCACTTTTTTAATTAATATACAACAAATAAATTTTAACTTTAAAATAATATGGCAAATACTCATGGTCTTACATCGAGAATAGTAAAAAAACAAGCTGCTGCAAGAAAATTAGCTAAAAATAAAAAAGCAGCTTATCAAGTTTATATATGAAATGAAAATCCACAAACAAGAAAAAATCAAAGTTATAAAGCTAGAAAACATTATATGGAAAATAAACAAAATTTTCCAAAGAAAAAACTTTGAACAAAAAATCCTCAAAGTCTTATGGAGCAAGGGATTCTTGATGAAAGATGATTTTTTAAAACATGAAAGAAGAAAAATTTTCTTACTTGATCTATGGTAGATGTTAAATGACTTGATTTTTATGGAATGCCTAGATAAATAATATAATTAAATATAATTAAAAGATAAGATTTCTTGTCTTTTTTTTGTTTTTGAATATCCTTAAATTATTAATATTTTTGTTATTATTCTTCATTGTTTATGCAAAGATTTTTTTTAGAAAATTGTAAATTTAATAATTCATTTATACTTGATGATAAAGAATTGGTTCATCAAATATGAGTTGTACTTAGATCTAGAATTTGAGATTATTTTATTTTTTTTGATTGAGTAAATTCTGTAGATAAGATTTATAGATTATCTTTAATAAGTAAAAATGCATTGGAATTTAAGTTTGTAGAAGATGTAGAAAAAGATGTAGAAAAATGATCTATGAATTTATTTCAAGCAATACCAAATAAACTTGAAAAACTTGAGTATATAGTTCAAAAATGAACTGAAATTTGATACAATAAATTTATTTTTTTTAGATGAGAAAGAAGTCAAAAACTTGATTTACAATGAAAAAGACAAGAAAGATTGAAAAAAATAATAATTGAAAGTACTGAACAATCATGAAGAAATATTGTTCCAGAACTTTATTTTATGGATAAGCTTGATTTTTGATTATTAGATAAAAAAGAGACATTATTTTTTCATACAAATAATGAAAATTCTAAAAAATTAAATGATATTAAAACTTGAAGAAACATAAATTTACTTATTTGACCAGAATGATGATGGAGTGATATAGAATTAGCTAAGTTTGAGGAGTTATGATTTGAAAAAGTATTTTTATGAAACAATATACTTAGGTGTGAGACTGTGTCATCAGTAGTTTGATTTTATATTTTTCAGAATAAAATCTCAAAATAAAAACTTGCAAAAATAATTTAATTATAATATAATAACATTGAGGCATATAACGGTAATGTTTCTCCTTTCTCATTATTGCTATATGTCTTTTTTTTGTAATTATAAGAAAAAGTCAACCTAAAAAGATTTGCCTAAGCACTAGAATTATTTATAATCCTAGTGCTTTATTAATTATGAAAAAATATATGCAAAAAAAGTCATATAGAGCCTTCACTCTAGTAGAACTAATAGTAGTAATAACAATACTAGCAATACTATGAAGTATAGCATTCATATCACTGCAATCATACACAAAAAATGCAAGAGACGGACAAAGATTAGCAGATATAAATAGTATAAGAAAAAACCTAGAACTATTCCTAACAGAGAAATGATTCTACCCAACACCAGATAATTGAGTAAATATAACATATAGTTGATCTACAGCATGGATTCAATGAACAGTGTGAGACAATGTAATAAAGAACCTACAAAAACTAAATAAGAAACCAACAGACCCACTAACACAAAATGAATATACATATAGTATAACAAACTTAAAGACAGAATACCAAATCTGAG
>JAQVFO010000015.1 GCA_028697205.1 Candidatus Altimarinota bacterium | reverse complement strand
AATTAGTGGTGTTTTGCAAGGATTTTAGATTGACGATTTAAATTAAGATTTTATTCTATACCTTTACCTTCTTATAAATATCTTCTTCTATTTCCTCACAAAATTTTATATATAATTTAGGAGTAATTATTTCCCTATCATGTAAATCATTTATAACTTTTTCTTCTAGTTTCAAAAGTGATTTATTATAAAGCTCTCATTCTATATGTTCAATTTCTTTTGGATTATTTTTTCTAACTTCATTTTTCTTATCTAGTGCATCTTTATTAAACTTAACATATAATTCGATAGTTTCATCAAATAAAGTATTATCAAATCAAAAATCAATACTTTTTAATTCTGTAAGTTCTTTAATTACTTTTCTAGTAATAACTACTTTTGTTCTATTTCTTATATATACATTTACATCATTTTCAGCTTCATAATCAAACTTTATCAATATTTTTTCAAATAAATCATAATCTTTGTTACTTATATCTTTTACTTTACTTAATTGACTACTTCACATTTCAAGTCTTTCTATTTGTCTATTTATTTTTCTAAGAATATATTTAAAATTTTTCTCATCAATTTCATTATGATGAAATAAATCTTTTAGATATTGTTTTTCTATTCATAGTGAATGTAATGATAATGCTTTTTTAACTAAAGTTACAGCATTTTCTTTTTGAGATTCAAGTAAATCTTTTAATCATTTTATAGCCTCTTTTAATTTATCTTCATATCTTGTTTTTAATTTATTATACTCATTTTCAGTTAAATATGCCTTAGAGTACGAACTATTAAGTTTTTCAATAATTTTTAAAAATGCCATTATTTTTCATTCTTCATATTCAAACTGTTCTAAATCATGTAATTTATCTATTTTCATTTTTCTCATAAATGCAGCAATAGTTGTTGCTTTTATAAGCAATGTAAACATTATACTTCAGATTGTTATAACCATTATAAAATCTTTTATAGAAAAACTATAATCCCATCAAACTGTTTCCTGAAATTTTAAAATCTTGTCATAATTTGCATCTCATTGTCATGGAATCATCAAAACCATCATCATAGCAAGAGCTCATCTCAAACTTCACCAAGAAAGAAGATGTTGCCATGTAATTGGAATATATTCTTCCATCTTAAATAAATTTATTACTCAAATTGGTAAATAAACACTTATAGCACGAGCAAACATAACTACAAAAATAACTACAAAAATTGGAACTATAAAATTATTGAAATCAATATTTACATAAGAAAGTGTTAATCACATAAGAATAAAAACTAATGAGTTTGCAAGAAAAGCAAAAAATCACCAAAATTTCTCCATATATTCCTCAACTCTAGGAGTAATTTTATATCTTCAATAATTTCAAATAATCATACCAGCAATAGTAGTTGATATAACACCTGAAACAGGAATTCCTAAATGCTCATTTATAACTTCTGATAATATAAAAGTTAAATGGGCTAAAACCATAGTAAATGTGATTTCAATTGCTTCATTATTAGTTATTTTTCAAATTACTTTTGAAAATATAACTCAAGTAATAGTTCAAAATAAAATTCACCCAAACATCATAGAAAGAAAAGATCAAACTCCTCAAATTATTGAGTTTCAAGTTACAGATCATTCAAAAATTACTCATAAAATTACTAAAAATAAAGCTAGAGCAGTTCAGTCATTAAAAAGACTTTCTCACTCAAAAATAAGAGTTAATCTTCTTGGCGCTCATACAGTTTTGAAAAGTGATAATACTGCAACTGGATCTGTTGCTGATATAAGACTTCAAAAAAGTAAACACACCATAAATGGAATATGAAATCAAACAAGTGGGAAAATATAAAACAAAGCAACAGCAATAATTGCAGCTGAAATTAAAAGTCAGAAAACTGCTAAGCTTGTTATACTTTTCCAGTTTTTTATAACTTGCCTATAATTCATATTATAAGCTGATTCAAAAAGAAGTATTGGTAAAAATACAAAAAATAATACCTCTGGAGTTAATCTAAAATCATCTATAAAAGAAAAAAAGTTTAGACTAGATAGAGGTATCAAAATTATTCATATAAGAACTAATAGTACAGTGTATGGAAAATTTATTTTTTTTGATAAAAAATATGTTCCACAAGATATCAATACTAAGAAAAGTAATGATAAAGTTCAAGTCAAGAAACTTGGTTCCATAAATAAATATTAGAATTAAAAAAAACTTCTTTTTTCAAAGAAGCCTAGAATTTATTCCAAATTTTAAAAAAATCAAAAGAATTTTTTACTTTTTATAGAAAAGCAAATATTTCTTTTTCATCATCAATTCTTTTTACTAATTCTCAGTTTTTATAAACAATCAAAGTTGGGGTTTTTTTTATTCAAAGTGTTTTCGCACATTCTATAATTTCTTTTATATTACAAAAATTAAGAGTGTATCCCCTAAACTTTAATTTTAGATAAATAATTGGTAGTTTCATCATTATCTTTTGACAAGGCTTACATAATGGATGTCAAAAAACTACTACAGATTTTTTCTTTTTTTCAATTAAGTTTTTTAGTTCTTCTGGTGTCCTAAGCATAAAACTTGTATGTTTCTTCATAGTTTTTGCTCAAAATACCATTAATTTATCTAGTAAGTTCATTTATATTTATTTATTATTTTAATATATATTTAAGTATATCATTTTTTTTATTTAATTCAAAATTTCATTAAAGATTAAATTTGACTTTTTACAAGATTTTAAGATAATAATTTAACTTTAAAAATTAAGTTAAATTTTATATGTTAAGAAATTGATTAACAGTCAAAGAACACCTTGATGAAACAAGAAAAAATAGTAAAAATTGAGAAAAATTTGTATGAGTATTAGAGAAATTAAAAGATACAGTAGAAATGGTAATTAAGCAAGTAGAACAAGAAAGATTGGTTGATAGAACTTGAAGAATAAAAATTGAAAATGCAATTCCTAAATCTATATGAACAATTAATGAAACTATTAATAGTATTATTGATGAAGTTGATAACTTTAAACAAACCATAATTACTAGAATGGTAAAATTATGATTCTGAAAAAAATGATTAAATTGAAATTATAAAATTACTATTAATTGACAAAAATTTGATTTACCTAGAGAATTTAATAGGAGTCTAGAAATTGAATTAAACTCATTTATAAAAATATTAAAAGAATTAAGCACAAATTTAAATATTTTACTTAGTACAATAGAATCAATTAATAATAATAAAAGTGAAGTTGAAAATAATATTAATACAATTCATTCTATTCTAAAAAATATTAATTATTTATTTTCAAAATTATTTTTATGAGAAAGGATTGATCCTAATATTTTTCTAGTATACTATAATTGACCAGTAATAAATAAATGAGCAGTAAAAGTATCTGAATATGATGAAAAGAAAATATTTACAAAAGATTTTCTTTGAAATAACTTCTATGATATAAATTCTTGATTTTATAAAAAATATGATAAAATTCAAGATTTATTAAGAAATATTAGAACAAATGTATGAGTAATATCTTTAAAAGATTTTTCTGAATGATTATCTAAACATTTATGATATATGTTTAAAGTATCATTTTTAAGAGAAAATGAAGATTTATTACAAAAATTATATTATGATTTAAAAAAATTAATATTTTGAACTGAAGTATTAGATTTTTGGATAAATGAATATAAAAAAGATGAAAGAAATAACTTATTAAAATTAGCAAAAAATACAAAATTAAGAAGAAATCAAGAAGCACTTCAACCTACTCTAGCTATTCAAAGACTTACATGAGAAGTTGTAGAACTTATAGAACAAATCACACAATCATGAATATTACCTACAGAAATAGAAGAAGTTTTAAAAGATAAATCAGATGAAGTAAAACTTGAAAGACAATTAAAAGAAAAAATTCAATTTGCAAGTGTAGATGGATAAATGATTACAAAACAAAAAGCAGGATAATTATCCTGCTTTTTGTTTTGCCTTTTCTGCTTCTTTTTTCTCTTTTTCCTTTTGTTTAAATTCTTCTTTTTTCTTTTCCCATGCACTTTCTGCTTTTTCTATTTCTTCCATAGTATCATTTATATTTTTAACTACTTTTGCTCTAGGTTTACAATATTTTTCCCTATTAACAGTTAAAACTTTTTCATATCTAGTTTTCACAACTTCTTCTGAGACTTGATGAGGAGGTAGCATATTTGCTGAAAATATAGGAGATGGCATACCATCAATTAAAAGTTTTGTATAAGCACTATATTTTTTTAAATTCATTAAATCAGTTTCCTCTATATCTCATGCAAAAACTTCTTTTAGTATTGATGCATCATTATATCAAACTTGAAATGAAACTAGAGATCAAACATTACCAAAAACAGCTCATCTTACTTCATCTGTCATTTGATCTATATATTGATTTGCCATTACAAGATTTAACTTGTATTTACGAGCTTCTGAAAGTATAGTAGCAAAACTATCAGTTGCAAAGTTTTGAAATTCATCTACATATAGATAAAAATCTTTTCTTTCTGATTCTTTTATATCTGCCCTACTCATCGCATCAAGTTGAAACTTTGTTACCATCATAGCTCAAAGTAAAGCTGAAGCATCTTCTCAAATTTTTCATTTTGAAAGATTTACAATTATTATTTTCTGATTATCCATTGCCCATCTCAAATCAAAACTATTTTTGTTTTGTCCAAGTACATTTCTAAGAATTGGACTTGATAGGAATTGTCATACTTTATTCAAAATTGGAGAAACAGCCTCAACTTTTTGATTCGGAGCCATTCTATCAAATTCACTTGACCAAAATTTTCTTACAACTGGATCTGTAATCTTTTGTACTACCCTATTTCTATAAACTTCTGAAGTCAGCATCAAAGGAACTGATAAAAGTGTAGTATTTGGATATTCAAGCAAACTCATTATTGTATTTCTAAGTATATGTTCAAGACGAGGTCCCCAACTATCCCCAAAAATTCTTTTAAATATTCCAACCATTCATGATGCAATAAGAGATCTGTGTTCAGGTTTAACTCAGTCAAACATATTAAATGCTATTGGCCATTCAGTGTCTGAAGGATCAAAAACTATAACATTGTTTGTTCTGTTTTTTGGAATAAGTCATAATATACCTTCTGCAAGATCTCAATGTGGATCTATAACTGCAACTCATCTTCATTTTTTAATATCATCAACAATCATATTTTCAAGAAGAGTAGATTTACCCATTCAAGTTTTTCAGATTATATACATATGTCTTCTTCTATCACTAGGTCATATTCAAAAGGCTATATTTGATCATCTAAAATTTGTTTTTCAAATTGGTGTTAAATCACTTTTCTCATCCTTTGAGTCAAATAAAGGTAAATTTGCAGGTGGTTCAAAATTACGAGCTTGAACCCAATTTATACAAGGTGTTTTAACATAATTTGTTGGTAAATGAACAAGTCAAGCTAATTCTTTAGTATTTAAAATAAAATAATTATTTAGCTTTCTTTCTTTTGCATTATTTATATAATTATCTTCCTTTCAAAAATAATTTACTTTAAATGAGTTAAGTCAACTTCATGAAAATATTCACAATGTTGAATAAATTTCTTTTATTGATGATTTAGCTTCTGTTTCATCTTCTCAAGCTGAAATTATATTTATATCACAAGCAAACCCTGATAAAAATAATTTATTTTTAATTTGCATAGGAATATTTTCTTTATCTTCTTCTATTGTTGTAGTTTCTGCATGTTTTGCATCTTTGTGTTCCTTTTCATCATCTTCATGTTTTCCATATGAGCTTGGATTTACTACAATAGTTATAAATTTAAGTAGTAAACTAAAAGGTAAAAAACCATATTTTAAATACTTATATTTTTTACTTAAAAGAAGTTTTTTAATAAAATCATGTTTTTTTGAAGTTAAGATTTTAATAGTCTCTTCAAAATCTTTTTTCCAAACATTATCTTCAATTGGTGAAAAGTTAATTTGAATTGTATTTAATGAAAAATTTCAAGTTCTTGAAAGTGATGAAGTAATAGAAGAATATGGATCTATCATAGATTTAGATCAAATTTCCTGAATTTCTGAAAAATCTTTAATTGGATAATAATTATGTTTAGTAAAACCTAAATTTCAAATATGAATTTTATCAGCTGGAACTTTCTTTAAATAATCCTCAACTTCTTGAATCTCAATATCATTAAAATGAGCATAAATTTGGTTTTTAACAAAATTTTTATATTTTTCCGGAGTTACTATAAAAAATCTGATTTTATTTCAAATCTTACTTATCTCAAACGAAAAAGTTGGTGAACTAGAAAAATGTTTAAAAAATACTTTTTTAGGTAATTTATCAGTAGCTTTATGTAAAACAATAAGAATATGTTCAAATACTCAAGCTCATTTTTCATTATTTTTATCTACTAGTATTTCTAAAACTGATTTTTTCATGATATTTTTATTTTATAACTCTTATAAATTCTCCCCTATTAATGTTATCATAAATATATTAAAAAAAGCAAAAAAATGAAATGATTTTTATTTGACAATTATATTATTTTATCTATTATTATTTTAATATAATTTAATTTAACAAAAATGTCTTGAATACCTGAGATTAGTTTTAATTACTGAAACTCTGAATTTAATGGATTGTTACCAAATTTAAATATAGCAGATTTTTCTACAGAAACTTCTTTTGAGATATCTAGAGTCTGAGAACTTGTTTTTTTAACGCTTGACTCAAAATATGCTAATAGTTCAGTAATATCTGATACTCAAAATAAAAATGAAATGTTATTAAATCTTTACCTTATATTAAATTATAATAGTAAAATAATACTAATTCTATTACATGCATTACCTACATCATCAAATTATATATTACACTTATTAGTTTGACAAGAATGAGTAAATGAAAAAAACCTTAATTGAAGTTATAAATGAGAAAGAAAAGTATATATTAAATGAGAAAGAACATACGATATATCTAATATTAAATCATTAATATCTTGAGAAAGCTTATTTTGAGAAAATTGAGAACATAGCGAAGCTAAGATAAATTTAAATTAAATATTACATTTATGGAATTAATAATAGATTCTACAACTACATATGATTTATGAAATATTGTAAAAGCTAATTTTGAAAAAATTCAAGATTGAGAAAAATGAAGAATTCTTGATATTATAAGAGATTCAGAATGATGATTATGAATAAGAACTTGATTATGATTAAATGAAATAAAATTAGTTTGAGCATACATTACTTTTTTATATAGATGATTTTTATTTTTTATATTGATTAGAAATATTGATAATATTACATATGTCATAAATTTATATAAAAAACATTTTTTAGAAAATGAATTATTATTCTGATACTATGATTGAAAATCTTTTGATTTTAGAGAAAATGATATAGAAAAAAATAATTGAACTCAATATATAGATACAGAAACTTTAGATAAAATTATTGTTTGAGAACATATAGATAGAACAACGCCATCTAATTGTATAATTAGAATTTAATTATTATATTTATTAATATTTTTTATGATAGAAATTAATTTAACTTATTGATGAGAACATTATGATATTGAAATTGATTGAAAAAAAGAAGACATAGTAGTTGGCGATATTTCTGGTAAAGTATGAGATATAATATCATTATGAAAAAATTTAGTATTAACTACTTATTGAATTAATAATTATGAAATCGAATGAAATGATAAGTATTGAAATATTTTAAATTTCATATTCCTTCTTTTTATATATGATTGAAAACTTTTCTTATGATTACTTCAATCAGCTTATCAAAGTTATATTTTAGTCCATTTACTTAAAAAAGAATGAACTAATTTAAATGATATATCTTGAGAATATGTTTGAAGTAATTCAATGATTACATCAGATAATTTAGCAAAAATACGAGTATGAAAAAATATTTTTCATATTACAAATGAAACCTTAAATAATATTGATTGAACAACGTCAATTCCATGAGTCCTTCAATCAAAATGTACTATTAGAGTTTAAAAACAAAAATTTATTTTTTAATTATTATTTTTATGGAAAGTCAGTGAAATACTCCTAGTACTTTAGGTATTTGAAACTATAAAATATGAAGTTTATCTTTTGATAATCTTGAAAGAATAGTTTGATTAAGTGAAAGATACCTTGAAAGCTCTGAAATAATAAAATCTGCAAAATATAAAGAATTAATTAGAGATAGAATTCATGAATTATTATATGGAGAAAATAGTAAAACTTTACTATCATTATTTGTGGATGAAGAAGATATTGAAAAAGTTAGAATTGCTAGTACTTGAGTAGAAAGTGAGCATTGGGTTCCAACATGAACTAACTGAACTCCATGATCTACAACTCATATATCAATTATTACAGACGATGAAAAATTAGCAAAAAAATATCATGATAGAAGTATAGTTATCTTCTGAAAGTGAATTAAAGATATGTCAGAAATTTGATGAAAAACAGAAGTTTCATTTGATTATAGTGAAAAAGTATGGATTAATAATAGAAAAAGTGATTTATCTAAAGAACAATTAAATGAAATTAAGAGAAAATTAGAAATTTTAATATCAATTTTTTGAGAATTAAACTTTTTAATTAATTCAGTACGGATTTGGGGAAATAGTAATTATCAAAACTTAAATAAACTAAATCAAATAAGTAATGAACCTTATGAATCGATGAAAGATTTACATAGTAGAAGATATTAAAAGTGAATCCTTTTAACAAAGAGAGAAGAAATTTAAATTTCTTCTCTCTTTATTTTACCCAAACTCCAAACTCAATGTAAATTACAAGTTATTCTTACTTCATATTCGTCTAAATCATAATTATCAAAAACAGCACTTCATTCATCACTTTCGTTTAAAAACTTTTCTTCAACTAAATCACCATACTCATCATAAAGAGATATGCTTGATATAAAATGCTCTCATATACTAGGATGTGATTCTTCTTTTCCTACTTTAACTTTTATTTTTTTGTCTTCTTCTATTATTATAGGATAATGTTCTTCCTCAACTCCTGTCATATTATCTTTATCTTCTATATAATTTACTTCCTCAACTATTTCTTGAAAACTATCAATTCATTCAGAGCAAACTGGACATACAAAGTAATCTTGCATATCATAAAGTTTAACTCCAGGCTCATATCACTCTTCTAAATCTCATATAGATTCATCATATATGTGGGAACAATTTGTGCAAAGATAACGCATAGTTTTAAAATTAACTTATTATTGATTTGGAAATGGTTGGATAGGTAATGAATATGTTGAAGTATATCTAGCAACTCATTTAGTATAACGAATTTCATCAACATATCATCTCATAGTATCTCTTGGATAATCTGTGTCGCTTGCATATCAATAAAGTCCTCATATAGTAAGTTTAGCTCATAAATCTTGTACAGTAGTTCATGATGGAACTGTATTAGTAGCTTTTAAAACTCAGTCCATAAAAGCATATAAAGTAGTTCAACTTCTTGTAAAAGAATAATAATGCCATTCTTGTGCAATAGTAGAATTAATTGAAACTCAAATTCAATATAATGCTGTTCATGTCCGAATAGACAAAGAAATTCAACCATTATTATAATTCATTATCCAAAATGAATGATAATGAGTTGATGCATCATTTGGGTGTCATCAATATCATTTTCATATTATAGTTGCTGCATAATATTCATACCATGGGGTATTAGTATGTCCTTTATACCAAAACTCAATTGTAAAATCTTGATTTGATAATTCAAAGTCCGTACTATCATTTGTCACTATTGAATTATAATTATAATTTAATCATGTTTTAAAGCAAGCTCATCAAAATATACATCAAGTTCATGAATCAGTGATAATAAATGTATCATTAGTAGTTGATGGACTTAAATTTGAAAAAGTGTGTGATTTCTCATCAGTAAAAATTGTACTATTATTCGTTCAGTCCATATGCATTAATAATTTTACACTTGTCCAATAAGGATCTTTACATACTCAAGAAGAACCATCTTCTCAATAATTACATGTAATAGGTAAAGTACTACAATCATTTCAGCTGTATCAGTTTATACAAGTATAATAACATGGATTTGCATTGTTTGTGTTTTGCCATGCTTGATTTGCTTGTGTTGGTGTTCATGTAATAAATGTTGCATTTGTGTATGTTGGTTGTGTAGCACAGTTATATTGTACTATTTGAGATAATTGATTTTCTGTTACTTTTGGTAATCATCATATTCAGTTTGTTATATAATCATTTACTAGTGTTATAGATCATACTTGATTTGATATTGTATCTGTATTTATGATTTCTTTGTATGTTGGATTATTTTGTATTATCGTTCAACTATATGCTTGTTTAAGATTTCCTATAAATATTAGTTTATTTGAATCTTGTAGTAGGTCTTGTGTACTTCAACTATATACTACTAGTTTATTTGGTATGAAATCAAATCATCATGTCATACTATATCATAGGTTCTTGTATGAGTCTGGTAGGTTTGTATAGTTATTGTATACTAGTTGTTTCTTTGTTATTATACTCATCAAGTCTACATCTTGGATATCTCAATTGATTATACTTGGTACTGCTAGTATATAGTCTAGTCATCCTGTAC
>JAQVFO010000009.1 GCA_028697205.1 Candidatus Altimarinota bacterium | reverse complement strand
GTTTGTTATACTATATGTATATTCATTTTGTGTTAGTGGGTCTGTTGGTTTCTTATTTAGTTTCTGTAGGTTCTTTATTACATTGTCTCACACTGTTCATTGGATCCATGCTGTTGCTCAGCTATATGTTATATTTACTCAATTATCTGGTGTTGGGTAGAATCATTTCTCTGTTAGGAATAGTTCTAGGTTTTTTCTTATATTATTTATATCTGACAGTCTTTGTCCGTCTCTTGCATTTTTTGTGTATGATTGCAGTGATATGAAGGCTATACTTCACAGTATTGCTAGTATTGTTATTACTACTATTAATTCTACTAAAGTAAAGGCTTTTTTTGAGTTTTGTTGCATATGTTATTTTTTAATTTTAAAACACCACTAATTCTATAGAATTCGTGGTGTTTTGCAAGGATTTTAGGTTGACTTTTTTAATAAGAATTTCTATTTAATAAATAATTTTTTCCAAAGTTCTTCTTCTTTTTCTTTCATAAGCGCATAATCATTGTCATTTTCATGATCATATCAAAGTATATGTAAAACAGAATGAATAAGTAATTTATAAAACTCTTTTTCTTCTCATAAGCCATATTCTTTTGCTTGTTCTATTATTTTTTCTTCACAAAAAATAAGTTCTCATGCAACTTCTTCATCTTTTAGATTTAAAAAATCATCAAAATAATGAAAACTTAAAACATCTGTTACATAATCTTTTTTTCTATAATTCTTATTTAATTCTTTAATTTCTAGAGATGAAACAAAAACTATATTTAAAGTTCACTTTTGTGATTTATTTACTTCTAAATCAACTAACTGAAAAATTTTTTTAACTATTCCCTCATCTATTTTAAAAATTGGAAACTTAAAAATCTCATATGAAAACATAAAAAGTATATTTAATAATAATTTTAATAAGTTTACAAATAATATATTTTTTTGCAATGCAAATAGTTTAATTATTTTCTTGACTTTTTTATATATATAATTATAAATTAATTAATAATTAATACATAATTATAAGAAATTGTCTAAATTAGATAGAGTATCAACGGGAAATTCATTTAAAGAAAATCTTGAAGTTATAAAAACTTACATAGAAATGCTTTTAAAATGAAAAGTAGAAAAAACAACTAATCCAGTTAAAGATAAAGTTGAGGAAATTTTAAAAAATGAAGAACCTTCTTTTATTGAAAAATTAAAAGGACTTTTTTGATGAAATAATAATCAAAAAAGGAAACTAGATAAATATGAATCTCATTTAGAAG
Source organism: Candidatus Altimarinota bacterium (assembly GCA_028697205.1). Lineage (GTDB taxonomy): Bacteria > Patescibacteriota > Gracilibacteria > BD1-5 > UBA6164 > Altimarinus. Next base: position 43,775 of record JAQVFO010000009.1, on the reverse strand, counting down.
ATCAAGATGAGTATATTCCTCATGATATGGAATTTTGAGAAAATTTAGATGAAGAGTCAAGATTTGCAGAAATTAGTCCATGATTTATTTGATATTTTACAAGTTGAAAAAAATCTTATTTTGATAATATAACAAATCTTTGGTCAAAAAAGAAAAATCTAAATCCTTTAAATCATCAGATTGATACAACTAAAAGATCATATTCCTATGCATGAACTTTACCAAAATGAACTACTTCTATTCCACTTCCAGAATGAAGTTTACCAGATATAAATTCTATTCACTTTACATGAAAAACAACTCCTATATTCCAAATCGACCAAAACAATTGTTTATATATTACATCTCAAGAAAAACAATATATAAGTTTTAAATTTTATATAAATCAATCTCTACAACTAAATTGACCAATCCAAGAAGATAGTAAAAAAATAGTATTTGATAAATTAACTAATAACACAAAAGATTTTCTTGAATTTATAAAAAATAATGACTCAAAAACAAAGGCATTAAAAATAAAAGAATACATATTAAAAACTAAAAAATATTCTACTCGTCTACAATGAACTTTAAGAGATAAATCATCAAGTAAAAACTATATATCAAATCTTGATAAATCAGATGTATTAGAATGTTTTTCTGCCAATAGCTTATTTGTATGACTTGCAAGAGAAGTATGAATTCCTGCTAGACTTGTTGTATGACATATGGTTCAATCTCTAGACAAAGATTGAAAAAGTCTTCTATCATCAAATAACTGACATGCATGGAGTGAAATATGGAATGAAAAAATATGAAAATGGGAAAGAATCGATGCAACTCCTACAACAAAAGAAGATTGAAGTGAAAGTAATGAAAATTTAGATCAAAATCAAAGCTGACAAGATAAAGCAACTGATTCAAATATAGATCAAAATTGACAATGACAAAGTTGAAATCAACCTTGATGTCAAAGTCAATGAAATTCACAAGCTTCTGAGGAAAAATCTTGAGAACAATGATCACAAACTGGAAATTGAAATCAAAGTTGATGAGATTGACAACAATGATGATGAAAATCCACATCTGAAGTACTAGAAGAACTTATAAAAAAAGCAAAAGATGATAACTTAACTAAACAAGCTGAAAATCTTAAAAAAACTATTGAAAAACTTGAAAAAGCCTCAAAAAAAGAAGAAATAAGAGATATTCTTGATAAATCTTGACTAACAGACTTTGCAAAAGATATGGTTGACAAAGTTTGAAATGAAGAAATATTAAAACAAGAAAAAGAAAATCTTAAAAATATAGATGATGAAAAATCAGTAGATAATGCTCTTGAAAATAGTTTACTTGATGAAGATTTCAAAAGTAAACTGCAAGACTATGCAAGAGAGATAAAAAAAGATATTCAAGAACAAAAAATTAAAATGAAATCTGAAATGGAAAAAATGTGATTTAGTGAAGAAGAGCTAAGACTTTACAAACTTTACAAAGAACTAGAAAAAGAGTTAGAGCCAGAAGTAAAAAAACAAATTAAAGCTTTAGAAAAAATACTCCCCCCAGTTTTTAGAATAGAAGAAGATAGAGATAATCATCATAAATCCTGAACAAAAATATGAAATAGTTGAAAACTTGTGAATTATGCGGTTACTTGAGATGAAAGAATCTTTAGAAGAAATAAAGAAATAGCTGAAATAAATGAAATAAATATGTTTGAGACAATAATCATAGATAGGTCTTGAAGTATGTGAAATTTTGAAACACCAAACTCTCCTTTAAGAGAAGCAATAAAAGCCGCAATTATAAGAGCAAAAGTACTAGAATACTTTAAAGTAAATTTTAGCATAGTTATATTTGATACTGAAATGGAAGAAATTATGGAATTTTGAGAAAAGTTTAGTGATAAAAGAAAAAATAATATTCCTTCAAGACTCATGAGAGCAATTATGAAAAGTTGATGAACAGATATATGACAACCACTAAGTTATGTATTTGAATCTATGAAAAGGTATGCTAGAAAAAACTGACAAAAGTCTTTTTGAAATATAAGTTTCCTATGAGATTGAGAGCCTACTAATTGATTAAAAGATAGTGTACTAAAAGCTCTTATAAAACAGATTAGATGACAAAATTTCTGACTAACAGCATACTATATAAACTGAAGTTCTCAAAACATTTCCGGACTTCAAGAATATTTCTGAGACGAAACAAGTTGATGAACTGTTGTTGTTAGAAATGTGAGTGAATTAACAGAAAAACTTATATGAGCATATAATGAAAATCTAAGAAAGATAATAAAAAGATATTCAAACAAAAACTAATTTATATTTTTAATTTGTAAAAAATGACAAAAAATCCTATTACTTGAACATTAGATCAAACAACTAATTGAGTAGAAAAAACTACTCAATCAAAAGTCGTAAAAACTAAATTAACTCTTTTAGGAGAAAATTTTATTAAGTGATTGCAAACAAAGTTAAACATTGGTAAGACTAGTAATATTCCTTTTTTTAATAAAATCAATGCTTATAATTTTTCAAATTGAACTACTCGGAACAATGATTGACATCTATGTATTAATACTTTACATAAAAATAATCTTCATAAATTAATTCAAGTACATAAAAAAAATTCTAGAATTTGAAACTTTTACAACTGACAAGAATCTATATTAGGTATTAATTTTATTTCATGAACTCCTTTATTTGAAATAAAACAAGTTTATACTCAAGATGATTTTTATATATTTGAAGATTCAGATTGAAATTTTTTTCATGCTAATATAAGTGATTTTAATAAAAATTGAATTCAATCAGATTCATTAAAACTATGAAAACCTCCTTTAAATACTACTAGTAACATAGTATCTTGATTTACAATTGACAATACTCAAACTTCTATAAACCTGATTAAAAACAATAAAGTAGTTTCTACCTTAGTATGAGACTTAATTGTTGTAGTTGATAATAAAAAGTGAGATGTGATTGTAGTAAATGATAATCATATAGAATATATAAATATAGATTCAGACTGAAAACAAACTGATTGAAATCCTTTTGCAACTCATTATTGAACTATCAAAAAAATGAGAATTGATAACCATTATAACTTCTTACTTTTAATTTCAGAATATGATTGATGAGAAACAAAGCTACATATAGTAAATAGAAAAACATTACATGAAATAAAAACTTTTGATGATATATCAGATATCATACAAATTGATAATAAAGATGATTTAACATGTTTAACTTCAGATTGAAAAGTTGCAAGTGTTGATACTAACTTCGATCAATTTGAAATATGATATGTAGATAATTGATGAGAAATAATAGAAAAAAAAGTCATAGAGAGAAAAGACGCTGCAAAAGAGGCATTACTAGAAACATTGTGAAACTGATGACTACAAGTAGATATAAACTGATTACAATGAAATCATAATAAACATACGACTATAGATAAATCACACCAAGATATATTAGATAAAATTTGGCAGACAAAAGTTTGAGAAAGCACTTTAAAAGAATTATTTGATGAAGCTAATAGTAATGAAAAAATAGAGCTGGTTTATAGTATTTTACTTCAAATTAAGTCAAATCCATTAATAATTTGAGTTTCTTGAATAACAGATAGTATAGAAAAAGCTATAAATTTTAAAAGATTTACTATAAAACTACAAGAAATAAAAGAAAGTTTATTAGACTTAAATGATATGTATGAACAAGTAATAGAAGAATTAAATTGAGGAGACTATTCTAGTTTTCCTATTTTGCTTACATTAAAAACAAATATAGAAGAATTAAAAAAATCAAGATCTCAACTACCTATAATTGATAATGAACTTGATATAAATATAAAAGAATTATCTAATAAAGTAGAAACTCAGATTTTGAGCTTCAGAATAAAAAATAGTGAAGTAGTAAAAACAACAATTTCAGAAAATATTTTAAAAATTAAAGACATTATATCAAATATTGAATATTTAAGTCAACTAACTCAAATTTATTCTACTGATATTTATTTACAAACTGAAAATCTAATTGAACTTTTACAAGATGATGAAAAAGATAAATTTAAAGATGAATTAAAAAATACTATTTCTTCAAGAATTACTGAGATATGAAATTTAGAAAAAATCAAAGAAAAAGATAAAGAAACAAAATTAAGAGAAAAAGTTGAAGAAATAGAAGATCTAATACTTTGACTATCAGAAGTAATAGATAGTATAACTGATGGAACAGTTTTAGATTCAATGAGTAATTCAGATCCTTTAGTAATAATGATTAAATGACAATTAAATGAACTACCAAAAAGTGAAGCAGAAAGATTAAGTTTAACAATTGATAATTTATTTAATTCTAGAAAGTGAATAATAAAAATGAAACAATTAGTTTCTGTATGAGTAAAAAGTTCATTAAATGAATACTGAATTGATACTTCACTTTATTATACTGAAGTTACTAGAAATAAAATATGATTTAAATTATGATGACATAGAACTGCAAATTGAAATATAAGACTTGAAATAGAATATGATGGATGAATAAAATTTAATATAGATTCTTATTTACATGACCCTAGTAGATTTGCTCATGCAATGGCATTTGACGAAATAGAATGAGAAACAAGCCAAAATGATTTTATAAAATTACAATCTGAAATATCATCTTGGCAAAGATATTGAATAGATAGATTTAATGCACTTAAGACCGAATTAGGGTGATTAAATGAATTAATTTGAAGAAAAGAATTAACAATAGATGAAGAAAAAAGTTATGCTGACAAAAAAAGAAAAATTATTGAAAATATACATAATCTAAAGAAAAAATATCTAAATGTAAGAAAATTTGACTTTTTTGCTGAGAATCTTGCTAGAAAGTTAAATTTAAATCCTAGAACAAATTTAAAACAAATAAATCCAAACTTTATAGTACTTGAAGAAGAAAAAGAAATATTTAAAAAAATAAGTATATGATTTAAAATACAAAAAAATGCTAGAAGATGAATAGATATACTTGAATGACCTCCATGACTTTGAAAAACAGTTATGTGTGAATACTTTGCAGCAGCAACAAATAGAGAAGTAATAAGAGTTCAATGTCATAAATGAATGGAAATTACAGATTTATTATTCGCAGATAGTTTAAAAGCATGAGAAACTAGAAAAGAGATTGCAGACTGGGTAAAACTTATGCAAAAACCTTGAACAATGATAATTTTTGATGAAATAGATTTATTAAGTCCTCAAGTTTTACAAACTTTACATAGATTATTTGACACATGAAGATCTGTTCACAACCCTCAAATATGAGAAATAAAAGCAAATTCTGATTGTCTGTTTATTTGAACTTGTAATAGTTATGAAAAATTATCTAGTCCATTAGTTAGTAGGTCTAGAATCAACAAAATAAAATATCCTTGAGAACTAAATGAAGCTTATAAAGTTTCAAAATATACTTGAATTGATTTCTTTAATAAACTTTCTTTCAATGATTTTAAAGTGCTATGGGAAAATATATGAGATCAAAAATGATGAAATAAAAATAATATAATAGATAAATCTATGAAAACTATTTATGATAATTTAGATAGAATTAAAAATTTAGTTGCATTTTTTAATGAACTTAGAACAAAACAATCAAGTGATGATTATGATGAAAAATTTATATATGAGATTTCATATAGAGATGCATCAGATATATTTGATTTATTTATTCATCAAGAATGAGTATCATTTAAAAACATAGTTTTAGATGTTGTTGTTCCAAAAGCAAGAAAAGTAGTTTATGAAAATGAAGATAAAGATACTCAAGAAAAAATAGTAAGAAAAATTGTTGAAAAAATATTTTAGGAATATATAATTTTTTAAAAGTCTAAGCTAACCATTAGACTTTTAAATTTTTGATTTTTTCAAATCTTTTTATGCAAAAAGATTTTTTAATTTTCTTTTGACTATTTTTGATTTAATTATATAATCTCCTCACTTTAAACAAAGCCCCGTTTTTAGTTTGTAAAAATTATAACAATGCCAATAACACAATCAGCAAAAAAAGCTAGTAGACAAAGTTTAAAAAGAAAGTCAAAAAATGACTATTTTAAAGCTATATATAGAGAAGCAAGAATTTCTTTTGAAAAAGCAATAAAAGCTTCTGATGCAGAAACTGCAAAAAAAGTTTTTTTCAATGAGAAAAAAGATTGAAAAACTACAAAAGCAGGACTTCAAGCTATACTTGATAAATTAGTTAAAAAGAATATAATGCATGAGAACACAGCATCTAGAAGAAAATCAAAATATTCTAAAATGCTTAAAACTCTTGAATTATCTGCTAAATAATTTTAACAATTAACTTTATTAATGAAGGAATCAAAAAGACCTCTAAACGATGAGATTAGAGCAAAAAATGTCCAATTAATTACAGAAGATTGAGAAAATTTAGGGACTATATCACTTAGAGAAGCTCGTGAAAAAGCTTCTGAAAGTTGATTAGACCTTATGGAAATTTGAAGAAAAGATGATATAGCAATAGTAAAAATACTTGATTATTGAAAGTATTTATACAAATTGAAAAAACAAGAACAAAAGAATAAACAAAGAACAAAAGCTCCTGAATTAAAAACTATAAGAATAACTTTCAATATAAGTGATCATGATTTGGATATAAGAAAGAAACAAGCTTATGGTTTCGCAGAAGATGGAAATCCTTTAAAAGTTTCTTTGATGATGAAATGAAGAGAAAATCAATATGCTGACTTAGCAAAAACAAAGATGATAAATTTTGTAAAAAGCTTAGAAGATATCTATAAAATAGAAAAAGATATAATGCATACTTGAAATACAATAACAGTAAGTTTAAAAACAATAAAATAATTATAATTTAATTAAAAGATTATGTTAAAAACAAGAAGTTGAGTTAAAAAAAGAGTAAAAGTTACTTGAACTGGTAAATTCAAAGTAGCTCAATCTTTCAAAAAACACCTTTTATCAAACAAAAGTAAAAAAGCTAAATGAAGAAATAAATATGGTTTAGTTTTATCTTGAGTTGAAAAAAATAAGATTAAAGCACAATTACCTTTTGCTTAATATTAAATATATTTAAAATTTAACATTTAAAATTTCAAAAATGGTTAGAGTAAAAAGAGGTCTAATGACTAAAAAAAGACATAAAAAAGTAATAGCTGCAGCTAAATGATTTAAAATGATGAATTGAAATGTTTTCTCTAGAGCAAAAAATGCTTTAATGAAAGCAGGAACAAATGCATATAAAAGTAGAAGACTTAAAAAAAGAGATTTTAGAAGACTTTGGACAATAAGAATCTGAAATGCAGTAAAAGAATTAGGATTAAACTATTCAACTTTTATAAATATGCTTTACAAAGCTAAAGTAAAATTAAACAGAAAAGTTTTATCAAATCTAGCAATAACAAATCCAGAAGTATTTGGAAAAGTTGTTGAATTTGTTAAAAAATAAGAACCAGTTTTGGTTCTTTTTTATTACTTAATTTTCTATTATGTGAAATGATAATTTTATAGAGTTTCATGAAATGATGATAAAACAAAGTCAGAAACTAAATTTACAAAACCTATTATCATTATTAGAAAGTTGAGAATTTGATGTATTACTATCTGAATGGGATTTATGAATATTTGAAGAATCCTATTGATGAAATATATGAGTTTTTGATTCACAAACAATATGAAAAGAATGAGTTGAAAAATATTCAAGATTAAAAATTATTCATATTATACCAATATGAGATTTAGATATATTGAAAAGCATACTACCAAAAATGATAAATTGAATTAAATTATTTTTTATAAATAATGATATTTTATATAATGATGATAATATTGAATGAGCAGATATTCAAAAAATTATTACTATCCTAAAAAATTACTTTACATTATTAAAAACAAAATTATCTGACCAGACCTTTGTAATTAAAGATTTAGAATGATTACCTGAAACAGAAAGAATTATGTGGTTAATAAACTTAATAAAATGAACTGATAAAGCAAAAAAACAAACAAATACCAAATTATTAGAGATTTTAAACAAGTGTTAGATTTTATTTTTTAATTCTTTTTCCCTATGTATAAATTCCCATATAAAGATATAATTTCTACAAAACAATTTACAAGAAATGATTTAGAAAATTTCTTTAAAATTGCAAAAGAAATGGAAAACCTAGTAAAAACATGAGAAATAAGTGATCTTTTAAAATGAAAAATAATGGCCTCTTTATTTTACGAGCCATCAACAAGAACTAGATTATCTTTTGAATCTGCTATGATGAGACTCTGATGAAGAGTCATAAGTGTTGCTGATTGAACTAATAGTAGTTTATCAAAAGGAGAATCATTAGAAGATAATGCTAAAATAAATTCTATTTATTCAGATATATCAGTTATTCGCCATCCTGAAGTATGAAGTGCTGAAAGAACAGCAAAAGCCGTTACAAAACCTGTAATCAATGCCTGAGATGGAGCAAACCAACATCCTACACAATCATTACTTGATGTTTACACAATCTTAAAAGAAAATAAAAGACTAGATAACTTAAATATAGCTATAGTTTGAGATTTGAAATACTGAAGGACAACTCACTCTTTAGTTTATCTTATGTGATTATTTGATAATATTAGTTTCAGCTTTATCTCTCCAAAAGAATTAAAAATGCCTGAAAAAGTAACTTCATTTTTAAAAGAAAAAAATATAAGTTTTACAGAAACTGAAAATTATATAGAATGAATTAAAAATGCCGATGTACTTTATGTAACTAGATTACAAAAAGAAAGATTTACAGATTTATCTGAATATGAAAAACTTAAAAACAGATTTATCTTAAATCTAGAGATTTTAAAAAATGCAAAAACAGATATAACAATAATGCATCCCTTACCAAGAGTAAATGAAGTAAATCTAGAAGTTGATAAACTTCCAAATGCAGCATTTTTTAGACAAGCTGAAAATTGACTTTATGTTAGAATGGCTTTATTACATATATTATTAAACTTAAGCGAATGAAAAAGCTTTTCATCTTTATAATAGAACTATATCAAAAGTTTTTGTCTCCAGACCATAGTATCTGGGCAAAAGCTATGAATAAACCACCTTATTGCAAGCATATCCCTAGTTGTAGTGAATACACAAAAGAAGCAATAGAAAAAAAATGAGTTATAATTTGATGATTTAAGTGATTATGAAGAATTTTAAGGTGTATGCCTTGGAGCAAATGATGATATGATCCAGTTGAGAAAATAAAAAAGTAAAATAAATTTTACTTTTTTATTTTTTTACCTATAATTCTCACGCCTTAAAAAGGAAGGATTAATAATCCGATACTACCTTTTATTTTTTAAAACTATATATATGAAAAGAGGTAAAAAATATACAAAAGCTGCAGAGCTTGTAAATAAAGACTTAGCTTACTGAGTTGACGAAGCAATAGAATTACTTGAAAAAACTAATACTGTTACTTTTGATCCTACTGTTGAAATTCATTTCAACTTAGCATTAGATCCAAAATATCAAGATCAAATGATTAGAAGTACTCTAACTCTTCCTCATGGAACTGGTAAAGTACCTAAAATATGTGTATTCAGTGATAAAGCTAACAATGATGAAATAAAAAAATTATGAGCTGAAATGGTTTGATGAGAAGATCTTATAGAAGAAATATCAACAGGAAAAGTATTACCAAACTTTGATGTTTGTGTTGCTACTCCTTCAATGATGAGACACTTAGGTAAAGTTGCTAGAATTCTTGGTCCTAAATGACTTATGCCAAATCCAAAAACTGGAACTGTATGAGATGATTTAGTATCAATTGTAAAAGAAATAGCTGCTTGAAAATTTGAATTTAAAACTGATAAACAAGGTAACGTTCACTCTATATTTGGTAAATTATCTTTTGGTAATGCTAAATTAAAAGACAACCTAAATAAATTTTTAGATACAATTATGGAAGTAAGACCAAGTGGGTCTAAATGAAAATATATTAACAGTGTGTACATATGTAACTGTATGGGACCTGGTATAAAACTAGATATAACTCAAAGATAAAAAAATAAACGACTCATAGGAGTCGTTTATTTTTTTATTATTTTATCCAAAGTATACATTTTAAGTAAACTATTAAATCACTTTTGTAATCATCATAAAAGTTCAGTTGTACTGCAGGTATCAGAATTACAACATTTTATTCATTTTGTACAATCTCTTATTCCAAGCTCCTCTCAAACAGCATTAAGTACATCATATACAGATATTTTATCTATATCTTTAGCAATTTTTACTCCTCCATCTCTTCACCTGATTGTCTCAAGAATTCAAGATTTTTCAAGATCAGAAATAATTCTTCTAAGTAAAGATTCACTTATATCTTGACTAAGTGATATATTTTTTATCTTTATCAAATTTGGAGAATTGTTTGCTATATAAAGCACTGATTTAAGGGCATAACTTCAAGAATTTGAAAGTTTAATCATAAAATAAGATAAAAATAAATAATAAAAATAATATGTTCTAAACTTATCCTTTAATTAAATCATCAAAGGTATCTTTTTTTCAATCTCATAAATACTTATGAATTGCATTTCTAGTTGTTAAAAGCCCAAGTACAGATGCTTGTTTTCTTCTATCAGAAATAGGCATTCATACTAATTCCTCTATATAGTTATAATCCTTATTCAATATTTCAGTAATATCCATATCAATAATGCTTTCTCAAAAAACAGAAGCACAAGCAGTTGTTATGATAGCAGTATCTCAAGTAAATGACCAATCTTTTATCTTATTATCTTCAATTTGTATATAAACTTTTAAATCATCTCAACATGTTCTATTCTCCTCCCAAAACTCCACATTGTAATCTTCCAATACTCACTTATTTGGAGGATTTTTACTATAAAATGTAATTATTTCGTTATACATAAATTATTTTAAGTCATTAATTGCCTTTTCAAGCACTTCAAAAAATCTATCGATATCACTTTTATCATTATAGATATATAAACTCATTCTGCAAGTATGAGTACAACTTTTACTTTCTAAAAATGGTTCGGCACAATGTTGTCATGCTCTTATACAAATTCACTCTTCTGCAAGAAAATCTGCAATATCATGACTATGAATTCATGGAATTACAAAACTAAAAACTCCTACTCTATTGTCTTTTTCTAAACTTCATAATATTTTAACTTCATATTTTTTAATAAATTCTTTCCATTTTTTTATAGTATAAGCTACTAATTCTTTCTCAATTTCCTCTATTTTTCTATATCCTCAAATTTGTTCTATGTATTCAAGTGCTTTAAGTAAAGATACTGCTCAAGTTACATTTGGAGTTCCAAGCTCAAACTTCTCTGGCAAAGAATTATTTTCTTTGTATTCTAATTTCTTTACCCATGATATAGCTCAACCTCCAGAAAAAATTGGTTTCATTGTCTCAAGTAATTCTTTTTTAGCCCACCAAACTCCAAGTCAGCTATCTGCCATAACTTTGTGTGCTGTAAAAAACATCATATCACAATTCAATTTTTTGATATCAACTTTAAAATGTGGAAAACTTTGACTAGCATCAACTATAAAAAGCACATTATGATTAAAACTTTTTATTATTTTTCATACTTCTTCTAAATCAAAAATTTGCCCTGTTACATTTGAAACCTGCGTTATAGAAACAATTTTTACTTTTTCATCAAGTTTGTTTTTTAAATCTTCTAAATCTAAATTATAGTCTTTATCTATATTTATGTATTCAATTTCAATTCAAATTTCATCTTTTAAAATTAACCAAGGAACTATGTTTGAATGATGTTCAACAATACTTAATAAAACTTTATCTCATTTCTTCAACATATCTGATTTTCTAAGACTTCAGGCAATAAAATTAAGAGCATAATTTGCATTATAAGTGTAAATTATCTCTCTCCAATTATCACAAGCTATAAATTCAGCTACTTTTTTCTTACTTTCTTCATAGAAATTTTCTGATTTTTCAGCTAAACTATAAGCTCATCTATGTATATTGCTATAATCATTTTCAAGATAATTTTTTATTCAATCAATAACATAATAAGGTTTTTGACTTGATGCTGTACTATCAAGGTAAACAAGATTATTATTATTTTTTAGTATAGGAAAATCATTTTTAAGAGACATTTGTTTATATTAAGTACTAAATAATTTATTCACCAATCATATCAATTATATTTTCAAGCATTTCTTTTTCAAATTTATTATCATAAGCAAAAATACATCTATATAAATCTTTTATTTTAGCTTCTATTATCATTCTTAAAGCATTTTCTTTTCAAATTCATCTACTCCTTAAATAAAATAATTTTTCATCACTTATTCTTTCAATATTACATGAATGACTTGCTTCAACATCATTAGACTCAATCAAAAGCGTAGGTATTCAAGCAATTTTTCAAGTATTTCATAAATATATATTTTCTTCTTTCAAGGTTCATATTACTTTTGATAATCAAGAACTAATCTTTATATTTCAATCTACTTTTATATCTCATTGTTCTCATACAAAAGATAAAATATGAACTTTTATTTTTGTATTATTTGAGTTAGATTCTCATAAAATTCTTACATTTAATTTATTATTCTTTGAATATATTAAAGAATTTACTGTACATTCTGATTTTTCTCAATTCAAAGTAAAAGTTTTATCATAATCCCCTTCATCAGTATAGAATCAGAAATACTCAAGTTTTGAGTTTTTTCAAATAATTACATTTCTCAAAATATTATTATTACCAAAAATAGCCACAATTAAATTATCTCAGATAACTATTTCATCAGATTCAATATTTTTATAAAATCCATTTTTTATAATGTACATATGTAAATAATTATAATGTTTAAAAGTTATTTTTTAATCATTTTAGTTTTTCAAGATTTAACTTTGGAGTTTTTTTCTCAAAAGAAAAACTTGATCCACAACCACACCTATCCTTAACCACTTCAGAATTATAAAGATATCTTGTTTTTTTATTTCAAGTATGGTCTGCTACTTCAACTTTTGTTATAATAGCATTTTTAAATTTATCTTCATCTTTTTCTTCAATAAAAACTTTAAAGTCTAATTTTAAATCTACTTGAATCAATCAAAAAGTTTCAAAATCATCTTCATGTATATCTAATTTTGTACCACTACATCAAGAATTATAAAAGTACAATTTCACTTTTTGAACTCATCTTGATTTTAAATCTTCTATTATATTTTTACTTAATTTTAACATATATTATTACATTATTATTAAAATCCTCCTTCCATTTCCATCCCTATAAGCACATTCATTTCACTTGCATATTCAAGAGGTAATTCTTTAACTACTGGACTTATAAAACCATTTACTATCATAACTTTTGCTTCATCCTCAGAAATCCCCCTAGACTGTAAATAAAATAAATACTCAGGATTTATTCTCCCAGCACTTGCTTCGTGAGCAACAGTTGAATCTGAATTATCTGTTTTTATTACTGGAATAGTATAAGATTTTGAATCAGCATCAATCAATAAAGCATCACAATCAATCTTTGATACACTTCAAGTCGCAGTTTTTTTTATATCAACTAATCATCTATAAGTATTAATTCATCCTCATTTTGAAATAGATTTTGTTATTATATTACTTGTTGTATTTTTCCCTATATGTATAACTTTCGCTCAAGTATCTTGATTTTGTCAAGTACCTGCTAATGCAATTCATAAATGATCTGCACGAGAATTATCTCATTTTAAAATACTGCAAGGATAAAGCATAGTAGTGTTACTTCACATATTTCATCAAACCCATTCCATAAATCAATTAGTATCAACAATAGCTCTTTTAGTATTTAAATTAAAAGTATCTAAACTCCAATTTTCTACTGAACTATATCTCATATGGGAATTCTTTCAGACAAATATTTCAACTCATCCAGCATGAAGTGAGTTCTTATCATACTTTGGAGCAGAACACCCTTCTATATAATGTGCTTCACTATCATCTTCTAAAATAATCATAGTATGTTCAAATTGTCATCAACTTTTTACATTCATACGAAAATATGACTGTAATGGTTCTTTTACTTTTACTCAAGAAGGAATATATAAAAAGGTCCCTCAACTCCAAACAGCATAATGTAAACTTGCAAATTTATGATCAGATAATGGAATAGATTTTGCAAAATATTTTTTAATAATTTCTTCATATTTTGGATTTTGTAAAGCATTTGTCATATCATCAAATATAACTCACATATCTTTTAATTCATCTTTTAAATTATGATAAACAACTTCACTATCATACTGTGCTCAAACTCAAGCAAGTACTTTCTTTTCTGCTTCAGGAATTCCTAATTTATCAAAAGTTTTTTTAATATTTTCTGGAACATCATCCCAAGTTTTATTATCTCAAGCTCAAACAGGTTTAGCAAAATAATAAATACTATCTAAATCAAGTTTAGATAAATCAGGTCACCAAGAAGGTAAAGACTTAGAGTTATAAATATTTAATGCCTTAAGTCTAAGTTCAAGCATCCATTCTGGCTCTTTGTTTGATTCTGAAATTTGTCTAACTACTTGTTCATTAATTCATGAAACAAGTTCATGTTTATAACTTATCTCATCTGAATAATCCCAAGTTCATGATGTTGTAATTGTATTTTTCATATTTTCTTGACATTATTATTATACTAATTATTATAATTTTACTTAAACTTTCCCGATTAGTTGTTTTAGGTATTCTAAAACACAAAAGCATATGGCTAACCGCTGTGAAAGTAGGAGAAAATCATGGTTTATTCTATCATTAAAATCTTATTAACATCTGCCACCCTCCTATATATATACATAAGTAACAATATGAATTCTCCTATATCATGGGTAGTAGTTCCTTTATTGTCCGGACTACTCGTAGGAGATTCAATGATGCTGTACTATATATGGGAAAGAAGAAAGAAAGAAAAAAATAAATCATGAAGTTGCGATACTTAACCGGGCTAAGGCCCGGTTATTTTTATTCAAACCCTTTTTCCATAACTTCCTTAACTAAATCATTTCATCACTCCCTCTCAACTATTCAATCTTTCATAACATAAACCTTATCAACATCTATATAATCTAAAATCTTAAAATAATGTGTAATAATAATTATACAATTATCCTTACTATTTAAAGATTTTAACAAACTTGCAACAGTCTTAAACGCATCTAAATCAAGTCAACTATCTATTTCATCTAAAATAATATATTTAGGATTAATAAGCTTCATTTGTAGAATTTCTATCTTTCTTTTCTCTCATCAACTAAATCATACATTTAAGTCTCTATCTAAAAACTCTTCTTTAATTCACAATTCATCTAAATATTTTTTTACAAATCTTTTAAATAAAAATGGGCTCAATGGTTTAACATCTAAATTAATATTTTTTATATGTATATTGTAAATTGTTCTTAAATATTCACTTAATCTTATACCATGAATCTCAGGAACATTTTGAAAAGACAAAAATATTCATTCTCAACTTCTCTCTTCAGGAGATAATAAAAATAAATTTTTTCAGTTTATTTCTATACTTCAACCAACAACTTCATATTTTGGAGATCAAGCTAAAACTGATGATAAGGTTGATTTACCACTTCAATTTTTTCCAAGTAAACAATAATTTTTTCCGATTTCAAAATCTAAATTTACTCAAGAAAGAATTTCTTTATCTTGGATTTTAACTTTTAAATCTTTTATTTTTATCATAAATTATCATTAAAGAATAAAGCTAAGAATAGAAAGTATAGAGACTTTTTTAAAGTATTTTAATTTTTTCTCATATTCCTTCAGGTTTTTAGCTAGAAATTTTTTCAAAATTTCGTAATCATTACTATTTTAGTAATATTTTAAAAAAAGCAAGATTTATTTGTAAAATTTCTCTTAGTTAACAAATTGTTAAAAACTTAATTTTAAAGTTAATTTAAAGCTAATGTATATTTTTATAAATTTGTCTAGTCTTTTTTTTACTTTATTTTGACAGACAATTAAAAAAGTATATAAATATATAAGAAAAGTAGTTATTTAGAGAGAAGAAAAATAACTTATTAACATCTTTTTAACAAAAAGTCTATAAAAATGGAATGATTACATATATCTGTCCTTCTAGAAGAACTTGTTTCTTCCATTAAAATAGAGAAAAACAAGCAAAATATAATAGTTGATTGTACGTTATGATTAGCTTGACATGCTAAAAAGATAATAGAAAAACTAAATCCTTGAGACATATTTGTATGATTTGATGCAGATATTAGGAACTTGGAATTAGCAAAAAAAGTTTTAGAAAATATTAGAAGTGATATAAAAATTGTTCTTATAAATTCCAACTTTGTAAACTTAAAAAGTGAACTTGAAAAAGTTTGAATAAAAAATATTACTTGAATCTATTACGATTTAGGAATATCTAGTTTACATGTAGATGAAGCTGAAAGATGATTTAGTTTCAAACTTGATTGACCTTTAGATATGAGATTTGATACTAGCATCTGATTCCCCGCATCACATATAGTAAATACTTACAAAGAAGATGAATTAATAAGAATTTTTAGAGAATATTGAGAAGAACCAGCAAGTAGAAAAATAGCTCAAAATATAATAGAAAAAAGAAAATCTTGATTTAAGTTTAAAACTACAAAAGAATTAGCAAACTTAATAGATGAATGTATAAAATTTCCAAAAGCAAAAAATCGTATATTCCAAAGCTTAAGGATTGAGACCAATAAAGAAATGGAGACACTAGAAAAATCTTTAAAAGATGCAATAAACTTACTAAGCCCTTGATGAACAATATTTGTAATAAGTTTTCACTCTTTGGAAGATAGAATTGTAAAGAATA
Organism: Candidatus Altimarinota bacterium; assembly: GCA_028697205.1. Lineage (GTDB taxonomy): Bacteria > Patescibacteriota > Gracilibacteria > BD1-5 > UBA6164 > Altimarinus. The sequence goes on along the minus strand of JAQVFO010000009.1, from coordinate 26,910 downwards.
TATTTAAAGATGAAAGTAGAGATTGTATATGCACAGATTTAATCTGTACTTGTAAACATAAAAAACAAATAAAAATACTAACAAAAAAACCAATTATTCCAACCCCTGAAGAAGAAAAAACAAATCCAAGATCTAGAAGTGCAAAAGCTAGAAGTGCAGAAAAACTATAAATACAAATATTTAATCCATAATTTATTTCCCGTGATGTATCCAAAGATAGTATTAAGCGAAGATAAATCACCGTTTGTGTCAAAAAGATGGAAAGAAAAACAAAACATCAAATTTGATATAAATTCTACATATATTATTATGGTTGGTTTTATTTGCCTTTTACTTATCTACTATATCTGGATAATAAATGTGAATGCTACAAAATGATTTAGCATCAGACAACTTGAAATAGAAAAGAAAAATTTATTAATTGAAAAAGAGCAACTTGATGTAAAAATAGCTGAACTAGAAAGTCTAGGAAGTATAAAAGAAGAAGATACTCAAGATATGGAGAAGGTAGAAAATCCTGACTACCTTGTAATTAAAGAAGGAGTTAATTATGTTTATAACAATTAGAATTTTATCCATTAGATTTCAATAAAATATACCTTTGAATATCTAAAAAATTCTATTTTATTAAATTAAGGCTTTGTACCAACGAAGCTTTTTTTGATTTTTTATTTTTTCTCCATATACTATTCACTATTAACTATACACTATTCAATACTTTATGCCAGAAGCTCTAAAAAAAATAATAAATACAATAAGCCTACTTCCATGAATCTGAGAAAAATCAGCAACTAAACTTGCCTTTTTTTTACTAAATACTAATTTAAACTATATTGAGGAATTTAAAAAAAACTTAAATGATTTAAAACACAAGGTATCAAAATGCTCTATTTGCTGAGCTCTAACAGATATAGAAGATGATATATGTAAAATATGTTCCTCAAAAAATAGAGAACAAAATACTATATGTATAATTGAAGAATACTTAGATTTACTTACAATTGAACAAACTGGTTGATACTCATGAGTTTACCATGTACTTTGATGAGCTATTTCTCCTATTAATTGAGTTTTTGTTGCTGATCTAAACTTCAAAAAACTATGGGAAAGAATAAGTGAAAGTAACAAAAGAGTTGAACTAATTATAGCGACAAACCCAAATATAGAATGAGAAGCTACAACTATGTATATAAAAGAAGAAATCGAAAGACTTTGACTTAAATATAAAGTAAATATGACAAGACTAAGTAGATGATTAAGTTCTGGTTATATAGAGTATGCTGACAACATAACAATTCTTAATGCAATAAAAGAAAGAAAAGAAATTTAAAATAATTATTAATTTTTAAGACTTTTTATTATGTCTCAAGAATTTGCCCCACCACCACCAAAAGTTAGAGTTACAAAAAAACAACTTAAAGAAATCCAAGAAAACTATAAAAAAGCTTGAATAAAATCAAAGAAATTTGAGATTATTGAAGAAGCTGAAAAGGCATGATTAGATGAAGAAATAGAAAAAAAATTAGATGATGTTTTTTAATAAATAAAAAAATGGGTAATTCCCATTTTTTTAGACTAAACTTCTTATCACTTTCCCTAACTTAACTGGGTCATGCCTAACTACATCACTCTCATTTACTAAATCGGTTTCAATTATTTTATAACTTTTTCAAGAAAAATCATAAGTATCTTTCATTTTAACTGGTTTTTTTCATTCTTCTTCTTTATACTTTTCTACAAGTTCATCACTTATATGTCCATTATTGACTATCACATAATCAAGATTTTTACCTGCATATTTTTCTATATTATCTATAAAATCAGGTAATTCATAATGAGTTGTTTCTCATTTTTTTGTCATTATATTTGAGACATAAACTACTTTTGCTTTTGTCTTTGTTAAAGCTTCTTTCATCCCATTAAAAAGTAAATTTGGTACAAGACTTGTATAAAAATCTCCAGGTCAAAGTATAACTATATCCGCATTCATAACTGCATCATAAGCTTTTGGATTTAAATCTAGCTTTTCTCAAACTAAAAATGCTTCTTTAACATTTTGATCTAAATTATGAGTTCTTTCAAATACATTTTTATCAGACACATCTATATATTTTTCTCAAATTATCTTTGTTCCATCATCAAATATAGCTCATAAATGAACGTCTTCAAGAGTAACAGGAATTACTTGTCACTCTGTGTCAAACATCTTACAAGCTTCTTCCAATCCACTTTCAAATCATCATTTTATCTCAGATAAAACTGTTAAAAGTATATTTCAAATTTTATTTCACCCAATTACTCAAACTTCATCTACAAATTTATACTCAAATAATTTTCTTACAAATCAAGTATCTCTAGCTAATGCAGCTATTGCTCTTCTTATATCGCCTGGTGGTAATACTCCATATTTATCTCTTATTTCTCAAGTAGTTCAACCAGAGTCAGTCATAGTTACAATTACCGAAAGATTTCTTTCTTCCTCTGTAAATATTTTTTTAAGTCAATAAAGTACATTAAAAGTTCCTGATCATCAACCTATAACTGTTATGTTTATTTTTTTCATAAATTTTTGTTTAAATTAATCCAATATCTATATGGAAATTATACTTTTAAAAGAAAGTTTTATAATTTCTAAGTTAATCACATTATTTTATTTGTAAAACTTTGTCTCATATTTTTAATATATTTGGATATTCATAATATACTGGTGTAACAATTCAACTTCCAAAATCAGTAGTAAAATAATATTTTTGTTTATTATTTATATTATTTAAAAAAACTTTTGGTATTGCATAAATTTCTCAATGTAAATCTTTAAGTAAAAAAAATACACTTGGTCATCATCAAGAATCTATAGTTGTAATTCAATGTTTTTCAATAGATACAATTTTGTAAATAAAAAATATAGAATTTTCTGGAATTGGCTTATAATTACTAAAATCCATTACCAAACCATCAGGATTTAATATATATTTTGAAACATCTTTAAATGATTTATTACAATCATATCAAGCATTTTCATCACTATCTCATACTAATAATCAAGATCAATAAATTAATTTTAAATTTTTTAAATCAGGAATATTTAACTCTTTATCTGTATACTGACATCTATTAAAAAGATTTCAATACCAAATAAAATTATTTACAAGATACAACAATGTAAAAATAAAAAAAACTGAAACTATTTTAATAACTTTATTTTTCATTTTTTGTATTTTACTTTTCTAAAACTGCTTTTATTCTTCTTACTCACCTAGAACTAGCTTCTTCTTTTACAATTCTAAATTTTCACATACCACAAGTAGTAGTTACATGAGGTCATCAACAAAGTTCCTTACTATAAACTTCTCAAAGTGGAGATTTTAAAGTATACACTTTTACTACATCAGGATACTTTTCCCAAAAACTTCCCTCTATATTTGGATCATTTTTTGCGTCTTCTTTTTTTACTTCATCTAAAGACATAACACATTCTTTTGAAATAGCTTCATTTACATAATCTTCTACTTGTTTTAATTGTTCTGGTGTAACTTTATCAGGATGTGTAAAATCAAATCTAAGTCTTTCAGCAGTTATATTTGATCAAGCTTGATGAACATGAGTTCAAAGAACTTTTCTAAGTCAAGCTAGCATCATATGAGTTGCAGAATGAAGAGCAGTTGTAAGTTCTGAATGATCCGCTAACCCTCATTTAAATTTTTGTTCAGCTCCAGCTCTTGATAGTTCTTGATGTTTTTTAAAGGATTCTTTAAATCAATTTTCATCTACTTTTAATCATTTTTCATTTGCAAGTTCAATTGTCATTTCAAGAGGAAAACCATAAGTATCATAAAGTTTAAAGGCTTTATCTCATGAAATAACTTCAATTTTTTTTCAAGTTTTTTCAAAAGCTATTTCAAATCATTTTAAAAGTTTATCAAACTCTTTTAATCAATTTTCAAGTGTTGATAAAAATTGTTTTTCTTCTCTTTCTATTTCTTCAATTATATTTTTCTTATTTTTTGCTACACTTTCATAAATTCCCTCAAATTTTGAAATTACCTTGTCTGCTATTGATTTTAAAAATTGTCATTTATTTCCTAATTTATATCACTCTCTTATAGCTCTTCTTAAAAGTCTTCTAAGTACATAACCTTGATCCACATTTGATGGAACTATTCAATCACTTATCATTATAACAGATGTTCTTGTATGATCTGCAATTATTCTCATAGATTTTTTAGTTTCATCATTATAATCTTTTCAAAGAGTTTTTTCTATAACTTCAAGTATATCAACAAATATATCAGTATCATAAACTGTTATTTTTCAGTTTAAAACTGCTGTAATTCTCTCAAGTCCCATACCAGTATCTACATTTTGCATTGAAGCTAAGTTAAACTTTCCATTTTCATCCTTTAAGTATTCCATAAATACATTATTCCAAATTTCCATCCAATTTTTTTCATCTGTTTCTACATTGCTTCCAATCGGTGGAAATTCTTCTTTTCATACCCGATAAAAAATCTCAGTATCTGGTCCACAAGGTCAAGTAATCCCTGCTGGCCCCCACCAATTATCCTTTTTTGACATATATGAAATCCTTGTTTTTGGCATTCACATTTCTTGCCAAATAATCGCTGATTCCTCATCTCTTGGAGCATTTTCATCTCCAGCAAAAACAGTAACACACAATTTATTTTTATCTATTCATAAATATTGTTTTCAAGTTAACAATTCAAATGAAAATTTTATTGACTCTTTTTTAAAAAAATCTCACAAAGACCAGTTTCAAAGCATTTCAAAAAATGTAAGATGACTATTATCTCAAACATCATCTATATCACCTGTTCTTATACATTTTTGGTAATTTACAAGTCTTTGTCCAAGTGGGTGTCTTTCCCCTAGTAAATATGGTACAAGAGGATGCATACCAGCTGTTGTAAATAAAACTGTTGGATCATTTTCTGGAACTACAGATGCACTAGGAATTTGACTATGTCAATGTTCTTTAAAAAATTCTATAAATTTTTGTCTTATTTCATTACTAGTAATATTCATAAAATTTGATTATATTTTTAAAAATTAAACGATTTTTCTTTAGTTTTGTCGATATATTATAAACAAATTCTTTTTTTTTCAAGAAAAGCTTTGTTTTTTTGATAAAAAGTAGAAATTATGCTAAAATTTAGAAGAATATTAATAAAAATTAATTCGGAAAATGAGTGAAAATATAGAAATAAATTCTAATAATACACAATTTGATAAAAATGAGAAGATTGAAGACCTATTAAATCAATCTAATATTATTTTAAATGCTTTCAAATCCGATTTTTGAGAAACGTCAGATCTATATAAAAATGCATTAGTTGAATATAATAATATAAAAGAAAAAATAAATGTTTTAAAAAAAGAAATTACTTCAAAAACAAATGAACAGATTATTGAACTTAAAGATGATATTTCAGATAATAATATAAAAAATGTGGAAAATGAATTTACAAAATTTCAAACTATGTTCATAGAAATGATAAAATTAAAGCCTGAAACAATAAATTCAATATCTATACAATCTATTCAAGAAGATAAATTAAATGCATTATTTAATTACTATATTCATTCTACTTGAAATGAATTAACATTTATAACTAATAATGAATTTATTGAAAAGTTCTTACGTTATTCTTTTAATAACAATATATTTGTGGATATTGATTATTCTAATCTATACAACAAATTAAATCCTGTAATGAAGCAAAGACTTGAAATCAATAAATATTTTATAGCATATAGTAAAAATATTTCTTATATATCAAATAAATTTATAAATGATGCTGTTAATTTAAAAAACTTAATTGAAAATAATATTTATTTTAATGTTGCATTTAATAATTGATTATTTAATAAAGAATTATTTTACAAACAATTATTTTTAAAAATTGACAACCCAAGCGCTTTAGATTTCCTTATAGACTATTGTATAAAAGATGAATGAACAAAAATATATACTTATTTTCCAGTAAATAAAGACATATCTTTAATTAATTCAAAAATAAAAGCAAACGCTGAAATTGATATAAATACTGCAATAAATAGAACTGTTCTTTTAAATACTAAATCAGATAATTTTAAATTACTAAGTAATATAATTTTAGATTCAAATTCTATAAAAGATATAAGTGAACAAGATGCTATATGATTAATTGAATTAATAAATATTCATTCTGAAATTAAAGCAAAAACTGCCAAAGATGTAATAGAAATATTAAATTCTAAAAATATTACAGATACATTAATAAATACTTTAAACGATTACATTTTAAATAATTGAATAAATAACAACTGAGACATAAGCACTAGTCTACTAAAACTTATTCAAAATTGATATTATTCTCAATTATATACGATACACAACGATATAAATTTCACAAAGGAAATATTAAAGACAAGTAGTTTTAATTGAATTGAGAAAATAATAAACCTTATTCCCCCTGAGATGTTCAATGATGAATCATTATTAAAAACAATAATAGATTCTCCTTATTTTAATTTAAAATATTTATCATCTTTTAAAATAAATGATTTAAAACATTTAGATTTTATTTATTCAAAGCTAATCTGAAAAAATTTTACTGCAAATGAAATATTTTTAAATCCAAATTTCAGTGAATACACTGAAACATACTTAAAATTAAATGATAAAAATTGAGTAAACACTTATGAATTAGAGAAATGATTCTTCTGAAATAAAGAATTCATATGATCATACCTATCTCATATAAATACAATTGCATTACAATTTAATAAAGAAGAAATTTTAAAAATAATAATAAACAACTGAATACAAAAAGAAAATGTAGAAAAATTTTATCAAAAATTTTTAGAAGCTACTTTATCATTAGATAATGCAAAATCAGCATATCCAGAATTGTTAGAAATAGCTTGATGAAAATGAAGTGGTGAGAAAATAAAAAAAATATGGTTAGCCATCTTAAATGAACAACAATTCTATTTATCTGATAGAGATTGAAAAATAAAATATGATATTAATTCATTATTACAATGAATTAATATAGATGATATTAGTAAGACAAAACCAAAAATTAAAGATTTTTTTATTTGAAAAGAATTAGATTTAAATTTTGTATTATCGGAATTTAAAAAATTTGTAAAAAATAATCCTAAACCAAAAGGTGAAAATGAAAATAAATATCAATGGGAAATAAGAAATAAATTTATAGAATATCTTTGATTTAAATCTAAGCAGTTAACAAATGATGAAGCAAGAATAAAAGATATCTTATTAAACATTACTAAAATTGAGTTCTTGGATAAAAAAATAGAACAAGACATAGCAACTAAAGACTCATATTTTAAGTTTTTAAAATGAGAAATTAAAGAATCTGATTATCTAAAAGAAGTTGATGAATATCAAAAGAAAAAAGAATTAGAAGAAGAGTGAATTAAATCTCAAAACCAAAATAACCATGAAATAATAAACTCACAAAATACTGAAACATCAAAAGTATCATGAAATAATTGAGAGTATAGTTTTACAACAACTAGTAATACATGAGAAATAATAAATCTTCCTATAACAAATTATGAGGCTACTCTTATAAAATGAAGTGAAAAAACAAAAGAGAATTTTAAAAATTTTACTGAAACTCTAAGTGAACTAAATTTATTAAATTTATGGAAATACAGAGAATGAATATTTAAAGCTATTGCTGAAAAAAGATGAATTTCTTTTAATGCAAATGACGATTTTTTAAAAGAGGAAGAAATAAAATTATTTTTAGGCAGTATAATTAAATCAATAAATAATGATTCAAAGATAAGTTTTATAAACAAGAATTTTGCTGAATTAAAAAATGATATAAAGAAAATAAATGTTATATGACAATGAAAAGATACTCAAACTTGATACTCACCTATTGAAAAAAGCTTTATAGAAAAATTTACAGATAAAAATAATAAATGACAATTCTTACAAGATAAATTTAAACAATATATTTAAAGTATATGCAAACACAAAAAGTTATACTAAATGATTCATTTGAGTCTATTGAAATTAAAACAAACGAAATTATTTGATGATTAACAGATGATTTAATCATATCATATATCAAAGAATCATTTTCAATTTTTAAAGAGTTAAAAGAAAGATATTGAGAAAACTCAAAAGAATTTAATCATGCAAAAAAAGAATATATTGATTTACTTAAAGAAATAAATGAAAATAAGAACTATATCCAAAAAAATACATGAAATTGATTAGTAAGAATATATAGTGAATTTTCAGATATAGAAAAACTAAAAAATCCAAATTGGATAGATACAAGAATAAATAAATGATTAGATAAATTAGATGAATCTACAAATAAAACTATCGAATGAAAAAGAAAATGAAAAAAATTTGAGATTTCTGTTACAAATTTTGAAAAAGATTTATGAGATTTAAATATTAATAAAATAAACTCAGTAGCTTTAGCATCATATATACAATACTTAGCTAAAGACTTACAATTAAAAGATTTAGAAATTGCTGAAAGATTGCTTTATGTGCTATGAAAATGAGATATAGAAATATGAGCCAAGAAGTTAAAAGAATTGCAAAAAATATGGTGATGAAAAAAATACTCAGCATCTGAAAATATACTTAGGAAAAAATGACTTTGATATATAGTTGATTGAGTAATAAATGTTTGATTTAGAGAAATACTTGAATCAAATTTCAAACTTTCAGAAACTCTAATAAATAATTTCACAAATACGGAAAGTTTAGATAAATTTAAACAATGATTAAATGAAAAAGTTACACGTGAAAAATATCTAGAAGAAGCATGAAAACAAGATATAGTAGAAACTGAAACACCAAGTTTAGAACTTCTATCATATTGATTATGAGTAGAAATTAAAGCTAAAAAAGAAGTAATTTTAAACAATTTATCTGTAAAATATAAACTATCAAAAGAAAAATCTGATGAAATTTACTCTAAACTAGAAAATACAAACAGTGCAATACAAATGGTAAAAATACTTAAACCAGTTATAAAAGTTTGATCAATCAAAGAATTAATTTGATTAGTACTTTGAATTAAAGAAATAGAAATTCAAAAAGAAAAAGTTGATATAGAAATCGCAAAAAGAGATGCATGAAAAAATATTGAAAAATTAAAAAAGATTGAAGAAAAACAAAATAAAATAGAAAAACAAGAATTTGAAATAAAAAAATCAAAAATAATAGAAAAACATCTAGATGAAAAATCTATTGAAATAATATCAAAATGAGAAAATGAAGAAGAAATATTAAAAGAATTAAGAATTCAAAATAAAGAACTAGATCAAGAATTAACAAAACTTGAAAAAGAACAAAATAATGTAGAGTTTAAGTGAAATAATTCAAAAAACTTAGATTTAAAAAATACTATATTAAATAAAAACTCATCTTGAGAATTAGTAAGTATAGATTATCAAGAAGATTGAAAATTAACTAAAATAAAAATAGATGAACTTTCTTTAGAAGAAAAGTGATTCACAAAAACAAAAGAATGATTAGAAAAACTTATATTTTTTAAAAAAACTTTAGAAGACTTAAATCTATGAAGTTTATGGAGTTACAGAGAAAGTATATTTAGAGTATTAGAAAAAAAATTTGTTTGATTTTTTAATGAAAGAGATAATTACTTAGATAAAAATGAAGTTAGAATATTCTTAATTTGAATTTTAACTTCAATATGAAAAGGAACAAAAGAATGATTTCTAAATAAAACACTAAATCAAATAATTATTTTTATAAATACTACAAATTACAAACATAAATGAACTTACATTGCATGAAATTCAATTAAATGAATGTACGTATTAGAAAATGAATTTTATAAAAAATTTATAAAATGACAATGACAAGATTGAAATGATATGTTGAATTGGCAAAAATTTGATAAAGCATTATCCTAAAAAAAAAGCCAAAATCGAAATGATTTTGGCTTTTTAAAATTTATTTATTAATCTTCTTCCTCATCAGAAATTCAACTTACTACAGATGAAGAGACAAGGATATCATCTTCTCATTTTATTTTTGTAAGAATTACTCATTGAGTTACTCTTCAAGTTACTCTAACTGAAGATAAAGCTAATTTAATTGTTTGTCCTCATTTACTCATAAGTAAAACTGAAGATTCTTTTAAGTCTTGCTCACTAAGTACAGTAGCACTTATTAATTTACCAGTTTTAGGTGTTACATTCATAGCTTTTACTCAACTTCAACCTCTTCATTGACTTCTATATCATTCTAAATCAGATATTTTTCACATACCATTTTCAGTAACTATAAACAAGTATTTAGCATCATTTGAAACAACAGTTACTTCAACTACCTCATCATCTCATTTTATTCTTATTCATCTTACTCAAGCTGCAGCTCTTCACATAGGTCTTACGTCTTTTTCATAGAATTGTATAGCTTTTCAATCACGAGTTGCAATAAGTATATTATCTTCTCAAGAAGTAGTTTTTACCCAAACTAAATCTTCTCATTCTTTTATTTTTAATACTATTAATCAACTAGTTCTTATCTTTTTTACCTCCTCCATATCAAGTTTCTTAACAGTTCAAGCATTTGAAACGAAGAATAAATATTTATTTTTTTCTTCAGTTATATCAAGTACCGAAGCAATAGTTTCATCTTTTTGTAAAGACAATAAGTTTACAATTGGTTGTCATTTTGCTGTTCTTTGTGTTTCTGGTATTTCATAAGCTGGAAGTGTAAATACTCTACCTCTAGTTGTAAAGAATAATAAGTCATTATGATTACAAGTTTGAGTTATTGTTTGAATTTCATCATCTTCTTTTGTAGCTGTAGTTATACCTTTTCATCCCCTTCTTTGAAGCCTAAAAGAACTTGCTTTTATTCTTTTTACATAATTATTTTTTGTAAGAACAACAACAACATCTTCATTTGGAATTGTATCTTTAGCATTAAATTCTCATACTTTTCATGCATTAATTCTTGTTCTTCTTTCATCTCAAAAATTTTCTTTTATATAATCAAGCTCTTCAATAATAATAGCAACAACTCTTTCTGGTTTTACTAAAATATCTTTTAAATCAGCAATAAGAGCATGTTTTTCTTCTAATTCATCTTCAATCTTTTTTCTTTCAAGTCAAGCAAGTTTTGATAATTGCATTTCAAGTATTGCATTTGCTTGTAAGTCACTGAAATCAAATTTATTCATCAAATTAATTCTAGCTTCATCTTTTGAGTCAGATTGTTTAATTGTTTTAATTATTTCATCAATATGATCTAGAGCTTTTTTAAGTCATTCAAGTATATGAGCTCTGGCTTCTGCTATTTTTAAGTCATAAATAGTTCTTCTAGTTACTACTTCTTTTCTATGTTCAATAAAATCAAGTAAAATCTCTTTTAAATTATATAGTTTTGGTTGTCTTCCTCTATCTCAAAGCGCAATCATATTATAACCAAAGCTTGTTTGAAGTGGAGTAAGTTTATAAAGTTGATTCAATATTTTTTTTGGAAAACTATCTTTTTTTAACTCAATTATTATTCTAACTCATGCCTTTGTAGATTCATCTCTTATGTCACTTATTCACTCTATTTTCTTATCTTTAACTAAATCAGCAATTTTAATTATAAAATTTGCTTTATTTAATCAATAAGGAATCTCTGAAATATTTATAATCTTTCTTCATCTATTATTTTCTTCTATATTTGCAACTCATCTCATTATAACTGAACCTCTACCAGTAGAATAAGCTTGTAATAAAGCATCTTTATCATAAACTATACCTCAAGTTGGGAAATCAGGTCATTTTATAAATTGCATCAAATCTTCTACTGTTACATCTTCTATTTCTGGAACTTTAAGTAAATATTCAATTGCTTCAACTAATTCTCATAGATTATGTGGAGGAATATTTGTAGCCATACCTACAGCAATACCCATAACTCAGTTCATTAAAAGTTCAGGTAATTTAGTTGGTAATACTGTTGGTTCTTTTCTAGTAGCATCATAATTATCTTTCCAATCAATTGTTTCTTTATCTATATCAGCTAACATAAATTCAGCTAATTTTGTCATTTTAGCTTCAGTATACCTCATAGCTGCTGCGTTATCTCAATCCATAGAACCAAAGTTTCATTGCCCATCAACAAGTGGATATCTCATAGAAAAATCTTGAGCAAGTCTTACCATAGCTTCATAAACCGAACTATCTCCATGTGGATGATATTTTCAAAGTACATCTCAAACTACTGTTGCTGATTTTCTATATTTTGCACTAGCTCTTAATCATATATCATCCATTGCAAAAAGTATTCTTCTATGAACTGGTTTTAATCAATCTCTTACATCTGGTAAAGCACGAGAAACAATTACACTCATAGCATATTCTAGGTAACTAGTCTCTATTTCTTGATTTATATCTTTATTTTCATCTCAAATATGTACTATTTTTGTGTCTATTGGAAGTCATGTTTGTTCTACTTCTTCCATAGATTTTTTTTCTCAATTCTCTTCTTGATTTTCTGGATTGTTATCGGCTCATTCTAAATTATCATCTAGATTTTCTTCGTTATTATTTTCAGTCATTAAAATATATTAAAAAAATAATTTGCTAGATTTTATCTACTTTTCCTTATTTTTCAAGCTAAAGTGTAAAAATAAAGCTAATTTTTTTATTTTCTTAAATTATTTGAAATTTTTATAAAAAAGCTAAAATACCAATATGTAATATAAACTATCAATTAATTATAATATTTATGAAGGCAATTATTCTAGCAGCTGGTGAATGATCTAGACTTAGACCTCTTACCGATACAACACCAAAGCCATTAATTAAAGTATTTGGAAAATCTATATTAGAACATACTCTTGACTCACTTCATAAATATGTAGATGAATTTATAATAATTGTGAAATACAAACAGTGATTATTTAGAGAAACTTTTAAAGATAAATATAAAAAAGTAAAAATTACTTATGTTGAACAATGAGAAGAAAAATGAACTGGTGCTGCTATAAAATGAATTAATATTAAATGAGATTTTATAGTTTTGAATTGAGATTCAATTTTTGATAAGAAAGATTTAGAAAAAATAGCAAAATTAAAATGATTTGGTTGTTTAGTAAAAAAAGTTAGTAATCCAGAAAAATATTGAATTTTTAAGGTAAATAAAAAAAATGAAGTTGTTGAAGTAGTAGAAAAACCTGAAAAATTTATTTGAGATTTAGCAAATATGTGAGTTTACAAAGTTAACTCAAAAATAATTGACTACCTAAAAGATGTAAAATTATCTAAAAGATGAGAAATAGAATTAACTTGTGGATTAAATATTTTTTTAAAAAATTTTCCATTTGAATTAAAAGAAATGAAATGAGAATTTATTGATATTTGATATCCTTGGGATATATTAAAAGCAAATACATATTTTCTAAATAATTTAAAAAAATCAAAAAAGAAATGAAAAATAGAAAAAAATGTAACAATTAATTGAAAAATTATACTTTGAAAATGAAGTATTTTAAAATCAGGAACATATATTGAATGAAATGTATTTATCTGAGAAAACTCAGTAATTTGACCAAATATTTACATAAGATGAAATACAGTAATTTGAGATAATTGTAGGTTATGAAATGGTAACGAAATAAAAAATAGTTCTATTTGAGATTATACAAATATAGCGCATTTAAGCTATGTTTGAGATTCAGTAATCTGAAATCACGTAAATATATGAGGTTGATTTATAAGCGCAAACCTGAGACATGATTGAACAAATATAAAAATTCCTATAAAGTGAGAATTAGTTGACAGTGGACTTAGGAAATTTTGATGTATTATTTGAGACAATACAAAAACTTGAATAAATACTTCAACATATCCTGGAAGAGTGATAAAATCATCAAGTTTTACAGCTCCTTGAGAAATAATAAAATAATATTGACAATATATAATAAGTTGTATAATACATATATTAGATTTTAACTTTTTTATATGTCTTGAGAAAAAAATAAAATATCAAACGAAGATATAGCACGTGAATACTTTAGAGTAAAATCAGCAAAAAATCCAGATAATACTGATAGTTATAGAAAAATTGCTGAAAAGATTGCTTGAGTAAAAGCAAGTTTAGAAGAAGTATTTAATAAATGATTAGAACTTCCTTTTTGAAATGACACTAAAGAAATTATCACATCTATACTTACACATTGAATTGATTGATTTAGAGAGAAAAATGCAGAATGAAGAGAAAATGAGTTAAAATTAGATTTTCAATTTTGATGAACAAATATCAAAGAGTGACCTATTACAAATAGTGATGATTTATGAAAAGAATGAGAATTTTTTAATCCATTTTTAGAATTACTTGATACTCCTCCGGATTTAGATATCGAAGAATGAGCAGATTTAACACCTTTATGATTATGAGTAGACTGAGAAGATTTAGAAGATTAATAACTTAGTTAAAAATAAAAAGCTAGAATAAATTCTAGCTTTTTATTTTACCAAAAAATTTTAGGTCCATACTTTCCAAAGAAAAGTTTGGAGGTAAAAATGAGGTATCAAATTTAAGTGGACAAAAATCAATAATTTCTCAAGTATTTGTATCAACCAAATGAACGTGGTTTCATTTATCTTTTTCAAAATATGTTTTTTTTCAAAGTCATTCTACTTTTTTTAATATTCATTTTTTTGATAAATCCTCTAAATTTCTGTATATAGAAGATTTCCCTGCGTCCTTATACTTTTCTTTTACTTTTAAAAACACTTCCTCTGCAGTAAGATGTGTATCATCACATATCTCAATTATATCTTCTATATAATAATGTAGTTTCATAAATATAAGGTAAAATATATTTCCATTTATTATAATTATTTTTATATTAAAATCAAATTAAAATGAGAATAGTTATTATAATAAAAAATCCTTGATTGCTCAAGGACTTTTTATTATTTTACACTTATAACTTCCCCATCACTTCTACCAAAAACTTCAGCATTATAAAATTCACTTATATAACTAGGTTTAACATAGAAATCTCAAGCATGAGTAAATCTAATTAAATATGATATATCATAAATTCAAGAATCTAGAGTTGTTACATATCCAAAAAACCTATCCATTCTATATTCACTTCTTTCAAAAATATCATTTCATAAATTAAATGCAGCTTTTGATGATGTTTCTAAATTTGGATTTATAAGTTCTGCTCAAGATGGAATATATCCTTCAAAAGCAACCTTATCTCTTGTTTCTGGTGTTATTATTTCGTTTCTTACAACTACTAATTGTCAAACACTAAATTCATTCAATTTAGTTAAGTATGCATAAACTGATTTTTTATATTTTAAATCATCATATGATATTTTTCATTTTATATATTGTTGCCACTCACTTTTCTTTAATGAATCAATTTTTTTATATTCATTGTAATCATAATACTCTTTAATAACAGCAAATCACTCATCTCTAGCTTCTATATCTTTACCAGTTAAAAAATAATCCATACTCAAATCATAATAAACACTTCAATTTCAAGTTTTTGATATATTTAAAGTATTGTTATTTTTAAGTGAATTTAAATCTATACTTTTAGAACTAACTTCTAACTTATTTTTATCATTATATATTTTTTCATCAATATTATTTCAATTCAATTTCAACTTAACATCTTCATTAATATTTTTTAATTCATCACTTGATATCATATAATTAGTTATTCAATCAAGTACATATATATTGTCTTGTGTAGAACCAAAACTTCAATTCTTTTTTTGAGAAATTATCCACCTATTTAAATTTTCAATTATATATGCTGAATTACTAATTTCATTCTTTCATAAAATAGATAAAATTTTTAATAACATAGATGTATTTTCAATTCTTGAATATGAACTAGATTTACCAATATAAGCTCATCTTGGATTGTAAACTAAATCATCATTTATAACTTTATTTATACTTTTATCAATTTCACTTTTTAATGTATTTTTTTCTGTTTCATTTAATGATTTAATTTTCAATAAATTTGCTATAACAATAGATTTTTTAAGTTGACTTGAAGTATCCTCATTTTTTAGATCAAGTAATTTATACATTTTGTACGCTTCATAGTCATTTGAATTGTAACTTAGTATAGATTCAATAGCATCTAACCTATCAGATTCATTATATTTACAATTATAATCTCTAGTTTTTACACATCATTCTATGTAATTCATATAGAACCTATTTTTCAAATACCCTATACCATCAAGCATAACTTTTCATTCCTGCTTATATCAAATTTTTTCAAGTTCTGCTAATGATTTTATTATATATGAAGTTAATCTATAATCTGAATAATTTGGATACTTAGAATCCACATCATACCAATAAACAAACCCTCAATCATTTTTTTGATATTTTCTAATATCTACTATATATTCACTTATAACCTGAAATAAACTTTTTTTCTTAAAAATCTTTTCTTCACTATCATAATAATCTATAAATTTTGTATTTAAATCAAAATCTGCTCAAATACTATTGTATAAATTTTTTATATATACATTTGGCATTATACTTGATGTTTTTTGTTCACTACAACCATAAGGATAATTATTTAAATAATCAATTGAATCAGTTAAATTACTAAATAACGTTGCACTATAATTTACTTTTACTTGTCATATTTTATCTTTTAAATCTCAAAGACTTATCTTTTCATCAAATGAAACATCTTTTGTGCTTCAAACAGTAGCAACACTTTCTTTTGTGGAACTATCTTTTATTTGAATAGTTTTTTCTATTTCATCTGATAAAACATTATTACAATTATTATCACAAAGCTCACTTACTTTAAAATCTATTTTTGAAGAAGCTATATACATATCTGTAAATAAACTCCTCTCTTTTATTTTTGCTTCAAATTTAATTGTCTTAGATTCTCAATTTTTAATAAATAATTTTCTAATATTTCATCAAACAACATCTAAATTCGTAGCATCAATTTTTAATTCGAAATCTCAATCTTTTCATGTTTTATTAAACACAACTGGTGACAAAATAACTCTATCTCAAACTCATAGGAAGTTTGGTAAATTATCATTTATTATAAGTTCTTTTGTAGTAGTAACAGATTCGTATGCTACTCATACTTTATTATCTTCAGGTGTATTCACAACAGCTTCTATAACCCATGTTGTTAAATTATCAGGAAGACTATCACTTTGTATATAAACTTTTCAATCTTGTCCTGTTACAACATCAGCCTGCCAAAATGCAGTATCTTTAAATACTCATCTTTTTTTCTTACTATCTCATCATTTAATTTGTTCTCATGCTCCTCATTTTTCTCAATTTGCTATATCTTTTACTTCAAGTTTATCAATTAAATTTATCATGGAACTATACATCAAAGTTCAAAGATATCTCTTCATATCATAGAAAAATGCATAAGGATTTTTCTTTGGATTTCAAACCAATGCAAGCAAACTTTCATCAACAATTGAAACAGATATATTTGCTCATGGAACTGGATTTCATTTACTATCATTAACTACTAGTCAAACTCAAACTTTTTCTCATGGTTTATATGATTTTTTATCTGTTAATATAGAAACATTTAATTTTTTATATTCTGTAGAAACTTTTGTTGCAGTTAATGCTCTTTTGTAAATAGGTAAATCATTTCACTTCTCACTTCATATCAAAAATGCTCTTACATAATAATTTGGATAATATGAATCTTTTACATTTATTGTTATCTTGTCTCAATATGATTTTATATCATGAATAAAATAATCTAATATTCAATTATCTTTTTCTACAACTATAAGCGCTTTTCAATTATTAATAGGAGATTTAAGTGTATATATTGCTTTATCTCAAACCAAAACCTGTGTTTTTTCTGGAACAATTTCTGTTGTATCATTATTTGGTGTATACCAAGAAACATAATCATCACTTGATACATAAACAATACTAGATGAAACAAAAGTTTTTCCATTTTTTCATGTATAACTAGCTTTAATCATATATTCTCCAGAATCTTTTGTATTAATTATTTTTGAAGCTACTCATCTTAAATCAGAAGTAAGAGTAAATTCTGATTCTTTGTTTTCTTCAAGTGAATAATCATTATAAAATACTCAATCAACTCACTCTTTTTTTACTTGTTTCCAATCTCTTTTAATTATTTCAACTTTTATATTTTTTCATTCCAATGGTTTAGCATCATAATCCAAAACTACAAATTCAGATTTTATTCATACTTTTTTATCATTCCAATATGGAGTCTGTAATCATACATAAGCATCTGTATCATGTAAAATAGTTGAAACTGATTTATTAACAGTTTTTTTTGTATCTTTATCAGTTACTTCTATATTGAAAGTATAAATTTTTTCAGATGAACCTGTATCAGTTCAAAAATCATAATTTATTATTCATTTTCAATTTGAATCCACAACAAAATCTTTAACATCAGATAGATTATCATTATAAGAACAATACCCCCAATAAACACAATCAAAATATTCATATCATTCACCAAATTGATAATTGTTATAATCTTTTGCATCAAAGAAATAATTTTGAGTTAAAACACTATATTGGCCATTTGTGCTAACTAGATTTCATCAAAAATAATATTTTGGTAATACATCAAAAGACAATTTATCTCATAAATTATAATTTGTATTTATTGTTGAAGTATCTATTTTAAAATCTGGTTTTCTATACTCTTCAATATAAAAATGTGCATCATTTTTATAATAATCTTGATTTGCAGTCGTAAATCTAAAACTAAATTCTCAAAGAGGACTTTCATTAGGAATTACAAAACTAGAATTAAAGTTTGAATTCTTATCTAGATTAATATTCATAGTTGAAATAACTTGATAATTTGAATCAAGAACTTCAAGTTTTCATTTTTTTATATCAGATTTTTTATATCAATTAAATTCAAATTTTCTAAGCAATCATTTTAAATAAACAGTATCTCATGGTTTATAAATTGGTCTTTCAGTATATAAATATAAATAATTTGTATCATAAGTTGGAGTTCATCAAACATATTTAAAATCATAATCAGAAAACATATTGTAATTTAAATCTACAATTCAAAAATATTTATCATTTGAAACAATTACATAATTATAATCATTATTTCCACCTTCAATTTCATAAACTCAAGTAAGTTTATTATATGAATATTTTGGAGATACTATTTCAGTAGAATATTTAGCATAATTGTACTTTATAAAATCAAGTTTTAAATCTGAAATCTGATTTCATTTAAAATCAGTAATAAAAAGTAACTTTTTATTTTCACCTGATTCAAGTGTTACATTTAAATCAGATCTTATAAACACATTTGAAAATTGGTTTCTTCCTCAAGCACTTCATTTTAATAATATAAAATTTGCATTTATTTTTCATCCAACTATATCTTGTTCTACATCAAACTTATTATTTGTAAGATTCCAATAATTATTTTTTACCTTTAAAGATTTATTATAAGTTTTTATACATTTTGGATAGAATCATTGATTCCATTTATTTTGAGAATAATCTATATATCAATTATTGTCCATAATACAAACATCTATATCAACATTGTCTAAATTAATTGTTTGTAAATTTACTACAAGAGGTAGTGATGTAGGAATTAAATTCACTTCTTTTGATAATGATGTATACAGATATTTATCTTTATCTTGAATATTTCATGTTTTTATACTAGTTTCAAATGGAGATTGTATAGTATTTCAATATTCATCTTCTAAAGTTTGTTTAGTGCTTAACTTATATGCAGTATTTGGATTTAACCTAGTATTTATAACATACAAAGTATCTCATCACTTTGCAGGGGGACAATATCCTCTTTCAATATATTTATTATCATTAACTTGTTTTATAATAGCTTCACCAGAATAATATTGATTTTCTATTCACATAGCAACTCTATCCTGATAATCAACATATTCATAATCACTTATACTATTAACTTTTGAAGATGGAATGGTATCTATAAAATCATTAGACTTTGACCATATATCTAAAATTCTATTGTTTAGATATAGACAAGATTTAGAATATGATACAAATTTATAATCTTTAACCTCAAATTTTGGAGCAGTAATAAATTCTCTTATAATATCATTTTCTAAATTTATATTTATTCCTTTTTTTACAATTAATTTATATTTTGTATTAGGTTGTAAAGTCTTTGCTAAACTTAGTTTTATTTCCTTTTTATTTTCTTCTATTATTTTAGTTTCACTATTTTCTTCCTTTACATATGATAAATTAAAATCAATTTTATCTCATTTATCACTTTCAAAAGAAAATAAATTTTTATCAAGTAAATTAATTTCATTTTCAAAATATAATTTAAAAAAAGTATTTTTTGAAGGAATGAAACTATTACTAGTAAAGTCTCTTGTATCAACTACACTAGATCATGAAAATATATTTTGATAAACCATAACTTGATTTAAAAATGGAAAAGAAGTAATAGTTTTTGTCTCTTCAACTTCAGTTGGTAAATTTCAATATTTTGGCTTAATTCACTCTTTAAATTTTAAAGAATAAGATGTATCAAACTTATAATTTCATCAATTTATATTTACAAGAATAACTGACTCATTTGTTCAATCATATGTAAAATAAGCATCTTTTTTTACATATCACTCAAACAATATAATTTTATCTTTTACACTATCTAAATCTGGAGCAAAATTAAATCATATTTTTATTTTTTGACTTGCACTAAAGTTTCTATCAACAAAATATTTCAAACTTGGAGTTATTATTTCACTTGTGCTTCATGTCGCTAATTTATATAAAAGTCATTCTTTATCAGAAACTGATAATTTATATTTTGTAGCTCATAGAAATCAATTTTTTGGAATAAATTCCAAAACTGATGAAGTTGTCCATTTACAAACTCAATCAAGTTTTGGTTCTATATCTAAAGGACAAGGTAGCTTATCTTTTTCGCTTAAACTTGCTAAAGGAACCATAGGAATATTAAAAAATACCGCTATATTTTGTCATAAATTATCAAGTTTTCAGCTAGGAGTAATTTTTAATACATGTGGAGAGTCTATAACTGAAACTATATAATTAAAATCATTTCATAAATTTTTTCATTTATTTGATTTAATTCCTTGTTTCAAGGTAATAGATATATCATCTCATATATTTAATTTTTGTAAAAATTTATATCTAATTGTATTTGGAAAAACTAATGATAATTCTCAATCAATTTTTGGGTTTACTATAAAATTTTCTTTCGTTATTGTTTTTTCATCTAAATCTTGAGATAATGTAAAATCAATATATCAAACATCAAAAGGAATTTTTCTATAATTAAAATCAAAGTTTCATGCAATAACTTTAAATGATGAATCATTAAAATAATTATAAGTAAATACTCATAAAATAGCTATAAGAAAAACTAAGAAAAATGATAAAATATGCTTTCTATATAACTTTATTTTTTCTAAAACTAAATTGAATTGCATAGTGATAATAAATTAATAAAATAATCTTATTAATTATATATTTAAAAAGAAAAATACAATATTATTTATGCTAAAAAAAATACAATTTAAAAATTTCAAATTTAGAATTAATAAATTAAATATTAGTTTATTTATTTTTATTGTCTTTTTTCTTTCCTATTTATTTACTTTTATTATTACTCCAAATATTAATCAAATTCCTTATTCAAATATAGTCTATGATTCAAAAAATATAAAGATATGAGAAATAATTATAAACAATAAATATAGACACCAAAAATTAGAATTTAATGAAATCCCAGAATTTACTAAAAGTGTAATTATAGATTTAGAAGATAAAAGTTTTTTCAAAAATAGTTGAATTGATTATTTAGCATTAATTAGAGCAACGTTAAATAATATAAAAGCTTGAAGTATAATTGAATGAGCTTCAACTATAAGTTCACAAGTTATTAGAAACAATTATTGGCTAAATGAAAACAGAACAATATTAAAAAAATTTAAAGAATTTTATCTAAGTTTAGCATTAAATAAACATTATTCTAAAGAAGAAATTCTATCAAATTATTTGTGAAATATATATTTTTGATATTTAAATTATTGAATTAAATCAGCATCAAATTACTACTTCTGAAAAGATCTACAAAATTTAACAAAGGCTGAACAAATAACACTTTTATCACTTCCTAAAAACCCAAAGAAATATAATCCTTACATAAACAGACTAGAATTTAGAAATAGATTTAAAGAAATATGTAACACATTATTAAAAGATAAAATAATAAATGAAATAGACTATAATGAAATATTAAATGAAAAATTAGTATTTAATGAAAATCATGAAAATAAATTACCTTATGTTATAGATTATATTAAAAATTATATAATTCCTACGAAATCAGAAGATTATGAAAGTTGATGAAATTTTAAAATAAATACTACAATTGATTATAACTTAACTCAGAAAATAGATGAAATAGCAAAAAACAACATACTCCCTCTTATGTGGAAAAATGTAAAAGATTATTCTATTATAATTATTGATAAAAATACTAAAGAATTAAAAGTTATGATTTGATGAATAAATTATAATGGTGAAAACTGACAAGTAAGTATGTTAACATCTCCTAGACAAGTATGATCTACTCTAAAACCTTTTACATATTTATTAGCCTTTAAAAATTTATGATATACTCCTGAAACTACAATTCTTGATTTACCAACTCAATTTCAAACAAATCTATGATATGCTTATGATCCAAAAAATTATTCTCTTGATTATAAATGAGAAGTAAGTATTGCTGAATCTCTTAGTCAAAGTATTAATATTCCAGCTTTAAAAGTCGCTGAAAAAGTATGAGTTCAAAATCTACTTAATTTTTTAAAAGAACTATGAATCACAAGTTTAAATAAAGATGCTGATTATTATTGATTAGCACTTACTTTATGAGTTTGAGAAATTAACCTTTTAGAACTTACAAAAGCTTATACATTATTTGCTTATAATTGAGAATTATGTGATATAAAAATTATTAATAATATAGAAAACAATAATGAATGACAAAATAATTGTAAACAAATAATAGATAAAAAGTATACAGATATGATAAAAAAAATACTCACAAACAGATATTATAAACTTGAAGAATTCCCAATAAATTGAAACCTAGATTTTCCTAATAAAGAGGTTTTTCTAAAAACTTGAACATCTAGAAATTTCAAAGATAATTGGACAATCTGATATACATCAAACTATATAATTTGAGTCTGGGCAGGAAATAAGGATTGAAGTGAGATGAAGTGAGTAAGCTGAGCAAGTTGAGCATGAGAAATATTTAAAGGGATTGTTGATTATCTTGAGAAAGATAATTATGAAAGTCCTATTGATAAAATAGAAAAAAATCCGATATCTTACTTAGAAATTACATCACCTTTAAATAATAGTAAATATAAAATTGATTTTCTAAAACCAAAAAATACTCAAAAAATAAAGTTAGATTTTTCTACTAATCTAACTTATGATAATTACAAATGGTTTGTTAATGATAAAGAAATTAAAGATAATTTTTTATCTATTGATAGTTGATATAAGCTAATTAAAATAATTTTATATGATAAAGATGGAAAAATATTAAAAGAAGAAAAAAGTAAAATTTATGTAGAATAAGTCAAATATTATTGATTAGCAAAACTTTGATTTGGAGGAGTAAAGTTTGTTGTATAACGAGCAACTCACTTAGTTACTCTTAATTCATCAATATATCATATAAATGGATCATCATATGCAGCCCGTTCATTTTTTCATATAAAAACACTAGCTGTTGAATTTCTAATTGTTCAATTAAAAGTATAATTCACATAATCTTTCCCATTTAAAAACGTTTTTAATACATTTCAAGAACGAACAAAAGCTACATGATACCAACTATTTGTAAAAAATAGAGCTCCTGAACTTGATGAAGAATATATAGAACCTCAAGCATCAAAAACATTTATTCATACTGTTTTAAAAGATGAAGTATTACTTCATAATATAAAACATTCAAATGATCTATTTGATGAAGATGGAACTTGACTAAAAATAACACTCGAAGCATAACTTCAATGACTCTTTCAATAATTTGTAGGATAAATCCATGCTTCAATAGTAAAATCACCTATAAAATTCCAATCTTCACTATCTAGTAATGTCAAATAATTTGATGCTCATCAAAAGTAACTTGAGGCAGTTCAAAATTTTTTATTACTTGTATTTGTTACAACATTTCCATATCTATTAATAGTTTTTCATTTAACATCTGTAAATACTGTTCAACTATTAGTTCAATCCATATGCATCAATAATACTACATTATTCCAATAAGGATCTTTACATACTCATGTACTTAAATTTTCTCATTGATTACAAGTTAATGAAGAAGTACTTTGATTATTTACTTTAGGTAAACCTCAAAGTCAATTAGATAAGTAATTATTTACTAATGTTATAGCTCAAACTTGGTTTGTTGTTGTATCTGTGTTTATGATTTCTTTATATGTTGGTTCTCATTGTACGATTGTATTTATATATGCTTGTTTAAGGTTATTTATCAGTATTAATTTATTTGAATCTTGTAGTAGGTCTTGTGTACTTCAACTATATACTACTAGTTTATTTGGTATGAAATCAAATCATCATGTCATACTATATCATTGGTTATTGTATGAGTCTGGTAGGTTTGTATAGTTATTGTATACTAGTTGTTTCTTGTTTATTATACTCATCAAGTCTACATCTTGGATATCTCAATTGATTATACTTGGTACTGCTAGTATATAGTCTAGTCATCATGTACTTGTTTTTAGTATCTTTTCATTATATGTTCATACTACCATGGCTGTTGCTTTCTTTAGTGGTGTGGCTGCATATGTTTGTGGTAGAACATTGTATCATAGTATACTTCATCATTCTAGTATTGCTCAGATTTGGTATTCTGTCTTTAGGTTTGTTATACTGTATGTATATTCATTTTGTGTTAGTGGGTCTGTTGGTTTCTTGTTTAGTTTCTGTAGGTTCTTTATTACATTGTCTCACACTGTTCATTGGATCCATGCTGTTGCTCAGCTATATGTTATATTTACTCAATTATCTGGTGTTGGGTAGAATCATTTCTCTGTTAGGAATAGTTCTAGGTTTTTTCTTATATTATTTATATCTGACAGTCTTTGTCCGTCTCTTGCATTTTTTGTGTATGATTGTAGTGATATAAAGGCTATACTTCACAGTATTACTAGTATTGTTATTACTACTATTAATTCTACTAGGGTGAAGGCTTTTTTCGAGCTTTGTTGCATTTATTGATTTTTTAATAATATATTATTTTTAGTTTTTAAAACATCTAATAGTATTTCCCCTAGCTGAACTTGAAGTATTTGAAGGTTCTACTGCAGAAGAAGTAAAATTTAAGAAAAATCCCCATCCACCAGAACGAGAAGACATCCAGTAACGTCACAATATGAATGGTCATTCCATAGATCAATCTGAAGCAAGACGGTTACCTGCTATTGGTAATTTTAACGAGTTTGATAAATTAATTCAATTACTTCATCATCACCATGCTATTACAACTTGGTTCAACTCCTTCTGAGTTGGAACATGATACCCATTTGAACATGGTCCTTGCATAAGTATTTTATTTGCTTCTGAAACATCCCAATATGTTAATGTAGTACTTGTTGTACTTCATCACCAGTTATTGTCTATTGCAGTTGTAGGCCATGCTTGTCAAGGTAAAGCTCAGTCCCAAACAAATCAGTATGTATCTGTAGCAGCATTTAATCATATAGTTCAATTAATTTGAGTAGCTTGATGACTTGTATCTCAATATGGAAATCATTTATTTCTTCACCATTGATAATAATTTCAAAAACTTGAACCTGATGTTCAAATTACATTTGTTCATAAATTACATGGTTGAATAATATATCAAATTCAATTTCAGCTACATACTGCTATATGTCATGCACAAGTAAGCAATCATGGAGTTCATGACAATACTGTTCAAGCATTATTTACTCTTCATAATTCTAGTCCGTTTGCATCTTCATAGATTATTTGTCAATTGGCAGTACAATTTTGTAAAAATGATGGTGGTGGTGTACTACAATCACTTCAAGTATATCAATTTATACATGTATAATAACATGGATTAGCATTGTTTGTGTTTTGCCATGCTTGATTTATTAGTGTTGGTGTTCATTCTGTAAATGTAGCATTTGTATATGATGGTTGTGCTTCACAGGAATTTGGTTGAGTAGTATTACCTATTTGTTCTTGTGTTATTTTAGGGAGTCATCAAACTCAACTAATTAAATAATCATTTACTAGTGTTATCGCTCAAACTTGATTTATTGTTGTATCTGTATTTATGATTTCTTTGTATGTTGGATTATTTTGTATTATCGTTCCACTATATGCTTGTTTAAGATTTCCTATAAATATTAGTTTATTTGAATCTTGTAGTAGGTCTTGTGTACTTCAACTATATACTACTAGTTTATTTGGTATGAAATCAAATCATCATGTCATACTATATCATAGGTTCTTGTATGAATCTGGTAGGTTTGTATAGTTATTGTATACTAGTTGTTTCTTTGTTATTATACTCATCAAGTCTACATCTTGGATATCTCAATTGATTATACTTGGTACTGCTAGTATATAGTCTAGTCATCATGTACTTGTTTTTAGTATCTTTTCATTGTATGTTCACACTACCATGGCTGTTGCTTTCTTTAGTGGTGTGGCTGCATATGTTTGTGGTAGAACATTGTATCATAGTATACTTCATCATTCTAGTATTGCTCAGATTTGGTATTCTGTCTTTAAGTTTGTTATACTATATGTAT
>JAQVFO010000001.1:71085-332436 GCA_028697205.1 Candidatus Altimarinota bacterium | reverse complement strand
ATCCACCAATTACTTATTTAAAACAAAAAACTCAAGAATTAATCTTCTTGAGTTTTTTGTTTTATAATATTGACATTATAAATAATAATATATAATATATTTATTACTCTTGCCATCATTTTCATGAAAATAGAAACGTGAACATCAAGATTATCATTCGTAGGAAATAAATATACACTTAAACTCCCCTCAATTGATTTCAGTATTTTTTGATTAGTTTATAATATTGTTTACTGATCATACAAATCTAAAAAAAGTTTAGATTATATATGAAAAACACTTAAACATAATATAACTCATTGGTTTTATACAAATTTAGATAATATAAGAGCAAACTTAATTGAATATAGATTATGAAAAAAATATCCTGAATTAGTAATGAAAACTAGAATATCAGTTTTTTGAATTTTAAACATACAAGAATCTTGAAAGGTTTTATCTGAAGAAGATAATGATAAGATTTGGTCAGCAATGATATCATATTTTTCAAATCATAATAATGCTATTGCATGATGACATGCTTTTTATGATAGCTGAGACTTTGCAAGAGATGCAAATTGAAAAGTAAAACTTATAGATGCATGATCTAAAAGGGTTGAAAAAATACTTGAATCTGAATGAGAAAATATGTTAAAAGCATTTAATGAATTTGAACAAACTTAACATCATCTAACAAAGTGTTCAAATTTCTACTAATAAACTCCACCAATCTATATTAACAAAAAACTAGAATATTTAATATTCTAGTTTTTTAATTTTTAAATGCATAATTCATTAATATGATAGTTAATGCATTAAGAATAATTATTAATAACAACTTAAATATTGTTATTTTTTATAAAATTAAATATAATAATTTATATAATTTATTAAATAATAAAAATTTATGAATGATAAAATAATTTTAGTAAAAACATTTCTACAAAAAATGAAAAAAATCATATTTAAGAAACAATTATTAGAAGAAGAAAAATTAAAAACAAAATGAAAAATAAAAAAAATAAAATTTATTACATATTTGTTATCAGCAGTTCTTTTGATTTTACTTTATATATTCTTTTTTTCTAATTCTAAATTATCTTATCTAAAATCACCTCAATGCCCATCTTGAGAAATCATGAATTCATGGGAAGAATACCCAAATTGAGTTGTTAAAGTTATTAGTTGCACTAGACCATATTCTTGTCCTATTGGAAAAGAGCTAAAACCATCTTGTTGAGTATTTGCAGATAGAACTTCGTGTTGACTTATATGTCTATGAAAAAATGAATATTGACCTATATTAAAGCCAGTTATTTATTTGTATCCTGAAAATAAAACTGATATTATGGTAAAATTAGATTATAAATGAGCAATAATAGCAGATTATCCTAATTATGATACAAATATAAAATGATGGAATGTTACTGCCAATCATGATAGTACAATTATAAATAAAAAAGATAATAAAGAATATAATTATTTGTTTTGGGAATGAATGCCAAACGAAAAAATTGATTGGAATATAGATAAATGATTTGTTGTAAAATGAACTGAAACAAGAGAATTTTTACAAGAAATATTACCAAAAATATGACTTACTCCAAAAGAATATAATGAATTTATAGTTTATTGGTATCCTATTTTACAAAATAACACATACAACTTAATTCACTTTTCATGAAAACAATATACAGATCTTGCTCCATTAGAAACAACTCCAAACTATGATTCAATTCTCAGAGTTTTTATGGTAATAAAACCTCTTGAAAAACCTATAAAAATTGAACCACAAGTTTTTAAAAAATTTGATAGGAAATGATTTACAGTAGTTGAGTGGTGATGAACTGTAATCAAGTAATTTTATGAAAATAGTATCAAATTAATTATTGACAATTAGATATAAATGATATAATATAAAATATTTACTATAAATTTATTACTAAGTAACATGTGAAAAAATATAGTTGTATTTTGTTGAAGCCAAGAAATAAACAACACTGAACTTAAAAATGAAGTTATTAAACAATTTGAAGGATTTTTAAAAGCAAATAAAGATAAAATAAATTCTATACTTTATTGATGATGAACAACTTGAGTTATGTGATTAGTTTTTGATACTGCAACTAAAGTATGAATTACTATAAAATGATATAGTTTAGAAAAATACAGAAAATATGATGAAGGGAATGGAGTAGATTTAGAGTTTTTTTCTGACGATTATTCAAGAGTATCTAGTTTTGAAAGAAATTGAGATGTATTTTTAACTCTTCCATGATGAGAATGAACAATTAGAGAAGTATGATTTGTTGCAGATATGATAAGTGGAGATAGTGACAAAAAAGTTTATATATCTAGTCTTTTTGAAGTCTATGTAGAAATGCTAAAAAAATTGGATTCAGAGTGAATGTTATACCCAAAAGACAAAGAAAGAAAACAAATAGTTCGTGATTTATCAGAATTGATAATATAAATTATTAATAATAATTTGTTTAAAACATAAAAGAAACTTAGAATAATATTATTCTAAGTTTCTTTTGACTTTCAAATATATTTTAATATTATATAGATAATTATCTATATATCTATATAATTATTTATTATGGATTCAATTTATAAAGCATTATCAGATCAAAACAGAAGGAAGATTCTAGAATTATTAAGGATAAAAGATATGTCAGTAAATGAGATTTTGAAACACTTTAATATAACTCAAGCATCACTTTCTCATCATCTTGATATATTAAAACGAGCCAACTTAGTTATAGATGAAAAAAAATGACAATTTGTATTTTATTCTCTTAATGTCTCAGTTTTTGAAGAGTTTGTAAAAGGACTTTTTGATTTTATTAAAAAAAATTAATTTATTATATAATTTACATATATGAAAAAACTTTTTATATATAAACTACTTATCATACTAATTATGAGCATAGTATGAGCTTATTTCTATCCTAAACTTCCAGATTTAGTTCCTATACACTGGTGACCAGATTGAACTGCAGATAAGATGTGAAGTAAATTAATAAATATATTATCTTTTCCTATACTAAATTTAGCTGTGACATTACTTTTTCCTATTTTATATAAAATAGATCCTAAAAGAGAAAACTATGCAAAGTTTTCAAATATATGGGAAATAATACAATTTAGTATAATTTGATATTTTGCTTATTTATACTTTGTAATCATTTATGCAAGCCTAAATAATGATGCAAATGTTGCTCAATTTATGTTAGTGTGAATTTGAGTACTATTTATAATCCTTTGAAATTTTATGTGAAAGATTAGACAAAACTATTTTGTTTGAATAAAACTTCCTTGGACTTTAGCAAATGAAGAAGTTTGGAATAAAACTCATAGGTTTTCTTGAAAATTATTTGTTATATGATGAATACTAATTCTATTAAACTCATTTATTTTATTTTATCCATTCATAGTTTTTTTAATAATATTAACATTTATAATAATTCTTCCATGAATTTACTCATATCTTATATTTAAAAAGCATAATTAGCAATAAAAAAATCAAGAAATATTTCTTGATTTTTTTATTCAAATCTCAAGGCATCTATTGGTTTCATTTTTGCAGCTTTTCTAGCAGGTCACACTCAAAATATAATTCAAGTTCATCATGCAAATCATACTGCAATTAAAATAGTTTTTAGATTTAACAAAGCCGGAACATTTACTTTTTGTAATCACCATATCACAAACCAACTAAGAAATACTCAAATTACACATCAAATAAGTCAAAGAACTATCGATTCAGTTAAAAATTGTAATAATATGTCTCTATCCATAGCTCAAATTGCTTTTCTTATTCAAATTTCACGAGTTCTTTCAGTAACAGATACAAGCATTATATTCATTACTCATATTCATCATACTATAAGTGATATAGCTCATATTCATCATAAGGCTAATTGTAAAATATTTGTAATATTTGAAACTTGTTCCATCATAGTTTCAGTTGATATGACTTGAAATAAAGCATCATCCATATGTGTTGCTCACTGCCATTTCAAAAGAGTATATTTTACTAGTTTTATTGCTTCAGATGAAGGAAGATTTTCATCAATTTCAAAAACTAGATAAGGATAAAAAGGATTTGATGTAATTTTTTGTTGAGCTGTTGTGATTGGTACTATAGCTATTTTTACATCAACCAATCATCATCACTTTTCTTCTGCTACTCATACAATTGAAAAATATTGATCTCAAATTAACAATTCTTTTCAAATAGCTACTTCATTTGATACTCACAAATAATCTTTTACTACATTTTCTGTTACTACAACTACATTTTTATAGTTAGTTAAGTCTTCTTTTTCTAAAAATCTTCATGTTTTTAATTTATATCAATCTATTTCCATATATTCTTTACTTCAAGCAATTGTACGAATATCAACTTTTTCTCATTTTATTAGCACAGATTCAGTTAATTCAGCAATAGGAGTAATATTTGTAATAAATCACATTGATTCACGAAAGAAATTTATATCACTATCTGTAAATCATGGAATTTCAGAAGTTCTTTGAGTTTCAAAAGGATTAAATGACTTTCAAGCAATTACTGTAATTGTATTTGTTGTTGCACTCTCAAATTCAGACAAAACTTGATTTTGTAATCATTCACCAACAGAAACCATAACTGTTACTGAAAAAACTCAAATAACAAGCCCCAATATACTTAAAAAAGCTCTCATTGAATTTGAGCGTAGATTTTGCCAAGATTGTAGTAAATGCTCTAATATTGACATAATTACTTTATTTTATCAATTAAACCATCTTTTATATATATTTTTTTATCAGCATAAGAAGCAACATGTGAATCATGAGTAATCATTATAATTGTTTTTCATTCTTCATTTAACTTTGAAAATAGTTGTAAAATTTCTTCTCAAGTAACACTATCCAAAGCTCATGTTGGTTCATCAGCAAGTAACAAAGGAGGATCACATACAAGAGCTCTTGCTATACAGACTCTTTGTTGTTGTCATCATGATAACATATCAGGAGTATGATTTATTTTATCTCATAATCATACTGAATTTAAAATTTCAATTGCTCTTTCTTTTCTTTTATTGTATGAGTATCACTTATATGACAGAGGAATAGAAACTTGATTCCAAGCTGGAAGTTTTGGTAATAAATTGTATCATTGAAATATAAATCAAATTTTATCTCTACGAAAAACTGCTTGTTCATTTGATGTAAAATTTGCAACATTTGTTCATTGAAAAATATATTCTCAACTAGTTGGTAAATCAAGAATTCATATCATATTCATCAAAGTTGATTTTCAAGATCAAGAAGGTCACATAATTGCAATAAAGTCACCTTGATCTATATGAAGATCAATTCACTTTAAAATCATAACTGGAACTCATCAGATTATGTATGACTTAGTTAGGTTTTTTATATCTATCATTAGCTTCTATAGTTACACAAATAGATTAGTTTCAAAAAATACTTCCACCTCATTCATCAATTCACATCTCTTTTAATGCTTTATCATCAAGTACAGATGATTTGATTACATCTCACTCTTTTAATCATTCAGTTACTTCTGCTTGAAAATTATTAACAATTCAAGTTTTTATTTCATGAATTTTATATTCTTCTCACTCTTTTAAATAAACATATTTTTTAGCTCATTCCTGTATAAGTGCTAAAGATGGAATAAGTAATACATTGTCAGCTTTATTTGTAGTAACAGTAACAAGTGCAGACATTCAAGCTAATATCTCAAGTTCTTGTTTCTCAATTAAAATAGTTGCTTTGTAATAAACCCCTCATCTTTGATTTGGTTCAGGATTTACATTTCTACTATTTACTTTTGCAATTATTGGTTGATTTGGATAAGCATCAAAAGTTACAATTACAGGATCATTTTCCTTTATTTTAACTATATCTATCTGACTTACTTGTAGTTCTAGCTCTATTAAATTTGGATTTTCTACAACTATATATTTTCTATCATCAAGTTTATATTGTTCTCACTCTACTATATCAATTGTACGAATTCTTCAATTAAACTCAGCTATTATTTGATAATTGTCTTTTTGATCTATAGTTCTTTCTAGTCTCAATTTAGCTTGTCAGATAAGATTTTCTTGTTGTTTTATATCATATTCATCAGGTCAATCATGTAAATCTTTAAGTTCCTTTTGTAGTACATCAATATTTTCCAATAGTGCTGAAATTTGAGCTTTTTTTCTGTTTAATTGATTTTCATTATCTTTTTTGAGATTTTCTATATCTTTAGCCAATGATAATATATCTTCAGATTGTTTTTGAAGTAAACTTTGTTGTTTTTCATAATCTAAATTTTTTTGTTCTATTGAAAGTTGTAATTTATCTGTTTGTGATGAATTTGATAAAAGCGAATTAACAGAAGTAGAAAAAGCTTCTAATTGACTTCTTAATGATAATGCAGATGCCCTAGATCAAGTTACTATTGTTTTGAAATTACTAATCATTGTACTAGTTAAACTTCAAACTGATTCAACTGATTGATCTATAGAGTCAAGTGCTTTATCACAAAGAGTAACTAAAATAGCAGTATTTTTGTAATAATTTTGAATAAGGTTATATATCTCATCGTCTGTCATATCAGAATTAATTTTTTTAAATTCATCACTATACTTATTTATTAGACTATATCACATTAATACATATGATTCAGTTTCATATTTAGTAGAAACATTTTTTACTCATAAATAGTTCTCATATGAATTATTATCATCTTTAAATTGATTGCTAACTCAATAAATTTTATCAACTGATTCAACTATTGTTTCAACATCTCACAATGTAGTATTTAAAGAGCTTACAATTGTATCTATAGTTTGATTGCGGGCTGTAATAGTATTTTGAGTTTGTTCTGTTTCAATTTTTGAGGTAATATCAAGTCATGATTTTGCTATTTCTAAATTCTTTGCTGAAATCTTATAATCTCTTACTAATTGTTCTAATTGATCTTGTTTTTGTTTTAAAACTGTATCTAATTGTTCTTTTAATACTTTTTCTTGTTCTACTTCAACATCATATGTAGATTTTGATTCATTAATTTGAGAATTTATCTGAGCTTCTCTTAGTGAAGTATCATTATTTAATAATTTAGTTAATCCAAGTTTTGCATTTTCTAATTCTAACTGGGCAGTTTGTACTGCATTTTTATAATCATCCATACTTAATTCTGCCAATACAGATCAAGCTTTTACCTCATCTCAAACTTTTACATATACTTTTGTAATTTTTCATTCTTGTCAAAAGGATAAGTTTTGTTCATTTGCCAATTTAGCAGTAGAAGTAACTTTTACTTCTGTCTTTATATTTCATAACTTGACAGTATAAGCCAGCTTTGCTTTATTTTCTGCTTCAATCTTTGCTTTTTCATTTTTATTCCAAAAAAACCAAGATGTTCAAAAAACTATAATTAAGATAGTTATGATAATACTTTTTTTTCAGAATTTCATATTTATCTTTTTAAAAATTAAAATATAACTTTAAAAACTTAAATTACTTATAATATAAGTTTTATTAGCAAAATTGCAATAATAATTAATACTTAATTTTATTACAATTCATAATTTGTTATAATTTGAAAAAAATTAAAAAGTAAATAGTATTAATTTAATTTATATTTTAAATATCTAATATGAATATAGCTCTTTTACTTCATTGATGGTGATGAAAATCTAATGAAAATTGGTTTACTTGGTTACAAAAGGAATTAAATAGAAAATATTTAGATGTTTATACACCAAATCTTCCAAATACAAATAATCCTATTTTAGAAGAACAATTAGATTATTTAACAGTTTATTCATCAGATTTCAACGAATGATGATATATTATATCACACTCACTATGATGACAACTTGCTATGAAATTTATTGAAGAAAATCAAATTAAAAACTCAATTATAATTATGGTAGCGCCATCTTATCCTTGATTAACTTCTGATCTTTGAGAAAAAGTATTTTGAGATAATTATAAATACTTAGAAAATTACTTCAATACTAAACTTGATTTTGATTATATTAACACTCTAAATAACAATTATTATATTTTATTATCTGATAATGATCCATTTATCAATCAAGAAAAAGCTAAAAAATACTATAAACAATTAAAAAAAGTTGAATTTATAGAATTTCAAAATATGTGACATTTCAACTCTCAAGACTGAGTATTTAGATTAGACGAAATATTAAATTATATAAAATAAATACAAATATTTTTAAGTATTTTATCTTCTAAAAAATAAATTCATGAAAACAAAAAGTCTAAAAAATGCATATTTTGCATGATGATGCTTTTGGTGTTTAGAGTGAATATTTGCTGCTCAAAAATGAGTAAATGAAGTTAAAGTTTGATATATTTGATGAGATGAAAAATCTGCAAATTATAGAGACGTATCAACATGAACTACGAAACACAGAGAATGAATAAAAGTTATTTACAATCCCGAAATAATCTCATATAAAGATCTTTTGGAAATTTTTTGGAAACAAATTGACCCAATTGATAAATGATGACAGTTCAACGATAGGTGATTTCAATATACTACTGCAATTTTCTATGATAATGATTTAGAAAAAGAAATTGCTCAAAATAGTAAAATAGATTTAGAAGAATTATGAATGTTTGAAGAGGAAATAGCCACAAAAATAGAAAAGTTTACTACATTTTTTGAAGCTGAAGATTATCATCAAGAATATTATAAAAAAAATCCTCTAAAATATAAATTATATGCAGAGTGATCTTGAAGAGAATCTTACAAAGAAGAGGTATGGGGGAATTATGATTTCAAAAAAAATCCTCTAAATAACAAAAAGTATTTACAAGAAAAGTTAACATCAACTCAATATAAAGTTACTCAAGAAAATTGAACTGAAACACCATTTGAAAATGAGTATTGGAATAATCATGAAGATTGAATTTATATTGATATAGTAACTTGAAAACCACTTTTCTCATCAAAAGATAAGTTTGATTCTGGTACTTGATGGCCATCTTTTACAAAACCAATTGACGAAAAAAATATTTCAGTAAACGAAGATAATTCGCATTTTATGACAAGAACTGAAGTTAGAAGTGATAGTTGTCATCTCTGACATGTATTTCCAGATTGACCAAAAAATAAATGATGACTTAGATACTGCATAAATTCAGCTTCTTTAAAATTTATCCAAAAAGATAAACTTGAAGAAAATTGATATTGAGAATATTTAAAATTATTTAATAATTAATTTTTCACAAAATCCTAACACAATAAAACTTTTTATGATACTTCATTTTTCTAAATCAATATAAACTTTATTTACATTTATAATTTTAAAAAATGGAAAATAAATAAATTTACAATTTTTATTAAAAGTTGTAAAAAATAAATAATTAATTATATTCTTACACACTAATTTATAATTATAAACTATAAAATATGAAAAAAATAATTTGAATATTTATATTTATATTTTTATTACTTTGAAACTTCTCAATAATTTATGCACAATGAAATAATTTAAGTAATGAATTAAAACAAAAGATAGATTGACTAGTTTGAAAACTAATTGTTCAAATTGAAAATAATAATCAATCAGTATATAACCAAATTCAAATTTATGAAAAGTTAGACACATCAATTAATAAACTAAAAGTTAGTTCTTCATGAGATAAATTATTAATTCTAAACTATTTATACGACTTATTTAACAACAAGATTTTATTACTAAAAAAGAATAATTACAGTATTTACATCAAGGAAAATACTCATCCTAACACTGATACTCCTAACTCTCTTATTTTAAACGAAGGTTGAAAAGAAACTGTAATTAAGAATTTAATGGATTATGTAAAGATTAAAGATATAAGTTTTTTAAATAATTACAATCTAGTAACTTTTTATTTATATGACACTTTCTGATCTAGTGAAATATACAACCTACAAAGTAAAAAAATTGTACATCAATCATCATCCCCAGGTACGTTTACAAAAGACTACAAATACTTTATAGATAACATTCAAAGTGAATATTATTGAGATTATTACATCAAGATATACAAAACTGATAGTTTTATTTTAATTGATGATTTATTTCAAGATATTTTAAAAGATTTTGGGATTAGTACTGATTATTCATATGGTACAGATTGAGCATTAGAAGTGTTTGAATCATATGATACAGAAAAAGATATACTTAATTTATCAGCGACTCTTCATTCAAATAGTGACTACAATAAAATAGTATGAGTAAAAAATTACACATATAATTTTAATACCTTGGAGTTTAAAAAGGTTAATAATGATGCTCAAAATTATAAATTAATTCAAAGTTATTATGATTATATAACTAATTGAGACTATGAAACAGCTTACAAATTAAAAGAAGATCCATGATATGATCTAAATAAATTTAAAGAATTATATGGTGATGTAACAAAAGCACTTCCAGATCTTTCAAATGCAAAAGTAATATGAGACAATGAATACTCATTTAACGTTAGTTTATATCTAAATAATTGAACAGCAGAAAACTATTTAGTAAAAATGAAAGTTATAGGCAAATATATTCAAACAATTAGTTCTGTAAAAACAAATAATTAATTTTTCACAAAAAATTCACAAGATAATTTTTTTTAACATTTACTTATTAAGTAAATCATATAAAATATAAAGTATAAGGTTGTACTTTGTATTTTATTTTATTCTGAAATTATATGTTAAAAGTTCCTCCACATTCCGTTGAAGCTGAGAAATCTGTACTTGGAAGCTTACTTATAGATAAAGATTGATTTATAATTATTTGAGATTTATTAAAATCTGAAGATTTTTATGATGATGCAAATGCAATAATCTACTCAGCAATGTTTGATTTATATAAAAATCATAAACCAATAGATTTAATCACAGTTAAAGAAAAACTTGATGATAAAAATTTACTTGAAAAAATTGGCTGAATCACTTATTTGACTGAATTAATTGATATAGTTCCAACAACTTCAAATATATATGAATATGCTCAAATTGTAAAAAATAAATCAGTTTTAAGAAGACTTATAAAAGCTTGAAATGATATAATTTCTCACTGATATGACGAAGCTTCAATAGTAAATGAGCTTTTAGAAAAATCAGAAAAAGCACTTTTTGATGTAACTCAAGTATTTATAAAAAACAAATTAGTCCATATAAATGAAATACTTACTCAAAGATATGAAGAATTTGCTGAAGTTCATGAAAACCCAGATACTGTAAAAAATCATAGATTACAACTATGATACAAATGACTTGATTTTAAATTAGGATGATTAAAATGATGAGATATGGCAATCTTAGCAGCTAGACCAAGTATGTGAAAAA
The DNA here is from genome assembly GCA_028697205.1 of Candidatus Altimarinota bacterium. Classification (GTDB taxonomy): domain Bacteria; phylum Patescibacteriota; class Gracilibacteria; order BD1-5; family UBA6164; genus Altimarinus. Next base: position 321,086 of record JAQVFO010000001.1, on the reverse strand, counting down.
CAGCGCTTTGTTTAAATATAGCTCAAAATATTTGATTAAGATGAAAAAGCATTGCAATATTTTCTCTTGAAATGAGTAAAGAACAATTAACAGATAGAATGATATCTTCAGCTATAGGAATAGACTCATGGAAGTTAGCAAAATGAGAGCTTGAAGATGAAGAGTTTGCTCGTATATGAGAAGCTATGGAAAAACTTAGTGAAGCTAATATCTATATAGATGATACAGCTTGATGAAGCTTAATGGATTTAAAAAGTAAAGCGCGTAGATTAAAAATGGAAAGTTGACTTGATTTAATTGTTATTGATTATCTACAACTTATGAGTAGTTGAAACTCTATGAATAGAGTACAAGAAATAAGTGAAATAAGTCGTTGAATAAAAACTTTAGCAAGAGATTTAAATGTTCCAATAATTGCATTAAGTCAGTTATCTAGAGCTGTTGAATCTCGTCCAGATAAGAGACCAGTACTTTCAGATTTAAGAGAATCTGGGTCTATAGAACAAGATGCAGATATAGTTATGATGATGTATAGGGAAGAGTATTATGATGAGTTTACTGATAAAAAATGAATTACTGAGATTTATATAAGAAAAAATAGGAATGGTCCAACTTGAACTGCTGAACTTTTCTTTGAGAGAAAACATCAAAAATTCTTGGAGGTAGAAAAAAACATGACAATGCAAGAAGAATTTTAATAAATATGTAAAAGATGATTTCTATTTTTTTAGAAATCATCTTTTTTATTTTTTTCTAATTCATATCAAATCTTTTGAATGTATAATAATATCTAAAACCTTGTGTCTTATAACCCTTCTTTCATGTAAGTTTTGAAGCATATAAAATAATCATTTTCTTATTTTAACTAAATGTCTTATTTTATCAGCTGGAATAAGTAATACTATTCAAGCAATAAAAAAAATAATTCATGGTATTATGGGAATAAAAATTCAAATAATTCAAATTAAAACAGCTAAAATTGCTAAAAAGAATCTTACTAAATAGGGAATTCTTACTTTATTTCTTAAATTATGAAAAATTTTATATTCCATATAAAAATTATTTTATTTTTTTAACTATTTATAGTATAATACCAATAGTAAAAATTGTAAAATATAAATTAAAATATTTATGATTAAATCTTCAGAAATTATCAATTCTTCTCAATCAATAAAATATGCAAAAGAATGATTTGATTGAAATAAATACATAAAATTGCAAAGTGAAAAAATTTTAGAAAGAATTTTGAAATTTAATTGAAAATTATATCTTGAAATATGATGAAAATTTATGTTTGATGCACATGCTAGCCGTGTACTTCCATGATTTAAACCAGAATCAAAAAAAATTATATTTGAAAGTTTTAAAAATCAGGCAGATATACTTTTTTGTGTTAATTCAGATGATATAATAAACAACAGACAAATAACCAATGAAAATATTAACTATAATAAACATATAAAAGAATCAATAAATGATATAGAAAAAAATATTTGAATAAAACCAAAAATAGTAATTAATAAAATTGATTTAAATTTAGATTTAACAAAAATTGAAAAATTTCAGAAAGAATTTGTTACTTTTTGATATGAAGTATTTAAAAGGTATAAAATTGAATGATATCCAAAAAATGTAACTAAAATATTAAGCAAAGATTGATATTGAAAAGATGAATATATAAAGACTTCTAAAAATTTGATACTTGTAACCTGAATTGCTTCAAATAGTGGGAAAATGTCTACATGTTTATGACAATTATACTTAGATAATATAAATTGAGTAAATTCAGGATATGCTAAATATGAAACTTTTCCAGTTTGGAATTTAGATATAAATCATCCTATAAATCTTGCATATGAAGCTGCTACAGCAGATATTTGAGATTATAATATATATGATGAAAAACATAAAGAAAACTATTGAATAAAATCAGTAAATTATAATAGAGATGTTGAAGCTTTTAATATAATAAAGTTATTTACTGATAAGTTTATAAGTAAAGAAAATTATATATATAACTATAAATCTCCAACTGATATGTGAATTTCCAATGCTTGATTTTGTATAATAGATGATAAAGTATGTTCAATTGCTTCATTGGAAGAAATTAAAAGAAGAAAAATATGGTATCAAGAAATGGTAAATAGATGAGAATGAAAAGAATTATGGGTTAGAAAGTGTGAAAATTTAGAGAAAAAATGTAATAATTACATAAAACATTTCCAATTTTAAAAATAATATATTATAATAGTTTAAATTTATTTTTAAACTAAAGTAAAAAATGATATTTAATAAACTATTTAAAATATTTAAAACAAAATTTAAGAAACAATGATTTTCATTAATTGAGTTGGTTGTAGTTATATCAATTCTTACAATTTTATGAACTATCGGTTTTATAAATTTTAAAGATTTTACTTTAAATGCAAGAGATAGTGTAAGAATCACAGATGTGAAATCAATACAAAAGTCTTTGTCATTATACATAATTAAATCATGAAAATATCCTGAACCAACAAATTTAAAAGACATTACATATAGTTGAGCAGTTGTTTGGAGTCAATGAACTTTTTGAGATTCAACTTTTAGAAATGTATCTATTCTTAATTCAAAGCCAGTTGACCCTCTTAAATCAATAGATTATACTTATTCAGTTACATCAGATAGAAGTGAATACGAATTAGCATGAATTCTTGAATCATCAGTTTTATCAAGCAATAATTTTTTTATAAATAAAACATATGCAAATTCAAACACTATAAGAGCTAATTCTGTATGATCTTATAATGGAATCGCAACAAAGCTAAGTACTTGATGAGTTGATTATATTTTAGCTCTTCCATCAATTATAACTAATAATTTAACTCAAACTGATTTAGAACAAATAATATTAACTAAATCACTTGTTTATAATAATTATTGAAATCTTCCTATAAACTTTTCTTGAGTTTTATCATCATCAAGTCAATCATTTGATTTCATACCGAATAAACTTGTTATATATAGTTGATCTATTAATGATATGCTAGATACAGTAAATCAAATCAAATTATTACAAAATTTAAAGGAAGCATATAGTGGAACAATATTATTAAATAACAATGAAGAATTAAAAAAAATTGAAGAAACATATATTGATTCTTTAAATCCATCTAGTAGAGCAAAATTATTAGCATGTAATATAGTAAATTTCAGTTTAAGATATTTTGTAAGCTGTAATGATATAGATTTTATTACTTATTATATTACTACTATTCTACATTTAGATATTACAAATTTGCCATGAACTACAGTAAGTTCTGTTTTTCAAACTCCGAGTTGAAATATATGGTTTTGAACCAATGATTGAGTATGATTTTATAACTGAAATGATTGGATTATTTATAATAAACAAAATTCATGACTTATAAGTAATATAATTTTAGCAGTTGCACAATCTTCAAATTGAGATATATGGTTTTGAACAAATCAATGAATAAGTGTATTTAATTGAACAACTTGGTCTTCATTAAATACTCATAACAGTTGATTAATAAATAATCATATATTACAGATTTATACTTGAGTTGATTGAAAAATATGGATATGAACTAATGCTTGAGTAAGTACCTATGATTCTTGAATATGGCAAGATTATACAAAACAAAAAACATGATTATCAAGCAATCATGTTAACTCAATATATGAAGATAATTTATGAAATATATGGTTTTGAACTCAACAGTGATTAGATAAATATACAAATTGACATATAACTTCTTATAATATCCATAATTGATTACCTTCAAATAACATTACGTATATAATGCAAGATTCAAATAACAATATGTGGTTTTGAACTAATTTAGGAGTTTCAAAATATAACCGGTCAACTTTTACTACAAAAAATGTATTAAATACTCTATTATGATTAGCTAGTAATAACATAACTTATATTTATCAAAATTCAAATAATTGAGATTTATGGTTTTGAACTGATGCATGAGCATCAAAATATAAAGAGTCTACAAATACATGGAGAGTATATAATATATTAAACCAATTATCATGAAATATTATTAAATCAATAAGTCAAAACACTAATTGAGATATAATAATAATTAATAATTGATGAGCAGATACAATAACTAATTAAAATTATCCAAAAATCTTTTTGAAAAAATAAGCTTGTTTATATAATAAAACAAGCTTATTTTTTAATTAATTACGTAATAATATGACAACATATTATAAAGACAAACGAGTCAATTAAAATTTTATATAACAGGCAATTATTAAAAATTTTAACAATTAACATAACAAAATGACTAATACAAATGAATTTCCAAAAAAATATTCACCTAAAGACTTTGAATGAGAAGTGTATAAAAATTGGGAAGAACAAGGTAAATTTAAACCAACAAAAAGTAGAACTTGAGAAAATTTTTACATACCAATTCCACCACCAAACGTTACATGAATATTGCATTTATGACATGCAATAATGTTAGCTTTGGAAGATATAATGACAAGATATCATCGTATGAAAGGAGATTCAACAATTTGGATTCCTGGAACAGATCACGCATGAATTTCAACTCAAGCTAAAGTAGAAGAAAAATTAGCAAAAAAATGAATTTCAAAACATGATATATGAAGAGATGCTTTTTTAAAGGAAGCTTGGGACTGGAAAGAAGAACATGCAAACATTATTACAAACCAATTCAAGAAAATGTGAGCAAGTTGTGATTGGACAAAAGAAAGATTTACACTTGATGAAGAATTAAATAAAAGAGTAAAAAAAGCATTTGTAGATTTATATAATAAATGATTAATTTACAAATGAGAATATATGGTAAATTATTCTCCAAAACTTCAAACAGTAGTTTCAGATCAAGAAGTTGTATACAAAGAAGAAAAATGAAAACTTTATTATATAACTTATTTTGTTGATTGAAGTGATAATGAAATAGTTGTAGCGACAACTCGTCCTGAAACTATGCTATGAGATGTTGCTGTTGCAGTTCATCCAAAAGATAAAAGATACAAGAAAATTCTTAAATCATGAAAAAAACTAATTTTACCAATTTTAAATAAACCTATTCCTCTTATAGGTGATGAAATGGTAGATATGGAATTCTGAACTTGAGCTGTAAAAATAACTCCAGCACATGATGCAAACGATTTTGAGGTAGCAAAAAGACACAGTTTACCTTTAACAGAAATCGTTATTGATAGAAATGGTATAATGACTGAGAAAGCAGGAATTTTTGCAGGTATTGATTTTATATCAGCAAGACAAAATGTTGTTGAATTACTTAAATCAAAATGAAACTTATATAAAATTGAAGATTACACAAATAGAGTAGGATACTGTGAAAGAAGTTGATGTAGAATAGAAACAATTATATCAAAACAATGGTTTGTAAAAATAGAACCAATTGTAGAAAAAGTTATTGCAGGTTACAAAAATAAAGATTTTGAAATAATTCCAAAAAGATTTAATAAAATATTTGAGGATTGGATTTTTAATTTAAAAGATTGGTGTATTTCTAGACAATTATGGTGGTGACATCAAATTCCTGTTTTTTATCATAAAACTACAGGGGAAATACTTGTAACAGAAGAAGATTTATCAAAAAATCCAGATTATGTTCAAGATCCAGATGTTCTTGATACTTGGTTTTCAAGTGCTTTATGGCCGTTTTCTATTCTTGATTACAATATGTGGGGGAAAGAACAACCTGATATGGTAAAACAATTTTATCCTGCATCAGTTTTGGAAACAGGTCATGATATAATCTTCTTTTGGGTAATTAGAATGTTACTTTTTTGATATGAATTTACAAATCAAACTCCATTTAAAAAAATATATTTTCATTGACTAGTAAGAGATAAAATAGGTAGAAAAATGAGTAAATCACTATGAAACTGAATTGATCCTCTTGATATGATTGAAAAATACTGAACTGATTCTTTAAGACTTGCTTTAACTATCTGAAATACTCCATGAAATGATCTAAAGTTTGATGAAGCAAATGTTGAAAATAATATGCTTTTTATGAACAAATTATGGAATGCTTGTAGATTTGTTCATGCAAATCTTTGAGATGAAATATCAAAAATATGAAATGATTTTACAAAATTAGAAAAAACTATAATAGATAATTATGATAGTTTACTTATTTCTGAAAAATGGATTTTATCAAGAGTTAAGTATTTAACAGATTTAGTAACAAACTCAATGGAGGATTATAATTTTGCAGAAAGCTGACAAGAACTTCAATCATTTACAAAAAATGAATTTTGTGATTATTACATTGAAGAGTTTAAATTAACAAAAAATAGTTCAAAATATGGAAATTATGTAATAGTTTATGTTATAAATATTTTAATAAAACTATGGCATCCATATATTCCATTTATAACTGAAGAGCTTCATAATAAACTTTGATTTAAAGATTCTTTAATTGATTCTCCTTGGCCTAAACTATGAATTAAAAGAGATGAAGAAGTTGAAAAAGAAAAACAAGTTATAATTGATTTGATAAAAGAAATAAGAAAAATAAGAGCTGAAAATAATGTAATTCCAAGTAACACAATAAAAGTACAAATTTATGTTAGAAGTAAAAATCTTGTAACAATTACAGATTCTCTAGATATAATTTCTTGAATAGTTAAATCTGAAGAAACAATAATAGTTGATAAAAAACCAAAAGATATAAACTTAGCATATAGTGTAATAAAAGCATGAATAGAAGTTTATGTAGATACTTCAAATGCTTTAGATATGGATAAAGAAATTGAAAGAATAAAATTATCAATTGATGATACAAAAGAATATATAGCAATCTTAGATAAAAAACTTTTAAATGAGAATTTTGTAAGAAAAGCTCCATCTGAATTAATCAGACAAGAAATGGAGAAAAAAGAACAAGCAAAACAAAAACTTGAAAAACTTGAAGAAAAATTGAAAAATTTAAGTTAAAAATAAATTAGTTGACAATCCTATATATTATTGTTATAATATATAGGATTTTATTTTTAAATCATTATTTTCAATGGCACTACTTGATTTAGTATCAAATGCAGTTTGATTAAAAAATACAAATTTCTATGAATTAGTAAATTCTAATCCAGTTTATTCAAGACTAATAAACACTATTTTAACTAGCACAAATACAAGTATAAAGGGGATAATTTGAAATAATTATGATAAACAACAATTACTAGATGAAATTGATTCATTACTTGAGATATGAAAGGCTAGTAGTGATAGTATATATATAGATCAAGCGTTAATAATTGCTTATAGCATATTTGATTCAATCAATTTAAAAATCAGCAGTAATTTTACTTTTTCAATTGATTCATGAATCAATGATTTATCAAATTCAAATGATGATTTTATTAGAAAATTAGTGAAAAAGATTAATGATTTATTAATTTATAAATGTTGAATTTTATTTTGAAACTGATGAGAATTTAGAGAAAAAGCAATAGAAATAGCAACAATTCAAATAGATGATTTATTAAGTAAAAATTATACATGATTTAGTACATACTTATATAAATGGGAAACTCTTAGAAATTGATGGTATGAATTAATTGAGGAAGAAAAAAGAGAAAAAATTGAAGTAGAAACAAAACAAGATAAAAGATTTGATTATTTAAATCAATGAATAAAAAAATGAGATAATGAGATAAATAAATTAAATAAATTATTAAAAGAAGATGACGATGAACAAAAAAGATTTAATATAATGTTAGATTTATGACAAATTAATCAAGCACTAGATTTATGCTTAGAAAGACTTGATTTTTTTTCACCACAACAAGAAATTGATTGAATATATAATTATCTTGATTTAATTAGACATAATTTAATAAAATGGAAAGAAAATATTATTTTATTATTAAATGATAAATGATTAAAAATTGAAGATAAATATTATTTATGATATTTTGATATATTAATTAGGTTAAAGTCCTATGATGATGCTTGATTTATAGCAAAAAATAGATTTTTAATCAAAAAAAATAAAGAATGGAAAGATAATTTAGAATACTTAATCTGAAATAAATTACTTTCAGAAAATACAAGAAGAATAATTTTAAGCTTTGTTAAGTGATATTGAATAACAGAATAATCCAAAAGTTTGGATTATTTTTTTGAATTTTAAAATATTTTAATATAATCTGTCAAATTAACAATTAAGTAAATAAAATTATGAAAATTTGAATAGTTTGATTACCAAATGTATGAAAATCAACTTTATTTAATGCTTTGACAAAAAGTTATGCAGCAGATGCACAAAACTTTCCATTTTGTACAATTGAACCAAATGTCTGAATAGTAAATGTAAATGATGAAAGACTTGAAAAAATAGCAAAGACTTCTAAAACAGAAAAAATAATTCCAGCAAATTGTGAATTTATAGATATTGCTTGAATAGTAAAATGAGCTAGCCAATGAGAATGACTTTGAAATAAATTTTTAGCAAATATTAGAGAAGTTAGTGTAATTCTTCAAGTAGTTAGAGTTTTTGAAAACCATGACATAACTCATGTAAATTGAAATATTGATCCAAAAAGTGATATAGAAATAATTAATTCAGAACTGATTTTAGCTGATATAGAAACATTAGAAAAAAGAATTATATCAAATGCTAGAAAAGCAAGATGAGATAAAGAAGCTGAAGAAGCACAGAAAGTATTTGAACAAATGCTTGAATGGTTAAATAAATGAAATCTAGCAATAAGTCTTGAATTAACAGAAGAAAAAAGAGAATATTTAAAAGATTTACATTTACTTACAAATAAACAATTTGTTTATGTAGCAAATGTGAATGAAGATATGATGGATACACCTGAAAGTGAACTTAGAAATATACTTTGAATTACTGATAAGAATATACCTATTTGTCCTATATGTGCAAAACTTGAAGCTGATATGATAGATATGAGCAATATTGAAAGAAAAGCTTTTTTAGAAGAAATGTGACTAATAACAACATGAATTGATAATCTTATAAAAACAGCATATGATGCATTAGGTTTACAATACTATTTTACTTCTGGAGAAAAAGAAACTAGAGCATGGACTATTCATGCTTGAGATAAAGCTCCACAAGCTGCTTGAGTTATACATACTGATTTTGAAAAATGATTTATAAAAGCTGATGTAGTAAATTGGGAAGACTTTGTAAATTATTGATGATGGCCACAAGCTAGAGAAGCAGGAAAAGTAAAATTAGAATGAAAAGATTATATAGTTCAAGATTGAGACATAATGATTTTTAAGTTTAATAACTAAATAGTTTAAATTTATGTTATTTGAAACACTTCGAGACTATGCAATAAATTATTATCTTAAATATTATCCATCTACAAAAAAACTAAAAGAAAAGCTTTTAAAAAAATCACTCAATGATGAAAAGCTTTCTTTATTTGTGATCAAAAGTTTAGAAAGTATTATAGTTGAAAAGCAGGTAATAGAATCAAAAATTAGATTTTATATCAGTAGAAATAAAAATTTATCATATATTAAATCAAAGCTTTTTGAAAAATGATTTGAAAAGGATGATTATGAAAAAATCTTAGAAGAGAAGTTTAATTTGAATGAAACTTTGCTTAATAAGGAATTTATCAAAAGAAAAGTTTTAGATTACAAAAGTAAATGAAAAAGTAGAAATTATATTTTTCAAAAATTATTTTGAAGAAGTGAAGACAAAGGTATAATAAATGAAATTTTAGATGAATATTTTTTAGAAGATGATGAGTTAATAAATATAAAATTTGAGTATGAAAAGATTAAATGAAAATATGAAAAAAATAAGTTAGTAGAGAGACTTTTAAGAAAATGATTTTACTATGATGATATAAAAAAAATCGTCATTTAAAGTTTTCTTAAACTAGCTTGGTAGAATTTAGGTGTTATTTTATGATTTTATTAAATTTATGAAGCAAAAATTTATTTACTGAGTAGTTATGTTAGTTTTATGAGGAAGTATATTTTATTTTTTTAATTCTAATTGACAAAATAAAATATCAACATGAGTATCAAATATAGCTACAACTACTGCTATAAGTACAACTGTAACTCCTGATACAACTACACTTCAAACTACATGAGGAAATAATATGATGAAAAATAATACTACAACAAGAAATATGAAATGATGACAAAACTGGAACTCTGCAAGTTGAGCAAGTTAATCTAAATTATTATTAATTTTTATATATGAATAAAAAAAACATTATTTACGTTATCATATTACTTTTTCTAACCATATCGGTGGTTAATGCTGATGACGATTATTGAGAAGATGATGATTGATACAGAAAAATAAGAACATCAACAAATGTACAAGTTGTAAATACTTTAGATCAAACTACAAAGGCTCAAATTGATTGAGCTGTTAATAATTTTTATAATCAATTAATAAATAGTAATTATTCAACTGAATCAATTAGCTCTTATCTTTCAAATATTTTGGATAATATCAACTCTAAATTAAATGATTGAAATATTTCTGAAAAAAGTACATTAGTATTAAATTATTTGAAATCTAGTATTGAAAATAAGATTACTATGATTGATTTAGATAGTTTATTATCTTTTGATACTTGAATTCAAACAACTACTAAAACTGATAAATTAATAACTACTTTTACTTCACCTGGTTGAAGAGTATTTAAAATATATCAAAGTTGAAGTAGTTTTTATTTTATTAGACCTGATTGATCTAAATCAAGTCAGAATTTTCCAACATCTGAAGCTGTTATAAGTTATATAGATTTAAATACTAAACCTGTTATAGTATCAAAACCAGTTAAAGTAACTTCAAATACAACTAAAACAACAACTACACCAGTTACAGTAAAACCTACAGTACAAGCAAAACCAGTAGTAACACAAACTACTACAACGACAGTAAAACCTACAGTTAATGTACAACCAATACCTGTTGTTACACAACCAACTCCTACAGTTACAACTCCTGTTATTAATTCAACAACTAGTGCAAGTTAAATCTTAAATGTAAAAAATGAAAAAATTATACTATTTTTTGAGTCTAATTTGATATGCTCCTTTGGCTTACGCAACTATATTTTATAGTTTAGATAATTCTAATTACAATTCATTGATAATATTTTGAGTTTATTTTGTAATAGCAATAATATTTTATATATTTTCAAAAATATTAAAAAATGATTCTATAAAAAAAGAACTAAATAGTATATCTAAATTTTTATTTGTTTATTTAGTAGCTTTAATTCCATTTTTCATTTCATTGTATTTTTATGATGAAAAAGCAACAAATGCAGTTTTTAGATTTTTTTGAAAAACATCTTTTTTATACGTAACTTTAGCATTACTTATTTCTCCTTTAATTTCCATATTCAAAATTGAAAAATTTAGAGAATATTTTTTACTTTCTAGAAAAATATTTTGAATACTTGCATTTTTCTTATTTTTTAGGCATTGATTTGATTATTTTGCTTTAGAAATTCAATATTATTCTTACCAAGATCCTACAAAAATAACTTTAATGTGATACATAATTAAAAATATAGAGGAAAGGGTAGATGTAATAATATGACTTATTGCTGGATTAATAATATTTTTATTATGAATAACATCAAATAAATTTAGTGAAAGTATACTTTGATGAAAAGTATGGAAATGATTACATAATCTTATTTATATATGATTTGTTATAACTTTAGTTCATATTGCATTTACATCAAGATTTGATATGTATTATTTATTTCTTTTTGTAATTCTTGTTTTATTTAGATATATAGATTTTTTAAAAAACTCAAAAGTAAAATCATGAACTACAACGAAGTATATATGTTTGGTTTGTTGATATATTTATGATGAAAAATTATGAGATATAGATTGATGATTACCTCCAGGAACAAAATTTGAAGATATTCCAGATGATTGGACTTGTCCTGTTTGTTCTGTTTCAAAAAAAGATTTTGTTCCATACTATGATGATGATTCCAAAAATAAAGAAAATTCTATTGAAACTGAAATAATTTCATACAAAATGTTAACTTCAGATATATTAGAGTTAGAAATTAAAACATCAAAAGTTTTAACAAGTAAACCATGACAATATATATCATTTTTATTAAAAGATTATGATTGAAGTTTTAAAAGATCATATTCAATAGTAGAAAAAAATGACTCAACTTTTAAATTTTGTATTAAACTAAAAGTTGATGGTAGGGGAGCTAAGGTTTTAAAAAAACTAAAAGTATGAGATAAAGTTGAGATTGTATGAGTATTTTGAGATTTTGTATTAAAAGATACAACTAATCAAAAAGTTTTTATAGCAACATGAACATGACTTGCTCCAATTATGAATATGATAAAAAATGATAATATATCTAAAAAGGCTCTTTTATTTTGAGTTCCTTTTAAGCAAGATATTATTTATGAAAAAGAATTAAAAGAGATACCAGGTTTATCATGTAAGATTTATTTATCAAAAGAACAAGTAGAATGATATGAAAATTGAAGAATTGATTTATCAAAATTTAATTTTTCTTTTGAAACAGAATTTTATATTTGTTGAAATCCGATGATGGTAAAAGAAAATGTGGATTATTTAACTTCAAAATGATATAAAAATGTATTTTTTGAGAAATTTATTTAAACTAAAAAACTATGAAAAAAATATCTTTAACACTTAGTCTAATATTAATATTATCAGTTTTTGTTTATTGACTTATAGTTATTTCAAATAATAACACTTGTACCTCTGTAAGGTCTTATAATTCAGCTTGTAAAAAATAGTTATGGAATATAAATTTAACGATAAGAAACTTTGAACGACTTTTGAAATTATAATTGTTGAAAATGAATGAAAAGATAAAGAAATTAATGATAATATGTTTTTAATATGGAAATATATAGATGAATTTGAACAAGAATTTTCAAGGTTTAGAGATAATTCTCAATTAACTAATTTAAATAATCAGAAAAATCTTAATGTATCTCGTACTTTTTTGGATATTTTAGCTAAATCTATGAATTTGTATAGATTTACTAATAAGTATTTTAACCCTTTATTAAATCTAAAAAATTTATGATATAGTCATAGTTTTGCAGAAAATAATTTTGAAATCTTACTTGAAAATCAAGATTTAAATTTGGAAGAAATAAATATTGTTTGAGAAAATATAGTTTTAAAAGAAAATCAAAATATAGATTTTTGATGAATAGCAAAATGATATTTAGTAGATAAATTAGATGAAAAATTAAGTGATTTTTGATATACTAATTATCTAGTAAATGCATGATGAGATATATATATGAAATGATTAAACAATGAAAATGAAAAATGGGTAATATGAATTGAAAATCCATATGAACAATGATATATTTGAACTGTGAGTTTATCTGATATTTCTATTTCAACTTCTGGATCATATAAAAGGCATTGGAAAATAAAATGAGAAGATTATCATCACATAGTTAATCCATATACTTGAAAAAATGAGAACTCACTAATTTGAATTACAATTATTTCTTCAAAATGTTATATTAGTGATTCTCTAGCTACTGCAATTTTTAGTATGTGAATAGATAAGTGAAAAGAATTTATGTTAAATAATTGAATTGATTGAATACTTTTTTGAAGTAATAAATCTATTTTTTTAACTCCAAATTTTACAAAAAAATACACTTTTACAAATTTGTAAAAGTGTATTTTTTTGTTTTTTAAATAATTAATCCTCTACTTTTGCTTTTAAGAATTTAGGATAATGAAATAAGAAAAATATTAAAAATACAACAAACCATGCTCAAGAAGTAATAAATAAATCTTTTAAATCATATGATCTGCTAGATTTTACTTCTACTCTAACTTTTGCTTCACATTTTTGTATTTCTTCTTCAGTTGGAGGAGTTCCTCATGTTACTATGTTTCATGTTTTGTCATAAGTTGCAGGAGTTGTAGGGTTTCTACAATTATCTAGTCTATAACTTTGACTATACTGTAGATATTCTTCATCATTTATTAAAAAGTATTTTCAAACAGAAGTAAGTACAACTCATAAGTTAATTCAGATAGCAATGATAGATACAAATGATACAATTCATAAATATAAATTGTAAAGTTTATGTCATTTTATTTCCATAAATATAAAGATTAAAAAAATAAAAAGAATAATAAATAAAGATATAAAAAGCATATTTTAATAAATTATAAAATATAGCTATGTTTCCCTAGTTTATTTTACTTTTATTTTTATATTATTCAAATTTAAATAATTTTAGATAGAAAAATTGACATTTTATTACAAGTATATATTCTATAATTTGTTTACATAAATATAATTATTATATTATGGAAAATTGAAGAGGGAATCACTATGAATCATTTGATGCATCAAAAACATTTAGTAAATTATTACTTCTTGCATGACATTTTTGAGATAAATTATTATATTGTCTAAGAGAAAAATCAACTTGTACAAAATTAGATAAAAATGGTTTAGTTGAAATTATTAATTGTGCTTGAGAAGATGAATTTTTTTATTTATTAAAAGTTTTAATAGATTTAAATAAAATTGAATTATTCAAAAGTATAATTAATTTTTGAAAATTAAATGATATTCATACAAGAGAAGTAATAATTTATCTTATTAAAAAATCATATATTGTTGATGCTGTATATTTGCTAAATAGTAGAAAAGATAAACTACCAAAAAATTATATATTTTTGATTCCTATACTTCTTCAATTAAAGGAATCTTGAAAGAAAGAACTTGCAATAGAGGTTTTTTTGTGAGTTTATTGACCAAAATTAAATGAAGACCAAAATAAAATTCTAGAAATTTTAGAAAATAGTTAAATTATTTTTTTATTAAACTTACAATAGTTTCTATATGATGAGTATGTGGAAACATATCAACTGGAATAACTTTCTCTATTTTATATTCATTATTTTTTAGTATAAATTGTAAGTCACGAGCAAGTGTTGAAGGGTTACAACTTACATAAATCATTTTTTTTGCTCAAAATTTTAAAATATTTGGTAATGCATCAGGATGCATACCATTTCTTGGAGGATCAATTATAAGTAAATCTGCACTAAGTCATTTTTCTAGATAGTCATCTAAGAAATCTTCAACTTTAGCATTTACAAATTCCATATTTTTTATACCATTTTTTTCTGCATTTTCTTTTCAATCTTTACTAGCTGATTCTACAAGTTCTACACTATAAACTTTCTTTGCATTTTTTGATAGAATCATTCAAATTGTTCAAGTTCAAGCATATAAATCTAAAACTATATTATCTTTTGTATCTTCTCAAGCAATATCTCTAACTAAAGAATAAAGTTTCTCAGCTCAATAAGAATTAGTTTGAAAAAAACTTCTTGGTGAAATATTAAATTTAAGTCATAAAATTTCTTCGACAATAACTTTTTCACCATAAATTAATTCAAGTTCTCAAATAGCTATATCTGCTAATGAATCATTTCTAGAAAAATAAATTGATTTAATTTTTGGATATTTTTTTATCAAATTTTTAGTAAAAAAATTCTTTATATTTTCGATATCATAATCTCAATTATTATAATTTTGATTAAAACTTAAAATAATCATAATTTCATCTGTAAAATGCGAATTTCTAATGACAATATGTCTAAAAAATCATTCATGAATTTTTTGATCATAAACAGGTAGGGAAGTAGATTTTGCAAAAGATTTTATATCTCTAAAAATTTTATTAATTTCTTCTGGAATAAGTATAAATCAATCTATATCTTCAATTTTACTAAATTCTCATTGTTTATGGAATCATACATTAAAATGTTCTTCTATTCATTCCCTTGCACTTATATATTTTCAAAAACTAAATTCTACTTTATTTCTATATCAATCGATAAGTGGAGATCATATGATGGTTGAAATTTCAACTTTTTTTCATACTATTTTCTCTATATGAAAAAAAGCTTCTTTTACTTGTCATTCTTTAATCTTTAATTGTTCATTATAAGGAATATTTACCCGTTTACATCAACCATTTATTCAATATGGGTTATTTGGGTGAATTTTTTCTATTGGAGACTTTTTTATAACTTCAAAAACTTGAGTTTCTAAATAATCCTTTTTACTTTTTAAAACTCTGAGATTTACAATACTTCATGGGACAACTCATCAAGTTATAAAAATAACTCTTCAATCTAAATTTCTAGCAAATCATTGTCATCAAAATACTAATTTTTCTACATTTATATTTTCTAAAATTGTTCACTTTTTCATAAAATTTATTATATATTATTTATTTAAAACAAAGGATCTTCACCACTTTTTCTTTCTTCATCATCTTTTATTACTTGCTTTTTATATTCATATAGAAGTTTATCAAGATAGTTTATTATATAAAGTTTTTTCAAATTTTCTGTGCTATTTGCATAAATTTCATATCAAATTACATTTCAATTTTCATCATATAAATCACGACTGTTAAAATCATAAATTATTCTCCTATATTTTTCTAAAGATTTTGTTAATCAGTCAATAAATATTATTTTTTTTCAAATCGGTTGATTTTTTAGATATTTATCTATTTTTTCGATTCCAACTTTTAATGTATCTCTTATTTCTTTTGTATCTAGTCAATTTTTCTCAATTATAAGAGCATCAAGTATATTTCTACCAGGACCAACAATATATCTTGAATTATAGATCATTGCACTTGATTTTCAGGCATCTAAATTGATAGCATCGTAACATCAAATTTTTGTAAGCACACTATGTAAATAATTTAATTCTATATTATAAACATATCAAAAATAAAGATATCTTTTTTCTTTGTCAGTACAAATAAAATTTCTATTCATTTTAACCATCATTTTTGTGTCAATAAGTCAAACATCCCAATAATGTTCAATCATATTTTTTCAATCTTTCAAAATTAATGGAAAATTTGCAACTCAATTGTAAATTTCCTCTTCTTTATCTGGATTTATATTGTTTGTTTGGAATAAAAATGGTTTATTATTTTTATCAAGTGCAAAAACAACTCTTTCTCAAGTATCATCATATTTTGCAATTTTTTTTCAATTTATATATCTTTCATTTATTGTAAAGTCTTTTCAATTGCATTCAGAATAATCTTTAGGACAGAAATAAATTCAATTTACTGCTGTTATTCAATTATTTGCTTCCATAAGTTCTCTTAAACTTGTTGCATTTCAATCCTGATTCATACCAATTTTAAAAGTAAAACCTGTTGAACTTAAATCATATTTTACAACTTTTACAGTTATTCAACTTAAAGTTTCATCAAAAAAATCATTATTTGCTGAAACTAAAGTAGAAAAACTAAAAATAAAATATAAAAGGAAAATAATTTTAAATATTTTTTTCATAGATTTATTTTAATATTTAATTAAATAAATTTTTTATAAACTTCTTCAACAAAATTATCAACTAGTTTTCATTCAATAGCTTTTAAAAAATGAAATTCATATTTTTTATAAACTAAATCATTATTTAAAAAATTACTTCATAAACAAGTCCATAATCTGTAAGCGCATTTTGGATTTAATTTATGCCAAAAATTTGAATAAAGCTCTTGTTTTCAGTTATAAAAATCTTCCAAATCATTGGCATAATAATCTTCATCAAAATTTAAACTAAATGAAATTTCTTCAAATTTCATACTACCGAAGCCATAACTATAATATTTTTCAGTATAATCTCAATTAAAACCATAAATTATTTTTACTATATAATCTGATTTTTTTGTAATTAGTATGTTTTTCATACTATCTTCTAAATTTGAAATTTGATAGGGAAGAAACCTATTATTTAATAGATCTAGAATTATTTCTTCTTGCTTTTTATCATCTCTTTTTTCATCATTTAAAGGTCAATTTAAATAATATCTTTTAAATTTTGTTTCTAGATTTGAAGATTCTTTAACAAAAATAAAATCTTTTAAATAATTTATTTTTCAAATTTTATTAAATTTTGCGTTTTTTATCTCATAAGATTGTCATGCTTCAAAATGAGTAATTGGATAATTTCTACCATATTTTTGATTTGTTGATTTTTCAATACTAATAACTTCATCAAGTCATAAAATATGAACTTTTGAAGCTTCTATATCAAGTTTAGCTGGATATCAAATTCATTGTCATATAAATGCTTTGCAAAAATTTTTGGCTTTTGAAATTTCCATATATTCAACCATTCATTCATCAAATTTTGCAAGATTCCATTCTATTTCTTCCTTCCTAGTTTTTATATACTCTGATGTAAATTTTTTTCTTTTATTTATATCTTCTATATCAAGTAATTTTATATTTCATTCTAATTCATTTCTAGTTGCCATATATAAAACTGTATCATATTTTTTTGACGAAAACATATCATAAATATAATTATGAGCTTCATCAACTTCAGGTGGAAGAGTATCTACTTCAGCATAAACTATTTCTTTATCATTATAAACAAAAAGTGTCATAACATCATCTTCATTCGTAACATAATCATTTTCAAAAATTAATCATTTAACTTTTACTCATTTTATACTTATTTCTTCTTTATTTTTAAGAATTTTATAAGGAAAATTTGGTAAATATTTTTGAATTAATGGTACTAAAAATCTTATAGTTTCTGGAATAAGTAATGTTGGAAGATTTTTAAAATTTTTTTGCATTTCAATCAATGTATATGGGTCAAAATGATCACAATGTGAGTGACTTATAAAAACAGCATCAATTTCTCACAATTTTTCATAATCAAGTTTGAAAGTAGGATTTCTTGCCATCAAATCTCAGAAAGCATAATTTGTAAGCCAAGCGTCACTCATAATTTTTACTATTTTTCAATCTGCATTTTCAATATTTATCAAGAATTCTGAATGTCATAAGTAATCAATAATCATAAATTTTTCTATTTAAAAAATATGTCTGTATTTTATAGATATTTTCAAAAAAAGAAAATAAAAATAAGTGCTTTTTTGCTTTTAAAATTAAGATGTAGTAAAATATAGTTAATTATAACCAAAATAAATTTTATGTTTTTAAGATTTTATAGCAGAAAGAAAATTCCTATGTGGAAAAAATATGCAGATTCTATACTTGTTGCAGTTTGATTAATACTTATTTGGAAATGAATTTGGAATATTGCTGACTATATTTTCTCATTTCTTTGAAATGTTTGGTTGGAAAATTTAGCTTCATTTATTGTTTGAATAACAATTTTGTGACTTACTGATAGATTTGTAGAACAATTTATTGATGATTAATTTTTAATAAAAATTTATGAATGATCTAGATAAAAAAATAATTGAACTTTTTAAAGTTATTTATGATTTAGGTGATGAAGAAATAAATGATTTATTAGTTAGTATAAAAGATTTAACAGATGACGAAAAAAAATCTACAATAGTAGCATTGTATGAAAGATATAAGTCAATTATAAATAACTCAAATATTTTATTACAAGATATTGATAATTTAACTGACAAAATAAGCGCAGAAAGTATAATTTTTAATTTTTAATTAATACAATATGCCAATTGATATAGCATATATAAAAGAAAATCCTGAAAAAAAGTGAACTAACCTAAAAGATTATGAATAGTAATGATTTACAAAACACATTAGAAAGTCTTTTTATTGAAGATAATTATTGAAGTATCTCAGCAAGACTTTATGATTACGAAAAATGAAAATACCCAGTTTATGGAAATTCTAAAATATCACTTGAGAAATTAAGAACACATTTAGAGTTAATTCAAAGTGAAATAATAAATTATTTTATTTTTAATTATCCTAAATTAAATGATTTATGAGCTAATAGAAAAGCAAAACTTGAATTATATCCTGTTAGTCTAGATATATATTCCAGAATAAAATATTTAATGATTCAAGAAGATATTGAGAAATATGAACAAAACCCTAAAATATACATAATTGTAATTTTATTTACAAGGAATGAAGAAAAATGACCAATTTTAATAAAAAAAGTTGAAATAATGAAAAATCCTGACATTAAAAACGATAATGATAATGATGAGGAAAGAAATACAAGTAATTATTATAATTTAAGTGAAATTAATTAATTCTTTTGAAAAAAATAAAAAAAGTATAAAATGGTTTGCATATTTATACTTTTTTATTTTTATTAATGCAAAAGAGAGTTTTATTTGCAATTAGTTCACTTTGATTATGACATGCAACAAGAAGCTTAGTCATAATTAATTATTTAATATCAAAAAAATATAACATTTCTATACTATCTTATTGAAATGCTTTAACATTTTTAATGGATGAATTAAAAGAGAAAAAAAATATAGATTTTATAAAACTAGAAGATTATCCTCCTTTAGAAAGATGAAGATGATTGATGATGTATTTATATCTTATATATGATATATTTATAGCATATCTAGTAATGAGAAAAGAGAGAAAATTCATGAAAATGATGTATAAAAAATATGATTTAATATTTTCAGATTGAAGATATTGAATTTATCATAAAAAAGTAAAAAGTTTTATAATTTCTCATCAAATATCATTTATTATGCCTAGATGATTAGGTGCATTTAAATTTATTTCTGATTATATAAATTATAAAGTTTTTAATAAATTTAATTCAGTATTAATTCCTGATTTTAAAAATGAAGAAATTAATTTAGCTTGAAAGTTATCTCATACTGATTTATTAAAAAGATTAAATCATAAATACATTTGATTGTTATCTTCTTATAATGATAACAATAATGGGAAAAAAGATATTGATTATTTATTTATCATAAGTTGATATCTAAAAGAACATAAAGAAAGTTTTGTAAATACTTTACTTAATGAAGCTAAAAATCTTGATTGAAAAAAAGTTTTTGTTTTATGAGATACTACAAAAAATTATAAAAAAAATTTAAAAGAATTTGATATAACTATTTATTCTTTTGTATCATGAGAAGTAAGAAATAAATTATTTGAGAATTCAGAAGTTGTAATTTCAAGAGCAGGGTATACTACTATTATGGATCTTGTGAAACTATGAAAAAAAGCTATACTTTTTCCAACTCCTAATCAAACTGAACAAGAATATCTAGCAAAGCATTTATGAAAAAAATGATATTTTATAATTTGAGACCAAGAAAAAGATATAAATTTAAAAAAACTAATAAAGAAATTATCTGATGTAAAAAAATTTGAAACTAATGATAAGACGTTTGAAAATACTATAAAAGAAATAATTAACTAAATCTTTTTAAAAATTTTTTCCAAGCTCATATAATAGGGAATATATAATTTATAATCCAACTTGGAAGCCAAGTTCAACTATACCAATGGACTGCATAAGTTTCATCTTTTATCATATCTGAAGATGGTTTTTCATAGTATGCAAAAGGGTAGAAAAAATGATTTTTATATATGTGAACTCAATTAACTTTTTGTTCTTTGTTTTTTCTAACTAATCAATGTTTTTTTAAAATTTTTGTCATAATATAAGGTAAGACAGGATTGTTATTCAGTTTATGTTTTTTATAAAATCAAACCATTTCTTTTATAAAAGGATGATTTTTTTCTGCTCAAATTATAGCTCAATTGACATCTTTTTCATCTTGAAATCAAACAAAACATCAATCATTTAAAAATCTATCAAGATTCTTATAAATCTCTACATCAGTATCCATATAAATTCATCATTCTTTTTCTAAAATAGCAAAACGAACGTAATCAACTACAAAAGCCCATTTTTTATTTTCATAGGCTTTCTTAGCATATTTACAAGAATTTATATCAAAATTATTTTCATTCCACTCAATTATATCATAGTCTGGACAGTATTTTTTCCAAGATTCTAAATATAATAAAAAGTCTGTTGGTTTTGGTTTTCATCAGAACCAACAATAATGAAGTTTTTTAGGAATCATTTTTTAATATTTTTTTAATAATAAATTTAGATATATATTTAATAGTAAGAAAAATTATCATAAATACAATTAAAACTTCACTAAAAAATAGTGTTAGATTATCATTATTTTTTAACAGTCATCAAAAATAAAATAATATAGATGTAATTATTGTTGATGAAAAAAACAATAAAATTAGATCATTTAAAATAAATTTTTTAAAATTATATTTTTCAAATCATAAATAAATAAGTCCTATACTTGTTATTGGAGGAGTATATTTTATTATCATAAGTAAATCAAAAGTTGGTTTATCTTTTAGTTTCTCTTGTAAATTTTTTACATATGATACTTTATTTTCCTGTTTATTATTAATAAAAAATTTACTAAAAAACCTTCAAAATCAGTAATGAATTGTATCTCATAGTAATTCTCAAAAGAATAAAAATAAATAAATATCAAGAAAATTTAATCATAATTTTGGTGATAAAATAACTAATCAAAAAATTGTTATTCTTGATTCAATAGCAATAATAAAAACCAATAAAATAAAGAAAATTACTTCATGGTTGTTATATAATCATATTATGTAATCAAGAAGTCACATAGATTAAATATTAATAATGTAAAAAAATCAGTCAGAATAATAATTATATTTATATAAATTGCTATTTATTTCACTTATTTTTTCTTTTTTGTATTCTAAATTTGAGTATTGTAACTTAATTTGGTCGAAGAAAAAATCTCTTTGTTTATCAATATCATAATCTATATCATGAATTGGAGTAAAAAAATTATTATACATTTCAATATCTATTTTTGTGTCTTTGGAAATGCTTATAAAGTATATTTTTTTATTATTTATTATTCAAAAATTCCATACTCTTAAATGTACTCTTTTAAAATTACTATTTGATTTCATCTGAAATGCCATATTTTGAACTTTTCAATCAAGATATAAGTTACTTACTGGAAGTTCTTTTGATTTATATAAAGAATAAAATTCTTTCACATTTATATTTTTTCAAATAAATGTTTTATTTTCAATCCATCATAAATTTGATAATGTTTGTTTAATATCAGAGTTTGTAATTAAAATAATATTAATTGGTTGTATTATTTCATTTCTTTTTCAAAAATAATAAGTATATAAACTTGAATAATTTGTTATCTCATTTATTGAATTTAATTTATAATCGAAATTAAGTTTTTCAGTTTTAGATTGTATTCAGAAACTAAAAAATATAAGATATAAAGTTATACAATAAAAAATAAAAATAATTAATGAAACCCAAAAAAAATGTTTAAAAAATAATTTTAATAAAAATATTTTTTTTATCTCAAAGTCTTTTCAATACTTACTTAATGATTTTACAATGTACTTTTTAAAATAAAAATATAAAGAACAAAAAATTAAAAATAAAAATAATAATAAAAATACATAAGTTTTAATAAATATAAAAAAATTAATTAAATTTTCTCAAACAAAGAATCAAATAAAGGAAAGAAATCAAACAGATAAGACAATTCAGAAACTTGAATATTTTAAAAAGTCTATGTATTTTATCTTTAAACTTCACGCTATAAATGGTGTAAAGTAGTGTGAAAAGTATCAAAATTTTCATGCAAATACAGAGAAAAAAGGTCTTAATTCAAATGATTTATATATTTTATCATATTTATATAAATTTATTTTTTTCTTTATAAATTCATAAGAAAATATACTATCAAATAATCTGTCTCTGTATATTAATCATATAAAAAAACTTATACTATCTCAGATAAATCATGATATAATTAAAAGAAAAAAAGTAGTGAAAAAATCAGTAATTTCTAGGCCTGCAAATATAGATCAAGATAAAATAAAAATTTCAGAAAATATAAATAAATTTAGAGGAAAAATTGAAGAAAAAATTACTCAAAAAGATAATATGATATATATGAAAAATTTATTTGCTTCTAAAAATGAAAAAATATCCATAAAAATTATTTTTTAATAAATCTATTTACAAAAAGCAATAATGATAAGAATACCATAGCTCAAAATAAGTAGGGAAGAGATATAGAAATTGAATATAAATATCAAGCAATAATTGCTCAGATTATATTTCATAAACTCATAGAACTAGAATTTGTTCACATAGCTTTTCAAGTTTCATTTTTTGCTTTTTTTGAAATCAATGACGCTATTGCAGGATTTATATTTCACATTCATAGAGCATTAAATATCAAAAGTAAAAATAAAAATCAAAATATATTATTAAATGCAAATCATATAAATGAAATTGTAAGTGATGTTAATCAAAGCATAATCATCTTTTTTTCATCAAATATTTTTCTTATATGTTTAATTCAAAGTGATTGATAAAGAACTGAACATATTCATATATAAACAAAAAGATATCAAATTACATTTTGCCCATATCAAAATTTATCATTTATCAAAAGTGCAAAAGTTGTTTGCATTCATGAAAAAATCGCTCAAACGCTAAATGTAGTAAAAAATAATCAAAGTAATTGAGTTTTGTTATAATGAAAATCAAGCGGTAAAATTTCCTCTTTATTTGCTTTTGAAAGAAGTTTATTAGTTTCTGGAAGATAAAAATATATAAGTAATAAGTTTAAAAATATTACACAAAATGGAATTATTCCAAGTAAAAAAACTGATGTTGTATCTATTATAGCTCAAAATAATGGTCATATTATAAAACCTATACCAAAAGTAGCTCAAATAAGTCACATATTTTTAGTTCTTTCTGATTCTGATGATATATCTGATATATAAGCTTGTCATATAGCCCAACCAGATCATCATAAACCAGATAAAAATCTAGCAAATATAAATACCCAAAGATTTGGAGAAAAAGCAAAAACTAAATATCAAACTATATTTAAAAGTACAGTTATTTTTAATATAGATTTTCTACCATAAATATCTGAAAGTCTTCAAAAAATTACTCATCATAAAAGTAGTCAAAGTGAAAAAATTCAATATGTTAATCATACAAATTCTTCTCAAAATCAAAAATTTTTTACAATGAATGGTAATGCAGGTATTATGAAACCTAGTCATACAATATCTAAAACTACAGTTATAAGTATAGTTATAAGTGCTTTTTTATTTGTCATTTAATTTTTGAATAAATAAAGTATAAAGAATTATATTTATTAATAACTATTATCAAAAAAATTTTCTTTTTTTATGAATAAATTAATGTTATTTCTTTATAAAATTAATTTATAAAATACATTTTAAATTAATCAATCTTAAAAATAGTTAAAATTGCTCATTATTTTGACTATTTTTATTTGTAGGTATATCATTATAGTTGTTCCTAAGTTTATTTTTTAACAAAATGTTCTATGGAAACAAAAACAAATTTATGATTAAGACAAAATGAAACAAGTGCAGAATTATTAAAAAATGCTATGTTATATGATTTAAATCAAAGACATATAGAATTACCACCTGAAGCAAAATCATTTGCAAACAGTAAAAGACCAGATATTGCAATAGTTAGATTTTCAAAAATTATATTAAGCAAATTAAGTGAAAAACCAACTTTATATAATTATCTTGAAAATATGTCATCAACTTGAGTAAAACATCATGAATTAGTAGCAAGAGCATTAAGAGATACTAATTTAAAAGCTGAAAGAATTTTACATTAATTTTCATTTTAATATAATCATTAAATAAAATCTCAAATTATTTTTGAGATTTTATTTTTTTATTTATTCTTGTATATAAAGGGAAGCAATATTTAAATATATTTATTAGTTAACATAATATAACTTATGTGTATTAATTTATACCTTTATTATAATGTGAACTATATATAGTGTTTTAAATTATATCTTTCATTAAAGTTAAATATTTTTAAATTTAATTTTATAATTAATTTTAATATAATAAATAAATGCTTTAATATTTTTGACTCAAAAATATTTTTTAAAAAAAGTTATATCTTTTAATCATATATAACTTTATCCATTGGTACATCATGTTTTTCAACAGGAATTTTATCTTCTTCTAGCACTTGAACTCAAAAGCATATTCATATTTTATAAGTATTTATATTCTTTGAAAGAAATTGATCATAGTATCATCATCATTTTCAAACTCTTTTTCAAGTTAATGAAAATGCAAGTCAAGGAATAATTGCAACGTCAATTTTTCATTTATATAAGTCGTTTTCCCTAGGTTCCAAAATTCAATATTTTCAATGTACAAGTTTTTGATTATGTTTAAGTTTTACAACTTCTAAACTATTTCATACTACTTTTGGAACAATAACTTTTTTTCATTCTTTTAATAAATAATCAATTAATTCAAAAGTTTGTACTTCATCTTTTAAAGATATGTAAATAAAAATAGAATTTGCCTTTTTAAATTCTTTTAAATCTTTTAATTTATTAAATATTTTCTTTGATTTTTCATTAATTACTGAAAAATCCATTTTATTTAATTGTTCTCTAACTAGATATCTTATCATAGTTTTTTTGAAACTTTGTATCATAGAATTTTTTAATCTAATTTAATTAAATTTAAAGTTTTAATATTTTCATTGTATATTTCTTCAGTTATAAAATTCTTTTTTAACATAAATTCTAAATATTTGCTCATACTTATCATTCAGTCATGAGATCAAGTTTCAATTGCTCAATTTATTTGATGTGTATTTCATTTTCTTATCATATTAGCAATAGAAATAGTATTTACTAAAATTTCTACAGCTGGAACTCTTCATGTTCAATCAGCTTTTTTTATTAAATCTTGCCATACAACTCAAAGTAATGATTCACTTAATTGTTGTCTTATTTGATCTCTTTCATCGGCTGGAAACATATCTATTACTCTTGCAACTGTTCTTGCTGCTCCTGAAGTATGTAGAGTTGCAAAAACTAAATTTCAAGTTTCAGCAGCACGAAGAGCTAATCTAAATGTTTCTAAATCTCTCATTTCTCATACCATTATTACATCTGGAGCTTGTCTAAGAGCATATTTTAATCAGTTATCAAAACTTAAAGTATTTACTCATATTTCCCTTTGCTCCACAAGTGATTTTTCATTTTTAAATACATATTCCATAGGATCTTCTACTGTTATTACATGTTTTTTCTTTGTTTTATTTATATAATTTATTAATGATGCAAGTGTTGTACTCTTCCCTGTTCAAACTCATCAAGTAATTAAAACTAGTCAATTTTTTTTATTTGCAAATTCAAGTATTTGGTTAGGTAGTCATAATTTATCAAAAGTTGGTAATTCTGATTTTATAGGTCTAAATACAAGTCAATATCAGCTTTTTTGACTAAAAGCATTTACTCTAAATCTAGAGTATCATTTAAAATCTATAGAAAAATCTAATTCTAACTCCTTTTTAAATTTATCTTTTTGGTTTTGGTTCATAACTACAATAATCTCTTTTTCAAATAATTCTTTATCTATAACTGGATAGTTTTCTAAATAGGTAATTTCTCAATATACTTTTATACTTGGATGACTTCATGTAGAAATAATTATATCTGATGCATCTTTTTCCAGTGCCTCAATTAAAATTTGTGATATTAGCATTTTTAAATATTAAATAATAAATATATTAAATAAATTATATCATAAAGTTATTAATAATACAAAAAAAGTATAAAATTATATATTCTTTTGTTTATTAAATATTTCTCTTGATATTTTTAGTAGTGTTTCATCTGAATTTTTTGAAGTATCAATAACTCTGAATCATTGTTTTTCAGCATCTTCTGCTATTGATAATCAATTTAATGATATTAGTTTTGCTGCCTTATATAGTTCATCATCAGCAAGTCTAAGTGGCCATGATTTAGAATGGTTTAAATCAGTTTTATCTTGATTTAATCTTTCAAGTATGTCATTAACATTTGTTTTAACTACAAATATTGTATTAAAAACATCAGGATTAGATGATTCATCTAAGAATTTTTTTATTCCTTCAGGAGGCAATCAAACTCATATAGTTAATGAAGAATTTAAAGTATTTAATGATCTAAGATAAGAGGATATTAAATTATTAAAAAGTAAGTTAGATTCATATAACTCAGCATTATTCCATCAATATTCTCATCATAAAATACTCATAATTTCACTTACAGTTTTTCTATACATTTTTGCTAAGTGAAATTTTGGGAAAAACTCTCTTTTTTCATCATCAGTTAAAGTTTGATAGTATTGAAATCTCATATCATCTGTATAATTAACACTATCAAAAACTCAATCAATAGAATTAATATCGCTCAGTGATATTACTCAGTTTGGATCTATATTATTTCATCACAATGACATATTTTTTAATATACGTGGAATCATTCATTTTCATGAATTTAATCATCCTCAGATTATCCATGAATTAACCATAAATAAAATATTAACATATAATCATTAAAATTGTATCATAAAAGCAAAAATAATACAAACTTTTGACTATTTTATAAAGTTAATTAGAATACCTTTAATAATTTTTAAAAAGCACATATGAGGCTAGCACTACTTGGAACCTTTACAACAACTTTCTTCTGCTATAAGTAGTTGTTTTTCTTAGTGCTTTTTAAAAGAAAATCTTCTACTAAAATGTAGAAGATTTTTTTATTAATAATTTTAATATATGTATGTCTAGATGACCTGAATTTTATTCTGCAGCATATTGAATATTTAAAGATAAAGATTGAAAAATATTATTTATGCAAAGACAATGAAGTTGATTTTATGATTGATTTTATCAAATTCCTGCATGACATATTGAGTGAGAAGAAAGTGTTATTGATTGTTTTGTAAGAGAAATGAAAGAAGAACTTGATGTTGATTTGATAAAAGAAAATCTAGATGTCGTACATACTTCACATAGAATTTCTATTTGAAGAGTATATTTTGATTTTTATGTAGAAGTAAAAGATTTTGATATAACCAAAATAAAAATAAATGAACCAAATAAATGTAGTGCAATAAACTTTTTTGATATAAATTCTATCTCAAATTATGATGAAAAATTTATATGATATGATATAGAAATAATTAAAATGATTGAAAAATGAGTTACATTTTCTGAAATTTCTATAAAAAATTACAATAAATAATAAAAATATTATTCTTAACCACAAAAAATATGAATATTGAAACTAAAAGACATTCTCTAGCACATATAATGGCACAAGCTGTTAAAGAAATGTATCCAAATGCAAAAATGGCAATTGGGCCAGATATAGAAAACTGATTTTATTATGATTTTGATTTTTGAAATGATGAATTTAAAGAAGAAAATTTAAAAGACCTTGAGAAAAAAATGAAAAAAATAGTTTCTCAGAACCAAAAATTTGAACAATATGATTTACCATATGTTGAAGCTGTAAAATTTTTAAAAGAAAAATGAGAAGATTATAAAGTAGAAATGGCTACAGAACTGAAAGAAAAATGAATTGAAAACATAAGTTTCTACAAAAATATTATGCAAAACTGAAATGAAAGTTTTGTAGATATGTGTTCTTGACCTCATGTAGATAATACAAATAAGATAGATGCAAATGCTTTTGCATTAGATAAAATTGCATGAGCTTATTGGAAATGAGACAGTAATAAAAAAATGCTAACTCGTATATATGCTTTTGCTTTTGATACAAAAGAAGAATTAGATAATCATATAAAAATGATTGAAGAAGCTAAAAGAAGAGATCATAGAGTTCTTTGAGAAAAATTACAACTTTTTACTTTTGATAATGAAGTTGGGCCTGGATTGCCTCTTTGGTTACCAGCATGAGCTACAATGGTAGAAGAAATTGAAAAATTAGCAAAACAAAAAGAAGAAGAATATGGATATCAAAGAGTAAGAACTCCTCATATTACAAAGTGAGAACTTTATTATAAATCATGACATCTTCCATATTACAAAGAAAGTATGTTCCCTTCTATGAATTTAGATTGAGAAGAATATTATTTAAAACCTATGAATTGTCCTCATCATCATAAATTATATGATGCAATTCCTAAATCATATAGAGATTTACCAGTTAGATTTGCAGAATATGGTCATTGTTATAGATATGAAGATAGTTGAAGTCTATTTTGACTTATGAGAGTTAGAAGTCTTTGTATGAATGATGCTCATATATATTGTACTGAAGAACAATTTGAAGATGAGTTTATAAAAGTAATTGAAATGTATAAATTTTATTTTGATTTATTTTGAGTAGATAAATTTCAAATGAGATTATCAAAACATAGTAAAGAATGACTTTGAAAAAAATATGTAGATAATGAAAGTTTATGGATAAAAACTGAAGAACAAGTAAGAAGTGCTTTAATAAAAACTTGAGTTCCATTTGTTGAAGCCGAAGATGAAGCTGCGTTTTATTGACCTAAAATAGATGTACAAATATGGTCAGCAATTGGTAGAGAATTTACTCTAGCTACAAATCAACTTGATTTTGCAGTTCCAGAAAGATTTAGTTTAACTTATAAAGATAGTGATTGAAGTGACAAAACTCCTATTTGTATACATAGAGCTCCTCTTTCAACTCATGAAAGATTAATTTGATTCTTAATAGAACATTTTGCTTGAATATTCCCTCTTTGGTTAGCTCCAAGACAAGTTATTGTAGTTCCAGTTTCTGATAAATTTGATTCATATGCAAAAAAAGTAGAATCAAGTTTAAAACAAGAATGAATTAGAGTAACAGTTGATTTAAGCTCAGATTGATTAAATAAAAAAGTAAGAAATGCTGAAAAAATGCATATAAATTACATACTTATAGTTTGAGAACAAGAAGAATTAAACAATAGTGTTTCAGTTAGAAATTATAAAACTAAAGAACAAAAAGTAATTACTATAAATGAATTTGTAAAAGAAATAACGAATGAGATAAGTGATAGAGTGAAATAGTTTTAGTTAAAATAATATTTGATTTTATCAAAGATACTATATAATTAAAATATATAGTATCTTTTTTATTTTTTTAATAAAAAAATTATGAAAAAATTTTCTGTGATTCTTGCTATGGATAATAAAAAATGAATTTGAAAAAATAATGATTTAGCATGGAAAATACCAAGTGATTTAAAGTATTTTAAAAAGATAACTACAAGTACTCAAGATTTAGGAAAATTAAATGCAGTTATTATGTGAAGAAAAACTTGGGATTCAATTCCTTCTCAATTTAAACCTCTTCCAGATAGAATTAATTGTATAATAAGTAAAAAATTACATTCTGAAAGTAATCATTCAAATATAGATGATTTTGTTTTACATTTTAATTCTTTTGATCATGCTTTGGAAGAATTAAAAAAGAAAGATAATGTAGAAAATATTTTTGTTGTATGATGATCTAGTGTTTATAATATAGCATTAATTCATCCTATGCTTGATAAAGTTTACTTAACTGAAGTTGATTGAGATTTTGATTGTGATAGACATGTAGAATTTGATAAATCAAATCTCACTTTAGAAAGTTATACGGATTGGCAAGAAGAAAATTGAATAAAATTTAGATATATGGTATATAAAAAAGATTAGTGTTAAACTAATCTTTTTATTTGTTCTTCGATCTCAAAAAATTCATTAAAGAAAATTACATTTTCTTTTTTTGTTAATCAGTAAATAAGTAAATAATCATCTTTATATTTTCTATTTATAAAAATTTTGATTTCTTTTCATAATTCATAAGCCATTCCAAGCTCTAAAAGCATTCATTCTGATCTCTTTTTATGATTTATGTAAGTAATTACTAAGTCACATTTTTCTATTTCTTTTTTTACTTTTTCACATATATAAAAATTATCATCTTCTTCTTTTTCATCTAGATAATATACAAAATTTTTAATATTTTTATCATCAAAAACTTCTCTAAAAAATTGTAAATCTTTTAGAAGAATTTTTTTATCTACTCAAGTTTGCTGATATGATAAAAATACTTTCATAAACTATTTATTATTTAGCAAGGCTAAAGCTTTTTCATTCATTTCTGATGAATCTAATTTTATTCTTCATTCACCATAAGAAACTCATTTTTTTTCTTCACTTAATAATTCTCAAGTTAATCAATTAACTAAATTTCAAGTTTCTTCATCTCTTACTGCATATACTTCTGACATAATTTATAGAGTTAAAAATTAAAGTTTACTTTCTTATTTCAACCAAACTGTTTCATTCATTATCTACAATTGCTATAACTTCCAATCATACTGATTTTAACATAGTATCTAAAATTGGATTAGAGCCATGAATATATGGTTTTATATCAGCATCTCTAATAAGCATATCTCAACCTCATAGAGAATCAAATAAATGAACGGTTCCACCAGCAAAGATTCTGGTAATTTGTCATTCTATTATTGTAGCACGAACTGCGCTAGGAGTTAATTCAAGTTTAGCTTTATCTAATTTAAAAGCAATATTTCATCTTATGATTTGTTCTACCATATAATTTTTCTAAATTATAAAATCCTGTTTATTATACAATTGTATATAATTTGTCAAGTTTATTTTATTTGCAAGTACTCTTTCCAAAAATCTAGACTTGAAATCTTGTTCCAAGTATCTTTTACAAGATTTTTAAATTCCTTATACTCCTCTTGTGTAAATGAAACTTCAACTATTTTATACTCATCATTTTTTCATTCTACAAAATCAAGTCATAAAGAAACTATATCATATTTTGAACTAAATTCTCTATCAAGTTCACAAAGTAATTTATAAAAAAGTAATTGTCTACCATATTTTCACTCTTTTAAATCTGCTTTTTTATTTCAATCTCTATCAACTCATTTTATTTCTCATAATCTTTTCACAGATCATGTCTTGTAATCTATTATTGCAATATGTTCTTTAAACAAAGCAAATTGTCCAGAACTTCAAGGATTTTCTGAAGATACATATCACTCTATTTTTTCTATTTTATCTATCTTTCAAGTTAGTGGAATTCAAGAAAAAACTATATTTTTTCATCTAAAATTGTATTCTAATTCTAGATGTTCCCTAAAATTATTTTTATATGTTTCATAATACCCTGTTAATCACTTTACTCATCTAACTTCAAGTCTTTCAAATTCTTCAGGACTTAAAATTTCTTGTTTCAAAAGCAATGAAAAAGTATTTATTAGATAATCAAGTTTTGGTAAAACTCATTCACTCTTATATTTTATAAAAAATAATTCTAAAGTTCTATGATAAACTTTTCAGAAAATAGTAGACTCATTATCTACAAATGGATATTTAAAAATTGCTTCTTTTAAAAACAAGTTTGGATCTTCTAAAAATTTGTTTAAATCTGATGGTGAAAGTTTATAATTTTTTAAAAATTCTTCAATATATTTTAATTCTAAATTAGAGTATTTTATCAAGTTTGAATTAGTATTTCAAATCAAAGTATTTTTTATAATATTTGCTAAAGTTTCTTCTGTTTTAGTTTCTGATTCTATAAAATCTATGTTTGTAGATAACTCATCTATAAACTGAGAGACAAGATTTAACTTCCCTTCTTTTGACTTTGAAAAACTTAAAAATAAATTATTTTCAGCTCTAGTTAATGCAACAAAAAACAACCTTCTATCTTCTTCTAATTGTCTCTCTTTTTTATCTACTTTATCTTCCATCAAGTCTTGTAATCATTCTCAAACAATTCATCTTGGTAATTTCAATTTTTCTATAACTCTTTTATTATTCCAATTTCAATCATAAAGACCTGGTATGAAAACTGTATCAAACTCAAGTCATTTTGAAGAATGAGCTGTCATAATCTGAACTCAAGTTGATCCTGATTTAAGTATTTGTCTTTCTATTGCTATATTAAATTTATTGTGCAAATTTATTTTTATAAGTAAATTTTTGATTGTAAAACTTTTATTTAGTTCTACCCATTTTTTTACCTTACTAAAAAGTGAAAAAATATCTTGTAAATCGTCAAAACTTCAGTTTTTTTCTACATAGTTAAGTATGTTTGATTTCTCTATAAATTCATTAAAAAATATTATAAAATTTGTGCTTGCAAGTTTTGAATTTAAATAAACTAAATTATTTCTAAAATCTAGTAATTTCTGTTTATTTTTTAATTCTAATTCCTCAAAATTCTCAAGTTTATTTAGTAAATCAAAAATTCTTATTTTATCTTTTCTTACATAGTTTTTATTATATAAATATTGATTTATCATAAGTATATCAAGCTTGTCTACATCAATAAATTCACATCTTAATATGTCTATAAAACTTTCCTCATTTGCATAAGGATTATCTATTATTTCAAGAAATTTCAATATAAATTTAATATAATCTGATTTAATTATATTTGTTTTTAATTTAGATTCTACTTCGATAGAATTGTCTTGTAAAAACTTGGACCATTCTTCTATTTCTCTATTGTTTCTAACTATGATTGCAATTTTACTTAAAGGAATACTTAAAGTTTTTATCTTTTCCAAAGCAAAATTTTTTTCATCTATTTCATTTGTAGATGAATAAAAAATAGGCTTATTCCCTTCTGTTTTATATAATTTTGATTTTACTGAATTTAAATCTTTTGTTAATCAACTTATCTTGTTAACTAGTCTTTCAGAATTATTAACTATCAAACTACTTGATGTATCCAAAATCTCTTGAGTAGAACGATAATTCTCAGATAAAACTATAAATTTAGTGTTTTTATATTTATTTGAAAAATCAAGCATATTTTCTATATTTGCTCATTGAAAACGATAAATTGATTGATCATCATCTCAAACAACCATTATATTTGGATAATCTTTTTCTGGACTAACAGATAAAATCATATCAATTATTTCATTTTGTGCATTGTTTGTATCTTGATATTCATCAAGCATTATATACTGAAATTTTTCAGCATAATAATACTTTAATTCATCATCAACCTTAAATCTTTGTAATACAAAGTTTATCATATCAGAAAAATCATAATATGATTTTTCTTGAAGAGTTCTGTTATATTCATCAAAAATTAGATAAAGTTCTTTCATTTTTCATACTATTGTTTCATATTCTTTTTCGTATTTTTCTATATTTTTTATTCTTTTATTTTGTTTTTTTTCTTCTAATAATTCTTTATAATATTTCTCTTCTGCAGTTATTAAACTTAAAAACTTTTCTAAACTAATTCATTCATTTTTTAAATTTCAAATTGCTCTTTTTATATCAGCAAGATAAAATAATTTATCTCAAGAAGTAAGTAATAACTCAATCTTTTTTTCTCAAATTAATTTTTCTATAATTTCTGATAACAATTCAAAACTATCTACATCATCAATAAGTGTAGAAGTTTTTCAAAAGCTAAATTTTTCAGCAAAATTTTTGATTATATCTTGAGCAAGAGAATGAATTGTTGCAACATAAACTTTGTGTGCATCTGTTCAAATAAATTTTAGTAATCTTTCTTTGATAGCAATTACTCAGCTTTCGGTAAATGTTGTTATAAGAATATTTTCTGGATTAACATTAGCATTTAATATAAGATTTGCGGTTCTTGCTCCAAGTACTTGTGTTTTTCAAGTTCAAGGTCAAGCAATAACCATAGCAGGTCAATCTATATGGTTAACGGCTTCAACTTGAGAGGAATTTAATTTGTTAAATATTTCTTTAAAAGTATTCATTTTTTTTGTTTTTAAAATATTACTACATTGTATTAATTAATTATACAATTTTATTTTATTTAAGTAGAAAATAAGAATTTAAGAAAAATATTATTAATCTATAAGATAGAATTATATATATTTATGTGAGTATTATATTAATTTTTCAAAAATTACTAAAATAAATTTGTAAATTTTATATTTTAAATATAATGTAGTAGAGCAATCTTTGGATAAAATACTATTCACTCATATTCACTAACACTAGTGTCTTTTGGTTAAAGTGGTTTTTTTACAAGATTATGCTTGTAATATTTATTTTATAATTTGTTGTTATGAACGAACAAATAGCAGAAAACAGAAAACTTTTTGTTGGAAATCTTCCTTGGGAAATGAGAGGTAAAGACTTATCTCAAGCTTTTAGTGAATTTGGTGAAGTTGAATTCGCTACTGTAGTTTTAGATAGAGAAACTAAAAAATCAAAAGGTTTTGGTTTCGTTACTTTTGTTAATTTAGAGGATGCTAAAAAAGCTTTAGCTGAAACTAATGAAAAAGAATTAGAAGGTAGAAAAATCTTCGTTTCTTATGCAAAAGAAAATACTGAAAGACCAGCTAGAGACTAATTAAATATAGTTTTTAAAAAGCTTAGATAACATTATCTAAGCTTTTTTTTAATAATATAATAATTTAATGTTTATTTTTTGCCTTTTTTATTATATATGTGTTATAATAACATTAATATTAATTTATAACTTTAATCCATTATAGCATGGATAATAAATATTTCTTTGAATTGCTTATAAAAGAATGTATACAAAAAAATTATTCGGATATACATTTTTCTTCTGGTTTAAAGCCTTATATTAGAAATCTATATTGAGATTTAATTCCATTAAATGATTTATTATTAGAGTGAAATAATTTTGAGTTAAAAATATTTTCTAAAGATGATATAATTGAAATAATATCATTAATTGCATGATGAAATGGAGTTAATAAGTTTTTAAGTGATTTTGAATTAGATATATCGTATAAATATAAGGATAGTGATAGATTTAGGGTTAATTGTTATGTAGATTCAAATGGTTATAGCATAGCTATGAGAAAAATTCCTATAAATGTTCCTACACTTGAGGAATTATGATTATCTGATGTAATAAAAGATTTATGTCAAAAATCAAAATGATTAATTCTTGTAACTTGACCAACTTGATCTGGTAAATCAACAAATTTAGCAGCTATGATTAATTATATAAATTCAAATTTTAAAAAGCATATAATTACTATTGAAGATCCTATAGAGTTTGTATTTGATTCTAGGGAAAGTTTAGTGAATCAAAGAGAAATATGAAATTCTACACTTAGCTTTGAAAATGCAATTAGAGCAGCACTTAGAGAAGATCCAAATGTAATAATGGTATGAGAAATGAGAGATCCTGAGACTATCAGAGCGGCTATTACTCTTGCCGAAACTTGACACTTGGTTTTATCTACATTACATACTAATGATACAGTACAAACTATTGATAGAATTGTTGATGTCTTCCCTACTTGACAGCAAGAACAAATAAGAATGCAATTATCTATGAGTCTTGTTTGAATTATTAGTCAAAGATTATTACCAAGAATAGATAAGGAATGAAGAGTTGCAGCTAGAGAAATACTTATAAATAATGATGCAATAAGAAACTTAATAATTACATGAAAACCTCATCATTTATATAGTGTACTTGAAGTATGACAAAAAGAATGAATGTTCTTGATGGATAAATATTTAATACACTTATATAATAAATGAATTATTAGTAAGGATATATTAAAAAGCTTTGCTCGTGATAAAGATATGACAGAATTATTATAATCAAATAATCTTTAATTACTATGTTAAATATAGAATTTTACAAATCATCTTGATTTTTTTGATATAAGGAATTACAAAAGTGAGATATTGTTTTTAATGAATGAGATATAGACAAAAATCTATATATTATAATAAGTTGAAAATTAGTAATAGAAAAATATACATCAATAGAAAAAAAAGAAAAAAAAGAATTAGCATTACTTTCAGCTGAAAACTTTTTTTGAGAAGCTAGTTTAGATATTTATGATATAAATAAGCCTAAAGAAAATTCAGTTGTAGCAAAAGAAAACTCTTTATTATTATTTATTAATTGAGATAAGTGAATTGAAAATTTTATCAACAAACACCCTATAGAATGATTAAATTTACTTAGACATATTATTTCAATCACAAATAAGAGATTATTGTCATCAAATAAGTTAATAACTGTAAATCATGAAGTTGTAAAATCAATTATGCAAATAGAAAATATAAATGAGAAAAATATATTTATGGTTATTGATAAAATAAAATTGATTACTTGATATGATTATATATTATTTTTAGAAGCAAATCCTGTAGTTAATAATTATTATACATTGAAATATGATACTAGAGAGAAGTGAAAACTTAAAGATGATATTATAGAAAAAGATTTAATTTTATCTTTAAAGTGATTTGATAATTGGGTTCTAAGTAATAATAATTATATACAAAAATTAAACATTTGATCTCTAGATTTATGATTTATGATATTTTGAAAAAATTCTTTGTTTACATATGATGATAAAAGATTAATTATATCAATTTGAAATAGTTTAACATGATTATTAAAACAAAAAGAAATATTAAAAGATGATTTAAACAGAAGTTATATGAAAAATGTATAATTATAATGTGAAATATAAAAGTTTTATAACTTTATTCTTTAATTTATTTTATGTATCAATTAAAAGAAATAAGAATTCTTAATTTTAAAAGTATTGATTATGTAATAGTAAAATTTTCGAAAAATAAGACAGTTTTTGTATGAAAAAACAATGCTTGAAAATCAAATATATTGAAAGCAATAGCATTATTTTTTTCATGAAATCATAAAGAAATTACAGTAGAAAACTTCAATGATAGATCAAAAGATATAGTTTTAGAAGCTGATATACTACAAAATAATAACAGTATAATCACATTAAAAATAATTGCTAAGATAGTTGATAATAAAGTAGTTGTAAAATACGAAGAAAATTATGATGCAAAGCAAAGAAAAAACATTTCTGAGTTTCTTAAAAAAATAAATTTTATTTATATTCCAGGAGATAGAAATTCATACAATAGAAATAATTCATGGTATACAAAAATACTTGATTTAATACTAGAAAATAAAAAAGAAAGTATTGAGAGTCAAGATATTTTTAGAAATCTAGAAAATATATTAAAAAGTGTAAAAAGTGTACTTCCTAAAGAAAAAAATACAAAGTTTTCAACTTCCCTAAGTCATTTAAATGAAACAAATTTTTCAATCTTGAAAAATGATGATAATGAAATAATGAGAAATCTTGATGAAATAATAAAAAAAGAAGAAAATAAATCTGATATAAGAAATTTTGATGATTTAACAATTTGAACAAAGAATTTTGTTTTAATGGCTTTATTTGATTTATATTTAAAGTCAATTAGGTGAGTTACAAAATCAGATACATTTAAAATATTTATTATTGAAGAACCAGAAAATTTTTTACATCCACATTCTATTAGGTTAATTGATAAATTATTACAGGATATAGCTGAGGTTGAAAATACTCAAATAATTTATTCAACTCATGCAAATGAATTGGTATCAAATTTCAAAAAAGATAAATTTGAAATAGATAGTTTAAGATTTGTTTACAAAATGTCATGATTTACAAAAGTTAAACAGATTGAGAATAAGTACTGAGATTATGATAAGATAATGATAAATTTGATGTTTAAAAATACAGATGTTTTCTTCTCTGATGCAGTTATTCTTGTTGAGTGAGAAACTGAAAAAATTTCAATTCCAAATATTTATGAGTATTGGCCATGGAATGAACAAGATTTAAAAGATTGTAGTTTAGAAAAATGTTCAAAATATTTATGACAAAATAAAGTAAATGATTTTTTTAATTTAGATTTAAAAAATATTGCAGTTATTGATGTATGATGAAAAGGAGCTTTAGCAGATTGGTATGAATTTTGTAGTGAGCTTTTATGAAAAAAGAATGTATTTGCAATAATTGATAGAGATGCAAATTTTTATGAGGATAAAAGAAATATAGAAAGAGCAATCAAAAGAGTTTACAAAGTTCATGCTAGAGAAGAAAGATATATAGATTTTAATTGGATTATTTTAGATGGAGAATTTGAGAACTATTATAAAGCAGAAAAAATAAAAGAATATCTTTGAACTGTATTAAAGGAAAGGTACAAAGATGATTATTTAACTAAAAAAGAAATAAATCATCTTATATATAAATTAGATCATTTAAAAATTACTAAAAAAATATCAGTAAGTTATGAAAAATTATTTAAAACTTATTTAAGATGATATGGTAAACCTACAATAGCATTTAATCTTTGCATATGGCTTTGTGAAAATAATTGATATAAAAAATGACTAATAGATATATTAAAAAATATACTTTATAAAGTAGAAAAAAATAGAAATATATGATGAAATGAAGAGGTTGTTCATCATTCATATTTTAAATAAAAAAGAAGTAGTTTTAACTACTTCTTTTTTTTATATAATTTACTAAAAATTCTAGTTTTTCTGATTTTAAAGGTTTAATACAATTAATTGCTTCACTTGATAATTTATCTAAATATTCTTTTGATTTTTCAATTCAGATAAAATAAACAAATCATTTTTTTTCTCATCATACACTCTTCCCTGTTTCCTCAAATGTTCACTCTACATCAAGTAAGTCATCTTTTACTTGAAATGCAAGTCATATATTTTTTCAGAATTGTGAAAAAGAATCTATATACTTATCATTTCAAGAAAGTAATACTCAAGCCAAGACAGAAGCTTCAATAAGTTTTCAAGTTTTTTATTGTGTAAATCTTTTAATAAATCTATATTTAATTCAGGAAAATTATTTTCAAAATAAATGTCTTCTATTTGTCATCAAATCATTCAGTATATAGAAGTTGCTTTTGATATTAAATTAGTTAACTTTTTTGATTTTTCATTATCATTAATTGTTGAAAGAATCTCAAAAGTAAGTGTATTTAATAAATCACCACATAAAACAGCATTTGTTTCTCAATATTTTTTCCAAACAGTTAATTGTCATCTTCTAAAATCGTCATTATCCATACATGGTAAATCATCATGAATTAATGAATATGCGTGAATAAATTCTAAAGCTATACAAATTTTTATTATATCATCATCTTGTTTTATTTCATCTATATTTTTTCAAGTTAGGTTTAGATATGTTTCCAATGCTAAAATAGCTCTAACTCTTTTTCATGAACTAGTAGCATAATAAATAATTTCTTTGAAATCATTTAAAGGTTTTGATAAATCAGTTTTTAGGTAATTGTCTAAAAACGTTTTTATATTATCATTAATTAAATCTTTGTAAGTTATATACCAAGTTGGTAGCATAATTAAGTAAAAATAAAAAATAATTTATTTTCCAAATCTTCTTTCTCTTTTATTAAAAAAATTAAGTGCATTATCAAGTTCTGTTTCGTCAAAATCAGGCCAAAGTTTATCTGAGAAATAGTATTCACTATAATCAGAATCATAAAGTAGAAATCCAGAGTGTCTTATTTCTCATCAAGTTCTAATAATTAAATCAGGTGATGGAAATAATGCTGTGTCTAAATACTTTTTAAAAGATTTCTCATCTAAATTATTTATATCATCTCAAGAATTTAAAAATTTTTTTATTGCTCTAATTATCTCATCTTGTCAGCTATAAACCATAGCAACAATTAAAGTCATTCATAAATTATTTTTAGTTTCTAGTTTAACTTTTTTAATAACTTCTTGTGATTTAGTAGGAAGTTTTTCTATGTCTCAAATTGTTTCAAATTT
Source organism: Candidatus Altimarinota bacterium (assembly GCA_028697205.1). GTDB lineage: Bacteria > Patescibacteriota > Gracilibacteria > BD1-5 > UBA6164 > Altimarinus. The sequence goes on along the minus strand of JAQVFO010000001.1, from coordinate 279,694 downwards.
GATGTTATTTTTTTGAAGTTTTGGTAGTAAATCCTCTAATTTTTCAATCATTTTTATAATTCATGATAACTCATCTTGTTCCCTTTTTACTAGATTTTCTTTACTTAGAGCCCACAATGTAAGGTACTTTAATCATTTATCATTTGCTAATTCTATTATTTTTTGAGCATTATCAAATCAAGCTTTATGTCAAGCTAGTGTTGGTAATAATCTTTTTTTTGCCCATCTGCGATTTCAGTCCATTATAATTCAAAGATGCATAAAAATAAAAGATAAATATTAAATTTTATAATTTAAAAAATTAAATGAGTTTTACTTATGATAAAAACTACATTATTATTTTATCTGGGTTTGCTAATTCAAAGAATTTTCATTTAGATTTAATTAATTCATCATAATTTCAAGTTTCAATAATTTTTCAATTTTCAAGAACAAAAATTCTATCTACTTTTTTTATTGTTGTTAATCTGTGAGCAATGATTATAGTTGTTCTTCACTTCATAAGATTATCAAGAGATTTTTGAATTTCCTTTTCAGTTTTGTTATCAAGTGCACTAGTTGCTTCATCTAGAATAAGTATTTCTGGGTCTTTTAAAAATAATCTAGCAATAGAAAGTCTTTGTTTTTCTCATCAGCTTAACTTTAGTCCTCTTTCTCAGATAACTGTATCAATTCAATCTTTTAAACAAAATACAAAATCGGCTTTTGCTTTTTTTAAGGCATCAATTATATCTTCATTTTTTGCTTTTTCACGTGCTATTTCTAGGTTTGCTTTAATAGAAGTATTAAAAAGTGTATTATCTTGCATTACTATACCTATATGACACCTAAGTGATTTTTTGTTTATATTTTTGATGTTTTTTCAGTCTATTAAAATCTCTCATCTTTCTATGTCCCAAAGTCTAAAAAGTAAATTTACCATTGTGCTTTTTCCTGCTCATGTATCTCATACAAATGCAATTTTTTCTCAATCTTTTATAGTAAAATTTATATTTTTTAAGATTTCTCTATCTTTATTATATGAAAAATGCACATTTTTAAACTCTATATCTCACGCTACTTTTTTAAGATCTTCTTTTCAAAACTCATCTTTTTCAAGTTCTAAATTATCAAAATCGTCATAAAAAGTTTGTATTGAAACTATTTGTTTTTGAATATCTCTTAGTCTTCCAAACATTCATCAAAGTGGAAAATATACCCAACCAATAAATGAAAAATATAAAAATAAATATCATAAACTTAAAGTTCATTTACTTACCATATAAGCTCATAGAAGTAGAGTTATTAATCTTGCAGTCATAACTAATACTCATATATAGATATCTGCAATTGACCATCTTTTTGAGATTCAATATTGGTCTTTCATTAACTTATCATATCATTTTTGAAAGTGTTTTTTTACTGAATTCTCTAAAGATAAAATTTTAACTAGTGCTAAATTTGTTAGGTTATCTCATAAATATCACATTAATTCATTTCATTTATCATTGTTTTCTTTTTGAAGTAGAACAGTTTTTTTATTGAAATAAAATCACATAAAAAACATAATTGGTAGCATAGATACAGTTGCAAATGCCATTTTCCAATTAAGTATAAAAAGCAAAATAATTATAATAAATATTCATGATAATGTTTTAATTATTTCTTGTAAAACAAAAAATAAAATTGAGAATTGATCTGAAGTTCATTTATCAAATTTTCTATATATTTCTCATTGTTTTTTTCATAAATATTCATTATATGACATATTTATAAGTATATGTGAGTATTTTTTTTGTGTTTCTGACAGAAATTTTAAAATGTTTAAATCAACAAAATAGTATCTATAAATATATGAAGTAACAAGTGTTGATATAATTAGTAATATCCAAAAAATTATAAAAACTGATAATTCATTGAAACTAAAAGTATTTCACTTTAATACTCATTCGAGATAATTTAGTAATTTTGCAAAAACAAATGGCTCAGAAAGGGATACAATTGATGTAAATAGTCAAAAAGCAAAGATGCTATAATACATCTTTGCTCAAATTATTTTTTTGAAATTTACAAATAGCTTTTTAATTGTTTGTTTCACAATTTAAAATTTAAATTTTAAAACTAATTATTTTACTAGTTTACACAACATATTTATCTTCTTCATTAACCTCTTTTCTTTCATAAAGTTCTAATTTCTCATTTTTATTGAAATCAAAAAGCATTGGTGATGAAATAAAAATTGAACTATAAGTTCATATTAATGTTCCATAAATCATTGTTAATACAAATCATTTAATTGTTTCAGGTCAAAATAAAAGTATAGAAAATAAAACTATGATAACCATTAAACTTGTATAAATACTTCTAGCTAATGTTTCATTTATTGATAAATTTATTATTTCATCTAATTCTTTTTTATCTTTTTTTGTATAAACTTTTAGATTAGATCTAATTCTATCAAAAACTACTATTGTATCATTTATACTATATCATAAAATTGTTAGTAATGCTGTTATAAAAAAAGTATCTATTTTAAAATCTGGTAAGAAGTTAGATGTAAAAACATAAAATCAAGCTGCAACTATTACATCATGAAATAATGTAATTATAACAATTCATGAAAAAGATAAAATTATTTTCCATCAAGTTAAAACTCATGAAAAAGCCCATGCAAGATAAATTGTAATTCAAAGAACTGCTAATATTAATGTTAATACTGCTGTATTTTTTATATAATCTCAAAAACTTTTTCAGATATTTGTATATTGAGTTTCAATTAAGTTAGGATCTAGTTTCTTTAAACTTTCAAAAACTTTTGTTTTAAATTCAATTTTAAAATTTTCAAGATTCTTTTCATCTAAACTATTATCAAATCAAGCTATAATTGCAAATTTGTTTTCTCATGTAATTTTAAAAATTTCAGTTGAATTAATAACATTTTTTCAATTATTTAATACTGTTTTTTCAATCTCTCAAACATTTTTTCTAACATCTTCAATATTTATTGTAACTCAACTATAACTATATTCAGTTTGAGTTCATCAAGTCATATCAATTCATAAATTTAATTTAAATACAAATAAAAATATTAATGCAATAATTGTTAGTACTCAAGATATAGAATAGTATAAATTTCTATTTTTTATAATATTTAACATACAAATAAGGTAAAAGGATAAAAGGTAAAAGGTAAAAGTTATTTAAGTCTTTTTTACTTTAATACATTGTAATATATAAATTTTTTGTAAAAAATCAAAATAAACTTGTAAAATAAGGTACAAAATGTAAAATAATTTTAATATATAAAATTTATTATTTAATTTTTTTAAATTGCTTTCAAAAATTGTAGATTATTTAATGAAACTTTTAGTATTTTTGACAATTGCTTTATGAGTTCTTTCAATTGCAAAACCAGAGCTTGTTAAAGATTTTATTTCTTGGATTGAAAATATTATAAATACATTAGGATATTTGAATTACTTAATAGTTTTTTTAAGTTGATTAATTGAATCTTTTCCTTTGCTTTGAGTTGTAGTTCCAGGTCAAAATGTACTTTTGATTGTAGGATGATTTTTTGCAAAAATGAGTCAAACAAATCTTATTTATGTAATTATAATTGCATCTCTTTGAGCAATAATAAGTAATTATTTATGATATTTATTATGAAAGATATATTGAGATACATTCTTTAAAAAGTATTGAAATTGGTTTTGAATATGAACTACTGAAGTAAAATATTTAAAAAAATGAATTAAAAAGTGGTGACCTATTTGAATTATTTTTGGTAAATTTCACAATGTAACTAGAGCTTTTCTTCCATTTATTGCATGAAGTATGGAAATGAATAATATTTCTTTTTTTATTTACAATGTTATTTGATCTATATTGCGGGCTATTGTAATAGTTGTTTTATGAGTAGTTTTTGCAAATTATTATGAAACAATAATTGATTATATGTGATATATAATGATAGCATCAATAGTAATTATTTCATTATATATTTATAAATTTAAGAAGAAAGAATTTTTGGAATATATGAAAGAGAAAAATGAGGAATTAGATGAACAATTTAATACCAAAAAATAATTTTTTATTTTTAATTTTATGGAAATAACACTTAAATGACTTGCAATTACAGTTGTATCAATTTATGTATTTTTTTGTATTTATTTGTATTTAAGTCAAAAATCAATGATTTATTTACCAAGTCATCAAGATTTTTATGAATGCAATTGATTTAAATATTATGATAAACTCTTTTTTAATTGAACTAGATTTTACATTAAAAATAAATCTGATAATGTAATTGTTGTATATCATTGAAATGCTTGATCTGCTTGCGACTTAAGTAATAATCTTAAAAAAGTATTAGAAGAAACGGATTACTCACTTGTTTTTGTTGAGTACGCTTGATATTCAAATGACAGCTATTCCCCATCTATAATGTTACTTAAAAACGATGTTGAAAATATAAAAGCATATTTAAACATTAAAAATTTTAAAAAGGTTATAGTTTATTGAAGGAGTCTATGAACAGCATTAGCAGCTTATCAAAGCTCTATATCAAATGTTGATAAATTAATACTAGTATCTCCATTTACAACATTTTTAGATTTAATAAAGTCAAAATATCCTATTTTTCCTATTAATTATATGTTAACAGAAAGATATGATAATGTTGAATACCTGAAGAATTTTAAAAACAATATTTTAATTATTCATTGAAACAAAGATATAGATGTTCCATATAAATTTTGAAAAGATTTATATAATACTTTAACTACAAAAAATAAAGAATTTATTACAATTCCTTGAAAGTGACATAATGATTTAGAAAATGATGATTCATTTTATAAAAAGATTATGGAATTTATAAACAAATAATAATGATGATTTTTGAAAGATTAAATCCTTTATTTTTAAAAAGGTTAGATAATATATATTCTAAAGAAGATATTAAAATAATTAAGAGTGGTTTTGAAAAAGCAAAACGTCAAACTACTTTTAGAGTAAATACAATTAAATCAACAAATGAAGATCAAGAAAATTATTTTAGAAATATTGGTGTTAAAATAGAGAGAATTTCTTTCTTACCAAATGCATATAAAATAATTGATTTAAATTGATTTAGAGTTGCAGAACTTAGATGATTTGAAACATGAGAATTTTATTTACAATGAATAACTAGTCAATTACCAGTTGAATTTTTAACTATAAATAATTGACTAACAATTCTTGATGTTTCAGCTGCTCCTGGTTGAAAAACTAGTCAAATAAGTTCAAAACTTAATAATACTTGAAAGGTAATTGCTAATGAAATTAATACTATAAGAAGAGAAAAACTCAAAGCAACAATTAGAAAACAATTTTGTAAAAATGTAGAAGTAATTTGAATAGATGCAAGAAATCTATGAATAAAATACAAAGCTTGAACTTTTGATGCGATACTTTTTGATGCTCCATGTAGTGCAGAATGAAGAATAAATTTATCCGAAGAAAAAATATGGCCGAATTGGAGTGAAGAAAATATTAATAAAAACTCTAAACTTCAGAAAGAAATATTAGATTCTATTATTCCACTTTTAAAAAAATGATGAGAATTAGTTTATAGTACTTGTACTCTAGCCCCAGAGGAAAATGAAGAGATTGTTGATTTTATATTATCAAAATACAATAATTTATCTATACAAGAAATTGCTTTAGATTATAATTATGCTAGACAATGAATATGTGAGTTTAATTGAAAAAAATATAATAGTAAAGTTTGTAATTCATTAAGAATTTTACCAAATGAAGATAGTGAAGGTTTTTTTGTAGCTAAGTTTATTAATCTTTAAATATAAAAAATGATTTTATTTTTTGAAAATAAAATCATTTTTTATATTTTTTCTTTCTATACTTGCTTCATTATTTTTAAAAAATAGATCATATTTTCTTATTCAAGGTTGTTTATATAGATTGAAACTGTATTCATTACATTCCTTATTTTGTAATTTGTAATTTATTGTCATTGATTTTGTTTCAAATCTTTTAGTTTTTAAGTAAAATGTTACAATTTTAGCACTTTCACTTTCTTCTATTAAATAGTTTTTATCTTCTTTGATTATTGAATTTTTTGGTAGTAGAACTTTTATATACTCCCAGTTATCTCACATTCATTGAATTTGTAATATATTTGGTGTTGTTATTTCATACTTTTTAACCATTTCTTTTAAATTTGTTTCATCTTCTAGAGTTAAATTATGATTAACTGATATTTGTAAACTTGTATCAATACTACAATCTTTATTTTTAGTAACTTCTTTTTTATATGTTCTATTTAAATACCTATCAGATTTATTTCAAGAAATAGATGTAAAAACAGGATAAGCAAAATCAAGAGATGAATTATAATCTATTTTTCAATTTAGATCTAAATTAGCTAATAATTCATTTTCTTTTGGAGAAAAACTATAAATCATTATTTCTCTTTTTGAAATATTGTCTAAAATTATTTTTATGTATGCTAAATAATTTCAATCTTTAATTAATTTTGTTTTAAATTCTTCAATAAAGTCAAAAAGTATTTGCTTTGGTGTTCAGATAGTTCAGCTTTTAAATTTTTTTGATTCAACAAGTAATGACATAATTTCAGAGAAATTGCTTTCTCTTATATTTTCTCATATTTTTGTAAAACTTATATTTCATGTTAATTTAAGGAAATCTTCTATAAAAGTATTATTGATATAAACTATTCAATCTAAATCATATCAAGCTTTATTTATAAAGAAATTTATATTTTCACTTGAATTATTTAAATTAATAGAATAATTTGCATCTCTAAGTCACAATATAGGTGTAAGCTTATTTATTCATTCAGGTGCTTTAAGTCTTAAATAATCTGCTTTTTTTAAATTCCATTCGTATGAATAAACATCTTCTTTTTCAAATTTAGTAATTTTTCATTTATACATATAAATAATTCACATACTTCACATAAAACCTCATGTTGGTCTTATTTCGTCAGCATTTTGAAATACAACTAAATATTTCTTTTCTTTTTTATCTCATAATAAGTTTAAAAATGTTTGATAGTTATCAGTAACTATTGATAAGTATTTTGATAAATCATTTAAATAACTTCTTCAAATTTCAAATTTATCATTTAAATCACCTTGATTTAAATTTTTTATTTGATTATATTCTTTTAAAGCTTTGTTTAAATCAGAATTTATTTGAGATATTTCATTTTTTGAATCTTGAAGAATTGGAGTTAATTCAATATTTTGAATAGTATATTTTTTGATGTATAAATTTATAGTATCATAAACCTTTATTAAATTATTTATACTATAAGCAATACTTTTTCATCAATTAATTATGTGTTTAGGAGTTTGTATTTTTTCTGTAGGAATTATAGAAAAAGGAGCAAAAAATATACTTGCTACTCTGAAATTATTTATTGATGATTTGACTAAATTTAGAATTTTTTCCTCATTTTGTCAGTTATCTTTTAGTTCAATTAATTTTTTGTATCACTCATTAACATTATATTCTACTATGTACTTACTTGTAAATATAATAGAAAAAAATATAAAAAATAAAACTGCTAAAAAATACACTTTTTTTGAATAAGAGTTTGTTGTAGAGTCAATTAAATTTAAAGTTTTTCAAATAAATATTTTAAATTTATTAATATATCTTTGATTTACTATTAAATTATTATTTTTTAAACTTGATTTTATATTTTCTTCTCATATTAAATCTATTGTATCATTTTTTTGTACAAAAGATTTTGATAAATAATTTAATTTATTTTTAGATAAAGAATCAAAGTTTTTTGTTCTGCTTTTATATAATTTAATAAAAAATTTTTTATAAAGATTTACATCTCATAATTTTTTTCTTAAATCTGATGTATTTTTTAAAACAAGTTTATGGTCTATTGATAATTTTGAAGTTTTTATTTGAGATTTTATATCTACATCCACATTTTGTTCTTCCTTTTTTAAATCGTTTAGCATAATATTTTAGGTTAAAATCAAAAGGTTAAAGGTAAGAGTACTCTTTTTTAACCTTCCCTTTTCCCTTTTATTATATTAAATACCTATTCAATCTCTTAAAGAATTAATTTCATGAAGTAAGTCTTTATCTTTTTTCATTATTTGTTCAAGTTTATTACAACTGTAAAGTACAGCAGCATGATTTCTTCAAGAAAATATATTTCCTATTCTTTCATATGTATAATTTAATTTTGTTTTTAAAAGATACATTGAAACTTGTCTAGGAATCATAAATTCTTTTTTTCTATTTTCTCATAAAATTCATTCTTTTTCAATTCAAAAATGAGAAGAAACAGCATCAATTACATCTTCATAGCTTCTAATAGTTTTTTTAGGAGCTCATGTTTTATTATTTCAGATTAAATCTGAAGTAAAACTTAATTTTTTTAATTTTTGGGCAATTCTACTTAGAGTTGGAGCATTTCAATCAAGCTCGAATTCAGCAATTAATTGATTTAAAACTCATTCTAATTCTCTTACATTTTCAGTTACATTTGCTGCAATAAATTCAGCAACATCTTGTGGTAATAAAAATTCTTTTTCTCTTGCTTTTTCTTGTAATATTGCAAGTCTAGTTTCAAAATCAGGTTTTCCTATGTCAACAGTTATTCCCCATTCAAATCTACTTCTAAGTCTTGGTTCAAGTTCTGTTAATTCTTTTGGAGCTCTATCTCAGCTTATAATTATTTGTTTATTTGCTTCATATAGTAAATTAAATACATTATATAATTCATTTTGAGTTTGTTCTTTTCATGAAAAGAATTGAACATCATCTATTACTAATACATCAACTTCTTGGAATTTTTGTCTCATTTTTTCTACACTTCTTTTTTTAACACTCATAACATATTCAGTTATGAATTTATCAGCAGTAGTATAAACAACTTTTTTATCCTTATATTTTTTAATTATTTCATTTGAAGTTCATTGTAATAAATGAGTTTTTCATAATCAAACATCTCAATATATATATAATGGATTATATGATTTTCATGGATTTTTAGAAACTGCTTCACACGCAGAAAAAGCTAATTGATTGTCAGATCAAACTACAAAATTTGATAATGTGTATCTTTCATTTGTTGGTTTTGGAGTTGATGTTTGCATAGGATTATATCAAGTTGAATCTAATTTAGTAGATTTTTTATTATATTTTTCCTTATCTTTATAGTAGCTTATACAATCTATAACATATTTATTTGTAGGGTTATCTATGTTTTTATCTACTTCAAAGCTAATTTTTGTAATTGAAGGAATTTCTTTTTGTGTTGCTTCAAGTATATCTTGGTAAAATTTTGCCTCAAGGTTTCATTTCATAAAAGTTGAGACAACTCAAAACATAATTTCTTCATTAGTTAACTCTAGTATAGATATTTTTCTGAAGTATACAAGGTAATCTTGTTTTTTTATTTTTTCTATAATGTTTACTAATATATTTTGTAGCTTGTAGACCTTTTCCATAGTACTAATTTTTTAGTTTGTAAAAGTGTATTATTTTTTCTTGCTTCATACTAATTTATTAGTTTTTTTTATAATGTCAAAATAATATTTTCTTTTGACATATAATTGCTTGTTCAAATAATTTATACAGATAAATTTATTGATTTCTTAAATTAAAGAATTACAATACAATTAAATAATTTTAAATATTTTATTATGGTAAAGAAAATAGTTATATTTTTCGTTGTCTTAGCCTTATGATTGTTATATTTTTTTATACAAAAATATGATAATATTAATAATTTATTATTTAAATATCCAAATTTTCCTATAGATTTTGCTTGAGAAGAAATGCCTGTTGATTCTAAACATTTTTCAAATACAGAAAAATTTGATAGAGAATTTATAGTTACATCAAATACTTTATATCAATTTTATTTATATATAAAAAGATACCCTATTTATGTCCCTTATATAGAAAAAACTTTAAAAGAAAATAAAATGCCAGATGATTTAAAGTATATTGTGATAGTTGAAAGTGCATTAAGAAATGATGTTAATTCAACTGCTTGAGCATGATGAATTTGGCAATTTATGCCTGATACAGCAAAACAATATTGATTAATTATAAATAAATATGTTGATGAAAGGTATAATTTTGAAAAATCAACAGATGCTGCAATTAAGTATTTAAAAACTATTTATAATGATTTATGAAACCGGACTTTGGTTTTGGCTAGTTATAATAGATGAGAAAATGCTATAAAGCAAGCGTTGAAAGATCAATGAGTTAATAATTATTATGATTTATATTTAAACGAAGAAACTTCAAGATATGTTTTTAAAATATTATCTGTAAAGTATATAATAAAAAATTATTTATCTCATCAGAAATCTATTGATAAATTGATATGAGAATCTTTTAATATTCCAAACACTGAATCAATTAAAGTTGGAAAAATAGATAATTTAGTTGAATGGTCTGTGACTTTGGGTCAAAGTTATAATAATATTAAACTTCTAAATCCTTGGATTATATGAGATTCATTGCCTGAATGAGATTGGGATGTGAAAATTTTAAAATAAAATGTAAATAATTTTTATTTTTTTATAACTTTATTTTGTATATCTAAAACAATTTAAAATTTTACAATTTTTTCTTTTTCTATATACTATGCCTGCTTATTTAAAGGCAGATACCAGCTTGCGAAAGTAAGAGGAAAGTCTGGACACCACAAGGATGGGATAAGAGATAACGACTCTAGCTTAGAGATATAATCCATAAACTCTAAGTATGGCTAGTGCCACAGAGACAATACTAGGGATGAAAATCCTGAAAAGTGAAAAGTCATTTGGTGTTATAATATTAATTTTACAATTATTTGTAAGTAAATAGAAATAGCTACAGATGAAATCTAGAGTAATCTAGTTTTGGTAAACCCTATCTGGTGCAATTGGAATGGTATCTTTATGTTGCTTCATTATCCTTTATTGGCTTCTAAAGATATACTGAGCTCGAGCTTATAAGTGATTATAAGCCTAGATAGATTGGTATCTAGATACAGAATCCGGCTTATTACCTTTAAATAAGTTTAACTATTATTTAAAAACATATTATGAGATTAGTTTTTACATGAATTCAGTGATGTTGAAAAGGAACTCAAGCACGCGTATTGGTTGAAAAGTATTGATTTACATTGCTTGAAATGTGAACAGAATTTAGGAAAATAATTGCTTCTTGAAGTGATTTATGAAAACAACTTAAAGAAATAATAGATGCTTGATTTCAAGTTCCATGAGATTTATGAATAAAAGTTATGGAAGAAGCTATAAATAGCAATTTAGATAAGAAAAATATTATTTTTGATGCTTTTGTTAGAAATAATTGGAATAAAGAAATATTTGATAGAATACTTCCTGATTATAGAGTTGTGTTTTTTAATCTTCCATTAGAACAGGCTAAAGAAAGACTTCTATGAAGAGTATATGATCCAGAAACTCAAGAAACATTTCCAACTTGAACTATTGTTAATCCAAAAACTTGAAATAAATTAATTAAAAGAGGAGATGATAAAGATGTAGCATCAATTTTAAAAAGAATTCAAGAATATGAAGAAAAAACTTTACCAGTTTTAAAATTACAAGAACAAGAAGGTAGGGTTATTGAAGTAAATGCTAATCAAACTATAGAAAATGTAACAAAAGAGTTAGTATCTAAATTATGATTGTAAATATGTATTGATTTGAACTTTGAAGAGAATATAGGTTAAGTATAGCTGAAATTTATTCACTATTTCCTCAAATGGAAATAGTTTATTTTGATGAAAAAATACTTTTAGTAGATAATCTTGATGAAAAAAAATTAAAAGATATTTCTTCAAAATTATGATGAACAATAAAAATTATAAATATAGAAAACAAAAAATATAAAATCCAGAATACAGAAGATATTTATAGTGAGATGTTATTATCTTTTACTGATGAAAGAAAAAACAATTATGCTATAAATTTTTATTGAAAAACGAAATTTAATCAAAAAGATTTTTTATTGAAAGCAAAAAAGTATTTTCAAAAAAATGATTTATCATCTAGATTTGTTAATCAAGATTTTCAAAATATTAAATCATACTTGGTTACAAAAGAAAAACTTTTAGATCATAAAACAGATTTTAACTTAATTTTTGTAAATGATTACATTTATTTTTGAAATACTATTTTTGTACAAGATATAGATAGTTATACAAAAAGAGATTTTTGAAAAACTAGAGATATGATAGTTGGTATGCTTCCACCTAAATTATCCCAAATAATGATAAATTTAAGCAACTGAACTACTATTTATGATCCATTTTGTTGACTTTGAACTATATTGCTTGAATCAACTATTTCTTGAAATGAGGAAGTTTATTGAAGTGATTTAAGTATTGAAATGGTTAATACAACTATAAAAAATATTGAATTTATAAAAAATGAATTTAAAAATAATTTAAAAAAGTATGAAGTATTAAAACTTGATGCAAAAAATATTTGAAACTCCCCTATTTTAAATAATCATAAAATTGATGTAATTGTTACTGAATGATATCTATGAGAAATTCTTTCAAAATTATCTATTGATGTTGATAAGATAAATAAACAAAGACAAAATTTATCACAAATTTATGAAGCGTTTTTTTCTTGACTTAAGAAAATATGATTTAATTGAAATATAGTTATTTCATTTCCTTTTTGGGAAATAAAATGAAAATACAATTATTTTGAAGAAATTTATGAAGTAATTAACAGATATTGTATAATTTTGGATTTATTGCCTAAAAATATTGATTTAAAAGCTAGTAGATCATGAAGTTTGATGTATAAAAGACCAGATCAAACCGTTTGAAGAGAAATTTTTAAATTAAAGACAAAAAAATAAGCCTATTTAGGCTTATTTTTTTGTCTTTCTTTGCAATATACACAAAATCAGCATTTGCATTGTCATTTCTTATTATCTAATACTTTTTCAATTTCTCATTTTTCTTTATCTACTTCTCATCATACTGTATATCATATTGGCCAACTTGAAGGTCATCATGTATATATAGGTAGATTAAGTTTTTTTCATCATGGAGGTTTATTTGCTCATCACATATTTTATAAAAGTTTAAAAATTAATACTATTTTTTATAGATTTTGATAAATTTAAAATTATCAATTCCACGTATTTATTCATCATTTTAAATCACAGACCCAACTAAATCAATTATCCTTCATAAAGTTCATTGCTACTTCACTTCTATTTCAATGCCGACAATATATTAAGTATTTCTTAGATTTATCTAGAGATAAAATTTGACTTGCGATGTTAGGACTATAAAAGTCTATATTTAATTGATTTTTCTGAATTTGTCAAAAGATATTTCTTTCTTTATCTGTTCTTAAATCAATTAATATTTTATCTTGATTATTTAGCTCGTTTTTGAATTCTTCAGTTGTAAGTGATTTAAACATATTTTATTATTTATTAGTAATTAATTTTTCCTTTTAATACCCACTCATCAAGTTCTGTAATTTTTATTTTCACTATATCTCATACTTTTAGATTTTTTTCTTTTTCAAAAAATACTTCTTTAAAATTCCTAGTTCTTCAAAAAAATTGATTATCTTTTTCTCAATATATTAATACTTCTTCATTTTTTCAAATCATCATTTCATTTCTGATTTTTACAGACTTATTTAATGCATTATTTAATATATGCCATCTTTCAGCTTTTACATCATCAGGAATATCATCAGGATATATTTTACTTGCAATTGTTCATGGTCTTACACTATACCTTGCAATATAAGCAAAATCAAATACACATTCTTCAAATGCTTTTAAAGTTTCTTGAAACATTTCTTCAGTTTCACCACTATATCAAACTATTATATCTGTTGAAATTGAAAAATAAGGATCTTTATTTCTTAAAAATTCTACTTGTCTTTTAAAATCCTCATAAGTATGTTTTCTATTCATTTTTTTTAGCATTTCATTACTTCAAGATTGAAGTGCAAAATGTAGATAATTACACATATGTTTAAGCTCAAAATGAGATGAAAGTATATCTTCAGTCATATCATGAGGGTTGCTTGATGTAAAGCGAATTCTATCTATTCATTTTATATTATTTATTTCTTCAAGTAGTTCTCTAAAAGGACTTTTTCAAATTCAGGTATTCCACTTACTTTTTTCCTCATTCCATAATTTTTTATCTACAAATTGTTTTCAGTAACTATTTACGTTTTGTCATAAAAGAGTAATTTCTTTAACTCAATTTTCAATTGCTTCCCTACATTCTTTTATTATATCTTCCTTTGGTCTACTATTTTCTTTTCATCTTGTATAAGGAACAATACAAAAGCTACAATAGTTATCACATCATGTTTGAATAATAACTTGTGCTTGTGAAGGATTTTCTCTGAATTGTTTAGTTTTTAAATAGTCATCAAATTTATCATCTGTTCATATTTTTTCTCAATATATATGTGATAAAATTAATTGAAGATATTTTATTTCTTCTATTCTAAGTGTAAAATCAAGTGATTCAAGTCTCGGGAAGAGTTTATCATCATTATTTAAGATTCATTTTTCATCTTTTAATAATTCAATCTTTCTAGCTCTTTCTCTTTCATTTCAATCATTTAAATATCTTTCATTCATTCAAGTTTTTCTTACCATACATCAAGTTATTCAAATGATAGGCAATTTTATTTTTGAATTTTTACTATTTTTTTCTCTATATTTTTTGATTTCTCTAGCTAATCAAAATACTCTATCTTCTCATTTTTGTCTTACACTACATGTATTTAAGATAACTAGATCAGAATCTTGCCATGTAGAAGTTTTTATAAATCAAGATTGAAGTAAAAGCATATTTATTTTTTCACTATCTGCTTGATTCATAGCACATCAAAATGTCTGGATAAAGTATTTTCTCATAGTTTAGAATTTGAGGGAAAAATTGTAAATTAGTTTTTTATTTTAGTAGAGAAATTTTACTGAAAAATTTTATTTGTAAAGATAAAATTTATTATTGACTTTCAATATATTTTCCATATAAATAAAATGAAATTTTTAATAGTAAAATAAAATTATGAAATGAATTAGTGAAGCTTTGTTTTCAAAAGATACATATAATATTTTAAATGTCGAATATAAAAGATATTTAATGAATTGAATGTATTATGTATTAATGGAACCTTTTAATCTCAGATGATTATTAAGAACTCCAGGATGAGAACAAGTATATGAAATAATTTATTTAGATTTGGTAACTAAAGATTGAAATTTACCTGTTTTTAAATTTAGATATTATGATTGAAATCAAAAAATTTGAGAAATTTGTGTATTTACTGATAATTGAAGAGATTTTATTCCTTTATGAAATTCTCAAGTTGTTGATAAAACAAAAGAAACACCAATTCAGAAAGAGGTTTGAAATAGAAAATGATTAATATGAAGAATAGTTGATAAAATTCCTCATAGAAAAAAATAGTGATTAATCACTATTTTTTTATTTACATTCTGTAAAAACTTTTGTATTACAATTTTTACAAATATCTTTATTTAATTTTTTATAAATAAAGCTGATTGCATCTTTTTTAACATTGAAGAATTTCTCTTCTCAAACGTGTTTGATAAATCCTGATTTTTTTAACTCTTGCATAACTTCAGTTTTTACTTCAAGAAAGTATAATCATCATCATTTTTTATTTAATAAATCTGAGACTTTTTCAAGCATTTCCATTCATGTCATATCTATAAAATTTACACTAGAACAAAGAATTAATATATTATTTATTCATTTTTCAATCATTATTTTATTTAAAAATTCATGAACATAATTTGTAGATCAAAAGTATATAGACATATCAATTCTTATTATTTCAAGTTGAGGACATTTATAATTATCTATTTCATTTCTATTTACTTTACAAGTTCAAACTAATACTTTTTTGTTTTTCTCTTCATTAAAAGTACTTAGCATAGTAACAATTCTTGGAGTTGAAGTTCTATTCAGAAATATTATTAGTGATAGGAATATTCCTAAATAAATTGCAAATTCTAATTCTAAAAATAATGTTGAAAAAAATGTAACAGCTAAAATTGATGTTTCACTTTTACTTGATTTTATTACATGTTTTATTTGATTTATATCTATTAAGTTATATCAAACTAAAACTATTACTCATGCCATTGCTGAGATTGAAATATAGCGAGTTAATGGGGCAATTAATAGTACAATAATCATTAAAAATAATGCGGCAAATATAGCTGACATAGGAGTACGGGCTCAAGCTGAGTAGTTTACTCATGAACGAGTAAAAGATCAACTTCATGCATAAGCAGAGAAAAAACTTCAAACTACATTAGACATTCATTGTCAAATAAATTCTTGATTAGCATTTATTATTTGATGAGATTTTGAAGCAACTCATCTACTTATAGATACTGCTTCTATCAATCAAAGTATAGCAACAGCAAATGCACTAGAAGCTAAAGTTTTAATATTATCAAATGATAAGTATGGAATTCAAAAATCAGGTAATTTTGAAGGGATAGCTGGAACAAATGTTAATCAATCTGAGTAACTTTTTAAAAAATATGCTAATGTAGATCATAAAATTAATGAAACTAATAAATTAGGTATTTTTTTAAAATATTTTTTTACTAAAATTGCAATAGCTAGAGTTGTAATTCATACTATAATTGTAAATATATTAAAATTAAATATATTTTCTAAAATAATTTTCCATGTTTCTAAAAAATGAGTTCAACTTGGAATTTTTATTCATACAATGCTTTTCATTTGACTTGTAACTATAAGTAAAGCAGCTCAAGCAGTAAATCATATAACAACTGTATGAGATACAAAATCTACAACTTTTCATAATTTTACTAATCAAAAAACTAATTGATATATTCAAGCTAAAAATGTTAGAACAAGAGTTAATTGAATAAATTCAGGACTTCATGCAGTAGCAAATCAACTAATTGTTGAAAATATAACAAGTGAAATAGCTGTTGTTGGTCCAGAAACTAGATGCCATGAAGAACCAAAAATAGCTGCAATAATTGGAGTTACCATTGCTGTATATAATCAATATTCAGGAGGTAATCATGCAATAGTTGCGAAAGCTATTCATTGTGGAAGTACTATTATAGCTCATGTAATTCATGCGATTGCATCAGCTTTTAATATTTCAATATTTCTAAGCTTTCAAATCCAAGATTTAAATGGAGTAAATTTGTTTAATATTTTTTTTCAAATAGATCTCATTGTTTATATTTTTTAAAATTATAAAATTATGATTTGAGCCATTTTATTGTAATTTTTAAATTTTCAAGTTTAAGTTTTAAAAAATAATTTTATTTGACTAATAATAAAATATAAATATAAGATGTTTGCTTTAAAAAAGGAGAAAAGCAATTTATGAATACCATTTTTAATCAATCTATAGAGGTATATGTGGCAGTAGGGGCTTATTTTTTAGCCTTCATTCTGTTTATCTATTTTTTATCTATTAGGAGGAGATGTAAGAATGGTTCATGCTCAATAAAATAATATAAGAGCATGAAAAAACGGTCCATATGGACCGTTTTAAATATATTTATAAATCTGTGTGAATTTTACTTGTTTCTGGAAGTATTTGTCACATATACTTACTCCCCTTTCTTTTATCATAAGGGTTTATAACTTCTCAAAGTAGTGTTTCAAATGCAAATTGTCATATTCTCATACCAGGATGAAGCGCTACAGGAACTTCATTTATATTTGTTATTTCTAGAGTTATAGTTCATTCAAATCATGGATCTATAAATCATGCAGTTGAATGAATTATTATTCAAAGTCTTCATAGACTACTTCTTCATTCACATCTTACAACTAAATCATATGGAACCTTTATTTTTTCAACTGAAACTCAAAGTACAAACTGTCTTGGATGAAGTATAAAAGGAGTTTTTTCATCAAGAGTTATAGTTTCAATATGTCTCTCATCAACTTTTTCTTTTGGATCTATCAATGTTAAGGTATCTCTTTTATAAAATCTAAAAGTATTTCAAAGCCTAATATCTAGGCTACTTGGTCATATTTGGTCAAATACATTGTATCATTTTAAAGATTCTATTACTAAATCTCATCATTTTAATCTAGAGATTATTTCACTATCTGATAATATCATATAGTTATAATTTAAAAAATATTAACTTTTAGTGCTATTTTATGGCTCAAGTATTTACACTATTCATTATAACATTTCACATTTTATTCATATCATTAAATACTTCTGTTGCTTGATTTATTGTTTCAGTTCATTTATCAATTACTTCTTTTGTTTTATTTATTGTATCTTCTGCTCAAGATAACGCTAATCTTACATTGTCTACTCTTTCTTTTGTTGTGTTAATTCAATCTTCTACTCAGTTTTTTATATTATCAACATTTGGTGCAATATTTTTATCATAAAGATTTTTTGAATTTGTTGAAATCTCTTCTCATTTTCAAGTAATATTTTCATAAAATCCTCTTAATATAGAATTGATTTTTCATATAGTAGGATGTGTTAACTCATAATTCTCTAATCCACTTTTATTATAGCTAACAAAAACTGTATAACTAGTACAAAATACAATTAATGCTGATAAAAATAATTTTTTGCTAATAAGAAATTGCATATTCAAAAATATATATTTTAGATATTGAAAAATATACATTAATTTTCTTAAAAATCAAATTTTGTGAAATATTTACGAATAATTGACATATATTTTATTTTATAGTAAAATTTATTATATGAAATATTATATAAATGTATTGAAATGCTAAATTATGAATGAAAAGTAATAGAATATAAGAGTTTAAATTATCAACAAAAAAAAGATAAATTAATATCTATTTTATCACTATTAAAAAATGATTTAGAAATTTTTGATGAATTATATAATCTTATTTCAAATTTCGATGTTAGTGAGGATTTATTGATTGATGTTTATAAAATTGTTATTAATTTACTTTTAAATCTAGATAATAAGTCAATAAAAGAATATGAATGATATAAAAAAATCATAAATGACATTAAAGATCTTGAAAGTAATGATGAATTAAGTGATATTGAAGGGTTATTAAAATTATTATAATTTTAAAATTTAACAAAAATAAATATGTGAAATTTATTGGAAAATATAAATAGTATTGATTGAAAATGAGCTTTAACAAGAGCAGAGTTATCTTCAATTGAAAATTTAAGTAAGGAATTAATTAAAAATCCAGCTTTGTTTAATGAAGTTGATTTAACAAATAAAGTTGCATTAAAAACTGCATTATTAAATGAACAAGAAAACTATAATAAAAGAAATAAAACATTATCTTGAACTTGATATGTAAATTCATTATTAAATTCAATTTTATCTAAATTAAATGACGTAAATGCTATTTCTACAAATAATAATTTAAATAATATTAAAACAAATACTAATTCCACACTACAATTATTAGATGATGCTACTCTTGATTCTTTAACAGAAGCAAATACTGATGGTAATCAAGAAACTTGTCCAATAACATGATCTCATGATTGATGTATGATGAGTGGTATAATGAAAAAAATGTTTTGATTTAATTTATGAAATGATGCTCCTTTTTCTTGATCTATGATGAATATGATGTTATATCATCCTGTAAATAGAGCTCTAAAATTAGCTTGATTTGATGTAAAACCAGTTCCTCCTCCAATGAATATTGCATTTATATTTTGAAATAGTTTTTCACAACGTGTAAATTGATTTAATTGAATAAATATTTCAAATTGAATTCCAAATATTTCATCTGATTTATATCAATCGAATTTATGAGAATCACCTATGGCATATATGTTAAAAAATTTAAATCCTTGAAATCAATTATTAAGGAAAGCATGATTTAAAGTTGAAGCAATGCCACCAATTTTAAATGCTGCAAGAAATGAATTAATGCCATTAATAAATCTAGTAAACAATAATGGGTTACCAAGTATGATTAATTCTTCAAATAATCCATATTTAAATAATGGTGTAAATACTATAAAAGTTGCAAATACTTGAAATCCTTATTTACCACCAAATAATCCATATTACAATTTATCACCAATAAAAACTTATAAAATATAAAAAAAGTATTGCAGAAATGCAATACTTTTTTTTCATAAATATTATTTTATTTCATTTAGAATATTTTGAATATCATCAAGATTTACTTCATTATACTCATTAATTTTTGCAGTAAATTTTTCAATTATATAATTAATAACCTGTTTTTGTGTAGAATTTGTTGTATTAAATTGTTTTAATCTTTCTATTGCAGTGTTTAGTACTTGAACTTTTTTTTCATTTGTAGAATAGTATTGTTCAATTTTTTTAATAAATTGTCATACCATATTATCAGCTCTTAGGCGTAGAGAATATGTTAGTTGAATTTGTTCCTTTTGACATACTAATTTTGGTCTAGTACATCAATTATCAAGTCTTTCAGTTTCATAAGTACATCAATTAGGTGCATCTTGTAAACTATAAACAGGACATGTTGTTGGAGTATTTGTTGATCAATCAGGATTTCAACAAACTTCTTTTGGTTTATTACATCAATTTATATCTTTCTCAATTATAAAATAACAACCTTCCTTCGCTATTCATTTATTATATATAGGACAAGGTGTTGTTGATCATGTTTGAATTGTATTAGTAGTTGAGCAAACTTTTTTTGGTCTATCACATCAATTCTCATCTTTTATAATTTTATAATAACATCAATCTTCAAGTTTTCAGATACTATATACAGGGCAACTTGTAATTCATGTTTGTGTTGAACTTCAACAAATCTGTTTTGGTTTTTCACATCAATTTTCATCTTTAATAGTTATTATATAACATCATGACTCTGGATACATTCTACTATATACAGGGCATGTAACTCAAGTTGCTGTTTCTTCAGAATTTTTACATTCTCAAGAATATAAATATGTTGCACTAGATGAATTCATCATACATTTGTTTGAAAATGTTTTTTGTGTTCAACTAATAGTTCAACATACAGGAGCATATTCCATAGTACATGCAGTAGTTGTAGATGATGAAGTTGTTACTGCATAAGTATTAAGTATTAATATACTAAATAAAAATATACTTAAAAATAAAATTATTTTTTTCATAAATTAATAAGAAATTAAAAAATAAAAGTATACATGAAAAGTATACTTTTATTTTAAGAAAATCAAGTATTAGGATAAAATTATTCTTGACTAAATAAATCACTTATTGATAGATCTTCTTTTTTTAAATCTTTACTTAGTTTTATTATTTCTTCATCTTTAATTTTATTTGCATCATTTATTTGAATATTGTTTTTAATTTTTTCTAAGGTATTTTTTAATCATGTAATTCAATCTTTTGAAAAATTAACTTCTCAAAGATTTATTTGAGTCATTTCAGCTTTTATCATACTGTGTTTTTGACACATAGAACATTCTATATCTATATTTACAGTGGTTCAAGCAGCTCAAACAATATCAACATTATTTTCATTGATTAATGAATTACAAGAAGGACATTTATATGTCTTTACAATTGATTCTAACATTCATTTTAAAGCTTGGTAATTCATATATTTATTTTGATTAATAATAAGTATAGAAATATTGTACTATATTAATTTAAATTTTTCAATAAATTATTAATTCTTTCGCTTGACTTTTTATTTCAAAGTATGAAAATTAGTTCAAGGGCTCAAGGAGATTCTTTTTCTCAAGATAAAGCAATTCTTACAGGCCATAATACTTGTCAATTTTTCATTTCTGCTTTTTGAATTCATTCTACAAATACATTTTTTACTTCATCAACACTTTGAAAGTCATTATTAGCACTTAATATTTCTAGTGCTAAGTATAATCATTTTTTTGCTATGTCAATATTTTCTATCTTCATTTTTTCATTAACAAGAAGATCTTGGCTTATATGTCATACATCATTGTAAAAAAACTTTGTAAGTTCTCTATATTCTCCTAATCTTTTTAATCTTGTTTGTAATTCTTTAATTATTTTTTTATTGTAATTATCATCAAATTTTGAAAGAGTATAAGCATATTCACTATCATATTTTTCAAGATATTTTTTAAGTAAATTATATAAGGTTTCTATATTAAGTTTTGTTAAGTATTTTGCTGAAAACCATTCTAATTTCTCAATATCAAATACAGCTCAAGCTTTATGAACAGCTTCTAAATCAAATTTTTCAATTAACTCATCCATAGTAAAAAATTCTTCAGTAGATTTTGGATTCCACCCTAAAAGTGCAATATAGTTTATAATAGCTTCTATTATATATCATTTTTCAAGATATGATTCACAACTTACATCTCAAGTTCTTTTACTTAGTTTCTTTTTATCCATTCAAAGTAATAGTGGAATGTGAGCAAAAGTAGGTGGAGTCCATCAAAATGCTTCATACATAAGTATATGTTTTGGAGTACTTGGTGTCCATTCATCTCATCTTATAACATGCGTAACTCACATAAGATGATCATCAACTACATTTGCTAAATGATAAGTTGGAAATCAATCAGATTTAAGTAAAACTTGATCATCTACATCTTTACTATCTACTTCTACTCTTCCCTTTATTATATCATCAAAAAATATTTTTTTTCATTTAGGAACTTTTAATCTTATAGTATATGGAGTTCAAGAATTTAGCTTTTCTTGTATCTCTTCAGTTGATAATCATTTACAGTGTCAGTCATATTTTGTTGGTAATCAAAGCTCTTGTTGTTCTTTTCTAAGTTCATCAAGTCTTTCACTACTACAAAAGCAATAATAGGCTTTATCGTTTTTTATTAATTCATCAACATATTTTTTGTATATATCCAATCTTTCTGATTGATAATAAGGTCATACTTTTCATGGATTATTTGGTCATTCATCTGGATCTAATCAAAAAGCATGAAGAACTCTAAGCAAATTTTCAATACTTCACTCTACATATCTAGTTTGGTCTGTATCTTCTATACGAAGCATAAATTTTCATCACATTTTTTTGGCAAATAGATAGTTATACAAAACAGTTCTTAGACTTCAAATATGTACAAATCAAGTAGGGCTAGGAGCAAAACGAGTAATTACAGACATAAGTTATTTATCTTAAATATTATAAATTTAACTTATATTACCTAACATATGACAAAAATCAAAAAATATTAGTTATATTTGAAAAAAAATTATTTTTTAAAATATTAAATAAAATAAGTCAACTAATAATTACTAAGCTAAATTTGATAAAAAATACTTATATGGTAGAATAAATATATAAATTTAATTTTTAAATTAATAAAATGGCAAGAAAAATATTTCCTATTACTAGTACGCTAATACCTACAGTAATTGATAAAACTCCTCAAGGAGAAAGAGCTTATGACATTTATTCTAGACTTTTAGAAGATAGAATTATTTTTTTATGAGATGCTATAGATAGTACAGTAGCAAATACAGTTATTGCACAACTTTTATTTTTAGAGAAACAAGATCCAAAAGCTCCAATAACTATGTATGTAAATAGTCCAGGTTGACATGTAACTGCATGACTTGCAATTTACGATGTTATGCAATATGTAAAATGTCCGGTTCATACTGTATCTATTTGATTATCAGCTTCTATGTGATCTATAATTCTTGCTTGATGAACAAAATGAAAGAGATTTGCACTTCCTCATAGTGAAATAATGATTCACCAACCACTATGATGAGCAGAATGACAAGCAACTGATATAAAAATAGCCGCAGAGCATATTATAAGAACTTGAAATAGACTTTACAAAATACTTGCAAAACATACTTGAAAATCATTAGAACAAGTTGAAAAAGATTGTGATAGAGATAACTTTATGACGGCAGAAGAAGCTTTAGCTTATGGACTTATTGATAAAATAATTAAAAATGATTAAAAATAAAAAGTTAGATTTAAAATCTAACTTTTTATTTTATTAAAATTTACTAAAATTTTTATTTCTTTATTTCTCAATGTGGAGTTCATTCTTGAAATCAAGCAGTAGTTTGTACTCATAATTTAGCTTTATTACTAAACTCTTCTAAATTTTTTGCTCATGTATAAGTCATTGCTGAAGATAATCAAGTTGTAAATTTATCTATTACATCTCAAAGAGGTTTAGGATTATATATTCTTCAAGTACTTATTCATTCTCTAAATCTTTCTCTTCTTGCTTGTTCAAATCTTGATAAATCTTTTGTTCTTCAAGTTACAGCTTTTCATGAAGCCATTCACCAATTTTGTTTATATTTTCAATCTTTATCTTCCATTATATCTCATGGAGATTCATAAGTTCAAGCTAATAATGTTCATAACATTCAATGACTTGCTCATAGAGCTAGAGCTATAATTAAATCTCTTGGATATTTTATTCATCAATCAGCTATAATAAATCAACCATACTCTTTTGATGCTTCTACTGATTCTAAAATTGCACTTACTTGAGGTCTTCATACTCAAGTCATCATTCTTGTTGTACACATAGCTCAAGGTCAAATTCATACTTTTACTCAGTTAGCTCATGCTTTTAGTAGTGCTTCTGTTCAATCTCATCACATTACATTTCACGCTATTAATATTATATCTTGGTACTTAGCTCTAACTTTTTTAATTGCATCTAACATCTTTGTTGTATATCAATGAGCTGTATCCAAAAATATAGTATTAATTCATGAATTTACTAAATGTTCAATTCTTTCATTATAACTATTTAATGATAATGCAATAGCTAAATCAAGTTGTCAATTTTTATTTAATGATGGATTGTAAATACTGTTTCTAATAGTATCATCTCTAGTTAAAATTCAAATTAGTATTCAATTTTCAACTATTGGTAAACTAGATATTCAATTATCCTCCATTATGTTAAATGCTTCTTCATCATTTATTCATTTTTCTCAAACTATTAATGCTCTTTTTTTTATATCTTTAATTTTTGTATATTGATCTAATCAATAAAAATCTGATTCTTTATATACTGCTAATGGTTTATTATTTTTATCAATTAATATAATACCTTGATGAGATCTTTTATTGATTATTCATAAAGCATCTCTTATTGTATCTTCTTCTGTTAATGTTAAAGGTTCATCTAGTCTAATATCGGAATTATGTACAGAATCTATAACTTTCAATGTCTTTTCTAAACTCATATCTTGAGGTAATACTCATAATCATCATAGTCTAGCTAATTTCTGTGCCATTCTTTTTCAAGTTACCGAATTCATATTTGATGAAATTATAGGAATTGTAGTTGAAAGAGGATTAGGGGTTATATTTACTTGAGTTCTTGATTTTATATCTGATAATTGTTGAAATAAAAATACATCGTCAAATGTTAATTCTTTTGTTATATGATCTGGGTTATTAAATCTCATAAAATATAATTATTTTTTAAAGTTTAGTTATTATAATATTAACTATATGTAAGTCAAATATATTTTATAATTAAAAAATTACTTTTAAAAAATAGTGTAAATATAAAAAATACACTATTTTTATGGTTTAAAAATTAAAATTATTGCTTTATTTTTTCTATTAACTTCCCTTCTTCATGAAGCTTCGCAATGTCACTATATCATCATAAACAATTTTCTTTTGTTATTTCTCAAACATAGATTTGAGGAACAGTTCTCATACCTGAAATTCTTGATATTTCAATCATTTTTTCATCATCATTTGTAATATCAATTTCGCTAAATTTTGCTCAAAGTGATTTAAGTAAGTCTTTTGCAGCTGCACAATATGGACAGTAATCTTTTGAAAATATTGTTATCATTAATTATTAGTTATATTTTATTAGTTTTTCTTTTTAATTTTAGCTTTTAAATCAGTATAAACTTGAGAAAGTTTTTCTTTAAATTTTGCGATTTCTTCTTCTTTTCAGATAGAACTTAAAAATTCTTTTCATTCTTCTTCTTTTTCTTTATAAAAATCTTCAAGTTTTTTTGTTGTATCTTTTATGTATTCTTTTCATTTCCCTTTTAATTCCTCAATTAATCATTCACTATCTGTTTTGTATCTTTCTATTAATTCATAAACTTCTTCTTTTTTTTCTTCAAAGAAATTTTTAGCTTCTTCTGATTCTAGTTTTAACTTTAAATCTGTAAAAAAATTTTTATGAGTTTCAATAAAATTATCAAGTAAAACCATTTTTGGGTCATGTTTCCCTTCAACTGCCTTTTTCATATCTTTTTTTATGTCTTTTCATTTTTTACTTCCATACATTGAAGATACTGCATTTCAAGCTAAGTATCAAGCTATTAAATATAATAATTTTTTCATATTTGTATGATTAGAAAATAAAATACATTTTTAGCAAATAAAAATGTAATAAAAAACTTTATAAACTTAATGAAATAATGTATTATTATTATACTAAAAAAAATATTAATACAAAGTATTTTTTAACATATTTTTAAAAGTATATTTTACAAATATTAAGCAAAATATACAATTATTTAAAATTTAGAATTTAAAATTTAACATTTCAATAATGGTTTACAATAATTTTTCAGATTGATATAAAAAAGTATTAATAAATTCAGAAAACAAGATTAAGGAAATTTGACTTAAGGATTTAAGAGTTGAAGATGTTTTTTTAGAAGTTTTAAATTCTTCAGAAGCATGAATTAAAGAACTTTTTAATTTATATTGAATTAATGAGAAATTAGCTTTAGAAATAATAAATAAATGATTATTTAATGAAAAACCTGAAACTAGAAAATGAGTTTATGGTTGATTAAATAATAAATTTAAAGACGTTATTCTATGAAGTGTTAAAATTGCTGCTTCATTTTCAAAAGATAAAGCAAGTTTAGAAGATTTACTTATTTCAGTAATAAGAAATGATTCTTGGCTTGTAAGTTTTTTAGATTATGTATGAATAAATTCAAGTGACTTAGAACAAAATTTAGAAGACTTAAATAAAGTATGAAGTATTGATTGATATGCAAAATGACCAATGACAAATTGAAATGTTGATGATTGAATGAATAAGCTTATTTGAGCAATTACTGAAAATTTATTTGGCTGATTAGATGAACTACAAACTCCATTTGATATCAATAAACCTTGAAAACAAGAGAAAAAAGAGTCACAAACTCCTGCTCTTGATTTCTTTTCAACTGATCTTACACAAGAAGCTCGTGATTGAAAAATAGATAAAGTTATATGAAGAGAAGATGAAATTGAAAGACTTATTGCTATTCTTAACAGAAAAACAAAAAATAATCCATGTCTTGTTTGAGAACCATGAGTAGGTAAAACTGCAGTTGTAGAATGATTAGCAACTAGAATAGCTAAGTGAGATGTTCCATTCTCTATGAAAGATAAAAGAGTTTTAGCTCTTGATATGTCATCACTTGTTGCATGAACTAAATACAGATGAGAATTTGAACAAAGAATTAAACAAATAATTGATGAAGCTTCAAAAGTAGAAAATGAGATTATTTTATTTATTGATGAGATACATACTATTATATGAGCTTGATCTTGAGAATGAACACTAGATGCTTCAAATATATTGAAACCAGCTATGTGAAGGTGAAAAATTAGAGTTATATGAGCTACAACATTAAATGAATATCAAAAATATATTGAAAAAGATTCAGCATTAGAAAGAAGATTTCAAAAAATAAATATTGCTGAACCAAATAAAGAAATTGCATTGCAAATTATTTCATGATTAAAAGATGTTTTCGAAGAATATCATAACTTAAATATTACTCCAGAAGCTGTTGAAGAATCAGTAAATCTTTCAATGAGATATATTACTGATAGATATTTACCTGATAAAGCAATAGATTTAATTGATGAAGCTTGTTCTTTAAAAAGTATGAAGTATAACATAGATGAGGAAGAAATTGTTAAGTTAAAGGAAAAAATAGCTGATTTACAGAAAAAAATTGAACAAGCAGTTATAAGTAGTCAATATAAAAAAGCTGCAACTTTGAAACAAGAACAAAAAACTTTTGAAGATAAAATATGAAGTTTAAAAAGGAAATTTAGTATTCCAAAAGAAAAGAGACTAAAAGTAGAAGCTTCAGATATTCAAAGAGTTTTGAGTATTGCAACTTGAATTCCAACTGATAATTTAAGTTCAAAAGAGATAGAAAGATTGAAATCATTACCAAAAAAACTTAAATCAAAAATTATTTGACAAGATGATGCTTTAGATTCAGTTATTAAATCTATTATGAGAAGCAAAGCTTGAATTTGAAACCCAAATAGACCTCTTTGAAGCTTTTTGTTTTTAGGTCCTACATGAGTATGAAAAACAGAGCTTGTTAAAACTCTTGCAAAAGAATTTTATTGAGATGAAACAAGTCTTATAAAAATAGATATGAGTGAATATAGTGATAAAACAAGTGCTAATAAGCTTATTTGAGCTTCAGCTTGATATGTATGATATGAAGAAGGTTGATTATTGACTGAAAAAGTTAGAAAAAAACCTTATAGTATAGTTTTATTTGATGAGATTGAAAAATGAGATTTAGAAGTTTATAATTTGCTTCTACAAATACTTGAAGATTGAGTTTTAACTGATAATAAATGAAGAAAAGTTAATTTTAAAAATACTATTATAGTTTTAACTAGCAATATTTGACAAGAAGAATTCAAAGAAAAAGCTAGCATGATTGGTTTTGATATAAGTGATAGTGATGAAGAAAAAGTTATGAAAGATTTTGAAAAAGCAAAAGAAAGAATTACTTGAAATTTATCAGAATACTTCCCTCCTGAATTTATAAATAGAATTGATAAAATTGTTGTTTTTAATCCACTTGATAAAGAACAAATAAAAAAAATTGTTAAGCTTCAACTAGAAGAATTAGTTGCTAGATTAAATACTAAATGTATAGATTTAATATATGATACTAGAGTTTTAAATGCTATTACAAAAAAAGTATATAACCCAGATTTTTGAGCAAGAGAAGTAAGAAGATTTATAATTAACAGTATAGAAGATAAGATTGCTGAAATGATTATAAATAATACAAAAAAAACTAATTTGTTTGAGTTAAAAGTTGAGAAGGATGAAGTTATTGTTATATAACTTTTAAATAATTAATAAAATAAAAATGATTAAGGATTTCCTTAGTCTTTTTTATTACTTATTTTATCCAATTAAACTTGATAAAATTTTATATTTTTGTATTATTATGTTAATAATTTGTTTTACTAATATAAATGAGAAAATTTAAATTTTCATATTCATTTTTTTACTTTTTATTTTTTGTTTTTTATTTTTCATTTGTTTCAAAAACAAATGCTTTTTTAGACTCAGATTTATGACTTGATTTATATAAAAATATTGATAAATGAATTTATGATTTAGAATTAAAAAACTATGAATTTGAAATGACAAATTGATGAAATTCTACAATTAGTGAGAGAATTAATAATATTGCATGAAATAATTGTATTGGTGATATTTCTATAGATCAAGTTGAAAAAATTGCAAATTGAGATTTGGTAGAGTTAAATAAAGTAATTAAAAAGGAATGTAAAACATCTGATTGAAATTTAACTAATTCTTTAATAACTTGAACTGAAAAAGTTATAACTGAAGTTTATAATGAAACAAAAAAACAGGCTGAAGAAAAAGCAAAAACAACTTATAATGTATCAAGGATTTGACTTTATAGTGATTGAGATGTAAACAATTCTCCATTTGATTTGATTAAGGATATGGAAGATATAAATACTGTTATATTTGCATCAGAAAATAAGTATGTTTGAGTTGAAAGTTATGATAATTGAAATCCTTTAAGTAATTTAATGAATTGATTGTGAACTAATTGAAAAACAAGCTATTTACCATATGCTCCAACAAAATTAATTCCATATACTTGATGAACTATAACTCCAATTATATCTGCAAATGCAATTACATGAACTTGAGTTTGAGTTTGACAATATGTATGTGCAGATACTATAAATGATAGTTGACTGGATAGTAATGTAGTTAGTTGACTTATTTGATGATTAACATGATCTTGAACTTCAAGTTCATGAAATTTAAACTTATTTAATCAATCTAATACCTGATTTTTAACTCCTCTGCTTTCTAATTATAGTAAAGTAAATGACAATTCTATATGGAAATGTGATAGTTTTTTTTGTATAGTTATTGATTTTGTTATGTATAATCATAAATTGTTATGATGATGACAAAATATTTCTATAGAATCAATTTTGGCTAAATCAAATGATCATATTCATAAGTTTACAAATACATCAATGCTTCAAAAAAAGATGTCAATAAATGATTGGGAATTATCATTAAAAAATTTGAATTTACCAAGTATTTTTAACTTAAATTTTATTATATATAAGAAATCTCCACCAATATTAAATGTTGACAAAAAGGAAAAACAAGAAGATACAATTGATAAAAATTCACCATTGTGGCGGGAAAATCTTGCATATGAATATTATAAAAATTCATGACTTGATTATAAAAATGCAAATAGTATGCAAAACTTAAAAAAAGTTATTGAAGAATTAAAATGTACTCAAGATAGTTGAAATCTTACTGTAGCTGAAGCTGAGGCAAAATGTAATCAATATAAAACTATGATACAAAAGCAAGAAGAAAATAATATAAAGATAGAAAATATTTCAAATGAATTAGTTAAAAAATGAGATTTAAATGCATTCTATGATATGTTTGTTGAATTACAAATTTTTACAAAAGCTTTTGAAAATTATGTTAATTGAACTAGAACTCAGGTTATAAAGATGGATAAAAAACCAACCGGATAATAAATAAGCAAAATTAAAAATAAGACTTAAAACAATTACATGAAAAAAATATTTATTACATTTTTCTTTTTAATATTAATGATTCAAAATACTTTTGCTGAATGTTCTATCAAGGATTCTCCAGCACAAGTTTTGAATGATTATATTTCAAATTTAAGAAAAGTTGTTAATAATGTAACCAAAGATTTAGCTTCAAGTTGAAAAGATAATTCTACACTTTTAAAAGTTGAACAAGATTTTATAAGGTCAATGAATACAATAATTGATTTTGATTGATATTACTCTAGTTTTGAATTTACAACATTAGAAATTACAAATGAAGTACCTTATGAAGTAAAGAGAGATAGAGTTATGTTAAAAAATGAATTAAGAAATTTACAAAATTATTTAGAAAGAATTGTTAGAAGATGATATAGTAATAACTTAGTTAAAAATGCTTGTTCTTGAGTAGAAAATTGTAGTTTATCTTGAAATTGACAGCAAGTAATAACAGAACTTATAAAAAATACTGAAAATGTAATTTCTTTGTTTGAATCAAGTATACTTTGAGATGCATCTCAAACTGATAATAAATTTATTTTAGTACCTACAAATTTTAGAGATGAGGTTATAAAATATTACAATAAAAGTACTTTATCAGATTGTTCTTTAAGTGATTGATGATTTTGGGATAGAGCTTCAAAAGCTATGGAAAAGATATCTCTTGACTCTCAATATATGAAAGATGCAACAAAAAAATGGATTGATGCATGGAATTTGCTTACTTGAAAAGTTAGTAAAGAAGAAGAAAGACAACTTGAAAAAGATCTTTTAAGAAAAGAGTTATCTCGTCAAGGGCTTCCTGCTAATCAAGCTCAAGTAATTATGAACAACTTAGAAAAGTATAACCAAAATTGATGATATTCTTTATGAAATAATTTTTTTGCAAATTCTTTTAATTCAATGGCAAATGCTTGATGAAAATTTATTTCATCATTTTGAAGCTTTGTTACTTGACTTGCAGATGTTTGAAATAGCATATGAGCAATTTTTAGTACTGATACAACAAAATGATGAGTCTCAAATGAAGTTGTAAATGCTGAAGTTTCAAAAAAAGATGATACTAAAGCTATGTTTGAGACAATGCAAAAGTTGTATGCTGAAAATTTAAATTATGCATGACAAGAAACAACTGTTGATGAAAAGATTGTTGATGAAGTAGTTGAATTACATATAAGTTTATCAAGAATTGCTGAAACCTTAAATAGTACTATTCAGAATTCTCAAAATGCTTGTAATGCTCAATGTATAAATAAATGATGAAATTGTACTGATTATAAACCATAATAATATTTAAAATATAAAAATGATTATAAATAAAAAGGAACTCGAACAGTTAAGAAAAAATGCAAAAGTTCATAAAATGGTTTTTGATGAAATTAAAAATATTGTTAAGCCATGAGTATCAGCATATGAAATAGATAAATTATGTGAAAAAATTTGTGAACAAAATTGAGTTCTACCATGATTTAAATGAGTTTATTGATTTCCAGCAAATATTTGTATAAGTATAAATAATGTTGTTGTTCATTGAGTTCCAAAAAAAGATATGATTTTTATGGAATGAGATGTTGTTAAATTTGATTTTTGAGTTAAAGACAAAAACATTGCAATAAATACTGATGCTGCTTTTACTATGATTGTTTGAGATTGACCAAAAAATCCAGAAATAGAAAAGTTTTTAGAAATTAATAAACAAGCTTTATATAAATGAATTGAACAATGTAGAGTTTGAAATAGAGTTTGAGATATTTGAAATGCAATACAAAAACATGTTGAATGAAATTGATTTTATATTGTTAGAGATCTTACATGACATTGAATTTGATATAAATTACATGAAAAACCATATATATATAATTATGGTAAACCTTGAACTTGAGAAAAGTTAAAGGAAGGAATGCTTTTAGCTATTGAGCCAATTGTATGATTTTCAAGTTGAAAAATAAAAGATAAATGATGATGGGAAATTTATATTGCTGATTGAAGTTTATGATGTCAGTTTGAACATACAATTTTAGTAACATCATGAGATCCTGAGATAATAATTTAAATAATAGTTATGAAATTTCCTCTAGCTTACGAAAAATTTTTAAATTGGTTAGAAGTTATAAAAAACAAATCTCCAAAGACAGTTGAACAATATGACAGACATCTTAGGTATTTTTCTGAGTATTTAAAACAGAAATCAACAAATTTAGATAATTTTGATGTTGAAAAAATAGATTTAGATTTAGCTGAATGATTTAGAACATATATACATAAAAAAGCTTGAAAGCAAATTTCAATAAAAACTGCAAATGCATATATGATAACTTTGAGAAGTTTTTTGAAATATCTTGAAAAGACTTGAATAAAGACACTTTCCCCTACTTCAATTGATTTGATAAAACAAGAAACTAGAAGAGTTGAATTCCTTACTGAAGAAGAGTTAATTAGATTATTTAAAGCTCCTGATATAAGCACAATTGTTTGAGCTAGAGATTTAGCAATTATGGAATGTATTTATTCAACATGACTGAGAATCTCTGAGCTAACTGCACTTAATAAAAATGATATAAATCTTGAAACAAAAGAATTTGCAGTAAGATGAAAATGAAGAAAACTTAGAGTTGTTTATCTTACTGATATTGCTTGTAATTTAATCAAAAATTATTTAAGTAAAAGACAAGATACATATTCCCCTCTTTTTATAAGACATAATTTCTCAAAAGATGATATAAAAAATATTGATAGTGAAAGTCTCAGATTATCAAGATTTTTTATAACTAATTCTATTAAAAGATATGCTATTAAGGCATTTATACTTAAAGATATCTCAGCACATACACTTAGGCATAGTTTTGCTACAACACTTTTAAATGCTTGAGCTGATTTAAGAAGTATACAAGAAATGCTATGACATGCTAGTATAAATACAACTCAGGTTTATACACATGTTACCAATCCAAAGCTAAAAGAAATACATAATAAATATATGAAATAAAAGTCTATTTAAAGAAAATAGACTTTTTTAAAAAAAATATTATTCATTTTCTTGACATTTACAAAAACATATGATTTAATGTTATATATTAATAAGTTATTTAACTAAATTAATTAAATATTATTATTTGTTTAATTTTTTACATATGCCATCAATTTTTTATGAAATTTTTAACAATCTAAGAAAAATAGACGAAGAATCAATAAAATATTTAATAGCTGAATTAATAAGTTTTATAAATGATTTAAAGCAAAGAAATGAAATAGATGAATTAAAAGTTCTTGTTAATAAAACTCATGAATTAATTGAAAAAAATAAAAAGAAAATTGATAAAAAAGCAAAGAAAGAATTTAAAAAACTTGATGATTTACTTGACGATGCAGAAAATTTTATTTCAGAAAAAGAAAAAGAACAAAAAGTAGAATTAATTGATGTAGTAAAAAATATAGAAGAAAAGTACAAACATTGTCCAAGTTTAACTAAAGAGAAGAAAAAAGAATATTCACATGTATGTGTAAAAAAAGATAATATAGAATATGAAAAAGAAATAATTAAACTTCAATTAGAACTTGTTAAGCTACAAAAATATGTAAAAGATACATGAGAGAAAGTTTTAATTATATTTGAATGAAGAGATGCAGCAGGAAAATGATGAACAATAAAAAGATTTACTGAATACTTAAATCCTAGATGAGCAAGAATTGTTGCTCTTGAAAAACCAAATGAGAAAGAAAAAACTCAATGGTATTTTCAAAGATATGTATCAAATTTGCCAAGTGCAGGAGAAATGGTTTTTTTTGATAGAAGTTGGTATAATAGATGATGAGTTGAGCCTGTTATGTGATTTGTAACAAAAAAAGACTATGAACAATTTCTTGATGATGTACCAAAATTTGAAAAAATGTTAGTTGATTCTTGAATTAAACTTATTAAATTTTATTTTTCAGTTTCAAAAGAAGAACAAGCTAAAAGATTTGATGAAAGAAAAAGAAATCCTTTAAAACAATTTAAATTATCTCCTATAGATCAATTTAGTCAAAAATTATGGGATAAATATACTCTTGCAGAATATAAAAATTTTACAAAAACACATACAAGAGATTGTCCTTGGATAGTTATAAGAAGCGATGATAAGAAAAAAGCAAGAATTAATTCAATAAAATATCTTTTAAGTAAATTTAATTATACTGAAAAGTTAAATGAAAAGAAACTTAAAATGGATAAAAAAATTGTAATTACTTGAGAGCAAAAAGCTAAAAATCTAGTAGAAAAAATAGATGTATCAAAAGATTTATTTGAATAAAATAATAAAAGATATAAAATAAGCTAAACTTATAAAGTTTAGCTTATTTTTATTTAAAATTTAAATTATTTATTATTTATGAAACTTATTGTTTGACTTTGAAATCCTTGAATTGAATATGAAAAAACAAGACATAACTTAGGTTTTTTATTTTTAGATTGGTTAGTTTCTTTAAATAAGAACAATAATTTGACAAATTTTAAAGAAGAAATTAAATTTAAATGATTTTTATCAAATTGAATTTTAAACTCTGAGAAAATTATACTTTTAAAACCTAATACTTTTATGAATCTTTCTTGAGATTCATTAAGAAAAATAGTTGATTTTTATAAGATTGATGTAAGTGATATAATTGTTATTTATGATGATATGAGTATGGATTTTTGAAAAATAAGATTTAGAGATTCTTGAAGCTCTTGATGACATAATTGAATCAAAAGTATAATAAATCATTTTTGAGATAATTTTAGTAGAATAAAAGTATGAATTTGATTAAACTCAAATTTTGATGTATCAGATTGGGTTTTATCAAAATTTACAAAAGACGAATTAATTTCTTTAGAGATAGAAATCTTTCCTAATGTATATAACTTATTGTTAGAAAAACTGTAAACTAATTATTTTTTAATTAAAACTTATGATTATTCCATGACTAACATTTACAGAAAGATTTAAACAATCTTTTTTATTAATTAAAAAGGATTTTTTATGAATAGTGTTATATTACTTAATATTTGCATTAATTGCTTCAATTTCCCTTTCATTTGTTTGAAATTTGATTTTTTCTATAGCTATGAAATTTGCAAATGTTGATAAAAGTATTTGATTTGATTCAAACTCATATATAAATATGTGATATTTTGCAGTCATTTACTGATTTATAACATTTAGCGTTATGGTTTTGAAAATTCCTTTTTATATTTCATTGATAAAAAATATAAGTGATTCTTATAAATGAGAAATTATTAATAAAAGCTTGAATTTAAAATATTGATTTTTGTCAATTTGGAAGATATTTAATACTTATTGGTATATTTTTAAATATATTGCATTAATTCCATCTGTATTATTAATTGTTTGATTACTTGTTATATTTGCAGATTCTGTTATTTGATTAATTATTATTGTATTATCATTATTTATTTTTATTTATTTCTCTATATTTAGATGATTAAGAGCTTATTTTTCTCTTTTCTATGCTATTACCAATAATGATTATTCAGAAAATAGCTTTAAAAATTCAATTAATTTAACAAAAAATAATTTATGAACTATTTTTTTAAATATTTTATGATTTGTTATAATTTTTTGGATAATTTGATTTATAATTTCAAAATTTATAAATCTTTCTTCGTTTAATACAGATGCAATTTATAATTTTATTTATGATGTTTATATAAATAAAAATACTGATAATATTCAAGAAAAAGTAAATGTTTTAATTTCTTCTTTGACTCCAACAAACTGATCTATGATTATTTGATTTTTTAAAAATATAATAGCTACTCTTAAAGATACTTTATTTTATATTTTTTGATTAATATTTTATTTTTTGCTGATGAAAAGATTTGAGATTGATAAATGAATCGTTAAAAATACTGATAATTTAACTGAAGTAATTGAAAATTAAATATGAAAAAAATTTATGTAATATGAATATGATGAATCTGAGTTTCTGCAATTGCAAGGTATTATAATGAAAATTGATACCAGGTTTTTTGAAGTGATAAAACAGATAGTGAACTAATTCATAAGCTAAGAGATGAATGAATTGATATATTTATATGAGAAAGACCAGAATTTATAGATAATAAATTTGATTTAGTTGTTTATACTGAAGCAATTCCAAATTCACAAAGTGAATTAGAAAAATCAAGAGAACTTAATTTAAATGTTATATCATACCCTACTGCTCTTGCTGAAATTGCAAATAAAAAACAACTTATAACTATTGCTTGAACTCATTGAAAATCTACAACTACAAGTTTAATCAGTATTGTATTAAAAAATTCAAATATTTGAGTTAATAGTGTTGTTTGAAGTATATTGAAAGAATTTTGAAATAAAAACTCTTATTTTTCTAATAGTAAATATTTTGCATTAGAAGCATGCGAGTATAAAAGAAGTTTTTTGAAATATAAACCATTTATATGAGTTATTACAAACATAGAATTAGATCATCTTGATTATTATAAAGATTTAGATGATTACTTAAGTGCTTTTAAAAATTATCTTGAAAATATTATTCCATGATGATATGTCATATTGAATTGAAATTGTATAAATTCAATGAAATTATTATGATTAAGAAATGATATAAATTATGTTATAGTAGAAAATAAAAAATATAAAATTAAAAATATTAATTGAATAACTAAAGATTATAATTTTCCAAATATTGAATTAAATGTTCCTTGAGAACATATACTTTATGATGCAAAAATAGCATATGTAGTATGAAAAGTGCTTAACTTAGATGATAGTGAAATAACTAAAAGTTTAAAAAATTATAATTGAATATGGAGAAGAAGTGAAATAATTTGAATGACTTTAAATTGAAATATTTTAATGAGTGATTACTGACATCATCCTACTGAGATTTTACTTAACACAAAAGCTATAAAAGAAAAATATTCACAAAAAAAGATTGTGTGTATATTTCAGCCACATCAATATAATAGAACATTGGAATTACTTGAAGATTTTAAAAATTGTTTTAAGTATGTTGATAAACTTATAATTCCAGATATTTATGAATCAAGAGATACTGAAGAAGATAAAAAAAAGATTAATAGTGAAAAACTTGTTAGTTTTATAAATCATTCTGATAAATTAGATTGAAAAGGTCTTGAAAATACTTTAGATATAATTTTAGATTATGATAAAAAAAATCCTACTTCATCAGTAATTATATTACAATGAGCAGGAAATGTTGATGATTTAAGGTATAGGATAAAGACAATAAACTAGTTAATATTTAGAAATAATTAAATTACCAATATACTTTTGTTAATAATGATTCACACCAAGATTTACTGTTTGATGAATTTATTCATGTAATATTTCATTCATATGAATTATAATTTAATTCTAGTGTAGTAGAATTTATATTAAACCAACAAACAGCTTCCCATTCCCAATTATGCAATGTTCTTCAAAGCATATTATTGTAAAAACCAAATCAACTACCAACAAACCATCAACCACCATCATCCATATATGCTGTTGCTCCTGACATACTTAAAGATGAACAATGTGGGGTACAATTATAGAAATAATCTCCTGATATAAGTGTTGAACTACCATTATTATATGGAAGTATTGGTTCACTTAAAGTTGCTTTATTAATAATTTTAGCTGAAGATTTAGATGTAGGACAAAACTTAAAAATTCAACTATCACCTACTAAAAAATCAGCAAGTAAATAACAGTCTTTTAATCAAGATGGAGTGACACAAATAATATTTCAACTTCAATCAAATCATTGCAAGTATTTTCAACTGCCACAGTCTGAATTATTATTAACTAATAAATTTGCCTTTTTTACAGTTCAATCTGTTGTTGATAAATTAGTATTAACTAATATTTTGTTAATATAATATTTAAAAAGTCATCAGCTTGTTTCTCAACTAGGAGTTCAAGTAGGAAAAGTAATTGCAAATGCTGATATGATTCAAATTGCAAGAGATATTAAAATTAAATATTTAATTATTATTTTTAGAAAAATTTTCATAGTTATATAGAAAAAGTTATTAAGGACATGTTCCCCAAATTGGTTTCATGGCTGTTGTCCATGAAGCAGATGTTGATGTATCAAATTCTGTTGGCTTAGTTGAGAAATTTGTAACGCACCAAGAGTTAATATTTTTATTAAATACTTGAGCATTATAAAACATTCTATACATATCTGTAACTTTTGAAGTATTCCAAGTTCATATTGGCTGGTTAAAATTTTCTGTATACTGAAACATTGATCACATATAAATAACTTTAGATGTATTCCATAGCGAAATATCTTGATTAAAGTTTATTGCACGACTAAACATTCAGTTCATATTAGTGACATTGGAAGTATCCCAAGATCATATAGGCTGGTTAAATTGAGTTGCTTCTCAAAACATATTATCCATAGAAGTAACTTTAGAAGTATTCCATGAACCTATAGGTTGATTAAAATTATTAGCACAACCAAACATTAATGTCATATCAGTAACATTAGATGTATTCCATGTTCATATTGGTTGATTAAAGTTCTTTGAACAATAAAACATATAACTCATATTTTGTACATTAGATGTATTCCATGTTCATATTGGTTGATTAAAAAGATCATTAAGCATAAATAAGTATGCCATATTAGTAACATTAGAAGTATTCCAAGATCATATTGGTTGGTTAAATTTTCTTGTCATATAAAACATATATCTCATATCAAGAACATTAGATAAGTCAGGCGAAGTTGTTGGAATACTTAATAAATTGTCTGCCCAATAAAACATTTGATTCATATTTGTCCATTTTATATTATTCCAATTGTCTATAGAAATAATCTTTCAGGCATATTGACTAGGCGGCCAAACTGAGAAGTAAGTAAAAAAATGTTTAATATCTCAAGTAATTTTTATTTGATATGTTCATGCCGAAGCATAGGTATTTGATATAGTTCATGTTGATGTATAATTTTGTATGTTTCAATTTCACCAATCAATAGAATAATTTCAATTAACATCTAAATTAAATTTCATAGTATTATCTCAGTTACCATATCATGCTTGTCACATTTTTACAGTAAAATTGAAATTTCATACTACAATAGGGTTACAACTACTTCAATTCCATGTATATCATGAGTTACAAATAAAATGACATAAAGTTGTACTTGATGTAGTATCATATACTCACACTGAAGTTGGAGTCCATACGCTTCAATTCCATGTTTGAGTTATACTATTTACAGTATTCCAGCTTGCATTTAATGGTAATCAAGTACAATTAGCGACTTGAGTATTTTGTGTACAATTTCAAGCAACATTAGTAATATCACTATTTATACTTGATGGTCAGTTAACTGTTGTATTACAAGTATAGTTTGTTTTTGTTGCGATTACATTATTACAATCTGTTCATTTTAGTATACTACTAATTAAAAAATTTCAATTTGCTGCAGCTACTATAGATTTTCAACACGCACTAATAATTGCTCATCATCAGTTTGCTCAAAAAGATCATGATAGCGTATAAGTTACTGGCAAATATGACTCACAAATTATATTTCAGCTTCAATCAAATCATTGTAGTGCACTTCATGATCAACAATCAGAAATTGAGTTAACTAATAAATTTGCCTTTTTTACAGTTCAATCTGTTGTTGATAAATTAGTATTAACTAATATTTTGTTAATATAATATTTAAAAAGTCATCAGCTTGTTTCTCAACTAGGAGTTCAAGTAGGAAAAGTAATTGCAAATGCTGATATAATTCAAATTGCAAAAGATATTAAAATTAAATATTTAATTATTATTTTTAGAAAATTTTTCATAAAGTTTATAGTTAAGGATTTTTAAGACAACGAACTGATGTTCATCATGCACGGTATCAAGTATTTGTAAGTGTTATAATTTGTGATGAACTAAAAAGGATAAATCTACCATAATTTATATATGGAGTTGATGTTAAATATCCACCTAAAAATCATATAGTTGCATTTGATTGTCATGGATTTGCATCACGAGATCAAGCTAATGATATTTTTAAAGTACTTGCAACTAAAGTATCATTTTGAAATGAAGAAGTATTACATGCTAATGAAGGATTAATTGTAGTTATTGCATCACACCATTCTTTTAAAGTAGGTACATGATATCATGATTTACATGGTCATTGCATTAATACTTGGTTAGATGATGATACAGATTGATAAGTTCAAACCAATTCAGTTGTTCAACTTCATCACCATAAATTGTCATTCTTTGGAGTTAACCAATCATTTGGAGCATTTCAATTAATAATATAGTTTACTGTTGAAGCTGCTGCTGCTGCAGTAAGTGGTCAAGTAACTGTAGTTATAGCTCAACTTATTGGAAAAGATATGTTACGTCACCATTGAAATAAATCTCAATAACTAGATGTTCAAGTTCAAGCTATACTAGATCATATATTACAAGAAGCCCAAATTTGTCAATTTGATAAAACAATATCTTTAGAGTCACATCATGGATATGTAGATTGAGAGACTGGCGTTGCTATGCATATTTTATTTCAAGTGCTTGTAAATCATTGTAATAAATTTCAACTTCAACAATCTTGATTAATTAATGTTGATGATTTTTTTACTATTCAATCAGTTGTTGAAATATTTGAGTTAACAAGTATTTTATTAAAATATTCTTTATAATATCAATCAACATTTGATTCTCATGGTGGTATTAAAGTAGGCATAGTAATAGCAAATACAGTAATTACTCAACAAGCTATAGTAAAAGCTAGTAAATGTAAAGAAATCTTTGAAAATATTTTTTTTAATTTCATATAGTATTTTTAATTATTTAATATCTAGTTATTTCTTAAACAACGTATAGATGCTGCATTTGCACGATGTAACCAAAGTGGATTTAAGACTCAACTTCAAAATGCAATTACTCTTCATTCTGTTCATGATATTGGCGATGATGAATAGTATGCTCATTGAACTCAATAAAATTGATTAACTCAATTAGTACTTAGACGATATCATTGAAACGGTAATTTTAATGTAGATGCAACAAGAGTATCAGTTTGTCAAGATCATAAAGTACAAACAATAGCAGGGTTAATTGTAACAATTGAATCACACCATTCTTTTATTGTTGGTACATGATATCAATTAGCACAAGGTCATTGCATCAAAGATTGATTAGCAGAACTTACTGTTAAATATGTTCATAATGATTCTGTTGTTCAAGTTCATCACCATAAATTATCATTTTGTGGAGTTAACCAATCATAATTTCAAGAAGGTTGTCATGTTATAAAATTTGTAGTCAATAATGCTGCAGTATAAGTAAGTGGTCAACTTGTAGTTGATATAACTCATGTACTTGAAAAAGGAGTATTTCTTCACCATTGAAATAAATCTCAATAACTTGATACTCAAGTTCAACTAACACTAGATCATACATTACAAGCAGCCCATACTAATCAATTAGATAATTCTATATCATTATTATTACATCAAGGATAATTTGAAGTAAAATTAAAGGTTGAAGAAATACAAATAATATTTCAACTTCAATCAAATCATTGAAGGAGTTTTCAAGTTCAACAATCTTGATTAATAACTTTTTCAGTCATTTTTACTGTTCAATCTGTGGTAACTCAAGTATTTACAAGAATTTTATTAAAATAATTCATAAATACTCAAGAGGGAGTTTCTCAACTTGGAATTCATGTTGGAAAAGTTAAGGCAAATGTTGTTAGAAGTCAAATTGCTAAAACAAAAGATATAATATATATTGATGTAGTTCTAAATATAGTTTTCAAGAATACTTTCATAAAAATTAATTAATATTTAAAATTGATGGAGGATTTTTTTGTATATCACTATCATACTCTATAATCATTGGTGCTATATCATATCATGGAAACATTGTTATTCATGGAACAGGATTTCATGAAACTCATTTTATATATGATCTAAAATGATTAAAGTCATATCTTTTTGATGTTTGTAAATCACAAGTTGATGTAACATAATAAGGACAAGAGCTTGGTGTAGTACTAGATCATCAAATTGTGTTGTAAGATATTACACTTCATTTTACAAATAATTGGTTATTTGCAGATTTTGAATCAGAATAATATATTGTTCAATCTCAAGATAATACTGCCCTATCAGCAATTAAAGCTGCATAAACTTTTTGAACTCAATTTTTTATCCATATATTTCATTTAGTTCAATTAGCATCTTTTAATGTAATTAATATTTTTATACTTCATGTAACTTTTGATATATCAGTATTTACAATTAAATCTCATCAATCAACAATAATTGTATCAATTCATGATGGCCAAGAATTTAAAGTAAAATCTCATTTTACATATTTAATTCAATTAGCTCAAGTTCATGATTTTTGGTAAATAGCAACATTTTTATGGATCATTGCAAAAATATCTGTTTTATTAAGAGTTCATATATAATTTATACTTGAATCCTGAATAACAGAAAAATTATTGTTATTTTTATTTACTAATCAAGCAACTTTTATCTCATTGTTAGTAATACTTGAAGAAAACAGATAATTAATTGAAGGATATTTTATATAATTTCATCAAAGTGTATAAGATATTTCTGATGAATACTTAGTATCAAATTTATCTAATCATGAAGTAACTAATCTTGGTGTTGATTTAAAAGTATCATTAAAAGTTATATTTGATGATATATTTCATAGAGTTTTAATTAGATTTGATGATTTATTTGGAGCAAGTCTATCACATTCTGAATTACTTGAATAGTATCAAGTTCAAGTATAGTATCAAATACAATATATACTAGATCATAGTATATTTTGGAAATTTATAATATTATTTTTATAAGTTCATCATGT
Source organism: Candidatus Altimarinota bacterium (assembly GCA_028697205.1). GTDB lineage: Bacteria > Patescibacteriota > Gracilibacteria > BD1-5 > UBA6164 > Altimarinus. The sequence continues at coordinate 235,960 of JAQVFO010000001.1, read as the reverse complement.
ATAAGTATCAAGAATATGAGATAATTTTAAATTTTGAATAGTTAAAGTATTTAATTTATTTGCAATTATTTCTCAGGTAAACGAAGTTTCATTATCTCTTGATATATTTCAATTATCTGAATTTAAAATACTATTAAGTTTTACAGTTGGAATAAATTTAAAAGCACTAGTATACTTTATTCAAGTCATATTAGCATTATATTCTCAAACTCAAGTATTTCAGTTTAGTGCAGTAACAAGTACAATTAACTTATTTACTTTTATATCATTATTAATAGTTGTATAACTATATCAAGCAGTAGAAGGAGCAAACGAAGTTATATCAACATCATAATTTCAATCAAATTTATTTGTAGAAGTTCATTCTGTATTTCAAATTCATGATATTAATCAAACAAAGTCATTATTTAAGAAATTTATAGCATCTCATAAATCTAAATCATTAATTCATATTTGTTCTTTATCCAAATTATTATCAAATCATAAAGTTAATTCTATATTCTTTATTCATGATGCAGGAATTACAGGATTACCATATGTATCTCTTAATTTAATATTAATACTATGATTATCATATCAATCTCATATTTTATTATTTCATAAACTTCATCAGTAAATAGTTGGAATAGCAGTTCATCATATGTTATATGGACTTAAAGTTTCATTTGGAACTCATGCAACTACTTGAATATATCAAGTTGAAGTATTTCAATACATATCTGTAGCTTCAATATAATAATTCTTTGATTTTCTCATATCGTGAATAAAAGTCGTTACATTATTATATGTGGTCATAGCTGTGGAATCCCAATTTTCTATTTTAACATTAGATAATTCACTTAAAGTATATTGTTTTTGGTGGTTAGTAGCAGTTGGTTTAAGAATATTTGTTAAATTTGGAGCTGATGAATCCATACTAAGTGATGATTCTATACACATCCATCATAAATTTTGACTCCAAGCACAACCACTAATTAATCATGTACTAAGAGTATAAATAACTTTTCAGTTTGAAACTCACGTATCTCAAAAGTAAATCCATCATCAAGCATTTGACCATGCAAATCAAGTAAAAGTAAAAGTTCAATCTAAATTATTTTTAAGTGCTACTTTTTGAACTCAAGGAACAGATCATATATCGAAAGTTGACCATCATAAAGTTTGATTTGATACTGTTGATAAGTCAGAATACCAAAAATTTCATTTTATATCTAAATCAGAAGTACTATTATTTAAATAGTTATCATTATTTATATAAACTCAACTAGCATCATTTGGTAAAACTATTTTTCAACCACTTTGTTGTATTGTTGATCAGGTTAATATAAAATCTCAAGCAAAAGATGTATTTATACCAATAATAATAAATAGTATTAATAACAATAATTTCCTCATAAATTTTTAGTTATTTAATATTTTTGTTAATGTATCTGAACATTGTTGTTTGAAACTAGAATCAATTATTAATTCACAATTTGATATATTTTTTGTTGAAATTGCTGTCTTTAAATTTATAACATCATTACACTTATTTTTTAAGTTAGTAGTTACAATCTTTTTACATTTACTAATGTCATTTAAAGATATGGCTGCTTTTAATAATTCAACATCACTTGTAACATAAAATTTACTTTCACAATTAGTTTTATCTGAATCTTTTAACTGATTACATATTTCAATTCATCATTTATAACTTGAATCATTTATTGTTGTAAAAATTATAGTTGATATACAATTGTATTTCAATTCATTATTTAATATTTTTTCACAAATAGATTTATCATTTTTTGAAATAGCATCTTTAAAATACAAATCATCTATACATCTATTTTTCCAAGCTGAATCTGTAATTTTCTTACAATAGACTATATTATTTTCTTTACTAGCATTTGTCGCATATGAATTATTTAAACACTCATTTTTTTTATCTAAATTTTCTATATTTGTACATAAATCATTATCTCACGATTTTCATGATAAATTTATTGTATTTGTAATCTCTATTTGTTTTTCTATTTCTTCTTCTTTCTCATTATGAAGTTCTTCTTCCTTGATAAATCATGTATTTGAATTTTCTTCTAATTTAATTTGATTTTCATTATTCTGCTCTGTTATTTTTTGATTAATATTATTTTTATTATCTGTCTTAAATAAAGAAAACAATACAAACAACATAATAACTATTATTACACAACTTATAAAATAAGTTAACTGAATTTTTTCTTTTCTCATAATTTTAAAGTATTTTTAAAGTTATTAATTAATTATAGCTGATTTTTTAATTTTAAAAGTTAATATTAAAAAAAATCTTTGACAAAAATAGAGACTATTTTATAATAGTCTCTATTTTTGTAATTCTGCAAGTATTTTTTGTGCATGTCAAGTTGCTTTTACATTTCTCCATTCTTTTATTAAATTTCATTTATTATCAAATAAGAATGTACTTCTAATTACTCACATAACTATCTTTCAATAATTATTTTTTTCTCAATATACTCATAATTCTTTATGTAAAATTAAATTTGGATCAGAAATTAAATCTAATCATAAAGATAAATCATTTTTAAATTTTTTATGACTTTCAATATTATCTTTTGAGATTCAAATAATTTGAATTCATAACTTTTGAAATTCTCATTTTAGGCATGTGAAGTCCTTTGCTTCAATACTACATCATGGAGTGTTATCTTTTGGGTAGAAATATAATATTGTTTTTTCAGATTTTTTTAACAAATCAGCTAAACTTGAAATTAAAATATTTCAACTTGAATCAATATAATCATATTTTAAATCTAAATTCATAATTTATAAATTAGGAATTAAACCTTACCAATAAAACTTTTTTGTTTAACTTTTGCTTTTGATATGGCAACTATAAATAGTTTACTTATGTAAAGAACTGTAAATAAACTTACAACTAATCAGATTAAAAGCATTAATCAAAATCATTTAATTAAATTTATACCAAAAATAAAAAGTATTAAAGCTGTTAAAAGTCATGTTAAGTGTGTATCAAGAATTGCAGAAAATGATTTTTTAAATCAAATACTCAATGATTCATCTAATTTTCTTCAATTTCTTAATTCATCTTTAGTTCTTTCAAATATAAGGATATTTGCATCTATAGCCATACCAACTGAAAGTATAAGTCATGCAATTGAAGCAAGAGTTAATACAGTTCAAGTAGATTTTACAATAAATAACAGCAAAATTACATATATAAATAGTGCTAATGAAGCCATAAGTCAGCTAAGTCTATAAATAATAATTAAGAAAAAAGTAATAGCTATAAATCATATTATTCAAGCTGTAACTAATTTTTCTAATGATTTAAATCAAAGTCTTGAATCAATTGTTCTTTCAGATGTTAAGTATATTGGAGCAGGAACTACTCAAGTATTTATATCCTGTGACAAAGCATTTGCTTCTTCTGGAGTATAATTTCAAGTTATTACAGCCTTTCAAGTAAGAATTGCTTCATTTACATTTGGAGCAGTAAGCATATGTCATCAAACAAAAATTGCAATTTGTTGTCATTTAAGTCTAGTTGTAAGTTCTCAAAATATTTCTGCTCAATCATTGTTAAATGTTAATTCTACCATTGGTTGAAATGCTTGATTATACTGAACAGATGATTTTACAAAATATTTATCATTTAAAATTCTTCATTGTTTATCTTTTGCTGGCATCCATTCACTTGGACTTTTTGTTAAAAATACATAATTAAATGCATAAGTACTTCATGAATTTGTTTTTGTTTCTCATAAATAATCAAGAACATAATATCCTTCCTCTCATTTTTTTTCTTGTAAACTTCAGTTTTCAAGTGAAATTTGAGTTTTTCATGTTCATGAAATTATATCATCAAAAACTCATGGTTGAATTTTTGTATAATCAAGCGTAAAATATGAATTTAACTCATCTATAGTTCATGATAAAGTTCAAATATCAACATTTTCATAAGTATCTTTATATTTTTGAGCTGTTGGAGTAAATCAGTCTTGTGTAGTTTTTAATTCAGCTATTACTTTTCTTGCTATATCTTTTCTTTCTTTTTTATCTGCATCTGTAATTTGAGTTCTTCTTTCTTTAAATTCAATTTTTACAACTTTTCATATAGCATCTTTAGCTTTTTTAATATTTTCTGAGTTTTCAAAATCACTATTTCATTTTAAAGGAATTTGAACAATTATATGTTGTTCTCAAGCATAGCTTGATGATGTTATTACAGAATCATTGATATGTAAAGCTTCAACTCTTTTATCAATTATTGATTTAAGTCATTCTATAATTGATTTTTCTTTTGTTTTATCATAGTCTGGAGCAGTTTTTGCTTCTTCTAAATCAACTTTGTAATCAAGTTCAATTCATCATTGTAAATCAAGTCATAATTTATAATCTTTTCAAGAAAAAGGCACTTGAATATTATAATTTGCCCATGGAAAAGTATAAACAAATGCTAATAAAGATAAAAATAAAGTAATAAATAATCTTAAAACAATTTTTTTCATATACCCGATTAATTAATAAAAAAATAAATTTAACAATTTATACTTTTTTTAAGTTAAAAGTAAAGTTATTTTAGATAAAAAGACGATAATATAATGCTTTTTTGAAAGTTAAAAAAGAAAAAAAATAAAATAATAAAAAAATAATTAGATTTAAATCTGTTTTTTTACTTTAAACTAGCTCTTTTTAGTTGCTAATTGTCAACAAGCTGCATCAATATCATCTCACATTGTGGCTCTAATTGTTGACACTACTCAATATTTTTCAAGTATATCTTGAAATTTTTCAATAATAAATCTAGGTGTTGGTTTATAAGTTCAACCTGTTCATTCTCAAGCATTATAAGGGATAAAATTTACATGAGCTAACTTCCCTTTTAAAAGCTCTCATAACTGTTTTGCTAATACTATATTATCATTTACTCAATTTATCATTATATATTCATAAAATACTTTTTTGTTTGTTTTTTTAACATACTCATCTAATGTTTCCATTAGTTTTTCAATTGAATATGTGTGATCTACTGGCATAATTCATTTTCTGATTTCATCATTTGGTGCATGTAAACTTATAGCTAAACTTGTTTGTGGAAAATCATCTCAAAATCTTTTTATTCATGGAACTATTCAACAAGTTGAAACAGTTACTCTCCTATTTGCTAGATTAAGTTTCTTTTGCTCACAAATTATTTCAATTGATTTTTTTACATTATCATAATTTAAAAATGGTTCTCACATTCACATATATACTACATTTCTAAGAACTAATTGATCATCATTTAAAAGCTTTGAAGCATAATAAACTTGTTCTACAATTTCATAAAATTCTAAATTTCTTTGAAGTCATAGTTTTCATGTAGCACAAAAAGTACAAGCCATAGGACAACCTGCTTGACTAGAAACACATAATGTATTTCTTCATGTTAAATGTCTCATTATAACACTTTCAATAAATAATCAGTCATTTGTTTTAAATAATATTTTAGTAGTTTGTCAGTTATCTGATGTAACTACATGATCTACATTTAATGAATAATAAAAGAAATTTTCATTTAATTTTTCTCTTAAATCTTTTGGTATAGTTTGTATATCATCAAAATTTGTTATATAATTTTTGTAAATTGCATTTTCAATTTGTCAGTATCTAAAAGGAGGATATTTATTTTCTTTTAAAAAATTTTTTAAAGCAATTTCATCATGGATAGAAAACATAAAAATAATTAATAAATAATTGAATTAACTTTATTATAAAAAAATTTTGAAAAAATAAAGTTTATTATAAAATAAACAAAATATATAATTTTTTTTATTATGAAATATTCTAAATCTTGAACAACTATTATTGAAGCAGTCATAGCATTGGTTATAATTGTTATTTGAATAATTTGATTATATAATATAAATGATAAATCTCAAAAGTTAGCGACATCAACCGAAAATAGAATAAAAGCTATTTCAATTGCCCGTGAGTGAATTGAAGTACTACAAAATATAAGAGATACAAATTGGATCATATTTTGATCTGATACAAGAAATTGTTGGAATTCATATAATTATGATGTTACATGTCTTTGAAATACTTGAGTATGACCAAAAATACCTGCATGAAATTATATAATTTATAAAGATATTGATAATAGATGGAAATTACAATCAAAAGTACTTGTTTGAGATTACTCATCAGCAACATATAGAGCAACTTTCAAAGTATATATTGATACAACAGATTGATTATATACTCAAAGTTGATGAACTTCTTTTACTCCATTATTTACAAGAGTTATTAACATAAGTTATCCTGAAGATACAAATTGAGATACTATTTTTAATGCTAATGATGAAAAAATGCTTGTAAAATCAATTGTATCCTGGAGTGATAATTCAAAAAATTGATTTTATACAACTAGTCTTGAAAATTTACTTACTAATTGGAAAAGAAATTAAAAAAAATCCCATATGGGATTTTTTTTAATTTCTAAGCAACTCTTTCGAATGTTTCATCATTTAATACTGGTTTGGATAATGCTTCAGCGATAGATCATCAAGTAAAATTTATAATTCATGATACACCTCTATTTTTACTATGATCTGTTCCATTAAATGCATTACTAACATATTTATCCAGAATTCTTTCAGCAACATCTTCATCTCAAGATAATAGTTTTGTATCACTAATGTTATTTTTATTAAATTCTGTTAATTCAATTCAATATCTATCAAATATTTTTGAAAAATGACTTCAAGGTTTATTTATAGATTCTAGAGCTCTTTCATCTCATGAATGATTAGTCAAAATTCATGCAATAAATTCTCTTAAATCTTCTTTTAATATTTTTCTTTTTATTTGTTCATCTTCTTTTTTATCATCAGAATATGTTCTTTTAGGGATAGATAAAAATTCATTTTCTACTTCTTTTAATGCATCAGGTCATATTTCAGCTTGAAAAAATCAACCTCACGTACGATATGATAAAGTATCTCTTGTAAATTTATATAAGTCATATCAAGAAGTTCATGCAAACTTAAAAGCATCAGTCATATAATCTTTTACTTTAAAATTTGCATCTTGATCTATGTATGCTCTAAACTTAGCATAGTATTTTTTAAAAATTGGATTTGAATCTTTTTCTAAAAATATTAATTTGTTAGCTAAATTGTATTCATCATCTTTTCATGTATTTAGCATATACATAGATCTAGTAAGAATTTCTCAGTAATCATCAAAAAAACTTTCAGTAGCTTCTATTTGATTCTTTTCATTTTTTTTGCTTAGATTTTGATTATCAAATATTTTTTTAGCTCTGTCATACATTAAATTATATTTTTCATTTTTTGATCAGTATAAATCTCTAAATCTACTTGATAATTCTAATACAGTTTGATTAAATAAATCAATATCAGATGTAAGAGATATGAATCTTGCTGCTGGAATATTTCTTCAATCATTCATAGAATTTTTAAATTCATCTGCCATTTTTTGATTAAAGTTGTATGCAATTCATGAAAATAACATTATGAATGGTAATTTATTCATTTTATGCATTGGTCATCATTTTCAAACTACTCATTCAAACCATCACATTGAATTAGGATATGTTCATCAATATAACTCATCAATTCATCACTTTATTCTTCAATCTATTGTTCTTTTTCATTTAGAATCTTCTAATCATTTTTCTTTATCTTTTTTCATTCATGCTTTCCAAGATCATTCAAATTCCTTATGAATTCTACTTCTTCTATGTATATGATGAAATCATTCAGGTTTACATTGTCTTTTTAATAATTGATGAACTAATTCTTCTTCACTAAATTGTATTCAAGCTTTTTTTGCATCTGATTCAACTTCTTTATATAAATCATCTCATATATGTCATCCTAATGCTTCATACCATAAAAATCTTCATTTGTATTCATATATTTTTTTTGCATATAAAGTTCAGTAACTTTCCATCATAAATAAAAGTCAAGCTTCGACTTTATGTCTAGGTGTATTTTTTATTAACAACCATTTTTCAATCATTCAAGTAGCTATTGGTGAATCGACAGCCTTTAATTTTCAAATATATTCATCCATATGTTTTTTTTCTCATTGTTCTACTCTTGTTCTTAAATCACTTTGTAACTCTATAGGTAAAAATTTTCCATAAACTGCTAATGCTATAGCATTAGCATGTTCTTCATGAGATTCTTTTAAGTAATGTTGTATAGAATCAACTCATACTTTCATTCATTGAATAACCTCAATCAAAGATTTATTAGCGAAAATTTTACTAACTAAACTAATTCTTCTATTTTCAACTCAGTGAGGAAGTTTTGCATTTTTTTTATCTTTTGATTCATCAAATGATCTAGGTTCAAGTTTTTTTGATTTAATATAATCCTCTAAAAATCATATTGTAACTTCATATGTTTGTTCTTCTGTTTCAAATATTTCTCATTTTTTTTCACTTTTTGTATTTTTTCAATAATCATCTTTTTTTACTTCTTCTTGATCTAAAATTTTTCAAAAACTTATTTTTACTTTTCATCAATTTACTTCATGAATTTTTATAAGTTCATCTCATCAATCATCATTTGCCACTAAATAATCATATGAAATTCATGTTTCACTATCTTTTTTTATTATTTCATCATTTTTAACTTCAAAATTATCCCAAATTTTTCATATCTTATCGTCTTTTGATAATAACTCAGGTAATTTTGTATAATCTTCATTATTTGAGAATCTTTTTATATCATAATCTTTAAATAATTTATAAAATTCTTCAAAAGTTCATTCATCATCCTCTCATAAAGCATTTTTTATATGAATTAATCTGTTTTGTCTATCTATACTTGTAATTGTATAAACCATTCATTCTTGTTCAATTCATGATTTTGTAATCTTAAAGCTTACTCAATTATCTAATCAAAACTTTTTTCATTCACTATCAAGCAAATTAATTTTCTCTAATAAATAATTATAGTTAAAATCATCTAAATTTATATTTTCAAGTTCTTCTAATTCTTCAATTAAATATTTTACATTACTATTATTTTCTAATTCATCAATTGTTTTTCATTTTGAAAATTCATTTAATTTATCTTTTAGATCATTTATTTTTTTGTTTTTTATTTCATCAAAATCTTCATCTGATTTTAAATTAAGACTATTTTCAGATTCATTTATTTCTCATAAATTTATTTTTTTTATAATTTCATTTTTTTCAATAACTTCAATTTCATTCACTTCATTTTTTCAAAAAGTTTCATATAATGTAGAATAATGTCATTCTTTTTTTTCTAAATTTATTGAACTATCATAGTTACTTAATGAATCTGTTCTATTTAAAAAAGTAAAGGTTCAATTATCATGAAATTTAACTATTTCTAAATAAACAAAACTTTCTTCATTACTTCTATCATTACTTTTAGCTGTAAGTTTTAATATAGATCATTCAACAAAACTTTTTTTAAAATCTTTATTTACTATTTTTCTTTTTATTTGTTGATTTTTTTCAACTTTTTCATTAAACAATTCTATATTTTGTACACTATTTAAATATCAATCTTTTATTTCTTTTAAAGTTTCGTTATAACTTGATGCAAATTTTTGTGCAAATCAAATGTATTTTATAAAATTATCTAAATCATTAGAGTTTAATCACTCAATAATTGATTTTGAATTAATAACATAATTATCTAAATCAATATTTTCACTTATATAATCAGCATCATTTGATTTTCAACTATTTATTAAATCATTTTTTACTTTTTCTCTTGCTTTATTCTCAGATATAATTCATGATTTTTTTAAATCTCAAAGTGAAACAAAAGGGACATAATGAATTAAAAAATATCTTTTATCTTCAGGAGATAAAATATCATATTGAAATAAATCATTAACTATACTAATATCAATATCATTTAATCATCTTATAGTTGAAAAAAGTGGATTAAGTTCAGCTAAATTAGTTTTTTTTAATATCCTATTTTTCATTTCATCTGGTAAATCTGCTCAAACTAATAATTCTCTTATTTCTTTTTTTATTTCCGATGGCTTTAAGTTTATTTTTCATTTTCAAAATAACTTATTTATGATTTCTTCTTTTTTTATTTCATTAGAATTTATTAAATTTTTTATTTCATCTTCATCTAATAATTCAATTTGTTGTTTTAATTTCTTTTCATTTTCAGAAGATATAATATATTTATCTAAATAATATTCTACTAGTTCATTTTTTCTTGCTTCAATATGATATGATAGTAATCATATTTCATTTGAAAATATCTCAAATAATTCATTAATCTCAGATTCTTTCATAGATTCAACAAATTTCGTATAAGTATTTTTTTCTGACTCACTTAATCATTCTAATAGTTCATCTTTTAAGTCTGATTTTTTGTATTTATTAGATGAAAAATTTTTATAAAATCATTGTTCTTTTAATTTATCTTTTGCTAGTTTCTTGCTTTTTCTTTTTAATAATGAGTTGAAGTCGTTTTCTAACTTTTTTTGATTTTCAGGTGAATCTGGAATTGTTCAATTAGAATTTATATCTGACATAATTAATAATTTATATAATATTTTATCAATTATAACATAAAATACACTAAAAACAAAATTTTTATGCAGTATAAAGTTTGCAAAAGAATACTTATTTCATATTATTAAATAAATTAATTAATAAAGTTTTTAAATGTTTAGTTGAATTATAGAAAAGAAATCAAAAATCTTAAGTATTAATGCTTGAAAATTTACTATTGAAAATACTTTTTCTGATTTGAATGAATGACAAAGTATAGCACATGATTGAGCTTGTATGACACTAACAAAAATTGACTCAAAAAGCTATACATTTTTTACAATGGAAGAAAGTTTAAAAAGAACAAATTTTTGAAACAAAAAAATTTGAGATTATTTTAATGTCGAGAGATGTGTAAAATATGGTGATAGAATTGATTGACACTTTGTAACATGACATATAGATACAACTTGAATAGTAAATAAGGTCGAAAATAAAAGTGATGATTCAAGAGTAATTTTTATCAAATTTGATAATAAATTTAATAATTTAATAATTGAAAAGTGAAGCATAGCTGTAAATGGTGCTAGTTTAACTTTAGTTGATGTATGAAATGATTTTTTTAGTATATCACTTATTCCCTATACTTTAGAACATACTAATTTATGAGACTTAAAAGTATGAGATATTGTTAATTTGGAATTTGATATGCTTTGAAAATATGTTAATAAAATAAAAAGTTTATAAAATATTTTACATTTTAATTAATAAATTATGTCTAATTTTGTAACAAGTCTAAAAGATATTTCACTTATTGATACTGATATCAATATTGCTTTTGTTGTTTGAGAATTTAATAGAGAATACACAAAAGAGCTAGAAGATATAAATATAGCTTTTTTAAATGATAATTGATTTGAAAATGTAGTTAGTTTTTATGTTCCTTGAGCTTTTGAAATCCCATGAATGACAAGAAAAATTCTTGAAAGTTGAGAGTTTGATTTAATAATTACTCTTTGAGTTGTAATAAGATGAGATACTCCTCATTTTGATTATGTTTGTAATGAAGCTTCAAGATGAATTATGGATTTAACTATGAGCTATGATGTTCCTATTATTTTTTGATTATTAACATGTAATAATGAAGAACAAGTAAAACAAAGAATAAAACCAGTTTACGCACTTTCTTGACTTAATTTACTTAGTGAATTAATAGAAAAATGATTATAATTTTAAAATGAATTGTTGTTGAATGAAATAAGTTATGAAGAAAATTATGATTTAGAACTGCAAATATAACTTGTGATAATAAACTTTTAAGTGAGTGAACTTATAAAATAAATATAAAATATAACTGAAGAAAATATTTTTGAGTTTGAGCATATTTAAAATCTAAATGAGTTTTTGAATCACATATTTTTAATTTTGATAAAGATATTTACTGAAAAAAAATAGAAGTTTTTATTTTGAAAAAAATAAGAGATAATAAGAAGTTTGAAAATTTAGATGAATTAAAAAAGCAAATTTCAAGCGATATAATTGATGCAAAAAATAAAAAGATTAGAGTTATTACTTTTGGTACTTTTGATTATTTTCATCCTTGACATAAAAGTTTTTTGAAACAGGCTAGTTTTTATTGAGATGAAATAATTACAATTATTGCAACTGATAAAAATGTAGAAAAAATAAAGTGAAAAGCTCCTAGACATAATGAGCTATTAAGAAAAGAAAGTGTAATAAAGTGATGAATATCTAATATAGTTGAGATTTGAAGTAATACAAATCCATTGGAATGTTTTGAAAAATATAACCCAAATATTGTTTGCCTTTGATATGATCAGACTTGATTTATATCTTTGTTATCAAAAAATGAAAAGTATAAAAATTTAGAAATAATTAGATTAAAATCATATTATCCTAAAAAATATAAATCCTCTTTAATGAAATAAAAAGGATTTATTTTGAATATTTCATTTTTTTAATAAAATAATTTAGTAATTTATATCTTCTAATTGATTTTTATGTTTCTTTGAATTTTAGTATCTATTATAATGTTTTCTCTTATAGTTTTGGTTCATGAATTTTGACATTTTAAAACTGCTAGAATTTTTTGAGTAAAAGTTTATGAATTTTGACTTTGAATACCACCAAAAGCAAAAAAAATATGGCAAGATAAAAAGTGAACAATTTATACATTAAATTGGTTGCCTATCTGATGATTTGTAAGACTAAAATGAGAAAGTATAAATTATTTTATGATTTATGACGAAAATAAAAATTTATATAAACAAGAGGATTTAGGAAAAGTTTTAAAAAGTTCAAAAATAATTTTTGATAAACTTTGAAATAAAATAAGTAATTCAGACAGAAGTGAATTATTAGCTAAAATAAATGAAAATAATGATAAAGATAACTTAATAAATAAATCTTATTGGCAACAAAGTATAGTTATACTTGCTTGAGTTTTTATGAATTTTTTATTAGCTATTTTTATTTTTTCTATATTATTTTTTGTTTGAGTAAAACCAATTTGAATTAATGATAAGTTAGATACAAATCTTGATATCAAGTTTTTTCCAACTATTAATCAAGCAATAAATGATTGATTATTAATAAAAAATAAATGAGTTTATTTATATCCATTAACTTGATCTTTGGCTGAAGTTAGTTGAATAAAAGATAGTGATTTACTTTTAAAAGTTAATAATAGTGAAGTAAACTCACCTGATGATGTAAAAAAAATAATATGATCAAACTCAAATATTTACATAGATTTTGAAATTAAAAGATGAGACAATATAATAAATATTAAGATAAAACCTTGAATTGATGGTAAGATTTGATCTTATCTTGCTCCTAATATTGAATATAACAAAGATTTTATATATAAATATTGAATTGGAAAATCCTTTGTGGTTGCATCAAAAGAGGTATATAATGAATCCCTACTTACACTAAAAGCACTATGAATTTTGGTTCGTAAAATTGTTGTTCCACATACAGTTGAAGAAAGAGAAGAAGCAATTCAAAATGTAAGTTGACCTGTTTGAATTGTTTCAATCGTAAATGAATCTTTGAAACAATCTATTACAGTTTTATTTATATTAGCTTCACTTATAAGTATAAATCTTTGAGTTTTTAATCTATTACCTTTACCTGCACTTGATTGATGAAGATTTGCATTTATGACTATAAATGAAATAATTAGAATAACTACATGAAAAAAATGAGTATCGCCACAAGTTGAATGACTAATCCATATGAGTTTTTTTGTTATTTTAATTTTTTTGAGTATAATAATAACATATAATGATATTTTAAAGATAACTAATAATAATTAATATGCTAAATGATAAAGTTATTACAGAGGCAAAAAACTATGTAAATTCTATTTTGATGCCACTTGAAAATTTTTATTACCATCAATATGAACATGCTATTGAAGTTATGCAAAGAGCTATGTATTTATGAGAAAAAGAATGATTAAGTGATTCAGAAATTGAGATACTTGCACTTGCATGATTATTTCATGACACATGATTTACAATTCTATATGATAACAATGAATATATTTGAGCAAAAATTGCAAGAAATTATTTAAAATGAAAACTTTATCCTGATGATAAGATTAATATTATTGAGAGGATTATTTTAGCTACAGATCCAAATTATAAGAATCCTAAAGACATTCTTGAAAGTATTATAAAGGATTCTGATTTAGATAATCTTTGAAGAGAAGATTTTTTCGATAAATGAGAAAAACTTAAAAGAGAGCTTGAAACTATCAAAAAAATAAAAATAAAAGATCCTGATTGGCATCATTCTTCACTTGATTTTTTATGGAATCATAAATATTTTACAAGTACACAAACTGTTGAAAGATGAGAAAAAAAGAAACAAAATGAAAAAATGCTTGAGAATATGGTTCATTGAGAATGAGAAATAATATATCAACCAGATTACTAATTTTTTAGATAAAAGATAAAAAATTATAAAAATTTTTTCTTTAATCTTTATTATTTATTTTTTAAACTTTTTATTTTGTTTGAATATAAACTTATAGCAAAAGATTGAAAAGCAAAAGCAGGAGTTTTTAATACATCACATTGAAGTATTGAAACCCCTATTTTTATGCCAGTTTGAACAAAATCAACTGTAAAAGCTATAACTCGTGAAGATTTAAATACTATGTGAGCTCAAATTATTTTAAATAATACTTATCATCTTTACTTAAGACCTTGAGATGAAATTATAAAAGATTTTTGATGAGTTCATAAATTTCAAAGCTATGATAAACCAATTCTTACAGATAGTTGATGATTTCAAGTATTTTCACTTGGTCAATGAATAAGAAAATCAAAGGAAAGTCTTGTTAAAATAACTGAAAATTGAGTTCATTTTAGAAGCTATATTGATTGAAGTAAACACTTTTTTACACCTGAAAAGGTTATGGATATACAAAATAATTTGTGAGCAGATATTATTATGGCCTTTGATGAGTGTGCACCTTGAGATAGCACAAAGGAATATGCAAAAAAAGCTATGGAAAGAACTCATAGATGGGCTGTAAGGAGTAAAGAACAATGGGAAAAAAACAACAAAATAAGGTTAGAAAATTGATTATATCCTCAAGCTTTATTTCCGATTATTCAATGAGTTGTTTATGATGACCTGAGAATTGAATCTACAAACTTTATAAAAACTCTTGATTTACCATGAATTGCAATTTGATGACTTTCAGTTTGAGAATCTAAAAAAGATATGTATAGAATACTTGATATTGTGAGTGATAATTTAGTTAATATAGAAAAACCAGTTTATTTGATGTGAGTTTGAACACCTGAAGATTTAATTGAGGGTATTGCTAGATGAATTGATATGTTTGATTGTGTATTACCAACTAGAGTTTGAAGACATTGATTAGCATTTAGTACTTTTTGAAATGTAAAATTAAAAAATGAAAAATATAAAACAAGTAAAGAAAAATTAGATAAATATTGTGATTGTAAAGTTTGTACTACTTATAATTTATGATATCTTAGACATCTAATACTTGAAGATGAAATACTTTGAATGCATCTTATTTCTTATCATAATTTATATTTTTTAATTAATCTAGCAAAAAAAGCTAGAGTGGCAATAATTGCTTGAAAATTTGATGAATTTAGAAATGATTTTTGGGAAAAATATCTTACTAATAAATAAAATTTTACATTTTGTAAGTTTTGTATATACTAAAATTATATATTATGTCTAATATAAAATTATGTGAGAGAATATACAAGTTTATGCAGAACTTAGAAAGGCAGTTAATTGAGAAAAAAGAATATATTTGAATGTTTCAGATTTTACTCAAAAACAAAGTGATGCGGTTAGGACTATACTTAATGAATGACATCTAGATCAAAAAGAGTTAAGAAAATCATTAGCAAGAATAACTTTTGTTGTAGCAAGAATTTTAAGAGATGAATGATTTAAAAAACCACAAAAAAATATTGAATCATTAAATTTTCAGGTATGAGATAAACAACCTAATACATTTTCAAGATGAGATTGATGAGTTCTTGCAAAAGCAATATCTTGGTATAAAAAGCATAAAAAATAGAGAGAAATAAAATTCTCTCTATTTTTTAATATGCACTAATATTATTTGGATCACAATGTTCAGGGTCTTCTATACATTTATCTATTGCTGTAGTTCTCTCTGCTCTTTTCTTTGCTAATTTAATAACAGTATCAAATGTTTCTTTACTTATAGTTGATATAGTGCTTCAAAAAACTGGAACATATGAAGTTGCATATTCTAATCATTTATCAAGTAAAACAGCTCATTTTAATACTTTTGCTTTTCATTCATCAATTTTTCATTGAGCTAATAATTTATTTACTTCATCTACTCTTTGATATACTCACATAACTTCATCATAAACTTTTTTTAATTTATCATATTTTCATTTTGCATCTTCATACATTTTACTTCATTTTTCATACTTTTCCATTGCCCATTCATAATTCTTCAATGACCATTTTAGATTTTCTCATCAATTTTTGTCTATCCATTCTTTAGCTTTATCTCACATTTCTCATATTATTTCATCTTGTTTATCATTAACTAGTCATTCTAATTGTTCTTTTAATTTATCTGTTAACTCATTTGCTTCATCGTCTAGTCTTTTTAATGTTTTTTGTTTCTCAGTAACTTCCTGAAGTTTATCTAGCATATTGTTTATATTTGTTTCATTTCACTTATATGCTGTATATTCCTTAGCTATTGCTGATTTTACATCTTCATCTTCTACATCTCACATTATCTCTTCCCTTTTCTCCTTAAAGTAGTTTCATTTATCAGCTGGAGTCATCATCTCATAAGTTGATTGCTTTATATTTTTTAGATTTTCTAATTGCTTTTGTAAATCTTTATCTTTTGGATTATCTTTTAGAGCATTAATCAATTCATCCATTTTTGTATCCCTTGATTTCATTTTTTCAACACTTGCTAAAGTACTTCTACACTCATCATAACTATCTTGATATCATGACGGAAATTTCTCCAATTTTTTACATCAATTTAAGTCATCATTCTTTATACTTAAATCAAGTATATTTTTTCAAACACTTTTTATACATTCATCCTCAGTATAAGACATAGGTCAACCTTTTATATTTTTACAGATATTATAATCTCATTTATTAATTGCAACCTGCATATAACATTTATCTTTTGGAGGATTAGATCATGTATCTTTAAACTTTGTTCACTTTATACTTTCACATTTTGATGGACTTCATGACTGAACTGCAATAAATTGAGTACAATGATCTGAATCAGGAGCATAAGTACACATAAAATCTCAAGCAAAAGAAAATATTCAATCCCAATTACAAGAACTTAAAATAAATGGTAAAATTACCATTATAATTACATTAATTATCTTTTTCATCTTTCTTTTTTGTTAGAAAATAAATCAATATTCTAACTATTCACAAAACTAGAATAATTAAACAAAAATAAAAGCTTATTAAAGTTAAGGTATGTCATAAAAATACTATTGTAGCAACTCAAGTTTCTGTAAATCTAGGTTCCCAGTATAAAAAATTTAATCAAAGTAAAAAAAGTAAAAAATATCAAATAAATAATGAAAATACATTTAAAAACTTAAATTTTCAAAGTCATAAAATGTATTTAAATCAATTTAATATAAAAATTATTAACATTGCAAAAAATCAGATAGCAAATCATAAATATTTTGTATAATTAACAAAAAAATTATAAACACTACTTCAATTATAAACAACTATGTTTGTATCAATTTTTTCAGTATTATTTTTTGGTATTACAGTATCTAAAAATCATTTTTCTAGATGAGATTTACAAGTATCTTGACTTGATAGGTTAGTTGAACAATTTATTAAATTATCTTGATTGCTTGATGTATAAAACATAAATAAAAATCAAAACAGCAAAAACAATATGATATTTATATACCATTTACTTAAAATACAGGATTTCATAATGATTAAGTTAGAAATTAAATTATTTAATACTATTAAACAATTCTTCTCATTCTCAAGCAAATTTAGTTGCAACTAAGTCAATTATCATACCATAAATTGCACCTACTAAAATTGTAGCAAATGCTATAGATCAAGCATTTTCATATCACATCATATATGGTCCAAAAACTAGATCAATACTTATTACTCATCATGCAAATGCTCATCTTAATGCTGGATACATTCTAAATCAGAAAAGAGGATGAACTGTAATTAATCACAATATTGCAATAATGAATCACATTATAAATCTATTAAAAATCAAATTCCACATTAGTGCAGATTGATTTACAATATTTGTTGTATTGTATTTTAAAGCAAAATAAGAACATAGTAATCAAAATATGATACCAAGAGATATTCAAATTGCTACTCTTTTCACAATTGGTTTGGATAATATACATTTTTTCTTACCTTTATTTTTTGCCATAATTGAATTGTTATGAAATAAAACTTTTATAATATAGACCAATTTTTAAAAAAAGAAAGTTATTTTTAATAGATTTTTTTAAAATAATTTTAGAAAAATAAATTTGCATTATGTCAAATAGTAATTATTATTACAAAAAATAATTTAAAAATTTATAAAAATATCATTAATATGAAGCATATTGTTAACTTAGTTGATATCACTAACTGAGAACCCAGAATAAATGCTGATTTTATTTATTCAAATGATAATATTGAATTCTCAAAAAAAAGATGAATTGAGTACCTTTGGTCAGAGGCAAATGAGAAGATATTTAAAAATGAATTAGATAAATGAAATATATCACCTGAAGAAAGAGATAATATTCTTCAGGCCTTAAATGCGTCATTTTGAACTAATAAATATAAATTTCAATATCTAAATAGAAATACATGATGAAGGTATTTTGATCATCTTGTAAGAGTAATCAGATATGTATTATCACATAATCCAACAGTTACAGAAGCTTTAATGGCTTTAAATCACGATATATTGGAAGATACAGATTTTTCATTTTTTACATTGAAAGATTTAATTACCCCTCAACCTGAAGTAGCTTTGTGAGTTTATTTGATAAGTAAAAAGCCATTTATTGATTTTATTGATGATGAAGATGATTTAATATTACTAGAAAAAATTAAAAAAACATGAATACTAAATAATAAATGATTATTAAGTGATACATTTAGATTTATAAGAGATTTCCATCCTGATACATTAAGTGAGGAACAAAAAAATGCTGAAGAATGGTTTATTGAACTTGAAGAAAAATATAAATATAAGAGAAATGATGAGTATTTTTCACATTTATTATCTGATTCTAAATCAAATGACTTATTTTATATTGACAATGTAACATTAAAAAGTTACCCATCATTAAATAGATTTTATAATTATGCTTTATCATTAGTTACTTGAGATACACCTAAACTTGATTTATGATTTTCATTTAAAGATAAAAATTGAAACATAGATAACAAAAAAATTAAAAATATATGTTTAGAATCATTAAAAGTAAAATTTTTAGATAGAATTGATAATTTAAGAACAAGTGAAGTTTATTTTGACTATAATTCTGAAAATATTAAAAAGGCTAATAGAAAGATTATTGAAACAAAAACTTACTTCTATGAAATAGCAAAAGAATATGATTTATTAATGTGAACAAATTTCTTATGACTTATAAAAAATGAAGCTAATAAATTAACAACTTATATTAATGACGCAAAAAGAAGGACTTTTAGAAATTATGCAAATTCAATAAAATGAAAAGTAAATGATATCTCAACTGGTTATGAAACATATGATAGTTGGAAAAAATGAAAATAAAAAACTCAGTAAATTACTGAGTTTTTTATTTTATTAGTCTTTTATCTTAAACAATGCTTTATATCAAGCTGGAATTCTACTATACATATATCTATATTTTTCTTCTTCATTTGCAAATTTTTGTTTTGAAAGCTCATCTTGTATAGGAAGAAGATATGGGAAATTAGTATTTGATATTAAATTATTATTTATTAAATAATTAATTGCATCATAACATTTTATTATTTTTGTTCATCTTGTTATTTCTTTATTGTTTTCATCATAACTTTCAAAATTAACTCATGCAAGTCTAACATAGTTTTTTAAATCAGCATCAGTTTTATTTGATTTGTTATATAATTCTATTGCTGTTTTTAAACAAACACTATCACTATCAATAAGTTCAAGTCTTTGTGAGGTAAACGTTTTTAATAGATTTTCAAATCTTATAGTTAGTGTGTGATTTGGATCTCTATCTATTGTCGGAGTATTTAAATCAACAAGTATATAATTCATTCAAATATTTTTAAAATTATCAACAGTTTTATTTATATCTTTATTATAAATATATTGATCAAAACTAAACACAAGTGAATCATCTACAAGTCTATAATAATTTTCTGTGACAAAATATTTTAAAAATGTTCACATCCTATAAATTATAGCATCACTTTTAAACTCACTTGAAGGATGAGTGATTGACTTATATATATCTGTTCTTATATTAGCCAATTTACTAGTCATTTTTTGATAATCATTACTTGGAATATTTTGTTTTAATTGTGCATTGTAAATAAAAAAACTTAAAATATCACTTAACTTTGTTATATCATTTGCATTTTCAATTGCAGTTTTAAATTCATCAGGATAATTATTTAATGCAAAGAAATCATAAACTTCCTTTTTATATTTTGTTATAAAATCACTTTTCTTAGTATCTTTAATATTTAACTCAAAAAGAACATTTAGATAATCACTATGATATATAAATATAGCATCATCAGCACGAACAATTCATGATTTATAATGCATATAACTGTCTTCATTAAAATTTGCAAATATATGAGGTAAAGATGATCTTACAAAATAAATTGAAATTATAATAAATATAATAAAAAAGTTTATAGTTTTGAATAAATAAAAATTATCATTTGTATCTATTTCTTTATCTTCAACTGTAACATAGTGTATTCATATTCCTAAAAAGATTAAAAAACACATATACATAGTAATTCAGTACCAAACTATACCAAAAGCTGCAATATCCCATAAAAAAACGTAAAATACTGTAAAAACTAAATTAACCATAAATAGTTTCATCATCTTATCTTTTTTCCAATTTATCGATGATTTAAAAAATGCTAGTCAAGCTAAAAATAATCATAAAATGAATACATATCATAATGGTAACTCAAGTGAAGAAAATAATGATGTTAAAAATTCATTTGTTCATGGAAATATAAAATAAAATATTTCTAACAATAAAATCGAATAAATAGCAATATAATACCATTTATTTCTAAATGGAATAAATAAAAATAATACAGGTAATAAAGCAAAGAAAATATAAGTTATATCTGTATACTCACCTTTTTGATTTGTTTGCATTGATAAACTATATGGAAGTTTTAAATAGTTATTAATTCATTTTTCGTATCAAAAATATCTTCACATATCAGCATTAACAGCTTGTCAATTAGCATCTAGACTACTCATTTCTTTAACTTTATTTTCTATATTTACAAGTTCTTCTTTTGTATGAATTTTAGAAAAATCTGGAGTAAATACAGAAGCTTTTCCTCATAATAATGTTCATACACTTATATTATTTAATCATGATTCACTTATATTTTTTGCAAACCAAGGAATTAATGACAATCAAATTCATAAAATAAAAACTCAAATAATTGCAAAAGTTTTTATAAAAAATTCCTTACTATGTTTTATATATGAATATGTAATAAATCAGAATCAAATTAGTAGTGATATTATTGAGAAATAGTTAACAAATGTATTGTCTTTTGGATAAACTACATTCATCAAATCCCATAAATGAAGTTTTGTAAATATTGCAAAATAAACAGCTAAATATCATAAAAATGCATTTATTCAAAGTCTATTAAATATAATTAATCAGATTACTGCTGAAATAAGCATAAGTGTTGTTGCTTTTATTGCAAAAGCAAATCAAACTATAAGTCATATTATAAAAATATATATAAAATCTTCTTTTTTAAAAAATTCATGTTTTGTAATAAAGTTTTTAATAGAATTAGTTATTCATTCATTTTCAACATCTTCTCATACAAAATCTTCTTTTTTTACAAATATATAATAAACCATATATAGTGTTATTGCACTAATTGAAAATAATCATATATCAAGTTTCATATCTTTTCCAAGCTGGAAAATAACCATTGGCATAGATATAAAAATAACTGTAAGCAATAAAGGTATGTTTATAAATTCATTTTTACTATTAAAAAAGCTTTTTGCAAAAATATAAATTACAAGAGATGCTAGAATTCATGAGAATGTATTTAAATAAAATGCCTGTGTTGTAGATCAAAATAAATATCAAATTCATGTATATATTTCCCATGTTTGAATTCATCAAGTTGGAAGTAAGTGTCAAGCTGCAGATAATAGATTTGGAATGTTCATATAAGCTCATAAATCATCCCAACCTATTGGAAAAGGTCTAAATACTAGTATTAAATTTGTACTAATTAAAGCAGTAATTACTGTAAATAAAAATTCTGAAGTATATAAACTTATATCTTTATCTAAAGTTATTTTTTTTGTAAAAAATCATCAATATAAGTTTAAAATCTTTTTATAACCTAAAGATAAAAATAATATTTGGATTAAAAAGAATGAATAAAGATTATAAAATCCTAAAAAAGCAAAAATATATAACAATGCAACAAAAGAAAAGAATCAAAATCATATAGAAGATAATAACTTAAATGAATTTTCCTCTTTTTCAAATCATTTAATATATGATAAAATTTTGTTTCAAAATCAATATGAAGTTGAAAAAATAAATATTGGAAGAATTAAAAACCATATGATTTTGAAAAATAATCAAATTCACTCAGCTCATGAGAATCAATCTTTTGTAACAAAGTATACAATACATAAAAGTAATAAGTGGATAAGTGCATAAGTTAATATTGATAAATATGACATTTCAACTTTTTCACTTTCAGAATCATTAAAAACAAAAAAACTTAAAACTTTGTATAATGAATAAATTACAAATAAAGGAATTATATAATAAAAAATTGTAATTCAAGGAAATGCCTCAACGTGAAAAGAAAAAATATTATAATAAGAAAATACTGCAAATCATCAGAAAATGGCTAAAGTAATTAGTTTAATTACATATGAAATCATACTTCAAATATTAAATTTTAAATATTAAACTTTAAATTAATCCTAAGTAATTTAAAAATTTAGTTGATTATAAAAAAATAATAATAAAATACAAGTGTAAAAAGAAAAAAGACTAAGCTAAAAATTAAATATGAAATACAGTTAAGCAAGTTTTATTCTTTATTTTTTATTTTTTACTCTTTCAAATGATTGAACAACATTGAAGTTTGTCTGAAAAGTTTATTAAAAAATGATTTTGGTTATATGTTTTTTCATTTATTACAGCTCCTTTGTGATATATAGTTAAAATAATAATATCATGAAATTTAACTGTTTCAGAAGTATGAACACTTTACTGAATAATAAGTCTTATAATGCTTGTGTCAGCTTATCATGATTTTTGAATTAGTGAAAGTATTTATTATTTTGTTCCTAAATTTACTGCAGAATCAAGATATGATAAAGTTAAATTAATTATTTTTTATTGATTTTTGGCTCAAGTTGTAACTTGATTAATACTTTTTTCTTGTTTCTTCTTTTGAAGTAATTATTTAGCAGAACATTATTTTAAATCAATTGAAGCAATGAATGTTTTAAAAATTTTTGCATTTTATTTTTTGTGTATAAATTTCTATCAAATTATATGAAATTTCTTAATGGCCGTTCAAAATACTTTTTACAATAAATTAATTGAGCTATTAAGAATGTGATTTGTTTTATTTTCAACTATATGACTTTTTGTATTTAATTACTGAACTCTATTAACTTTTTCATATGCTTGGTTATTTTGACTTATTGTTTGAATGTTATTTTCAATATTTATTTTTTATACTAAGTATTATAAGGTTTATCTAGTAAATGAAAAACTATTCTTCGATAAAGAACTACTAAAAACAATTATAAAATATTCATTACTTGTTTTTTTATCTGCTCAAGCAGCAACAATTTTGTGACAAATAGATATGCTAATTGTAATTTATATGTTATGAACAGAGGCAGCTTGATATTATACAAATTATTTAAGCATAATTTCAATTCCATTTATGATTATTTGACCTGTATTTTGATTTTTATTTCCTGTTATTTCTGAGCTTTATTGAAAAAATGAATTAGATAAGATTAGATTGATTAAATCCATATTTACAAAAAATTTCTTAAGTATTTGAATGTTTGTAAATATATTATTTTTTGTTTTTGCTGAAACAATAGCATTTATTCTTTTTTGAGAAAAGTTTATTATGTCATGAATTATATTAAAATATAGTGTTTTATTTTTAATTTTTAATTATTTGTTACAAATAAACTTTCAAATAATGTCTTGAATATGAAAAGTAAAATACAAATTTGATATAATGGTAATTGCTATTATTGTAAATATTATTACAAATATATTTTTTATAAAATGGATTTGAGTTGCATGAGCCTCTTTAGCAACTTGAATTTGATGGATAATTATATGGTGGTTATCTGAATATCGTTTATGAAATGAATTTAAAGTAAAATATGACTTTAAAAACTTTTTTAAAAATTTATTAGTTTTTTCTTTATTGTGAATATTTAGTTATTATTTTATTGTTCCATATATAAATTCTTTACCTAGGCTTTTAGCTTTACTATTTATGATTTTGATTACTATACTGTTTATTTGATTTTTTATTTTAACAAATAACAAAGAAATAAAGTTATTTATTAATGAAATTAAATCTGTTAGAAAGGTAAAAAATTTGAATAGGTAAGAAATATTTATATAATTGTAAAAATATTTAAAAATTAATTATGAAAATATCTGTAATTTGAACTTGATATATTTGATTAATTCAATCTGTTTGACTCGCAAAACTATGATTTAAAGTAACAGCTATTGATGTTTTTCAAGATAAAATTGATAAACTTAATGCTTGAATACCAACAATTTATGAAGATTGATTAAAGGATTTATTAAATGAAACTTTGACTTATATAAATTTTACAACAGAAAAAAAAGAAATTATATGAAGTGATATAATTTTTCTTTGTGTTTGAACTCCACAAGATGATGAGTGAAAAACTGATTTATGATATGTGTACTGAGCAATTGACGATATAAAAAATTTATTAAAATGAGATGAAATAATAATTATTAAATCAACTGTTCCAGTTTGAACAAATGAAGAGATATATAAATTGCTTTGAGAAAAAAATCCTGTTGTTTCAAATCCAGAATTCTTAAGAGAATGAATTGCAATAAATGATTTTTTTGCTCCTGATAGAATTGTATTAGGTTTTCGAGAAAAAGAAATTGAATATGTAAAAAACAAAGTAACTGAAATTTATAAGTATTTTTCAGACAAACAAATTCCTATTATAGAAACAAATTGGCAAACAGCAGAACTTATAAAATACACAGCTAACAGTTTCTTAGCAACTAAGATAAGCTTTATAAATGAGATTTCAAGACTTGCTGATAGTGTTTGAGCTAATATAAAAGATATTTCAAATTCTATATGAATTGATTCAAGAATTTGATCAAAATTTTTAAATGCTTGAATTGGTTATGGTTGATCTTGCTTTCCAAAAGATGTTAAATCACTTATTCATCAATTTAAAGAACATAATTTAACCTGAGAAATAATTACAAAAGTAGATTTAGTAAATTCTACTCAAGTTGATTATTTTTTAGATAAAATAATAAAATATTATAATTGAAATCTGCACTGAAAAAAGATTGCTATTTTTTGAGTTGCATTTAAACCTGGTACAGATGATTTAAGAGAATCAAAATGATTAGATATTATAAAAAAATTACTTTATGCTTGAGCAAAACTTAAGATATTTGATTATAACGAAAATGCACTAGATAATTTTAGAAAATATTATGAATGATTAATGCTTTCAAATAGTAGATGATTCTTCCCTATTGAAATATGAAATAGTTTTTCTGATATATGTTTATCTGCTGATTTTTTAGTCATAACTCAAGAAAATAATAATATTTTACAAGAAGATTTTGCAAAAATAAAATTAAAAGATAATATTATTTTCGATTGAAAAAACATACTTAATAGTGATGTGATAAGAAATTTATGAATTAAGTATGTCTGAGTTTGATATTAATTAATTAAAAAATATGTTTAAAAATTTTAATGCTAAAATTGCAATTATATGACTTTGATATGTGTGATTACCACTTGCACATGCATTTGTAAAAGAATGATTTGATGTTTTGTGATTTGATATAAATCAAAAAAGATTAGAAGAATTAAAAAATAAAATTGATTCAACAAATGAGATAACTTGAGATGAAAAAGAATTTTTAGATAAAATAAAATATTCATCTAATAGTGATGATTTAAATCAATATAATTTTTTTATAATTACTGTTCCAACACCTGTAAATATATATAAAAAACCTGATTTAACACCAGTAATTAAAGCAACTGAAACTGTTGCAAAAAACTTAAAACCATGAAGTATTATAGTTTATGAATCAACAGTATATCCATGAGTGACTGAAGAAGTTTGTTTACCAATTTTTGAAAAAATTTCTTGATTAAGTTTTAATACTGATTTTAAGCTATGATATAGTCCTGAGAGAATAAATCCATGAGATAAAGAACATACAGTAACAAAAATCTTAAAAATTGTTTCTTGAAGTGATAATGATGCACTAGAAATAATTAGTAATATTTATTGAAAAATTATAAAAGCAGGTATTTTTAAAGCTAGTTCAATTAAAGTTGCGGAAGCAGCTAAAGTAATAGAAAATACTCAAAGAGATGTAAATATTGCATTGATAAATGAATTATCACTAATATTTAACAAAATATGAATAAATACTTTTGATGTTTTAGAAGCAGCTTGAACTAAATGGAATTTTTTAAAATTTACACCTGGACTTGTTTGATGACATTGCATTTGAGTTGATCCTTACTATTTAGTACAAAAATCTGAAGAATTATGATACTATCCTGAAATGATATCTTCAGCAAGAAGAATAAATGAATGAATGTGAGTTTTTATATCAAATCAAATAGCAAAACAACTAATAAAAACTTGAAATAAAGTTGAATGAGCCAATATTCTTGTTTTAGGATTAACATTTAAAGAAAATGTACCTGATTTTAGAAACAGCAAAATTTGAGATGCTATAAAAGAGTTAAAAGATTTTTGAATAAAAATTTCTTGATATGATCCTTATTCATACAATTTAAATAAACATATTTTAAGTGAAATAAATTTAAAAGAAGATGAAATAATATCAAATTATAAAAACACTAAATTTGATTGAGTAATTCTAGCTGTAAATCATAAAGAGTTTGATACAATAGATTTTAATGAATTATTAAAAGATAATTGAATTATTTTTGATATAAAGTGAAATCTTAGAAAAAAATGATATAAAAATTATAAAAGTTTATAAAAAAGAAGTCAATTTATGACTTCTTTTTTATAATTACAAAATAACTTTTATTCATATTTAATATATATCATCAAATATATTTTAAATATCAAATAAATTCTGATATAACATTCGTTCATTTTGGTCTACTAACAAATTCTTTTAATGTAATAATTTCAAACTTATCAAACAATAATTTAATTTTTTCATTATTCCATGTTTGTTTATGTCACCATTTATGAAAAATTTCTCAACAATTAGGACACATACATTCACTTATTTTTAATTTTTCTCTAGCAGGAAAAGTCAAAAAGGCAAATCATCATTTTTTTAATAACCTATAAATTTCTGAAATACAAATATTTAATTGTTCATCATTCATATGTTCTAAAACCTCTGAGGCAATAAATCAGTCTAGTGTATTATCATTAAATTTAAATTTTCAAGAATCATCTCACAATACAAAATTAATTTTATTATTATTCCATTGTTTTTTTGTGATTTCTATATTTTTATCTGATAAATCTTGTCAAATAACATCAAATCATGAATTAGCAAGTTTATTTAACAAATATCAGTCTCAAAATCAAATTTCTAATATTTTTGATCATTTTTTCAAAAATTTATAAATTTTATTTGCAATCATATTTTGTCTAGGATAAGAGGCTTTTAAATGAGATCTATTTTCATCTTGATGAAAATCCCATAATTTTATATCTTTATTTTCCATAAATAATTTTTTATAAAATAATTCTTAATACTTTTTATTTAATATTACTTTTAAGATAGTATAAATTTTATATTGTAATTTATTATAAACTAAAAATATATAATAAATTAAATTTATGTTTATCCATGATAAAAATAACATAATTAATACTACAATTGAAAAATTATATTTCAATGATTCTTTTAAGCTTCTTATTCAGTTATCTCTATTTCAATATAATATGTAATTAATTCATATTGTAAATAAATAAAATGCATATTTTTTCTTATATCAATATTTTATTAAATCACTTCATATAATTTCATTTATTTTTTCCTGTGATCTGGCATTTTCTAAAAGTCTTTTTTTATTTTTTGTAAATTCAAAAGTAAGTCTATTATCTACTTCTTGTCTGTATATTCTTCAAATATAATCAAAAAATATTAAAAAATTATTATTATCTCATAATTCTTTTTTCCACCAATCAGCCCATAATATTCATGTTCATCAACTTGGTAAATCTTTATTAAATCTATTTATTTTATTTTTAAAAAAATCTGATTTAAAGATAAATCATGGTTCAAAAGAAAATAATCAGGATAAATATTTTTTATAATCAATAAAAATTTCATGATTTCAAGATAAAATATTTTTTGTTCATATTAAATTTTTAAATTCATCTTCAGCAAAAAAGAATAATCATAAAGTTTTATCATAAAATCATTGATTTCTAAGTTCATTAAATTTATTTAAGCAAGTTTTAAAACAATCGTCTTTAAATTCATCATCAGCATCAAGAAAAGTGATATAATCACTTTCGTTAGACATATTGTCAAATGCTAAATTTCTTGCATTGTTCATTCAAGCATTTTCCTGATAAAAATATTTAATATTATCTCAATAATTATTTAAATAATTTTTAATAAACTCTTTAGTTCAATCTTTACTTCAATCATCAACTATTAAAAGCTCCCAATCAAATGAGATATCTTTATTTTGATTAATTACTGATAAAATAGCTTTTTCTAAAAGTTCTTTACGATTGTATGTAGGAGTTATTATTGTAATTAAAGGTAAATTATTTCTCATTTTTATTTATTATCTATAAATTGTTCAAACCATATTTCTATAGTATATAATTTAATAATTATTTGGAAATTTCAAATAAAATTTTCAAATAATTTGTTAACTTCAGTTTCATCAAAAAGTCATCTTTTAAACAAATTTTTTATTTTAGAATAAATTAGATTTAAATATTTTTCTTCTATTTTTTTTGCAAAATTATATTTAACTCAAAATCAAATTTTTTTAGAATAAATAAATTTTTTTCAAAAAATTTTTATAAGTTGTTTTCTTAATATTTCTTTTCATTCATTTAATTTAAATAAATTTACTTTTTTTCTAAAAGGTATTGAATAAGCTCTTTTTATAACTTCCCTTTCAAGAAATAATGCTCTAATTTCAATTGAATTTTTCATTCAAATAAGATCAGATTGGATAGTTAACGAATGCATATTTTCAATAAATAATCAAAACATATAACTTACATCGATATAATTATTAACTTCAACAAAATTAAAAAAATCATTTACTAATTTGTCTATGTAATTATCAATATTTTGTTTATCAATAAATATTTTTGATATTTTCTGAAAATTTGATTTATAATAATTTTTTTTAAAAGTTTTTATATCAGAAAAAAATATATCTTTATATTTTTCATTAGTTATTTTATTTAAAAAAGTTATCACAAAGTATGGTAATATTTTTTTAATTTTAAAATAAATGTTCATTAAAATAAATAAAATATTATTGTATCAATAATAACATTCATCTCAAGCTGCTCATGTAAAAAAAACTTTGTGTTTAGTTTTTGCTTTTTCTAAAATAGAATCAGCATAAACAGAAGTTATATGAAAATATGGTTCTCATAAAATTGAAATTGTTTCATTAATTGATTTAATTATATTAAAATCATTTATATATATTACATTATGATTTAAATCTAATTTTTTTGCAACAAATTTACTTCTTTCAAAGTCCTCATCGTCATTTGAAATTTTAAGTGTATATGCATCAGTTTTTTTTATTTCATTTTTTTTAAGTCAATTACAAATAAAACTCGAGTCTATTCATCATGATAAAAATGAGGCATATCCAATATCGGATGGCTTCATTTCAGATAACTTATTATCTAAAAAATCTATTTCATTTCAACTTGTATTTATTCATTTTTGAAGTTTATCATATTTTCATATTTCAACTATTTCTCAATTTTTAATTAAAACATATGAAGATTTTTCTAGTTTTTTTATGTTTTTAAAAGCACAAAAATCATTTGGAATATGCCAGAAATTTTGAAGCATATAAAACTTTAAAGTTGAAACATCAATTTCTTTTTTAAATCATGGATTTAAATTAAATAGTGCAGGAATTTCTGATGAAAAATAAAATCAAGTTTTGTCATTTATATAAACTAAAGGCTTTTGTCATGCAAAATCTCTAGCTATAAAAATTTCATTTTTAATTTTATTATAAATAACAAAAGCAAACATTCATTCAATATAATTTAAACATTCTTTTCAAAAGTATTTATACATATTAACTAAGACCTCAGTATCAGATGTAGTTTTAAATAAAACACTATATTTATTTTCAAGTAAAACTTTAAGTGATTCATAATTATAAATCTCTCAATTAAAAACTATAACATAATCTCAATTATCAATTTGAAAAGGTTGATTAGATCTATTATTTAAATCAACAATAGATAATCTTACATGTCACAATCATATTTTTTTATTTTCTGAAATAAAAAAACTAGAAGCATCTGGTCAACGATGTTTCATAGTTTCATTAGCTTTTAATATATTATTTTTATTTACAATTCAATCTTTTAGTATTATTCAAGAAATTCAACACATATTTATTTTATTTTACAAATAACCATTAAATTTAAATTTAATATTGGGAAAATCCTTCCAATAGTTCTTATTATTATATTTCTTATTCTTTGAGGTGATATTTCAGTATTATAAATAAATTTATCAATAATAAATCAATGTCTTTTTAACATTTGTCAAAGAGTAAATTCATCAAAATAAACTACATGATCCTTATCAAAAATAGGTTTTCATGTTAATAAAATTCTAATTAGACTTGAAAAATTAAAAACATTAGGAGTTGTTAATACAATTATAGTATCATCATTAGAATGTTTTTTTAATGTATCAAAAAAAGATACAAAATTATCTAAATGCTCAATTATTTCTCATGCAACAATAACATCAAATTTGTCTCATAAATCAAAATCTTGCGCATTTCAATAAAAAATCTTTGATCAGGAAAGTTTTTCGGCTTCATTTATTCTTTCTTTATATAAATCAACTCATACACATTCTTTTGAACTCATACAAATTTCTTTATGTAACCATGGTTCATATTTAGAATTAGATTTATACGAATTTCATATACATCACACATGTAAAACTTTTTTTCATTTACAGATTTCTTTTATATAATCATGTCTATCCTTTATAATCTTTTTCATTATAACTTAAATAAAAAATAAAATTTTCAGTTTCTAATATTTTTTTATATTTAATCCCATATACTTTAAATATATCAAAAGTAATTTTTTCCATCTCAATTCAATGAGAAATGTAAGAATTATTTTTTGAAATATTTTTATATTTATCGATTAATATAATTGGGTAATCATTTGTATTTAATTTCTCAATTAATTTATTTTTATAATCATTTACTGAATAATATGCAGGAACAGAATTTCATAAATATGGTTTTATATTAAACAAATAATAAAAATAACTTCAATATCAAAAATTTGATAAAAATAATAATTTTTTTCAATTATATTTATCAAAAATGTTTATTTTTACAGTATTTATCTCAT
Source organism: Candidatus Altimarinota bacterium (assembly GCA_028697205.1). Taxonomy (GTDB): domain Bacteria; phylum Patescibacteriota; class Gracilibacteria; order BD1-5; family UBA6164; genus Altimarinus. Next base: position 203,735 of record JAQVFO010000001.1, on the reverse strand, counting down.
TATATGTATTTTTATTTATATTCAAAAAATTTATTTTTCATATTGATAAAAATGTAAATTCTTTATTATTTTTATAAATCATTCATAAAGTTGATATAGTTGAGGAAATAATAATAATAATAATAAATGACTTTATTATATTATTAATGCTATTATCTAATTTAGTATCAGATATATATTTTATTACAAGTGGAAAAATTATAAATCAAGAATTCTGCATAAGTTCAAGATATCATCAAGATCAAATTTGAACAGTTAATATAAAAAACATTCATAATAGATACAAAAATTTAATATTTAAATTATATGTATTATTTTTAAAAACCATTATTAATACTAATAAAAATAATAATGGATAAATATAAGATATATAACTAATAAAAAAATTAAGTCAAAATATATAAAATCATAAGTAAAATTTTAAAACAGAAATTATTCATAATATTATTCAAACAATAACTGAATATATCATAAATAAATTATATTTAAATTTCTTTTGTAATTTTAATATTATTAATAAAAAAAATGATATTAATCAAGAAATTAAAATAACAAAAAATAAACTTTTAGAATATAATAAAATTAAATATGATAATCAGTGATTTCTTGTTTGAATTCATTCATTTGCCATTCAAAAAATCATTTTTATTGCATCTAAAAAAAGATTATAGTGTCATAAAATATTTATAAGAAATAAAATAAGAGAAATTCAAAAAAAAGTTCAAAATAAAAATATAAATAATTTTAATAAAATAATTTTAAATTTTAGTTTTTGTAATGAAAAATATAAATAATATACAGGAATTAACAAAAATAAAAAAATTAAAACAATATTAGGTAATCTAAAAAAAACATTTATTCAAATGAAAAATCATGAAAGTAAAATTAATTTATTAGAATTATTAATTAATCAATAATATAATAATCATATTGATAATGAATAAAATAATGTTGTTGTATATGGATATGTTACCCAATTAATTGTATCAACATTATTTAAAAATAGAAAAGATAATAAAAATCAAATTAAGATATGTTTTATACTTAAGAATCTTTTTAAAATAAAATATGAAACAAAATAAATTAAGTAAATAATAATAATCCATCAAATTCTAAATCAAATTAATCATAGATTATTAAAAATTATATTAAAAATAGCTCACAAAAAATCTGTTAAATAATGAGTAAATCAATAATTAATATTTTCTGGACTTGAAAAAAAATAATAAAAATTTGTTATAATAAATCATTCATCAATGCAATTTAAACCTTGAAAAATTAATGTCCAAGGTAACAAAATAATTAATATTAATATTATTTTAAGCTGTAAATCTAAATTTTTAAATGACTTTATAAAAGTGTTCATAACTATAATTTAATAGATAGAAAAATTACTCAAATTATAATAAGAAATAGTCATATAATTTGATTAAAAAAAATACTTTCTTTAAATATAAAATATGATACAAGAAAGACAATAACATAGCTTAATGACATAAATGGGTATGCTATACTTAGTTTCATTCTTTGTATAATCATTAACCATGTTATAATTCATATTGATGTAAATAAAACACTAGAAATAGTAAATTTATTAAATATACTCTGAGTTATAAAATTTAATATTTCATTATAAGATAAATTTTTTGGAAAATATAAAGTTTTTTGTCAAAATTTTAATATAATTTGTCATCAAACAGTTGCAATTAAAGTTATAAAAAGAAGAATATAATTTAACATAATTATTTTTTAGCAATAAGATAAAATACTCAAGCAATATTTTCAGAATTTCTAAATTTATTTAAAAATATATCTAGAAATTTTATAGGCCATAGTAATAGCATCAAAATTATAAGATTAATTTCATATAAAATTTTTAAATTAAAACTAAATAAGATTGCAATAAATTCAGTTAAAATCCATAGAAATCAGCTTGCTGGTCAAGAGTAAATTCAAATTTTAATGTCTTTAAATCATGCATCATAAAAATTTTTCTCAATTGATTTAATAGTAAATCTATTATAATCATATGGACTTGCATGAAATCATTCTATAAAAGGGATTAAATACCAAACTTTTCAGCCATTTTTTAATATTCTATAAGATTCTAATATAACATCTTTATAATTATAAACATGTTCTAAATTTAGTTCATTTACAATAAAATCAATTTTGTTATCTAGTATAGATATTTTTGATGCATCACTAATTATATCTACATTGTCATAATTAATAATATCTAAATTAATTATATTTTCAGAGATTTTTCAGTTTCAAGATCAAATATTTAGTGTTACATTTGAAGATTTTATAATATCATCTCTATACTTATTTAATTTTAAATCAAAGTATGATTGAGAAAATACATATACAATAAAATTGTAAATTTTATAATTTTTTTTAAAAAATTCTTTCAAATATGTAATTATACTTCATTTATTTTCTTCAATATGATTTTTTTTAATTTTAATTCTGCTATCAAAAAATTTTCAATCAATAAATGTTCAATATTTTTTATCTACAATTTCATCTAATATATTATTTTTATTCATAGTTTTATTTTTTTATACATACAAACAATAATGTTTCTCATAGCCAAGGAAAAATAAACCCAATTACTTTAGAAAGTTTGTGAAAAAATCTAAAAAGTAAAGAATTATTATCTCTAGAAATAAAAGTGTAATAATATTTATATAATTTTAAATCATTTTTCTCAATTAATTGTTTTAATGTTCAATATGAAAAACTTATATTATGATCATAATGTACCATTTCAATTCATAAAAAGGCTAACATCATAATAACTGAATAATTCATGTTTGGTGTAGATATTAATAAATAAGTATTTTTATTCATAATATCTTTTATTTTATCAAAAAAAGTTTTTAAATTCATTATATGTTCAATTGTTTCTCAAAAAACAATTACATCAATATCAAATCAAATATCAATAGCACTAATATCATTCAAATCTTGATGAATAATATTATTAATTCACTTTTTACTTAGAAATTCAATTGAATTTAAATCTAACTCAATTCAAATAAGCTTATTACATACATCATTTAATTTTTTATGTAATAATGTTCATTTATTATATTTTTCCTCAGTATATGGAGCATCTCAAGCTCATATATGTAAAACATTTTTTCATTTACAAATTTCTAATATTTTTTTATCCCTATCAAATGAAAAAAATCTAGAATATCTGTAAATTTTAGTATAGTTTTTAATTATTTTTTCCATTATTATAAATATCACTAATAATATAAAGTGGTCTATTTTGAGTTTCTGTATAAATTCTACCAATATATTCTCATATTATTCAAAGAATAATTAATTGAAGTCATCAAAAAAACATTATAGCTAAAATTATCGTTGGCCATCAAATTTCATAAACTTTTCATAAAAAGAAATATGAAATTACAATATAAAGTGCATAAACAAAAGCAAAGAATGACGTCATAAATCACGTATAGGTAGCTATTTTTAATGGTTTATAAGAAAATGATGTAATTCAATCCAACGCAAACTTTAACATCTTTGATAAAGGATAATTTGTTACTCAATATTTTCTTTCATCTCTATCAAATTCAACAAAAGTTTGTTTAAATCATATCCAACTTGTTATTCATCTCATAAATCTAGAATGCTCTCTAATTTTTTTCATCTGTTCAACGACATCTCTATCCATCATCCTAAAATCACCTGTATCAAGAGGAATATCAATATTTGATAATTTTCTTAATATCCTATAAAACATTTTTGCAGTAATTTTTTTAAAAAAAGAATCTTTCCTAGTTCTTCTTTTAGCATAAATTACTTTATATCATTCATTGTATTTAGCAAGCATTTCTGGAATAATTTCTGGAGGGTCTTGCAAATCAGTATCCATTATTACAACTATATCTCAATTAGCATAATCAAGTCAAGCTGTTATAGCTATTTGATGTCAGAAATTACGACTAAAATTTAAAGTTTTTACATTTTTATCACTATTAGAAAGTTCAATTAGTAAATCTAATGAATTATCTTTAGATGCATCATTAATAAATACTAACTCATATTCGCATGATAAGTTGTTAATGGTATTTATGATTCTTGAATAAAGTTCTTTTATATTTCAAGATTCATTATAAATTGGTAAAATAAAACTAATTTTCATATTTTTTTTCTATATTTATATTAAAATATTTCATTAAAATTTTTCTGTAAATTAAATATACATATTCAAAGAAAGTCCATATATACTTAAAATTTAAGAATAAAATTTTACTTAAAAATCAAATATTATTGTTTGTATAAGAAGTTTCTAACCTTTTTAAATATTCCTCTTTATATTCATTTACTTCATTATTGCAAGGAATTTGATTTAATTTTTCAAACTTTTCATCATTTTCAAATCAAAGATTCTTTTTTCAATAGTCATATAATATCTTTGCTAAAGTATCGGAAGTAAATTTAACATTGTAAATGTCACGAACTTTATTAAATCAATTTTCTCATAGAATGTTTAGTTTTTCTAAGTTTAATTCATTAAGTTTAGAAATTATAAAATTTGGATAATTTAAATAATATCAATTTATTGAATCATCTACAAGCTCAATTTGTGCATCATATAATTTTTTATTAACTTTTCAATTATTATAAAATCATTTAAAGTCAGTTATAACTGGTATTTTAAAACAAAAAGCTTCAGCTATAACATTTCAAAAACTTTCTCAAATCCAAGAAGTTTGCCAAAATAAATCTATAGATTTATAAAACTTTGCAATATCATTATATTCTTTATATTCTGGTAAAAAAAGAATAGATTTCAGCATCTCATTATTTAGAAAAATTTTTAAAAATGCTCTATAAAAATATGGCATTCAAGCAAAAATAAATCAATAATTATAATTCTTTAATAATTGTAATTTTAACAATGTTGCAATTATCAAAAAATTCCATTTTGAAGGTTCTGCTCTAGCAATTCTTCATATTATAAATTTTTTGTACTTAAATTTATTTCTAAAATTTTCTCAAGTTTCAGTTGATAATTTTAACCATTTTTCAAAATCAATAGGATTGTAAACTACATAAGAATTTTTTAAATCTCAATGGATAAATTTTAATTTCCAGTAATCAGTTTTACTTATGATTAGATTTAAAATTCTAGGATTCTCAGAATAAATAGGAGTAAAATTAACATTTACTAGTCAGATGCATTTTTCTAAAATTTTATTTTCTAATTTTTTTGAAATAATAGCTCAAGAAAAATATATATAATCTATTTTATTTTCATTAATAAAATCAAAAATCAAGTCTTCTGTCAATACTACCTCATTTCAATTTTTATTTATATATTTATTATTATTTGAAAGATAAATAAAAAATTTATTAAAATATTTTTCATTTAAATTATTAAAATAAATTCAAAATTTTCTATCTCATCATCATATTCAATTATTATTATAATTTCATAAAAAAACTATATTTATTTTCATTTTTTTGTAATTATTTATTTTCTAAAAGTACTTTTAATATTCTATTTGAAGCTTTTCAATCCCAAAAATCAGGAATTTTTCACTTTTTATAAGTTCAATTCATTATTTGATTTATAAAAAAATCAATTTTAGTAAAATCATTTCAAACAAGTTCACTTGTTCATATTTCACAAGTTATAGGTCTTTCAGTATTATATCTCATAGTTAAACAAGGAATATGTAAAAATGTAGATTCTTCTTGAGCTCATCAACTATCTGTTAAAATAAATTTTGAATTCATTAATAGATTTATAAAATTTGTGTAAGCAAGAGGTTCAGTTACTATAATATTTTTACTATCTAAATAACTTAAAAATCAAAATTTTTCTATATTAGCTTTTGTTCTAGGATGAAGAGGCAAAACTAATTTTATTTTATTAGATAAATTAACAAAATATTTCAACATATATTCTAAATTTTCTTTTTGATCAACATTTGAAGGTCTATGAATAGTTATAATTCAATAATTATCTTTTTCTAAATTTAACTTTAAATAGGTATTTTTTTGGTTTATTTTTTCTAAGTTATTAATAAGAGAATCAATCATAACATTTCATACTAAATAAACTCATTTTTCTATTCATTCATTTTTTAGGTTATTTATTCAAGATTTTTCTGTAACAAATAAAAAATCAGATATTCTATCTGTTAAAATCCTATTTATTTCTTCAGGCATTTTTTCGTCAAACGATCTTAATCACGATTCTATATGAATAAGTTTTACTCAATTTTGCTTTGATACAATTGAACAGGCAATTGTAGAATTAACATCTCAAACAACTAAAACAAAATCTGGTAGTTCATTTTTTATAACAATATCAAAATTTATCATTATTTTTCAAATCTGATCTGATACAGATCATCAATTTATATTTAAATTTATATCTGGATAAGGAAGTCATAAGTCTTCAAAAAATGTATCAGACATATTTTTATCAAAATGTTGTCATGTATGAATTAATTTATATTCAATAAATGAATATTTCTTAAACTCAGATATAATTGGAGCAACTTTCATAAAATTTGGTCTTGCTCACACAACAATAAGTATTTTCATTTAAAATAACCTAATTAAATAATATATTTTCAAAGTCTTTTTCAATTTTTTTAATATTAAACTTTTCAAATCAAGTTTTAATTTGCTTAATTTTGTTTAAATTATTATAAATTTCTAAAAAATAATTTTCATAGTTGTCTAAATCAATTAAAACTCAGTTATCTCAATAATAAGGATATTTAATATTTTTCAACTTATTAGAATAACTTCATATTATTATCTCAGTTGCTCAAGAAACAAAATTACTTGTAATAATTGGCAAATTACATGCCATTGCTTCTCATAAAACATTTGGAAATCATTCTATTTTTGATGCATAAAGAAAAAAATTAGAGATATTTAGATATTTAAATACATTTTTTTTAGATCATAAAAATATTATTTTTTTTTCTAATCATAATTTATTGACTAGTTCTTCTAGTTTCTTTCTTTCTAATCAATCTCATATAATTAAATAAATCCAATTTTTTCCTTTTATTTTTGAGAAAGAATTTATTATCCTTTTATGATATTTTGATTTAATTAATCTTCAAACTGTTATAAAAACTTGTTTTCATTTAATTTTGTTAAGTAAGTCCTCTTCTATAACTTCATTTTTTAATTTTTCTATTTTTTCTATGTCAATTGGATTATAAATTGTAAAAATTTTATCTAATTCTATATTTAAATATTCTGCTAAGTGATATTTATTTTCTTCACTATTTACTTTTATTTTTTTTGCTATTGGATATAAAACTTTAATTAAAAGCTTATATATATATCATGTAATTGATTGAAAAAATCATATATTAGTTTCAAAAGCAATTATTGCATTTTTATTTGATAATATATTTACAAAATTTGATATTTCTAATGAACTCATTCAAGTTACAAACTTTTCTTTTTTTAATAATTTTTTAAATTTGTAAATATAAAATGGAATTAGTAAAAACATTAAAAAATTATTTTTAATGTTGGATAAAGCTATATGTTTAACTCAAGATGATAATTCAAAAAAATTTGTATTTTTTAATGTTATAATTGTAATATCATAAGTCTCAGATAGCTTTTCAGAAATATTTACTATAACTCTTTCTGCTCATCATCACTCTAAAGAATTTATTAAAAAAAAGATTTTCTTCATCTATAAACTTTTATACAAATTAAAATAATTATCAATAACAATATCCCAATTAAATTTTTCTTTTACATAAGCACTAGATTTTCATCATAAAACTTTATAATTTAAAATAGCTTTTTCTAATCATTTTTTAAGCTCTGATTTTTTTCATTTTTCAATTATTATCAAGTCATCTTTGTTTGATATCTCTTTTGTTCATCAAACATCAGTTGCAACAACTACACATCAGGAAATTAATCACTCCAAAACTGTTGTAGGAAGTCATTCTTGATAGCTTGGATTAACTAAAATATCAATCTTTGGTAAAAAATCTTTTGCTATGTATTCCCTATTTTTAGGTCATAAAAATTTAATATTTTTTATGTTATTATCTTTTATATACTTTTCAAGATTTACTTTATCATCTCAGTCTCAAACAATAAATAATTTTATATTTTTATGATTTTCTGATAAATCTTTAACAACATCAATTAATAAATTTATTCACTTTAAATTTACTATTCTTCATGCAAATCATATATTTATATTTTCTCAATTATCTAATCTATCTCAAGAAATAAAATCAATTCAGTTGTAAATTATATTTATATTTTTTAATCAGATAAATTCGCATTTTATAAAATTATTTACTCATTCACTAATTGCAACTAATTTATTAGCCTTTTTAAATATCCATTTTCAAATAATTTTATCATATATATAAGCTATTTTTGATTTAAACTTACTTCAAAGTTTAACATAATCACTTCAATGCTCTATATGAACCCAATTCAATTTATAGTGTTTTGCAAATAATCAACCTAAAAAACTTGATAAAAAAAATCTAGTATGTGTTTGTATAATTCAAGTTTTTAATTCAGTTAATCTTAAAATCTCCCAAAACTTTTTTTCCCAAAATTTTGGAAAAGGAAAATTATGTATTAAATCAAAAGCAGGAAGTAAATAAACTGTATATCATTTTTGTTTATATCAAATAGGAGTTTTTTTATCTGATCAATAAATTATGTCAGATGATAACAGAGAAGAAATTTTTTCTTTCTGTCAAATATCAAAAACTACATTTATAACCTCTCAAAATCATTTTAAAACATAAAAACTAGAAAATTCTTCAGCAACATTTTCTACTCATCATTTATGAGGTGAAAAATATGGTAAAAATTGAATTATATTTATTTTTTGCATAATTATTTTATCAATTCTCTAATAAACTCTTCAGTATCATTTAATTCAAAAACCTTTTTTGTTGTAATTCAAAGTTTATCTAATGGTGGATAATCATTTCATCATGGGAAAACTGCATCTCAAACAAAAATAATTTCATTTTTATTTATTCATGTAACATCCATAAGTTTTTGTACTCAATATGCCTTATCAACTCATTCTCTTGTTATATCAATTGTAGATCTTCATGCAACTAAAACTTCAAATCATTTTAAATCATCTTTAATATAATCTCTTATTTTTAATCTTTTTTTAAAGTCTGGATCATAAATTGATTTAACTTCATGTGGTGCCTGTTGTCATATAGCAGCATAGCTAATTTGTGTTCATCTATCTTCAATTAATTCTCAATAAGTTTTCTCTGGTTTTAATCATAATTTATTTATAGCGTTTTCTAAAACAGAAATAATATGTAATTTTTCATCATTTGTAAAATCTATTCAATATAATTTTTGCCAAGATTTATCTTTAAATATATACATTTTAGTGCTACAAGTTGGACAAATATATAAATTTTTTAATAAGTCTTCATTATTTCATATGAATTTTAATATTTGTGTTTCAAATTGGCAAAAATCTCATCATGAAATAACTCAAACTTTATATTTTGTAAGTAATTCTTTAAATAATGAAATCATAGTTGGTTGCATATCTCCCCTACTCAATGTAAGAGTTCAATCCATATCAAAAACAATCATCTTAAACATAAATATTATTATTTGTTATTATTATAAAATTTCCAACTATTTCTTAAGCTTTCCTCTAAACTTATTTTAGTTTTAAATCAAAGTTCTTTATATGCTTTTTCTCTATTACAATATACTTCTGCTAAATCTCAATCTCTTCTTCATACAAATTTATAAGGAATTTCTTTTCAAATTACTTTTTCAGTTGTTTTCAATATTTCTAATACTGATACTCATTTTCAAGTTCAAAGGTTATATATATTAAAAAATCATAAATCTATATTATTTTTTTCTATATATTGAAAAGCTTTTATATGTCATTCAATTAAATCATTTACATCTATATAATCCCTAACTCAAGTTCAGTCAATTGTAGAATAATCATTTCAAAAAATATTTAAATAAGGAAGTTCTCAAATAGCTACTTTCATAATATATGGTAATAAGTTATTTGGAATTCAATTTGGATCTTCTCAAATGTATCAACTTGTATGTGCTCAAATAGGATTAAAATATCTTAAGTTCATCACTCTAAATTTCAAATGAATTGATAAATCTCTTAAAATTTGTTCTAAAATAAATTTAGTAGTTCAATATGGATTTGTACAGTCTCAAGTTAAATCATTTTCAGTATATCAATTAAAATTCTTATCAACAAATTTTTCTTTATAAACTGTTGCACTACTTGAAAATATAATATTTTTTACATTATATTTATCCATTAATTCAAATAATCTTATGCTTCAAAGTATATTATTATCATGATAATCTAAAGGTTTTAAGCAAGATTCTCAAACTGCTTTTAATCATGCAAAATGAATCACTCAATCAAAATTATATTTTTTAAAAATCTCTTCAAGTTTGTTTTTATCTCTTATATCAACTTCAAAAAAATCAGGTTTATAACCTAAAATTTTTTCTATTCATATAAGTGCTTCGATTGAAGAATTTGATAGATTATCAACAATAACAGTTTTATATCAATTTTTTTCAAATTCAACAACAGCATGAGAACCAATATATCCAAGTCATCAAGTTATTAATACATTTTTTTTCATTATTTAAAAAATTTATTCCAAATAAACTTCAGTGCAATATTTATAGCATTGCTAGATTTTTGTCATTTTGCCAAACTATATGGAGTGTATTTTATATTTACTGGTACTTCCATATATTTTAAATTTTTTGTTGCAATTATATCAACAAATTCAGAAGCATGTCACATTCAATCAATTGTAAGAGTAATAATATCTAAAATTTCATTTCTAAAAACTCTATATCAATTATGAGCATCAGTAAGTTTTATATTGCTTAAAAAAAATGTAAATAAAATAGCTAATTTTAATATAATCTTTCTTGAAAATGATACATTAGTATTTGTTTTTGTTATAAATCTAGAACCTAAAACTACATCAATACTTTTATTTTTCTCTAAAATTTTTATAAACTTTTCTAGGTCATTTATATCATGTTGTCAATCTGAATCATAAGTACATATGTAATCTACTTTTTTTCAATATCTTCTAAGATATTCAAATCAAGTTTCTATTGCTGCTCATTGTCATCTATTTTTATAGTGCGTCAAAACTATAACTTTATCATTAAATTCTTTTAAAACATCCAATGTGTCATCACGAGATCAATCATTTATAACAATTATGTTTTTATATCAGTGATTAATTACATTTTCAATTGTATCTTTAATAACTTTTCATTCATTGTATGCAGGTATTACAAAAGCAATTTCTCAATGCAATTTTTCTTTAGGTCAATTTTGAATTGCAAATTCTCTTATAAATTTTGTTAGATCTGAACTATTTCACTCTACTTTTCTAAGTAATAATAATGAAAAATAAAAAAGAAAAATAATTGATGTATAAACTAGTAAATCAGCTCATCTTTGTAATCAAAATATATTTCAAAGTGAATCTAAAATATATGGAAAAAATGAAAAAACTAGAAGTCATGCTCAAACAAATATAAATACTATAAAATGTAGTGCATTAAATTTTTGTCTTCTTGCAATATCAATTGATAAAAGAAAAATTATAATTCATGAAACTATAAAAAAAATCTGCAATAGACTCATATTTTTTTGATTTTATGTTATAAATTTTGTAAAAGTTTAAAGTTTTTATTTAGTATGTCAAAAGTTTTGATTTAATGAATATAAAATTATTTATTTAGAAAATAAATCTTCTATATCTTCTCTTATTTGACTAACTAATTCTAAATCTTTTAAATCAGCTATTTTTAAGTCAGGTAATCAACTTTGTCTTACTCAGTAAACTTCTCAAGGTCATCTTAATTCTAAGTCTATTTCAGCAAGTTCAAATCAATTATTTGTCATTTCCATAGCTTTTAGTCTATCAGTATAATTTCATTTACTAGGAAATAAATAACAATATGATTGATATTCTCATCTTCAAACTCTTCATCTAAATTGATGTAATTGACTTAATCCAAATCTTTCAGCTCATTCTATACACATAATTGTTGCATTAGGGATATTTACTCAAACTTCAACTACTGAAGTACTAGATAATATTGAAATGTTATTTTCACTAAAATCTTTCATTATAGAGTCTTTTTCTTTTGGTTTCATTTTACCGTGTAATAATCAAACTTTAAATGGCTCATAAATAGCTTGTAATGTTTCAAAAGTTGATATTGCATTTGCTAAATCTATCTTTTCTGATTCTTCAACTAATGGAGAAATCCAAAAAACTTGTCTTCATGCTTCAATTTGATTTCTTACAAAAAGTTCTATTTGTTGTCTTTCTTCTTCATTTTTTGCTACTTTAGTAAAAATAGTCTTTCTTCAAGCTGGATATTCTTTTATAACTGATAAATCTTGATCTCAATATAGAGTCAAAGCTAGAGTACGAGGAATAGGAGTAGCTGTCATATTTAAATTATGAGGAATAAGTCAACTTCTATTTCAAAGTCAAGACTCAAGTATTTCTCTTTGTTTAACTCAAAATCTATGTTGTTCATCAACTATTACAAATCAAAGATTATTAAAAATCACTGTTTCTTGTATAAGAGCATGTGTTCAAACAATTATATCCACATTTCATGTAGATAATTTTTGTTTAATTGATTCTTTTTGTTTTTCTGTAGTACTTCAAACAAGTAGTTCAGATGATAATCAGTATTTAAAAAGTAAATCTTGAATTGACTCAAAATGTTGACGTGCTAAAATTTCTGTTGGTACCATTAATGCAACTTGAATTGAATTATTTGATATTTTCCTACTCTCTATAATGCTATGTATTGCAACAATCAACGCAATAATAGTTTTTCATGTTCATACATCTCATTCAAGTAATCTTTGCATAGCATGATTTTTTTCCATATCTTTAAGTATCTGAAAAAGCGAAACTTTTTGTCAATTAGTTAACGAAAAAGGAAGATAAGAAAGTATTTCTTTGATTAAATCTGAATTAAGTGGAATTGCAAGTGATTTTCCTTCTGTTTCTCTAAAACTTTCAAACTTTTTTGATAATGTTTTATAATTTATTTCAAACAACTCTTCATAAGCGAGTCTAAATTTAGCAACTTCTATATCTTGTTTACTTTTTGGAAAATGAAGCTTTAAAAGTGCATTTTTTCTATCTATAAACTTATATTTTTCAACAATTTTTGATGGTAAAACTTCTTTTATATCTTCAAAATATTCTTTTAGTAATGGAATCTTTGTTGCAATCCAATTTCAAGGTATATAATTTATATCTGGATAAATAGGCACTATTTCTCATTCAAGTTTTGTTAAATCTGTTTCTATATCTGGTGACATAAAAGTAACCTTTCAATATTCGTATTTTACTTTTCATGTTATGATTACTTTTTTTCATCTTGAAGAAAGAACATTTGCTCAAAAATATTTTTTATTAAACCAGACTGCTTCAGCCATAAAACCTGATTTATCTTCTAATACTGCTTTAGTTAATAATTTTCAATTTCATGTTCTTGTAGTGTCAAGAGAAATTAAAGTAACTAAAATAGTATTTTTTTCTTTTAAATTTATATATGAAAAAGTATCAAGAACATTGGTTCTATCTTCATAATCTCTAGGATAATGATTTATCAAATCAGATACATACTTAATTCAAGCTTTTTCCAAAGCTTTTATATAATTATCTGTTGTATGAAGAAGAGATTTAGTTAAGCTAACTTTTGTCATAAAATTTGTTTTAAAATTTTTTCTTATTTTACAAAAAAAACAATAAACATCAAATTTTACTTTTTTAAATCTGGAAATATAATAGAACTGTTATTTTTTTCTAAATTATTTTTTATGAAAAAATATTTTGTTATTTCGTTTATAATTTGAATCTTTATAGTTTTGTTATTATGAACTTATTTTATAACTTTAAATAATAAAAATATGTGAAATTTAATTATAACTTCAAATGATTTTCAATCTAATCAATATCTTGGCGATTTATTTAGTTGTCTTGATTGATGATGAGATTTAATTCCAGAAATTAATATATCAAATATTCCTGATAACACAAAAAGTCTTGCAATAGTAATAGATGATCCAGATGCTCCATCTTGAACTTGGGTTCATTTTTTATGATGGGATATAAAAACAAACTGAAACAAAGAGTTGAAATTATTTGAAAATCATATAGATAGCTTTACAGGAATGATAAAATGAACAAATAGTTTTAAAAGATTAAATCGGTGATGACCTTGTCCTCCTTTGTGAAGTTGAGTTCATAGATATTTTTTTAAGATTTATGCATTGAACATTGAGTCAATAAATCTACCTGAATGAAGTACAAAAGATAAATTATTAAGTATTATTTCACAACATACTTTATCATATTGAGAAATTGTATGACTTTTTAAAAGATAAATAAATTACTATATTTTTATAATTAATTATGCTTAGACAACTCTTTGAATTATATGATTTCCAATTTGATGATGAAACTATTTCTAAATATGAGAGATTTTTAGAATTGTTTAAAGAAAAAAATTCACAAATAAATTTATCAAGTTTAAGAGATAATCATTCTATTATAGAAAAACATTTTATAGATAGTTTAATGTTAACTAAATTTTTTAACTTAGAAGGTAAGGTTGCTGATATATGAACTTGATGATGATTTCCACTTTTACCATTAGCAATCCTAAATAATGATGCTTATTTTACTTGAATTGATTCAGTTTGAAAAAAACTAAAAGCAATAAATGAATTTGTAATAAATCTTTGACTTGAAAATGTTCAAACGATTCATTCTAGATTTGAAGATATATGAAATGATAAAAAATATAGGGAAAGTTTTGATTATGTTGTTTCTCGTGCAACAGCATACTTCCCTACACTTCTAGAATATGCAATTCCACTTTTAAAAGTATGATGAATTTTTATTGCATATAAGCTTGATAATATTGATGAGGTTAATGAATGAAAAAAAGCTCTTGAAGAGCTAAATTGTAAAATTATTGATACTAAAAAATATTCACTTTGATGACAAGATAGAATGCTTGTTTTTGTAAAAAAAGAATGAAATACAGATAAAAAGTATCCAAGAAATGCATGATTGCCATTAAAAAAACCAATTATTTAGTTTTTTCTAAAATATTTAATTTCAATACTATCTCAAATAAACTCAAATATATCTGAAGGACTTACATTTTCTAAGTCTTTTTTTGCTAATATTTTTATATCAATTATATTTCAAAAAAGATTATTTAATTCACTTATTTTATAAATTTCTTTTTCTCATGATAAATTAGCTGATGTAAGAAATATAGGTCAAATTTCATTTATCAACTCTTTTTCTATATGGTTGTCTGCTATCCTTATTGCAACATATGTACTAGTATCTTTCTTAAAAATAGTAGGCAGTTCATACTTATTAGTATCAAGTAATAGAGTCCAAGGTCTATAATAATTTTTTAAAAAGTTTATTTGCTGATTACTTAATAAATTTTCAAATAAAGAATAATTATTTACCATAATTGCTAGAGGTTTATTAAAATATCTTCATTTAACTTCATAAATTCTTTTATATCAGTCATTATCATCTATACTACAAGCAATTCAAAAACAAGTATCAGTTGGAATTATATATAACATAAATTTAAATTTAAATAAACATATAAAGAATATAGAAAAAGTTTAAATTGTAAACCCTTATTTAGTTATAACATTTGTAATTAACAAAAAAAATATATAATCTAAGTAATTTTAGCTTATTATTATTTATATGAAACAATCAAATAAGAATGCATTTTCTTTAATAGAATTACTTGTAGTTATAACAATTTTAGTAATCTTGTGATCTGTTTGGATATCAATGAATAGCTCATATAAAGAAAGAACTTGAAATGCAAAAATAACTGCAGATTTAAATACAATTGAAAGTACTATAAGAACATATAAACAAGAAATTTGAAATTTACCAGATCCATGATGAAATCTTAAATACTTTACTAATAATTGATGATATGCTCACGATGAAACTGAATCATTTTGAGTTGATTGATCTATAACTGAAAAAACTTTCCCAAAAAGATACATAAATGTTACTCCTCTAGATCCAAATACAAATCAATATTATGCCTATGGAAAAACTATTGTTTGATGATCTTTTGAAGTTGCAGCAGTCTTATCTAATAATGGTGAATATGAATCAATAGTTAAGTCAAATTATTATTGAACAGAATCACTTTATAACCTTGTAAGAGAATATAATTGACCATGATTTGTATATGATAAATCTAAATCAAGATTTCCATATGATCCAAATGAAAGAATTTTAAAAGCAAAAATCAATGATTTTACCTGATCTTTAACGCTAAATGATTCAATTACTGATAAAAACATACTTCTATCAAGAGATTTAGTTGAATGAGATAAATTAAGTTTACCAGCTTGATCTATTGCAACTATCTATATTTCTGATTGAAGTATTATTTATTTATGAGATTCAGATAGTCCAACTGAACTAACATTAGCAAATTTAATGTATCCAAAAAATAATAATTTATTTACTAGAGTTAATCTTGCTCTAAATTTCTGAAGTATTTTAGTAAAAGCTTCAAAATTAAGTACTGAATCAAGTTTTGATATATATACTTCTGATACTGAAGCATCTGTTAGAGGAACTATATTTATAGTTACAAAAAAATTATGATCTTCAAATACTATTGTTACTGTTATTAAATGATTAGTTTCAATAAATAAATTATTAGTTAGTTGATATAGCGACTTATTAAATAGATTAATAGGTAATATGGATATCCCTAAAAATCCTGTTACATGACTATCACCAAGTACTTATGAAAACATTATAATTGATTGAAAAAATGAGGTTTGAATAAAAGATTGAACTAGTGTCGAAGTTTCAAGTGAACTAGCAGATTGAAAGAATATTACTTATAGTATACCTGATATTTTTACACCATATCTTTGAAATACAATTGTTGAATCTTCAAAAACTCCTGAAATATTATGTTGAGATTGATTTCATATTGATTGAACAATTTGTGTTTCAAATATACAATCAAGTAATTGTTCAAATATTCCTACAAATGCAACTTATTATAACAATGATATAAATTATTCAATAGAGCAATCATGGACTTGAAGCACATGGGAACCTAGTACAGATGCTATTATTGCTTGATATTCAGATCTTCCGCTTGTAAATACATGTCAATTTAAATGTAATACATGATATGAAAATGTATGATGAAACACTTGTCAACCAGCCCCAACGCTATTAAATTGAAATTGATGTACACAATGTCCTGAATGAGATTATTCTAAAAATACAGATGATTCATGTTGATTATGAAAATGAAATATTTCAGCAAAATATTGTTATTATGTAAAATCAAATGAATGAAAAGATGTTATGTGTGAAATTGAACATAAAACTTGATGAACTTTTTCTAAGTGTAATTGACGGACTAAACTTAATTGGTCATGAACTTATACTCCTTCTAAATAAAAAAATTTATTATTTAATTATTTAACTATGAGAAAAAATCTATATTGATTTTCATTTATAGAACTTATAATTGTTATATCGATAATTGCTCTTATATCGGTAATATGACTAAGTATTAATAGCAATTATACTGAAAAATCAAAAAATAGTAGAATAACAAGCGATGTACTAACACTTAAAAATTCTATAGAATCATATAGAAATGATAATAAGACATTACCAATGCCAAAGTGAAATCAAAAATTTTTTGATAATTCATCAAACTATGTTCACTATGATGATCCAACAGCATTTTGAGTAAATGGTTATATAACTTGAGATACAATTCCAAAAAAATATCTTGATAATTTACTTTTAGACCCAAGAACAAATCAGTACTATGCATATGGTAAAACTTTAACTTGATCAATGTATTTTGAAATTGCTTGAGTTAATAAAATAAATTGAAATTATGAATCAAAAGTAGTTGGTGATTATAGTTGAGAAACTTGACCATATAACTTAATAAGGGAGTATAATTGACCAGATTTTGTTTTTGATAAATCAAGAACAAATTTTCCTTACAATCCTGACGAAAGACTATTAAAGGCAAAAATATGAACTTTTAGTTGATTTGTAATTGTTAATTGAGCCCCAATTAATAATTCTTGGATTAAAAATAATGAACTAACAAGCTGAGATATAATAAATGTAAGTACTTGATGAATGGCTGAAATTTATTATAGTGACTGAAGTAAATCTTATCTTTGAGATGAATTGAGAAATAGTGTACTTACACTTGCAAATATGAAATATAAAGAAGAAAATAATTTATTTACAAAAATACAACTAGCATTGAATTATGGTAGTATATGGATAAAAACTTCAAAACTAGATCCAAATTCAAATTTTGAAGTTTACACAACCGATACTGAAGCAGCAGTTAGATGAACTATATTTTGAGTTAGTAAAGACAATAATTCAGCACCAATGACAAAAGTTTCAGTAGAAACTTGAAGTGTAAACATTGTAAGATTAGATATATCAAAAAATATTACATATGACTGATTAGTTAATGATTTAAAAAATTGAAATACTATCTCTTCGGTTTCATTTGAGAATACATGAACAACAGATCCAAATATAGTAATTAATCCTGATTGATCTGCAAGTATGTTTTCATCTTGAACATTAATTGAAACAATTGTATATTCTCAATATATCCATACTAATACTTGATGGAATTATCCTATTCTTACAGATAATGATTGACTTTCAAATATAATTATGACACTACTTTCTATTTGAAATTGAGAAGCAAAGATTTGATTCCCAACTACTTTTTCATGATCTAACAAATTTATATTTAATTATGCTGAAAATATTACTCAATCATGAATTTGGGATAAAAATATACTTATTTTAAAATGATTAACAGATTCATATTATTCAATAAAAATTTGTTCTGATATGGAACAAATTAGATGTACTAAAGATTTTTCACTTAATCTAAATGCATGAAATTTCGAAAACACTGATACATTAAAATCAGTTTGAATGTGTGATGATTTTTGACAATTTTGATGTATATCAAAAGATTTAAGTTTAAGTTGATATACACTTGTTGCCTATGCCCCATATGATAAACAATGAGATATAAACATGTATACAAGTGAATGAAAACCTTTACCTTATAATTCTGATTGAATTATTCCTGATGAAACAAAACCTATGGACCAATCTATTGATTCTGATAGTAGTATATCTTGAGTAAATGATTCCCCAGATTATTATAATAGTACATACTCTTTTTATGATAAAGATTGAGTAAAATGAATTTTTATATGAAGTTGATGAACTACTCCTGATTATTTGAAATATGATATGTCTAGTTTAGGATTATGAGATAGTTTTGCTGTGGAGATGGGAGTTAGAGGTTGAGCTTTAAAAAGAAACATTTGATGAATGCCAGCACCAACTTTCTATTTATTTTTTAGTGATAATTATAATTTTTTTATGGCGAATTCTTGATGAGAAAGATTTTTGTTAAAAGAGTCTAATTTATCTAAAATAAATACTACTACTTCTTATTTCTCAGTTTCAGCATTAAATGATAATTCTTTTTATAAACTTATTTATAAAAAAGATTTAAATAATTGAAATTTAAATATAAATTGAACTTCTACTTGAACAACATCCCTTTCTTGAAGTTTATGACTATGAAATTATTTAAATATATGAGAAACTCCTACTAATTTAAATCAATGGGATGACATAATAGATTATATAAAAATTTATAAAAAGTAATAAAATAAAAAAGCTTCTGATATTTTAAGAAGCTTTTTTATTAGTTTAAAACTAATTTGATAATGCTAAAATGCTTATAGTTCAGACATTACTATATACTCAACTTGTGTCTTTTACTCTATAAGTTACAATAGAATCTCAAGTCCGATATTGTGGAGCTGTAAAAGTAAGATTTGGGAAAGCTCATGTAATTGTAAGATTAACAGGATTACTTACAACTTCAAAAGTTAATTGACTATCACTATCATGATCATCACTAACTAATGGTGAAAAATCTATAGTTATTGATGGATTAAATCATGCATCATAGTTTCAATCACTAGCAACAGGAGCTTGATTTCATACATTTAATGTTACTTCTAATGGTAATGATTTTTTAATTTCCCATTGTTCATTTATTCAATTTTTTGCTTCTCAAACCATAGCAACATATACAGTAGATCAAGCACTTAATCAATCAATTTGATAATTTCAATCTGATAATTGAGTAATTGTAAGATTTGGAATTTCATTTACTAATGTTGATTCATAATATACTTTAACTCATACATTTTGTACTCAGTTTGCATCACTAAATTCTCAAGGTTGAACAATTGCACTAGAACTTGTAACTGAAACTAAAGTTGGTGCAGAAGTTATAGTCTCTGCATCTGTAGGAGCAGCATTTGTAGTAGCTTCTAATGTGCTTGACATAACTTGCTTTGAATTTTTAGTAGTTCAATCTATAACAGTTGCAAGAGTAACTAAATAATATGTTGTACTTGCATTTAAACCTGAAAAAACTCAAGAAGTATTATATGCATCTAATCTAACTGCTGAAGGATTTGTATTTGGATCTGAATAATAAATAGCTACTACAGGAGTTCATATTACTCAATCATTATCAGTAACATTTCATGGTTGAGCTGTAATAGAACTATATGTAACTCACATTAAATTTGGAAGATTTACTGTTTCTGGTGAATCAGTTTGAGTTTCAGGAGATCAACCACCACCTCATCAACATCAAGGTAAAGTAGAAATAGCAGCTCAAGCAAAAAGTGCAGTAATTCATGATAAGAACTCTCTTCTACTCATTCATCATTTATTTGATTTCTCATCCAATTTATCACCTCAATTATTTAATCACATATTTAATAATAATTAAAAATTAAAACAATGTCAATATAACTATAAAATCGAAATTGTCAAATTATTTTCTATAAAAAATAACTAATCATTTTAGTGATTAGTTTTTTGAAACAAGTTTTGACCAAAGTTCAGGTCAAGTAATAATTCAGTCTGCTCAATAAGTATTATTTATATAATTTTTTAATCAACTTATTCAAACTCAAAATCACTCAACTTTTGCTCAAAAGTATCATTTTTGAATTTTGTAGTAATTTAGGCTATCATTTCATTCTAATCAAAGTATTTTACTTAAAAAATCTGTAAATTTTACTTTTGATTCAACTGATAATCATCATCAAAGTGTAGTGTTTCAAAGTTCTCAATTTTTTAGATCTATTGGACTTGTAAATAATCACATCATATTTGGATTTGAATTTATTTGATTTATAACATAATCTGTTGCTGATTGTGGTAGTAAATCAAATCAGATTTCGTGGAGGAAAGATAGGGTTTGTCTTGTTTTTATATCTTTTTCTTTTGCTTTTCTAGAATTTAGCATAATTAATTCACTAATTTTCTTTTTTGCTTCTTTAATTTTTTCTTCTTTTTCTTCTTCACTCTTTTTTAAAAATCCAGTTAATATTTGTTTAATTTGTTCTAATGAAGTTATATTTTCTAGATTTAATTCATTATATAAAGATAAATTTGATTTTTTTATTGTTTCTTTTACTTCTTTTATATCAACCTTATTTAAAATTGCTTTTTCTAAATAATCTAAAATCTTTTGTACTGAACTTATTATTTCATTTAATGGTTTTAATTCTTCCTCAGTTTTTTTGTTAATTTCTTTAAATTGTTTTTCAATTTCATAATTGTTTAATTTTCAATCTAATTTATACTCACTTCATGTTAAAAAAAGTTTTCTATCACTTTTCCCTGCTTCTATAGTAAATCAATCATCAGTTTTTTTTGTAAGTGTATTTTTTGATAAATCAACTCATGATAAGTTATCTGTTCAAAGTTTAAGTTTGGCTGTATTATCTAATGTTTCTAATCTAAATTTATCAATTATTGGAGTAAAAGTTTTTTTATCAATTGCTAATAATGTTTTTGCAAATTCTTCAAATTTTTGTGGATCTTTTTGTTTAAGTTCTGTTGCTATTGAATTAAATGTAACTTGATTTTTTAATTCTTGTAATGCTTTTTCAGGATTATTATCTAATAGTCATAAAACTTCTTTACTTTTTTCAGATTTAAGTCAACTAAGTTGTTGTTTAAGTAAGTTTATATAAATATTTTTATTATCATTTACTTCTTTAACATCTTGATTTACTTCTTTAACATCTTGATTTACTTCTTTAACATCTTGATTTACTTCTTTAACATCTTGACTTACTTCTTTAACATCTTGACTTACTTCTTCTTTATCTGTGTATTTAGATAAAATAATATTTATTTCTTCTAGTGTTGTTGCTTCTCATTCTATAATTTGAGAAATAATCTTTTGATAATCTGTATCTTCATAATTTTTTAATATATAATCAATTACTTTTTCTCTTTCTTCTTTTATAACACTACTTTTATCTAATCAGTTATCAATAATTTCTCTTTTTTTGATATCTTTTAAAGTATTAGATTGATTTTGATAATTATTTGACTCTGAATTACCTGTTTTTTGAACAGGTTGATTAATCTGATTTTCTATATTATTATCTCATCAAAATTCCACTGAGGACATAAAAAAATATTATAGAATAATTTATTCTATAATATTTTATCATATTAACTTTTTCTAAGCAACATTTCACTCTAATTCTTTTAATTTCTTTTTTAAAATTCATATTTCGTAAATAAGTTTTTTTCTATTATCCTCATCCTTTTCTTTTAGTAATTGTTGTTCTCTATTTTTTATTTCTTCCTTAATTGCCTTTATTACCTTATTTCTATCTAATAATGCTAGCATTTGCTCATATACTTTTAAATCTTCTTTTCCTTTTGCTAATTCCTCTTTTCCTTTTGCTAATTCCTCTTTTCCTTTTGCTAATTCCTCTTTTCCTTTTGCTAATTCCTCTTTTCCTTTTGCTAATTCCTCTTTTCCTTTTGCTATTTCAAAATCAAGTTTACATTTTTTTTCTGCAAATCAACTTATTTTTCAATCTTTTTGTTCTTGGTGAATAACTCATTGTCTATCTATTCAATCACATTTATCTAACAATTCTTTTGATGGTTGTTGTTCTAATTCATCTGCAATCGCATTATTTATTCATAATACTGTTCAGATTGCTAATCATAATCATCAAAGTAACTTTTTTGTATCTAATGAAAGGCTTTTTGAATCAAAAAAATATGATAACAGTCATTGGTTTTTAGTAATTTCATTTTTAACTCATTCTGGTAATACTTGAGCATTTCAAGAATCTTGTTGTTCAAGTTGAACTTGAACTGGTTGATTTAATTTTGACATAGGTTTATAATTTAAGATATAAATCTAATTTTTAGTATTATACCAATTTATAGTAAAAATGTCAAAGGATTAATTTATGGTATATATTAATTCATTATTTTTGTAATTCAGAAAAATCTCATATTAACTTTTTCTATGCAACATTTCACTCTAATTCTTTTAATTTCTTTTTTAAAATTCATATTTCGTAAATAAGTTTTTTTCTATTATCCTCATCCTTTTCTTTTAGTAATTGTTGTTCTCTATTTTTTATCTCCTCCTTAATTGCCTTTATTACCTGATTTCTATCTAATAATGCTAACATTTGTTCATATACTTTTAAATCTTCTTTTCCTTTTGCTATTTGGTGTTGTCTTACACATTGTTTTTCTGCAAATCAAGCTATTTTTCAATCTTTTTGGTCTTGATGAATTATTCATTGTCTATCTATTCAATCACATTTTGTTAATAACTCTTTTGTTGGTTGTTCATACAATTGTTTTAATTCATCTAATTCATCTGCTACGGCATTATTTATTCATAAAACTGTTCAGATTGCTAATCATAATCATCAAAGTAACTTTTTTGTTTCTAATGAAAGGCTTTTTGAGTCAAAAAACCATGATAAATATCATTGATTTTTAGTAATTTCATTTTTAACTCATTCTGGTAATACTTGAGCATTTCAAGATTCTTGTTGTTCATACTGAATCTGTTGATTTAACTTTGAAGTAATTGACATAATTATTATAAATTATTTATATTTGAATTATATATATTTTATTAAAAAATTCAAGTAATGATTATTTCTTGAATATATCTCTCAATTTAACTACTGTTGGAAAAGATTTTTTAATTGAAACTTTTAGTTCACTTATTTCTATCTTATTGTTTATTGTAAAAAAAGCTTTATCAAAAAAAATATTTAAAAGATTTCATAATTCTTTTATTCTAAGAATAATTCATTCTGGAATAATATCTGTTTTTGTTTCATTGTATTTTTCAAGAGTAGTTTTTTCTGCTCATATTTTTCTAGGCATAATTAAATGAGTTATTAATAATCTATATAATTATACACATTATTTATTACTATGTCAAATATTGCTATTTTTAGATATTTATATTAATCATATTTCCACTTTCATACCTTTTTAATCACTTATAAAAAGTAAAATAACCTAATCAGAAAAAAATAATACTTCAAAGTAATAGTTGTAAAAATCAATTTAAAGAAAAATTTTTAATGAGTTCAAAAGGTAAAAATACTATATAAAATGCTGGAATAACCGTCATAAATACAAATTTTAAAAAAGTTCATTCAAATATTCCTGGTGGATAGTGTGTTGGTCAAAGTATAGCCTCAAATACTCATTTTACTATACTTTTACTTGATCAGATAAAAAATGAAAGTGAAACAAAAATCATCATAAATCATAGAAATACAGCAACTCAAATTAATGATAATATAAGGATTTTAAAAATCATATAAATATTAATTCATTCAATCATAGTCATAAGTATAAAAGAAAAAAATATATCTCAGATAGCTGCTGTCATCATAGATCATGCAAGTAATCTAAAAAAAAGATTTTTAGGTAAAAGCATCTGAGAATCAAGTTTTCACTCTTCTATCATTATTCAGATTTTATTAAATCATCAAAAAAATACATGCATAAGTCAAAAAACCATAGTCATAATAGAAAATAAAAGTAAAAAATCATTAAATATAAGTCATCAAATTGTTTTGAATTTCAAGAAAAAAAGATACCATAAAAATGCAAATAAAAAATCATTTACAATCATAAATCAAACTTGCAGAAAAAAGCTAAGTTTGTATTCCATAAGTGACAAGAGATTCAATTTCCAAAGATAAAGTAGTGTTTTCATATCTATCCTCAATTAATTGTAAGTTTATATTTTGCTTTTTTGTAGATAAACACACATAATCAAATATTTATAATTATCCAAAATAGTTGTATTAAAAAATATTTTATAAAAGTTATAATTTCAAAATTTGAAAAAACTAGTCATGAAGTATATCAAAAATATGCAAATGGTGATAAAAAAGCTATAGTTTGAAGTATTTGAGGTAAAAATGGAATTGGGATAAGATTTCATCATAAAATCATATCAAGTTTAGAATAAATATATCTAAATGCTTCAACATCTTCTGTATAAAAAGCTAGCAATCAAATACTCATATATCAGAAAAAAACTGTAATCATAGAAAGAAACAAAAGAAAAATTCACGCTATAAATCAAGCAATAGTTATTGGAAATACTCAAAGTAAAATATATCAAAGAGTAAATCAAATAGTAATTCAGATTACTAAATTATGTAAAAATACTGGGAAAAATTCTATAAATTTATAATGTAAATAATTAATTGGGTTTAAAAGATAAACTCAGATTTTACCTGATTTAACATCTAAATTTATCTCATCAACTATTTTTGGTTTTGCAGTTGAAACAGCTTGCGCTACAATTACTGCAAAAGTTATTTGAGCTAATGTAAATCAATTTATCATATCATTTACTCAGAAGTTGCTATAAAGGTATTTGTATAAAGTAATTATAACTATTATTCTAAGCACAAAAATTATGTTTATCCCAATTATATCAGCAAGATAAACAATATGATTTTTGTATGTAGTTATTAGAATTGATAGTGTTTTATTCATAAAAATTGTAATTAATAAAAGGTTTTAATTATATTTTCCATACTTGGCTCTGTGATATTTATATCTTCAAATGGATATTTATTAGTAAGTATTTCTATAACATTTTGAAGAGTTTTTTTATCATTTTCTATTTCAAATTCTAGGTAGTTTCAAGTATTATTTAATATTTTTACATTTTCTCATAAATCATAAGTTTCATAAGTTTTTTCAAATTTAACTTTGATTATCTTTGTTTTTATATGCTTTTTTTTCAATTCTTTTATATCTCAATCATAAATTACTTTTCAATGATTTATAACTACAACTCTATTACAAATTTCCTCTATATCTCAGATATCATGAGAAGTTAAAAATATAGTTGTATTTTCTTCCTTATTTATCTTGTTTATTACATCTCTTAACTTCTGTTTTGCAACTATATCCAATCAAATAGTAGGTTCATCAAGAAAAAGTATTTTTGGTTTGTGAATAAGACTTGCAACAACTTCACATCTCATTCTTTGCCCTAGTGAAAGTTTTCTAACAGGAGTATTTAAGAAATCATTTATATCAAATTCTCAAACTAGGTAATTTAATCTCTTTTCATAATCATCTTTTTTTATATCAAACAATTTTCAAAATAACCAAAATGTATCTTTTGCAGTTAAATGATACCAAAGTCTAGAAGTCTGTCAAAAAACAGCTCAAATTTGATAAACTAATTTTTCTCTATCTTTTGTAGGATCAAGTCAAAGTACTTCTATTTTTCAATCTGTTTTAGTTAAGATTCAAGTTAACATCTTAATAGTAGTAGACTTCCCTGCTCAATTTGGTCATATAAATGCAATTTTTTCTCAAGCATTAATTGTTAAATTTATATCTGAAACAGCTAATATGTCTTTATACTCAGGATTAAAAATTGATTTAATTCTGTTTTTGAATCATGATTTTTTGATTTCAACTTTGAAAACTTTTTCTAGGTTTTTTATACTTATTTGAGACATAAAAAAATATTATGTAATTAATATAATCACATAATATTTTTAAAAGTAAATTTGTAAAAGAAAAAGTTAAGAAAAACTTAGGACAATTAAAGTCTTATCTCTCTACTCTCTCCTGATTTAAGATCTTTAATTACATAAACTCAACTATTTAATTCTTGTTCTCACATAATTAAACAATATCTAATTCACTTCTTATCTGCATATTTAAATTGTTTTGCAAGTTTATCACTCTCTGGATAAAACTCTACATTTTTTCATTCATTTATAAGTTTGTTATAAAGTTTCAAACTCTCATTTTGTGTTTCTTCAAAATTTATAATCAGGAAATCAGAAGTAGTTTTTTGAAGAGTTGATTTATCTATTTTTTCAAATAAATATTCTTCCATACGAGTTACTCAAATAGAAAATCAAACTCATGAAAAAGCAGTTTTTGGATCTATATAACTTGTTAATTTCTCATATCTTCAACCAGAACCAATTGAACCCAAGTTTCTATCTCATTCTACAAATGTTTCGAAAACTGTTCAAGTGTAGTATGCTAGTCATCTGATAATAGATAAATTCACTATAACTTTATCTTTTTCAAGTCAAAGTTTGTACATAAATGATAATACTTCTTTTAACTCATATATTCACTTTTTGAATTCCTCATTATCTATTTGTAATTCTATTCAGATATTATTTAAGTTATCATAAGTTGCATTATATCTACAAAATTTAAGTATTTTTTGAGTTATTTCATCATTGTTTACTATTTCATTTAATTCTTCTAAAAATTTTTGGGCTGAAATTTTATCTATTTTATCTATAATTATTGAGATTTCTGTTAATTTATTTGCTAATCACAAACTATCAATAAATCCTGAAATAATTTTTCTATTATTTAGATTTACCTTGATTTTTGTTTCAAGTCAAAATTCTTTAAATATTTCTAAATACGTATTGTAAGCAACTGATACAACTTCAGCATCATAAAACAAATAATCATTTCATGTATTTTCTTCCCAAATTACATCTATATCAGCTTGATAAAATTCTTTACTTCTTCATCTTTGTTGTCTTTCTCATCTCCATACTTTTTGGATTTGTGATCTCTTAAAAGGAAAAGCTAACTCTCATCTATAATCAAGAACATAACGTGAAAATGGAACAGTTAAATCAAAGTGTAGACTATAATCTTTCATATCTTCACTCCCCTGAGCTAAACCATAAACTCAAAATATCTGATTTTTTACTTCTCATCATCATTTTGCTGTCAAAACTTCAGTTTTCTCAACTGCTGGAGTTTCAATTGGTGTATATCCATATTGTCTGTAGTTTTTCTTTATTATATTTAACATTTTTTCTTCTAGAATCTTATATTCAGGAGTAAGTTCTGCAAATCATCAAACTTTGTACATATAAAATAGATTAGTAATTATTTTATGTATTATATGTTTTTTTGAGATTTGAGCAAGGGGAAGTTAATTTGGATTTTTAAATTTTTCAACGGCAAAAAATGCTTCTAGTAAACTCTCACTAAAATAATTAATTAATATTTGTTCAAATTCACTATCATAATATGCTAATTGGATACTTGTAAAATCTTTATTTTTGCAAACAAATACAAATCATGAAGATTCATAAATTCATGAAGGGTTATTTACTACTAAAATTTCACAAACATAATCAGAAATTTTTTTTTGATCTTCCAAAAGCTTAAAATCAAATCTTACTGGTATATAAGTAACATAACATTTCATTCAATCTACTTCTAATATATATAACTTATCATAAAAAGTTTTTTTATACATTATTGAATTAACATCAGACTTTGTATTATCTAATGATTCCTCAAGAGATTGATTTTGTTTTTGAGGAATTCAATCATAATTATCATCAAACTTATCCATGTTTTAAAATTAATAATATATTAAAAATTATTCTACTCATTTATATTTTTCAACTGCATTAAATGCAATTTCTAAATTATTGTTATATCAATTAATTAATACTTTATCAACTTCGCTATCATAATATGCAAATTGTAAATAAGTAACATTATTATCACTACTAACAAATACAACTCATGATGATTTTGTTGATTTATCAACATCAACAACTCACATAATTACTGACGCATCCATAACAAATTTATTTTCTTTATCATATCCAGAATCAAAATTATATTTTCTTGTTATATAAGAAACATAATATTTTAGTCAATCGATTTCTACTTCATATAAATTATCATTTATTTTTTTAATATTTTCTATTTTCATTACTCACTCAAAGTTAGATTTTACTTCTCACAATGCATAAAAAAATTGAGTACTGTTTGGTAAAAAATTATTACCATTGTTTTCTATTGATTCCATATTTTTTAAAATTAAAAATTAAATTATTTTAAAGTCTCTTTTAGCTTTATATTTATATAATTAACTAAGTTAGAAACTAATACATTTTCTTGTTCTCTTGAATAAAGATTTCTTACAATTACTTCATTTTTTGACTGTTCATCAGTTCAAGCAAATATTCAAAAAATTGTATTTTTACTTTCAGCATATGTAAATTGTTTCTGAAGTTTATCATCGGAATAATAAATATCAGTTGAAATTCAATTTGATCTTAATATTTCTCAAACTCTTTCTCTATATCATAAGTTTGATCATATAGTATTAAATATAATTGCTTGAGTAAGAGGAAGTTGCTTATTTATCATTCATGTTTCATCAAGTCATCAAAATAATCTAGAAAGTCAAATAGATCATCATACTCACTCATAATTAGCTTGCTGTCTCGAAGTTTTTCATCAATTTGATACTTTTCTAATTGACTCTACAAGATTATCATATCTTCATCAACTACATATGCTTCAAAAATTATCATAATTACTAATAAAAGTTTCAAAAACAGTTCATGTATAATAATCTAACCCTCTAGTAATATATGGATCAAACATAACATTTACTCATCTGTCTCTTAATGAATTATAAACTTGTTTTAATTCTTTTACTCACTCTCATATAAATTTGTTAGATTCATCTAACTCATCAATAGAAGTATTTATAATTTTATTTATTTCAAGAAATTTATCTCATACAAGATCTTCAAGCTTTCTTAAAAATTCTTCAGGTGTAGCTTTATAAAATCAATCTAGAAGTCAGAAAATCTTTATTTTATCATCTCAAAATATTTCATACATATTACAAATTCATTCAATAAATTTTTTATTATTTAAGTGAATTTCAACTCACTTTCAAACTTTTAAAAATTCAAATATTTCTTCCAAAGTTCTATAAAGTGTTAGTATAACCTCGCTATCATAATTTAAAGGTAACTTTGTTCATACTAAATCAATATCAGCTTGTATAAATTCTTTAAACCTTCATCTTTGTTGTCTTTCTCATCTCCAAACTTTTTGTATTTGATATCTTTTAAACGGAAATTTAAGAATTGATTCATTATCAACAACATATCTTGCAAAAGGAACAGTAAGATCAAAATGTAGTGAATAAGGTTTTAAATCAGATGGTCATTGTTTCAATCAATACAATCAAAAAATTTGTTTTCACACTTCTTCTCATCACTTTGAAGTTAAAACCTCATTTAGTTCAACTGCTGGAGTTTCAATATTTACATATCAAAATGACTCATAATTTTTTACAATTATATCTTTCATAACATTTTGAATTTTTTGTTTATCTGGAGTGAGTTCTCCAAATCATCAAGGAAGTAATTTTGCCATAAATTAAAATAAAAAAATAAAAGTAATTAATTTATAATATTTT
Organism: Candidatus Altimarinota bacterium; assembly: GCA_028697205.1. Taxonomy (GTDB): domain Bacteria; phylum Patescibacteriota; class Gracilibacteria; order BD1-5; family UBA6164; genus Altimarinus. The sequence goes on along the minus strand of JAQVFO010000001.1, from coordinate 172,877 downwards.
TAAAAAAGAAAAATATTGAAAAAGTTAAGAAAAATTTTTAAATCTTATAGAAACAGCATTTTTATGCCCAAATAATCATTCTTTTAAAGACATATCTTCTACAGTATTTTTTAGAGTTTGTAATCAATTCTTTGTAACCTCTTGAAACGTTATCCGTTTTCAAAAACTTTCAAGTCAAATTCAAGAATATGATTTTGCAAATCAATTTGTAGGAAGTGTATGATTTGTTCAACTTGAATAATCTCAAACTGATTCAGGTGAATAACTTCAACAAAATACACTTCAAGCATTAATAATATTATTTAAATATATGTTCCAATCTTTTACTTGAAGAATTAAATGTTCAGGAGCATATTGATTTGAAATAATTATTGCTTGCTCTAATGTATCAACAAATATAGCAAAACTATTTTCTAAAGCTTTTATAGCTATTTCTTGTCTAGGAAAATCTATAAGCTGATTTTTACACTCAAAAAGAACTTCTTTTATTTTTTGAGTTGATGTTGATAAAAGTACACACTGTGAGTCTTTTCAGTGCTCAGCTTGAGAAATCAGGTCAGCAGCAATAAACTTAGGATTTGAAAATTCATCTGCAATAATTAAAACTTCACTAGGTCATGCTGGCATATCAATTGAACAAAATTTTGAAACTTTTAATTTAGCTTCAGTTACAAATGCATTTCAAGGTCAAAAAATTTTATCAACTTTTGATACCTGTTTTGTTCAATATGCCATTGCAAAAATTGCTTGAGCTCAACCAATTTTATAAACTTTATTTATTCAAAGAATATTTGCAGTATAAAGTATTTCGGGGGAAATCTTTCACTCTTTATTAACCGGAGTACAAATTTGAATATCTTTACATCAAGCCAAATTTGCAGGAATTCATAACATAAGAACGCTTGAAAATAAACTTGCAGTTCATCAAGGAATATAAAGTCAAACACTTTCAATGGCTCTAAACTCTCTCCAACAAAATACTCAAGGTGAAGTTTCTTCAGGTTCTAAATTTTTCACCTTTTGTCTTTTGTGGAATTTTTCAATATTATTTTTTGAAATTCCAATTGCTTTTTTAAGTTTATCATCAACTTCTTTTATAGCTTCCTCAAATTCATTTTTTGAAACTAAAAAATTATCAAGATCAACTAAATCAAATTTTTTAGTTAATTCCTTTATTGCATCATCTCAATATAATAAAACATCATTTTCTATTAAACTTACAACATTTTCAACATATTCTTTTGATTGTGCTGGACGTGCAAGTAAAGAATTTAAAGTAAATGAACTATTAAATTCATTAAATTCATCTTTATTTGATGTTAATCATTTTATATATAACATAATTCTAATATTAAATAAATAAAAACCACTTTTAGATAATCCTAGAAGTGGTAAAAAATATTGTAAAAAACACCATTCTAAGATTGATGGCCTACATGATGATTAGATTGAGCTGACTTTAAGGTTATAATAGCTTCTTTATACCCTCTGTTTTCTCAAGATAAAAACTTTGAAATCCTTGCAATAGTTGTAGAACTCATACCTGTGTTTAATTCAATTTCTTTATATGATTTTTTTTCATCAAGCATTCTTGCTACCTCAAATCTTTTAGAAAATTCTATTATTTCACTTTCAGAGAGTAAATCTCTTAGAAAATTAAATATTTTTTCATTATTATTTGTAATTGATAAATATGTTACAATATCTTTAAAAATTCTTTTTAGTTCATTATCTTCCATAATTACACTTTATTTAAGTAAAGTAATATATAAACACTTTATTTAAATAAAGTAAAAAGTCAAATAATTATTTTTTTATAAAATATGAAAAAATTCTTCTATCACTTTTTAGCTCTCAATCTTGTCTTAATGATTCAGTTTGTTGATCTATTCATGTTAATTCAATAAATCATAAACTTCTAAATAAATTCCATGATGCAATATTTTTTTCTGATGTCCTCATAAATAATACTTCTCATGGTTTTGCTATATTAATAAAATCTAATATCATATTTATTCATATTCAATTTTTTCTAAATGATTTATCAACTCACAAGTCTGCAACATATTTACACATATTAATATCAAGTCATTTTTCCTTTATGAATCACATTAATGAAGATAAAACATCAATCTCAATTAACAATGGTACAATGCTTGAAAATCATATAATTTTATTTTTTTGTTTTGATATATTTATTTGTCAAAATTTAAAATATCTTAAAAAAATTTCACGAACATCTTCATCTGAAAAAAGTTCATTATATGGTTCTCATTCAAAGCATTTTTTATATAATTCAATCAATCAATTATTTAATGTTTCTCATAATGACTCTAAATTATTAATTTCATTTGTATAAAAATATTCTCATTTATATTTAGTAGGTTTTAATGGTAATTTTCAAGATAGTATTTTTTTTACCTTTCATTTAATAGATGCTCAATTAAATATATTTTCGTTATTATTATAATCAGCAGTTACTTTTATGATATCTCAAGATGGTTGTAAAACTTCTAAATCAGTTATACTAGATCTTAATTTTAAAGCTTCAACAAGTCATAGAGCTGTACTTCAGCTTCAACAAGCAGTTTCTGCAAAAATTTGATCTAAATCTCTTACGAATACAAAAGGTTGAATTTGCAATTTATTTCATATTTTTGAAACATAAATTACTCAAGCTGCAGGATATTTATCTAATCAATTTCTATTAATTAAATTTAGTGAATTTTGCTTAACCTCAGATTCTTTTTCAATTCAACCATCTAAATATATTTTTGATTCTAGATATTTTATTAAATGAACAATTCATTCCATTTCAACTAAATATTCATTTTTTCAAATTTGAGTAATCTTATTAATGTCAGAAAAAATTGGCATTTCTGTCCAAACTTCTAAATTTTCATCTATTCATCACTTTAAGTTTCTTTCAACTCATGAAACTTGAAATTCTCACTCTCACTTTTTTCATCAAAAATATTTATAAATTAAACTTCTTGTTGCATTTCAACAAAATTCTCATCATGCCATTTCAAGTTTTGGAGGAACTGAATCTAAATTTATAAATCAAACTTGCTCTACAGAGTCACAAGATCTTATTACTTGTTGATTAACTAGTTTTTTTATAAATGGATTTGTTAAATCAGACTCAATTAAACATGTTATGTTTCATCAAGGACTATATATATCAAAACTAAGTAAGTTGCTAATATTATCAATTTCTATTAATCTATTAATAGAAACTTTAGAATTATCAACTTGTCATAAAACATCTGAATTCCCAATTTTTCACTTTGAAACTAAGTCGTCTCAAATAAACTCTGGCAGTTTGTTATTCATATTATAAAATTAAATAATAATTAAAAAGTTTCAAAAAAAGTTATGAAATATCTGTTATAATCTCTGATGAAGGTAAAATAATTCATAATTTAAATCTATTATCATTTGATCATAAAGATTTTAAAGATTGAGATACTAAGCCACTAAATTCTCATTTTATAACTTTTAGTGTATTGTTTACTTCTTCTTTGCTAAGTAAAAGTATTTCTGAACTACTATTTGGTAATATTATTTCCATATAATTAAGTTATTTTAAAAATTAAAGTACCCAACTTATACATTTTCCAAAAAAGAAAAATATTGAAAAAATTAAGAAAAATTATTTTAGCCTTTTTAAAAGTTTGTCTTTTTTAGATTTATCCATCTTAAAATAAGGCAAAGACAAAGTTTCAAGAAGATTCCTTGTTTCTCTAGAAAGTTTTAGTTTCTCGGTTACAAGTTCATAAAAAAGTTCATCATAAATAGGACTAAAAAAATTATACATTCATTTATAATCTCAATTTTGCATAAATTCATCATTTGCTATTCAAAAAATAATATTTTTAGCGATTAATTCATCATTATTTTTAAGCAAAAGAAGAATTTTTATTCTATAATTATTTAGTTCAGCAATAGTTTTCATCTGTATATTTTGGTAGATTTAGCAAATAAAAAAATACCTTGCACATAGTACAAGGTATAAAAAAGAAAAATACTGAAAAAGTTAAGAAAAAGTTAATATTTCTTTTTAGGATCATATTCACAGTATAAAATTTCTCAAAAAAATGAATTTATATCTCATCAATAATAATGTCAATACCATCTAAAAAAATTAAGTCTTTTATTTATATAATTTTTTGTGATTTTTATAAGAACATCTTTATTTTCTGAATTATCATATAAAATATTAAATGTATATGGAGTAAGTAAGTATTTTTCTCATTTTATATAAATTTCATTATACAGGTATTTATATAAATTTTTTCATAATCCACTTCTTGTCATTAACTTTACTATATCATTAAAGTATATTAATATTTGTCAAATACCTCAACTATTCTTTTTCAAATCAAAGTTAATTTTTGATAATAAATAAACTATGTACTTTGTTAATCATTTAACATTAGAACGAATAATTCACTCAATAAAAACTAAATCTTTATAGCTTGTTTTATAGGTAATTACATATTTATTAAAAATGGTATTTGCTAAATTTTTATTCAAAATAGATAATATATATATTTCTTTCGATGAATCTATACTATTATTATTAACTAATTTATCAATTATATCTTTTATTACTTTTTCTTTAAAATTACTCTCTCACTTAATAAAGTAAAGTAATTTTTCAAGTATATCATAACTATAACCTTTTAATGAATATATATCTAAAAGATAAGGAAGTGCTCATCATTCTTCCTCACTTATTTTATTAATTAAATTAAATATATAATATGCAACAAAATATTCAAAAAAAGAATGGTGAACAAAGAAATACTTTCAATCTTCACTTCTTCTAAAAATTAAATTTAAAGATTCTAAATCTTTTTTTATATAAACACCATATTTATTAGTTAAAATAAACTTATGCAAATATTCCTCAGTTAAAATTACATTATTATATAAAAATTCATATGCAAGTTTAGCTAAAAATTCTTTCTTTGTATTAAGTAGTGACATTTCATCTAATAAATCATTTTTGTGTCATCTTCTTTCTGGTTTTTCACTATTATCAAATAATCTAATTCTTACTATTTCATTATAAATATCTACTATATTAATATTTACTAGATCTATTTTTTCTCATGTCTTAAGGTTTAATTTTCAATCCTTAACTATCTCACAAACCATGCTTAATATAAGTGGGTTATTTCAGGCTCAGTTAAGTTTGGTTAATATAGATAAAACATCATTTCTTTTCTTATCATCATATGGAAAATATTTTTCCAAATATCATTTTATATCGTCTTCAGTAAAATCTTTAATTTCTATAATTTCTTGTTTTAAATTTAAATTACTTTTTTGTTCTAATTCATCCTCATTTCTTAAATTGTAATTATATAAATACCCATTTCTAGAGGTAATAATTACTTTTCATTTTTCAGATAAGTTTAATAGTATTTTATCTAGATCTTTTCTTTCTTCTCAATTTATTGTACTTTCGTCAATTGAATCAAATAAAAACACTATTTCATAATCACTCTTATTTTCTATATTATCTAATTCCCTATCTAAAAAACTTTTTAAATCATTTAGATTTTTACTTGATAAACTAAAATAAATTGGATAATATGGTTTATTATCTCAATTATTTTTAAAGTTTTCTTTTTGTGATAACTCAACTAAATGTGATAGTAAAAATGATTTTCATGCTCAAGCTTTTCACTCTATGTATTTAATTGGCTTTCATGATTTAATTAATTGTAAATTATTATCTTCATAATTCTTATCATCAAAATTAAAATGTGGTTCTATATCCTCTCAATTTTTTATTCTTAAATCAAGTGATCTTACCTTAACTTCTAGTACCTTTGGATACACTTGTAGGTAATAATGTATTATACTTTTTTCTTGATTATTAAGCAACTTTTCAAAATTAACTTTTTCTACTAAAATTCTAAATTCTTTATCTTTAAATAGCTTATTTAGTGTTTCGACTTTTTTAAATTTAATTAAGTTTAGTAAACAATAAACTCTAAGTTCTTCTATATCACTATATAAATACTCATACCTATGATTTAGTTCAGGATTCTTTAAAAAATAAACATTTAATTTATTTTGAAAATCAATTATAGAATTATGTTCGATTTCTGGGAATAGTTTTTTTAAATTATTATAGTTTTCATGTGTAACTATGATGTACTGATAATCTTTTGGTAAAGTACCCTTTTCACTTACGTAGTCAGTAAAATTATATCAATCACTTTCAAAGTTTTCTTCACTTTGTCTTATTGATATTTCTCTGTCTCATGTAGTACACAAATTAAAACTAAATGAATATGATCTATTTCATACTATTACTATATTCTCATATTGTCACTTATTTTCTTTTAATAATTTATTTAGTTCTTCTGCAAAGTTTGTAGCCATATCTACATATATCTTTCATAGTGTTTGTTTTTTATCAGATCATTTAAGTCATATATCACTTGTATTATCAAATCAAAATTGTTTTTTTAAATCTTCTCAAGATTTTTTAACTCTTGTTTTTCAATCTTTTGGGTAAACTAATAATATTCTTCATCAACTTTTAAATATGTTTTCTACACTTCTTTTATAGTTTAAGTATTTTTCTGGTATATCTGAAAAACTATTATATACTAAAGCATCAACTTGTTTTTCTAATAATATTAATTTTTCAATTTCATTTTCTGAAAGCTTGTCTTGCCTTAATTTTCTTAATAACAATCTATTATATTCTTCAATAATTTTTTTATTTACTTCTGTTTCATCGTTGTATGGATAATGTCTAAGTAATGTAATTCTTTGTTTTACTCTTTTATCTCATAATACTTCATCTATTTCTTGGTCAGTTATTTTTTCTACAAATGTTTTATCTAGTTTCTTTTTTATATCAGTTTTTGTTTCTTGCACAGTAATAGATACCTCATTTCTTTGAGATCTCTTTTTTTTATTTATTTGATTTTCATTCTCTAACAATTTATCTTTTTCTCTATTCATTTAAAAAAGAGGTTAATTACATATTAATTATACCTCTTTTTTCCTTTTTTATCAAAAATTGTCTATAGTTTTTTAATTATTCATATAGTTAAATTTATTTCTCACATTTTTACATAAAAATCTGTTATACTTCATTTACAAACTAAAGATAATTTTTCTCAAGTTTTTTCTTCTATTAATTTAATAAGTGGTAAAATTATTTTTCAAAGCATTTCATTTTTATTAGTTGAATAACTTGATACAGAAAATTCTTTATTTGAAATTTCTTCTCAAATATTTTCTAAAAGTTTTGTAACAATCTCAATTGTTGTATTTTGTGAATGAATATCTTTTGATGTAAGTTTCTCTCAATTTAAATAAATTTTATTATTAATCATATCAAAAAGCAGTCAGTTATTTTGTTTTTCTATTAAATCTGAGTAATCTCATAAATAATTATTTCATTTATTATCTTTATATTGAATCTTATTTTTATCAATATATTTTGAATAAATTTCATTTGATATAAATTGTTCTACTAATACTCAATCATTTGAAGGTCAATCTATATATGAACAATATTCAATTTCAACATTTGGGTAAGCTAACTTTAAATCATTAATTGTTTTTAAAATTGTATTTCTAGATAATCAAGATTTTGTTACAACTATATACCCTCATCATAATTTTCATGAATAAGCAGGAGAAATTCACATTATTTCATTATAATTTGATCTATTATTTCTAAAAAAATGATTAAAATCATCTGCAAATCAACTTTGCTTTTCAAGTAATCAAATAACTCATCTACGATTATTAATACTTTCTATAAAACTATTAATTAAATTTTCATTATAAGGTTTTTTATAAATTTTAAAAAAATAATTCAAAGTTTTTAAATTTTCAATATTTATAATATCAAATTTTGTAGAATTAATAACATAATTATCTTTAAATTTATTTATAGTATAATCATCAATATTTTTTAAATCATTTTTAACAAATTCTGATAAATCATTTTCACTTAGTTCTAATTTCTTATAATATTCTACCTGCTTTGTATCTGTTGGCAATCATGAAAATATAATAAAGTAATCAAATGGTAAATCTATATCATTATTTTCTATACTTTTATATTCAAAAGGTATTTTATCAATTTTATCAATAAATTCTTCATCAAAATCAATTTTATTTGTTAAAAGAAATGATATTCAATTACTTGGTTTTAATGTAAAAATCGAATTGTGTCCATAAGTATCTCAGTATCTTGATATATAATCAATTTTTCAAGCAAGTGAAAAAATTTTCTTAAAATTAGTTTCTAAGAAATCTGCATTCTTAATAAAAGATTTTCAATTTAAAAAATCAAAAATTTTATATATTCAGTATGAAATTATTGCTGCAGATGTTCAAGAAAATCAAAATGAATGACCTCTAGATGTTTCAGATAATAATTCAATTTCAATTCATGTTTTTAATCATAATTTATTTAATTCATTTTGTAATAGTTCTGAAATTAATTTTTCTTCCTTATTTACGTTTATATATTTAGTTACTTCAAATTTTTTTCATAATATATCAAAAAAACTTATATTATTAAATTTTACTTTTAAATCATTTTTTAACTTAATTCAAACATAATATCTCAATGGCAATGCAGATTTCATTCTAATATATGTTTCTGAGTTATTTCATGACTCATATCCCCAAGGAAAATTGAAACATCAACTCAAAACTAAGTCATTTCTTGCAAAGAAATCTCTATATACTTCTGAAAAGTGTTTTTGTAATGATAACGAGTTCATTTCAATTCTTGTCATATTAATAATTTGAATTATAAAACTATAAATAATATAGTAATTAAATGATTAATTGCAAAAAATAAATATATAAAATTTTACTCTTGACTAATGTAATTTTATTATATGATTTTCAATTTGACTTTTAATCAAAAATAAATATATAATATAATAATTTAATTTTTAAAATTAAAAAATATGCGAATATCGCTATTACAAGCCAATTTAATTTTTGAAATATCCGCCTTTTGTACAAACTTTTTATACAATACTATTAAAAAAAGAGTGAAAAATATCAATACCTAATGTTTTTAACTCTTTTTTTTATTTCTTTAATTAAGAATATATGACAATGATATTAAAATGTGTAAAAACATGAAAAGAATTTCCTTTTTGACTAAATGTTTTTAGTAATCCTGAAGCTAATGATTCAAAATATAGCAATTTAGTTTTAGAATGATGATATAAAGTCGAATGATTTGAAAGTTTAGTACCATTTAAAAAAGTACATATATCTTATTGAGCTTGAAAAACTCCATTAATTGAAAACAAAGAGGTTGCTTCAATTTTATGATTATGAAATATGTTGATAAAAGATGAATCATACAATCCATACTGAACTCACAAGGATAGAAGAAGTGAATATATAATAAATGTAGCAATAGAAAATAATGTAGATAAAATAGTTTGTCTAACTGCTTGAAATGCTTGATATAGTTTATGAAGATATTGTAGTAGAGCCTGAATTGATTATACAAGCCTAATTTTTCCTTGGGTATCAAAAGAAAGAAAAAGTTCACTTAAAGAATGGTGAGAAGTTATATCAATTGATTGATCTAGATTTAATTGAATACTAAGACCTAGAGATTTCAAACAAATAGTTGAAGAATATGACAAATATGAAAGACTAAAAAATTGGAAGCATACTTGGGCAGTTACAAATAGTTTTGAACCTGTAAGTATTAATGCTTATAAGGAATTATTCTATGAAATGAAAGATGAAAATCCCGATTATGTTGTTGTCCCTTGTGGTAGTTGAGATATAATTATTTGAATTTGGTTAGCTATAAAAGAACTTTGAATGAAAACAAAAATAATTGCAGTGGCACCTGAAAAAGAACATCCATTAGCATATGCACTAAAATACTGAGTTGATGAATATCAGATTAAAAATTATGAAGAAAATAGTTTAGCTGAAAAGTTAACTACACCTTTTACTGCTGTTTTACCAATTCTATACAAAATATTTACAGAACAGTGAAACATATATACAGAAGTATGAAATGAAGATATTTCAAAAGTAAAAAATATAATTGAAAAATTTTGAGTTAGATGTGAAAACTCTGCTGCAGTTACTTTTGCTACTTTTATTTCAAATAATAGACCAAATATAAATTTAAATTCAAAAATAATAATAATTTCAACTTGAAAGTGACTTGAAAATTAATATTTATTATTTAAATAAAGAAATATGAAATCCTCAAAACTAAAATTTCAGTTTAAAGAAAATTATGAGAATTTCTACAGAAAAAACAATTCTGTTATTTCTTTACCTCTAATTTTAAATTGGGCTTGAGATGTATTTTCAAACTATAAGTGAATAAGAATTAAACAAAAATTACCTCTAAGAATATATCTTTGAGTAAATAAGATAAGTGATAAAAAAATAAACTTTAATAAAATATCTTATCTAGATATAAATGATGATAAATTTATAAATAGTAAAATAGTTGAATATGCACCATTTTTTCAGCAATATAGTGATTATTTCAACAAAGAATATTTTAAAGAAATACAAAAAAAATGATGAATAGAAATAAATATTTTAACTGAATTATCTAGATGAATTTGATTATGATTTTCATCAGTTGTTACACTTCTTATAATTATTTGACTTGAAAAGTATTATTCATGAAATACTTATGTAAACTCTGAAAATATAGATATAAATGACTTTTTAAATGCAAATACAAATGTTGATAAATTATTTAGAAAAACACTTAAATTAAACAAAGATTTATGAAAAAGAGTAAATAAAATAGAAAATCAAATAGCTTCTTTTTTTGATTCATATTATCCTATTGTTTCATTTACTGAAGACATAGAAGATGATTTACAGAATCTAGATATAGATAAAATTAAGTACTATTGATATAGATTAAATACATTAGATAAAACTTTACCTTCAGTTCCTTTTATACCAATTGATTACTGAGTTATTTACTCAGGTTCTCCAGTCTTAACAGATCATATAATTGATACAAATGAAAATTCATATAATTGGACAGAAGAAATAAAAGATAAATTAGTTAGCTATTTTGAAAAAGATTTAGAAAACACTCTTCCAATTAGAAAGCCAATATTTTATAAAACTTTTGTAAAAGAATGAGTAGAAGATGAATTTAAAGAAACATATTGAAAACTTATGTGAGCTCTTAGTTTAGAGATGTTAAACATAATGATTAGATTATATTCATCTTCATATACAGAAAGTACAATGAAAAACTTTATAGATGTGATAAATAAAGTAAGATTTTGAAACTATATAACAAGAAAAAGATCATCAACTTTTGCAAAATTTATAGATAATTTACTTCAAATTTTTAGTTGAAAAAGTAAATCTATATGAATAGCCCCAAGTGATACATCTGTTATGTGATGAACTGTTATATTTACTTTACCATTAGAATGATTTAGAAAAAACTTACTAGTTTCTATAGATAAAGCAAAAGATGAAGTTTCTTGAGTAAAATTGATTTATGCAAATTGGATTGACTGAATAGAAAGCAAATGACTAAAAGTCGAACAAGATATAGAAAACAATGTTTATTCCGAATTTATATCAAAAAGCAGTTATATTCTTAAAACAAATAAATGAAGTAGTATAATCAATGATATAACAAAAATTGAAGATAATTTACCAGAATGATTGACTCTTGATTTAATTAACAGAAAAATATTTCTAGACTGAGAAAAATTAACTTCAAAGGAATTACATAGTCAAAATACAACTATTGATATTCTTGAAATTCTTTTAGAAAACAAGTGAAAAGATATTTGCTCAACTGAATTTCCTATTTCAAGTTATACCTCAAACAAAAATGAAATGCTTTGAAAAATTATAATTCCATTAGTAAAACTAATTGAGGAAAAGAAAAAGATAAGATTTCCTTTGATTTGTAAGTGAAGTATAACAAATTTTTATCTAAAAATTAATGATAGTAATCTGAAAATTAACATTATTAATAAATTGTCTTAATTTTTTCAGTTTTTGTCTTTTCATATATTTATAATATATAATTACTTAATTTTATAATATAAATATATGAGTGATATTTTCTCTATAGAAAGTTCAGTTAAACAGATTAAAAATCAATATGACTCTCAAGATTTTATTTATAGATTATTACAAGAAATAAAAGAAAAATATCCTGAATCATCAGAAACGAAAGCTTATGAATACTTTTCATCAATCTATGAATGATTATATCATGATATAGTATTAAAAAAAGTTTCCATTAGTTTAGAAACAAGGAAACTTTTAGAAAAACTTGCAAGCCCAAAAAGAAACTAAAATGTTTCAAAATCATATGCTAATCTATATTCAATATTTCAATTTCATAAATCCCATTTTAAAAAATATTTTCAATTCAAATCATAGTTTATAGAATATAAAACATTATTTATATTCTCATCATTTATTGTAAAAAATTTCATTTTCTTAATTAAGTATTTTTTTCAGTTATAGATATAACTCATATCAGGTCAATTAACATAATATGTTGTAAGAATGTCTTCCAACTTAGCTAGTGTTACTTTTACATCATAATTCAATCAATTATTATGTAAGAATAAAGGATATTTCATCAAATTATAGTTTGAATTACCATATTTTCATATCAAATTAAATAAGTTTTTATAGACAATATTATTTAACTCATCTTTTGATTTAGTTTTTAATTCTTCAGGTAAATCTCAAATATCATATCTATTTGTATAAAATAAATCAGCTGGAAGTTTATAATATGAATAATTTTCAAATGATTTTGCTTGAACATTTCATATTGGATCATCAAATGTAGGATCATAGTAATAAGTTCATATTTTTACCCAAGCATGTCATAACTCAGGAAAATCTGATGCATTAATTACATATCATAAAATTACATCAATATCTTCAATTCAAGAAAACATAAGCATATAAGCCATTAGTTTTACATATCATTCACAAACTCAATCTTTATTTTTAAATGTATCAATTCAAGAAAATATTTCTTTTTTATTTAAATCAATTGGATTAGTATATGTAATATTATTTAATATCCGTCAATATATAGCCTTAATCTTATTTTCTTTAGTTAATCATTCTGTTAAATTTATAGAAATATTTTTTAGGCTTTTAAAATATGAATCAGTATCATAATTCAAATCTCTTTTATCACTACTAACATAACTTAGAAATTTACTTTTATCAACTATATTTTGTATAATATCAGAGCTAATAAGTTTTTGTTCTTGAAAACTAGAAGAAAAAGTATAAACTCAATTATTTTTATAAACAATTAAATCTTTTGTATTATATCAAAGTTTTTCAAAAGTTTTTAGATAAAATCAATAAGAATCTTTTATATAATTAAATTGTGTAATTTTATAGAAATAATAATTTCAATTTTTTTCAAAAATATTAAAATTTGGAGTTAAAATAACTCATTTAAAATAATCTTTAGATTGTGAATATGGTATTTTTTCTTCTTCTTTGTAATCATCAACAAAAACATAATTTCAATTATATAAAAATATAATTCATGGTTTTGATTTAATATAATTAAAGTTTCAATCATTTAGCTCATAATATTTTGAAAAAATAATTCTTTTTATATTATTATCACTAGATAAAAACTCAAATGATTGACTATTTTCTGAAAAAATAACATAAATATACTTTCTATTATATCACAAAAGATCTGATACATATTTTGGTAAAACTGCTATATCTTTAAGATCTTTAAATTTCTGTTTCTCTTTATCTTCAATTTCTAATTGAGCAACATCAATATATGGTTCAATATTAAGTTTTGTTTTTATTTCTTTAAGTTTAGAATCATTTAATTTATCTAATTCTTGTAATAATATTATTGATTTTGTTGTTAATGATTTTGATTTTAAAATATCTTCAAGTTTAAGTGACAATTTTTCAAGTAAATCAAGTTGAGAATTTAAATTTAGTTTACTTTCAATTTTTAAAATAAAACTATTATATGCATTTAATACAGCTCAAGTGCTAGTATCTAAAGCATATGAATAATTTGTAAAAAAAACTAAAGAAAACAAAAAAGGTATTAAAATAATTTTTTTAAACATGATTTTTTATAATTTTTAAAACTTATTTAGCTAATTCAAGTGCTTTTTGCATTTGAGTATCAATTCATTCCTTGAATTTTTCTTCACTTATTACTTCTTCAACTGTTGGACTAATACCAATCGCATCAATTCACGTTTCAGTTTTTCAAGTAAACCATTTAGCAATAGTATATTTCAAAGCTGAACCATCTGTATAAGGTTTTATAGTTTGAACAGATCATTTTCAGTATGTTTTTTCTCAAACTAATATAACATTTGGATAATAATCTTTTATAGTTCAAATCATTATTTCTGAAGCAGAGGCAGTTCATCAATTTTGTAAAATAATTATTTTATATTTAGAAAAATCAATTAAATCATATCATCTAGATTTATAAGCAACTTGATAATCTCTATATTTTACAACTGCTGTAGGCATATCAAGTGGAACAAAATATGAAAGCATATCAGTTACTTGATCAAGGTATCCTCAAGGATTATTTCTTAAATCCAAAATAATTGTTTTAACATTTCAGTCTTCTTTTAATTTATCAATTGCATCAACAAATTCTGATTTAACTGTATCTCAAAAAGTTTTTATTTGAATATAAAAAATATTTCAATCCATTTCTTTATACTCAACTTCTTTAATAACAATTCTTGCTCTAGTAATTTCAATATTTAAAATTTCTTCTCATCTTTTTACTTTTAATACAACTTTAGTTCATGCAGGTCATTTTACCCATGAAACAACCTCTTTTAATGTATTTTCTTTTGTAACTTCTTTTCAGTCAACTGATAAAACTATATCTCATCATTTTAATCATGATAATTCTGCAGGAGTTCAAGAAATAGGTGAAATTATTTTAAACTCTCAAGGCACTTCCATATCAACATATGCTCAGATTCACTCATATTTACCATTTAAATCTTCTTCAAAAGTTTTGCTTTCAGTTGGTGGAAAATAAGTAGTAAATTTATCATTTGTTCATTTTGTTAACCCATCAATTGCAGAATCTATAAGTTTATCCTCAGATAATTTATCCTTGTCATAATGAGATGTTAAAAGCGTTTCATAAACATCTGTAAATATTTTTTGTTTTGTTGATAAAACTTTTGCTTGTTTTTGACTATCTAAATAAGCTTGTAATTGTTCAATTGTATATTTAGCATTTGTTAAATCAGACTCTTTTGTGTTTCTTTGTTTAAGTTGATTTTCAGTTTCAGAGTCTGGATTTGCATAAACATCAAATTTACTATCTATAAAATTATAAAAAACATTTGCATTTAAAGGTCTAGAAGGAAATATTTTTATATCTTTATTTTCAATAATATCTAAATAAACAAGAATTTGTAATGATTCTTTTAAATCTTTATCTAATCAAACGTCTTTAAAATTTAAATCAATGTAAGAATAAGTTTTAGGAACACCAGCTTTAAAATAATTTGATAAAAATAAGAAAAAATCTTTCCTTGTAATTTCACTATCTTGTCAAATAGTAGTAGAAATACCAGTAAGTGAAGGAGATACATTAATTTCTAAAGCATAAGTATTTACAAAAAATCAAAAACAACTATAAGTAACTAAAAAAAATGCTAAAATTCTTTTAAAATTCATATAAATCTTTGTTAATATTAAATTTAGGAAATTTTATACAAAAAAACATAAAAAACTAATAAATTTAAATTTTTTAATTTACTTATTAATTAAATATGTTAAAAATAGGTTTATTTTCAACTTAGTAAAGCTAATCATCAAAAAGGATATATTGCTCACAAAAAAATTAAAAAAAGTCAAAAAAAAGTTAAAGCTACATAAGTTCCTCAAGATCATAAATACTTTTCTGCCCATACCCAATTCCCTGTCCAACTATGAACATTTCTTCTATACCTAATTAATAAATATCAGAATCAGATTAAAAGAACTGAATAAAAAATTTTTACTATTATTTCCATATATAAACTTTAAAATATAATTATTTTCAAATAAGTTTTTTAATTTGATCTATCTTTGATTGATCTAATTTAATTCAAGTATCTCAAATTTGTATTCAATCTTCATTTGATTTTGTTCATGTAGAACTAGAAAAATTTGAGAAAAACTTTTTAAACTCAGGAACTGAAAAGCTTTGAATTCAAAATGGCTTCAAAATTGGTTCTATATAATTAGTTTTTACCTCTGGCCATAAAATAAAATAAGTATAAAGGAAATATAATAGTAAAAATAACCGAAAAATTGATTTTACAATTAATTTTATTATATTATTTTTTTTCTCACTTTTTACATACTCATAAATATACTCAAGTTTTTCCTCCGGAGTTAAATTCTTTTTTTCAATCATAAAATTTAATTAAAAATATTATAGATATTAACTTTAATAAAATTTATTGCAAATTTTTCATATTGACTAAAAGAAAATATATCTAATAATTTTTATTGCAAAATAATCATTTACATATAAACTAAACTTATAACTATTCACTATCTACTTTTTATGTATTACATAATAAATTTAACACAAGATTGAAGTAAACAAAACAAATATTTATCAAATACTTTACTTCAAAAAATTGATGAAAATATTAAGAAATGAAAAAAAACAATAATTTATATTAATCGTAGATGAGAATTTAATTGTTTATTTTGTAAAGATTGTCAGCATTTATATAAATGTTTAAATTGTGACATTTCAATTTCAGTTCATAATAACCCAAAAAAACTTGTTTGTCATATTTGTTGATTTACAAAAGATATTGATTTACGTTGTGAAAAATGTTCTAGTACAAATTTAGATTTTGCATGAGTTTGAACTGAACAAATCGAAAATTCTTTAAAAAAAATATTTCCTAATATTAGCATATTTAGACTTGATACAGACTCAATAAAAAACAAAACTGATAAAAATAATGCTTTAAATAAATTATATAACTCTCAAATAATAATCTGAACAAAAATGATAACTACTTGATTTGACTTTCAAGATGTAGATTTAATTGCTGTTATATTACTTGAGCAAGAACTTGTAATACCAAAATATAATATAGAAGAAATAACTTATAACAATATAAAGCAATTAATTTGAAGATGAAGAAATATTGATGATAAAGAGATAATTATTCAAACATTTTTAAATAACAATGAAACTATAAAATCTATATGTGAAGACAATTACAAAGATTTTTTTAAAAAAACAATAGAAGAAAGAAAATTATTTTGATACCCTCCTTTTAATGATTTTGCAATTTTGGAATATAGAGATCCAAGCGAAGAAAAATCACTAAATTTTTGTAAGATTTTGAAAAATAAATTAGACATAATTAATTCTAAAAATGACTTCGAAATAATACTTAACTCAAAATGATTTAGAAAAAATAACCAATTTCACCATAAAATTATCTTAAAATGAGCTAATTTAAGAGATTTTCTTGAAAATATAAGATATGAAATAATTAGAAACCCTAAATTAAGTTTAAGCTTTGAATAAAGTTTTTAACACTAAATTTTATAATCACTTGAAAATCTACTAAAAAATGTAAAATAAATTAAAGCTTTTTACTTTTTTCTTTAACCTTTTTCTCTAATTTATGAAATTCCTAATAAAAACAAGCACATTAAAAGAATGATTAAATACAGTAAATCATGCAGTAGCAAATATTACAACAACTCCTATTTTAGAAACAATTTTATTAAAAGTTAATTATTGAAATATAGTTTTGGTATCAAATAATCTAGAAATGGCAATTGAATACATAATTAAAGATAATATAGAAATATTATCTGAATGAAGTTTTGCAGTTCCTAGTAAGCTTTTTACAAGTTTAGTAAGCTTAATTGATGATGAACAAATTTGAATTGAGCTTATTTGATGAAATAATTTACAAATCAAAACAGAAAGTGAAAAAACTAAAATTAAATGAATTGATGCTTCTGATTTTCCATTAATCCCAAATATAAAAGAAGAAACAAGTTTATCACTTAAATGAAATATATTAAAAAAATCAATTGAAAAAACTATATTTTCAAGTGCAGAATGAAATATAAGACCAACTCTTGCTTGACTTTACGTAAACATAAAAGATGATAATGTAATTTTTGCATCAACAGATAGTTTTAGACTTTCTGAATTTAAATCAAAACTTACAGAAAATGCTCCTGTAAATTTTTCTCAAATTATTCCAAGTAGAACAGCATATGAAATTAGAAGCATAATAAAAGATGAAGAAGATGTTAAAATTATTTCATGAGAAAATCAAATATGATTTTTCTTCTGAAACACAAAAGTTTACTCTAGATTATTAAATGGTAAATTTCCAGATTATACAAACTTTTTTCCTACAACATATTCAACAAAAGCTGAAGTTAATAGAGTTGATTTAATTCAAGCACTTAAAAAGATAAATCTAATAAGCAAAGAAAATAATTATAGTATAAAAATGAGTTTTCACTGACAAGAGATTCTTCTTGAAACTTGAGAATCACAAATCTGAGAATGAGAAGTTAAACTAGTAGCAACAGTTGAATGAGAACAAAATATAATTGGTATAAATTCAACTTACTTTCTTGAAGTATTATGAGTAATTGAATCAACACATATAAGTATAAGTTTTGAAAGTCCTCTTTCTCCAGTTTTAATTAGACCACTTGATGAAGAAAAGAAAAATAGTGAATTTAAACATATCATAATGCCATTAAAAATATAATTATTTTTAAATTAATATTAATTAATTATGAAAATAATATCAAAAATCTTCATTTTTTTATCATTATCATTAGTTTGTATATCAACTAATGCTTTTGATATATCGTCGCTTTGACCTATAAATTCATCTGTTATAGATAAAGTATGAATTTTAAATTATGAAGAAAAAGCATTAATTGAAGCAAAAATACAAGAACTTAGAGACAAATATACAACTGAAATACTTATTGTTGTTATTCCTACAACAAATTGAGAAGAGATATCAAGTATAGCTACTGAGATATGACAAAAAGTTTGAGTTTGAAAATCCGATAAAGATAATTGAGTTGTAATATTATTAGCGTTTAATGAGAGATCTTGGAGTATAGCAACTTGATATTGAGTAGAATGAGTATTACCAGATTTACTTACCAAAAGAATCTGAGAAAAAAACTTTATTTTATTTAAAGAAGCTAAATATTATGATTGAATAATGTGAGCATTGTGAGATTTTGATAAAGCTTTTTCATGAGATAAAAGTATAATTTCAGATACAAAAAATTCAAATAACGAAGAAGATCAATTATGGATTATAATTGTGTTTATTGCGATATTTGTATCTTCAATATTTTTTAAACCAATTTTACATAAGAAAAATTATAAAAAATTTCTTTTATATTTTTTAATTGCATATTTACTTACCTTGCCTTTTGTATACATATTTATTTGATTTTATTCAATAATAGTAAATTTTATAATGTGGGTTGTATGATCTATTTTATGAATTATTTGAAAACTTTGAAAATGAGGATATACTAGTTCTTGATGAAGTAGATGATGAGGTTGATTTTGATGATTCTGAGGATGATGATTTGGTTGAGGATGAAGCTCATGAAAATGGTAAAAAATAAATATAAAAATGCTTAAATTTTAATTCTTAATATAAATTATATGAATAAAAAATGGATTACAATATGAGTAATAGCTCTAGTCCTAATAAGTATTATTGGTTCTTTTTTTGGTAAATATAATACTTTTGTATCAATGGAAGAATGAGTAAAAACTGCTTGGTCACAAGTAGAAAATCAATATCAAAGGAGATATGACTTAATCCCAAATATAGTAAATACTGTAAAATGAGAAGCAAACTTTGAAAAGTCTACACTTGAAGCAGTAATAAGTGCAAGAGCTTCAGCAACAAAAACTACTATAAATTTAAATGACGCTCAAGAAATGGCAGAATTTCAAAAAGAACAAACTTGAATTTCTCAAGCATTGTCTAGACTTCTTATGGTTACAGAAAATTATCCAAATTTAAAAGCTAATCAATGATTTGCTGATTTAAGAGTAGAACTTGAATGAACAGAAAATAGAATTTCTACTGAAAGAATGAGATATAATGAAGCAGTTCAAAATTTCAATATTTATATAAGACAATTTCCTAATAATATAGTTGCATCTATGTTTTGATTTGAAAAAAAGAATTTATTTGAAAGTAATTCTTGAGCAAACGTAGCACCAAATGTTAACTTTAATTAAAACTTAAATAATAAAAAAAGAAAAATCATATGATTTTTCTTTTTTTATTATTTAGCAGTTAACTTTTCAGATAAAAAATTAAATAATTCTCTTATTCATATATTTTTCGCTGAAGATACAGGAAAAATTTTTTGTCAGAAAAATTTCCCTTCAGTAAAAAGAACTGATTTTTTAATATCATTATTTCAAAGTCTATCAGTTTTAGTAAGAACAAAAACCATAGGAAGTCATAATTCATGTAAATAATTATACATATCAATATCTGTTTCCTGAGGTCAAATCTTTGTATCAAGCAAAATAACAACACATTTAATTGAATTTTTTCTTTCTTCTATATACCAACTTATCAAACTATCTAAATCCTTTTTTAAATCTTGTCAAAGTTTAGCAAATCAATAACCTGGTAAATCAGTAAAATAATATTTTTTATTTAAAAGAAATAAATTTGCTGTCCTTGTTTTACCTGGCACAGAACTTGTTTTTACTAAATCTTTAGTTCAAAAAATAGCATTCATTAAACTTGATTTTCATACATTTGATCTACCTACAAAAACTATCTCAGGTTTTGATTGCTCAAAGAGAACTTCTTCACTTTTTATACTTATAGATTTTATAAATTTTACTTCTGTTATTTTCATTTAAAAATTTTGTTTATGGATTATAGGTGTTTTTTGCTTTTTAAAAAGATATGCTGTATAATATAGATAGAACAAAAATTTGCAAATTATATACATATTTACTAATAAATTTATGGAAAATATTCATCCAAAAATCAAGGCAAATGCAGTTAGTGCATATTTTATGCTTTTTATTTCAGTTTTTTTCCTTTTTAACAAAACAAATCCTTATCTAAATAATGATTTTGTAAAAAATCATACTAAAACTGCCTTTTTTATACATCTTATTTTTCTTTTTATTTATTTAGTATTTATTCATTATTGATTATTTAATTCTATAATATTTTTTTGATATTCATTTAATACATTAATAGTAAGTACTCTTTTTATATTAACTTTTTGATTGTTAATATATTGAATTTATAGAGCAAGTAATGAACAAACATTTAAAGTATGAGAAATATTTAAAATAGTAAAAAGTGAAAAAATAGTTGATATTTCAAACAACAAAACTTTAGATGAAAAAGATAAATTAACTGCTATTTTAGCTTATATCCCATTCATATCATACATAATTTATCCAAATTTTGAAGATAATAGATGAGTTAGAGATACAATTAAATTAAACTTTTTTGCATCATTGTTAATAACTTTTATTTATATTATTTGAAATCATTCATTAGCAACATTTTTTATACTTTTATATATTATTTTTATAGTATATGCTTGAATAAACATAATATTAAAAAGTGAGGTAATCTCATTTAATCTAAGTTTTTTACCTAGAGTAAAAGACAGTGAAATATTAGTTAAATCTTGAATTGTTTATCTAAGAAATTATATAAAGTGAAATTTTAAATCTATACAAGCAATTATTTGAGAATATAGAATACAAAATATAGAATCTAGAAAAAAAGAAGTTGAATTAATTAATTGATTAAAAGACACTAAATTAACAAAAAGTTTAATCTATATACCATTTTTAAACTTGGTTTACATATTTTATATTGATACAAAATACAAAAATCATATTATAAACTGACTATCATTAACAATTATCACAATAATTTTATTTATAATCTATTGATATAGTGATGTTTATTATTTACTATTATTCCCTATTTGTTTTTGATTAGGTTATATAAAATCTGATTTAACGTACAAAATGCCATTTATATTTCATGTATTTAACAGCTTAATATTATTAAAAAATAAAACATTAAATCTAAAAGCAAAAGCAAAAGAAATAAAAAATACAGTAAAGGAAGAAAGTTTTAAAATTAATAATTTAGGAAAATAAAAATGAACAAACCTCAAGTAAATATAGAAATGCAAAAATTAAATCCAATGAATTCATCAGAACTAAAAAAAATCATATCAGATTTTTTAGAATCTAGAAATAAAGAAAATATACGTAATCCATGAATTAATTTACAATCAATTTTAACTAGTAATATGGTAATTAAAGTAATTGAAAGTAGATGACAAACAATCAATAAACTTTCTTGAACTTGTGCACAATATACTAGTGAAATATGTTGATATTTAAATGATATATGAATTATAGTAAATTATATAAGATGATGAACTTTATTTCATGCATTTTTACTAATTAGAACATATAGCAGAAATAAGGATGACATAATAATAGATGCAACATTATGACAATTTATTGAATATCCAGATATTTTTATATGAACCTATGATGAACTCAAAAAAACTTTTTGTGATGAAAGTAAAAGACTACTAATATGTAAATTACCTTGTACTTTTCAAGACTACAGTAGTATGAATGGAAAGTTTATAAAAATCAACACTAGAGAGGAATTATTTGACTTTATCTATAATTATCAATGATTCATTAATGAAAAAACAAAAGAATTAAAAACATTTTGAAAAGAATTTCCTCAAATTTATAATTGAGTAATTAACTTTATTTAGCTTCCCCCCAACTCTTTCAATGTCATACATCAACAATCAATTTTATAGGTTTATCAACTAAAACTGACTCCATAATATTTTTTACTTCTTTTTCAAGTTTTTCTTTTTCAGATTTTTTTACAGTAAAAACTAATTCATCATGAACTTGCATAATAAGTTTTGAATTCATTTTATTAGATTTAATAAACTTATCTATTTTTATCATTGCAAGTTTAATTATATCTGCTGCAGTTCATTGAATTGGCATATTTATTGCTTCTCTTTTTGCTGCTTCAGCAATTATTCTATTAGAATCGTTTATTCATGGTATTAATCTTCTTCTTCAAAACATAGTCTCAACATATCATGTTTTTTTACAATTATCAACAACTGCATCAAAGAATTCACGAACTTGTGGATAATTTTCATAAAACTTATCTATGTACTTTTTACAATCAGCAATTGAAGCATCTATCATTTTACTAAGTCAAAAAGCACTTATTCAATAAATTACTCAAAAATTAACTGATTTTGCAACCTTTCTTTTATTTTTAGATATATCATCTTTTCAAAAAATAAATTTTGCAGTATTGTAATGAATATCAATATTATTTTTAAATGCGTTTAATAAATTTTGGTCTCAGGACATAATTGCCAAAACTCTTACTTCAACTTGAGAATAATCAAATGCCATTATAACTTCATCATTATTTAAAGGAATAAATGCATTTCTTATCTCTCATGATATACCTTTTCATGTTGGAATATTTTGTAAATTTGGATTTGTACTACTAAGTCTACCAGTACTTGCAATAGTTTGATTATAATTAGTATGAATTAAATCATTGTCATCAAGTTCAGCTAATAATCATTCTACATAATTTGAAAGTAGTTTAGTATAAGTTCTATAATCAATTAATTTTCTAGCTATTTCATGATTTTTAGCTAATTCTTCCAAAACTTCACTATCTACTGAAAATCAAGTTTTTGTTTTTTTACCAGATTTTAATTGAAGTTTTTCAAAAAGAATCTTTGCAACTTGTGATGGAGACTTTATATTAAATTCTTCTCAAGCTAAAGAATAGATTTCTTTTTCAAGTTTTGTAATTTCAGATTCGAGTAATATTCAAATTCATTTTAACTTATCTCTATCAATTTTTACTCAAGTTATTTCCATATCTTTTAGGACATCAACAAGTGGTATTTCAATATCTATTAATACTTTATTTGATACTATATTATCTTTCTCTTGTTTTTTATAAAGTTCCCAAGTTATATATACATCTTCAGCACTATAAATAGAGGCACTTTGTAAATCAACATCTTTAAAGTTAAGTTTCTTTCTTCCAGTAACCTCATCATAACTTATCATCTTATAATCCATATCTCTCAAAGCTAAATCATCAAGTGAAAGTCATCTAGCTCAAGGATTTTTTATGTATTCACCAAGAATTGTATCATAAATTTGTGGCATAATAGTATAGAAGTTTAGAAGATAGAATTATAAAAAGTATAGCTAGTTTTAGGAAAATATCAAAAAAAATAAATCCTTCTTAACAGAAAGGATTTATTAAATATTATTATTTATAGTAATTCTGAAGCTGGTTTATTATATGCAAATATTTCATCAGCTTTAAAAAATCTAGCAATTTCAGCTTTTGCATTTTCTTCACTATCAGAAGCATGAATTATGTTATATCTAATAGTTAATGCAAAATCTCATCTAACTGTACCCATTGCAGACTCCATAGGATTTGTAGCTCCACAAAGATTTCTCATACCAACTATTGCTTCAGGTCATTCAAGAATCAATGCAACAACTGGAGATAATTGCATATACTCAACTATTTCAGGGAAAAAAGGTTTAGAAGCTAAATGTCCATAATGATCTTTTAATAAATCAGTTGATAAATTCATCATTTTCATAGCTTTAATCTTAAGTCATTTTTTTTCAAATCTTGAAACTACTTCACCAACTAATCCTCTAAGTATACAATCAGGTTTAAGCAAAACTAATGTTTGTTGCATAATATTGAAATTTTAAATTATAAATTTTATATGTTAAATATAAGAGAAAAAAATCCCTTTTTATTTAATCCCACACATTATATAGTTTTTATTTTTTAGTCAATTTTATTTTATTCTATATAAATGAGGATAAGGAGTCACTCAATAGAAATCTTCATCTACTTCATGTTTAGGATATCCTAATACACTATATAATGTTCATAAATATGAAAAATAAATCATTTCATTATCTCTATTTGGGAAAGCTATATCTGTAATATTATCTAAATTAATATTTGGAAACCAAGTCTCAATAATACTGATACATCTTTCTTTCTCTTTTAAATAATCAATTTCCATATTTTTCTCAGCTTCAATTTTTTGTTCTTCAATTACATTTTTTGGTAATCTAACTCATTGGCTTAATAAAAGTTCAATTATTTCTCTGTTATGTCAATTATAACATGCAAAGTCATATCAATATAAAGAAAAATAAATAATTGAATCTCTTATAGAAAAATCATCAATTTTCCACAAATCAAACCATGTTAATTCATCAAAATGAGATAATATATTAGTTCAATTATTTCATAAAAAATATCATAATTTTTCTCTTCTCTTTGATTCGCTTAAAAATTTCTCAGTATTTGTTAAGATTACATGTTTTAATATTCAATTAATTTCAAATAGTAATTGGAATCTATCAGGTTCATATGATACAATTCTAATATCATTTAATGATTTTACTATATCCTTAAGTCATGGATACGATACATGAATATATTTTAATACTATATTTTCCATTCACTGCCTCTTTATAAGAGCTAAAGCAACTTGAGAAGAAGTAGAATCAATCAAATCTGAAATATTAAAATGTTGTTTTATTAAATCTCATTTATACCCTGAAGAGTTTCTAAAATCTATAACATTTCAATTTGCCATAAAAATAATTAATTATATAATCAATATAAATTCCTAATTAGATTTATACTTAAATTCATAATAATGTCAAACAAAATACTTATAACTTGAACAAATTCTTGAATTTGAAACTATTTAGCTAAAAAATTATTAAAAAATAATAAAATAATATGAAGTTGAAGATGAGAAAATAATATTGATTGAATAACTTATATAAAATGAGATTTAAATACAATTAAAACTCTTCAAAATATAGAAGAATCTAGTGATTATTTTGATTATGTGATTATAAATGCCTGAGTTTGATATTTTGATAAATTTGAGAAAATATGAATTAAAAAACATAAAGAAACAATAGAAACAAATTTGATTTCACCTATTCTATTACTTCAATTACTTTTAGAAAAAAATAAGGTAAAAAAATGAATTATATTTATGTGAAGTATAGCCTGAAAAAAAAGTTTACATTACTGAAGTTCTTATGCTGCAAGCAAGTTTTGACTTAGATGATTTGCTATGCAGTTAAAAAATGAACTTAAATGAATAAAAATACAATTAATAAATCCAAGTATCGTAGAAAAAAATATAGAACTTAGAATGCAAAATAATGAAATAACACTTAAAAACAATTTTGAACACTTTTCAAATTATAAAAAAACAACTTTAGAAGATATACTAGAAGTTGTTAAAAATATAATTAATTGAAATGAAGATAGATTCGAGATAGATTTATAATATTTAATACTTAAAATTAGGAAGGACCGGCTAAAGCCGGTCCTATTTTGAGGATAATGTGGTACATTACCCTAAATCTCGAGGCGTACGAGTTGCCAACTCTATGATGAAAATCTTTAAAGCCATGTAGGGCTATCCCTCAAGACCTGAGGTTCTCGGTTGCGAAGCAACCCTCAAGAAATTATAGGACATAACTACAACAGCTCACTCGAAAGTTCATCAGGAAGAGCATAACTTCAGATTGTGCAAAGAGCAACAACTTCATCTAAACTTTTTTATCTCCTTTCTCGTAAGTTTAGAGTAAAATTATAACCCCGAGCCCGTCAACTCGGAACAAGGTTTTCACCCCCTTTCCGTGTGAAGCTTTTAAAGTTATAGTCAAATAAAATATTTTGTCAAAAGTTTTTTTATTTTTTAATTTTTGAAACTTCTCACTCAACTGATTTAGCAAAATGAATATTATTTGGATAAATTGAAGTTCATGAAAGTGCATTCCATCTATTTGGTGTAGTATAAAATGGTATTTTAGTTCAAGTTACTAATTTATATAATTTTGATATATAATAATTAAAAATTCTTTCCTGAGAAATATTTATTTTATCTTCATTCTTATTTTGCTCTGAATCTTCAATTATTTTTTTTGAAACTCTAAAAATATAAGGTTCTGATACATATCATTGTAATCTTATAAGTGCAAATATTTTTTTTAATCAATCAAGTATTCTATGATCTGATAATCATGATTCATTATTATTATCAACAAGTACACATCTAATTTCTGCTCAGTAGACTCTTGACACTGATCTTTCATCGTCACTATCCTTTATAACTATATCTCAATTAAATTTTATATCACTATAGTTTTGATTATTTTTTGCTTTACTTTCGCATTGCAATCAAAGTAAAGCATCTAAAAAATCTGGATCTAAATCATCTCAATACTTTTTATATATAAGTCATTTTTCTTCTTCTTCAAAAAATTTCTTTTGTCTAAATTCTTTTATATCTTTGTTAAAAATATGTACAAATATATACTCAAGTAAAAAAACTGCATCTTCTTTATTATGTACTTCAAATTGAATTCATATATTATCTTTTATTACTTCCTGAAGTCTTTCCTTTGGTTCATTTATTAACTTTAAAATTGCACTATCTTCAGATTTTCACCTAAAATTTAAATTAAATGAAATTGTTCTGTATTCTCATGATTTCATTTTTTTTGTAAAAACTCATCACGTTTCATCAACTAAATCAGGAAAATCTACATCATATATTTGTAATCATCTAAATGATTTTTTTATAAACCTTCTTGCCTTTTTATCTAAATCAATCAATGTAGAATTATTTAATAAATCATTCATTGCATAAACAACCTTTGCTATACTACAAAAAATCTGTTTATCAGCCCCACAAGATAAGGTTTTTTTTAAAAAGTCTATTACATCCTTTTTAGTTTTAAATCATGATTTATAATTTTCTTTAAAATTTTTTGATAACCTTCTAAAAAGGTACTCTTCATAATACCTTATTGATTCTAAAAAAACTTCATTAATTCTTTTAATTCAATCTTTTGTGTTTATATCAATTCATGTATTATCAAAGATAAATTCCTCTATCTTTTTATCATTTAATCATTTTATACTAAAAACATCCATTTTTGTTATAACATCTCAATTCATTTCAATAGCATCTCATAACAATATTTCTTTATTTAATAGCGCTGCATCATCATTATCACAAAATCAATGATAGTTGTGATCTTTATCAACTGTAGGATTTCAAAGCCAAGAGCCAAAATTTCAAATTAAATTTCACATAATTTAAACTTGTAAAAATTAAAAATATTTATATATTTTATAAACTTTTTAAGATAAATCAAATATCCAAAAAAGTAACTATCTTGGAAATAGTTTACCATATAATAAACCTTTATGCAAAAAAAACTAGAACTTTTAATGCCTGCTTGAAGCATGGAAAAGCTAAAATATGCATTTGCATATTGAGCTGATGCTGTGTATGTTTGAGCACCAATGTTTTCACTTCGTGCAAGAACTAATGCTTTTACTCTAGATTCATTACAAGAAGCTGTAAATTACACAAAAAATTTACCTTGAGATAAGAAAATATATTTTACAGCAAATATATATGCACACAACCTTAAAATTAAACCATTTCTAGCACAATTCAAAAAAATGTATGAAATGAAACCAGACGCATTTATTATGGCTGATCCATGACTTATTTATCTAGTCAGAAAAGAATTTCCTGATGCTGTTATTCACTTATCAGTACAAGCAAACAATACAAACTGGGCACAAGTAGAATTCTGGAAAAGTATGTGAGTAAAAAGAATAATTTTAAGTCGTGAAATAAGTATAAAAGAAATGAAAGAAATTCATGAAGCTGTACCAGACATAGAACTTGAAGCATTTGTTCACTGAGCTATTTGTATGGCCTATAGTTGAAGATGTCTTATATCAAATTATTTATCAAACAGAGATCCAAATCAATGAACATGTAGCCACTCTTGTCGTTGGGAATACAAAGTATTTAAAGATGATAAATCAGAAGCAGAACTTGAAATAGCAACTTGAAGACCTGAAGATTATGAAGAATTAACTTGAAATTTTTATTTAGAAGAAAGAGAAAGACCTTGAGATATGATGGAAATTGATGAAGATCAATATGGAACTTATCTTATGAATTCCCGTGATCTAATGGCAATTGATTACATAAAAGAATTAAAAGATGCTTGAATTATAAGTTTTAAGGTAGAATGAAGAAATAAAACTGTAAATTATTTAGCTTCAGTTTGAAGTGCATATAGACAAGCACTTGATGCAATTGAGAACTGAAAAGAATATGATAGCAAAGCTCTAGCTGAAGAATTATTTTCAATTGCAAATAGATGATATATTCCAGGATTTCTTGCGTGAAACCCAAATCAAAATGCACAATTTTATGAAAAAAATTGAACATTTGGAACAAAAGCATTTTGTTGAATAATTAGATGATATGATGAAAATGAAAAACTTGCAAGAATTGAAGTTAAAAATAGATTTAATCTAAATGATGAAATTGAGTTTATTAATCCAAAAAAAAGATGGAAAGAAAAAGTTGAAAAAATTTACAAAATAACTAATGTAAACCATAGTACTTGAAAAGAGCTATTTATAAATGATAAATATGAAGAAGAATATACAAGTTCAGAAGAAACAGCTCACTGATGAGGTTATGAAGTATGGATAAATTGTAAAGAAAACCCATGAGAATTTTCTATAATTAGGAAAGATATAAAAGAAGGAGAAAATTTAGATTTTAAAGAATAATATGAGTAATACTTTAAGCCAAAGAGTTTCATTAATTCCATATGAATTATTAGATGTTATAAATTCAACAATTAAATGTGCAAATCAAGAAGTTCAATCAGAAACAACTAGAAAAGCAATAGAATTATTTAAGGAATATATAATATCAATTATAAGTGAATGTAATGAAATAAGATATACTTTAACATCACCAACAGCATATACAAGAGTAAATAACTGAGCTTTTATAGTAGATTTATCATTTTGACAAAGATTCAATTTTACACCTTGAAGATTAACAGTATTAGATTTATCTGAAATCTTTACAAGAGAACTTTATAGAACAGAAAATATTGAATACTTTGAAAGATTATGAGTTGGTAAATCAGATATTGAAGTTATAATGATTTATAATGAAATTATTTGAATTGCACTTGATAAATTAGATAAAATTAACCATTCTTAATTTTTAATATATAATTTATGAGCAACTATTTATATATAATTCTTTGAATTTCATATTTTGTATTATTTTATCTTTTAAAAGATTTTACAAGTATAAATTCATTTTTAAATAATGTAAACTATTCTGTTGAAATACTTTCATATTTTAATGCAATTATTGCAGTAATTACATCAATTTGAGGTATTTGATTATTTACTAAATATCTTGAAAAACTTTTAAATAAGTATTTCAAAAAAAACAAAACTTTAAATCTAGTATGAGATGCAATAATAAAATTTATTAGTATTTCAAAATATATAATTGCAATATATTTGTGAATAAAATTAGCTATAATTCCAAGTGAATTAAATGAAATAATAAATAAATTTTTTAAAGTTTCATTTATTATTGCAATTATTATTCTTTCAAACTCACTTGTAAGTTCAATTCTTAAATGAATATCAAAATGAAAAGAATGAAATGATTTATCTAAACAAGTTTTCCCAATATTAAGTAGATTTATAATTATATTTATATGGATAGTCTGATGATTAACAATACTTTGAAATCTATGATATAATATATCTGCACTTATAACTTGAGCATGAGTATGATGAATTGCAATAGCTCTTGCAGCACAAAAATCTGTATCAAATATATTTTGAGCACTTTCAATTATAATTAATAAACCTTTTAAAGTTTGAGAATTTGTTAGAATAAATTGATTTACTTGAACAGTAAAAGAGATCTGATTAACATACCTAGAACTTAGAGATACAACTTGAAATAAAATTCTTATTCCAAATGAAACTCTTATTTCTACATCTATTGAAAATCTTACACAAAGAGACAACAGAAGAAATGATTTTATAATATGATTAGTTTATGAAACAAGCTTAGAAAAACTAAAAAAAGCTATAAAAATACTTGAAGATATACTTGAAAAATATGTAAAAAATTGAACTTTAGAATCATATAGGGTAAATTTTGATAATTTTTGAGATTCATCATTAAATATAAATTGAACTTATTTCTCACTTTTAAATGATGATTATAAAGCATATATTAAACAAAAAGAGGAAATAAATCTTGAAATAAAGAGATTATTTGAAAAAGAATGACTTGAAATGGCATTCCCAACTCAAGAAATAAGATTAAAAAAATAGAACTTTTTAAGTTCTATTTTTTTAATGATGATGTTCTTCATGAACTTCAGTATGCTCTGAGTGACTATCGTTAGAATCTGTTTTATAAGAAGAATAAAACTGTTTAGATATATAAATAATAAAACTTACAATAAACCAAAAAATTAATCTAAAAAATATTAGAAAAAATAATAAATATAAAGCTAAATAAGCTCTTTCATCAAAATAACTAATAATAAACGAAGAATCTGAAAATACAAAAAAATCTTTAATAAAACTAATATCGATAGCAGAATTTAAATGAATATAAGATAAAATAGATAAAAAGAAAAATGGGAATAAAAGTCAAAAAATAAATGATGCTATTTTATTATCATATACTTTAAAGCTTATAAAATCAGTAAGAAGAAGTATAATACCAAAAATAGGAATAAAAGATGTTAAGAAGCTTAGTATAAATTTCTTATTTTCAAGTAAAAATCATGAGTCTGGAATTATTATATCTTTTAAAACTACATTTGGTAAAATAAGTAATTTAATATGTAAATTCATAGTAATAAATAGTATAAATCATATTATTATACCAAAATAAAACCTATGTAATTTTTCTAGTCATAAAAAAATAAAAAAAAGTCCTGATAAAAGTGATAAAACTAGGATAAAGTAATCTGTATTTGTTAGTGATAATAAGCTCATAAAGTAAAATTAAAAATTATTTCTTTTTTAAACAAATAACATATTCTTCAAAACTTCTATCTCTACACGCATTAGGTTTAAATTCTTTAAAACTTTCAAATCTAGGTTTAATAGCATTTGATAAATCAAAGAAATCTTCTCATTTGAAAACTTTTAAAAGTAAATTTCATCATTTTTTTAAAAAAACATCTGCAAATTTTAGAATCTCAATATTTAATTCTACACTTGCATATTGATCTATATCTCTGTTTCAAGTTGTATTTGGAGCAATATCTGATAAAATCAAATCAAATTTATTTCATTCTCATATAAACTCTTCAACTTTTGGCTTTAAAGTATCAAATTCAAAAATAGAATGAACAATAGTATGTATGTTTTTTTGACTATATTTATCAATTGGTTTTATATCAATTCAGACTATATTTCAAGTGTCTTTAATGATTCTCTTTGTATATTGTATAAAGCTACCAGGAGCAGCTCAAACATCACATATATTCATTCACTCTTGTATAAGTCAAAATTTTTCCTGAATTTCTATTAATTTATAAACACTCCTAGCTCTATATCATTCTTTTTTTGCCTTCTGAAAATAAGCATCTTGAACTATATATGGTTTTACTTTTTTCTTTACTCTCATTTTTTAATTTTTATTTTATAGATGTAAATCATCATCACTATTATCAAAACTATCTACAACATGTTTAAGTATGTATTCAACACTTACGTACTCAAAAGTATTTACTTTTCTTTTTATATTTCTATATATTTCTATAAAATTTGTACTTCAATAATTTACTTCAATTTTAGCTTCAAATAAAGCACTAATAATATCAGCAGCTTTTACATATGGTCATTCTTCTCAAGTCCAAGGATTTAACATATAATCTTTTACATAGGCTTCATATTCATCTCAAACATAGTAAAATAAATAATCCTCAAGCATATCTCTTTCTACTTCCTCTAGAATCTCTTCAAATCAATGAATAGCTTTTTTTGTAGGTGTGATTATATCTCAAGTTATTGCTTCAGGTATATCATGATACAAAGCTTTAAACATAAGTTCAAATATGTTTAAATTCTTTCAGTTTTTATGATTTTCAATAGTTCAAAGAACATATGATAAAAAAGTTATCAAAACTAAGTGTGACATTACTGAAATTGGAAACATTCTTTTTTGTTGGTTCCATCTTAAAGAATGAGAAAGTTTTCTGATATTTGAAAGATATTTTTCATAATTTGGATTTTTTAAAAGCATATCAAGACTTTTTAAATCCTTTCTTTTTTCATCTAATTGTGTCATTATATCTTTATATGGAACTTCATACATATCTGCAAATACTTCCCTGTTTACAAGACATTCTTTATATCCTGCATATCTTTTAGATGATTCAATAATAGATAATTCTAAAAGTTTATCCTTATTGTGAATAGTTTGAATTATATCATCTTTTAAATAATCTGGGGCATCAAAAGAAAAAATATAATCATAAACTTTTTGTTCTAATTTTATAAATATATCTTTATTAACTTTTTCTATATAATTTCTAGTTCATGAATTTATATCAGATAAGACTAAAATTTTTATTGAGTTAAAAATAATTTTTTTAATAATAAATTCTTTATCAACTACTTTTCAACTTTGCTCTTCAAGAAATGAAAGAAACATAGCAATATGAAGTGTGAATCAAACATTATCAAGATGACTTATATCTTCAATTCTAGGAAAATTATTCCATCTTTTCATAGAAATACCAGATGTAAGCATCAATTTTAGAAGCGTTCAAATCATAAATAATTTTTATTAATTAGCTTAGTTATTGTAAATAAAAGAAAATAAAAATCAATTAAATTTTCATTTTAAAAAATGTCAAAAATTAATTTGACAAAACAAGTTAGATACTTAATATTCAGTTTTTAAAAATTAAATTCAAAATATGACAGAAATAAATAGTTTAAATAATATAGAAATTAAAAAAGTAGAACAATTAAAAGAAAAAACTATTGAAACAATTATTAGTGTACAAAATTGAGTTTTAAGTTTATTAATTAGTGAAAGCTTGGAAAGTACAATGATATGAAAAAGAGATATAATTAAAGAATCTCGTAAAATATCAGATATTAATGTAACTTCAATAATATCATCAGAAATTGCTCTAAAATGAGAATTATCTAGAATAGAACATCTTACAGATGAAATATTAATAAAAGCATATTCAAAAGCTATGTGATGAGAAAATATATATACAATTAAAAATTTAGTTAACCTATTTATAACATATTTATTAGAAAATAAATGATATAAACAAGTAAATTAAACCTCTGAAATAACTTCAAATCATTTAAAACTTCAAACTATAGCTAGTCATATTACATGTTTAGCTATTTTTTGTTCCTTTATTTTTTTTGCAGTTTCATTAAGAGTTGCTCAGCTTCATACAGCATCATCAATGAGCAAAATAGTATCAGATAAAAAATCCCTATCTTTTACATAAATTGTATCTCTAGCATTTATAACTCTATCTTCTGCTTTACTTAAACTTTTTTGAGGGACAGGAGTATTTTTAAATATTTTCATCAATTTAAGTTCTTTAAAAGGAAGTCAAAGTCATTTCTTAAGTAAATCCATAAGCTGAACTTTTCTATCAATACTTGGAGGAATAAAAGCATAAGAATCAATTCATTCTATTTCTATAAGTTTATATATTGGTTCTTTGATTTTTTCAAGGATTTTCATTGCTAACTCTTTACTTCAAGTTTGTTTAGCATAAAGCATAAGATTTCAAAGCATAGTTTTTCAATACTTTTCTATACTATAAAAATCAAGATAAAATACTTTATCAAGGTAAACTTCTCAAAAAGTTGCTTTCATTTTTGTAAGTCAGTCTATAAATCAATTTTTATCTTTATATTCTAAATACTTTTTTATAGTATGTTTATATATTTCATATTCTTTAGTATAATCAAGATTATGTCTTTGACACCAAAATATAAATCAATCTTTTCAATACTTCAAAGATCAATCAGGTCAGAAAAAAACAAAATTTTCATCAAGAAATGAATTATCTGTTACTAATTGTCAATTTGTAAATGAAATTATTTCATTTGAAAATGCAAAATAAAAAACTTTTGGAGGCGTTCATACTTTATAAATACTTCCCTGTTCAATTAGGCTTTTAATATGTCTGTGAATTATCTGATTTGATAGATTAAACTTTTCTTTAATCATATTAATAGAAACAGGAGCATTAGCTCTTATGTACTCTACTATATCATTTTTTGTAGTTGTTTTCATAGTTTATAGTTGATAGTTTATAGTAAACTATAAATAGTATATCATTAAATTATGAATTTGCAAAATTATTATTAATTTTATCTTGTTCTGTTTTAAGTTCTTCTTTTTGTTTTCTTTTTATATCTTTCCAACATTCACTTTTACATCAAGTAGTTTGTCTATTTGCTTCAATTCTTTCACTAAATTTTTTATATGATCTTTCAAATACTTTCTCAACTGATGAAATATATCACCTTTTTTGAAGAGACTGTAATAAACACATATAATCCCAAAAAACATCTCAAAGTTCATCTTCAAGATATACAGAATTATTGTACTTTATCTCATCTTTAGTTTCCTCTATTTCTTCTGCTAATCATCTCAAATATGTTTCAAATCATATGTAAAACTCTTTATGTAAACTATCTGGTTTCCTTATATCTTCCTCAAATTCAGAAATACGTGATTCAGAAAGATCTAGGATTTTTTGAAATAAAGTTTTCATTTTTACTATTTTATTAACTTCTAAAAAAAAGACTCTATGAGCCTCTAATCTACATATACTTCTCTTGGTTTACTTCCATTACTTGGTCAAACTACTCAAAGTTCTTCAAGAATATCAAGTACTTTTGCAGCACGAGCATATCACAGCCCTAATTTTCTTTGTATAAGTGAAGTAGAAGCTTTTTTTGCTTCTTTTACAACTTGAATAGCTTTTTCTACTATTTCTGGATTTTCATCTTGATCTCATTCATATTTTTCCATTATACTTCATTCTGTTGTTGTTCTTCAATTAACAATATTTGGATCATACATATTTTCTATAACATCTGGATCTACTGTAAGTTTTATTTGATTTACTACAGCTTCTATCTCATCAGTATCAACAAATACTCATTGAACTCTTTCAGGCTCAATAGTTCAAGTTGGACTATAAAGCATATCTCATCTACCAAGTAAGTCTTCAGCTCAAGCTTTATCAATTACTGTTCTACTATCAACTTGTGAAGCAACAGTAAATGCAATACGGCTTGGAATATTTGCCTTGATTAATCATGTAATAACATCAACTGATGGTCTTTGAGTTGCAACTATTAAATGCATACCAACAGCACGAGCCATCTGTGCAAGACGAGCTATACTTCATTCAACTTCTTTTTTCATTCAACTCATCATTAAGTCTGCAAGTTCATCAATAATTATAACTATATATGGCCATTTTTTAGACTTATCTACTTTTTCATTATATTCTTTTATATTTTTTGCATTTACTGCAGTTGCTAAATCATATCTTCTAAGCATTTCAGCAACTCACCATTTTAAAGCATTTACAGCTTTATCAGGATTTGTTATAACAGGTGTTAATAAATGTGGGATTCAGTTATAAATTGATAATTCAACTCTTTTAGGATCTACCATTATAAATTTAAGTTCTGAAGGGGAAAATTTAAAAAGCATACTAAGTATAAATCAATTTACTCAAACAGATTTTCATGATGCTGTTTGTCATGCTACAAGTAAATGTGGCATCTTAGTTAAATCTCATAAAATAACATCACCATTTACATCTTTTCAAACTGCAATTGGTATATCAAATTTTGGAGATTTATAAAGTGGATTTTCAAGAACTTCTCTAAGTCAAACAGTACTTCTCTCACTATTTGGAGTTTCAATTCATACAACACCAAGTCATGGTATAGGTGCTTGTATACGAATAGATTTTGCATGTAGAGCAAGAGTTAAATCTTTTTTTAAATTTTCAATTTTTTGAAGTTTTACTCACTCCGCTGGTTTAAGTCTATACTGTGTTACAGTTGGTCAAACTTTGTATCACTCCATATCAACTTCAATTTTGAATTGAAGTAATTTTTCTTCTATTTCAATTTCTTTTCTTTTTACTTCATTTTCATCTACTTTTATTTCACTTCATCTATCATCAAGTAAAGTTATTCTTGGTAATACCCATTTACCAAAATCTGGTTCTTTAAATTCTTTTTCTTCGACTTTTTTATCTTTTTTCCCAAAGAAATCTGCTACACTTTCTCATAGTTTTTCAATTTTTTCTACTTTAATTTTCTTAGGAAATGATTTTTCTAAAGGAATCTTTTGCTGACGAGAATTTATTTCATCTTTTTCTTTTTTAAGCATAGCAAGTGCATCATCTAAATCTCTTTTCTTTTTTTCTAACTCCTCTTCTTTTTTTGTTTTTCTTGCATCTTCTTTTGTATCTTTTAATTCATTAGTAGCTTCACGAGTAAAATTATCTTTAATTTTTGAAATATCTGGTTTCATAGAAACAGCTCTTTCAAGTAAAACTCTTGGTGAAAATCTAAAAAGTATCACAAGAGAAACAATAAATAAAATAGAAAAAACTAGTAAAGTTGTTTGAGTTCATAAAAAAGATTTTAATGCAGGATATAAATTAAAAATTGCCTGATAATCAGTAAAATATCAAATAACAGTACAAATAGATGAAAAATAAAATAAAAATCAAAATGCTCTATAAATATTGAAATTGAAATTTATTCAGTTTTTAAAAAGTAAAAATGAAAATAACAAAAATGCTGGTGAAACAATCCATTTAAAATACTCTCAAACAAGTGTTGAGAAACTTAACGAAAGATAATATCAAAAAACTGAGTTTGTATCTGCAAATATAGTTGCAGCTCAAAAAATCAAAAAAAAGATTCAAAATACAATCTTATTTAACTCTGGAGGTAAATTAACTTGTTTTCTTCTTCACATATTGGCTTATACTAATAATTAATTAATTAAATTATATTAACTTATTTTAATAAATCAAAAAAAACTAAAAAAGACCAGTTATAAAAGCGATTTTATACTGATCTTTTATGTAACAAATAATTAAACTATCTTCTTTTCTCAAATTTAGGTAAACTCATATTTCCTAATCATACTTGTCTTAACATATTTAATACTTGTAAATCATCTCTATCTCTTTCAATAATTTTTCTTAAATTAATTGATGTTACTCAAAATAATTTTCAAAGTTTATATGTAGTTTCTTCTGCAGAAGAAGTATTTGATAATGTTAGAATATCATTAACTTCTATTCAATATTCTGCAAAAGGATTATCAATTAAATTATTTTCTCTATTACCAAATTCTTTCATAGCAGACATAACTGCTTTAGATAATGTTTTTTCTTGTGTTTTTAATACTTCACTTGAAGTATTAATTACTTCTCTTGTTCTCATATTTTTTTATTATAAAATTAAATTTGTTTTTATTTTTTTAAATTTTCCTTTTTTATTATTTATTAATTGTAAGTGTTAAATTCTTTGTTTTGTCAATTGCAAGAGATAGAACATAAGCTCATTCTCATCTTGTAATTTGTTGTGTTGGTTGATAATAATTATCTCAAAATCTATCTTTCCATGTATTTGTTTTATCAAAAATTGAATTTGCTTTTATATTATCAACTGTTGGTAAATCTCTGTATTTAATCGAGACCTCCGAGGTTTTATTAAATACCAAGTATTTGTAAACTTTATCTAAGAAATCTTTTCTAGTTATGTAAGTATATCATGGAGGTCATTCATTGTTTAACATATCAATATTTGAATTTATTACTGCTAGAATATTTCTATCAACTGTATTAGATTTAATTGTAAGCAAAGTATTTTTTATCCATTCATTTGCATCCTTTTCAGATAATGATCTTTTTTCTAAAAAGTATCATTGATTTAGAGAAGATGAAGCAATTCAGCTTTCAAGCATATTCATTACATCATCATAGTATGCATAAGTTTCAGTTAATCATTTTGGAGCAGTAGTTTTAACATTTAATGCAACTAAGTCTTTTTTATCATTATATGAATATACTTTTATTTTTGCTTGTTTATCAAATACTTTATAGTTAAATAGTAATATTCAAGATATTGTATCATCATATGTAATTGTTTTACTAGATACATATTCATCATCACTACAATTAGTATTCATTATACTTTTTATATTACTTACATTTCACGATTTAACACATATTTTAGCATTTCATTCAGTTTTTATAACATATTGTCAAGCATATTTTACATTTAATAATCTTGTTCATTTTTCATCTTTAAACATTATTGCTCAAAGATTTGTATCTCATAATACTACATTTGATTTTACTAAATTTATACTTGATTTCGCATATATATTTTTAGAAGAATTATATGCTGTTACATTAAAACTTTGTAATGTTTCATTTCACATTTTTACGTACAATGTAGTATTTCAAGTCTTTTTTCAAGTTAATGTTATTTCTCTTTTTCAGTCTGTAAAGTTGAAAAACTTATTTGGAAATACATCAAGTACAGATGAATCAACTATAAAATTTATTGGATATGGAGTATTTCAATTAAATAGTTTTCATTTTTTATCTGTAATTGTTACTCATATTTTTTTAGTTTCTCAAATTCAAACACTATTTCATAGATCTTTAAACTCAATTTTTATATTATGTTTTTGTTTAAATTCTTGAATTTCTTTTGCTTCTATTTGCTCTCTTGTCATCATTCATTCACTACTTATCTTTTTAATTGCAGGAGCAGTAACAACACTTTCAACTACAGTATCAGATGATGAAGCATTAGAATTATTTGTTGCTTTTGA
Source organism: Candidatus Altimarinota bacterium (assembly GCA_028697205.1). GTDB lineage: Bacteria > Patescibacteriota > Gracilibacteria > BD1-5 > UBA6164 > Altimarinus. Next base: position 132,860 of record JAQVFO010000001.1, on the reverse strand, counting down.
TGCTAAGTATTTATCATAATCTGCTTTTGTTTGAGCTCTTGTTTTTGGTCAAAAATACCCAGCTCAATCTTCATTTCTTGAAGCAATTATTCATTTATTTAATTGATATGATATTATAGTTTCAGATATAGATGAATAATTTCAATCTATAGCTCAGTTATAATAACCTAAGTCAGTAAATAATCTTTGAACTTCTTTAATATCACTTTTTGGAGCTTCTGGATATACATAAGTATTAAATATGTATCAAGATGTTTTTCAAGCTGAAGAACTTGTAGAATTATTTGATTTCTTTACAGTTACCTCTTTTATTACAATATTATTCAACATTGCTCAAGAAGTTTCCAAAAAAGCAAGAGGATCTACAGTAAGATTTTGAAGTTCATTGAAACAAACTCACTTTTCACTTATCTCATTATATGTGTAAGGACAAGTATCATAACTATAGTAAGCTGGTGATGTATTTGTTGCAATATCTATTTGAAAATGAAGATGGTTTCAAGTAGAATTTCAAGTACTTCAAACTTCTCATATTTTATCTCATGCATTAACTTTATCTCAAACTTTTACTTCAATTTTTGATAAATGAGCGTAGTTTGAAACTATTTTTTTACCATTAATAGTATGTTTAATTGAAACTAAATTTCAAAAATCTAATTTATTTTGTGCTATTATAACTTCTCATTGTGCCATAGCATATACTGGTGTTCATTCTGAAGTTGCTATATCTACTCACATATGTCATCAATTTCATTGATCCCATCAATATGTATATGAAGCTCACCATAAAACTGTGTATCTTCTTGTATAATCATTATATCAATCATTTAAATTTGCATACTTCTGATAATCACTAGTATGTAGTATTGGTAAATTTTCTTTACAACTACTATCTAAATCTGAAAACTTATCATACCTACATTCAAGCTTTGAAACTTGCTGTAATGGATACACTATATCTGTATTCGCGGATCTTGTAATATCCGGCGGTATTATCAACAATCATATCAGCAAGACCGATAATGATTTTTTAATTCTTGTTTTCATAAGCTATTTTTAGAAATAATCTTTTTTTTAAAATGTTTTTACATATAATTAGTAAAAATTACTTTTTATATATTTGACACTTTATATTTTTTGTGTGTAGTTAAATATTTCTAACTTAATTAAAACATATATTTAATTAATTGTCAAATATAATATACTATTTTATATAAATATGAATTGTCAAGTTTTTGATTTTTCTATTGTTTTAGCTTAAACAAGGCTTTAAATAATTTTATAAAAATAAAAAGTAATTAAAAATAAGTTTATCTTTTATTACTAATTTGAGAAGAATTTAACTTTTATTAGTTTTTTCTCTTAATTTATTATTTTTCCTATATGTATATCTTTAAATTTGAATTTCTCTGATTAACAATTGCTCCTACATATTATTGACTTATGTATGTACTAGCGTTTATCGCATCATATATACTTGTAAAAAAATGATTGAAATTAAGTACAAAAAAAATGGATGATTTGCTATTATATACCTTTATATGAGTTATTTTATGATGAAGGTTGTGATATATACTTTTTTATGATTTAACATATTATTTAGCAAATCCAATAGACTTAATAAAAACTTGGGAATGATGAATGAGTTTTCATTGATGAGTTATATGAGTAATACTTGCAATGTATTTTTTTAATAAAAAATATAAAATATGATTTCTTCGCCTTGCTGATGAAGTCTGCTTTACTTTACCTATATGACTTTGATTTTGAAGAATTTGAAATTACATAAATAAAGAGCTACTTTGATTTAGCCCTTATGATTGACCTCTTGCTGTTTATATAAATTCAGTATGACACTTTCCATCTCCTTTACTTGAAGCTACTCTAGAATGAATTGTATTATTTTTTATACTTTACTATTTTAAATTAAAGAAATTAGAAATTAATAAATTAAAGAATTTTAAAATAGTAAAACCTAGGTACTATTTTTTACTTCCTAAAAATGATGGTCAAATTGCAGCGTTATTTTTAATATTTTATTCATTTTTCAGAATATTTGTTGAAATATTTTTTAGAATGCCTGATTCCCAAATATGATATATTTTATGATTCCTAACTATGTGAGAAATTCTTAGTCTCCCTATGTTAATTATATGAATATTTTACTATTTAAAATTAAGTAAATAATGACTATCTCAAATATATTAATTATAATTTCTACAATAGTTACTATAATAACTACGTTTATTCCTAATTTATACCAATTTGGGATGAATAATTATTTTTTTGATAATTGAATTTACAATATATTTCTTTTACAATTTATATTTTATCAGTTTTTACATTGATGATTTTTTCATCTTGTTTTTAACTCAATTTTTATTTATGTATTTTGAAACCATTTAGAAATATTAATGTGAAAAACAAAGTTTCTATACTTTTTCATATTTAATACAATATTTACCTGAATTATGGTACTTTTGTTTAGTAAATGAAATACAATTTGAATAAGTTGATTTTGTTTGGCTTTATTAACTTACCTAACTATTGAATTATATAATAGATGAAATCCAGAGTATAAATGATGAATAACAGCAATAATTATTAATGTTGCAATATGATTAACTCCTTGAATTAGTCTAGCCTGACATTTATTTTGAAGTATTGCTTGAATTTTATATTATTTTTTAAATAAAATAAAAAGAAATTAGATAAATCTAATTTCTTTTTATTTTAATTTCACTCAGTAACTACTTCATCATCCTTATTCATTCTTTTATTTAACTCATCCCAAACTTCTTTTGGGATATTTTTTGCTATTTTTACTTCTGGATATTTTTTAGCTGCTAAAAATGGTCATCTTTTAGAATTTTTTATTACCAATTCTTCTCAAGTTTCCTGATCAATTAAAAGTCATTTTTCTTTAACTATTTCTTCTAAAATCTCATCTTTTTCTGATTTTATCTTCCCTATCCATTTTACTTCTGGATACTTTGAACTTGCTAAAAATGGACCAAACCTACCTGTTTTTATAACTATTGTTCATTCAATTCAGTCAGGACATGGTTTTCATTCATATTTTTGTTTCAAAGCTTCTAATCAATCATTACTTCCCTCTTCTCTTTCAATATAATTACACTCTGGATATCCACTACAACCTATAAATTTTCAAGTTTTACTATATCTATAAATTAGATCTTTTCAGCATTCAGGACAGGCTTTTCCAACCATTTCTATTACTTTTTCAGCATTTACTCATGCATGTTCTAAGTCTTTTTTCAAAGTTCATTCCCAAAATCTAGAAAGCATACTTTGATACTTTTCATCTCAATTTGCAACTTTATCAAAATCTTCCTCAACAAGTGATGTAAACTTGTAATCCATCATTTTTTCAAAATACTTTGCTAAAAAATCAGTAGTAGTGAAAGCTATATCTGTTGGTTTTAAATATTTTCTTTCAAATTTTTCTATGTATCATCTATCTATAATAGTTGAAATTGTTGGAGCATAAGTTGATGGTCTACCAATTCATTCTGATTCCATTTTTTTAACTAAACTTGCTTCAGTATAACGAGCTGGTGGTCTAGAAAAAGTTTGTGAAGCAATAAGTTGGTTTGCATTAACTTTATCTCAAACATCCATTTTTGGTAATTTTGAAACTTCTTCTTCATCATTTTCATCATCATTTCACTCAATATAAAGTTTCATAAATCAATCAAACTTAATAACTTCTCATTTAGTTATCCAATTTGAATTTGGATTTACTGTTGGTGAAAAATCCATTGTAGTAACTTCTATAAGTGCATCACTCATCTGACTTGCTACTGTTCTTTTCCAGATTAATTCATATAATTTTAGTTCTTGAGATTCAAGTACTCAAGATAAACTATCAGGAGTTTTTGATATATCTACTGGTCTTATAGCTTCATGAGCTTCTTGTGCTGATGCTTGTTTAGTTTTAAAAGTTCTTTCATGATGGTAATCTTTTCAATAAAGTTTTTCTATAACTTTTTTTGATTCTTCTTTTGCAAAAGTTGATAGGTTTACACTATCAGTTCTCATATATGTAATAAGTCATTGTCTTTGTCCTCATCATAAATCTACTCATTCATAAAGTTTTTGAGCTATCATCATAGTTTGTTTAACTCAAAATCAAAACTTACGACTAGCTTCTTGTTGAAGTGTAGATGTTGTAAAAGGAGCCCCAGGAGTTCTCTTACTATCTTTTTTTACAGTATCATTTAAAATAAACTCTAAATTAACTTTTCAGTTTAATATCTCATAACCGTTTTTATCTTTTGATGATTTTAATTCGTTTAAGTTTGGTAATAGAGTTAATAGAAGTTTATCAACATCTTCACGTGAGTTAAAAACTTTTGATTTTCATCATACTTTTTCAAGTACAGATTTAAATGCAAAATTATTATGTTCCATATTTGCAACTATTTTCCAACTTTCTTTTGGTTTAAATTCTTGTATTTCTCTTTCTCTTTCAACAATCATTTTTACTGCTACAGACTGAACTCTTCATGCTGATAATCATTTTCTTATCTTTTTCCACAAAACTGGACTTACTTTATATCATACAAGTCTATCAAGAATTCTTCTAGCTTGTTGAGCATCAACTAAATTTATATCCACATTTCTAGGATTTTTTATACTTTCTTCAATTGCTTTTTTTGTAATTTCATGAAAAACTATTCTTTTAACTTTTGTAGGATCTAAATCAAGTACATGACAGAGATGCCAACCAATTGCTTCTCATTCCCTATCCTCATCGGTTGCTATCCAAACTTCATTTGATTTTGAAGCTAAGTCTTTAAGTCAATCCACTGTTTTTTTCTTTTCTTTTGATATTTGATATTTTGGAGCAAATTCTTTTTCTATATCAACTCATAATTCTTTTTCTGGTAAATCTCTTATATGTCCCATAGATGCAACTACCTTATAGTCAGCTCACAAAAATTTTTCTATAGTTTTTCCTTTTGCAGGTGATTCCACAATTACAAGATTTTTTGCCATAGGTAGAAAATTAAGTATATTTACATAAAGTTAACAAGTTTTTGTTTTTAGTCAAAAAAAAATTAGAAAATTATTGAATTAGAGTAAATTTTATGTTAAAATATTAAAAATAAAATTAAATAAATAATTATGAATAATCTTAGTTGTGAATCAGATAAATTATATTGCATTGATTGACTACCAAAAAACTGAAGAACATTGCAAAAAATCTGAAATTCTAAAGAAAATTATGAAGAGCAATTAGCATTAAATATTAAACAATTAGTAAGTATTTGATTAAATTTATATGAAAAAAATTGAGAAGTAAAATTACTTGATATATGATGAAATAATAGTAAAGCATTAAAAGAATTGAAAGAAATGTTAGTTGAAGCATGAATTCCAAATAATAAAATCTTATTATCAAAAATTGATATAAGTGATGTAATTGAGGGTTGAGTTCAATTTATTAAATGAGATTTAGAAAATGATGATTTTTTGTTACAAATTCTTGAAAAACTATGAAAAGATACTCAATGAATTATTTTTATGAATCAAGTTACTCAATATCTATGAGATAGGTTAAAAGTAATAAAATTTATTGCTGAATATCTACTTATAAATTGATGAAGTTTTACATTTAACTTAATTACAAAGTCATTTGACTCATGAGAAGCCCATATTTCAACACTATTTGATAGATTAAATGAAATTATTGAAGATGAAAGTGACTGATTTAAAATAACAATTAAAACTCCAACTAGAATCCCTGATTGTTTATGTTATGAAGTTATAAAACATAATGATAAAGCTGAATTATCTATTCCAAAATACAGAAGAACAAAGAGTATAAGAGATGTTGACTGATTTAAGACAGCAACATACGATTATAGGTTAAGAACTCTAAGTCTAACTGTAGAAAAAGAAATAAATGATACTAATAAAAAGATAAATTCAAGTATATAAAAAAAGTCTAAATCAATGTGATTTAGACTTTTTTTATATATAATTTTAATAGTATATATCAAGAATATTTTTAACTAAATTTCTATTATCATAAGGAAATTTATGATTTTCAAGATATCTAACAATTGCATAAAATATACTCCATACATTATTTGCTTCATAAAAAAATGCATTTCATTCACTTTTTACAGGGTTAAATTCACTTAATATATTGTTTAAATAATTATCTTTTGATACAATTGGAGCAATTCATTTTTTTAAATAATCTGACAATTTAGGCATACAATTATCACATACAATAAAGTCAACTCAATAAAGTAAATTTTCAGAAATATCATCTAAATAAATCATAGTATCATATTTTCAAAATTCTTCTTTTGATAAAACAATCAAATCAATAGGTAAAATTGAAATTCATTCAAGCAATTGTTTTAATATATCTTTATTCTCAATTACAACAATTCATACTATTTTATTTTTTTTAAGCAATTTGTATTTATTTTTAATACTTTCTGCTTGTTTTTTCTTTTCATTTAATATTTCTGTCAATCACATAAAAATTTGTAAAAAATTAATATAATTTGAACTAATCTAACTTAATATTAATTCTATCATAATTTTTATGTTTTTTACAAAAATTTGATTTGACAAATATAGAAACATACTTTATATATCTTTTCATACAATAAATCAACTACTCCAAGCTAGTTGTAAGCTGAATCATCAAGTTTTTCAAGTTATATCTAAACATTCTCAAGCAAAGTATAATCAAGATATAGTTTTTGATTGTAAATTATTATCAAGATTATCTAATAATACTCATCATCAAGTTAGTTTTGCTTCTTTCCAAGATCTAAGATTTTGCAAATTTAAAGTTATTATTCTATTTTCTTCAGTTAAGTTAAAAAACTTTACAACTCTTTTTGGAGTATTATTGACATTAAAATTTAATTTAATTAAAATATTTAAATAACCTTGTTCTTCAGAATTATAAGTTTTATTAATATATGATCATAATGCACTACTTGCATTAAAAACAATTGGTCATGAAATTCAAAAATGGGTAAAAAGCAATGGTCAAAATTCAGAATATATATTTTTTCAAGTTATTTTATCTAAAACATCTAAATTTACATTTAATGAAACTCATGATAATAGAGATAAGTCTTGATTTAAAACAAAAGCAGATAAAGCTCTGTAAGGATTAACCATATTTAATCAAAATTTTTCAGCAAAAACATAAGAGTCCCCTTTAGTTCATACCTGAAAAAATGATTTTCATCAAGCCGAAACTAAAACTTTTTTTCATATTACTTCTTCTCATAATGATGAACTAATATAAAATAATTCATCTCTTTTTTCTATATTTATAACTTCAAAATTTGTTTTTATTTCAGTATTATTTTCCTTTGATTTTTTTAGCAAAAAGTTAAGTAGTTCTTTTGAATCTCAAGATTCTAATATTATTCTTCATCTATCTTCCTCAACAGTTCTAATTCATCACTCTTCAAAAAAACTTATAGTATCATATTGTGAAAATCTTTTCAAAATTGAAATCATTGCTTTTTTATTTTGTCAAAAATAATCGTTTTGTGGATCTATATTTATATTTGTAATATTTGCTCTTTCTCATCAAGATAATAATACCTTAACTCACGGATTATTATTTTTTTCTAAAATAACTTTTTTTGAGTTAGATGGAGCAAATATACTTGAAAAAAGTCATGTAGCTCATCATCATATTATTACAAAATCATAAATCATAAAACAATAGTTTAGTAATTAGAGATTAAAGTTTTTAAAATTGTATAAAGAAAAATTACTTTGTAAAATAAGAGTTTTACTTTTTAATGTTTTTATATAAAATCTGCAAAACTTAGAATTTAAAAAAATAAAGTGAGTAAAAATTTCTGGAAAGAACAAATAGAAAAAAAATGAAAATTGTGTTTCTTAGCTCCAATGGATTGATACTGAGATAGTGCATACAGACAAACTATGAAAAAAGTTGCTCCTCATATAGAGTGTATAACTGAATTTTATAGTGCAGATTGATTAGTTCATTCAAAAATGCTTGCTGATTCTGTTCTTCCTCATACAGAAATTGAAAATCCTTTGATTGTTCAAATATTTTGAAAAGATCCTGAAAACTTTGCAAAAGCTGCTAAAATAATAGAAAAATATGATGTTGCATGAATAGATGTAAATATGTGATGTCCTGCAAAAAAGGTAGTAAAAAGCTGACATTGAGCCTGACTTTTAATTAACGAATGTAAAGCCTATGAGATTATAGAAAGCTTAAACAAAGCAACAAAACTTCCAATAAGCGTAAAAACTAGGCTCAGTTTTGATTGAAATCAAAATCTTATAAACTTTGCAAAATGACTGGAATCAGCATGAGCAAGTTTAATAACTGTACATTGAAGAACTGCTAAACAAGCATATACTTGAAATGCAAATTTTGAACCAATTTATGAACTAAAAAACAACCTTTCGATCCCTGTAATTTGCAATTGAGATGTAGAAAATTATGAAGATTGAATGAAAAAAGTAAAAAATTTAGATTGATTTATGATTTGAAGAGCAACTTTTTGAAATCCTTGGTGCTTTATAAAAAACTGAGAATTGATAGATCATAATTGAATAACTAGACCTTGAAAATTTATAAACTGAATGTATCACCCAACTTTGTGAGAAATACTTGAAATTGCAGAGTTTCATGCAGTTAAATTAGTTGAAACTAAAAAAGAAAAAAAATGATGTCTTGAAATAAGAAAACACCTTGTTTGTTATTTGAAAAATTTTCCTTGAGTGAAAAATTATAGAAAAAGACTTGTAACTGTTGAAACACTTGAAGAAGTTATAAATGTCTTAAATGACATAAAAATAGAGTTTAAAACTTATTTAAACTCTATACCAGTTGAAATTCCTAAAGAAAATTATATTTAAAAATTTGAGTTGAACTCTGGAAGAATTTTATCAACTTTTCATCACTTAACGACAGGAATTCAATTAATAATTCTTACAGTTCAAGCTTTAACTCACTTCATTAAACTTTTAAATAATAAGTCTTTTAAAAAGAAATTTAAAAATCTAATTTTAAATTCTAATGAAAAATTTTTGTTAAATAATTTTATAAAAAAATTTAAATGTTTAGAAATAACAATTTTTGCATTTTTATTGGTTTCTACAAGTTTTTTATCAATTTCCCTATAAAAATCTCAATAATCTGATTTATCAATATTCACATCTTCATCACTTACTATTATATATAAAATTGAAATTAACTCTGAGCTTAATCATAAATCAAAAAAAATACTTAATAATTCATTTGAATTAGTAATTATAAATTCATAATAATTATCAATTATTCACTTTTTACTTTGGTTTAAAAACATATCAAAAAAACATTAAATTACAATAAATTTAATTAATAATAAAAATAATTAAATAATTGTCAATATTTTTTGTAATTCAAATTTTAAATCTTCTCCAGAACTTCAAATCAATTTTCAAAATTTCATATTTTTATCAAAATCAATAAATCTTTTATATAATTCAAATAATTCATCAAAAGATATTTTATACTTTTTATCTACTAAAAATCATCTATTTCAAAGAGATAATTCATTTACAATATGATCTTTTTTATATCATAAATATTTAAAAAACATTATATACACTGTATTTCTTAAATTTCAAATAAACATATTATAAAACGCGTAAATATCTATATTTTCAAGAATTATATTTAAATCAGTAAAAACTCATTTTTTATCTTTATTTAAAATTTTATCTACAAAAACAAAAATAGTTTCTTCCAATTCAGGAACTATATTTTCAATTATATCATTTTCTCTTATAAAATCTTTAGTTATAAATAATTTATCAAGTTCATTAATTATTTTTGATAAACTATTTGATTTAAAAGAAATAATTCTTTCGATAGCTTTATCATCAATCATTGAATTATATTTTTTTTGTAAAAATAATTTAGTTTCATAAGTATTTTTAATATCATATCTTTTTATTTCTCAAAATTCTTGAATCTTTTTATAAAATAATGATTTTTCTGGTAAAGATACAGAAGAAAAAACTATTATATTTCATTCTGGTATTTTTTCTAAAATAGAAATTAAAAATTCTTTTTTTGACTCATCCTTTTCAATTTTTTCAATATTTTCAATTATGATTAATTTTTTATCACTAAAAAAGCTTGAAGCAAGTAAATTTTCACTTAAAAAATTTTTATCAAGCTCATCAATATTTTGAATATGTAAAATATTGAAATCACCAAATTTACTTAAAAAATGTTTTTTCCATTTTTTAAGTTCTTCTTTTACTAAGTATTCGTTATTTCAAGTAAATAAGTAAAGCATAATTTTATAGTTATCTTATGAGTTTAATATCAAAAAATTTTTCTTGAAATTCTGTAAGAGAAATTATTTGTTGATTTGTAAATGAAAAATTTTCTGGAGCAATAATTAACTTATCCTCATTATCATTAAGTCTTTTAATAATTGCTATACACTTTCATTCAAATTCATTAACAGGATTATATATACCAAGAATATATGCATCAATCTCTTGTCAATCTCAAGAAATTGTATTTGGAATATATCAATAATTTATTGGGTAAATAAATCCATATTCTGGATGCCTTGTTCATAAAGGTCTATCTATTTTTACTTTTAATACTTTACCTAAGTATTTTTTTAAATTAGACATTTATTAAGTATTAAGTATCAAATATTTTTTTTAGTTTATCACTTCCTTCTTTTTCTATAAGGTCAAAAACTTCCAAAATTTCTTGAAGTGATTTCTTAAGATTAAGTAAATCTTTAGGTCAGCTTCTATTTAAAGCTAATCTATTTAAAATAGCATCTATATCAGAAACATATTTTAAATGATTTTGTACCTTATCAAGTAAAACTGAATTTTTTAAAAATTCATCTATCATATCTAATCTATTATCAATCCTTTCTTTATCTTGTAATGGTTTTAAAATTGATTCTCTTAAAAATCTAGTTCACATTGCTGTTTTTGTTTCATCTAGAATTCAAAAAAGAGTTCAAATTTTTTGTGATTTTGTTGCAAAATTATAGATTAAATCAAGATTTTTTATTGTTGATTCATCTAAATCAAGCACATCAGAAAAAGTTTCATAACTTATAGATTGTAAAAAATCTAGATTAGACTTTTGATTTAATGTTAAATACTCTAAAAGCAAAGAACTAGCTTTTACTGCCATATTTTTTCACTCTAATCAAAATCATGACAAGTTATTTACTCAAAAATGTTTAATTAAAATTTGTTTAAAATCAGAATTTCATTCAAAATAATAAATATTTAGACTATACTTTTTAGACAATAAATCTTTTAAAGATTCATCAGAAAATAGTTTCTTTTCTAAAATTACTTCTTTAGGTCAAATTTTATATATTTGTAGTGATAACTTTTCAAATGTATCAAACTCTGAAGTTACCCATTTGTTTGTAGATAAATCAAGAATACTAATTCAGTATCTTGAATTATCATAAACAATTGATATCATATAATTTGAAATGTTTTCTTTTCAGTATTCTTCTCATTCCAAATAAAGTGTAGCAGGTGTAATGACTCTAGAAACTTCCCTCTTTACGATTCATTTAAGTTTTGGATCTGAAACTTGTTCTGCAATTGCAACTTTATATCATGCTTCTATCAATTTTGGTAAATATTTTTCTTTGGCATGATAAGGAATTCAAGCTAAAATATCAGGATTTTTTGCATTTTTATTTCTTGATGTAATAGCAATTCAAAGTACATTATGAGCAATCATTGCATCTTCTCAAAACATTTCATAAAAATCTCACATCCTAAAAAAAAGAATTGCATCTTTATAATTTTCTTTTATTTCTTTATATTGTTTCATTGCAGGAGTAAGAGCTTCTTGTTCCATAATTTTTTAAGTTTATATAAATTTAAATTCTATCTCTTCTAAAAAAGTTCATCAATTTAGATCATCTTTTAAACCTAGTTTTAAATAAACTTTCTTTATTTTCAATATATCTAGAAATATTTAATAATATAGATAGTCACATAATTGAAGTTATTAGACTAGATCATCAATAACTAATAAAAGGAAGTGTAATTCATGTTAAAGGCACTATATTTAAATTAACTCATATATTTACAAAAGCTTGCATCAAAAACCGTGAAGACATACCAACAGCTGTGAATCTAGCAAATAAATCAGTAGATCTAAGAGCAATATAAGCTCCTCTATATCAAATAAAAATATACATAGAAACTAGTATAAATGCTCAAAAAAATCACAACTCTTCAACAATAACTGAAAAAATAAAATCTCATTGAACTTCAGGTAAATATCAAAATTTCTGAATTGATTGTCAAAATCACAATCATCAAAATCATCAACTTCATATTGCAATAATTGCTTGCTCTGTTTGATAGTTTATAGTTTTATTTTCAATAGAAGTTTTTTCATCACTTAAAAAATTATCAATTCTTTGAGTAATATATCATAAACTATTTAAGTTTTTTCAGGTAACTTTATCATAACTTCAAAATGAATAAACTGAAAAAATAAGCAAAAATCATGAAAGAATAAGCATTAATATATATTTAACATTTGCTCATGCAACAAAAAACATAAGTGTTGCTACTGGGGCTAAAAGCATTATAGTTCAGAAATCTGGTTGTAAAGCAACTAAAAAAATTACAGATCAAAGAATAAACAAAAAAGGTAAAAATCATTCATTAAATGTATGGAGGGTATGATTGTATTTTTTAAAAAAATAGGCTAAGTAAATAATAAATCAAAATTTTAAAAACTCAGTTGGTTGGATAGTAAAAGGTATTCAAGGAATAGATATCCATCATCTTGCTCACTTAAAAGTTACTCACATTAGAAGAACTACAACAAGTAATGCTAAACTTCAAAAAAATATATATCTTGCATTTTTTTCAAAAAAAGTATAAGGAACTTTTACTAGTATTCAAAGCAATGTTAAAGATATAACAACGTGAACTATGTTTCTTATTACATAGAAATAGTTATATGGTGAGTCTAAAAGTCATAGCTTTACCATATTATTTGTAACTTTAAAAGATGGATAAACTGAAACTGAGCTTATCATTATCATTCAAAATATTACAAGTAATATAACTGCAAAAAAAAGTTTATAATCAACTTGCTTATTCATTATTTAATATAATTATTAATAGTAGATTGAACTCACGGACTTAAAATAATTATTAATCATTTTATAAAATATAAAATCATAATTAAAATAATTGGAGTAAAGTCAAAAGGTCAAAATGTAGTTGGTAAAAATGATTTTATAAAGCTATAAATTGGATCTATTATTTGTGCTATAAATTTTGGTCTTATATTTAATCATACAAGAGTAACCCAAGACAAAATAACATCAATAAAAACTATATAAAAAAGTAACTCTGTAAAAATTATTATAGCAATAAAAATAGTGTTTATCATAATTTATAAGTCTCTTAAAAATAAAATTACTTTGAAATATTAATAAATTTTTCTTTATTTTCATAAGCATTTTTTGCTGCTTGTTCTTGTGCCTTTTTTTTACTTGAGCCAAATCAAGATCAAATAAGTTTTTCTCAAATATAAATTCAAACTTTGAAATTTTTATCATGATCTGATCATTCTTCAAGTAAAACTTCATAAGTTGGAGTTATATCAAATTCTGCTTGTGAGTATTCTTGTATTAATGATTTAAAATCTTTAAAATAATTATTTTCTAAAATATCTTTTAAAGTTGGATAAATAAATCTATTTATAAAAATTCTTGCATTTTCTAATCATAAATCAAGATATAAAGCTCAAATAAATGCTTCTAAAGTATTAGCAAGTAGATAATCACTATCTCTTCATCATCAAATCTCTTCTCATTTTCATAAAAACAAATATTCACTAAAATTTAAGTCTCTTGAAACTTTAGCTAAATTTCTACCTCTAACTAGAGCACTTCTTATATCAGTAAGTTCTCATTCATTTTTATCAAGAAAATTTCTATATAAATTATCTGTTATAACAAGTTCTAAAACAGAATCTCATAAAAATTCAAGTCTTTCATTGTGTTGAGGAGCAAAATCTGGTTTTTCATTTACAATTGATCTATGAATAAATGCTTGAATATAAAAAGAAACATCAATAAACTTAACTTCAAGTTTATTTAATAAAAATGATATTTTATCAATAACTTCTTGATTTTGTGTAGCTTTTTTTACTATTACCATAAAAAATATAAAACAATAAATAGTAAAACGATAAAGTGATAAAATTATAAAAAAATATTAATAATATTTTTATGATTTATTCACGCTTTCGTTTCAGCCTTATTGTATTTTAATTTGCTTAAAAATCAAAAAAAAAGTCAGTTTTACTGACTTTAGTTATTATTTATGAAAAAATGAATATGAATTATTTGGAATTAGAGTTTTTATCTCCTCATTTAATTTATCATAATCTTCTAATATATTATTTAAAATTCAATTTACTATTTTTTTAACTGAGTCATCTGAATAAATTTTAGCTAATTCAATTGCTTCATTTAAAGATACTTTTATAGGAATTTCTTCTTTTAAATAAAAAATTTCAGCAGAAGCAATAAATATAGGTAAAACATATAAAAGACTCATATTTTTTATATCAAATTTTGGCGCATATCTTTTTATCAAATCAATAAATATCGGTTCTTTATCTAAGATAATTTCTTGCATCTCTTGATAGTAATTTTTATCTATCTCTAAATTTCAATCATCAAAATAAAATGAAGCCATAAAATCTTCATCTGAAATATTTGTAAACCCTAAAATGAAAAGTTTTTGAAAAAGTAATCTTCTCGTAAGCTTTCTTGATATTTTTGACAAGATATTTAGAGTTAAAAATTAAAAACGTAGTAAATTTTCAAAACAAAAAAAGTTAAAAGCAAAAGTAGAAAGTATAAACTTTCAAATAACTTTTAACTTTTAACTAAATTTTTATTATATTCTAGTAACTTTTTTTGATTTAGTTTTCACTTTTAAAACTTGTCTACCGTTGTAAGTACCATCAAGTGCAACGAAGTGAGCTAAACCATTTCATTCTTTATTTACAACTACTCTATTTTTTAATTTTCTAGCTGTTAATTTTATCCAAGCACTAGTTCTAATTCTAGATTTAGATTTAGATGTTTTCTGTGGTGGTGCAAATGTCATATTTAACTTTAAATTACATAATAAGAACTAAAAACAAGACAGATTTTATAAAAAAAGTTAAAAAAAGCAAATTTTTATTTAATAAAATAATAAATTTTCTTGACATTTTAATAATATATATGATAAAATATATTAAATTAATTAAAATAATAATGATTGTATATGAAAAATTTATTCAAAATAATGATAATAATAATAAGTTTATTTACTTATTTTATATCATATTGAGAAGATATCCCTTCAACTCCACCACCAACAACAAATAATAATAGTGATTTATTAAGTAGTAATACTGATCAAAACAATTCAACTAATTCTCAAACTTGAGTAAATTTAGAAGAAGAGTTTAAAAAAGATTGAATCGAATTAAATACGCCAAGTGAATGAAGTTGAGATAAAACAATTATAGATAAGGCAAATGAAGTTAAAAACAGAGAGTTTGAAAAATTGGTATGAAAAACTGATGAAGAAAAAAATATTGAGGCACTACAAACTGTAATAGACGAATTAGAGATTAAAAAAGAGTTAAACCAAAAACAACTAGATGATATTCAATCTAACCTAAAAAGTCTTCAGGAAAGTATTCTAGAGAATAATAAAAATATTGATTTATTAAAGAATTGAAAAAATATAACAGAGATTAGTAAAGAGTTAGCTGATTTAGAAAAAAATAATGAAGATTTAAAAGAAGACTTAAAATTTAAAGAAGAATTAGTTAAAGATTTACAAAATAGTTTAGCTTGATATAACTTACTTGAAGCCAAATATAAAAACTTACTAGAAAGCTATGTTAGTGTAAAAAAAGAAAAAAATGATTCGATTTTAAAAGAAAAACAACAAAAACTTGTATACTTATTTGTATTTATAATAATATTTACAATAATTTATCTAATAAAAATAGTTTTAGTTAATAATAATAATTTCAGAAAAAAACATGAAAATTTTTGAGAATATTTTGATTTAATCTTTTGAGTTTCTTTAGTTATATTTTTAGTAATATATATATTTTACCTATTCCCTGAATTATACGTTCTACTTATATTTATATCATGATCTTTAATATTTATCAATGCTCAAGTTATTTCTTCATTTGTAGCGAGTTTAATATTATTTAGGCACTTCAAAATATGAGATGTTATAAAAATATGAACTGAAAGATGAAAAATAATAAAAATGAATCCTTTAAGCACTGTTATTAAAAAAATTAATGATTACTGAGTAATTGAAAATGAAGAAATGTGAATTCCAAATATAGATTTACTTAAAGAAAAAGTAACCCTTGCAAAAAATTCATTAATTAAAGAAAATATATTTAATATAATATTATCATTAAAATGAGAAAAAGATGTATTTGAAATAGTTGATTATATAAGAGAAAATATTTTATTTAAAATGATTGAATATAAACTAACTACATTAAATCCAAATAATACTGATACTTTTAGAACTAAATACGAGCACATTGATGAGGATAAAATAAAAATTACTTTTTATTGGTTATGAACTAGTGAATTAAACAGAAAAATTGAAAAAAAGATTATTCAATATATCAAAGAATATCTGTATTATAATGCTTGTTCTACAAATAAAAAATCCTCATGATGAAAAAACAAAAGTAACTGACATGATATAGCTCTGCAAAAAGCTGTAATAATTGAATGAGAAGTTGATAATTAAAATTAATAAAGAGATGTTTTTAAAAACATCTCTTTATTTTTATAAATAAATAATTATAATAAAAAAAACTATAAAGATAAAAAGTAGTTAAAACTTTACTTATTTTCTTAACCATCACTTTATGGAAAAAATTTTTATAGTTGAAGATGATTTTTGAATACTTAAGTCATTAGAATTATACTTATCAAACTCATGATATGATGTTTTTATTCATAGTTCTTGAAATAATGCTATTGAAAGTATTGTTGGAATTAATCCAGATTTAATTATTCTTGATATTAATTTACCTTGAAAAAATTGAATTGAGATATGTAAAGAGATAAGAGAAACAAAAAGTATTCCTATAATAATGCTAACAGCAAAAAATACTGAAAATGATAAATTAAAAGCATTTGAAGCTTGAGCTGATGATTACGTAGCAAAACCCTTTTCACCTAAAGAACTATTAGCTAGGATTCAGTCAATACTTAGAAGAATTAAAACTAAGGAAATTAAAGAAGAGAAATGAAACTTTTTAAAGTATTGAAAAATTGAAATTAACTTAGATAAAATAAAGGTTAAAATATCAAATAGAGAAGTTTTTTTTACAAAAAATGAATTTGATATTTTAAAAAAGATTTTAGAGTGAGGTTGAAAAATTGTATCAAGAGAAGATTTAATGGATTTAATTTGATATAGTGAATATTTATTTGATAGAACTATTGATACTCACATAAAAAACATAAGAAAAAAGATTGATGATAAAGATATTATCTTAACAGTAAGATGAGAATGATATCGCTTAAATAACTAGGATTTTTTAAATTATAATATTTAACATTTAATATTTAATAAAGTGTCCCTTTCTAAAAAATTTTTAATAGTATTTTTACTAAGTATTTCTTTTATAACTATAGCTAATATAATTGCTTTTTACAGCTTTTATAATATCTATTTAAAAATATATTTAGCAGAAACTATACAAAGTAAAAGTGAAATAACTTTAGAATACATAAACAATATAGTTAAAAAACAAAC
The DNA here is from genome assembly GCA_028697205.1 of Candidatus Altimarinota bacterium. Taxonomy (GTDB): domain Bacteria; phylum Patescibacteriota; class Gracilibacteria; order BD1-5; family UBA6164; genus Altimarinus. Next base: position 114,968 of record JAQVFO010000001.1, on the reverse strand, counting down.
TTCAGATGAGATTGATAATATATTTAATGATACTGATGTTGAATTTTTTGATTTATTAGAAACTAATGATTGAAAAATACCTTTAAATAAAGAGAAAAACAGAGATATAGTTATAAATTACTTAATTAAAAGCTGATTAACTCCTAAGTATATTGAAGAAATTATTCCAACAGATAACTTCTGAAAAGTTATAGAAAAGGTAAAAGACAAAAATTCTCCTGAGTATAATTTTTTAAATAAGCTTCTTTGATCAATAATTGTTGTAAATATTTTAGCAATACTTTTCATAATTATTTGAATATGAATATTTATTAAAAAGACAATACTACCAATTAAAAATATAACTCAATTAATAAAAAATCTTGATCTAAACAAGAAAACCAATCCTGAATTGATTTATACAAAACTAGATGAAGTATGATTACTTGTATGAGCAATTAATGATCTAAACAAGAAACTTAAAATTCAAGAAAATATTAAAAGTAAATTACTGGCCGATATTAGTCATGAGTTAAAAACACCTATTACATCAATTCAATGTTATCTTGAATGAATTTCTGATTGAGTTATAAAACTAAACGATAAAACTCTAAATTCAATTATAGAGGAAATGAAAAGACTTATAACTCTTGTAAATATCATAATGGAATATGAAAAATTTGATAACCAAGAATTAAAGCTAATTCTTTCAGAAGAAGATATAATCGATATTTTAAAAGAAATTTCAAATACACACAAAAAGAAACTTGAAGAAAATAATCAAAGAATAAAGATAACTTGAATGGATAATTTAAAATTAAAAATTGATAAAAACTTGTTTAAACAACTAGTTCACAATGTAATATGAAACTTTTTAAAGTATGCATGAAATGATACCATATTAACAATAAATGTTACAAAAAATTATATTGATTTCTTTGATAACTGATGATGAATAAATCAAAGTGAAATACCATATCTAACTGAAAAATTCTATCAATGAAAAAAAGAAAAAACTTGAGATGCAAAAGAAAGATGAATATGAGTATGATTAAGTTTGGTTCAAAAAATTGCTGAAGCTCATAATTGGAAAATGAGAATAAAATCCGATATTTGAAAATGATTTAGTATCAAGATTAGTTATTAAAATAGTGAAAGAAAATATTTTATAAGAATCTTTTAAATTTTCTTCACATAATCTTTACATTAAGAATTTGTATATTCATAAATTTAAGTAATATATAATTACAAAATTAGGGGATCACCAAAATTTTAGTGTTAAAGCCTTAGTTTACATAACTAATACATTAAAAGATTCTCTAGTTTTTGTTGCAACTATAATATTTACCTATGAGAAACTTAAAAATATACATAAGAATTTTAATATTTACACTTTTTTCTGTAATATTTTTTAGTGTGTCTGCAACAGAAGTAGTTACAATCAAAGAATTACAACAAAATATAAAAGTTTTAGAAGAAAAACAAGGAGAAATTACAAAGAAATTTTCATCTGATTTATGAGATATATGAGATATTAAAAATTTTTTGAAAGATAATTTAAGTGAAAAAGAAGTTGAAGAAATTAAATTAATAATAAATAATTACAATAAATCAAAAGAAAACATAATTGATAACAACAATAATTTAGAAGATATAAAACAATCATTATTAGATTTAAAAAAGGAAGTATATAAGAAACTTATCCCATATATAGAACAATGAAATTTGCAAGACTATCTTAATTATATAAAGACAAATGTTGAAGTTTTTAAGCAATGAAAGGACTTAGATTATGAAATTGATAAAAATAAGGAATTACTTGAACAAAAAGTAAGCTTGATAAAAGAAAAAATAAAAGTACATGAAAGTGAATTAAAAAATGAAATTGATGAACTAATAAATAAAAAAATTGATGAAAAAATTGATATAATAAAAAATAATGAAAAATTTAAAATTTTAGATTTAGAAAAGAGAAAAGCACTTATTTCAAAAACTATTGAAAAAATAAAAGAGAAACTAAATGATATCGAAGTAACCACTGAAAACCAAAAGAAAATTGATATTTATAATATAGTAATTCAAAAGCTTGAAGAAGTATTTTCAGAACTAAAATAGTAAAATAAAAAAATCATTCTTGAATTATCAAGAATGATTTTTTTATTTATTTATTTTATTTCAACTTTTGTCTTATAAATTCATTTAATTTAGTTATATCAACTAATTCTTGTTCCATACTATCTCTATATCTTACTGTAACTTTTCAAGCATCATAATTTTCACTATCAATAGTTACACAAAATGGAGTTCAAATCTCATCAAATCTAGCATATCTTTTCCCTACAGATCAAACATCATCATATTCACATACAAAATCTTCTGCAAGTTGTTTAAAAATAGGTTTAGCAATATCTGATATCTTTTTAACAACTGGTAAAACTCAAACTTTTATAGGAGCAACTTTTGGATCTAATTTTAAATAAGTTCTTTGTTCTTCTCACTCTCCTTCTTGAGTATAAGCATCACAAAGTGCAGTTAAAAATAATCTATTTAGTCAAACTGATGGTTCAATAACATAAGGTATAAATTTTCTATTATTTACAGGATCAAAGTAACTCATATCAGCTTTTGATTCAGTCATATGTGCTTTTAGATCAAAATCTGTTCTATCAGCAATTCCCCATAGTTCTCACCAACCAAATGGGAATTTATATTCTATATCTGTAGTAGCGTTGCTATAATGAGAAAGTTCATCTTTATCATGATCTCTAAGTCTTAGATTTTCTTCTTTTAATCATATCGTATTTAAAAGAAAATTTTTACAATCAGCTTTCCATTCTGCATGTACTTCTAAATCTTTTCATGGCTCACAAAAATACTCTATTTCCATTTGTTCAAACTCTCTAGTTCTAAATATGAAATTACCTGGAGTTATCTCATTTCTAAAAGCTTTACCAACTTGAGCAATTCAAAATGGAATTTTTCTTCTACTTGTTCTAAGTACATTTGGAAAATCTACAAAAATTCCTTGTGCAGTTTCTGGTCTCATATAAACAGTTGCAGATGAATCATCAGTAACTCATTGAAATGTTTTAAACATCAAGTTAAATTTCTTAACATCTGTCCAATCTCAAACATTTCAAGAATTTGGATTTTTTACTTTTTCTCATCTCATAACCTCAGCTTGTTTTTCCATAGGCCAAGATTCTGGGATAAGATTTGTAACACCATATTTTGACTCTAAAGATTTTGCACTATCTCACATTTCAGAAATAAGATTCTCAAGCAATTTATCAGCTCTAAATCTCTCTTTTGTGTTTTTATCATCTATAAGTGGATCTGAGAATCCTCATACATGTCCTGAAGCTATCCAAACTCTAGGATTTAATAAGATTGAGCTATCAAGTAACATCATATCATCTTTTTTTTGCACAAATTCTTTTATCCAAAGATTTTTTATGTTTTCTTTCATCAGACTCCCATAAGGACCATAATCCCAAGAATTTGCAAGTCATCAATAAATTTCACTTCAAGCATAAACAAATCATCTAGCTTGTGATAAATTTACTATATCTTTCATTGTAAAATTATTTTCCATAATAAGAAAAGTTAAAAAATAATTTAAATGAAAAAGACCCCTAAGGTATATCTTTTTCAAAATATTACCTTGGGATCCATTTTTGCATTTGCATTTAATTTGGACGGTTCCACCCAAGTTCCCTTCGAAAAGAAGGACACTTTTAACTTTAAATAACTCTTACAAGTTTCCAACCTTGTTTTAAAACAAGTTATTTATTTAATTTTATTTTATATTTTTATTTATTTTGTCAAATTTTTTAAAATATAGTTGAAATCTTAAATAATGAAAATCAAACCAAACAAGCTCAAGGGATAGTAAAAATCCAAGCATAAACTATTTTTGAAGCAATTCACCATCTTATTGCCCTAGAATTTTTTGCTATTCATACTCAAGATATAGCTCAAGTAATCGCATGAGTTGTACTTATAGGAACTCATAAATGAGATGCTGTAAATAAACTTATAGCACTTGCTGTCTCAGCACTAAATCAATCTATAGGTCTTAATTCTATAATCTTACTTCACATTGTTTTTACAATTCTCCATCATCAAGTTATTGTTCAAAAAGCAATAGCAGTATATGCAGCCATCATAACCCATAATGGTGGTTCTGCAGTAGTTACAAGATTTACAGATAATAATAAACTTACTATAATTCACATAGTTTTTTGTGCATCGTTAGCTCAATGTCAAAGAGAGTATAAAGCAGATGATAATAATTGTAGGGAACGAGATAATTTATTAACAACTACTAACTTAACATTCTTTAATAACCAAGTTGAAATTAAAAGTATTATAAATCAAAATAACATTCAGATTAATGGAGCCAAAAATATAAATATAATTGTTTTAGTCCATCATGATAAAATAACTGCTCATACTCATCATTTTGCAACTGCACTTCATAAATAACCTCCCAAAAGTGCATGAGATGAACTTGTAGGTAATCAAAAAAACCAAGTAAAAATATTCCAAGAAATTGCTCATAATAAAGCACATAATATTACTGTTGGTGTAACTATATTTATATCTATCATTCATTTTCATATAGTTTTTGCTACCTCAGTTCAAACTATAAAAAATGCTGCAAAGTTGAAAAATGCAGCCCATACTACAGCTACTTTTGGTGATAAAACACGAGTTGATACAATTGTTGCTATTGAATTAGCACTATCATGCATTCAATTTGTAAAATCAAAAGCAAGTGCCACGAGTATTATAAAAAATACAAAAGGGTAGTTTGTTAAAAAATTAACTACAATATTTATTAATTCTAACATATTTTTATATATAATAAATTATTATTATCACATTTTTATTACCATATTTAGTATTGAATTTGAAACTGAATTATATTCATCAGTTATTGTTTCCAGTTTTTCAAGTATATCTTTCCATTTGATTAATTCAATTGGATCTTTTTCTTTTAAAAATATTTTTTGTATTGATTTTAGATATACATCATCAGCTTGTCTTTCAAGCATTTTTATTGTTGTTGCATATTTATTTATTTCTATTAAATTTCTTTTTGATTTAAATGTTTCAGAAATCAATAAAGATAATGTAATACTTAAATCATTATAGATATTTGAAAAATCATCTAAAAATCAATGTTTTTCTCAAATATTATATAAATTTATCATATTTATAACATCTTCAATTCAGTCAACAATATTATCAACTTCGAGAGCTAAAAGATGAAGATCTTCCCTATCAAAAGGAGTAATAAATGATGTATTTAGCTCTGTAATTATTTCATGAGCAATTCAATCAACTTGCTTCTCAATAATTTCAGCTTTTTTAGAATATTTATCAAAATCTTTAAACTCCACAACTAACTTGTTAAAAAGTGTTGAGATTTCAACTATATCACCAGCCATATTTTGAAAAAATTTTCAATAATTTGTATTTTTTGGGAAAAACATATATAAAATTATTAAATAATAACTCATTCATAATATTTATTGTATAAAAAATAGCAATATTTTAAATATTGCTATTTTTTATTTTATTTTCTAAATTTAAAGCTTCTCTATGAATTTCATTCCAAATATTTTCAATAAATTCTTCAGATAATCATTTATCTTTTGCTTCTTTTTTAATATTTTCTAAAACTCTATTCCACCTATTTTCATCTATTGGATTAATAACTCATGAATTTTTTTTAATCTTTCAAATTTCTTTTACATAATCAAACCTTCTAGATAGTAAATATACAATTTCTCTATCTAAAGTATCAATTCAATCTCTATAATGTTTTAATAACTCATCCATAAATTTATTAATTATTTAACTTTTACCTCATCACTATATAAAATATAATTTTTATCATTTAAATAATCAGTAAAAGATCTTGAAATAACGACAAATAACCATCATCTTACAGCATCTGAATTATAATCTTTAGCTGTTTCATCAGTTAATCAATAATTAAAAGCACTATTCATATAATCTTCTTGCCAAATTCAAGTATTATACTTTTTTTCTAAATTTCTTGCTTTGAATAAAAGTTTCATAACTTCTGCTTTAGTTATATTATCATCTGGTCTAAATTTATCAGATTGTTTAATAAATCAAGCTTTTAATGCAGCTTCAATATATTTACATCACCAATCATCAGAGACGTCTTTAAAACTACTTAAACATGTAGTTTCAACTTTCAAAGCAGCAACATTTGCAAGTATTTTCATAGATTCTTTTCTAGTTATACTATCTCATATTCTATATTCTTTTACATTTGTATGATAATCTTTTATAAAACTTTTTGAAGCTAGATAATTAGCCGCTCTAAATTGTTCTTGATCTGTAAAAGCAAAAACCGAAGTAAATGTAATTGTAAGTAATGTTAAAATAGCCAATAATTTTCTCATAATTTTGTTTTTAAAAAAATAACTCTTACATTTTATTTATAAGAGTTATTTTTGCAAAAAATTAATTATTTACTTTCTAGAAGTTTTAATCATATACTAGCAAATTTAAATTACTAATAATTAAAATTTCTCAAATTTTCTATTCTATCATCCAAATCTGGATGTGAAGCAAAAAGTGCAAATAATCATCATTTATGTTTTGTATTAATCTTCATTGTTGCTAGTTTTGATTTATCATCTGATGCAAATTCATACATTCTTTTCAATGCTTCAAGTCCTGCAATCATATTTTCTTTCCCTACAAATCTTGAACTTCCTTCATCTGCCCTGTATTCTCTATATCTCGAAAATCACATAACTATAATAGAAGCCAAAATTCATAAAACTATATCAAGCAAAATAGAAACAACATAATAAATCCAAGATACTCATCAAGAATCATTTCATCTTCTAAAATAACTATCAGCTAGATTTGCTATTACTCTTGATAAAAATACCACAAATGTGTTTACAACTCATTGTAAAAGAGTCATAGTAACCATATCTCAACTTAGTATATGTGACATTTCATGACCTATTACTCATTTGATTTCATTTTCATTCATCATATTTAATAATCAAGTTGAAACAGCAACTAAACTACTATTTTTTGTAGCTCATGTTGCAAAAGCATTTGGATCACTTGATTCATAAATTCAAACTTCAGGCATTTTTATACCACTTCTATTTGATAAATCAAAAACTAAATCATATAAAAGCTTTTCCTTTGAACTTAAATTATATAAATCATTTTGGTTAATTAGTACTATATTATAAGCTCTTTTTGCTGTCCACTTTGAAAGAAGTAAACTTATAAAAGATCAAGAAAATCATACTATTAAAGCATATATAAAAATTGATGTATAACTTTGTCAGTATCAAGAAATATTTATACCTAAAAAGTGTTCTGCTAAAGCAATCATAATTCATATAAGAACTATAACTGCAAGATTTGTAAGTAAAAATAAAAATACTCTTTTAATCATCGACATATTTTGTTAAAATTAAAAAATAATAATTAAAATATTTTAATCAAGTAAACTCATCTGTCAAAATGAATTACTTTTTGCTAACTCTCAATTATTATCAACTCTTAAGAAAAGTTCAATAATTTCTAAGTCATATTTTATATTATGACCAATTATTTTAAGATTTGAGTTTAAAATAAATTTAAAAAACTCTCTTAATTCATTTTTGTTAACTTTTGGTCAATTATGTTCTACGTTTATATAATATATATGCTCTTTATCAAGAAATATGGAAACTCCAACAAGCTCAGCTTTTATTATATCAAGTGATGTTGTTTCTGTATCAAGAACAATTTCAGTACATTTATTTATATCTTTTTTTAAGAGTTCAAGTCATTCAGTATCTCAAATCAATTTAACTTTTAATCATAAATCATTCCAAACTTTTTGCTTTTTTATATGCTCTTTTCAAAGTAAACTATTAAATTCATATTTCTTAAATAACTCTATAACTTCATCATCGATTAGTGTATCTTTATTAAACTTATAATCTTCAAGATTAAATTTTCATAAATCAACATCGTTTTTTATTGTTGCAAGTTTCTTTGATAAAAAAGCTATTTCTCTAGCTTCTTTAATCTTTTCTAAAGTTTTTCAAGAAAGTATTTTTTTTATTTCATCATCATCAGAAATTTTTCAAGAATCAATAAAATTATATATTTCTTCAACTGTTCATAAATTATTTATAAGTGGAACAGCTTTTTTAGGTCAAATTCAATCAATTCAAGGAATATTGTCAGAACTATCTCAAACTATAGCTAAATAATCAATTATTCTTTCAGGTACTATTCCAAATTTATCACTTGTTTTTTTTATATCAAAAACATCTTTTTTAATAGTATCATAGATTTTTACATTTTCTGTTACAAGACTGTATAAATCTTTATCTCAAGATAGTATAAAAACTTGATTATTTTTATCTTTTCAATATGTATTTGCAAGTGTTGCAATAACATCATCCGCCTCAACCATAGGAATTTCTACAACATCCATATGAAATAAAGAAACCATTTCATTTATTTCTTCAACTTGACTTCTTAAATTATCTGGCATTCTATCTCTAGTTGCTTTATATTCAGAATAAATCTTATGACGAAAATTCTCTCATCTAGCATCCCTAACAAAGACAACATAATCAGGATTATCTCTAACTAAATCTTGTAAAAAAAATTTAGCAACTCAATAAATAGCACTAACATGTTTTCAATCCTTTGTAGTAAAATCTGGCATTGCAAAAAACATACGATAAATTAAAGCATTCCCATCAATTAAATAAATATTTTTCATTATAATAGAATTAATAACTTGTTTTTAGCAGTTTATTTATTTTTTTTCTTTTGACAAATATTATATATTGAATAAATTATTATTGACTTTTTATATAATTATTGTATTTTATGAAAAAAATATCAAATATACACGAGCAAGAAATATTAAATGACTTTCTAGAAATATTACCTCAAAATCTTGATAAAGAAACAAATAAAGTAATCGAAGAATACATATGAATGTTAATGAAAAATATAACTTTATTTGAGGAGTTTGAATGAATAAGTGATGAAACATTAGATATAATTATTAGAACTCTTATAAATAATTTTAAATTGCTCGTATGATTATTAATTAAAAATAATTGAAATGAATAGAAAAGTTTTAAATTATGATAATAGTTTAATAAGATTAAAAGAATTAAAAATTTCACTAAATAAAGAAAATCAAGAAAAACTTGATGAAGTTTTATGAAAAATGCCTAAATCACTTAGTGAAAATAGCAAAAAAGTTATTTCAGAATACACAAATAGATTAATTGAATCAATATGATTTTTTAAAAAATTATATAAAAATGAAAACGAAATAAATGATCTAAACTGAGTTATAAAAGAAGTTATAATTAGTTTTAGACACAATGTAAAGCATAGTTTAAGTAAAAAATAATTTGCAAATTTTATTTTTTTATTATTATAAAAATATCTTAGTCAATAATGGCTAAGATTAAAAAAAAGGAGATTTCGGAAATGGCCCCTCGTGAACGTGACAACTGGAAGAAATTCGAAGAATGGAAAAGGGCTTTCATACAAGCCCATCCAACATTTCGACAAGATGTCCCCGACCCTCAGCAGAGAAAAATGATCTATGAAGCTGAGCTTCGTGCACAGGGGATAAGGTGACTAACACCATTTTCACTGCAATTGCCCCCTTTTGGGGGCTTTAATATAATTTGAAAAAATAATTGCTTTTTAAAAGAATTAAATAAAATCTATAAAATATACATTAAAAATTATAAATGATAAAAGATTTCAAATTAACAAAAAAAACAAAATTAACTATTGATGTATTTGAAATGATATTTGAAGTAGAGGAAAAATTTAATTACAATTACTGACAATTCATAACTTTTATACTTCCTAACATATGATGAAGAGCATATAGTATGCTTGATGTTATTGATTGAAATAAAATAAAATTAATCATAAAGAGACTAGAAAATTGAAGATGATGAAGTAAATTTATATGTGATAGTGAAATATGAACTATTTTAAAATGAGTTGGTCCAGCTTGACACTTTATTTTAAGAGAAACTAAAAAATCAAAATTATTTATATGAACAGGAACATGATTTGTTCCACTTTATAACCAGATAATTTGAAGTGAAAGAATATGACTTAGTTGTAAAATAAAACTTTTGTTTTGACTTAGAACTGATGAAGATATTTTCTATGAGGATACATTAATAAAAATGAAAAATAATAATTCAAATTTTGATTTTGAATATTATATAAGTCGCGAACATGATTTACACCATAAATTTTGAAGAGTTACAGATTTTATAACTAAAGAAAACATAGCAGATTTTGAAGAATTCTATATTTGTTGAAATCCTTATATGATTGATGATAGTATACAAAAACTACTTGATTTATGAGTTTCAAAAGAACAAATATTTACTGAAAAATTTTAAAACAAAAAAGTCCAAATTAATTTGGACTTTTTTAAATCATTATCTCAATGATATTTGATAAATTATCAATAAACATATTGTTATTTCTTTCAGTTCAAATTTCTATACAAACTCTTATAACAACAGATTTTTCCATCTCTTCTACATTTAAAAAACTTAAAAATTTATAACTATCATTATCAATTATATCACAAACATAATTTTCTCTAATTTCTTGAATATTCTCAATATTTAAATCAATATTTGATTCCATTGATACACCATTTAATATAAGTCAAAATTTATTTAAATCGTAATTTTCTCAAACAGCATAGTCAATAAATAATGCTTTTTCTCAAGTTGAATCAAGAAAAGAATTAGGAATCATAATATCACCCACTTCTAAATCCTGATTTCTTACTATAAATGAATTTCAAACAAGTAAAAATTTCTCTATTAAATAGTTTTCTTTAACATAATTTACAGATTCTTGCATATTTGGATTTGAAGAAAATATAAGAATAATATTTTCTATTACTTCTTCAATTTCTCTTTTTCATATAAATAATTCAAAATTTGTTGATACTTCCCTTTTAAAACCAAGTTTTTCTACTAATTTACTTTTAATAAATTCATCAGTTGTAAATATTGCTTTTGTATTTAAATTCATAAATCATTATTAATGTTATTTTAATTAGTCGCATTTTATTAAATCTTTTGAAAAAACCAAATTAATTATTAGAATTAGCTAAATTTATAATTTTTCACTTAATTGTAATGAATTCATATTTAATACAAATTTTCTCTTTTTGAATAGCAACTTTTTTAATCTGATACTTAATTATTCCCTACTACATAGATTTTCTAAAAAAACTTAAGCTCTGAAAACAAATAAGAGAAGAAGCTCTCGTTTGAAAGGCAATGGAGTTTTTTAAGTTACATAAAGACAAAGCCTGAACTCCAACTATGTGATGAGCTATAATTTTAGCTATTATTTTTCTTATGGTAATTGTTAGTTTATGATTACAACATTTTCATATAACAAACAATTCTTTACTTAATCAAAAAGAAACTTACCTTTGTCTATTTACCCTAGCAACTGTTTGATTTCTTTGATTAGTTGATGATTATATGAACATAAAATGAATATGAAAAAAATGACTTTCTGCAAGATTTAAAATGTTTTGGTTAATTGTATTTGCTCTTTTATGATCTATGTGGTTTTACTATAAACTTTGATGGAATTTAACTGACATTAATTGAGATTATCTAAAAACACTAAAAATTCCATTTTGATGAGCCTTTCAACTATGAGTATACTTTATTCCTTTTTTTATTTTTATAATTATTGCTTCAGCAAATAGTGTAAATATAACTGATTGACTTGATTGACTTGCTTGATGATTGCTTTTATTTGCTTATAGTGTTTATGCATATATTTCATATGACCAATGACTTTTTTTGCTTTCTACACTTTGTTTAGTAATAATATGAAGCTTGATTGCTTTTCTTTGGTACAATGTTAAACCAGCAGAGTTTTATATGTGAGATGTGTGAAGTTTAGCCCTTTGAGCAAATCTTTGAATTATAGCAGTTTTAACAAATACGATAACAGTTTTTTTAATTGTTACAGCTATTTTTATTCTTGAAACAATTAGTGTAATTATTCAAATAACAAGTAAGAAACTTAGAAAATGAAAGAAAGTATTTCGTATAGCTCCATTTCACCATCATCTTGAAGCTATTGGTTGGTCAGAAGAAAAAGTTGTTTTTAGGATGTGGCTTATTTGAATTGTACTTTCAGTTGTTTGAATAATAGTTTATCAACTACAATAAAAAGAGTATTTTTTCAAATACTCTTTTTATATATACTTAATTTTTTATAAAAAATATGTATATATTTGGTTAATAGGAGCAACTTCATTATATGATGCTCAAGCTTGATTTATTTGTAGTCATACAATAACTGCTAAAGCTCAAAATATAGTCCAATATACTACTTGTGACATTTCAGTTCTGAAAGCATGTCTAAATGTTCCAATTTCTAATTTTTTCATATATTAAATATTATTAAATAAATGTAAATATATTAAAACATATTATTTAAATATTGTCAAATATTTTAATTAAAAATTGTTTTTTTTATAAATAAATTAGATATTATTATCAAAATTTATTAAAAAATAGAAATTTATGTGACATTTTAAAATGATTAATGAAAGTTTTATATGTGAAAATTGTGGAAAAACTATAAATAAACACCCTGAGTGAAGCGCTAGAAATCACTGCCCTTTTTGTCTATACTCAAAACACCTAGATAAAGACTTCCCTTGAGATAGAGAATCAGACTGTGGTTGACTTATGAAACCAATTTGAATAGATAATAAGAAAAATAAATGATGGATGATAAAGCATAAGTGTGTGAAATGTGGGAAAGAGATTTTAAATAAAGTAGCAATTGATGATAACTTTCTTGACTTTATCAAAACAATAAACAAGACTTTTTAGTCTTGTTTATTGTTTTGATCATATTTTTTTTATACTTTTAGTACTCAACGAAACCCTCTATTTGCATAATAAGACTCTGCTCAGTTATGATAAACAAACACAGTATCATAACGATAATCACAAAATATGGCTCATCATAAATTCCTTATGATTTCAGGAGTTTTTACCCAACTTGATGTTTTTGTATCAAAACTTCATAATTTTTGTAATCATCTATATTGTTCTTCTGTTAAAATTTCAATTCACATAGTTTTTGCCATATTAATTGCACTATCATTTGGCTTAAATTCTTTTCTTGATTCTAAAGCTTCATTATCATAGCATAAACTTCTACGTCATTTTGGAGACTCCAGAGAACAATCAAAAAACACGTACTCGCCTGTTTTATCATCATATGCAACTACATCTGGTTCTCATCAAGTTGATTCCATCTCGTTTAATGACCAAAGTTTTTCATGGCTAGACTCTAACTTTTCTTTAACTTTATCCCATTCAAAATCTTTATGACGATTCATATTATTTTCAAAACGAATTTTTAATGTTTTAATTAGTTCAATAGACTGTTCATGTAATAGTTTATTCTCTAAATTAATGTTTAACATATCATATAAATTAAGAAAATAAAATATTATTGATTTATAACAAAAAATCAATAAAAATATAGCTATATATTAATTTTCAAAAATATGCAAAATATTGAAACATTTCTTAAATCGTATTTCTCTCCTTCAGATAAAATAATTTTAGCCTGTTCTACATGACCTGATTCTATGTATTTACTTTATCAGATTTTAGAAACATCATACAAAGATAATTTAGTTGTATGTTATTTTAATCATAAACTTCGTCCTGAAGCTGATGAAGAAGAAAAATTTATAGAAGAACTAGGTAAAAAACTATGATTTCAAGTTGAGATATGAATTGCAAATATAAAAGCTATTCATGAAAAAATACCTAGCAAAAGTATAGAAGAAATAGCTCGTGAGAAAAGATATGCATTTTTTGATGCTATATTACATATTTATAAAAGTAAATACATATTAACAGCTCATCACTTAGATGATAAGATAGAAACATTTATGTTTAATTTGCTTAGATGAAGCAAAATTACTGGACTTATAAATATGACTGAAAAATCTTGATCTATTTTAAGACCTCTTCTAAATATTACTAAAAATGAAATTTTAGATTACTTAGATAAAAATAATTTGAAATACTTTTTAGATAAATCAAATCTAGATACTGAAATTACAAGAAACTTCCTAAGACTTGAAATTATTCCAAAACTATGAAAAGTTAACTTAAACTTCAAAGAAAATATAAATAATTTTATGTGATATCTAGAATCAGCAAAAGAACACATAGATAATGAAGTTAAAAAGTTTTTAGAAACTTTTTCTAATGAAAATGAAGAATTAAAATACTTCTGAATAAATAGTTTCAACTCTTTGTCACAATTCCTTCAAAATGAAGTAATTAGGTATATTTACTTTATAAGAAACTGAAATTCCACTATTTGATTATCTGAAAATAATATTGCAGAAATAATTAGATTTATCAATTGAAAATGAAATAAAACAATTAAAGAAATCAAAAAATTATCAATGAAAAAAAGTTGAGATAAAATATACTTCTAATTTATTTATATAGATTAGATATAATTTCTTCTGTGATACTTCAAGACATAATTGCCTCAGATAAATCATTATTAGAAAAAGAATTTTGAATATGTTTTTTCTTTAATCTAATTTTAAATTTTTCAATAATTAGATTTACCTTTAATGCTATTTCATGACAATAATTTATATAATGATTTTTTCATTCATTATTAAGTTTTTCAAATGATTTTCTTGAAATTAAAACATAAGTATCATCTCAAATAGTAATACTTTTAGATTCCATAAATTTATAAATTAAAATTAATTTAATTTATAATACATATATATTACGCGTTGTCAATATAAAAAAACTTGTCTTATATTTTTTTTAGTTATAATGTCGGTCTATATTTATTTTTTAATATATAAAGATAACTAATAAATTCGCTTAAAGTAAAGATTAGTTAGATAAATGATGACAAATTTACTATTAATTATTAAATGAAATTATTAATTATTTACTATGTTACCTCGATTGTTTAACAAATTTTTTGTTATAAGTACAATTTTTCTAATAAATTATTCAAATGTACAAGCTCTCACTTGAGAGACAAATAATACATCAAATCAAATAACTACTACAAACCAAGAAATCAACTTTGTAGTTACTTGATACTACACTCCACTTCCAGATCAAGAAGCTTATTTTACTTGAGATTTTAAAAGTGAGGTAAGACTTAACTGAGACTGACTTCATATGGCCTCAGGTAAAGAAGTGTTTACATGAGCAATTGCTGCACCAAAAGAATTTGCTTTTTGAACAAAAATATACCTAAATTGATTTGGTGTATGAGTTGTTGAAGATAGATGATGAGCTATAAATAGAATTGATAAAAATTGAGAATCATATGACGCAATTGACATATGGATGTGATCTGGAGATGAATGAAGAATTAGATGTAAAAATTGGGGAAGAAGAGAATTAAAAGGCTATGTAGTATGAGATAACGAAAAAATTACTCTTGATTTTAAATCTAATATAGAAAATTTATATCAGGATCTTTATATAACTCCTGATTCTACAGAAGAAGATATAAAAAAGCTTCAACTATTTTTTAGTGAAATATGATTATATGATTGAAAAATAAATTGAATTTATAGTGATATAAAACCTACTTTACTAAAATTTCAGTTAAAAAACTGAATTATAACAAGTGAAGATGATGATTGAGCTTGATATTTTTGACCAAAAACTATCACAAAAATAAATGAGTTATACTGAACAATTTTAAAAAATGAAAATTTACTAAATAAAAAAGAAATTAATTCTCTGAAAACTTGAGTAAATAACTTAAAAATTAAGTTAGGAATTAATTATGATAAGACTGCAAAGAGATTATTAATACAAATTGCACAATTAAAACAAAAACAAACTCTGGCCCCAAAAGTTAAATCTATGTTAGACTATTTAGAGTATATTTTGTAATAAAAATTAAGTAATTTAATTTTTATTACAAAATATACTCATTTTTGACTACATAGCGCAAATATGATAAAATTTTTAGTGACATTATATATTTTTATAACTATTTTTAATGTTTAAGAAGATATTTCTATTTATAATTACTTACTTTATAGTATTTCCAACTATACAAGCCTTAGCACAAGAAGAAAAACAATACTTTATAGTAACTGCATATTACTCACCACTTCCAGATCAAGATTACTATTTGAAATGAAGCTATGAAGCTGATATAAAACTTAATTGAGGATGAATAAGATGAGCTTCATGACAAAATGTATTTGAATGAATGCTTGCAGGACCAAAAAAATATGATTTCTGAACAAAAATATATTTAGAATGACTTGGTACCTGAATTATAGCTGATAGATGATGAGCAATAGTTTCGGCTTGAGAAAGATGATATGATTCAGACAGAATTGATGTTTGGATGTGATATTGAGATGATTGACTTAAAAAAGCATTATCTTGGTGAAAAAGAAAAGTAATATGAAAAATAATAACTGAATCTGGTAGCTCTGAAACTCCTGTATGATTAAGTTTTAATGGATGAAATGTAAATCTATCAAAATATAAACAAAATAAAGAATTAATTTATACAAAAAATCTATGAATTACATCAAAATTAGATGATGTAAAACTACTACAAGAAAAACTAAAGATTTTATGAATATATAAATGAAAAGTTGATTGAATTTATAATAAAGATTTAATAAATACTTTAGTAACATTTCAAATTGAAAATTGAATTATAAAAAATGAAAATGAATACTGAGCATGATATTGGGGAATAAAAACAAGAGATAAAGTATTTCAAAAAGAAAAAGAATTAGCAAATAATAACAAAATAAAATTAGAAACACCTGAAACTAAAGATAAGGAATTAGTTATACTACCTAAAAATATTTTTGATGTTTATATTCATCCTGAATCATCAATTGAAGATATAAAACAACTACAAAAAAAATTAACAGAAATGGAATTATATAGTTGAGCAATAACTTGAAAATACAATGATATAAAGAACGTGCTTATTAATTACCAATTAAAACAATGAATAATAAATGATAAAACAGATATTTGAGCGTGATACTTTTGACCAAAAACAAGAGAAGAATTAAAAAATGATTATGCATTATTTGTTGCTAAAAAAGATGAAGAAGATAGAAATAGAAGGAAATTAGAAGAATTAAAAAGTTTAGCATTAAAACAAGCTAATGATCAAATAGAAAAAATATGAACTCCAAAACTATGAGATGTTTCACAAAATGTTAGAGAATTACAAAAAACACTTGCAACTCTATGACACTTTGATTGAAAAGATACAGCTATATACTGAGAAGTTACAAAACAAAGTATATATGAATATCAAGTTTCAAAAAATCTTGTTAGCAAATTATCAGATCCATGAGCTTGAAAAATATGAGATATAACAAAAGCTGAAATTAAAAAAGATTTAACTAAATTACTATTAGATAGAAAATTAAAAGAAACAAGTTCAATGGCATATGATGATAAAAAAGCCTGAAATTAAAAATTATTTAAAAATATCTTGGAAAAATTTTCCAAGATATTTTTTTTACATAAAAAAGCCCCCGGCGAACCGGGGGGGAAAAAGGGGCTTTGCGCCCCCTCAGGGAGGTACTGGTACAAAGTCACTTATACTTTTTTATAGTATGGACTTTGTATTGAAACCTGGTGGGAATAATAGGATTCGAACCTATGACCTCTAACCTCTACCATGCAAGTATTCACCTGAAACCATTTCCAGATTACTAGCTATGCATTGACTTTGCTAAGAGATACATCCCGCATCCACAAAGCTCAGTTAGTTAGTGCTCTCTGCCTCGAGCTGTATTCCCTATGAGTTTTAACTCATAATTATATATTAACTAATTATTAGTCATTGTCAAATTTAATTTGTAATTATTTTAATATTAAAAAAACCCCGGGCAAGCCCGGGGATAAAATCCACAGAAGTGGAAGGAGGAGACAACTCCATGTAATCCACATCCCCCGCTGCCAAGTAGAAGAGGAATTACAAGAAGTCATTTAAATATTAAATATATTACTATCATTGTCAAATTATTTTTTTCTTTACAAAATTTTTTTTATATTTAAACTAAAAAATATATTCTAAATTATAGTTTATGAAAAAAATTTATAATCTGCTTAAAAATTATACTATTGAAGATGCTTTAAATATTGAAAAACAAGATTTACAATATAAAAGCTTAGAAAAACTTTATAAAAATATTCAAAAAAAAAGTGATTTCTTAAGTTTAATTTTAGCTAATTCTATAGTTTGTTATCAACTATCAAGTACTTGAGAAAAATATTGGGAAGAATTTGCTACTTATTTTTCTAATAGAAATTTATCTGACTGAATAATTAGTGAATTAAGTCAATTTTTACCTAACTCTAAGTGAAATAAAAGATTTGTAGATACAAAAATTTGAAGACTTAAAAAACTTGAATTACTTTTAAGTAAATTTGAAAAACAATTAGATTTTGATTCAAATAATATAATTTTACTCAGAGATGAACTAGCTTCAACTATGAATCAAAAAATTGATGCAAAGACCATAGTATTTGCAATTAAAATGCTTCTTTATTGATTATCTATTATAAATAACTGAAAAACTATAATATGCCCATTTAAAATAGAAATTCCAATTGATTCTAGACTAACACAAATTTTTGAAAAGTATAAAGAAGATTATACAGATATAAAACTTTTTTATAATGATTTATCAAAAAAACTTCAAATACCAGAAATACATCTTGATGCTATTATCTGGGTAAATTTTAATGAATTGATGAAATAATCTCATTTACAAAACCAAAATCTCAATCATCAGTAATAACCACATCATAATTTTTTTTATATTCTTTGAGTAGTTCATCTTTTTTTTCATTTAAGAATCAAATTTTTAATAAATTATCATAATCAAATCATGTAATCATATGAGGATCACCAAGTGAATCTCAAAGCAAAATTACATTTTTTCTTGTTTCAATTAAATTATGAATTAGTGGGAAATCACTTAAAACAGTTTCATCTTTATTAAATACATGAATTATCCTATCATCATGTCATATTGCATTTCAATTTTCATCCCATTTAAATGAATTTGAGATAATTTTTATATTTTTAGTATATGATTCTTCCCTTTCAAAATACATTTTTATTGAATCTGTTCAAAGTCAATTTGCTGAGATTATAACAAGTGGAATATTATACTTATCTAATTTAAGTAAAAAATCTTTAACTCAATCCCTAAAATCAATCAAATCTGAATAAATAACTTTCTCAATATCTTTTTTATGAAGATTAGATTTTACAAGCAAATCAAGATGTTTTATCCACCAAGTTGTCATCTCTTTTTTCTTTTCGTTAAGAGATAAAATTGAATCTATCTCAATTGGATGATAATAATCATATAATTCATAAGCTTTTTTACTATACTCTTCTCATAAGTATCACTCACTTCTCAAAACAGAAATAAGACTTTGTCTTACTTTTCAATCATTTCTAATAGAAAAAGCCTTTGTCAAAGTCTTATCAAAATCAGACAAGATATGTATTTTATCAAATCATCAACTTTTAAAATTTGAAATTATTTCATTAAATTTAGCTTGATTTGAGATTATTATGTTTTGCATATTATCATTGTCAAACAACTACTTTAGCAACTCTAAGCACTCTATTCCCTATCATATATCATTTTTCAAACTCATCTACTATAACTCACTCTTCTCAAGGAACTTGAGTCATAACCTCATGTTTATCTGGATCTACTTTCTCTCATTTTGAAACAAATGCTTTAATTCATAATTTATCTAAATCAGTAACTAATTTTTTTTCAATTGAAACAATTCATTCATAAATTGCTCCACTTCTATCAACTTCTGGAGTAGATAAAATTATCCTTTGCATATCATCAATTCTTGGTAAAACTTTTTTAAGTATATCAGCCTTTAAAAAAAACATCATATCCTCTCTATCTCTTTCAACTCTTTTTTTGAAATTATCATAATCAGCTTGTTGTCTTGCAAAAGCGTCTTTAAGTTTAGCAAGTTCATCATTTCAAGTGCTTTCTTCTAAAACTTCTTCAGTTGCTTCTTCTTTTATAGGCTCTTCTTCAATTTCACTTAGTTCTTCTTGCATTTCTTCAGTTAAATCATGTTCTTTTTTTTCTTCCTTTTCATTTTTTGTCATTTGGTATATATTTTTAGTAATTAATTTATTAGAATTAAAATATATTTATTTTTCATTTTTTTTCAAGATTTAAAACTTTACTTTTTATTAAAAACATTAAAATAAATAAAAGACATACTAATTTAACAAAAACCTATGAAAATAATTACTTGGAACGTAAATGGAATAAGAGCTGTCGCAACAAAATGATTTAAAGAATTTGTAAAAAATGAAAATCCTGACATACTTTGTATACAAGAAACAAAAGCCTTTGAGAATCAATTTTTAAAAGATGTTTGAGAGATAGAATGATATAAATACATTTGGCATGCTTGAGAAACTGCTTGATATGCTTGAACTGCCATTTTTTATAAAGAAAGCTTAGAAGTTTTAAATTGAAGAAATCATTTTGAAGATGTTGAACACTTTCATACAGATTGAAGAATTACAGAGATAAAAACTTCAAATTTTGTACTTTTAAATTGATATTTTCCAAATGGTTGAACAAGAGCAGATGGAACTGAGATGCTTACATATAAACTTGAATTTTATGATAAAATCATTGATTATGCAAATAAGTTAGTTGCAAGTGGTGAAAATGTGATAATAACATGAGACTTTAATATCTGTCACGAAGAAATTGATATTGCAAGACCAAAAGAAAATGAAGATAGTATTTGATTCTTACCAATAGAAAGAGCTAAAATAAGTGAGCTTTTAAATAATTGATACATAGATGTTTGGAGAAAGCTAAATCCAGAAAAAAAAGACGTTTATAGTTGGTGGAGTTATAGGGCTTGAGCAAGACCTAGAAACGTAGGGTGGAGACTTGATTATTTTATTGTAAATAAAAATTTTATAAATAAGATTGAAAATATGGAGTATTTAACTTCAATTATGTGATCTGACCATTGCCCTGTTAAATTAAAAATTAAAGATTAACAAATTTATTAAATATGGATTTTAAAGAATTACAAGAAAAAGTAGTTGCAAATGCTATTAATTATTGAAAAAAGTACAATGTAGTAATTGACCAAGATTTTTCATTACTAAAACTTTATGAAGAACTATGAGAATATTCACAAGCAGTACTAATTCATAGAAAAAAAAGTAGACCTGAAAAATTTTTACCTGAAAATGAATCAAAAGAAGAAGTTGCTAAAGAATTAGCTGATGTTGTATGAATGGCAATAGTTAACGCACATGTGTTTTGAATTGATTTAGAAGAAGCTTTAAGTAAAAAATGGATTAAAAAATAATACATAAACACTATATTTTAATAAAGACCTAATGAACAAATACGAAAAACTATTTTTTTCTAAATTTATTCCTGAATGAAGTGAAGTAAAATATATAGTTCATGAACATATGATAGTTATCCTAAACAGGTTAATTGTAATGTTTTGATTATTTGTTTTTGTTCCAACATTTTTATATTACCTTTCCCCTACATTTCAATATAAAATACCTTTTTATTTTTTTGAAATTTATTTAATTATCATATATATAAGAATTATTTATGATATATTTAACTGGTACAATGATGCATGGATAATTACAGAATCAAGTGTAATCGACTTAAAATGGGCCTTATTTCACATAAAAGTTAATTCTGTAAGTTTTGAAAATATTGAATGAATTGAAGTAGATCAAGATTGAATAATTGATTCTATTCTCTGAAAATGAACTTTAACAATTCATAAAATATGAGAAGAATTTTTTATACTTAAAGAGGCAAAAATACCATTTGAAGCACTTGATGAAATAGAAAAAATAAGAGAAGAAAAAAAGGAAGAACCAGAAAAAGAAGAAAAAGATAAATTTGAACTTATAATGGAAGCTCTAACTTGAGTGGTTAATCAATATCTTGAAACTTCTACTTGAATAAAGAAAAAAGATGAAGAAAAAAAATCTATAGAAGAAAAAGCAAAAGAAAAAAAATGAACTATTGATTTGAGATAAAAAATTTTTATGTTAAAATCCATCCCTAAATCTCCTTGAATTTATCAATTTTTTAATAAAGATTGAAAAATAATTTATATTTGAAAAAGTGTAAATCTTTTTTCACGTGTTAATTCTTACTTCAATTGAAAGTCTAAACTAAATTTTGCAAAGAAAAAAATGGTTTCTGAAATAGATAAAATAGAAACTATTGTTGTAAATAATGAAAAAGAAAGTTTGATTTTAGAAACTACTTTAATCAAAAAACATAAACCAAAATACAACATATTAATGAAAGATGATAAGAATCATCTCTACATAAAAATTACAAATGAAGAAATCCCAAAAATCATAAAAACTCGCATAAAAACTAACTTTTGAATTTATTTTTGACCTTTTATAAGCTCAAATCATGTAAATAATGTATTAAAAGTTGTAAAAAAAATTTTTTGATATAGAAGTTGTAATATTGATTTTAACTTGTTAGATAATGAACTAAAAATAAAATCTGTAGCTTGAACAAAAATTCCATGTATAGATTATTATACAAAAAGATGTAGTTGACCTTGTCTACTTACTAAAGAAAGTATAGAAAACTATAAAAAATGAATAGAAAATATCAAAAACTTTTTAAACTGAGATTTTAAACAAGTAATTTCAACATTACAAAATAAAATGTTAGAAAAAGCAAAAGATCTAAAATTTGAAGAAGCTTTAAGTATAAAACAAGATATTGAAAGTATAAAAAGTTTAGAAGAAAATAGCATAGTTAGAGATTATGTAATTTGAAATTATGACGTAATAAATTATTTGGAAAAATATGAAAAAATCTACATATGACTAGTATCTATAAGAGATAGTAAAATAGTTGATTTAAGAAACTATGAAATTGAAGCTAAATTATGAGAAAGCATAGAAGAAATTTTAGAGTATTTTATCGAAAGAGAAATAAATTTTGAAGAAAAACAAACTTTACTTCTACCAATTGAATTAAAAAATAGTACTTCATTAAAGTCAGAAACTCCAAAAGTTTGACCAAAACTTGAAATTATAAAATTTGTTTACAAAAATATTTATGAATACGCTTATAAAAAACATTTAAATTCTTTAAGTACAAAATGATTTACTAAACAAACTATGAAAAATTTGTTATCTATTATGTGATATAATGAGATAAATAAAAGTTTAATTTTTGAATGTAATGACATAAGTCATCTTTCCTGAACTCATACAGTTGCATCAAGAAGTATAATAGAAAACTGAAAAACAAATCCAAGTAAATACAGAAAATTCAACATAAAAACCTTAGAAAATCTAAAAATAGATGATTTTTCAAGCATGAAAGAAATAATGACAAGAAGATTAAAAGAACTTATAGAAAAATGAAATTTACCAGATTTGATAACAATTGATGGTTGAATCTGACAATTAAATAGTGTATTAAAAATAATTGAAGAGTTTAAAAACGAAAATAGAAATTATGAAATACATGACAGTAATTATAACCTTATATATAACTTACAACTTGTTTCTATTGCTAAAAGAGAAGAAGAATTATTTTTACCTTGAATTAAAGAGCCTATAGTACTTGAGAAAGATAGTCAAGAATTAAGACTTATTCAAAAAATAAGAGATGAAGCACATAGATTTGCTATAACTTTTAATAGAGATAAAAGAATTAAATCAATGAAAAAAAATATACTTGAAGAAATTCCTTGAATCTGACCAAAAACTAGAACTAAGCTTATAAAAACTTATGGAAATATAGAAAATCTAAAATGAGTTTCAAAAGAAGAATTAAAAAAACTCCTATCAATAAATCAGATAGAAGCTCTTGAAAATCATGGAATAATATAGTTTTGGCGAGGTTTCCCTCGCCTGCTTTTTCATTCAAAATCCTCCTGTTTATCTGATTTTGTTTGGTAATACGCAGCAAAGCCTGCAATTACTACCAACAGAATCAGAATTTGAAAACCTTGATAGAAATCATCACTTTTCAAAAAAGTGATAAAATGATTATAACACTCCACTTTTATTCTCCTTTATTTAAAGGTGGTAAGTATAATTTAAAGATTAATTATCAATAGTCAAGTTAAAATAATAAAAATTTTACTTTTTGTAAATTATTGTTAAAATTTGAGATAGTTTAATATTTATTACAAATCTATGACAGATATTTTTTCAAAATACAAAAAACATAATTTAATTAAAAATACTTGATTGATAGCTATGAGTCTAGTTTTAGCTTTTGGATTAAATTTTATGGTTCAAGATACATCACTATGACAAAAAATTCAAGTAAGCGTAATAAACTCTTGAGAAAATTCTAAGGTATGAGATTTATATTTACAAAAAAATAATACAAATATAAATTTACTTTCAAGTAAAGATATGAATCAAGTAAAAAGCCTTTCATTGTCTATAACTTATAATCCAGCTAATGTATTAATTGAAAACATAAGTTCACAAATCTGATGAAATCTTATAAATCAAGCAAATGAGGATTGATTAAATACATTGGTGATAAATTTTTTAAATCCACAGGACATAAAAAAATGAGAAAATATACTTAGTATCTTAACTTCAAAAAAAGAAGAAAAATTAGAGAATTTAAATATTATAAATGCTAATTTTACTGACTTAAACAACCAAGTTTATTTACTTTCAAGTTCTGGAGTAGAGTTCTAAGAATTTTAAATTGTAAATTTTTTAAAATTTATTTATTTATTTAACATTTATAATTTAAAATTTCTTAAATGTTATTCGATACCCATTGCCATACATACCTTTGTAAACAAAAAAGTGAAGAAGAAATTTTGTTAAATATACAAAATCAAAATAATCTATTTATAACAAATGTTTGAGTTGATTTAGAATCAAGCAAACATAATATAGAAGTTGCTTGAAAATATAACTTTGCATATGCATCTGTGTGAGTTCATCCTTGTGATATATGAAAATATCCTAATTTAGATGAGACAATAAATATGCTTGAGAAATTAGCTAAAAATAATAAGGTAGTAGCAATTTGAGAATGCTGACTTGATTATTATCGGCTAAAAAAAGAATTCGAAAATAATAAACAATGTAATGTATCAAAAGATCTATCAGAGTGTCAAAATAATGTTTTAAATAAAAATACAGTTAATAGTGAAGAACAAAAAAAACAACTTCAAAAAGATTTTTTTATAGCACAAATTCAATTAGCAAAAAAGCTTAAATTACCTCTAATTATCCATAACAGAGAAGCTAAAAATGATATAATTGAAATACTGAAAGAAATAAATTTTAAAAATTTTATTTTGCATTGTTTTTCTGAAGATTTAGAATTTGCTCTTACATGTCTTGATTTTGCGCCAAATTGCATGATAAGTTTTAGCTGAATTCTTACATTTAATAGTGCAAAAAATATTCAAGAAACTGTCACAAAAATTCCATTAAAAAATATACTTATAGAAACAGATTCACCCTACCTTACTCCAACTCCTTTTAGATGACAAGAAAATTATCCAAATTATGTTGAGTATGTATTTGAGAAGTTATGTAATTTAAGAACTGAAAGCAAAGAAAAAATAGAAAATCAAGTATTTAAAAATAGTTTAGATATATTTAATATAAAATAAATTTGACTTTTAACAAATTATATATACTCTAAAAATAAATTTTATTCTTAAATATATTTTATGACAGTATTAAATCCTTGGGAAACAGCTATAACTGAATTTATGAGTGATGAAGTTAAGTGAATTAATAAAGATCTATGAGAAATTGGATGAGATATAAAGTGAATAGAATTAGATTTTGAAAACTTAAATAAAGAAATAGATAAAGTATTAAATTCTATATTTTTAGTATTAATAAATGAAATAAATCCTATAAATTTTAGAGGACCTTGATACAAAGTAAAAGCTAAAATAAGAAAAAGTGCAATAAGTGCTTATA
The DNA here is from genome assembly GCA_028697205.1 of Candidatus Altimarinota bacterium. Taxonomy (GTDB): domain Bacteria; phylum Patescibacteriota; class Gracilibacteria; order BD1-5; family UBA6164; genus Altimarinus. The sequence continues at coordinate 88,826 of JAQVFO010000001.1, read as the reverse complement.
AAAAATTAATTAAAGATAAAAAGTTTGAAGAAAAATATAAACTTGAAGAAGAAGATATAAAAAATTTTATGACAAAAGTAAGAGAAATTTTATGACCTGATTATGCTAAAAAAGTTGAAAATAAAAAAGAAGAAGTACTTTGTATTATTGCATAAAAAAAAACTAGATTAATCTAGTTTTTTTTATGCAATAATACAAACAGGTTTTTCTAATTGATTTAGTAAAGAATTTAAAAGTAAAACTCAATATGAAGATGAAATATTTAATAATTCATTATATAAATCAAAAAATAATGGAGAGCTTTCATCAACAACAATAGCTTTAATCTCAGGTTTTATTCATTCTTTTATTAAACTGTAAGGATATTTTCAATATTCATCATGTTCTGCTTCAAGCAATAATCAAACTGTTGTTCATACACTTTTAACTATATTTTGTAAATATTCTTTTGGTTTTTCTCACATACTTGATTTAAATTTTGTTGAAAAAACATCAGTTCTTGATGCAGATGTTACTTCAAATCAATTTTTTTGTCTTCATTGTTCATTAGCTGTTAACAATCATTTTTCAAGTATACTTTTTAATCTATTAAGAATTTCTGAAGAGTCATCTAAAGGGTCTATACAATCAATCACATGAAAACACAATTTATCAGAAGAAAAATCAATATTATTCACAATTTAATAGTTAAAATTTAATATTAAATTAATATAAGTATTAAAAAATATTTGTCAAGCATATTTTCTATAAAAATTTAATATTTTAATCTAGTTCCTTATAAAAAATTTCATTCTTATTAAAACATTCTTTAAATCACTCTGGATCTCAATAATCAGCAAAATATTTTTGCCAATTGTGAGTTGCTTTTAATCTTCTAGATGCTTTTATAGGACACCAATATCTTTCAGTTCTTCAAGCTATTTCAACAGCAAAAGAAAATAATCAATTAACCCGAGAACAATAAAGACAATTAAGCTTTTCAATTATATTTAGGTAATCAAGATATTTTCTATCATAAATTATATAGTCTTTTCTTTTTACAAATGGTATTCAATAAAGTCTAAAACATGTTTGTTGATATATAAATAAAAATATATCTAATATAAATACAGGAAATGCAATCATATATATAAAAGGAGCTGATATAATATGTCTAATTTGAGAAGTAAATATATATCTTACAAGTCCTTCCTTAAATTTTTTATTATATTCTTTTGTTTTCTTGGTAAAAATAACTTTTCTTCATTCTAAGTAAAATGAATAAGTTTTTTTTAGATGTTCATATTCTTTTACTAAATCTTTTTTTCTTTGATCAATTTCTTTTAGTATGTCATTTATCTTTGAAATCATTGTAGGAATTTAAATTTTAAATTTAATATTTCAAATATTATTTTAATAAATAAAAATAAATTTGCAATACTAAAATTATCTTGTATAATCTCGCCGAAATTAGAAAAGTTTGAAAAATCGCTTTTTTAAGGAAAATCTAAATTCAAAAGGAACAAATTTTAAGATCCACCTTCTCACTATTTTCAGTATAAGCTATTGAAAAAATCCCTTAAAAGTTGTTTTAGTATAAATAAAGTTTTATTTATAAATCAACGGGTCGTAAGCAAATGCTAACAGGAGTCCGAAGATTATATTTTTCAGATATTCCTTATTCTCATAAAAATTAAAAGTTAATTCTTCCCTTTTAAAAGGTTTATTTTTATGTTACTTTTAAGATAAACTTTACTAATTCACAAATAAGCTAGAAGATTAAAACAAAAGACTAAAGATGAAGGTATATAATACAAACTTTAGTTAACTTTTATAAAATTAATTTTCAAGCTTTAAATATAATTTTTAACATATTTAAAATATGAATTTTAACGAACTATGACTAAAAGCCGATATTGTAAAGGCATTAGACGAAATTGGATATACAACTCCTACTCAAATACAATCTGATGTAATAGTTGAATCAAATAATTGAAAAAATGTAATTGGTCAATCTCAAACTTGAACTGGTAAAACAGCAGCTTTTGTATTGTCTTTATTACAAAATCTTGATCTTAAAAAAAGAGGAACACAAGCTCTTATAATTGCACCAACAAGAGAACTTGTTTCTCAAATTAAAGATGAGATATTTAAATTATCAAAATACCATAGAGTTTCATCACTAGCAGTATATGGATGAAGCCCTATATATAAACAAATAGATTTAATCAGAAGATGACAAGATATAGTTATATGAACTCCTTGAAGAGTAATTGATTTAATTGAGAGAAATGTATTAAAACTTGAACATATAAATTATTTTGTTCTTGATGAAGTAGATAGAATGCTTGATATGTGATTTGTTGATGATATAGAATTTATTTGGGAATGATTAACTAACTTGAAACAAGTGTTTTCATTTTCAGCTACTATAACTCCAGAAATTAAAAAAATTATTGAAACTCATCTTTGAGTTAACTATACTTTTATTAAATCAACAGATGCAATTACTACAGAAAAAATAGACCACTCATTTGTTGAATCACCACATATTAACAAATACGATTTATTAAATAAATTTATTGCTACACATAAATCTCAAAAAACTATAGTTTTCGTGCAAACAAAAAGAGATACTGAAATATTAGCTGAAAGATTAAATAAAGATTGATTTAAAGCTTCATATTTAAATGGTGATATGAGACAAAGAGAAAGATTTAAAGCATTAAAAGATTTTCAAGATTGATATTCAAGCATATTTGTTGTAACTGATGTTGCTGCAAGATGATTAAATATGAAAAATATTGAGTTAGTAGTTAACTTTGACGTTCCTACTGATCCTGAAAGTTATATACATAGAATTGGTAGAACTGGTAGAGCTGGAGCTAGTGGTAAAGCTATCACTTTTGTATCAGGTAGTGAAAAATATGCATTAAAAAACATAGAAAGAACTAATAAAATCAAAATCAAACAAGTAAATAATGAATGAGTTGAAATAGAAAGAAAAGAGGAACCAAGTTCATGAAGATGAGGTTTTGGTTGAAGAAGTGGATGAAAAGGATGAAGATGAGGTTTTGGTTGAAGAAGCGGATGAGGTAGATGAGGATTTGGAGGATGATGAAGAAGTTCAGGATGAAGATTTGGTTGATCAAGAGGATGAAATAGAGATGAATGAAGAAGTTTTTGATCTAAAGATAGTACATATAGAAAATCTGATGATAATAATTCAAGTTCTCATAGAGAATGAGGATATTTTCAAAAAAGAGATGAAAGAAGATGACAAAGACCAAGTACTAGAAATAACTCTGATAGATGAGATAATTCTAGAAGTGGTCATAGTGGTTTTAGATGAAATAGAGGTAGATAATATTTGCTTTTCGTCATTCAATGCGTTGTCCAGAAATCAATTATAAATAAAAACATTTTTTATTATTGTAATATTATTATTTTAATATTTAAATTCATTATATATGGAAAAAATCTCAGAAGAAAAAATTGAATCTCTAGTTAAATCTATAAATTCATTAACAAAATCTGTTAATTCTTTGGAACAAACAGTTATTTCACTTGAAAAGAAAATTGAATCAGCTGAAAGAAAATTAGATCATAAATCAAAAGAAGTAAGTTCTGAAAGAGCAAGAGATGATTCTTTTAGAAAACCTTATGAAAATAGATCTAGTTCTTATAAGTCAACATGATATGGATGATGAGAAAGAAAAAGTTACTGATCTAGAGATTCTAATTCAAGTAGACCAAGTTACCCTAGAAAAGATGATATTTATAGGAAATCAGATGATACACATTCAAGCGAACACAGAAGCAGTTCTTCTTATAAATGAAATGATTCAAGAAGATGACAAAGAAGTACAACTAGAAAAAGTTGAGGAAGAAATAAATAAAATAAAAAAATCACCTAAATTTTTAGGTGATTTTTTTATTTTATTTATAAATTATACTCTCTCTTCAATTCTCATAAGTTCATTATATTTAGCAACTCTATCTGTTCTTGATAGAGAACCAGTTTTAATAAATCAAGTATTTTTTGCCACTACTAGATGAGCTATAAAAGTATCTTCTGTTTCTCAAGATCTATGAGAAATAATTGATTTCATTCAAGCTTTTGTTGCCATATCTATTGAATCAATAGTTTCAGAAACTGTTCAAATTTGATTAAGCTTTATCAAAATAGCATTTGCCATACCTTGTTCTATTCACATTGCAAGCCTTTCTATATTTGTTACAAATAAATCATCTCAAACAAGCATTATTTTATCTCATAATTTTTTAGTCATCAATTTCCATCATTCAAAATCATCTTCTGCCATACCATCTTCAATTGATATAATTGGATATCTTTCTACTAAATCAGCATAAAAATCTACTATTTCACTTGAAGTTAACACTTTTCATTCTCAAGCTAAATTATACTTTCATTCTTTATAAAATTCACTAGAAGCAACATCAAGTGCAAGTTTAATTTGTTCTGTTGTATACCCTGCTTTTTCAATTGCTTCAATAATTACTTTCAAAGCATCTTCATTTGAAGATAAATCAGGAGCATAACCACCTTCATCTCAAACTGAAGTAGATAATCATCTTACTTTTAGAATCTTTTTAAGATTGTGAAATACTTCTGCTCACATACGAACTGCTTCTTTTATAGATTTAGCTCAAACTGGAACTATCATAAATTCTTGTATATCTACGTTGTTGTCAGCGTGTGATCATCCATTTATTATATTCATCATAGGAGTTGGAAGTAGTTTACCATTTCATTCTCCAAGATATTCAAATACTTGTTTATTTTCAGATTTAGAACAAGCAACCACAAAGGCCATAGAAACTCATAAAATTGCATTTGCTCATAAGTTATTTTTATTTTTTGTTCAATCTAGATTTATCATTAATTCATCAAGTTCTCTATAGTTTTTAAAACTTCTTCAAACTATTTCATTTTTTATAGTTTTATTTACATTTTCAACTGCTTTTAAAACTCATTTTCAAAGATATCTTGTTTTATCACCATCTCTTAATTCCAAAGCTTCATGGATACCAGTTGAAGCACCACTTGGAACTATAGCTCTACCAAAACTTCAATTAGATAAAGTAATTTCTACTTCAACTGTAGGATTTCATCTAGAATCTAAAACTTCTCTAGCAAAAACATTTTTTATTGTGTACATAAATTTAAGTTAAGGAATAAAAACTTTTGTATTATATTTAAAACTAAATTTTGTAAAATTTTATTTTTTATAAAAAATTTTTTAATTCATTTATTATATTATCAATTTCTTTTTTCATCTTGTTTGTTTTATTAATAAAATCATCCTTAAAATTTTTTCAAGTTTCAATAACTTGTTTTTTATTTTGTTTTGCATATTTAATTCATACATCTTTTCATGACAAAAATAAATCTTTTATCTCAGAATTTGAAAGATTAATATCCTTTGTTTTATTATAAAAATATCTATTTATAACTTTTCATACACCATATGCTGTTCAAAAATTTAATGGAATAATTAAAAACCCTCAAAATCATACTAATCATATTTTACTAATAATATTAACTGATTCTCAAACAAACAATGAAGTTCATAACGAAGAAAAAAGTACAATTATTATTTCCTTAATTTCATTATTTGATAATTTAATGTTGTATTCATATGCTATTTGCTTAAGCATATAAATATATATAATTACTGATGAATACATTTCAATAAATGGTATAGGTTGAGATCATAATATAGCATTTACTGATGAAGCTTTCAAAATTATTTCATCAATGTTTTTTATTCTAATTTTTGTTTTATCATCTAAAATAATTGATGTAAAATCTAAATTTTTGTATTTTCAATTATCATATAATTTAATTTCATCTTCTAAATATAAAACTTGGTAAACTCAAATTTTATCAATTATTCATTTAAAATTAGCATCTCATAAAAAAGAAAATCTTGCATCAATTTTTTCATTATTAATAGATTTATAAAATCTCTCTGTTATAAAAATTGAATTTTCAATTGTTTTTCAAATTAATCTTGCTGATATATTTACTGTTTCTCAAAAATAATCACTTCATTTAAAAATTTCTTTTCTATGTATCATTCAATAATCCAAAGCAATTCTTATCTCAATTTTTAATAAATTTAATAGTTTTGCATCATTATATTTCTTAAGTTGTTCCTGAATGTTAATTGAAAACAATAATGAATTTAGTGGATCAATAAAATAAATCATATATGAATCTCATATAATTTTTATTAAATTTCAATCATATTTTTTTAGCGAATTTTTGATAATTAAATCTTGATTATCTAAAATCTCATCCATCTGTTTCTGAGTTAATAAAGATGTCTTTAAAGTATAATCTTTTAAATCAGTAAACAAAATTACTCACAAAAAATTATCTATATTATTCATTAATAAAATGTATAATTAAATTAAACTATAATCCATTAAATTTGGTCTTTCTATTCACATAATTTTTAAAACTGTTGGTGTTATATTTGATAATCATCAAGTAGCAAATGTTTTTACTATTTTTCAATTTTTAATATACCAAAATGGTACAAAATTAACAGTATGTGATGTCTTAGGGCATTCTAAAGATCACATTTCTTCACAATTTCAATGATCTGCAGTAATTAATAAATCAATATTATTTTTCTCACAAAAATCAATAGTTTTTTTAATTATTTCATCAAGTTTTTTTACAGACTTTATACTTGCATCCATATTTCATGTATGTCAAACCATATCACCATTTGCATAATTAATAACAGTAAAATCAAAATTTAAAGTATTACTTATATAACTATCAAAAATTTCTTCAGCACTCATTTCTGGATCTAAATCATAAGTTTGAACTTTATGTGATGGAACAAGTATATCTTTTTCTCAATTAAAAATTATCTGTTTTCAACCATTAAAAAATTTAGTAACATGAGCAAATTTTTCTGTCTCTGCTATATGTAATTGCGATAAATTATTATTTTGTAATACTTCACTTAAACAATTATCAACTTTTTCACTCTCTATGAAATATTTTCAAGTATATTCTTTATAATACTTTGTCATTGTAACAAAATATATATTTTTAAGTTCATCTATTTCAGACATTTCCTTTTCAATTCACTTTTCTTCATAAATTTTTTGAATAGTTTTAATATATAATCATTCTTCATAAAATAATTTAGCTAATTGAACTGCTCTATCACTACGATAATTTAAGAAAAAAATACTATCTCAATTTCATACTCTTTTTCAAGATGAAAAAGATGCTGGAATAATAAATTCATCTGTTAATCATTCATCATAACTTTTATTTATATAATCTTCTACATTTAACTTTGTCTCATTATATCAATAAACAATTTCATCATAAGCTATTTTTACTCTATCCCAATTATTATCTCTATCCATTGCATAATACCTTCAAGAAATTGAAGAAACAAATACATTTTTATAATTTAAAAGTACACTCTTATTAAAGTTTTTAAATAATCATAAAAAAGACTTTGGTTCAACATCTCTTCAATCAGTAAATATATGCAAATAAACATTTATAGATTTTGGGATGATCTTTAAAATCTTTTCTAAATGATTTGAGTGTGCATGAACTCAACCAGTTCAAAAAAGTGTAAATAAATGAATATTAGATTTATTATTTATTACATTTTGAATTCAATTTCTAAAACTTTCAATATTTTGAAACTCTCAAGAATCAAAACTATCATCTATTTTTACCAAACTTTGTTTTATAATTCTTCAAGCTCAAATAGTCATATGTCATACTTCAGAATTTCACATCTGTCAATCAGGAATTCAAACTGCTTTTCAAGATGCATTTAGTTCAGTAGTTAAATTATCAAAAAGATAATTAAAAGTCGGTGAATTTGCCTTTACTATACTATTTTCTTCAACATTTTTTTTATTTATTCAAAATCAATCAAGTATTACAAGAGTTACTTTTTGCATATTTCACATAATTATTTTATATCGCATCAATATTATTAAAAAAGCTTTGAAAGTAAAATTAAAAAGATAATTATAAACAAAATATTATTTGACACATAAAACATTATATATTAAAATATATAAAATTTATATTATATATTTTAATATATGCAAAATCAGGTTTGAAATTATGAAATTTCAGAGGAAAAAATAGAAAAAAAATTATCCAATTTATTAAAAACTCCATGACTTGATAAAATTCTTGAATTAACTTACGCTTATAAATCAACTTATAAGATAAATTGAAGAAATATTTATTTTAATAAAGATATATTTGAGACTTTTTTGTGAAAAGATTTTCCTGAAAAACCAGAATTATCTCAAGAAGATTTTAAAGAACTAGAAAGGACTATTAGAGAAAAAACTATAAAAATTATAAATGAATTTAATTCTATATTAAAAGAACTAATAGTTAATGATGAGTTAAATTATTCAAAAAAAGAGATAATTATGAACGCAATTAACTATAATATAACTTTGCTGCAATATTTTTTAAATTCATTAATTTTTGAATTAAAAAAAGCTTGATATAAAAAGTATTTAACAAAAACTCAAATTAAGTTTATAGTAACAAAAAATGAAGAATATGAGAAAGTTTTATATTGATGAAAAGTAATAGATAATGAAGAAGAAGCTCTTAGATGTTATGACTATATGATTACAGAATCTGAAAAAAACAAATATAAAATAACTCCTGAAAGATATAATGAACTACAAAAATATTTAGCAAAAATTAAAAACGAATTAGAAAGTAGATGATATGATGTATGAATGAAATTTATATATAATAAAAAAGAAAATAAAGAAACAAAAGATTTTAGAGATACTTTTTGAAAAGCAGAAATAGATAGAGAAACATATATGCAAATATTTGATATGATTTTTGAATCTTTATGATTAAGGCAAAGAACTCGTTTAGCAAGTGCAGGATCTGTTTATGACTGACCAGATTTTCTTGATATACCAGATAATGACAAATTTGCTAAACTACCTTTAGACAGAATATTAAAACTAGTTACACATGAAGTTTTATGACACTATATAAGTCAAAGAAATCATGAAAAATATTTTTGAGATATAAGATGAGAATGAAATGTAGAAAAAGATGAATGAATGGCTATGTTACTCGAATCAATAATGCATAGATGAGAAGATATTTTTTCTGTAAATCCAGTATCTCCAGAGTTTACAACACTATTTGCATGAGAAATATTAAAAAGTGATGAATATTTAAAATTTATAGATATATATTGAGATGTAACAAGAAAACTTACAACAAATGAAGCAAGATTTATAAGGTATAAAAGAAATCAACCAATTAATTGAGTTTGAGTACAACACAAAGATACAACATACATTAGATGACTTTTAAAAATAATAGATTATTTAAAAAGTTGATGAGATATTTTTAAATTAATTAATTGAAAATTTTGAATTAAAGATATTACTTCTTGAAAAATTGATTTTTCACAAAATAAAGACTTTTTAATTACTTTCTTTATTGTAGATATAATTATTTATAAAGTATTATTAAAACAAAAAATAATTACATGAAAATTAAACAAAGAATCATTTAAAGATTTTTTAAAAAGAAAATATTATTATTTATGAATAGATTTTGACTCAATGTTAAATGATATAAGTAAGGAACAAAAATTAATTGTAAATAAAGTTTTTAAAGTTATTGCAAATAAGATAAAATCTACACAATATCTAAATCCTCAATCTTAACTTTCCCTATCATCAATTTATTTACATCTCATCAATCTTCAATCCAATCTCTAACTTGAATATATCAATCTAAATATACTTTATCCTTTGAGAAAAAAGCTCAATGGTTTTTTATACTTGTATCCTTGATTCATTTTTTAAATCTAGTAATTGTTTTAAAAACTTTTATGTAATCATTTCATTTTAATTTAAATCATAATTCAGATAGTTCCTGAAAATCAAGTTCTTTTGCTTGATCTATCATATAATAATTTTGATACATAGCATTTTTTTCATATGCATCAGGAAAATATTTTAAACTATTATATACTGCTAATCATTCTTCTGTTGCAAGATAATCGGCTGTTCATGATTCAAATATATTCCATCATGATTTCTTTCAGTTTATAGCTCTAACTAAGTGTATTCATATTTCATGAGCAATTATTCAATCTAATTCTTTTTCTCTAAAAACCCCATCTACTGAGACTCTTACTTCAGCTTTTCACTTTTTTCTATTTACTAAAATTCTAGACATGTTTGATGTAGATAAAACTACCTTAACTCAGGTAAATATAGAATTAGTTTCTAAATAATTTTTTATATATTCTACTACATAACTTGGATCTAATTGTTTTCATAAAACATTATCATTTGCCAATAATCATAGTTTTGTTACTGCCTTTTTTACTAATTTATCATCAAGCTTACCAAAAAGTTTAATATTATATTTCTCAATATCAACAAAGTTCTGTTCCTTATAAGCTTTTATAAGATTTAATCTATTTGAAATTTCTTCTATTTTTTCAAAAAATATATTTGCAAATTCTGATTTTAATTCTAAATCCTTTTTAAAATATGTATCTTTCAATATAGTTATTTCTTTCTCTAAATTTTCAATTCTTTCTTCACTTGGAAAATCATATTCAAAAATTGGATTATATTTTCATTTCATTTCAATAAACTTATCTAATTGTTCAAGAAAATTTACAGGTTTTAAAACTGTTGTAAAACTTACTTTCTTATCAAGTTTTACAACTTTTTCATCAATTATTTTTAATAATGAAATTTCATTCTTATTAGCCTTTTTTGGAATAAATAATTCATTTTTCTTTATATTTGATTCAGGTTTTATAAAAAAATCTTTTACTATATTTGTTCATAATACTGCTACATCATCGTCCAATGTATCATCAATTTGAAATTTTAACTTATCAAATTTTATTCCATCTCAAAAATAAATTGTAAAATCTGTATTTGATAATAAATCATACAAATAACTAGAAATAAAATTTTTTGATTTAGTTAAGTCAACATTAACAACTATATTTTCCTCAGTATCATCATAAATTAATTTTGCATCTTGAGACAAATATATAACCTTTCATGATGTAAAATTAGTTGTTATTTTTTCAGAAAATAATGATTTTGATAATTCAACTCATTTTTCAGGTTCAGTGATTTTTAAATCTTTTATTTTATCTAACCTATTTTTTAAAGGGAGTAAACATACATTTTGTATTTCAAGTCACGCTCTTGCATTTATTTCAAGAATTTTTGGTCAAGATCCAGTTATTACCCAATCAAGGGCTAAATATCATAAGTTTACAAAAAATTGAGTTTTTGAAGATGCTTGAAGTATTTCATTCCAAAATGGAATTTCAAATCATTTTAATAATTTATATTCTTCAGGAAATTCTTTTTTATAAACTTTTCAGTTAGTATAAAATGTATTTAATATTCAAGATCATACCTCAATTCAAAATCATGCTCATCATTGCGACAAATTAGCCTTTCATCATGAAATTTTTGTTGGAACTCTAATCATAGCTGCAACAGGTACTAAATTATAAACAATCAACCTAATATCAGCTAATCAATATTGACAAAATTTTTCAAATCAATTTCAAGGAATTAATTTTTCTTCAATAAGGACTTTATCATATCAATAATTTAGAGAAAAATCTCAGTTAAGAATATCTAGCATATGATCTAACAAAATTTCTTCTGAAACTATTTCTCATCAGATTTTATATGTTCAATTTTTTAAATTTTCAACTATTAATATTCATTGTCATCTGCTTCAAAAAACTGGTTTTACAACGAAAAAATCTTCCTTTAATGACTTAAAATTAAATGAGTTTAATTGTTTTTTTGTAGAAATAATAGATAATGTTTTAGGGACAGAAACTCATCTTTCTTCTAGAAAGATTTTTGTTTCAACCTTATTATCAGCTAAATTAACAGATGATTTTGGGTTAAGTTTTTTAATGTAATTAAGATTTCTTTCATTCATCGAAAGTATTCAAAAATCAAGCATAAATTATGTAAAAGATAAAAATAAAGAATCATTGTCTATAAAAAAACACTTTTTATTCCTCTTCTTGAAAATGTCTTTTAATAAGAGGAAGAAAACGTATATATTCCAGAACTTGTAATCAAGTAAATTTTCAAATTAAGAAATTTATAAGAAATACAACTATAAGTAATTCTGTATATGCTAAAAATATATTTTGAATAAAACTTGATTTTATAATAAAATATGCAACTAAAGATACAAATATAAATTCTGATAAATAAAATAAAAACGCAATACTAAAAACATTTCTTTCATCAGCAAGTAACTTATATGCAACCATAGGAATAACAATAAAAGGAAAAACTACTAAATTTGATTTAAGATCTATAAAATCAATTAAATTAAAAATATTTAGTATTCAAATTGTTAAAATTGAGATTATAAGATACAAGACAAAGAAAAGTGAAAGTTTTGTATTTAGTAAAAAATGAACTTTTTTATAAATCATTTTCATAAAATACATAGAAAGAATAGATGAAATAAATAAAACTAAAGTAATTTGAAAACTAAAAAGATAAACACTTAATGCAAAAAATATTGGATAATATAAATTAAAAATAGAAATTCATACAAATTGTCTAATGAAATTAATAACTGTTACAGCAACTCATAATGAAAAAATAATTCATAAAATACTTATAGGAAATCAAGATGATATAAGTTTATTTGTGAAATTTGTTAAGAAAAATAAACTACTAGAATTATCTTCAAAAGAGATTTGATTTATTCAATATTCTTTATTTTTTATTATGTCTGTTGATGATCTTCAAAGTGAAATATAATTTAAAAAATTTAATAAATTTGATGGTGTAAATGTATAAATACTAACCTCTAAACTATTAATAAAATTACTTAAGAGTTTTTTTGATAGTATAAAACTAGAATCAGTAACAATAAAAATCTTTTTATTTGGAAAATTTATATTGTAAACTTTTGATAACTTCTCAAATCACTGTAAAATTTCTAAATAATTGCTTGAATTAATAATTATAATATCTGAATCTTGAAAAATATATAATTTATCAGTTACTTGTGATAAAAATTGTTCTCAAATTAAACTTGAATTTTTTGATTCTAAAATTGTTTCATTAAAAAATATATTATTTTTTTTAAAATCATTATCAAAAGATAAATTTAGGTCACTTTTATCAGAAATATAAGAAACAATTTTAGAATATACATTTATATTTTTTTGTAAATTGTAAACACAATCTGTATTTTTTTCAGTAACTTTAGCTTTGATTAAAATAGGTCATATATCTGCAAAAACAATATTAAATTTTTCTGTATTTTTTTCAGCAAGTTTTTGTCAATTTTTTTCTACAGAAAAATCAACTAAGATATCTGTTTTTTCCTCTCAAGCAAGAGTATTTTTTATACTATAAAGTAAATTACTATTTAATTTTGTGTCAAAGTCTCATATTATTTCATATTTATTATCTGCACATTTAACTTCTCATAGTATTGCTCAAGTAGAATCTAAAATTCATCAAATAGGGTTAATATTTTCTTCTCAAAAACAATTTGAAAACGATAAAAAGATGAAAACAAATGTTAATAGTAATCTCATAAAAAAATTATAAATGTATAATATCAATTTTATAATAAAGAAAATCCAACAATTTTCAAATAAAAAGTCAATTAAAGTTTTGAAAAAATTAAATAAAAATTATACTTAACTTAAATTTTTTTATTTATTATTTTTATTAATTATGGATTATATACTTCTAATTGTTTGATTTTTTATACTTATAAAATGTGCTTGATATTTAGTAGAATGATCTACTAATATTGCAAGAAAATTTTGAATTTCTAACTTAGTTATATGATTAACAATTGTTGCGGTATGAACATCTGCTCCGGAAATATTTATCAACACAGTTTCAGCTATCAAATGAGAAACAGGTCTTGCACTTTGAAATATAGTTTGATCAAATATTGCAAATATACTTCTTATACTATGAATTTCTGCAATAATTTATCCATTAAAAGCCCAAAATTCAACAGTTTATAAAGAAGTCCCTTTTACTTTACTTACATCACTTGCATTATTTTTTCTAGCTAATGATGTGATTTTATCAAAAGCTTCAAAAAATATAATTACATTTTGAGATTCACTTGTTCTTATACTATTTTTTATAATTTTTCTTTCATATACATTTTGAATTATGAAGATTTTGGAAGAAGAAGCAGAAGAACATACTGAAAAATTATCAACTTGGAAATCTGTTTTATATATAATTCTATGATCTATATGACTTGCATTATGAGCAGAAGTAATTGTTAGATCAGCAGAATCAATTGCAACTTCATTTGGAATATCACAAACTATTATTTGACTTACTATTGTTGCTATATGAACAAGTCTTCCTGAATTAGCTGCATCAATTGTAGCAAGTTTTAAAAAACAAACTGATATAATAATTTGAAACATAGTTTGATCTAATATAATAAATATCGTTTTATGATTATCACTAGCATGATTAATAACACCTATAAATATAGCAAATTGAGATATAATTTATATAGTAATTGAACTGGGAGTTACAACTTTGCTTATGATATTTTTATACTTTTCACATAGTAAAAGAATTATAATTTGAAATAAAGGAGTATTAAATAGATGGCATTGAATAACTTTTATAATATTATACATCCTTTATCTAGTCTTCATATGAACTCATCTATAGATTTTTACGTTCCTATTATAGATAATTATTGAGATATTTGATTCGCATTAAATCTAGCTTTAAATATGACTTCAGAAAGCAAAAACTTAAAAGTTAGGTTTTTTTCTGATAATGAAGAATTATTTAATAAAATGATTTGAGATAATTGAAAAGAAAAAATAACTTTTTTAAATATTAATGAATTAAATAATCATATTCCGTCAAAAAATATTTTTACTTTTTTTGATTATAGATTATCAAATGATTATTTAAAAAAATGAGAAACAAATAAAACTATAATACAATTTTGATATTTTTTACTTCATAAGTGAGTTGAAAATTTACATTGAACAACTTATGAAATTAATTGAGATAAATATATTCATTTTATTCCTAGTCTAATTAAAAACACTTGAGGAATAATTATAAATAAAATAAAAACAAGATGAGATATAAAAGAAAATTATTTAAATTATATAAATAAAAAATATAATCTAAAATTATCAAAAAACCTAGCAAATAATAAATGGGTTTCTGTTTTTGTTTATAAAGACTCTCTTAGTGAAATACTTAAATCAATAAAACACAGAAATGATGAAGTATTTTTTATCTTTGATTATGAAAATAATTATAAATCAGAATCAAATAATCTATTTTTTATGCCATTTCTAGAATTATTAGACTTTAATGAATTGCTATCTATTTGTGATATAAACTTTGTAAGATGAGAAAATAGTTTATGTACTTCCCTTGCTTATTGAAAACCAACTTTATGGGATATTTATAAAGAAAAAAATTGAGCTCATAATGAAAAATTAGATGATTTTTTGAAGTTTGTTTGAGATTTTTGAATAAACTTAGATATTTTGAGGTTTTTTAATTCATCACAAAAAAATGAAGCCATTAATAGTTTCTTAGATAAACAAGATTTTCATAATTTATTTAAATTTTTATGAAACTATATAGAACAAAATTGCAATTTACTTACTGAATTAAAAAAAATACTAAAAATTAATTTTTAGTATTTTTTTTCTTTATTATCTTGCTCTTTCACTATATTCTCAAGTTTCTGTATTAATTATCACATATTCTCATGATTCAACAAATCATGGAACTTTTATTGTATATCATGTTTCTAATGTTGCTTCTTTTACAACTCTTCAGTCTGCTGTATTTCATTTAACACCTGGTTCACATTCTGTAATTAATAATTTAACTTGTGCAGGAAGGATTACTCAAACTAGTCTTCATTCATATCTTTGTATATCTACAACTAATCATGGAGTCATAAAATTTACATTATCTCATACATCTTCTGCATTTAATTCTATTTGTTCGTAAGTTTCATTATTCATAAAATAAAATGTATCACCAGATTGGTATAAAAACTCAAATTTAGATCTTTCTAAAATTATATCATCCATTTTTTCTTCACTATCAAAAACTCTATCAGTAGTATTTCAAGCTAATAAATTTTTCATTTTAACTTTTATATTTGTAGCTCATCTACCTCATCTATGAATTTCTTTTCTTAATACTAAAAGTAGTTCATTCCCTATTTTTACAACTCATCAAACTTGCATTTTCATTGCTGTTATCATATGATGCATATTTAAATTTTAAAATACTGCTACATTTTAGCTAATTTTTTTAAAAAGCAAGTTTTTTCATTTATCAACTAAATAATTAAACTTTAATTTATTTAACGATTAAAATTAATATTTTTACATCAATATTATTGCATCATTATTTTAATACATTTAATAAGTTTTTTAGAGCAATAATAGCATTATTTTTTGCATCTAATAGAGTCATTTTTTTATAGATTGAAAACTCTAATACAAAATCATTATAATATCAAATAGCTTTATTATACTCTGTTTCTGTTATTTTTCATATACTAAGTAAATTATTTAGCCTATTTAAAATAATATTCTCAATTTTATTAAAAGTTATTAAAAGTTTTTCATCTTTAGGATTATAAATTACTAAATTGTTCTTATAATTTATTATACTTACATATTTAGAGTCTATATTTTTTAATTCAATAAATAATTGTTGTAAAAGCTCTAAATTCTTTTTTGCATCAAGATAATCATTTCTGTCTTTTGAAACTATATATTTATCTATTGATAAAAGAAAATTTGAATAATAATTTAAAAACAAATTATATTTAGATTTTATTGAATAATCAAAATTAGCATATTTTTCAATCTTACTTATTTCAATATTAGAATTTATAATTTTTGATAGTTTTTCTAGAATTATTAAAGTACTTTGACTTTTAAAATAAGACTTTAAATATAAATATGTATTTTTAAAAGTATCATTGTTTATAGATCATGAATTTGTTCAAACTCAACATAAATTATCATAATAACTTGAAGAATAATCTCAATTAGGACAATTATCTTTTATAAATCATCAAACTTTAAATCATCAAATTCAACCACCTCCTGATCATCAAGAGTATGTAGTTCATCAAGTAGATGAATCTGAATTATTAGATAAAGTAGAAAAAGTTCAACTTGAATTAGAAAAATTTCATAAACTATCAGTCAATTTAATTAAATATATATATGTTGTACTTCATGTTAAATTTGTAAATATTGAAGTTCAAGCTCATATTCAACTCGAAAATGAAATATTTGTAGATCATGTTTCAACTGGAGCAAATAAATTACTTCATGTATATACTATTACGCTTCAAGTTCAAGAAGGAGAAAAATTACCTTCAGAAAAATTAAAATTAATAGTAACTCAATTAACACTTAAATTTGATGTTGATTTCGAAGTAACTATTGGTCAAGTATTATCAATCCATGTTACATTTGCTTGTGTAGAACCAGTATTTCATGCAACATCTTGATATAAAAATGTGAAACTTCAATTACTTGTAAATGTATAAGTCGTAGATCATCAATTATTTGTAATAGTTATACTTTCACTTGCTCATGTCAATGTTGCTACAACTGGATTAGCTGTTGGTGCTGTTGTTGAATATGTTA
>JAQVFO010000001.1:0-70985 GCA_028697205.1 Candidatus Altimarinota bacterium | reverse complement strand
AATATCCATATTCAAATGTATTTGGATTTATTTCTGTTAAGCTTGCTACTATTGTATCACTTTGTACAGGTGTTACTGACGCATCATCTGTTATTGTTATTACTGGATTTGTTGTGTCTATTGTTATATTTATTGAAGGTAAAACAACTCAAGTAATTGTGTTATTTGATTGATCTAGGAAAGTAAGAGAATTAAGTGTAATTACTCAATTTTGTCATGATAATACTGTATAAGTTCAAGTTGATTGAGTAATCCTAGCAGTTGATGAAGATAAAGATGTAGTTAATCAAGTTAATGTTCAAATAGAAAATCATATATTATTTCCAGTTTTTGATGTATCTGCTGGACTTATATTTAATGTAAATGATAAATTATCTCATGCTTTTGCATAACTTCAACTTACAGAATTATTTGAAGTTACTGAAAGAGTTTGAAACACTGGAGAAGTAATATCAACTACTTCAGAACTATAAGTAAATAATACTCAAGGTACATTAGCAGTACAAGTTATTTTGGTTGTATTATTTACACAAGTTACATTAGATTGTGCATTCATTAAAGGAAGAAGTGATGTAATTACAGTTGATACTGTTTCTCAATTTCAAATTGTGTATTGAAAATGAGTTGAATTTATCGTTCAACTAAGAGTTTCTCCCTCTGTTGGAACTGTAGGTATAAAGTCAACAACTTGAGCAACTCAAGGAAAATTTGTTGCACTAGAAGTTTGTGTAAATCAAGTTCATGGAACTTTTGCAGTAAGAACAACAGTACTTCATGAAGATATTGAAGTAAAAGCTTGACTAACATATCAAGATGAGGTTTGAATTGATGAGTTTAATCAAGATGCAATTGTTGATAAAGTATCAGTTCAAGTTGCAGTATATGAAGTATTAACTCATAAAGGAAGATTTGCAGTATAAATATCTCAAGCATCAATTCATCATCCAATTGTAATAGTATTTACCTGAGCGACTGGAGTAACTCATCAAGTTAAAGTAATTGTATGAGCTGTAACTGTATTTCATCAAGTTCATTTTACTGTTGCATGAATATCTGAAGCTGTATTTATAATGTTTGTTAACATAGTTGCTGAAAGTTTAGTCCATCAACCTAAAATAGCTGTTAATGATGAAGCATCCAAGTCACAAGCAATTGTGTAATTTGGCGATGTTCATCATAAAGTTGCAGAAGCACAATTAGGTCAAGCGTTGTTCGTATCAGTTATAACAATATTAATTCAATTTGATGAAGCTCAAACATTATTAGCTGTTACATAAGATCAATCTGTAGTAGTACTTGCTCAACTTGCATAAACTCAAACAACATTAGGTACTGTAATAACAGTAGTTGCTGATTGAGTAAGATCAGCTCATGAAAGTACATTTGCTTGTACTAAATTTGTTGTGAAACTTGAATCAAAAGCTGATACACTTTGATTAAATATACTGAAAAATGGATTAATTAATCCAAATATAATACTATAAACAAGCCCTAAAGATATAATTTTTTTAAAGCTTTTCATACGAGTTGATAATTTAGACATAACTTATACTGAAATTTAATTCACTAAAAATTTTAATATATATATTATATATATATTAATTGTAATTTTATCTTTAATTGATAATTGTCAAAAATATAATAAAAAAATATATTTTTTTATGTTAGAAAAATGTTAGAAACTGTAAAATTGAGTTTAAAAAAAAGTAAAATCTTTATTTCAGATTTTACCATTATTCTTTATCTGGTGGAGTTAGGGAGAATTGAACTCCCGTCCTAGAATGTCAAAATTATACTTCTACTACTATAGTTTATTTTAATAGTATTTCTTGATAAAAGATAAACAAAAAATCAAAAAATCTAAATTTTATAATATGACTATTTAACTAAAATTTATTAAAAGTTAATATAGAAAACTTAGTTTAATACTATGATAAATTTCCTAAGTAAACATTTATCAAAGTTTATAGTAGGCCAAATGGCACTCATCCAACTTGTGGAGACTATATATTTTTCTTTAACTAGAGCTTAAGACTAAGCAAAAGCTGGAGCGAAAGAAGGAGAAAAAGCTCTTTTCATAGAAGCTAGCCCACCTGCAATTCTTTTTGCATTTATGTTTGTCTTTAATTGATTATGGAAGCCAAAGACACCTCCCAAGTAGCATATAACTAAGACTTGGTATCCTAGTAGAATCCAAGCGTTAACCCCATTAAATATTTTCTAGTAGTTTATAACTAGTAGTTAGATTTTAATAAAATTTTTAAGAAAGTAAAGTTTATTATTATATACTATTTGTAATTTATAAAAATAGTGCTATCATTTTAAAAGTAATTTATAACATAATTTAAAAATGAAAAAATATCTTTATTACATTCCTTTTTTAATTCTTTCTTATCCATATCTTTCTAATTGATATGCTTGATTAATTCAAGATGCAGAATTAGTAGATATAGTTTCTGCTGTTAGCATATTTACTCAATATGTTACTCCATTACTTATTTTTGTATGAATACTTGATATATCTGTATGATTAGCAACAATTTTTTATAATGGTAAATATAAACCTCTTTTACTTACTTATGTAGCTATACGGCCAATTGTACCAAATATAATGAGAGTAATTTGAAATACAGCTTCAATAGAATGGATTGATTGGTGATTTATAGTAATTTTCTCTGTAATTTCATATTTTTCATGGAAAGAACTTAAAAAATTAACAATTAAAAAAGCATAAATATGTGAACACTAACTCCTATGATTTGATATTATTGATTTTTAATATTTTTATTGTTACTTTGAATTAGTCTAAAATATTGACTAGATTATCTTAAAAATAAAAAAAATTCTAAAAAATAAACATACCAAGGTATGTTTATTTTTTAAGCTGCTTTTTCTAAATCAACAAATCATTCATTTGCTATTCTAAGTATAGCTTCATTATTCATCTTGTTAAAATTATACTTAATCTTTTTTAATTTATACAATATAATTGTTGCAACTTCTATTTCTTTTGGACTTCAATTTTTAGCTTTTATTTCATAATAATCAATACTTCTTGATATTTTTTCCAATTTTGGATCATCTTTTAACATATTAATTAACGATTCTTTAACTTTTCAGAAAATTGTTGGATCTCTTGAAATAATACTTGCAATTTTTATTCTTGTTTCAAAATTTGCTTGAGCAACAATTACAGGATTATGTCTTGCAGTCTCAAAAGATACTCTTGAAAAGTTTTGTAACTCATTATTTCCTTGTGTACTTAAAGCTATTTGTTTCAATCTTTTATATATATCTTTAACTCAATATTTTTTAAATATTTCAGCTAAATTTCAATTTCTAACTTCCCTAGCAATTCTATCAGCTGTTGTTATTCAAATATTATAAGATGAATGTGTTATAATAAATTTTTCTCTGTTAGTTAAATTATTATATCAATCATAATGTTTACTTGTTCTAATAAACCAATTTTGAATTAGAGTTCACATTTTTACTATATCAAATCTTACATCAACATCAGCTAACTTATTTAATAATTCATCAGAAGAAAGTCACTTAATTGAAGAATTAATAAGAACACTTCTTACTTTTGATTTTAAAGTTGATAAATTTGTTAATATATGTCAGTCAACTTTTGCTCACTTCTGAATTTCTTCTTTTATCCATATCGGAGTAATTTGAAAAACTCATACATCGTTATTTCATGCAATAATATCTTTTAAAGCTCTTTCTATATAAACAGCTCTTTCTTTAGAGTTTCATGCATTTACAGCTTTTATATAACTGGCTAAAAATTTTCCATTTGATGATTCAACTGTTGAAGCCATTCTAAGTAAATCTATTGAAGAACCTTTCTCTGATCAATTTTTAAATATACCTTCTATTTCTTGTGATACTTTAGGAATAACTGCTTCTGTAAGTTTTCATTCTATATAATCTTTATAAGAAAAAGTTAATGATTTTTTTTCATTATCATTATGTAAAATTGGTGGTAATGGTGATTGTACTATAATTGATTTTTTAGTTTTATTAGATCAATTATCTTTTGTTTCAATTTTTTCTTGATTTCATATGGAATCATCTCATTTATCTACTAGGATAACTCTTTCATTTTTATGATCTATTAGGAAAGCTAATCTAAGAGCTTCTTGTGTGTCTCTAGCTAAAATATATGTTTCACCTAAAATCAAATCAGTTCTTGGATTTTCTATTCTTTTTCAAGTTCTTTTATTTACTAGATTTTTCCAATCTCACTCCATTCAATTTTCTTTCATAAATTCTAGAACACCAATTCATTTTTTTATTACTTTTGCTATTTTAAATCAATCATCTTTTTCTTTTGAAATTACTTCTCCTATTGTTATTTTTCAAGATGTAGCTCAATTATCTGGCAGAGTTATAGATTCACTATTATTAACATCATTATCTCCTCATTTATTGATTAAAATTCAAACTGATAATAAAGATACTAATCAAGTAATCCCTACAACTTTTCACAAATGGGGATACATTTCTGAAAGAAATCAAGGTTCATTATTATTTTGAAAATTTTCTGAATTATTTTGACTTCACATAAAAAAAACTTATGTATAAAATATAATTTATATATAAGTATTTTATATGAAATGTCAATTTAAAATTATTTTTTCTTTCCTCTCCTAAGTTCAATAATCATATCCCTTAAATCTGCAGCTTTTTCAAAATCAAGGTTTGCTGATGCTATATCCATTTCAAGCTCAAGTCTCTTTAACTCTTTTTCTATTGATTGTTTATCTAAAAATGCATATTCTTTTTTCTTCGTATTTATTCATATATCTTTTATTGAACTTAATATTGTTGTTGGAGTTATATTATGTTTTTCATTATAATTTGTTTGAACCTTTCTTCTATAATATGTTAAATCAATTGCTGTTTTCATTGCTTCAGATACAACAAATCAATCATCATTTACCATTTTTCACTTATCAAGTCTATAAAGATTTCAAAGAGCATACATTTGTGATTTATTTTCTTCTAATTTTCATTTAAATTTCTCTGTATACATAATAACTTTTCCATTGCTATTTCTTGCTGCTCTTCATATAATTTGTATAAGAGATGATTTACTTCTCAAGAATCATTGTTTGTCTGCATCAAGTATTGCAATTCTTGAAACTTCAGGTAAATCAAGTCATTCTCTAAGTAAATTTACTCACACAATTACATCTATTTCTCACATTCTAAGCATTTTTAATATTTCTAGTCTTTCAAGTGTTTCTATCTCACTATGAAGATATCTTACCTTATATCAATTTTCAAGTAAGTAATCTGCTAATTCTTCACTAGATCTTTTTGTTATAGTTGTTACCAACATTCTTTCTCATTTTTCAATTACATAATCAAGAGTTTTTAAAATATCATCTATCATAAATTCCATAGATTTTATTTCTATTTCTGGATCTATTAATCAAGTTGGTCTAATAACTTGGGAAACAACCCTATTTTTTTCATTTGATTTCCATTCTCAATCTATAATTGGATCAAAATTTTCAAAATATAATAAATCATTTGAACTTTTTTCTATTTCAAAACTTCAAGGAGTTGCTGAAACAAAAACCACTTGATTCATTTTTTGTTCAAATTCATCAAATTTTAAAGGTCTATTATCCAATGCTGATGGAAGTCTAAATCAATTATTTACTAAACTCTCTTTTCTAGATCTATCCCCAGCATACATTCAACCGATTTGAGAAACAGTCATATGCGATTCATCTATAAAACAAAGATAATCATCTCCAAAATAATCTATAAGCGTTGCCGGAGGTAAATTTGCCTGTCTTCAATCAAGGTATCTAGAATAATTTTCTATTCCATTTACATACCCTACTTCTTGCATCATCTCTATATCATACTCAACTTTTGTTTTCAATCTCTCATATCTTAATATATCTCACATTTCTTCTTTAAAATACTTTAATCTTTCATCAAGTTCAGCTTTTATATTTGGAATAATTTCATTTATTCTTTCTTTTGTAGTTACAGTATGTTTTGCTGGAAATATTGTAACTTCTTGCAAATACTCATAAATTTCTCAAGTTAAATAATTTCTTCTTGTTATTTCAGTAATTTCATCTCACCAAAATTGTATAGTATAAATTGTTTCCTCAGATGCTGGAAATATTTCAAGAATATCTCAAAGTATATGAAAAGTTCCAGGTTTAAAATCACTTGTTGCTCTTCTAAATTGCATAGAAACAAGGTTTTTTAATAAATCTTCAATTTTATAAAATTCTCAAACTTTTATATCAAATGTAAATCATATATATGCATCTATATCTCATATACCATAAATACAACTTACAGAAGCCACTATTATAACATCTTTTCTTGTTAACAAACTTTGAGTCGCTGCATGTCTTAGTCTATCTATTTCTTCATTTATTGTTGCTTCTTTTTCTATATAAGTATCTGTTTTTTGGACATAAGCTTCTGGTTGATAATAATCATAATAAGAAACAAAATAATGAACTGCATTATCTGGAAAAAATTCTTTAAATTCCTGAGCTAATTGAGCAGCAAGAGTTTTATTATGAGCAATAACTAAAGTAGGTTTTTGAACTTTTTCTATTACATTTGCCATTGTAAAAGTTTTTCAACTTCAAGTTACTCACCAAAGAGTTTGATATTTATGTCATTTTTGTAAATAACTATAAATTTCATCTATAGCTTTTGGTTGGTCTCAAGTTGGTTTTTTATCTGAAATTAACTTAAACATAAACAATATATTAATGAATTTTTAAAACTTCTTTTATTTTATTTCAAATAAAAATCATATCATCAGATGAATATTTCTCTGTATTTTTTATATTTAAATTATAAGATCATGTTAAACTTCAAGTAAAATTTATATATCATTGTAACTTTATATTAGGAATTTCTTGTAATGGAGTATTTGTTCATGATTCTGTTAAAACTCAAATGAAATCTCAATAAAAAACTGGATATCTATCTTTATAATCTATTCCTTCAGCGTATGTACTTGTTATATAATGAACTTGAGATTCGTTTTGAGACTCTAAATATCACATTAATTCAAATCTTTTATAATCACTAGCTAAAAGATAAGTATAAAAGACTTTATCTTTAG
Organism: Candidatus Altimarinota bacterium; assembly: GCA_028697205.1. Classification (GTDB taxonomy): domain Bacteria; phylum Patescibacteriota; class Gracilibacteria; order BD1-5; family UBA6164; genus Altimarinus. Next base: position 63,859 of record JAQVFO010000001.1, on the reverse strand, counting down.
GATCTTTTCAACGATTACTTCATGTAGCTAAGTAATCAATATTATTTAAAATATCTTCAGAAAGATATCATTGATAAGAAGTTGTTAATCAATCAACCATTATATCAACTTTTCTATCTGGTATAGGTAAAAATGATTTTATTCTATATAACTCAATTGTTTTCTTTATATCTAATAATGCTTCCATTCTTCCAGCATCTCTTGAATCTACAAAAAAACTTGAATAAGAAAAAAATCATATTATTGATAATATAGATAATATTACAACTACAATTATAAGTTCAACAAACGTAAACGCTTTATTGTTTATTTTCATAAAAAAAATTAATAGATATGAAATATTATATCTATTATATTATTATCTTCAATAAAATTATATAATAAAAATATCTTGCTTTTTTCTATAAAGTTGTATGATATATACAACTTTAATATTTAATTTATATTTTATGAATGAATGACTTAAAATTTTAGAGTGATTTGAAATGTTAAGAGATATTTCATGTGAAGAATTTGTTGATTTAGTTACATATAAATTATATTGTTACTATGTTCCTGATTATCACCCAACTAGTAAATTAAATATTACAGAAAATAGCTTACAATTATCAACTGAATTAAAAGAACCAAATGATTTAAAAGATTTTTTAGAATATTACATTGAATGAAAATGAATAAATCAATTGAATATTGTTTGGGAATTATTATTAAAAGCTTACAAACCACAAAAAAAATGAGCAAATTGAAATATGGATAAAGTTATTGCCTGATTATCAAAAACTGTAGCAGAAAAAATATGAGTTATTAAATACATTAATGAAACATCGAAAAATAGTTGAATTAGCAATGCTATAAAAACAACTTGAGATAATGTAGCATGACTTATAAATAAGCAAGAAGAATCAGATTCTGAAAATTTTCAAGATTTATGAAAAATTATTTTACTTCCTAAATGAAACGCTGATTTTCATACTTGGGACAATATAATAAATAATATAATTAAATGACTGCATAATATAGTAACTTATAAATGATATAGAGCCCCTGAAAAGATAAGAGATTTTATAAAAAGTATAAAACTAGAAAATAGATGAAATAAAACTGTTTTTATTAATCCAGTAGATTTTTTAGATATTCTTTGATTTATAGAGTTTTATAAATATTTATTAAATTATTTAAATACTAGCAATTATAACTATAAATTAGCAGAAGCAATTATGGAATATCTCCCAAAATTGGAAATAGAATGAGATACAAGATCTTTTAACATACAAAATGAAATTTTTGAAAAAGCAGAAGAATTATATCAATAAAAATATGATAAATAAAAATAAAAAAACATATCAATTGATATGTTTTTTTATTTTTATAAACTTATAGTTACAGTATCTCCCAATTTTGGTTTAATTATATTTATAACTTGTCATTTTTTAGATTTAATTGCTTTTTTAACTTTTGGAGCTAGTTCTTCTCTTGCCTCTCATCAATGAGTTAATGCAATCTGTGCTCATTTATTATATTCTAGTAATTCACTTAAATAAGTAATTATTTCTTCCTCGTCTGGGTGTCATGAAAATCATCAAATATCAACAATCTCACAATTTAATTCATAAGGTTTCTGATCTATTGGTATATATTCTTCTTTTGCTTTTATTTTTCATCATCTAGTGTTTGAGGGACAATATCATACAAACGCAATTGTAGCATTTGAATTTGGAAGAATTTCTTTTAGATGTGAAGTAATAGCTCATCAATCACACATTCAAGAAGCTGATAATACAATTTCTTTTTTATTCTTTCTTTCTTCAGTATAAAGTTCTTTGTATCAATCTGATTTTTCAAGTATCTTAATTCTTTCTCTTCAAAATAATTTAATTTGCGTATCAGAATTAAGAAAATTATACTTTGCTCATAATTTAGATAAATATATCTCTGTAATTTTTTGACTTAATGGACTATCTAAAATTATATCATAATCAAATATTTTATATTTATAATATCTTAATTTTTCTTCTAACTCATTTATTTCTTCTTGGTAAACACTTTTCATTTCTAATGCATCTAAATCTGAAACAGATTTTGAAATTCATTTTATCTTTGATCTCAATTCATATATTTCAGAGTTTATTTTCCTTATTTCATCTATATTAATTCTTGAATCAAGCATCCTTTCCAACAAAATCATAAGTATTTCCTGTGTTCTTTGCATAGAAAAAGCAGGAATAAGAACTTTTCATGGAGCATTTGAAATTGCACTTACAAGTTCATCAATACTTTTTTGTTTATCTGGATGTAATCTACCTGCATAAGTTGATTCCATTTGCCAATAGTCTAACTTCAATGGTTTTCAATCTATGTTTGGAACTTCTGGAGATCAAGCAATATTTGGATCTTTTAATCTTCATCAATCTCAAGAAACTCAAAAGTTTTTATGACTTAATCTTCTTCTTTTAGATGTTTTTACATCTATTTTTTTTATCTTTCAACCTAATACATTATCTACTTCACTTACTACAACTGTAATTACAGCTTGCACACTTCATTCAATATGCCCTGCCTTAAAAAATCTTAACTTCAAAGATTCTAATATAGTTTCATTTTTATCAATATGAACTCATTTTAAAAGACTTATTGCTTTTTCTACATCTTCAAGCGTATATGGTATAAAATGAAGTTCTTTATATACATTATCTATGTCTTCTAAAGTATTTATTTTATATTTTTTCAAGAAATCTTCTGCTTCTATAAATGCTTGAAGTTTTGAATCTCATGACACCTTTAAGTTCTCATATAACTCACTTACTCTTTTAAATCTTTTTAATTTAACTTTTAATGATTCTATCTTTAAAACTCTTTCTTTTAATTCATCATAAAATTCTATTGGACTTTTGTTATCAGGTAAATTAAATAATAATGCTCAGTTTTCATACATAAATTTTATCCAATCATATTTTTTTCTTAATTCTAACCTCTTTTTTCTTCTTACTGACATCATTTTATATCTTTCTCACATTCAAGACAAAAGTTTCTTCTTTATATCATCCTTTAAACTGTCTTTTATATAAACAACTTTTGTTAAATCTTTATAGTTATATGGTAAATCATAAATTCTTTCATCATCTAAACTATCAATTACGATAAAATCAATTGAAGATTTTAATTCAAAATCATCTCAAACAATAGAAATATTTTTTAAAAAGTTTTCTAAATCTTTCAAAGAATATGGATAAAATGTTTCATATTTATTCAATTTATCTACATCTTTTCTAGATGAGATAGAATATTCATTTAATAAATTAAGAGCTTCTTCATATTTTTCTTTTGTAATTCATATATCTTTTAAATATTCATCAGCTTCAACAATTGAGAATGCTTTATAAAGTAAATTTTTAAATGAATCATTTACATCTTTTTCTTGTTTATAAGTTGAATTTGCTAAATTTCTATGATTTTTTAATAATTCTTCAATATCTTTTTTTAAAATTCAATGTTTTAAAAAGATTTTTTTATTATCAACAAAAGTTCTAAATTCAAAAAACCTTGGATCATCAAGTGATTCAATATAAATAAAATCATCTCAATTAGGTAATTCATCTTCTGAATTTATATAATTTATTTTTTTAAGAAACTTTGTTATATCAGAGTTACTATACAAATCTGTAGTTTGAACTACAAATCAAGCAATATCATTTTGTGATTTTATATTATTTTCTTCTAATATCTTTCTAGCATCTTCAAGTGTTAGATTTCACTCATCAAGTGAAGCTAAAACTAATTTTGCATCATATATTTTTTCTAAACTAACTGCTTTACTATAAGTATCTAATTTTTCTTTTTCTTTCTTTATATTTAAAGTAATTTCAGCAATTTTATCAATCAATTTTTCTTTTACTCTTTCTCTTATTTTAGGCTCAAAATAATAATTACTTGATGTAGAAAAGAGTATGTCATAAATCCTCTTATCATCAACTCTTTTTATATGAATAGTATTATTTCATTTTTCATAATTATTAATTATTTCATCTAAATCTGATTCTGAAAGCGTAGGTAATTTTAAATTATTTGGGTTATATTCATAATATGAAATAAAATTTACAGCTTTTAAATATGCCTTTCTATTTTTCCTCAAATATGCTAAATGATTTCAATTATAAATTTCAATTAAATCTAAACTATTATTTAATTTTTGCTTTAAGGAATTTGATAATGCAATATTTTTTCTATTATTTTCAATAAAATCACTGAGTTTCTGAATAACATATTCTTTTATTGATTCTTTTATAAATATTCTTTTTTTTCTTTTATTTAAACAAATATCTAATAATTCACTAGGATTAAATTTAAGAGTAGAATTTATAAACAATATTTCATCTTTGTAATTAAATGTTGATATATCAAAATCATCTTTAACATATGTTGTTGAAGATAAAACTTTACGAATATCTGATAAATCATAGTTATATCAAGGTAAATCTGGTAAAACTGAATTTATATCCGATTCATCTTCTATTCATAGATTATCTAATTCTTTTTTTGTTATTCAATATTGAGCAATATTTGCTGGTAATTTAAGATAATTTTTTCTATAAAAATCAACTATACTAGCTACTTTCCGGTTACTTCATTTAAAATTCACATATAACAAATCTCTTATTTCATCATTAATTCATTTTTCAGTATTTGCTAACAATTCTTTATTTTCAGCCTCAAATTCCTCAAGATTTGCTTTATGTTCTTTACACCATTTAACAAAGTTAAATGCACTTGTTAATTTTTCAGATAACTCTGCATTTTCTTCATTAATTCTTTCATTTTCATCTAAATTATGTTTTAGTTTATCCCATTCATGTCTGAGTTTTGATATAACAGTTCATTTCATATATGTCAAAACTGGAACTCTTTCAGAAAATCAATTACTTACCATTTTTGGAAGCTCCATTATAAGATCATCTTTTCAAGAGCTTATAGGATGGAAATTTTCTAAGTCATATTCTTCGTTAGTTTCTAAAACATTAATATAATCAACTGTTTTTCATATATCTTTTTCATCATATAAAAGAGTTGGAACTTCATCTAATACTGATTCAATATCTTTTTCTGATTCTAATCAAAATTTTTCTTTATATTCTGCAATTAAAGATTTTGATTCACTATATGCTGAATCAAAATCTTTTGTTCACAATAATTCTTCTAATCTTTTTTTTAATTTTTTTAATTTATGTGTAATTTTTTCAGAATTTAAAGAATCAATAGTTGATATAACAAAAAAAGCTTTTTTAAGTTTATCTCTTGTTTTATCATTTTTGTTACTTATTCTTTCAATTTCATTTTTCGTTAGTCTAACATAGTCTTCCCACATAGCTAACTCTTGAAGTTGTGTTAAATTACTCATTATTATTTTTCACTTAAATCATTTTTTTACCAAATATGGAACTCTTCAAGTATGATCCATATGAGCATGTGTAACAATTAAATAGTCTGCATCAAGTATTCTTTCATCCACTTCTTCATTTGCATCGTTATCACCTTTTGCTCATTGAAACATTCATGCATCAATAACTACTTTTGCTTTCTTTTTTCATCAAACATTTAGCTCAAAAAGTGTACAAGATCATGTAAGAGTAACTCATTTTTCTTTATCATCAATTCAACCAATATAAGAAATTCCAACATTTGAATTAGACATAATTATTTCAAATTGTAAATAAATTATTATTTATCTTATATGTGTTTTTAATTATTTGTCAAATTGTTTTTAAAGCAAATTTTTGATTTTAAAGTTATCACATATATAATATTAGTGCTAATAAATAATTTTAGTTTTATTTATTAGCAAATAAACATATAATTTAAAATATTTTATTTTTTAATGATTCAAAAATATGCTGAAACCATTAAGTGACAGAGTTGTTTTAAAACCTATAGAAAAAGAAAATATTACAAAAAGTGGTATATACATACCAGAAAGTGCAAACAAAGAAAAACCTTATATGTACGAAGTCGTTGCAATTGGACCAGGAAAAAAAGATAGTGATATGAAAAGTATAAAAATATGAGACAAAGTTCTTTGTAGCCAATATGCCTGAGATGATGTAAAACTTGACTGAGAAGAGTTTAAGATAATTGGGATTGAGTATGTGTTAGCAATAGTTGAATAATTTTACTTTTTAACCTAAAAAATTATGTCAAAACAAATAAAATTTAGCGATGATGCTAGACAAAAAATATTTAGCTGAATAGAAAAGGTTGCAAAAGTTGTAACTGTAACAATGTGACCAAAATGAAGAAATGTAATACTTGATAAATGATTTTGAGCACCACAAGTAACTAATGATTGAGTCACTATTGCAAAAGAAATTGATCTAGAAGATAAATTTGAAAGTTTATGAGCTGAACTTATAAAGGAAGCTGCTGAAACTACAAATAAATTAGCATGAGATGGTACTACGACTGCTACACTACTTACTTATGCTTTAGCAAAAGAATGACTTAGATATATAAAAAACTGAGTTAATTCAGTAGAACTAAAAAATGGTATGAAAAAGGCTTGAGCCAAAGTAAATGAAGAATTAGTTAAAAATGCAAAAAAGATAAATATAAAGGAAGAAATTGCTCAAGTAGCTACAATTTCAGCGCAAGATGAAGAAGTTTGAAATATAATCGCTGATGCAATGGAAAAAGTTTGAAACAATTGAGTAATAACAGTTGAAGAATGACAAACCTTTGGTATGGAAGTTGAAGTCACTGAATGAATGCAATTTGATCAATGATATGTAAGTCCTTATATGGTTACAAATCCTGAGAAAATGGAAGCTATTATAAAAGATGCACCAATCCTTATAACTGACTCAAAAATTTCTTCTATGAAAGATTTATTACCAATTTTGGAACAATTAGTTCAATCTGGAAGAAAAGATTTAGTTATAATTTCAGATGATTTAGATTGAGAAGCATTAACCACAATAATCTTAAATAAACTAAAATGAGTACTTAATGTGCTTGCTATAAAAGCACCAGGATTTGGAGATAGAAAAAAAGAAATACTAAAAGATATAGCAGTATTAACCTGAGCAAATGTAATAACTTCTGAACTTGGTTTAAAACTTGAAAATGTAACTCTTGAAGATCTTTGACATGCAAAAAATGTTATAGCTTCAAAAGATAAAACAATAATAGTAGGTTGAGAATGAGAATGAAGAGATATAATGGATAGAATAGTTCAAATAAGACAAGAAATAGAAAATACTACAAGTGATTATGATAGAGAAAAATTAATGGAAAGGTTAGCGAAACTATCATGAGGGGTTGCTGTTATCAAAGTATGAGCAGCAAGTTGAGTAGAAATGAAAGAAAAAAAATTAAGAATAGAAGATGCTCTAAACGCTACAAGAGCAGCAGTTGAAGAATGAGTTGTTGCTTGAGGTTGAGTTGCCTTATTAAAAGCTTCTACAATTCTTGAGAAATTAGATTTATGAAATGAAGATCAAAATATATGAGTTTCAATAGTTAAACAAGCACTTTCTTACCCTATAAGACAAATAGTTGAAAATGCTTGAAAAGAATGATCTGTAGTAATAAACAAAATAGTTGAAGAAAAATCAGTTAATTTCTGATATAATGCAGCAAATGATACTTATGTAGATATGATTTCAAATTGAATCATAGATCCTAAAAAAGTAGAAAGAGTTGCTTTAGAGGAAGCTATAAGTCTAGCTTGAATGTTTTTAACTACTGAAGCTGCTGTAACTGAAATTCCAAAAAAAGATGGATGATGTAATTGATCTTGTGGACACGATGCATGAGGAATGTGAGGAATGTGAATGCCTTGAATGTACTAATAAAAAAAGTGGATTAAAATCCACTTTTTTTATTCATTCATATAATCAAGTACAGTCAAAGCAGTTTTTTCAGTTTCAACTATTATGTTTTTCATTCAAAGTCAAGCTAATACATCCCTTTCTCAAAAAGTACTCACTTTTACAATAATCTTATCTTTATCTATTATCTTTAAAATCTTTTCTACAATAGGAATTACATCATGTCAGAATCACATTGAAATAATTACGTGAGATGCTCTATAAATTGAAACTAATCAAAGTATATTATCATCAATTGCATCTCATAATATAACTCTTTTTAGTTCTTTCTTAGCTTTTAGAAAAGATTTTAATTCATTTTCTATAATTATATGTTCTTGTTTATCTTCATCTAGAAATGTAGAAACCATTCTTCAAACTCTACCATATCAAATTAAAACAATATGATTTGATAATTCTTTTATATTTGTAAATTCTGAGAATCTTGCTCTAACAAAAAATGAAACTATCTCATCAATATATCTAAGTACTAAAGGTGTTAATATCATTGATAATATAGTTACTGCAATTAATATTTGTGTATATAATGAATTAAGTAATCCATCTCTTTTAGCCAACTCAAATATAACTATTGCAAACTCTCAAATTTGAAAAAGTGATAATGCAGTTTTAAGTGAAGTTGATTTTGGAGTTTTAAAAATTAGAATTAAAAATAATATAAGAGTTTTTAGTAAAACAATAATTAATAGTAATCAAATTATTAGTATATAATTTTCTATAATAATATGAAAATTTAATTGCATTCAAACAGTTACAAAAAATATTCATAAAAGCAAGTCTCTAAAAGGAATCAATGATGCTTCAATCTGATGTTTAAAATGCGTTTCAGCAATCATCATTCAGGCTAAAAATGCTCATATAGAGTATGATAATCATAAATAGTGTGCAAAGTAAGAAGATCATATAACCAATAATAATACAGATCATATAAATACTTCATTTGAATTTGTTTTATAAACTTTTTCTAGAAATAAATCCAAAACATATTTTCAGAAAAACCAAAGTATAACAATTAATACAACTGAACTAATCAGTGTTTCAAATAATATATATGTAATATTTACCTCTTTTTGGGAAAAAATTGATATAAGAAGTAAAATCGGAATTACTGCTAAATCTTGAAATAATAGTATTCACAACGCTTTTTGTCAATATTTTTGATTTATATCTCTTGAGTCATTTAATACTTTTAAAACTATTGCAGTAGAAGATAAACTCAATCAAGTAGCAATTATAATTGAAGTTTTTATATCAATTCAAAAAAGAAAATTTGAAAATAGAAAAAATACAAAAGATGTAACAAGAAATTGCAATCATCAATAAATAAAAACATAATTTCTCATTTTAAACAATGTTTTTACAGAAAATTCAAGTCAAATAGTAAACATTAGAAAGACTATTCAAAACTCTGCTACTTGTTTTAAATCCTCACTAGAAGAGATATTACTAAAGTTAAAAGCAAGACTTATACATATTCAAGTAAGCAAGTATCAAATAATAGTTGGGAAGCCAAATCTTTTAAAAAATATATTGAAAAATGTTGCAACAAATATAGTAATTATTACAAATTCAAGCATATTTATCAATTAAAAATTATTTAAAAGATTTTATCTTAAAAAATTAAAAACTCAAAATAAATTTGAAATATAAAATATAGAATGTAGAATAGAAAAAATATTTAGTAATATAAATAGTTTATGAAATTACATATTTCATGATTAAATAAATCTTGATTTTCACTAATAGAAGTTGTGGTTTCTGCTATAATACTAAGTATAACAGTTTTTTGAGTTTATAAACTAATAGCAGAGAATAACAAAATAATTAATAATTCAAACAATTTTCTTGATGCTAACGTTCTTTTGGAAAATACTGTTAATTGTTTAGAAAACATATGATTCAATACATTGAAAATATCAAATTTTACAACTCAAACTTGAAGTTTTTATTTTGAAAATACTTTAACATGAAAATGTTCAACTTGAACTTTTAACACAAATTTTACTTTTACTTGAGTTAAGCTAAATAATATAGATTACTTTCTTTACTGAAAAATTATAAATTCTTCAAGTGATTATTTAGACTGGAATTTATGAGTTTTCTCTGATACAACTTGAAAAATAGAGAAAGAGTATAAAGAGTGGAAATAAAAAAATAAGAAATTTCTTAAAATTTCTTATTTTTTTATTTAAAATTTTTTACATAAACGAATTCTTCAATCATATGCTCATCATACGTGTCAAAATCCTCATAAACGCCTAGAACCATTTCAATAATAATCACTTAGTCAAACTGCAGATCATGTATCTAATCATAAAACAATGCTGGCAAATCATTCTATATCAACTGGATAAATAAATCATTCAAATACTTTATCCCAATTAGGTAATTCTTTTCAACTTTCATTTACTATTTCCTCAACTTCTTTTTTATTATGATATTTTCTCCCAAAATTATAATCTTGCAAATCAAGCACACATCAATTAATTTCAATTCAATCAGTAACTAATCTTATTCTACCATTATTTTCTACATACCAATTTTTATTTGCATCAGAAGCCATTATCCAAAAATATAATGGTTCTGCTTTAGGGTGATTATTTCCTAAAATTCTTTCAACATTCATTTTATTAGCTAATCATTGATATTCTAATCTAAGTGATGATTGCGCTCAACTAGGTAATCATACAAATCATCTTTGAGCTTCTTGTGTTTCATAAACATCACTTTCGATTGATGAATTATAACTTAAACTATTTGACATAATCTTATAAAATTTATTAAATTAAAAATATTTGTTTATTTTTTTAGACAACGTAATGAACGATAATGATAATTGGATTCACTAGTACTAATTATATTAGAATTTAAACCAATATTAGTTAATCATTCTTGTCAGTTATAAATACAATTAGTTCAATAAAAAGCTACTTTAACACTACTATCTGTTACTAGTCAGTTAGCCCCTAATCATAATACATGAATCAAAAAATTCACTTTATTATTAAAGTTTCATGGAAGAAATTTTATATATTTATTCCAATTAGGAAGTTTTTTTCATTTTGATAACAGATAATCTTCAACTATAAAATGTTTAAAATATGTTAGTCAATTATAGTTTATAATTCATTCTTTAATTTCTTCATCAGACACTTTTTCATCCTCAAGTTCAAATACATCTCATAGTATATTAATTCATCATGTCACTAACTTAAGATTATCAGAATTTAGCATATACCAATCAATATTTTCTGCACTACTCATAACCCAATTATATAAGTTCCTTGACATAGGGTGATCTATATTCAATAACTCTGATACTTTATTATTTATTAAAATAGCTTCCTCAAAATGTTTATTAATAAGAAATTCCACATCTTTCTTCGGTAGACTCAAAAATGCTTCTTGAGTTTCAATTGTTGAATATCAAAAGTTTCACATAATTTTTATTTAAAAATAAAGTATATATTATATAATAATTATACATTTATTTTTGTCAAACATATATTATGATTTATTTTTTATATCTAACTTTCTCCCCTATCTCAACTTCTCAAGATAGTATATTTTCCAAAGGAATAACATCAAGTTCATCTAATTCTGGAGCTTTGTATTCCCATCTTATATGTACATTTTTATCATCAAAATCATAAACATATCAAGTAAACTCTTTTCAAACTCTAAACTTTTCTTTTTTATCATAAATTTCATTTAAAATCTTTGATAAAATATCAACTCTTCTAATTATTTCTTTATCATCAACTTTCTGATCTAGTTTTGAAGAAGCAGCAAGCTGTTCATCATGATAACCAAACATAGAGACACTATCAAACTCATATTTCTTCGCAAAATCAACAAGTTCCTTAAAGTCACTTTCAGATTCTCAAGGAAATCATACTATAAAATTTGTATGTAAAAATGCATCTTTAAAATTAGTTTTTATAAAATCAAGTAATTTAATTATATGATTGTTATCATAAAACCTTCACATTCTTTTTAGTATTTTTGGACTTATATGTTGAAATGGTAAATCAAAATAAGGAATAAATTTCTTAAATTTTTTAAGTTTTTCTAAATGACTAAAAGTAAGTATATCAGGGTAAAGATAAAAAATTCTATATCTGAAATCTAAATTAAGATTTTCAATCTCTTCAAGTAATTCAAAAAACTTAACTTCTCAATATAAATCACTTCAGTATCTAGTTGTATCTTGTGAAATTATTTCTATTTCTTTGATTCACATATTTACCAAAGTTTTTATTTCATTAAGTATATCTTCAATTGATCTTGATTTTTGATCTCATCTGATTTTTGGGATAATACAAAAACTACATCTATTATCACATCATTCTGATATTTTTACAAATTCATGTCAGTAAGGAGAATTAAATGGCATTCTAATTGAGTTACTTCACCATATAAATGCTTTTTTATCTGATTCAAGCCTATCTAGATTTTTTAAATAATCTTTTAGTTTTCATTCTTTGAAATTTTGTAACTTAGACTTTAAATCTGACTTATTATCTCAACCAAAAATTTCACTATTTATATGTTCACTTTCTTTTTGAGGAATTATTTTGTAAAGATTTTTAAGACTTTTTAAAAATTCATCATCACGAACAGGAATATAACATCCCATCAAAATAATCTTTTTTCATAAATCATCATAATATCTAATTGTGCCTTCTGCCTCATCCCTAGAACTTGATAAGAATCAACAAGTATTAATTATCAAATATTCTACTTGTTTTGATTCTGGTTTTTCAAAGAATTTAACATCTTTTCAGTTAACTCAAGAAAGAATCTGTCAGACAACATATTCCAAATCAACTAAATTTTTTGTACATCACAAATTTATAGCACTAAAATAAAATTTCATTAATTATAAATAAAAAAGTAATTTGTGCCATTATATAAATAAAAAAATAATTTCAAATTTTGATTTATTTTAGATTAAATGATAAAATTAATATGATAAATGATTTAATAAATATTAATAATGGAAAAAGCAATTATAACTGTTGAAAAAGAATTAGATCCAATAAAGTGAAAAAACCTTTTTCTATCTGTTTTAGCAATAAATTTTATGTGGATGTTATTCCACTTTACTGTAGTTTTCTTTTTTACATTACAATTACAATCAATAGCATTAGTTTGAATATTTCTTTGAATTTGAAACTTTTTTGCTTTTTTATTTGATATTCCAGCATGAATTATTCAAAATTACTTTAAACCAAAAACTTTATATAGATTTGCTTCAATTTCACAATTAATAGCAATGCTTATATTTTGAAACTTTATTTTTCAAGTTAGTTGATTAATCAAAGAAAATATAGCATTAAACTGATTATGAGTTATCTGAGATGTAATTTGACTATTTTTATGAAATTGATTGAATATTGTATTATTAATTATTGCCTCATTATGTTATTGATTAACTAGAGAACTTCAAGATGTAACAACAATTTCATATGTATTAAATAATTCAAATCCTGATCAATATGCATCTATACTTGCAAAAAATAATATTGCTATGTGATTATGATCTTTATTATGATTAATTACTTCATGAGTCATATTAACATTAAATCCTAAATTAATAATAATCATTATTATACTAATTCTTATAATGATAGTATTTTTTACCGCGAAATTCTTTGATAATTGAGAAAAAACTTTAAATTTAAAAGACATATATAAATTTAAAGTTTTATTTGAAAAAAATAAATTAGAAGATTTGAAAGATAATTTAAAAGAAAATGTATTAAAAACAGTAAATTCTATAGAACTAAAGGAAATAATAAAATCAGAAAACTATTTATTTTTAAAACCAAATGTATTAAAAAAATGATTATCATTATGAATCATGGTAGAAGAAACAAAAAATACTTTTATAACTACATATAAAGTATTATCTAGTACTCAAAGTTCATTAATAATCTATTGGAGTATAACTATACTTTTGACATTTTGATTCCGGGACACATTTGCTGCAACATTTTTAATACAATTTTTAGATAGTTTATGGAAATGATGAAGTTATATCCTACTTTGAATTATAGCTGTTCCAGCTTTCTGATTACAATGATTTTTCTGAAAATTAGCAAAAAGATATTGAAAATATACAATTGCAAATATTTGATTATTTCTTTCTTGAGTTTCATTATTTTTAATGTGATTTTTTACAGAATCAAAGTTTATACTTATTTCTCTTGCACTTATAAATAGTATATGATTTGCATCTTGTATGAGTTTATCTCAAGCTGCATTTTTAGAATCATATAATGAAAGTTATGCAAATTTTAACAACTTAAAAGAAATAGATGCAAATGCTTCAGCTGCACCAATAAAAATACTTCAAAATCTTGCAAATGTATTTGGTTTATTCTTCTGATGAATAATTCTATGACTTCTGAATTATTTATGATTTTTCATTACTTTCTGATTATTTATGATATGAATCTTGTATTGGTCTATAAAAAGAAAGAAAGATATAACAAAACCAAAGAGCAATTAAAAAGCTCTTTTTTTTACGTATTTTTGAAATTCACTTCATTTTTCTTCAAAATTTTTCCAGATACTATAACTTGGTGAAGCAGTTGATAAAAGACATATTTTTCAATTAATTGTGTTATTGTATGCAAAATCTACTGCTTCATTCATAGAATTAGTTTCAATATAGTTAAATGAATTATCAAGAAGTTTTTTTATTTTTATTCAAGTATCAGGAAATAAGACTATATTCTTTATACTAAATTTTACTAAATATTTTACAAGGTCTTCAAAATTATATCCTCTATCTGTTCCCCCTAGAAATATAATTCAAATCTTATTTCAAAAAGTTTTTATAGCTTCAATAGTACTTTCAGGAGTTGTAGAAATTGAGTCATCTATAAAAGTAATTCCATTATAAGTTCATATATTTTGTAAACGATGAGGTAGTCATGCAAAATTATCTATAGTTAATTGAAATATTTTATAATCAATATTTAAAATATTACAAACTCAAAAAATTGCTGAAAAATTATTTAAGTTATGTTCTCATGGAATTTTTGGAAAAACGACTATTTCATCATTTTTTCAAGATATGTAATATTTATTATCAATGTGATAATAATATGCTCATTTTAATCAAAAAGTCTTATGATTTGTAAATAAACTTTTATCCAAGATACTATATAAATCGTATCAAACCAATATGTTTTCAGAATTTTTCAATATATTTAATTTTGCATTTTTATAATTTTCAAAATCCTGATGCCAATCAAGATGATCTGGATATATATTTCATAGAATACTTATAAAACTATGATGATTATCAAGTTCTTCAAGCATATAACTTGAAAGTTCATAAATTATAAAATCATATTTTTCATCTAAATTAATTTCTTCAAGAACAGGATTTCATATATTTCATACAAGTTTTATATTGTATCAAGCATTTTTTAAAAGCTCATAAACTAATGTTGCAGTTGTTGATTTTCATTTAGTTTGAGTAATAGAAATTATTTTTCATTTATAAAACTCAAAAAATAATTTTGTTTGAGTAAGAATTCTATTTTTAAACTTTAATAAATTATTTGTATATGGACTAATTCATGGAGATTTAAAAATATAATCAAAGCTATCTAAATTATCTAAATAATTATCTCAAAAAATAAATTTAATTTGTGATTTATAATTAAGTCAATCTTCATATTTATTTTTATCAAGAACGCATATATCAGTACATCAAATAGACAGTAAAAAAGAAAGAGTTGATTTTCACTCTTTACCAAATCATAAAATTGCAATTTTACTATTTTTTAAATCAGATAGATTCATAAAATTTGATAAAATCTATAAATTACTAATACCTATAATCCAAGGCTCTTTCAACCATATTTAGAAAATCTTTTTTAGAAAAAATAAAACTATCTTCTTCATAACTCATAAAATCTTTAATTTTTCACTTAACTACATTTTCTCTAGTTCATATAATCCTAGCAACTTCATCAGAGATATATAATATAAAAACAGTAGCAACAAACCTTCAAGTTTTAAATTCAATAGGTCAGTTTACTTCTACAACTTTTAAATCACTTTTAGATATAATTATTCATAATTCATTTTTTTCCCTAAGTTCTCTAATTAAAGTTTCTTTCGGGGTTTCATTTCACTCTTTTTTTCATCAAAAAAGTCAAAGCTTTGATGATAATGCAGGACATTTTTCTAGATAAATATTTCAATCTTTGTCTACAATTACACCCTTACTTGAATATTTTATTTCTCAACTATACTCTTGCTTATTCATCTTTTTTTATTTATATTATAATAAATAATTCAAATAATTATAACTAAAATAATTACAATTATCAATAATTCTTTTGAATACTTCTCAATTAAAATTTTATTTTCTCATGCAATATATCCGATTATCATCAAAACAAAATTCCAAATTCATGCTCATAATCAAGTATAAAATATAAATTTAAAATAATTCATTTTAAAAATTCATGCTGGTAAACTTATTAATTGTCTAACTGCTGGAATAAATCTACCTAAAAGAGTTGTTATTGATCAATGATTTTTAAAATATATTTCTGCCTGAATAAAATGTTCTTCTTTTAAAAATATATATTTACCATACTTATGAATTAAAATTTTTATAATTGGTCATCAAAGTTTAGATCATAAAACATAGTTTATAGTTGAACCTGTTATCGCTCAAAAAGTTCAAGCTAAAAAAGCAACTAAAAAATTCATTTTTCATAGACTAACTAAGTATCAAGCTGGAATCATAGCAACTTCTGAAGGAAAAGGAATAAAACTTGATTCAATTGTCATCATTATAAAAATCCCAATATAACCCATATTTCATACCAAATTTACTATAAAATTTACCAATTCATTCATAAAAACTTTTAATTATAATTTATATTTATATAATTTAACAGAAAAATAAAAAAAATCTAATAATTTTTTACAAAGAATAAAAAATTATTATAATGAGAACTATTATCATTTAATTTAAAAATATGAAACTTTTGATAGGTGGAAATTTTAAGATGAATAAAAATACTATTGAATTAAAGGAATATTTAAATGTATTTAAAGATACTTATGCTTGTTTTGTAAATATAGATTTGATGGTAGCACCAGTAACTGCATGACTTGGTATTGCTTCTGAAATACTAAAAGATTCTTGTGTACATTTATGAGCACAAAATATGTATTATGAGGTATCATGAGCTTATACTTGAGAAACATCACCTATGATGCTAGAAGATTTATGATGTAGTTACGTTATACTTGGTCATTCTGAAAGAAGACAATTTTTCGGTGAAACTAATGAAGGAGTAAATAAAAAAGTAAAAAAAGCTATTGAACACAACATAAGACCAATTCTTTGTATATGAGAAAATTTAAGACAAAAAGAACTTGGCCTTACAAAAGAGGTTTTAAAAATACAATTAATTGAGTGATTAGAATGAGTTGACTCAAGTAATGTTGATATTGCTTATGAACCTGTTTGGGCTATATGAACAGGTAAATCAGCTACCCCAGATGATGTAGAAGAAATACATAACTTTTTAAGAAAATTACTTTGAAATGATGAATCTAGAATAATTTATGGTTGAAGTGTAAATGATACAAATGCAAATGAACTTATAAAGAAAAACAATGTAAATTGATTTTTAATAGGTTCAGCAAGTCTTGATCCAAATAAATTTTTGAAGATTATTGAAGAAACTATAAAGTAATTTTTTATAAATTAACTCTTAATTATGTGAATTCAAGTAGAATTTAATCCTGATTTAGCTTTAAGAGATATTTCTTTTTTTGAAAATTGAGAAAGAAAAACTGAAGAATGTATTCCAAAAACTTTAGAAATATGAAAAACTTATGAATTTCTAAAAAAATGACAAAGAAACTATTATTTGTTAGATGATGAACCAATACCATTAATTAAAACAGAAGGAAATCAGATTTTAAGTAGACCTTATGCAGCAATACAAATTTTAGAAGCAACTCATTTTAATATGAATTGACAAATTTGGACGAGATGAAAATACAAAGTTTTAGAGATTTTTGACATAAAAAATCCAGAAATTCATTTTGAATGATTTCAATCTATAAAAAATAATATTATTTAATTTAAATTACTTATGTCAGCAAAAACAATAAACCCAACAACTTGAGAACTACTTTTTGAGGTTCCATATATTACAAAAGAAGAACTAGAACAAAAAATACAAAAAGCAAGCAATGCTTTTAATTCTTGGAAAAACACAAGTTTTGAAGAAAGATGAAATCTGATGAAAAACTTGGTAAATCTAATGAGTGAAAGGAAAGAAGAATTAGCAAAACTAGATACAATGGAAATGTGAATGCTTTATACTGATGCTCAGTGAGATGTTTCAAAATCTATGTCAAATGTATTATATTTTGCTGAAAATGCACCAAAAATGCTAGAAAGTAAAAGATTTGAAGAATGATGAATAAAATGAAGAATTGAATACCAACCAATGTGAGTACTTTACTGTGTTGCTCCTTGGAATTACCCTGTTAATCAAGTACTTAGAAGTACAATTCCAAATTTAATGGCTTGAAATGTAGTTATGGTAAAACATGCTTCAAATGTTCCACAAGTTGCAATTGCTTTAGAAAAATTATTTTTAGACGCGTGATTCCCTAAATGAGTTTACACAAATCTACTAATTCCAGCTAGTTTTTCAGAATATATAATAAGTCATAAAGTTATTGTTTGAACAACTATTACAGGATGAGATAAAGCATGAAGAACTATTTGAGAATTAGCTTGAAAAAATTTAAAACCTTCAGTTTTAGAACTTTGATGAAATGATCCATTTATCGCTCTTGATACAAATGATGTAGAAAAAACTGTAAAATTTGCATTAACATGAAGACTTTCTAATTGTTGACAAAAATGTAATTCTTCAAAAAGATTTATAGTTATAGAATCAATTTATGATGAGTTTGTAAAATGATTTGCAGAAGGTATGAAAAATACTGTAGTTTGAGATCCTATGGAAACAACTACAAAAATTTGACCTTTAGCTAAAGAAGAAGCAATTGCCGATATAGATAGTATGATAAAATGAAGTTTAGAGCTATGAGCAAAACTTGCATGTGGTTGAAAAAGAATTGATAGAAAATGATACTTTTACGAACCAACTGTAGTTTATGATGTAAAACCTTGAATGCCTGTTTTTGATGAAGAAGTATTTTGACCAGTTGCAGCAGTAATCAAAGCAAAAGATATAAATGATGTAATTTCACTAGCAAATAATTCAAAATATGGTCTTTGATGTTCTATTTTCTGAGATAATATAGAAGATATGAATTATATAGCTTCAAAAGTTGAAGTTTCAAACATATGAATTAATAAAATAGTTACAAGTTATCCATTTTTACCTTATGGATGAATAAAAAATACTTGATATTGAAAAGAACTTTGAGAAAGATGAATAAAAACTTTTTGTAATGAAAAAGTAATAGTTGAAGGATAATAAAAAGAGAGAAAAATTAATTTTTCTCTCTTTTTATTATAATAATGACAAAAGTTCATTCTGTCTCCTTGTTAGTTCCTTCATAACTGTTTCAACTTCAATACGTTTAGCATCTGTAAGTGTATGTAAACTAGATCATAAACATTCTAATTGAGCACTAATTGAACTTATAATTTTTAATAACTTTCTCCTAAATTTAGCTTTTTCTTTATCAAAATTTTCCATAACTTTAGAAGATTCAACCATAGTTGTATTTGCCAAAGATAACTTAGGAAAAATACATAATTTTGAATGTGACATATTTTTAAAAATAATTAACTTCTCAATATCATATAAATAATTTTTCTACTATATTAAACAAATTATAATTTAAATTGATTTTTAAATCATATAGTAATATATTTATTTGTCAAGTAGTTTTTTATTATGCAAAATAAGAAAGGAACTCTTCCCTACTAATTTCTTCTTTTTGAAGTAGATCTTCAGCTATTTTTATATGTAAATCTTTATGTTTTGTTATTAAATCAATTGCATTTTTATATGCTGAATCAAGTATTTCTTTTACTCTTTTATCAATTGTCTCTTGAGTTTTATCACTATATGATGGTCTATCAGCCTCAACTCATAAATGATTTCCAGAAATCATTTCTCAAGCAAAATTTTCTCTACCTATATCATCATACATTCAATAACGAGTAACCATACTACGAGCTATATCTGTAGCTTTTTCTATATCATTTGAAGCTCATGTTGTAATAAATTCTTTACCAAAAAAGATTTCTTCAGCAGCTCTTCATCAATAAAGAGTTGCAAGTTCATCAAGAAATTTTGCTTTTGAAGTAAGAATTTCATCTCTCTCTGGCATAAACCAAGTTACTCAAAGAGCTCATCATCTAGGAGTTATACTTATTTTATGAACTGGATCAGTATTTGGAAGCATTTTTCAAACCAAGGCATGACCTATCTCATGATATGCAGTTACTTTTCTTTCTTGTTCATTCATAACTAAAGATTTTTTTCTAAGTCACATTACAAGTCTTTCAAAAGCTTCCTGTACTCTTTTATTTGTAATTATTTTTTCATCATATCTAGCTGTTATTATAGCTGCTTCATTTATTAAGTTTCATAGGTCAGCTCATGAAAATCATACAGTTGATGATGCTAAAGATCTTAAATCAACATCTTTTGAAAGTTTTTTACCTTCAGTATGTACTTTTAAAATAAGTTCTCTATCGTTTAAATTTGGAAGCCTAACAGTTATTTTTCTATCAAATCTACCTGGTCTAAGTAAGGCTTTATCAAGTACATCTGCCCTATTTGTAGCTCACATAACTATAATATTTGTATCATTATCAAATCAATCCATTTCTGTAAGAATTTGATTCAAAGTTTGTTCTCTTTCATCATGTCATCATCCATTACCTGGTCATCTTTTCTTCCCTATAGCGTCTATTTCATCTATAAATATGATTGCAGGAGCCATTTTTTTTGCATTTGCAAATAAATCTCTTACACGTGAAGCTCAAACTCAAACAAACATTTCAACAAATTCACTTCAAGAAATACTTAAAAATGGAACATTACTTTCTCAAGCAACAGCACGAGCTAACATTGTTTTACCAGTACCTGGAGGTCATACAAGAAGTATTCATCTAGGAATTTTAGCTCATAAATCTTTAAACTTCTTAGGGTTTTTCAAAAATTCTATAACTTCTTGTAGTTCTTCTTTTTCCTCTTCTGCTCATGCAACATCCTTAAACATTATCTTATCTTTATCTTTATCGTAAAGTCTTGCTCTTGATTTACCAAATGTCATAGCATTATTTGCCATTCATCACATTCTAGAAATCAAAAATATTGCAATTACAAAAAATAATACAAACCCAATTATTGTTGGTAACATTTCAGACCAAAACTTATCTGATGAATTATCTTTAACAATTATATTTGTTTGAAGTTCTGGATTCTTTAATCATAATTCATTAAGTGAATCAGTTGCTGGAAGTACAACTATATCTCTTGTTATTTTTTCAACTCAATTCTCAAAAACTTTAGCTCAAGAAAGAGTAGCAATTGCTTTATTTCAATCAATTAAAATTTCACTATATGATCCTGAATTAAACTTTTTTTCTAATTGATTTAATGATATTTCTGAATCTTTATATGTTTGTCATGCTTTTAAATATGGTAATATTGTAGCTAAAATCAAAGCAAGTATAAAAAGTGAAATTATAGGTTTAAAGTTATTTGGTTTTTTTATTTTAAAATTTTGCATTTTTGGTGTTTTTTTAATCGACATTTTTATATATTTATTAGTTTTAAAGCTTGAGTATTTTACAAAAAAAACTATCAAATGCAAAAGAAAGTTTATATGATTATAATATAAAATTACGTTTGAAATTATACTATATATTTATATAATTACATTAAATTTTTATTTATATAAAATAATTTTTCTATGAAAATTAAAAAATCAATCCAAAATTATAATAAAACAAGAAGAACTAACAATAGAATAAACATACAAAAAAAATATATTCAAGATAGTAAATATCCTAATGCATATAATTTTTTTATTGAATGAGTATCTCTCACAGAACAAAGTAAATATGAAGAAGCTTTAAAAATGTATGATGAGTCAATTAAGTTGAAACCTAATCATGCTGATTCATATTATAACAAATGAACTATTTTTTTAAGGTTAAAAAAGTATAATGATGCTATTGAAATGTTTAATATTGCTATAAAACTAAATCCTAATGATTCAGATTTTTATTCTAATAAATGATTAGCATTACATGAATTAACAAAATATGATGAAGCTATTAAAATGTTTGATATTGCCATAAAACTAAATCCTAATAAGTCAGACCTTTATTCTAATAAATGAAATTCATTATATGAATTACAAAGATATAATGATGCTCTTAAAATGTATGATATTGTAATAAAACTAGATCCTACATACCATTATGCCTATAACACAAAGGGATTTATTTTAAGAAAATTGAAAAAATTTGATGAGGCTTTTGAAATGTATGATATGGCAATCAAGCTTAATCCTAGTGAAGCAGATTTTTACTTCAATAAATGATTAGCCCTACATGAATTTGAGAAGTATGATGAAGCTATTAAAATGTTTGATAATGCTATCAAGCTTAATCCTAATGATTATGATTTTTATTCTAATAAAGGAAGCGCATTATTAGAATTAAAAAAGTATGATGAAGCTATCAAAATGTGTGATATTGCGATAAAGCTAAATCCTAATGAACCCGCTTTTTATTACAATAAATGATTAGTTCTACATGAACAACAAAAATTAGATGAGGCTATTAAAATGTATGATATTGCCATTAAGTTAAATCCTAATGATCCATATTTATATAATAATAAGTGAAATTCATTATATGATCTTAAAAGATATGAAGATGCTATCAAAATGTACGATATTGCTATTAAGTTAAATCCTAATGATTCAGATTTTTATTATAATATATGAATATCATTAAATGAACTTAAAAGATATGAAGATGCTATCAAAATGTATGATATTGCTATTAAGTTAAATCCCAATGATTCAGATTTTTATTATAATGTATGAATATCATTAAATGAACTTAAAAAATATGAAGATGCTATCAAAATGTATGATATTGCCCTAAAATTTAGCCAAAATGATTCTTATATTTATATAAGCAAATGAGATTCATTAAATGAACTTAAAAAATATGAAGATGCTATCAAAATGTATGATATTGCAATTGAAATAGATCTTAATAATCCTGATCCTTATAATAATAAGTGAAATATACTTGAAAAATTAAAAAAATATGAAGATGCTATTAAAATGTATGATATTGCCATTAAGCTAGAACCTAATAACCCTGACTTATATTTTAATAAGTGAAATGTACTAGAAGAATTAGAAGAATATGATGAAGCTATTAAAATGTATGATACCGCCATTAAACTTGATTCTAAATATTTTGATGCTTATAATAATAAATGATTTATTTTAAATGAATTAGAAGAATATGACAAAGCTATCAAAATGTATGATATCGCTATCAAACTAAATCCTAATGACTGAGAGTTATATTACAATAAATGATATGCTTTAGATTTATTAGAAGAATATGACGAAGCTATCAAAATGTATGATATTGCTATTAAATTAAATCCAAATGATCCTGATGCATATAATAACAAATGATACATATTAGACTCGTTTGAAGAGTATGATAAAGCTATCAAAATGTATGATATTGCTATTAAATTAAATCCTAAAGAAGCATACTTTTATAATAATAAATGAAGCTCATTAAACTCTTTATGAAAATATAGTCAGGCTATCAAAATGTATGATAAAGCAATTGAGATAGATCCAAACTATGTTGAACCATATTATAATAAATGAAATTCATTTGACGAATTAGAAGAATATGATGAAGCTATCAAAATGTATGACAAGGCTATTAAAATAGACTCTGAGTATATTGATACATACAACAATAAATGACTTGTGTTGGAAAAAATAGAAAAATATGATGAGGCTATCAAAATGTATGATAAAGCTATTAAAATTGATCCTGATAATGCTGATGCATATAATAATAAATGAAATATTTTAAGCAATATCTTTAGAAAATATGATGAAGCTATCAAAATGTATGATAAAGCTATTAAAATTGATTCTGAATATATCGATGCTTATAATAACAAATGACTTTCGTTAGATGAATTAAAAAAATATGATGAGGCTATCAAAATGTATGATAAAGCTATTAAAATTGATTCTGAATATATCGATGCTTATAATAACAAATGAATATCTTTAGACAATTTACAAAAGTTCGAGGAGGCTTTTAAAACATACGATATGTGAATTAAAATTGATCCAAGTAATACAAATATATATGATAGTAAGTGAGATACTCTAAATAAAGTATGAAAAAGCAAACTAGGGGAGTTGTATAAATTCGTAGACAGCAGAAAAAACCTTACTTCTCAATACAAAGAAGAAAAACAAAAAATAAAAGATTTTATAAGCGATGATAATTTTGAATGACTTAGACTTTACTTATTAGATTTAGAAAAGAAAGAGAAGAAATCTAATCAATAATTTCAACCACTTCTCACATATCAAATCTAACTTTTTTTAAATTAGCATATTTATCTTCTTCACTCCTATATCCTATAGGTAGAACAAGTACTGACGCTAATCATTTTTCTTTTAAATTTAAAATTTCATCGTACTTTGATGGAACAAATCACTCCATAGGACATGAATCAATTTTTTTCATAGCTAAAACTGTTAATAGATTTCATAAAGCTATATACACTTGATTTCAAGCCCATTTTGATTTTGTAGTTTCATCTAAACTTCATATAAATCATTTAACTAAATTTTCAAATCAACTTAAACTTTCTCTTGGTATTCATCTTATTTTTGATGTTGAGTCCATATATTTATCTATATGACTATTTCAAATATTTGTTAATCTACAAAGAACTAACAAATGAGAACAATCTGTAACTTGAGCTTGTCAATAACTTGCCTCAAGTAAAGAATTTTTTACATCTTGATTTTCTATAACTAATAATTTCCATGGTTGAACTCAGTATGATGATGCAGTAAGAATAAAAGATTCTATTATTTCATCTAAATCTTCTTTACTAACTTTTTTTGTTTTATCAAAAACTTTTGTTGCATATCTCCAATTTAAAGCCTCAATTATATTACTCATATTTTTAAAGTTAAAAAATAAATAGAATTATTCTCATTTTAATCTTTTTTTAAAAATATCAAACTATTTTAATAATAATTTGTAAAACATAGAAAAATAACTAATCTTTTTAAAAATATAAATTAAATATATATTATGGATACAACAACTTTAATGATATATGTAATAACTTGAGCTTTTTGAGCTTGATACTTTGTTTATTGAAAAAATCAATCTGCTTTTTCTTTCTTATTATCATGAATTGCACTTTGTATATATCCATATTTTGTACAAAATATAGCTTTATTATTAGTTATATGAATTGTACTAATTATATTGCCATTTTTTATTAAATTTTAAAATGAAACATTTAAAAATAAAAATCAACAAATATGAAGTTGATTCAGAAATTATACTAAAAGATATTGAATTTACCTTAAATAAAAATGATAGAATAGCAATTGTTTGAGGAAATTGAGTATGAAAAACTACTTTATTAAAAATAATAACTTGAGAAATCAAAGATTTCGATTGAATAATAGAAAATATCTGATGAATGAGCTTATGATACCTCGCTCAAATTTATAATGATGATAAAAATAAAACTGTGTATGAAGAATTGAAAGATGCATTTATAGATATAAATAGATTAGAAAAAGAATTATCTATAATTGAAGAAAAAATGAAAGTTTGTAATTCTGATGAAGTTTTAAATACTTATACCAATACTCTTGAAGAATTTAATAACTTTTGAGGATATAATTATAACTGAATTATAAACTTGGTTGCTTCATGACTTTGAATAATTCACTTACTTAAATCAAAATTATGTGAGATTAGTTGATGACAAAGAACAAAAGTTGCATTAGCAAAAGTTCTTATGTTATCTCCTGATATATTATTTTTAGATGAGCCAACAAATTTCATAGATATGGCTAGTTTGGAATGGTTGGAAAATTATTTACAAAATAAATGGAAATGATGATATTTAATAGTATCTCATGATAGAGAATTTTTAGATAAAACTTGTGATAAAACTTTTGAGATACAATGACCTAGACCAATAAACTTTTATCATTGTAAATATAGTGATTATGTAATTGAAAGAGAAAAAAGAGAAGCAAAATTACAAGAAGAATTTGAAAGACAAGAATTATGGATAAAAGAACAAGTTTGACTTGTAAATAGATTTAGGGCTTGAAGTCGTGCCTGATGGGCAAAATCTAGAGAAAAAATGATAGAGAAAGTTGAGAAAATTGAACCCCCATTTATTCCTCAAAAAGCTAAGTTTATTTTTGATAAAGCAATTGAAAGTAGTAATAAAATACTTACATTTAAACAAATATTTATTTGAAGAAAAGAACCATTATTTTTTATTAACGACTTAGTTTTATACGAATGACAAAAAATCTGAATTGTATGAGAGAATTGAGTATGAAAATCAACTTTTATAAAAAGTATATTATGAGAGATTGATTTTCTAGATTGATATTTTTCAAAAGCTAAATGACTAAAAATTGGTTATTATAGCCAAATGCATGAAGAAATTGATAAACAAAAAACGATTAGAGAAAATTTTATTGCAAATTGATTAACTTATAGCGATCAAGAACTTATTTGAATTCTTAGACATTATTTATTTGATTATAATGACATAGATAAAAAAGCTTGAAATTTATCAGGATGACAATTAAGTAAGTTAAACTTTGCAATTTTATGACAAAAACAATTTGATTTACTTATACTTGACGAACCAACAAATCACTTAGATTATGATACCCGTGAAGCCTTAGAGTCTGCATTACAAAAATACAACTGAACTATATTATTTATAAGTCATGACAGATACTTTGTAAATAAACTTGCTACAAATATATGGATTATAAAAAATTCTGAATTAATTGTAAGCTACTGAAATTATGAAGATTATAAATACAAAGAAGAACACTGAATTGATATGGATATGAGTTTATTTGATGAAGAATGACAACTAAACTTAGTCCTTGAGGAAAAGCTTTGAGAAAAAGAGGTAAAAAGATTGAAAAATAAATTTAAAAAGTTTTGAAGAAAGTAGCATTAATTTTTTATACATCTTAAATTAAATCAGTCTGCACGAATATTGTAAAGATTCGGATATATTCAACTAGCTGTATATACTGCTAAAACATATGAATATACTCCATCAGGACTACTTGACCAATAATATGCAGCAATGTTTTGAGCCTGCATAGTCCCATCAGACCGGCGACGATAACCTGAAAATGGAAGTTTTAGTGAATTACTAAAAGCTGTATGTGCACTACTTCACCATAATCAAGAATTATATATCAATTGCCATTCTCAACCAGGCCCTCAAGTTGGCAAATGATAACCTATTGAACAAGGTCATTGTCTTGCAATAAAAGTATTTATTGTGTCTCACCATAAATTATTATTTTGTGGATTTGTCCAATCTTGTGGATTTGGTAAACTTGCTCATCATATAAATGTAGTTGAATTATAATAATTTCATGGCCCATAACTTGATGCATTAACAACTGTTGTATTTGGTGTTTTATTTCAGTATGAAGTTCATCAATTATTCCCCCATTGATAATAATTTCAATAACTAGAACTTCAAGTTCATACTACTGATGATCATAAATTACATGCTTGTAATACATATCATACTCCATTTCAACTACATACTACTATATGTCATACACAAGTTATTAATCATGGGTTTCATGATATAGTTGTTCATGTATTATTTACTCTTCATAATTCTAATCAATTTGAATCTTCATAGATTATTTGTCATGTCGCAGTACAATTTTGTAAAAATGTTAATTGTGGTGATGTTGATTGTGTAAGATTATTAGGACTTATCTTTGGTAGTCATCACATACCATTTAATAGATAATTGTTTACTAGTGTTATAGCTCAAGCTTGATTTGATGTTGTATCAGTGTTTATGATTTCTTTGTATGTTGGTTCTCATTGTACGATTGTATTTATATATGCTTGTTTAATGTTATTTATCAGTATTAGTTTATTTGAATCTTGTAGTAGGTCTTGTGTACTTCAACTATATACTACTAGTTTATTTGGTATGAAATCAAATCATCATGTCATACTATATCATAGGTTCTTGTATGAGTCTGGTAGGTTTGTATAGTTATTGTATACTAGTTGTTTCTTTGTTATTATACTCATCAAGTCTACATCTTGGATATCTCAATTGATTATACTTGGTACTGCTAGTATATAGTCTAGTCATCATGTACTTGTTTTTAGTATCTTTTCATTATATGTTCATACTACCATGGCTGTTGCTTTCTTTAGTGGTGTGGCTGCATTGGCTTGGTTTATTAGTTTGTTATATCATAGTATACTTCATCATTCTAGTATTGCTCAGATTTGGTATTCTGTCTTTAGGTTTGTTATACTGTATGTATATTCATTTTGTGTTAGTGGGTCTGTTGGTTTCTTATTTAGTTTCTGTAGGTTCTTTATTACATTGTCTCACACTGTTCATTGGATCCATGCTGTAGATCAACTATATGTTATATTTACTCAATTATCTGGTGTTGGGTAGAATCATTTCTCTGTTAGGAATAGTTCTAGGTTTTTTCTTATATTATTTATATCTGACAGTCTTTGTCCGTCTCTTGCATTTTTTGTGTATGATTGCAGTGATATGAATGCTATACTTCACAGTATTGCTAGTATTGTTATTACTACTATTAGTTCTACTAGGGTGAAGGCTTTTTTTGAGTTTTGTTGCATATGTTATTTTTTAATTTTATAAAACACCATTAATTCTATAGAATTAATGGTGTTTTGCAAAGATTTTAAATTGACTAATTTTATAAATATTTTTTATTTATTTTTAAAGTAAATATTTTATTTTTTTAATAATTCTCTAATTTATATCTTTTCCCTTCTGAATCATAAAAATAAATTTCCTCTCATTCATAAACTATTTTTGCTACATTTAAATCAGTTTCAAGTATAATTTTTCTTTGTAAATCTATAGAATTATATTTTATTATAACATTTTTATTATTATTTTTTAAAGAAAAATTACTAAATTTATCCTTTTCATCCTTATAGATAACTCATATATAACTTCAACTAGAATACACAAAATCTTTAAATAAATAAAAGAATTTAGGAATAGTATCCCCATAATTATATGTAAAAGTTCATAAATCTGTAACAAGTAAATAATTATCAAATGAGGATCATATTTTTATATAATTCAGTTTTGGTGACAGTTTGAAATTAATTATCTTTGAAGTATCTAAATTATAAATATATTTATCAATTCATAAACTGATTAAAATATTACTAGTATTACCATAAATAGGTAAAATTTGCATATCATTATCTCAAACTTTTGGGAAGTTCCCTAACTTATTTTCCTTTCAATTTATGTTTCTATATACATCTAAACTATTTCAATTAGTCTTTATATAAAAATATCCAAGCTTCACTAAATTTATAAAATAATTTGTTCATTTTTTCAATTTTAAATCATCAACCTTTGCATCAATTTGATCTTTCATAATTTCTCAAGTTGAAGTATTTTCATTATTTGATTCAATATAACTTAGTTTAGTATCCTTTACTAAATCTGCTTTTAATGTATTTATAGTTTTTCCTTTTATGACAATTTCTGAAACATAGTCTTTATATGTAGGACTTGAAATAGTTACATTGTAATCAAATGGTGAAATATTATCTAATTTGCAAGGATTCATTTTACACTCATAGTTATATGTTTGAGCAATTTTTTTTGCATACATTTTTACACTATAATTATCAACATTTGAAGTAATTTCAAAAGTTCAAGTGTAACTTACAAAAAATATAAGATAAAATAAATATCCAAATCCTAAAACTCAAAGTAAAAGTAAAAATCACAAAATTCTATTAGACATAAAAAAGATTAATTAATAACTATTTTTCATTTTGTATCCTATCTGCTTTTAGTATATTACTCATCAAATTTGCAACAGTTAAAGCTCATACTCAACCAGGAACTGGAGTTATCATATTTCAATTATTATTTATTTCATCAAATTTAACATCTCAATAAATTTTATCATTTACCACAGTAAATCAAACATCAATTACAACTGTTTTACTATTTATCATATCCAAAGTCAAAAGCCCAGGACTTCAAGCAGCACATATAACTATATCTGATATTTTTGTAAATTCTTCTATTTTCTTTGTTTTACTATTACAACAAATTGTAGTAGCTCATGAATTTATAAGCATTGCAACAAGAGGTTTTCATACTATATTACTTCTCCCTATAACAGTTACAAGTTTTCAAGTTAAATCCAATCATAGATAATTAAATATTTCCATAACTCATGCTGGAGTACAAGGAAATAATCAAGTATCATCTCAAAGTAAAATTTTTCACTGATTTTCACTATGAAATCAATCTACATCTTTTTTTGGATTTATCAAATTTATAACTTTTTTAGTATCTATATGAGATGGAAGTGGAAGTTGTACTAAAATTCAAGTAGTATTTGAATCTTTGTTATATTCTTCTATCTTACCAAGTAGAGCTTCTTCTGTTATACTTTCATCTAAGTGTTCTAGTTTAAAATCTATTCATACATATTCCGCCCACTTTCTTTTCTGTGAAATATATCTCAAACTTGATGAATTATTTCAAACCAAAATAGCTTGAAGTCTTAATTTCTTTCAAGTTATTAGAATCTCATCTTTTATTTTTTCATACATTTCCTTAGCAATTTTTTTTCAGTCTATTATCATCTTAATTTTAAATTTATAGATTATGATTTATAGAATTATAGTTATTTTTATTATTTTTGAAATTTTTTGTTTACAAATAAATTTTAGATTATAGAATAAGTAACATAATTATTAGCTGATTATAAAATAATTATATTTATGAAAGACTTAAAAATACTTATATCAACTATATTAATAATTTGTTCTTTTTTTATTTGATACCAATTTGCAAAAGAAAAGTATAATAAGAAAATAGAAGTCCCTAAAAAATATGTAAATTTAGATATAAAAAAGACAAAAATTGATATAACAAAAAACAGTGATGACATAATAATTTTGGTTAACTGACAAGAAAGTTTGAGCTGAAGTGTAGAACTTAAATAAATTTTAAAAAAAATTTTGACTTTTAAAAGTTTTTTTATAAGATATCCTTCGCAAGATAATGTAAAAACAAGCGGGTGTAGCTCAATTGGCTAGAGCATCTGCCTTCCAAGCAGAGGGTTAAGGGTTCGAGTCCCTTTACCCGCTCCATTAAATAAAATAATTTCTAAATTACGAATTACGAATTACGAATTCTAAATAATCTTTATTTGTAATTTTTAATTCGTAATTTTTGATTAATTTTGGGTGTATAGCTCAGTTGGTTAGAGCGCACGACTGATAATCGTGAGGTCGATGGTTCAACTCCATCTATACCCACCATTTACAATATATTTCGGAGACTGGCGCAATTGGCTAGCGCACACGCTTTGGGAGCGTGGGGTTGTGAGTTCGAGTCTCACGTCTCCGACCAGATAAACATTAAAATAAAACCGCTTATTAAAGCGGTTTTATTTGTGTAGTTTTTTACATTTTTGAGATACCCATTGTAGACTCGAACTGAAAAAGTTCATTCATTACCTATAATCTACAATACTTTGAAATCAATTACTTCATGATGATTTTTTGCGATCTAGTATTGTCTTTAATATTCTATCAATTGATGAGTATCTCCTGCCAGATGTAATTACACTTATTCATCTATCGTTTACAATAATACCTTTTGAAGACATCTTATCAAACAATCAAACATCCTCAAGATAATTTTGTCACAAAGTATAATTTCATACACTTAAAGCTACCTCCTTTATAAATGACATATTGGCTCATACCACTCTTTCTGAAGGATATCTTCACAAAAACTTTAATAACTGTATTATTGTAATCACTCATATCTTTTGTAAATAGAATAGTTTATGAACTCTATCAAAATGTGCTTCTCAATGGACTCAAACTACATCATTAGATCTATGATAATGTGATAAATGTAAATCTATCCAATCTTTAGGGACTTGAGTATCAGCATCTGTCTGAAAAATAATCTTTCATCTTGCAACCTCTACAGACTTTCTTCTAGCAAATGAAATTCACTTTCTAGGTTCATCAAATACATGTACTCAAATTGATTCAAGTATCTCAACAGTTCTATCTTGACTAGCATTATTAATAGCAATTATTTCTAAAGGTAATTCAGTCTCTAATCTACTTATTGAATCAAGACAACTTAATAAATATTTTTCCTCATTATATGCACAAATTACTACACTTCACTCTGGTTTAGCCGATTGTAAACCTAATATTCTATCTTTAATGCTAGAAGCATCATAATTTGAAGAAAATCTTGTATTTAAATTCATAAAATTAAAATTACTTTGAGTAATTATTTAAAAAAAATTATAAGTAATATATCTAATTGTCAAATCTTTTACTTACTTATTCTTTTATTTAATATTTATACTCCTCCACTTGAGTTCTAATCCTGTCTACTATAACCGACCAGTACATTTTACACATATAAAGCCCTTAAAATAGGGCTTTATTTAGTTCTAACGTTTACAGTAATTTAGGTAATGTATTTTCATACATCAAGACTCTTATACATTTTAAGTAAATTTTTTTCACTCATTACAACTACATTATCATGTCACCTTCAAAGTTTTGATAAATATTTTCAATTTCATATATATATACCAAAATGATTAGACTTAAATTCTTGTCTTCAATTATAAAAAACACTTCTCTCTCAAAATCAAACAATATCTCATATATCAATATTTCATCCTAAATACTTTAAATTGCTTGATGAATACAAAAACAACACAAATCATCTACAATCTAAATCATCATACTTTTTCTTATTTTCAATATATTCTAACAATCTTATTAAAATATTACCAGGGAAATGATTTAAATTACTTCTTCCAAAAAAATCTAATAACCACTTTCTAGTTTTTTTATTTCTAATTCATGGTTTCCTAGATTTATATTTTTTCTTATATTTTTTTAAAAACTCTTCTTTTTTTTCATCTGGAATTGCTAAATACCTTTCGTAAGCTTCTTCTGGAAGATCATCATACTCATTTACTTCAGAGTTTAGTTCTATTATATCTGAAATAGTTAATTTAACTTTATCCCTAAAATATTTAACAGTTGGAACATATCATTTACTAGCATTTTCTACTCTTGGGATTCTAGGATATTGATTTTCACTTTCTAAATATAATCTAGAGGGTCTTTTAGATAAAAGTTTAAATCAACCATTAAATCAAGTTATTGTTCTTATCAATCTATATTCAATAGTATTGTTATCTTTATCAAAATAAACAAAATATTTTCACTTTGAATTTCATAATGATATTTCTTTCATATTATCTCACAATCATTTAAATCAATTTTCTTCTTCTACTGAATAAGTAAATATTCTATTATTATCTATAATATCTATTAATATAGCTCTTAAATCATCATAACTGATTCAAGGAAAGTTTCTTTCAAAATTCTTTTTTGCATATTCATAATTTATGTCTCAAGATTTTAAATACTTTCTATCTAAAAAGAATTTTATAGATTCTCTTAATATTTCTATTGATTCTGCAGAATTATCAATAATTGCTAAAGCTAATTTTCCATCTCTATCATATCATAAAAATGGAGACTCTTCTATATGTTCTTTTTCTAAATCTTCATATAAATCATCTCAAGTATTTCTACCTGCTGTAGTTGTTCTTTGTAACTCATCTACAGCTCATCAATCTCTAAGAGTAGAAATTAAATGTTTTCTTATATCTCAATTTTTATTTTGAGCCTCTACTAATTCTATTACTCAATTTGATAATAAAACTAAATTTTTTCATTCAACATTATTTCAAAAAAAAACTTCTACTTTTCACTTCCTTAAAGCTCATAAATTTATAATTGTTATATCACTATTATCTTTTAATCATCTTAACCCTTGAAACTGATTTGGATAACAAGTTAAAATATTTTCGGCTAACTCTAATTTTAATCCTCAATCTTTTTCTTCAACTATAGAATATACTCAAGCTAACAAATCTGGATTTAATTTTAATAATTCTTCTCTTTGTTCTTTAATAGATTTAATACTATTCAATGATTCTAAACTCATATAATCTATCTAAAATATTATTTATTCTATTTTAACATAATTTAGATTATTAATCAATTTTTACTGTTTTCTCAAGTTCGATGTTAAGTTACAACTAAATTTACTATAATCTTCTACCTGATTTCTAATCCTGTCTACTATAACCTACCAGTACATTTTACACAAATAAAGCTCTCAAATGAGAGCTTTATTTAGTTCTAACGTTTATAGTAATTTTTAATAAATTCATAAATAAACTTTTCTTTAGAAACTTATTAAGTTATCAATCCTAACACTCTATGTTTATTTTTTTGTATAAATCTAAATGCCTTTGTTGAAATATCAGTTATTATAAGATGTAGCTCTCAATTTTCTCTATCAATCTTTTTCACTTTTATATTATAAGGATTAATTTGATAATTAAGAATTGGGTCATATCCAAAAGGCATATTTGTTCAAGTATCATAATAACTTAAACTTGATTCCTCTATTCATTTAACTAAGTTTCTTAAAAAATCTATATCTACGGGACTAAAAAACTTTTCATTTAAATCCCCCAATGTTTCTCATTCAACATAAGGAACCTCTGAAACTAATAATCTTAATCTATCAGAAATATCACTCGCTTCATATAGCTCTTGTCATAAATTTAAAAATTCAACTTTTACTGTATGTAATTTCTTTTTAAAAAATCAAAATCTAAATCATTTTTTTGATATCAAAATAAAGCTGCCTAAATTATTTTGTACATCTTGATAAAATTCTATATCACTAGGTGAAAAATGTTGTCTAGGATATAATTTAAAACATTTCTTTCAGTCAATTACAACAGTAGAATCTCATAATCAAGACTTTTTATTATCCCATACTGTTTTTAATCAATTCATAATATTATACACTGTAATAAATAATATTATGATAATTTTACCATATCTATTAAAAAAAGTCTATAATATTACAATTTTATTTTGCACTCAAATTCCTCAACTTGATTTCTAATCCTGTCTACTATAACCGACCATTTCCACAAACACCAAAATAACCTCTATTTCTAGAGGTTATTTTTTATCATAATACTTACTATTATTTGTTATTTATTTTCTTAATCATAACTTATATTCTCTTGCTCTATCAATAATAACTTTTGGTAATCATATCTTTTCAGCTGTCTCTAAAGAATAAGCAGTAAAATGTCAATCTTTATCTATACTTCTTCAATCAACAATCTTATAAGTGTATTTAATATCTCATTTTTCTCCAAATTCTACCTCAGGATGACGAACAACATATGATTCAGGATTATTTTTTAAAAGATTTGAAACTAACTCTGGATTATGTATAGAAATCTGTCATTTTTGTCATAATACAGTTAACTCTTCTAACAATGCAGCAACTAATCATTTTTGAAATCTAGCTGGTACACTTGATATCATCTCATCTATAGAAAACCAGTATCTTCATTTTTTAGACTTTTCCAATACTAAACCTTTTATTCTATTAATTATTTCTACCCAAGATTTTGCATCATTTTGTCATGCACTTAATTTTTTCTTTTCATCTTCCAGTATTCTATCTATATAAACTAATCAATCAAATACTGGCAAACTAGCATATTTAGCAGGAACAAATCAAATACTTTGAGATAGTCTAATAACCCATTGCATTGACTGAATATTAAATGTTTTTCATCACATAGTAGCTCACTCAAGAATATCAAAAAATTGAGTTTGTCATAAATAAACATCATTACAAGTCTGTTCTTTCCTAGTTTTTTCAACTCAAGGATGACTAATTTCTCTTACATCTACTTCCCCTGTATTATTATACATTACTTTAACCAATCACAATTTTTTTATCTGATTTGCTATATCAATCAATCATAACAATTCCATTATAGCAGTTCATCAATGTTCTCTATCTATATTATAATGTTCTCTTCTATTTTTAAACTCTTCAAGGTTATCTCTTTTTAATTTTACTAAATTAACAAGGTTTTCAACATCTGGTACTGTTACAAAATCCTCTAAATAATTTGCTAACTGATTAGCATGAACACTATCAAAGGTTCTAAGTTTATCAAGTAATGGTTTAAGTAAATTTCAACTTCATTTTAATGCACGTATAAGCTGAGTCATTCAATAAAATCAATTTGAAATACTCTCTGAAGAATTAGGATTAGCGTGTTGAAAAATTCTGCTATCATCTATGTATGAAACAACCAAATTACGTTTCTCAGAATCCATATTTAGAATATCTACTGGTAAACTATATGCATCAATCTCTGAGTATACTTGCTTCATTTGCTCAATTACGGTTTTTGTCTCAGTTCACCATAAATCAACAAGTAAATTCTTTACTTTCTCACATACCTTTTCTGCAAGTTCTTTACTTGTTTTATATCATTCATTCCAACTATCCTTTCTTTTTTCTGCTTTATTATATCTCTTTGTTAATTTAATTGTTTGCTGTAACTTTCATAAAAATTCTTTATTAGATTCTTTAAATCATTTTGGTAAATTTTCTAATTTATCTTCCATCTCAACAAGTATAAGAAACCATTCACATACTCTTCAAAATCATTCCCAAACAAGATATTGTTCTATTCCATTAAAAAATCACTCCCAATACGATTTATTAAATCTTTTTAATTCATCATAATTAAAATCAAGCCTAGGTCACCAAATTCATCAATCCTGAAAATTAGCAAATATCCATTTAAAAGTATTTATATCTTTATATATTCTATTTGCATCATCATAAGACCAGTTTCAAATTTCCTCAAAAAATCTTTGCCTTTCTTGAAGTTCTTTTACATCACTAGTTAATCACCATGTAGTAAGTGAAGAAAGAGTTCAATTTATAGATGAAAAAATATTTTTATCATTAATTCAAGTTGATTCAAGATGGGAAGCTTTAAAAATATTATCATTTTCAATTCTCCATGAATTAACTGTTCAATATCTCACAAAATCAAAAGTTAATTCTGGCGCACTTTGATCTAAACAATCAGGATGATATGCTGAAAAAAACAAATCTTCATTTGAGTAATATTTGTTTGGTCTATTTCAATGTCATAAAGGTTCATATTTTCTTATAATTCTATAATTTGATTCATCACCTTTATAACGAAATTTAATCATATCATTATATCTAGTAAATCATTCAAATCATTTATTTTCTTGTTTTAGTTTTTCTCTTTCTTCTCTAGTATATGAAACTATATCTTTAAATGGTAAAATATTATATCAATTTGGGACTTGATAAGATCATAACATAAATGCATTAGCTCTTTTCAATATTTCCATAGGTAATCATGCTGCTCTAAATACTTCTAAAGTATGAGAATTATCAACTCACTCAACTAATTTATATGAAAAATTGACTGTTCAGTCTTTTACTGGAGTTGATTTAAAATTATATACACAAACTCAAGAATCTCTATCTTTTGATGACCAATTTATAAATCTTTCATTATGACTAGACAGATAAATTTTTGTATCATAATCGTTCAAATAATCAAGTATTGCTCTTATTAAGTAATATGCTTCTTCTTCAGGAATAGTAGATCAAAATTCATCTAAAAAAACTAAAGATCAGTTCTTTATATTTTGAATAAGAACCATTAGTTTTCTTTTTATATCATTTCAAAATGCACTTAAATCTTCTCAATATCAACTTCATCATCTATTAATAAATACTATTTGATCTCTCAAATTTAATTCAGAATCTTTTATTGCAGCTTTTCAATAAGTTTGGTAAAATAATTGCATCATTAATCTTGATTTTAACCATGTGCTTTTTCAACTTCCATTTCATCAACAATAAACTTCAACTTTAGATTTATTTGGCAAATTATTTGATATATGATTAAAAAATCAATTTATATCTGCATTTAACAAATATCTTGGATCCTTTACAGATGATGCAATTTCTTTTCCAGTAGTTGTTAAAACATTATTTATATAGCCATTCTTAGCCCATTTTGAAACAATTAATATTCAATCCCAATAATTATAGACATTACAAAAACTTTCAACATCAGATTTTAGCTTTCTAAAAGCTTTATAATCACTTTCTTTATAAATTCTCTTTAAATCTTCAAGTGAAAAATTATTAGCTCTTTCAAATTGTTCAAACAATTCATCTGATACTTTTGAAAAAAATTCTCACGAAATATTTCTAATTATTTGAATATATCACGGAATTAATTTTCTTACTTCTTCAAAATCTAACGAGGATGGTCATTCAAAAGCAAAAAGCAATCTAGCAAGCATACTATTATCATCCCATTTTATTTTATCTTCCTTTTCTAAATCTTCTATTATTCACTTTAAATCATCTAAACTATCAAATTTATCTCTAAATCAATTTAACATTAATATCTTTTCTCTAGCTGAATATACTCTTTCTGATAAAGTATCTGGTAAATCATTAATAGTATCTATAACTTTTTCTCTAGCTCTTATTATAATTTCTGAATTTGCAGGAGACTCTACCAATTCCCATATATTAGCATGTCAATCTAAAGCAAATAAATCTGTATTTATTCTAATAAGTTCTCATCTATTATCTACAAGTAATTTTGTGTCAGCAAGATTCTGATTAGGTTTAAAAAGATTCAATCATCTAGTTAATTGAAATTCAATAGTTCATTCATTATAAAGATTATTTTCTCATTGATTTACGTGAGGTACTATGTTTTTTTTAGTAGGAAATTGTAATACATTATCATTATCTATAAATAAACTATTCATTTGTTTGATTGGCTAATTTTTTAAAATTTTAAACTTATTATAAAATTATATTACATATTGTCAATATATATTTTATATTTCTTTAATTGCTCTTTTAATCCTTTAAACAATAACCAACAAAAAATTATTAAAAAAGATTATCTTAAAATTAAGATAATCTTTTTTTTATTTCTTTATTCTCCATTTAAACCATGGAAACATACGTGTAATTGTATCATCTTGCATTTTAAAATGGTGCCATAAGGCCATAGCTACATGTCATGAAATTAATACCATACCAATTCCTCAAAACATTTCATGCAGGTCACGAAATAATATCATATTATCTCTACTCTGAGGTACTATTCCAGGAATTTGAATACCATAAATATCAAAACTACCATATGTTGCACTAGCCAAAGCCCAACCAAATAAAGGCATAAGTAACATCCATACATATAAAGCTTTATGTCCAATATTTACAAAAATTTTATTAACTTTAGTAAGTTCTGGAGTAATAGGAGGAATTTCTTTATATTTTCTCATACGTAAAATTAAACGAGGAAACACAAGCACAAGTACTAAAAGACCTACAAAAAAGTGTGTTTGTAAGACAACATTGTGAAAAATACTTCATTTAGGAAATAAATCTGTCATAGAAATTACTATATATGCTGTAAGAACAAGTAATAATCATAAAAGATGAAAATGCATCATAGATTTTGGATAAGTATTTTGTGTAGTCATATTTAAAAATATTAAATTAATAATCATTTGAAATATATAAAATCCAACTTAAAAGTCAAAAGAAAAACATATATTTAAAAAAGACTATTAAAAATTAAATTTTTAATAGTCTTTTTTAGTTTCAGATTATTATTTAATATCTACTCATCATTTTATTTTTAACCCTGAAGTAATTGATTCATCTTCTCAGTCTCATTTATCATCATTTAAAGAAGTTCATAAATCAGTATTTACATCAGCTTTTATTTCAGAATTGTTATTTTCTAATTCAGTCTTTAAAGATGTATTTGTTCTCACACTATTATCATCTCATTTATAATTATCTTCTGAATTTCTTATATCATCATTTCTAGTCTCATTACGATTTCAAAGACCTACATTTACTGCTCCATCAACTCATATAGAAATACTATCTGAATCATCATTTTCATTATCAGTTTTTCAACTAGAAACCTCATTTTTGTATTCATTTTCATTTCTCTCTTCATTTCTTTCCCTTTCTTGTCTAGTAGATCAAGAACCTAAATTTACATCACCTCAAGCTTGAATTGCAGTTTGTATTCAAAAGTTATCTATAAGTGATGAAAATCTTAATTCCAATTTACTAGCAACTTCATCATCTCATTTATTTTGAATTGATTCTTTTTCTTTTTCAAAATTTTCTGAATGTTTCTCAATTCTAGCTTTTATCTCACTATCTACATCTGCAGTTAATTTTCATTCTGCTTCTAATGCAGCCTTTTCTTTAACTCTTTCTTCTATAAGATGTAATTGAAGATTTGCTTCATTTTCAGCTCATAAAGTAAATGCACTTTGAACTGCTTCATTAACATTAACTTTTATAGGATAAAGTAAATCTCAAGGAACAGATGTTTCTGCGGCAAAAGACACTCATCCAGATAACATAATAAGTAAACTTGTAATAATAGTAGCTAACATACTTTTTTTATTAAAATGTAAAATTTGAGAATCTTTTATTATTTCTCAATTATTAAGACTACTATTATCTAATATTCTTACATTTTTTTCATAAGAAAATATATTACTTTCTATTTTTTCCCATAAATTAGCCTTTTCTTTAGTACTTAAATGAAGTAATTTTTTTATATTTTTAAATTTATTATTCATAATTTTTTAAAATTAAGAGCTTTCAAACTTGGATTTTACTTTATCTTTTATTCTATGTAACCTAACTGTTATTGTATTTACATCTTTTCAATATATTTCAGCTATTTCCTTTGGTGATACATCTTCCATAAATCTTAATAGAAATATATCTTTTTCAAAATCATCAAGAGTTGCAAGTATATTATAAATTTTTTCTGCTTCTAGTTTTGCATGAATTAAGTTTTCCATATCAGTATTATCAGAAAAATTATCTCAAAATTCTTCTAAATGCTCCTCCAATGATATCGGCTT
This sequence comes from Candidatus Altimarinota bacterium, assembly GCA_028697205.1. Classification (GTDB taxonomy): domain Bacteria; phylum Patescibacteriota; class Gracilibacteria; order BD1-5; family UBA6164; genus Altimarinus. Next base: position 22,657 of record JAQVFO010000001.1, on the reverse strand, counting down.
ATTTTTTTTATAATAATCAATAATCTTATTTGATACTATACGATAAATATAAGATTTTAAATCTTTTATATCATTTCATTTATTTAATTCAACTCATAATTTATAAAATGCCTCTTGTATAATATCTAAAGCATCATCTTTAGAATTAAGCTTAAAATAAGCATATCTATACAAAGAATCTACATTATCATCATATAATTTTTTCAATAATATTTTTATTTCTTCATTCATAATGACGTTTAAATATAATAAATATTACATCAATTTAATTTTTTTATTGAAATCAAACTATGTAATATTTATTATTAAAGGTAATTTTAAAATTTTTATAAATCTAAATACTGATCAATTCTTATTTGCCACACAAATTCATCAATATGTGAAACTAATATCATTCATCATTTAAATTCATCTAGTGCTTTTGCTATAACCGGAATATGTCTAAAGTTTATATGATTTGTTGGTTCATCAAGTATAAGAATACCTGGTTTTAAGAATACTAGTCTACAAAATGCAACTAATCATTTTTGTCATTCTGAAAGATCTCAGATATTTGCTTTCATAACATCTCAATTTATAAGAAATCAAGCTGCTGTTGCTCTGAATTCTTGTTCTGGCATATTTTCTCATGCTGCTTCTCTTAAACAATCATAAACTGTTTGGTTAAAATCAAGATTTGAAAAATCTTGTCTATAATAACCTATTTTTACTCAAGGAGTTAAAGTACATCCATCTTCTTTCCCTGAAACTATTTTCTCAAGTAAAGTTGATTTCCCTATTCAATTTGGTCAAGATAAAAGTAAGTGGTCATCTTTTCTTAATTCTACTTCTACATCTCTAACAATAGGCTCATCATGGCTCATTATATGAACTGAGTGAATTTTAAGTAACACTCAACCAATTTCTTCTTGAAGTGGAATTGTAAATTCTCTTATAGTTTTATCTTCTTTTCTTGTATCAACTATATCGTCTTCCATCTCATCAGCTGCTTCTCTCATCTTTTTTGCCACAAGTCTAAGTTTACCTCATTTATGTGCAAATTTTTCTGCTTGCTCTTTTTTTGCTTGTGCTTCTTTAGCAAGACGAGCATTTGCCATATTTTCTTTTTCTATATTTCTTTTGATTTGTTCTACTACATCATTGTAATCTCAAACAAATTGTTCAACATGTTTTGTATGAACATCTAAATACAATACTCAATCAGTAAAACTATTTAAGAATTCAGCATCATGAGATATAACTAAAACTGTTTTTTTATAATTTTGTAGAAATGTAGTCAGATGCCAAATCCCATCTTTATCTAGATTATTTGTTGGCTCATCAAGTAATAAAATATCTGGATTTTGAATAAGTGCTGCAGCAAGCAAAAGTCTTGCTTGTTGTCATCCTGAAAATGCTTTAATGTGTTTTGTAAGTGGAGCTTTTAAATTAACTACATCAAGAATTTCAGCTATTTGTTTATCTATATTAAAAACTGTTTTATCTGGAAAATATTTTCTAAAAAACTCCCCGACTGTAAGTTCTTTATCTTCAGGCAAAACTACTTGATATCAAGTAGCAATTGTTAATTTTTTATCAACATTTATAACTCAAGCTTTTTTTTCTAAGCTTCAGTTAATAAGTTTAAATATAGTTGATTTTCAAGCTCAATTTTGTCACATTATAGTTATCTTGCTTCATTTTCTAACATTGAATGATACATCTTGTAAAATAGGTTTTCTGAAATCATAAAAAAACTCTACTCATTTGAAGCTTATTACTGTTTCATTTGATACTGCCATTTTTGTAATTTAGGAAAATATTAAAATCTGTTTTATTATATAAAAAAATGAAAATTTGCAAGTTTATTAACCTCTTGGTAATTAATAATGTAAATTATTTTTATCATATATTCAATTAGTATCCTATCAATAATATTAGCAATTTATACTAAAACAACAAAATAAAAGACTAGATAAATCTAGTCTTTTATTTTGTTGTTTTTTTAATTTTTCCAACTAATTGCATTAACAGGACATGCCATTATAGAATCATCAACTCACAAATTTTCATATGATGGTAAATCAATTACAACAGATTTTCATTCATCATTTAAATCAAAAACGTCTCAAGATATAGCAACACAAGCACTACATCATATACAAGTTTCATTTACATCAGGGTATCTAACTCAAGCTTCCTTTAGTTTTTGGATTTGTTCTTCACTAAGCAACATAAATTTTTATTAATAATATAAATGCAAAATAAAAAACATAAAGATTCATTAGAACACTTACATTTTCTATTTTGTATTTTCATCCATTTTAAGGTCAGAAAGCAAATTTTTGTATTCCTTCTTATAGTAGGAATTAAAGAAGCCCGTAATCGATTCGAAGAAGTATCCTTGGATAAGTCCTACCCTCTATTACAAATTGGAACCTCTTTCATAGATTGTTTTTGTAAGGAAAAAAATCTAAGCTTCGTGCAGCCTATAAAACAGATAAGCTAAATATAATGATTTTTTGTTTTTTATCAAGTTTATCTCAAAACTCATCATACTCTAGCTACTCTTTCAATTATACTTTTTATTAAGTTATTTTTTGTTTCATCAGATAGTGTTTCATCAAGTGATTGTATAAATATCTTGAAACTTAAACTTCTCTTTCAAGGTAATTTATCTTCATTTTCATATATATCAAATAGTTCAACTTTTTGAATAACCTTAGTATCTGTTTTTGCTATAGTTACAAAAATATCTTTTCAAACTAGATCTTTTGGTACAACAAAACTTAAATCAAAGTTATTTTCTTGGAATTGAGAAACTTCACGAGCTTTTACCTTATTGTATATTATATTTTTTAGTTTATCAGCATCAATCTCAAAAAATCAAACTCTACTACTTATATCAAAACTTTTTGCAATAAATGGGTGAATTTCTCATATAAATCCTATTTCTTGCCCCCTAACTACAATACTAGCAGTTCTTCACTTATGAACAAAAGTAGGATAATTCTTTGGAGTTTGAAACATATAGTTATCCACTCAAATTTTTTTAAATAGATCTGAAATAACTTTTTGTAAATCATAATAAACCATATCTCTTTCACTTGTTATAACTCAAGAAATATTATAATTTTCTAAAACTTTATTTTGATCAAATTTAAAAACTTTTTCAAACTCAAATAATTTCAAATCCTGTTTTTGCCTTATATTTTTTTCCAAAGATAACATAAGGTTTGGGATTAGACTTCATCTCATATGTGTCATATCTTCACTTAAGCTATTTTTTAATGGAACTAAATTTTCAGTGTTTCATCAAACTTTTTTCATTAACTCTTCATTTACAAAGCTATAATTATACATATCAAAAAATCCTCTATCAACAAAATAGTCTCTTATATCATTTTTAAGTTTATAAATATTATCTTGAATAATCGCTCAAAGGTTGATTCTTGGAATTGTAGTTTCAATGTTGTTAAGTCAGTTAATTCTTGCTACTTCCTCTGCAATATCGGCTTTATAATGTAAATCTGTTCTATAAAATGGAACTACTAAATTTTTTCAATCTAGTTTTAATCACAATTTTTCAAGAATTTCTAAAGCTTCCTTTTCATTATATTTTGCTCATATTAAATTATTTATAAAATTCAAATCAAAAGGTACTTTTACAACTTCTTGATTTTTTGGATAAATATCTGAAAATCATTCAATCTTTAAATCAGGAAATAAATTTTTTAAATTTCTATAAATTAAACTTACTCAATAAATAGATAAATCTGTAGGAATATCTTTTTCAAATACATTTAAACTATCAGTTCTTATACCATGCCTTCTTCCAGTTTTTCTAACTGTTTTTGGATTAAAATTTGCTCACTCTATAACTACAGATTTTGTAGTATCAGAAACAGCAGATAAAGCTCAACCAATAACTCAACCAAGAGCCAAAACCTTTTCACTATCAGCAATGACTATGTCTTCAATTGATAATTTATAAGTTTTCCCATCAAGTGCTATAAATTCTTCATCATTTTTTGCAAATCTTATAACTATATTTCAGATTATTTTATCAGCATCAAAACAATGAGTTGGTTGACCATAAAGATAAAGTGAATAATTACTTATATCAACAAGCAATCATTTAGAATTATTTCCTGAAGCTTCAACTACTTGTTTTACCTCATCTGGAGAATCTATATTTGAAACTCAATAAACTTTTAATCATATATATCTTTTTACTACTTCTGGAATTTCGTTTTTTATTCATAAATCTTTTTCTTTTGAAAAATCATTTTTTTCATACTCCAATCATATTTTCTGTCAGTTAATAACTGCCAACTCTCTGGCTATTCAAACATACGAAAACATATCTGGCCTATGATTTATTCATTTATTGTCTATTTCTATTATTTCATCATCTTCATTTAATACTTCTGCTAAGTTAGTTCAAACCTTAGCTTTAATAGATGATAAATCAAGTATTTCTTTTTCATCTTTTGCTGGAAATTTAGTTTTTAATCATATTTCTTCAGACGCACAAATCATACCATAAGAATCTACTCATCTTATAGATGTTTTTTTCATTATAACTGGTTCTCACTGACCATGCCACAATACACTAGCTCATATCTTTGCAACTGCAACTCATTGGTTAACTTCTAGATTAGATCATCAACAAACAATCTGTACATCTTCACTTTCTCATACATCAACCATACAAACTCTCAAAGCATTTGCATCAGGATGAGCTTCAATTTTTGTAATTTTACCATAAACTATATTTTCAAAATCTTTCTTTTTAGAATGTATTTCTTCAACTTCAGCAGTATGCATTATTATATCATCTGCAACTTGTTTCCCTGATTCTAAAAATGGTAGATAACTTTTTAAAACTTTATAAGAATATTTCATAAAAACTTTTTGTTTATTTTACTAAATTTGTAATGCATAAAATATAAGCAAAAAGCAAAAAAAGGCAAGAAAACTGATAAAAAAGACTTTGCTAAAAATTTAACAAAGTCTTTTTTTTTATAAACTATTTTTTATAACTTCTTCAATCTCTTTTTCAAGAGCATCATTTTCTCTTAAAAATTGTTTAGCATTTTCTCTTCATTGCCCTAACTTAGTTTCTCAGTAGCTATAGAAAGCTCATGATTTTTTGATAATTCATAGTTCAGTTCATATATCAAGAGTTTCTCATACTTTACTTATTCATTCATTATAAAGTACATCAAACTCAGCCTCTCTAAATGGAGGAGCAATTTTATTTTTGATTACTTTTACTCTAACTCTATTTCATGTAATTGTTTTTCAATCTCAAGCTCATTCTTCAATTTTATCTTTTTTTCTTATCTCAAGTCTTTGAGAAGCATAAAATTTAAGTGCATTACCTCAAGTCGTAGTTTCTGGATTACCAAACATAACTCAAATTTTCATTCTAATTTGATTGATAAATATAACAGTACATCAACTTTTACTTACAACTCATGTAATTTTTCTAAGTGCTTGACTCATAAGTCTTGCTTGTAATCACATATGACTATCTCACATTTCTCATTCTATTTCTGCTTTTGGAGTAAGAGCTGCAACAGAATCAACAACTATTAAATCAACAGCTCAAGAACGAACTAATGAATCAACTATTTCTAAAGCTTGTTCTCCATAGTCTGGTTGTGATATAATTAAATTATTTGTATCAACTCATATTTTTCTGGCATAATCTGGATCTAAAGCATGTTCTGCATCTATGAAAGCTGCATTTCAACCTGCTTTTTGAACTTCTGCAATTGCATGAAGAGTCAATGTAGTTTTACCTGATGATTCAGGACCATAAATCTCTACTATTCTTCATTTACCATATCAACCTCAAAGTGCAATATCAAGACCTAAAGAACCTGAAGAATTAGTTTCAATTTTTTGTCATGCACTATGATCTCATAAAAGCATAATAGATCCTTTACCAAATTGTTTTTCTATCATTGATAGAGCATTAGCTAAAGCTTCTTTCTTATCCATATTTAGAAATTTTAAATTATAAATTTTAGATTTTAAATAGAATAAAAGTTAATGAGAAAAAAATAACTTAAGATGAAAAAATTGTATAAACTTTTATCTATTTATTCTCTTATTCTTTTAAATCTATATATACAATATATACGATGTATATAAAAATGCAAATCTTTTTTTAAAAAAACTAAAAAATAAAGAATATAGTGCGATAAATTTAAGTATATATTTTTAAATTTTTTACTTAAATTTTCCTATTATTCTTTATTTTAAATTATTTTATTTTATAGTTTGATTTTAATCACTCAAAAGTTCATATAGCAATATTACTTCATCAACATTCATTACATACAAATTTATATCAATTTGGATTAGGCCTATTAGTTTGAACTATTTTCCTACAATCTTTACAATAAAATGCTACATCTCATCTTTCTTCTTTAAATTCCTCTTTTTTTTGTCAAAATTCATCAATATTTATTAGATCATTATAACTCATAAATTTAATGGTTAGATTATAGTACTAAAATAAACTCATCACAATTTCTTTTCTCTCTTCAACTTTAATTACTTCTTTTTTTACTAGCTCTAAGAAACATTTTAAAGTATTTTCAACATCAACTAAGGCATTATGTGCTCATGAAAAATATTCTCAAAATATAGTTTTATGTAATTCTCACAGTTTTGGGTATTTAAATCTCTCTCAATTTCACTTAATAGAACAAAAATCAACTGTGTTTTTCATCGTACATAATACTTGCTTAGGTCTATAGTCATACTCTCTTCAAAGCCTTTTTAACTCTAATTTTACCATATCCTCATCAAATTCTATATTGTGTCAAACTATGATATCAGGAGTATTAATATAATATAAAATTTCTTCAATTGAATCAGAAATTAGAGGTTTTCATTGAACATCTATATCATAAATATGATGGACTAAACTTGAACCATAAGGAATTGAAATTCATGGATTTATATATATATCTACTCTTTTTTCTTCTTTAAATTTTCAATTTTCAAGAGTTCATAAAATTCATGCAAATTGTATAATATGAGGTTGTTTATCTAAATCTGATTCTTTTTTATCTATAAATCATGTAGTTTCTGTATCAAAAACAAAAATTTTCAAAATAAAAATATTAAAAAATTAAAATTGCTTTTACAAAAATAAGAATACTTAAAAAGTATCAAATTACAAAAAATTTTTGCATAAAAAAATCGAAGGATTTTCCTTCGATTTTTTCTATTATTTTTTAAGTTGATAGTAATTTCTTCAAACTCTTTCAATAACTTTTTTATTTTGCAAATTCATATAAATTGTAGTTTTCTTTACATTTCTTACTTTTAATACTTCTTTTATAATATCTTCAGTAGTCATAGGTTCCCCATTTTTTTGAAGAACTTCTCCAATAACATCTATAACAGTTCCCGGAACAAATCCCCATTCTTTTAAAGCATAAATTCATCTACCAATAAGAACAAAATCAGTATTTCTTATAAGTTCATTATGAATTGTATTAACTTTTACTTTATCTCCTAAATATTCAGTAATTTTATTTGAAATATCTACGAAATGCATAGGAACTTTTTCTTTTTTAAGTACATAAACAGCTTTATCTTTAAGTGTTTTTGGATTTAATATCTTCCAAGAAGCAAGTCCAATAAGAGTTTCTTCTCATTTAACTATATCTTCAAATACATCTAAAACATTATCTATAAGTACAATGTTTATTCATTTAACATTTTTTGATAAAGTTTCATTTACCATACTATATAAAGTTTCTCTATCCATTACATCTTTTTTTCTTTTCAATATTTTTACAGTTTCAATATGTATAGAATCTACTTCTTTTTTACCAATACTTGGAACGCTAAAGTAAGTTCTAGCTCATAATTTAGGTTTTGATTTTACTATATCATAGTCAGCTTGTATAACTATTTCAATAATTGATGAGTTTATGTTGTTTTTTAATTCTAATTCTTTAATTATAGTGTTTATTAATTTATCTCTTGTTACTAGTCCTGAATGTAGTTCAATAATCTCTCTAGCTTTATCTTGAATAACAGTTAAATCAGTAGCTTTGATAATTCTACCCATTTTTTTAATTCAGCTATCCTCGATTTGTCTAACTCTTTCTCTAGTTATATTTGGAGAAAATGAATTTCAAATTCCTTGAAGAGTTTCTCTTTCTCAAGTTAATCCTATTCTTCTTGAAATTACATTTTGTTCTTTATCTCAAAGAGAATTTAGTACTTTTTTAAAAACTTCTACAAGTCTTTGATCATTTATTGTTTGTACCATTTTTATTTTAATTAAACTATAATTAATTAGTATAATATATAATTATTTTACTCGCAAAGTCAAATTTATTTTTTATTTTACAACTATATTTACTATTTTCCCTTTAACATAAATCTCTTTAATAATTTCTTTTCATTCTAACCATTTTTTTACCCCCTCATTATTTCTTGCTTTTTCTAAAACTGAAGCTTGTTCTTCATCTACTCAAATCTCTATTTCTCATCTAAGTTTTCATAATACTTGTACTCAAATTGTTATAGTATCATCAACTACAAGTTTTTCATCATATTTTGGCCATTTAGAATTAAAAATACTTTCATTATTTCAAAGTAATTGCCATAATTCTTCAGCTATATGTGGGGCAAAAGGATGAAGAATTATAATAAATTTTTCTTTCCATTCTTTTTGCAAAGTTTTATCTTTTGGTAATCATTCATTTATACAAATCATCATTTGTGCAATTGCAGTATTGAATTTATAATTTTCTATATCTTCTCAGACTTTTTTAATTGTCTTATGTAAAATTTTCATAGATTTTTCATCATTTTCAGCTATTTTTTCTAACTCTCAAGTATACAAAGAATTAATCCTATCTAAAAATCTTCTAACTCAAACTATGTTTTTACTATCCCAAGGAGCACTATCCTTAAAATCAGCCATATACATTTCATAAAGCCTTAAACTATCAGCTCAAAACTCATTAATTATATCATCTGGATTAACTACATTTTTCAAAGATTTACTCATTTTTGAGACAATTTGAGTTAACTCTTCTCATGTTTTAATTTCAAAGAATTTTCAATCTTTTTCTTCTACTTCATCATTTGCAACAAGTCATCAATTTTTTCTTTGAAAAGCATAAGAAAGTATAAGTCATTGATTTCTAAGTCTATAAAATGGCTCATCATGACTTACAACTCATATATCAAACAAGAATTTATGCCAAAACCTTGCATATAATAAATGAAGTACCGCATGTTCTGCTCAACCAACATAAGAATCAACTTGTCACCAATACTTTTCTACATCTGGTGATACAAGTTCATTTTGATTATCTGGATCCATAAATCTTAAATAATACCAACAAGATCCTCCCCATTGAGGCATAGTATTTGTTTCTCTTTTTCAAGTTAAATTTTCTGCTAATTTTACATTTACAAAATCTGTAACTTTTGCAAGTGGTGAATTACCATCTCAACTTGGTTCATAATTTTCTACTTGTGGAAGTTCAAGTGGTAAATTATAATCACAAATTATTTTTGTATAAATTCAATCATAAATTTTTGAAACTACTTTTCATCAAATTACTAGTTCTCTTATATGTCCACATCCACAACTAACTCTGTCACAAGATTCTCATTTATTTGCCTCTCTTTTCAATATATAAGCTAATTTCAAATCTGTTGCTTCTGCTATTTTAGTAATGTGAGGTAATTTTTTAAGATTTTCTAGTTCTATATGAATCAAAGGAATTGGTTCTCCCCAATATCTTTGTCTAGAAAACAACCAATCTCTAAGTTTATAGTTAACTTTTTTTGTTCAAAATCAATTATCTTCTGCTCTTTTTATTAAAATTTTCCTAGCTTCAGCACTACTTTTAAGATCTAATTGAAGGACATATCAGTCTTCAGTCATAGCAGCATCCATAGGATCTATTTCAGAATAATGCATAGCATCTAAATAAGAATTTGCTAATCACTTACATATATCCTTTTCTTCTTCATATCATTTTTCATAGGAAAGATATTCATCCTTTTGTTGAGAAGTATATATTGTTTTACTATATTTTAAGTCATATTTATTTGCAAATTCAAAATCCCTATCATCATGTGCTGGAACTGCCATTACTGCTCAAGTTCCATAACTTCAAAGTACATAATCAGCTATCCAAAGTGGAACTCTTTCATTATTGTATGGATTTATTACATAACTTCCTGTAAAAACTCAAGTCTTTTCTTTATTATCTGCTGTTCTATCTTGATCTGATTTTTGTTTAGATTTTTCTATATAGTCTAAACATTCTTTTTTATTTTCTTCTGTTATAAATTCCATAACATCCTTATGATCTGGCGCTAAAACTGCATAAGACATTCCAAAAACTGTATCTATACGAGTTGTATAAACTCTTATAGATTTATCTTTACTAGCTTCTCTTAAACCAAGGGATACAAAAAAATTATAACTAGTATTAATTCAAAAATCTTTTAATAAAGTATTACTAAATTTATTTAAATAATGTTTATTAACCTCAGCTAGAAATGAATTTGAATAATCTTTTGAAGTATATAATTCAAAAGAAGATACATTTTTATTTATTAATTCATAATCTATATTATTTTCTAAATACCTAATAACACTATTAATATCAATAAAATCTTGTTTAGTTTTTTCTAAAACATCATGTAAATTAATTCAACTAAATATAGGGTCAAGTCAAATAAATTTTTTAATTTTTAAATTGTTCTCTTGTATAAAATTTAGAGCTGTAATATATCCTAAACCATGTCATATAATTATTGTATTTTCATTAATTTTATCCTTATATTTTTCTAATTGATTTATATGTTCTTTTAAATCAGGTTTCTTATCATAAAAAAATAAATCTGGCATCATAACTTCAATATTTTCATCTTCTATTTCTTTTTTTAAAAAAGGAAATAAATTTCATGATGAATTTATATATGAATGTAATATTAAGACATTTGTATTTTTATTTTCTACTAATTTTTTCATTTCAAATTCACATCCTTCACTTTTCCCTATCCAATTTCTTTGCATTTCTTTTATACTTTCTGGCCAATCAAGTTTATCTACATCAGAAAGTAGTCTATCTGCATATTTTGTAATAGCTAAAACCCATTGTTTTATCTTTCTTTTTTCTACTTTTGTTCAACATCTCTCACAAGTAAAATCATTTAAAACTTCTTCATTTGCAAGGCCAGTTTTACAGCTTGGACAATAATTTATTGGTAAATCTTGTTCATATGCAAGTCAGTTTTCAAACAATTTTAAAAATATCCATTGAGTCCATTTATAATATTTCGGATCTGTAGTATCTATTTCTCTATCCCAATCATAAGAAAATCAAAGTGATTTTATTTGATTTTTAAAGTTTTTGATATTTTGATCTGTTGTAGTTCTTGGATGAGTACCTGTTTTTATAGCATAATTTTCAGCAGGTAATCAAAATGCATCCCATCACATTGGATGAAGAACATTGTACCCATTTGCATGCTTATACCTAGCAACTATATCATTTGCAGTATATCACTCTGGATGTCATACATGAAGTCATGCTCAACTTGGGTATGGAAACATATCTAGAGTATAATATTTTGGTTTTGAAAAATCATTTTCTGTTTTAAAGGTATTATTTTTTCCCCAAAAATCTTGCCATTTTTTTTCTATTTGTTTATGTTTGTACATAAATTTAAATTAAAAAATAAAGAAAAAGGATTAAAAAAGTCCTTTTAGCTTTGATTCCTAGTCTTTCAACTTATTGTATTATATCTAATTTTATATTTTTTCTAGTTTTTTTAATCTTATTTTAAAATCCACTCTGCAACTCAAGCATCTTATTATAAATTCATTTCTTTTTAATGAGTTCTTTATGAGTTCATCTTTCTACTACGTCTCAGTTTTCTAACACAATTATATCATCAGCTTCTTTTACTGTTTGTAATCTGTGAGCTATTATTATTACTGTTCTTCATTCAAAAAGTCTATGCATAGCTTCAGTTATTTTTTCTTCTGAAAAACTATCAAGAGCTGAAGTTGGCTCATCAAGTAGAATTATCTCAGGATCTTTAATAAATATTTTTGCTATTGCAAGTCTTTGCCTTTGTCATCAGCTTAATCTAATTCATTTTTCTCATATTTCAGTATCAAGTCATTTTTCAAATTCAAATACAAAATCACACATTGCATCTTTCAATGCTTCTTTCATTGCCTTTTCACTAACTTTTCATTTTACACTTGCTTCTAAATTCTCTCTAATTGTTCAATCAAAAACTGATGGTTCTTGTGTTAAATAACCAATCTCAGTAAAATATGATTTTAAAGATGTTTTTGATAAATCATTTCAAAATATATCTAAAATTCATTCCTGTGGTCTTAAATATCAAGCAATTAATTTCATTAAAGTAGTTTTTCCAGAACCAGATAATCAAACAAATGCTGTTTTTTTATTTCACTCTATAATCAAAGAAAAATTATCAAATACTTTTTTATCTGTATATCAATAAGAAATATTTTTTAAAATAATTTTGTCTGTTCTTGATTTAAAAATATTTCAAGTATTAAATCACTTTATTGGAGTTAAATTTTCAAAAGTTTCCCATAAAAGTTGGACTCATGATATTTGTCTTAAAACATCTCTAAGTGAATGTAAAAAGTTATTCATAGACAACTCCATAAGTGATAGAATTGTTATAAAAATTGCCAATTCTGAAAATGATGATTTATGAAGCAAAATTTGGCTATACAAATATATATAAACTCAGATACGAATTAACAGAAACATAAACTTTGGAAATTCATCAATTATTAAAAATCAAACATTTACAGGATGATGATATTCTTTTGCCTCATCAAAATGAGTAAAAATCTTTCATAAAATTGTTTTTAATCAATTATTTTGCATTAATTCATTTTTTGACATAAGTGCTATAACTGCTTGATGATTAGCTTCATTTTCTGCTTTTCTTCTAAGCATTCTTTTATCTCTCATAAATATATTTGCTTTTGTAGCAACATATCATCAGATCAAAATTAGTAATAAACTAATTAATCATCAAAAAAATGAAACACGTAAAATTGAAAAAATTGCATATAAAATAAATATTAAACTTTGAAGTCAATAAAAAGTTAAATAAAATGTCATATCTAACCATTCATGTATTCATTTATCTAATAAAGATATAAATCTTCAGGTTCATATTTTTTCAACTTGATTTCATTCTGCTTGAATAAACTTTTCTAAGTATATCTTGTACCAAACTTTTCTTCATTCATACATTATATCAACCCATCACATTTTATACATAGTAAAACGTATAATCCCAACAAAAAATGATATAACGAAATATATTGATAGTAATATTTTAAAATCTTGTTTTTGTCAGTACTCTATAGATCATAAAATAAGCTTAAATATCTCCATTGTAAATATCAAGTAAGTTGAAAGATATACAGCTTCTAGCATATTTTGAAAATATGCTCTTGGTATTACTTTTATTGGAGAAAATAATTTCTTAAATGTTTCAAAGAAGCCCATTTACTGATTTATTAAAATTTAACTTCATAAATATAAAACATATAAGCAAAAAAACAAGTTTAAATATGCTAAAAAATTGCATATTTTAAATAAAAATGATAAAATTAAAGAAATGTTAAATTTGAAATTGTAAATTAATTATTTCATTTTATTTAACACTTATATTTAATATTTAATATTTCATAAATGCTTCTTTTATCAACTTATAGCCTAAAATGATATTGAATCCATAGAATCTTCCAAATTGGAAAGAAATCTAATTATGACTGATTAGATTTATACATGGATTTAAAAGAATATGATTTATGGGATGTAGATTATATTAAAGATATAAAAGAAAAATCATGAATTAATGTATACTCTATAACAGTACCTTCAAAATGACTTACAAAAGTAAAAATTGAAAAGATTTTTGAAATTGCTGATGCGTTAAAAGTTCAACTTGTTACTTTTTCCCCTCCACATATTGGTGATAAAAGTAAAACTTGGTTTACAAAATATCTTCAAGAAATAAAGAATAACTTCAATTTCAACATTGCAATTCAAAACATAGAGACAAAATACATTCTTTTTATTATTCCTGAATACAGAAACATACCTTTAAATGAACTAAAAAATATAACATGATTTTCAAGTCTTGATATAGCGAATATAGATAATTCATCAGCAATAGATATAATAAAAGCAACAAAAATTCTTTGAACTAGCATGAAAAATGTATTTTTTAGCGACAAAAGATGAGATGAATATTGATTATTGCCTTGAAAAGAAATTTCATGAATATCTAATTTACCATTAGAAAGTTTTTTGATGAATTTAAAAGCTAATGCTTATAATTGATTTATTACTTTAAAAGTAGATCCTATGGAATTATGAGTTTGAGATGAAGAAGAAGTTTTGAAAAATTTAGAAAAGATTAAAAAATATTACACAAAATATTATATAGATTTTAAATAAAAAAACCGAAATGATAAATTTCGGTTTTTTTAATGATGATGACTATCAGCTTTATCATCATGACCATGATCATGATCATCTTCTTCAAATCTTTTTCTTCAATTAATATATGCAAAATACCAAATTGAAGTTTTAAATACATCTAAAACAGCTGTGAGGTAACCAAGAAAAAATATAAAGAAAATAAATAATATCGATATCAGAATTATTGCAATCGTAAGAAAAAGTTTAGTTGTAAAATATGATATTGCTACAGCAAATAAAATTGGGAAGAAAAGAAATATTAAGAAATTTAATAAAACTCTAATGTTTATAATAAACATCAAAACATATAATTTTAATGTGTTTTTCAGATTTAGTATTGATATCTTTGCCGAAACTCATATAGATTGAAATACTCATTTATTTTTTAAAACCATCTCATATTTTGCATAAGCAAACAAAACATTTATAAGAGTTGATATTAAAAAAGCTCACAAAACTACATAATTTAAAAATACAATGTATTCTAATCATACAAATCTAATCAAGAACAAATATGCATTCAATAAACTTATATATTTAAATTCTGAAAATGCATTATTATATTCAAAAAGTGGTAAAAATCTAACAAGTCCTAATCATAACGCATCAATCGTACTTATATATCTTCAATTATGTTTTTCATCAAGATATTTTATAAGTCATCACTCAAAAATAGGAATTAAAAAAGTATAAATTATCATAAAAATAATTGCTGAAACAATTATTTCAAGAAAATATCAAGAATGAAAAAACTCTAAAATTATTTCTAAAGCTTTTTCCTTTTTTCAAAATATTACTACGTAAGTATAAATTGATTGATAAACTAGTAGTGTAGTTAAAAGTATAATAGATAATAAGCCAGGTAAAAAATAAAATTTTTTTACTTTTGAATCACTTCTTATTACTTCCCAAGCAGGATAAACTATATGTTCTTTGAAATCATTATGAGTTGACATCTTTTATCAAGTTATGATTTTTAATAAAAACCTAAAAAAATCAATAAATCATTTTTGTTCATAATTAATATTTCTTTTTTCGTTAATATAAATATTTAACAAATAATCGAATCTACTAACTTGATTAGGAATACTAGAATCCATTTTAAAGTTTTTAATATTTTTATCTACCAGAAAATTTACAAGAGGAGTATACAATGTTTTTACAACTTGTTCTTCTTTTATAATAGCTAAAGATTTGTCTTGTAATTCCTTAACTTTATCTAAAGACAGCTTATTAGAGTTTATATCCTCAAGCATAATATCAAGTGATAATTTTTTAATATTTGAAAAGTTATATCATAGTTTAGCCTGACTACTATGAAAATATGGATATATATTGAAATCAAAATATCATAGATTAATTCAAGCAAGCATCATATCATAACTTTCTGTACTTGCTCATGAAGAAATTAATTTTGATAAATCTAATAAATTTATAGCTTGTACTTGAACATCAATTCAATATTCTCATAATGTTGTTTTTATAAATTCAGAAGTATCAGCTAAATCTTTTTCTCATCAAATGTACATTAATTTTAAAGAAAATTTCTCTAAATTTTTATTATAAAAATATTTATCATCAATTGCATCAAGTTTTGCCTTTATTACAGGATCTATTGCTGGTTTGTTTTCTTCTTTTACTTCTGTTATAACATTTTCTGTTTTTGTAAAAGATTTATAAAATTCTTCTCTTGCACTTTCTAATTTATTTTTATCTTTATAATAAAAAACTATCATTTCTTCTTTTAAAGTCTTCTTTCAGTTTTTTTCAAAAAAAATTTTATAATCATTTCTTCATTCCTTTATTGTTTCATAAGTTTGTTCTTTTAATCTAAAATAAAAATAATTATCTCATTTTGAAAATCATTTTAACTTGTATTCATTTATATAAATTGCATCAGGATTTTCATTTTTTGGGTCTCATTTCAGAAGTATATCATCCTCTGTTACAAAAGTATATTTTTTAGATAATCAACTAATAATATAATTTATAGAAGTATTTTCTTTTGCCTCTATTTCATCAATAGTTGGCTCCTTTGTTGTGCTTGTTTCATTAGAAGTTACAGATCCTGATTCAGTAGTAGTTTGATCTTCTCATAATATTAGTTTTGCTAATTCAGGTTTTTTAAGATATCAATTATCTTTCATAATTGACTCTATATTCTTATTTTCTATATTTTTATCAATTACGTATTCTGTTAAATAAGGATTTGTAACTTGTTTATATTTATCAGTTCAAAGCACTTTTATAAGTTTATCTTTATCTATTTTGTTTAATAAAAAATTTCTTAAACTCTTTGATACTACCTTTTCGCTGTTAATAAAAATTGCAGTGTATTTTGGTAAAGTATAATAATGTGGTTCTAATCTAGGAACAGATTTTCATATCAAATTTGTATCATCATTAAATATGTTTATTGAATCTTTGTTTCTTAAAAGATATGTTGAATTCTTAAAAAATTTTAAAATGATTTTATCTATATATACAGGATTGTTAAAGTATTTATCATTTTTTTCTAAAGATACTTCCATTATTCATAAATTCTTGTCTTCCTTTACAGATGCAACTTTATATTTACCTGAATAAATAGATTCTTTACTTGGGTAAAAAGGCTTAGTTAAATCAGAAATTCATAAATTATCTATTACATTTTTTGGAAGTATTGGTTGAAAAAATACATTTAAAAAGTTTATATCTTTTTTTGTATTTTTGAAAACAACTGAATTATTTTTTTCCTCAATAGTAGTTTCTGAAATAAGAGATTTTATTATAGGATTTGTATCTGTTGTTTTTAGAATATTGTAAGTTGAAACAATATCAGCAGTTGTAATTGGCTCTCAATCAGACCAATAAATATTATTTTCTAAGAAACATTCTACATAAGCTAAATTACTTATATCACAATTTGCTAAATCTCATACAAGTTTTTTTTCTTTTACATCATATTTCAGAAGAGATCTATATAAGATAGAAATAACATACTTATTATCATCAGTTGTTGATATAAGTGGATTAAAATGAGAAATATCTCCAACTATTCATTCGGAAATTGTTCATCATTTAACAGGTATACTTTTTGCATCAAAGTATACATAGTTATAAAAAATATGTAAAAAACTTGCTAATAGAAAAAATGAACTTATAAAAAATAAGTATTTTTTTAATTTTTCTAGATTTTCTTTAATCATGATAAAATTTAGAAATTAGAGTTTAGAATTTCAGAAATACCTGAATTTTAAACTAAAAACTATTAAATTACAAATAGTGCTATTGCAGTTAAAATAAAAATAATTCATAAAACAATAGTAGCTATATGAAGAACCTTTTCTGGTCATCTTTTTTTAATTTGAGCCATCCCTCCTGACATGTTTGTAAGGTTTAAAGAAACACTTTTGTTTTGAATTAATACAGTTAATATCAATAATACTGAAACTATAACTTCAAAAATTTTTAAATATTCTACCATCTTAAAATTATTTCTTAAAAAATAAAAGTGAATAAAACATATTCAAAATAGTAAAAATTGCAACTGCAATTATAAAATTCACCCATGAATTAATTGTATATCAAACTCATGGAATCTGTAAAATATCATTTAAGACATATGTTAATAGTCATAAAATAATAGCATTTATAACTATTCAAATAAGACCTAATGATAAAATATATAATGGAAAACTTAATATTTTTAGAATTGGTTTAACTAAAATATTTATAAGTCAAAGTATAATTCATCAAATTAAAAATGTTTTCCATGCTTCAATTGAATTTGGAGAACAAGATTCTCAACATCAAAGAGTTACTCATGCACTTATTCACTCTTTTGTATTTTCTCAAAGCAATATAACAATTATATATAAAATTAATGCATTTAATATAATTGAAAAAAGTATTTTCATAAGTTTCATTATAAACGAATATAATATTTAACTACAGTTTTAATCTTTCTATCATTTTCTCAACAAAAGATAATTCTCATTTAGGATTTTCTTCTATATAATTTGGTAATATGTTTTTCAAATCTAAAACTATTTTCTCACTGATTTTTAAATCTATGTTTTTTATTCCTGTTCTATTTATTGATAACCTAAGATATATAGGAGTTGAATTATCATAAATATATGTATAATTTTCAATTTTTGAATAATCATAAAATGACTGCCCTATTTGAATTCATAAATCAGTTAAAAAAACAGAAACTTCATCTTCTGAATTATTTTCTAAAAAATAAAAAACTCAAGCAACTAAAAGAACAATAAAACTCATTCAATATTGTTTTGTTAAAAATCCCCAAATAGCTAGTCAAACTACTATTGATAAAGCAATAGTATACCAAGAAGCTCATCTATTTTTTTTGTCCTCAAATTTCCAAGAATAAATTGTATTCATTGTTAATGATTTATATTAATAAACTATCCAAAATTATCCAAGATAAATTTAATTATAAGCCAACTACAGGCTGCTAATGCAAATCATGCAAGAGAATAGATAATAGTATTTCTTCACTTTGTAACATCTTTTTGTAAACTTCAGAAAAGCATTTGATATGCTCAGATAATAATAAAGATAATAGATATAGTTCATGCAATTCACATAAAAAAGTCTATTGAAGTTCTTATAACACATGGGATTGTTTCAATATGAATATCTCAGGTTCTAATTTGATTTTGATCTACACAAGATCAAAAAATTCAAGTATCAGCAAATGTCTTTGTATAAAAATTAGATAAAAAAGCAATTAGTACAAAAAATAATTTTCTCATATATATTAAATTACATTATAAGATTTTGTAGATGATTTCACAGTTGTATGATTTTCTAAACTTGGATTATAATAATCAGTTAAAAATTTAATCAACTCATCTTTTTCTAATTCTTTAGCTTTTATTCCTATATTTTCTAAAGAAGTTTTTATTACATTTACTCTAGTAACTAATCATTTTTTTATATTAGTAAAATTTTTGATTTGAGACCTAACTCTAATTATATCTGTTGCACTATTTATTGCTGCCCAAAAATTTTTAAAAATTCAAATAAATCAGTTATCTCTAACACTTCTTCATTCATCATTATCATAAGGAACAATTATATAAAATTCCTTCTTCATTATTTGAGCTACTTCAACAAGTTTTTTTAAATATTCTATATACTCATATGTTTGATTCTGTAAAAGAGAATTTTGTTGTTTTATGGCTATATCATTTAATTTCTTTAAATATCAATCAATATCAAGTTTTTTTGACCTAACAAGTATTTGAATAGGAAAATCTAAAGAATTTAAAAATCTTTGAAAACTCATGATAATTGCATTTTGCTCATCCATACTTTTTAGCAAGAAATTTATAGTTGAACATTCCAAAACAATTCTACCAGAATCATCTTTCATTACCATAACATTTTCTCTAATTTGTGAAAAAGGTAGATATCTTTGTGTAGCAGAATCACTTGTTTGAGTATTTTTTGTTTTTACTGGCATTAAGTTTATGATTATAAATTAAAAATTTATGAACTTTTTTATGTTTACTAAGTCTTATCTAAATTTAGATTTTCTTTAATTTTTCATCAAGTTCTTTAATTTTATCCATTTTTGTTTGGAAATCTATATTTTCTTTTTCTATAATTTCATTTTGTGATAGAAATCATATATCCATAGGAGAATAACTATCAACTCAAACTCTCCAAGTTCTTTCAGGAATATTTACTTTATATCTTATAAATGACATAACAAAAGGAATAAATGTCATTCCAGAATTTTTAAACAACGCAATAAATAAAGTTATTATTACAATAATTATTGTCGGTATTAATGCTATTTCAGCCGGTATATTTACAACTAATTTTTTAAATATTCAATATGCAATTCATCCTCATACCATAATAATACTTAGTTGTCTTAAACTAAGTCAAAGCATAATTGGATCCTCATTTTCAATCTGTACAGGAATTTTATATTGCATTTATTATCAAATTATTGGTAATATGTTACATATATTATCTAAAAATCAATAATTTTCAATTTTTTTAAATCTAAATAATATAGTGTTAAAATTATTAAAAATATAAAATATTCTACCATTGTCATACCTTTTTTGTACTATCATAATCTACTCAGTCAACTCAATAATTTATAAATGAACTTGTATTAGTATCCCATTTTTTGGGTTGAATTTGATTTCAGATATTTGATCAGAACGTATATGTAACTCTTCATGTTCAAGTATAAGTATTTGTATAATATCAAGCAGTACATGTCCCTCATAAATATGCTGACATCCAATCTGGTTTAACATGCCAATTACAATTCATTGTTGTCCCATCATTTCAAGTAGGAGATGCTCAACATCAAGATGTATCATAATTTACAATTCAGAAAATTTTGTACACTCAAGATCTGAATAAATTTGTAGACACCCTATTCCGACATCAATAATATCTATTATTATATGAATAATAGTTATTTATATATCAATAATCAGTAGTATAAAATCTTAAGGACGTTGCAATTTCATATTTATCATTAATGTTATTAAAAACATATGTATTATTTGCATAATTGTTATTTCAATACTCAATATCTACACTTACTCATCAATTATTATATGCTAAAAAATTATTAAAAGAGTTATTTGATGCATAATAGGTATAAATTCATCTAGCATAATTATTATATGTATGGAAATTATTAAAAGAATCTTTATATGACTTATCAATATACATTCAAACATGTCAATTATATATTTCAAAATCTTTAAATTCATTATTATTAGATCAACTATATACTTGTAATCAAGCCCAACTATATTTATTTATAGTCATATCTGAAAAAGTGTTGTAACTTGCCCCAAATTGAACAGAAAGTCAAACCCTATTATTATTATAAATATTAATATTTGAAATCTTATTGTAACTTGAATTATCATGCAAAATCATACCATATCCATCAGTACTGGTTGAATTTGTATTTCAATAAGTAACTAAATTATTAACAATATTATAATTTGATGATGTTTGTAATAAAAATCAACAATAATTGTTATTATATGTTACTAAATTTGATAAATTATTATAATTTGATAAAGAATGAAGAACTATTCAATCATTTGCATTACTATTTGCATTACAATTTTTAATATTATTATATGAAGAATTTATAAGAATAATTCAATTACTTTGATTCCCTAATACAATTAAGTTATCTAAAGTATTATTATTTGAGTATCTTAATATTATTCAATTTGTATATTTATACGTTCCTGCCTTATTTCAATTAATTGTCATATTTGCTATTATTCCATTTTGACTTCAACTCATTAGAAATATTGATCATGTCTCTGATGTATTTCATCATGCAAAATTTGCATTAAACACTACTCATGCCTTTGATTCTCATATCAATCAACTACAATTTCATAACTTTATAAATCAATCTGGTAGAGTATTTCATGTTAAACTATATGTTCAGTTTCATATCTTATATATTGTATTATCTGGTATTGTTACTCATGTAGCAAAAAATGTTTGTGGATTTAAAACTAAAAACACAGGAATACTATTTGAATCACAATTATTTGAATTCCATCAAGATGAATAAATACTTCAATTATTATATAGTTTATCTAATGCTCAGTCATATCATAGAAATTGAAACATACTTGAATCATATGTTGGAGGAGAAAGTGATGTTTGATTATTTAATGAATTTTGTTGTAAATTTACTTTTGGTAATCATCATATTCAGTTTGTTATATAATCATTTACTAGTGTTATAGATCATACTTGATTTGATATTGTATCTGTATTTATGATTTCTTTGTATGTTGGATTATTTTGTATTATCGTTCAACTATATGCTTGTTTAAGATTTCCTATAAATATTAGTTTATTTGAATCTTGTAGTAGGTCTTGTGTACTTCAACTATATACTACTAGTTTATTTGGTATGAAATCAAATCATCATGTCATACTATATCATAGGTTCTTGTATGAATCTGGTAGGTTTGTATAGTTATTGTATACTAGTTGTTTCTTTGTTATTATACTCATCAAGTCTACATCTTGGATATCTCAATTGATTATACTTGGTACTGCTAGTATATAGTCTAGTCATCCTGTAC
>JAQVFO010000014.1 GCA_028697205.1 Candidatus Altimarinota bacterium | reverse complement strand
AGCCAATTGACTGCCATGAATTTGCTGAGTTAAATACATAAGTCCACTAGATACTTGTTTTAATTGTTTGTGATTATTAGTTTCTGATTTCAATGTTTTGGCAATAAGATTAATAATATCACATGATGAACGCATACATGCAGATATATTTTTAGAAAAATATTTGACTAATTCTCCCAAAATAGGATGTTTACCATCATACAACTTTGCTAAAATTCTCATTGCTTCTTTATTTAATTGATTTATCTTATCTGTTGACAAATAATCTATTATATACAAAACATTAAAATAATTTGTTAAAAAATCATACTTAAAATAAGCTATTTTAGCATTCGTGTCAATTTTTATTAATGGATTAAGTTGTATCTTTCTATAGATATCTTCTGTATTATTTGCACTAAATATATATTCTGTACATTCTCGTAAATTTTCTAATGACCATCGTTCACCATAACTTATTGAGAGCTCTTGAAAAAAATGAATGAATAATTTGACTGGTATGTTTTCAAAACGCTGTCTTTTTATTTCTCTATTTATTATTGCTTGTATTAGATAATCAATACTTTCTTTATTTGTCAAATAATCTTGCAAATTTTCAATAACAAAATTTGAATCTTTGTCTCTTATTTCATCTTCTACAACCTCACAAATTAAATCCAAAAAAAATGGCAAAATTACTTTTCTTTCTGATTTAGAAGGCTCTAAAACAGAGGACAAATATCTCTCAACTTTTTTTAAGTGCACATCTGTATTTGAATATAGTGCGAATCTTTTCTGAACATACTGCTTCCAAATATCCTCTTCAAAACCTTGCAAAAAGATTAAATCTATCTCATTATTATTGTGTAATCCAGTATTGTTTTGGAATATATTTAATCTAGACGTAATAATAACTTTAACTTCTCCTAACTGATTATTTAATTCAATTAATGATTCGATAAATTCATTTAAATTAAAATTTGAACGAAATAAAGAAATGATTTCATCTAAACCATCAATGATAACAATAATCCTGCCTGTAAGTACTCCTAACTCAAATTGTTTTTGAGTTAAAAGGGATTTTTGATCTGATATCATTTTAATATAGATATCATATAGTTGATATAGATTTTTAATTGAAAAGTTTTTAATTGCATCATTTTTAATATTATTTCTTATAATTTCAGATTGTATCAAAAGAGCTTTTCTATCATGTTGCATATTTATTCTGTTTGTTAAGACTTGAGATAGTGTGCTTTTCCCCATTCCACCTGAAGCAAAAAGCATAAGGATAGATGCACTACCTTCTCTAGTCAGAAACTCATTTTTCAAATAATCCAGAGAAAAACCACATAAAGAATCTTGCTCATCAATATTTTTATACACTCTCTGATCAATAAAAAATTCATCTTCAATTATTTTATTTTCTTTTTTCCAATCTTGATCTATACACTCTTCCCAAACAAATTTTTCTATTGTATATTCTGTAATGGCTACAGCTACACTATTTTGAACAAAAATATTTTGTATATATCCAAGTCGCCCTTTATTAGCTCGGAGTATGATAATCTTGTTTGGCATATTAGTTTTATGATTACCTATAAATCTTTCAATAGTATCTTTAATGTTAACATTATTAAAAAGAATTAAAATTAAAGATGCGTTGGTTAAATATGTTACTTTCGATATTATGTAGCACTTGCACAAGAAAAAATCCCTAAAATTTACTAAAATTCCTTTATATTTTCTCAAATTTAAAGGACACTTATTATGGCTGATACTCATATTATTTCTGCATTGGTTAAAAAAAGAGCTGAACTTCGTGGAGATATAATCCATTACAAACAATTAATTGCAACTCTTGATAAAGATTTACAAACTATTGATGCAACTATTAAAATTTTTGATGTTGATTATGATATTTCTAGTATTAAACCAGTTATAAAAAGTAGAAACAGATTTTTTAACAATGGAGAAGCAAAAGTTTTAGTTTTAGAGGTTTTAAAAAGTAGTAATTTACCACTATCTACTGATAAAATATCTGATATTATTGCTGTAAATAGAAATTTATCTTTTGAAAATAAAACAGATAAATCAAACTTCCAAAAATCAATTTTATTAGCTTTAAATACTTGTTTATCAAATAATTTAGTTGAAAAAGTATCAAAGGATGGCTTATCTATTGTTTGGAAGATAAAAGAGCTAGATTAAGCTCCTAGTCTTTCAGATAATCTTTTATTGCCTTGCCAATATCCACAAAACTCATTACTTGTTGGAGTATGTAAACATTTAGAAAAAATATCACTAAAGATTTTCCCATTATCCCATCTTCTTGTATCTTCTCTATATGCTATCTCATTTGCATAATTTGAAAGATATAAATTTCCAATTTTATGTAAATTACCATATTGCATTCTTCTAAATCTTGCATTATAAGATTCACTTTGGTTATTGTTTTCTCCATAAATCCCTGAATATTCAATTTGGTGGTTTACTCTATTCATATCATAATGAGCTGTTAAATCATCATAAGCATTTGATTCATCTGTATGGATTGAAGTTCCAACTTTGATATATTTATGGGCAATAGTTTTAATATCTATTGAATTTTCACTTTTTAGTACAAAAGTTTTAGTTTTTACAGCTCCTACCACTTCATCTGCTTCATCGGCTCTTTGTCTTAGACTAATAATAACTCTTTTATTTGGTTTGTGTACTTTTCTTCTATCAACTCTATCATCAATATTGTTTTTTGGTCTTACATAATGATTTACATAAACACCATCCATTTCACAAGTTCCCTCAAATTTCTCATCACTATTATAATCCATTAGTGATTCTCTAATTTTATGGCTTAATACCCAAGCTGTTTTATATTGAACATTTAAGTCACGACTTAATTGTAAAGCTGAAATTGATTTTACAGAATTTGTAAAAAGTGCTATTGCTAAAAGATAAGTTTGTAATGGTAATTTATGATTCGCAAAAATAGTTCCACTTGTTACAGAAAAAGTATAAAAACACTCTTTACATCTAAATTGCATTCTAGTTTTTAAAAAGTATGGTTTTTCTAAACTTCCACAACAAGGACAAACAACATCTCCATTTGTTTCATTCCATCTAATAGCTTTAAACATTTCAAAGGCTTCCATATCTGACATTTTAACAATGTTCATAATACTTAAAGTTCTTGCTTTTGATGAAAGTAGGAAATGTTGTGACATTTTTTAGTCCTTAATTAATTTAATATTTTAATTATACTCAATATTGAGTATAATTTAGCTTAATATACTCTATTTTATAGGAATTTAATTAGAAATTTATGAGTATATTAATACTTTTAAAAATATTATGTTATAATAAATAAAATTTAATTAGAACGGTGTACTTTTATGGCTATTAAATTAGATGAATATGCTAAAAATAAAATAAGAAGTGAAATGAAAATGAGAAGTATCACTACGGAAAAAATGTGTGAACTTTTAAATGAAAAACTTGGGGTTAAATTAAAAGAACAATCTTTTAATAACAAAATTTCAAGGTCAAATTTTAATGTAACTTTCTTTTTTCAATGTATGTATGCTATTGGCGTTAAAAATATACATTTTGAAATAGAAGATATTGAAAATAAATTATAGATAAGGGTTTAATTATGGGAATAAAAAAATTAGAATTTTTAAAACAAGATTTAGATTTAATTCTAAATGATAAAATTGAAGTGCAAATTCCTGAAGGAAAAGAAAACAATGTTGATTATGAAGTTAGAGAGGCTTTACTTGGACATTATCATAATAAAAATATTGTTAAATTCAATGAAACAGGAATAAAAAAAATAGATAAAAATATTGAATCTGTAGAAGGCAAAAGTAAAGGAGAATTAGATGTTTTAATTTTTAATTATTTTGATAATAATAACATTGATATGATTATTGAAAATAAAAAAATTGGCACAAATCAGGATGCTTTAGAACAAGCTATTATGTATGCTAATAGTTTAAATCGTTCAGGTATGGTTATATGTAGAGTAGTAATTGGAAATGTACCAAATATTAAAATTAGAGTTTTAGTAAAAAAAGAATGGAAACCTTTGATTATAAATGGTCAAGAAATAGATTACTTTTTTGGTTCTCACATATTAAAACTTATATATGATAATCCAGATGAAAATCAATTTAAATTAACTGAACTAATAGAAAAACCATTTACTCAAAAAAATCTTCATACTATAATTAATAAATTAAAAACTTTATACAGACAAGTAACTGAAATACAAAATAATGATGAATTATCTATTAATTTTACAGTTTCTTTTATCGCACTAAAAATGATACAAGAAAAGGAAAATGTTTTATGGTCTTCGTTTAAAACACCAGAAGACATTATTCAGGCAGTTGATAATATCATAGGTTCAAAAGCTGATAACAATTTAAAATTGAAGTATTCAGATATTTTTATTATGAAAAATAAAGAAGAGATTGAAATTTTTAATTTTAGAACTTTATTATCAACTATTGATGTAAGGGAATATGGAGAGGCAATTACTCCTATCGAATCTATAATAATGCAAATACATAAAGAAATATCACAAATTCCAGAAAAAGATTTGGAAATAGATTTATTTGGTGAAGTTTATGAAACACTAGCTAGTAAAAAAACAAAATCTTCATTAGGTGAGTTTTTCACACGAAGACATATAATTCAACCTCTTGTACGAATGTTTTTGACAGATAATGATATAGAAGAAATAGTTACAAATAAAAGAGTTATAGCAGATATTGCATGTGGAACAGGTGGTTTTTTAACTGAGGCATTTAAATATATTAAAAAAGAATGCGATGAAAAACATCCTGATATTAATACATCAAAATTAGCAAGTGAGGTTATTGTTGGTTATGATATAAATCATAATAATATCGGTAGAACTAGAATTAATATGACATTAGCAGGGGATGGTTTTTCAGACATAAAAAGAGTAAATACTCTTAGTTCTAAAGAATTGAGATATAACTTAGATTTTATAATTACTAATATTCCTTATGGACAAGGAGATATTGCTATATCAGATGCTAATGCTTCTGATGAGTTTATAAAAACGAATAATAATAAAAGACTTGAACTTAATTTCTTAATAAAAGCTATTGAAATGTTAAAATCAGGTGGAAAAGCATTAATTATTGTACCAGAAGGTATTATGGAAGCACCAACTCTTTCACCATTAAGAGAATATATATTAAAACAATGTAAAATAGATACTATTATTTCTCTACCTAAATTTTCATTTGCTCCATATACAAAATGGAAAACTTATGTTCTTTTTTTACAAAAAAGAGCAAAACCTCTAAAATCGATAGAAGATAAAATATTATCAAATGAAAGAATATATACATATATAGTTGATAATGATGGATTTGCAAATTCAGATAAAAGATTTGCAACAAATCTTAAATCAGAAAATGGAACTTATCTACATAATGAATTATCTCCTTATATTGACAATCATGGGGCAATGAATTTATCAAAGATTGAACAAGTATATGAATCAAAAGAAGAAGATGAAATTCAATCCTATTTTAATGAATGGAATGAAGAAATTCAAGGTAAAAAATATGGGTATATTCAGCTAAAAGAAATTTTAGAAAAGAAAACTATAAAATATGCAAAAATAAATATCAATACTGTTAAAAATACTTTATGGGAAGAACTAAATAATAAGAACTTATTATCAGAAGAAACTCATGAAATACTCAAAAATTTAGCACCACTTGATAAATCTGGAAACTACAAAAAATTCTCAGTTAGTGATTTCATAGATAATGGAGAATTACTAGAAGAATATTCTATTGTTTTTGAAGAATTAGGATTAGAATATGATTCAGAGAATAATAAATATTATGATTTAAAAGAAGAAGAAATAACTTACGCATTACCTCTTGTTCCTGAAAAATATTTACGAAAAAAAGAAATAGTGGAAATAACTTTAAATAATTTAGAAAGAGTTATTTTAGATGTTGAGGAAGAATTAAAAAAACTAATTGAGGATAAATAATATGAAATTAAAAATTAGCGACATATTTATTATCAATCAGGGGCATCAAATAACAGATGAAGAGATTTACAATGGAAATGGAAATATTCCAATATTTACTTCATCTAACAAAATAAAAGGATTTGGAAATTTTTCAATTATAGATGAAAGTTTATTGCCTTGTTTAACTTATCAAACAAAAGGTTATTCAGGAGTAATTTCATTACAAGAAAAACCCTTCGATGCTAATAATACAGCTGTTCTTATTTTGAAAGATGAATATAAAAATATGGTAAATTTAAAATATTTAGCCTTAATTATTCAGACAAAATTAAATGAAATATTAA
Source organism: Candidatus Altimarinota bacterium (assembly GCA_028697205.1). Classification (GTDB taxonomy): domain Bacteria; phylum Patescibacteriota; class Gracilibacteria; order BD1-5; family UBA6164; genus Altimarinus. The sequence goes on along the minus strand of JAQVFO010000014.1, from coordinate 6,014 downwards.
CATCAGAAAGTGGAGTAAGCTATTTAAATAAAGATTTAGTCTTGAATGTAGAATTTGAACTTCCTATTAATTCAGAAAAAAATATTGATATTGAATTCCAAAATAAATTTGTTTCTAAATATGAGAAAATAAAAAAATATAAAAAAATTATTACAGAAAAAATCAATTCCATAGAAAATATAATAAAAAGTGAAATTACAATAGATAAATTCATTATCAAGAATATGGAAGATATAGCAATACTTAATAAGGGTTCGAGCAAAATAAGTGAAGAGAACATATATAAAAACTATGATTTTAATGGTATTCCCGTTTATTCATCTGCAACATTTAATGAAGGACTAATGGGAAGAGTATCTAAAGAATATTATGAAAGTTTTGATAAGCAAGGTAAAGAAGGAGAACTTACATGGACTACGAATGGTTATGCAGGAGTAGTTTTTTATAGAGAAACAGATTATTTATATTCTGAAAAATGTGGAAGAATAATTTTAAGAAAAGAATTTAAAGAAAAGATAAATCCAAAATTTCTAAAAATATATCTTAATCAAATTACATACAAATATAAAACATCTGAATCCAATAATGGTAAACTAGATATAATACATATGCTAAATGTTCCTGTAAAACTACCTATTGATAAAGATGGAAATATTGATTTGGGAATTCAAGATTCTATAGTTAAGAAATATCAGGATTTAGATGATTTAAAAAATAGATTAGTAGCTATTCTCAAAAAATGTAATAATATTATAAATAATGATTAACAAACAACTCCAAACCCTAGAATATAATAAAGACAAAGGCACTATAAGCCTTTGTACTTACTCAAATGATGGCTTTTTAGAAAGTGAATTAGATATTACAGATAAAGTAACTACTCTTGTATTAGATAAATTGTATGATGATTATAATTTAGATGATGGGGATGAGTTACTTATTACAAAAGCTTCTAACAAAAAGAAAAAATCGAAAATTACTCTTTAAAATAAAGCCTAAAAATTTAAAAAAACTCTGAATTTTGATTAAAATTTATTTTTGTGCAAGTGCTACATAATATCGTTTATTTTTGTTAAATTTTCTATTGGTATATATACAGATTTCTTAGATTCTAAACTCACTTTAACTAATTCATCTTTTGTCTTATCACTAAAAATAATTTTATAATCTTGCAACAATAATTTATCATTGTCTAGGATATATATTTTTTCAAATACTTTTTTATTTCCATATTCAATAAAAAATCTTTTAGCAACAACAAGTTTATTAACAATAAACTCGTTCAATTTTTTTTCAAAATTTATATTAGTATCTTTCACCAACCTGTTATTTAGTTCCTTATTTATATTTATATTTGAATCTTCTATAAATGAATAAGACTGTGTTTGTTCTTGAAAAACTAATATATCATTATTAAGGAGTTCATTTATTACTTCTTCTATCTTAGCGCTTGAATATTTATGAGCTAGCGATAAAACAATAAACTCTTTATTAGGTTTGATTGTATTGGCTAATTTAAACGAATGAATTAGTGCTATTGTTTTTATAATATCTTTTTTTACAACACAATCTATTTTTATATCTTTCAGTCTATATTCTGATATATACCAAATTTCTTTATCAGGCAACAAGATAGTGTATACCTTCAATAAATAGCTTATATAATCATACAAATCATTGATTGAGTATAGCCCATATGTATATCGTTCTTTTTCAATATATTCCTGAAAACCATTTGGCTCAGATGAAAATATAAATGAAAATATTGATCTTTGATTTTGAAAGTATTTTGTAAATATTTCAGATATTATAATTGCAGAAAACGGATGTATCGGAACAATTCTTTCAAACAAATCTTTAAATTCTGAATTAAATACGGTCTTACTTAAAGCTGTATCATTACAAATTCTTTTTACTATTTCTATTGATTCATTAATGTAAGTAGATTGTTTAATTGCTATTGTTTCTTTGAATACATTTAATATTTCATAATAATCATCTTTAAAAACAATATTTTCAAATCGACCTTGAATTTTATCCCACTCAGTATATGTAATCTCAATTAAATCAGACCCGGAGTATTCACAAAATGTTTTATGCAATGAAACAACTAATTTATAATTATTTTTTTTATTTACAAACTCAGATAATGTCTGTAAATCAAATATATCATTTGCATTAGAATCTTCAAGTCCATATTCTATAAATTTTCCAAACTCATCAATAGTAAATAGCATATCAGTGTATTGGCTTTTCAATAAATCTTCATTAAGTAGTTCTAAAGCTTTACTTATTTGAAATGTTTCATTATCTTTTAAATATTTATTTACTTTTTTCAATTCTTGAAAATTAATCAAAGTATTTTTAAATTGGAATTTAAAAGATGTATGCTCTCCCACAATTTTTATTTTAAAGAATTTTTTATTACAAACAAATTGTTCATATTGTTCATATAAACTTGAACTATATTTTTGTAATTCATTTATACAATGTTCGTTTTCATCATTTGGTGATAATAATGTATTAATATACAATAATAATGATGATTTACCGCATCCAAATGGCCCGATTAATGCGAGAGAATTATGATAATCCGCTTTAAATAATACTTTTAAAGTATCTTGTGTTGATTTAGTAATAATATAGTTATTACATTCTTCAGTATCATAAATTATGTTAGTTGATTTATTAAATTTATTATTTAATGTTATATAATCTTTGTATAAAAACAATTTAATTCCTTATTCATAAATCTTTTTAAGTAAATCTAATTTATTTAGTTTTTCACTAATATAAATTTGTCTTAGTCCTGCTGCCTCAGAGAATAATAATTTGTTATTTGTTAGATTAGATAGATTATGAACTTTGGAAAATAAAGAATTTTCACTCATACACAAACTTTTTTGTATACTTAGTTTCCCTCTTTGAATATCATCTATTGATATAGAATCTATATCTGCAGAATATTTACTATCAATATAATCACTTAAAATATACAGAAAGACTTTGTCTGATATTTTTGATGTTGAGTTTATATTTAAAGAATAGTTTTCATTATTGTGCTGCATTAATATATTTAAATCTGACAGTAAGCTCATATTAATATCATCATGTTTATTATTTCTATACATTTTTAATAAAACATCAACATCAGCACTTAATGTTATTGGTGACAATGCAATATCATTTTTCTCTAGCCAATTTAAAATTTCTTCAAATAGGTCCTTTTTAGAAAACTTATGCAAATACAATTGATTAAAAAACAAATAATATAATGTAGCTGTTTCTCTGTCCTTAACCAAGTTCCAATGTAATATCCAGAGTGTATCATTATTTTCAAGATACAAATCATTTTCTAAGATTAGTTCACCTAACAATGTTAACTTTTCTTTATCTATCAAGCCTAGAGCTTTCATCCAATAGTGCAAAGACTTAATCATATTAATGCCTAGCCCAAGACAACTAACACTTTGCTCTATATTAGATTGCAAAAATATTTTATTATCTTCTTTGTAAGCTTTTAATCCTTTCGATATCCAATCTACTTTGCATTCAAATTTATCATGACCAGAAAAAGATGTTTTTATTTTTGCCATTATATTTTTAATCCTTATTAATTATTACACATTATACAATAATACATTGCAATTGTCAATAATATATTAGAATTATTATTTATAATACAATATTTAATTGACTATAATAATTTTTTATTGTATTATTCCTAATAAATAATTACTATAAGGGATATCATAGTTGAAATATACTGAACTTATTGACTTTTTAAAAGAAAAAGGTATCGACTTTAAGTACATTATTGAATATTTAGGACATCAGGAAAATAGTTCTAGAAATAATTGGTCTAAACGAGAAAGAGAAGGTAGAGATATCCCTGCTTATGTTGAGATAGCTTTAGATTTATACTTAAAATTTGAAGAAGAAAAAGCTAAAAATAATAAATTGGAAGAAGATATCAATTTTATAAATCAAAAAACACTTAATAGTGAACTACTTTCTAAAAAAGCCATTGAAATTGCGAGTAAAAAATGTTCTGAAAATGATATAACTTTAAAGGAATATTTATCTTCTTTAATTGTTTCTAAATTATAAGTTTTCATATAATTTAAAATTAACTAACAATATGTTGTAATATCATAGCACATGGCTATTTATATCAAACAAGCTTTTTCAAAACACTCTCGCACCATCTTTCTATACTATCCTCATCCACATCGCCTTTTTTATGCTCTTTTTGCTCAAATGAAAGAGAGTAGTTCTTTGCAACATACTGAGCAAGGTCTTTGTATGACAAATCCTCTTCGATGTAGTGCTCAATTATCTCTTGCATATCATCCTCAGTATACGGCTCCGTATCTTCACTTGTAAAAAATATCCAGGTTGATGGTCCCCAACTGGTGTCTTGTTCTATCTCCACAATGTATACTGCTTTTTGATCATAAGCAAGCTCTCCAAACAAAAATCTTCTTTGCTTGTTTTCATCACCCTGTAGTATTGACTTTGATTTAGTTGACTTTCGCTTTTTGTTTTTAACTTTATTTATTGTTAGTGGTCCTACCAATTCAGAACCTTCCACAAATGCAAAAGTTAGTAAAGCCTCATAAAACTGATAAAAATTTTCAAGGTTAAATATCTTTTTCTCGGTATTATTTTCTTCTGGGTCATTTGATATGGCAATTTCACCAAGATTTTTATCTCCATCAGCTGTCGGAGTTTCAAAACTGTTCCCCACCGTTTTTGGAATATTATCAATAAGCAGTTCTGATTCATTCTCTAAATAGATAGTAGTTTCATGCATAGGTACTTTGTTTTTATAGTATTCATCTTCGTTTGTGCGTATTATATATGTTAGATATTCACTAGATGGTGTGCCTGTATAAATCTTATTGCTTCTTTGAGGTTTTTTTCTTTTGAACTTTTTCTTAGGGGGCTTTGGAATATTATATTGCTCAGGATCAATATCTCTAGGGTCTGCTTTGGCACTAAACTGTTTATAGTGAAGCTCTTCAAATCCTAACGCTGAGTTGTCCGAATGTATATTTAGGAGTAAGTACTTAGGCTTACCTCTTTCATCGTCTCCTAGGTATATGTATGAAGCGTATATATCAAAAGATTCTCTTATTGGAAACTGTGCCTTTATAGGCTGGTATTCAAATTTTTCATTTAAAGATTTTTGATTTGATATGTATCTAAGTCTTGCTTTTGCAAAAGTGTTTCCTATAAAACGACATAAAAATGGCAGGTCTTTTTTTCCTGCTTTCTTTTTGATATGCAGTTTTATAACAGTTTCTCCTCTAGCATTTTTTTCATTATGGAAACTTCCTTCATAATAAAGTTCTCCAAGCGTCTCACTCATAATCGCATGTTTCATAGATGAAGATAAGAAGTAGAATCTATTTGCTATCGTATAGCACGGTATTATGAGTGTACAATCAGCTTGTTCTTCTACATGAGCGTATTGTCTCAACAAGTACTTAGTTACATCTTCATAATCTATTATGTTTTTAGCTTCTTCTTCACTAAGGACAGTTGATAAACGCACAAGATTTACATCAATATTTTCATTGACTGTAAACTCACCCTTGAGCAAAGTTTTATTCTGACCTACATGCTCACCGTCAGTATATATATGACCGACTTTATACTTATATCTCATCATCTCTGGAACAAGAAACCGGGAAAAGTATTTATTGGTTCTTATGTTTCTAAAAATTGCTTTGTAGTAGTTTGGATGTTCTTTTATATTGATGTCGGTGACTGTGACAAATTCAAATGGTTGATTGGGGAATTTTGAGAAGAAATCGAGGATTGTTGAATTGTTTTGTGACAAATCTCAATCCTCCTGTAACATTTATTGTTGTTGAGTAACTTTTGTTCTTGTAAATGACATTTATGTTCTATAATCAGCGTTAATCTTAACATATTCATGACCTAAATCACAGCCATAAGCTTTAAAACTGCCCTCGCCTACGCCTAAATCACAGCTAATTGTGAAT
>JAQVFO010000008.1 GCA_028697205.1 Candidatus Altimarinota bacterium | reverse complement strand
ATAGTTTTGTACCATCTTCTTTGTCAATAATTCTTGTTCTAAGTCTTCATTCAGCGTAAACTAATTTTCATTTTACTAAAAATTTTTCAACTCTATCAGCTAAATTTCCCCAAGCTACACAATTATGGAATTCAGATTCACTCTTATTTTCTCCTTCTCAAGTTTTATAATATCTATTTGTAGCAATTGTAAATAGAGCTACTTTTTTATCTTTATCAGTGTTTTTTACTACAGGGTCTCTTGTTATATTACCAATAAGTATAACTTTATTAACTGTTCTCATCTAAAATTTATTATAAATTAAAGTAAAATTAATCTTTAGATACAAACATATGTCTCCATATATTTTTATTTAAATTAATTTCTTTTGTTATAGTTTTTATTTCTTTTCAATCTAATTCTAGATCAAATAGTACGTAAAATCCTCTTGCAGAAGAGTTAATTTTATAAGCTAATTTTCTGTCTCCCCATATATCTTCTTTAACGATTTTTCCAGAAGCTTTTTCAATAAGTGTTTTTACTTCACCAATTGAAGAATTTCTATCGTCTTCAGAAATACTTGGATTAACTATCAGCATTAATTCATAGTTTGCCATATTTCCTTTGGGTTATTATCTTTATGTGTTTTACATAAAGAAGGATATAAAATAAATCGCTTTCTTTTAAAAAGCTAGCAGTATTTTAAAAAATTATTTGTTTTTGTCAAAAAAATATTTTATTTACCACAAAAATGAGTAATGATTTTTTTAAGTGTTTTACTTCTCACAATTCAGATAGCATCATTTGGTGCATATTTCCCATAATTAATATATGTAGTAAATAACTTTTTTCATCTGAAAGTTACTGTTATACAAAATTGATTTCATTTTTCTTCTTCAGTAATTTCAAATAAATAATTATCATCAGAAGAAAGGATTTTTGTAACATTTAGAAGAGCTAAAACTGATTTTGGTGTAAATTTTTTATCATCAAGTAGTGCTTTTTTAAGATATTTTTTTATTTCATCATTTCCAGAAACTAAAAAAACTCATATTGACCAAGCCCAATTAGATCTTTCTCAATTTTTTAAATCATTAATTATTTCATCTTCAACTATTTTTGAAATTTTTCTTCAAGATCAAATAGTTTCTCTTATACTTTTAGTAAAATGAGAAATATTTAATTTTCATCAGTTTTTATTTTTTAGTTTCGTTACTATTTTTTTTCATCTAATTTCATTATCAGCTTCTTTTCATAAAATTGCAATAACTGTTCTTGAAAAGTTTATATAATTTGCAATATCAGCAATTTCTCAAATACTATATGGTCAGTTCTCTTTTCTTATTAAAGCTTTTATTACTCTATGTACAACACAATCAGCATATCTTCTAATTGGTGATGTAAAATGAGTGTAATTTTCTAAGGCTAATCATGCATGAATTCAAGTTGAATTATGGTAATATGCTTGTTCGTTTTTATAATCATGTAATCTGAATATTGAATTGTATCAATTTTTAACTGTAATAATAGCAGATGCAATATTTGCTAAAATCATAAATTCTTCAATGATAGTTGTAGGAATTGCTTTTTGTGTAAGATGTTGTTTCTCTTGTTTATCTCATATATGTAATTTTCTATCTGATTCATCATAATCCATATTTGCTCATTCCTGTTTTCTTAGTGTTCTTCTTTTTTGAGCTATTTCATACATAAGTTGAAGATTTTTATGATTTCATGATTCAGGATTTATATAATCATCAATAAAACTTAAGTAATCATATCTTTTTTTGTTTTTTAAAATTGATTCATAAACTACGTGATTAAGAATTTTTCATTCTTGATCTAAATCAATTTGCATAGTTAAACAAAGCTTTTCTCAATTTTCATTTAAAGATAATAAATTTTGTGATATTAAAGGAGGAAACATATTTATAACTCATTCTCATCTATATATACTTGTTGTCCTTTTCATTGCTTCAATATCAAGAGGAGAATATATTTTAACAGCTTCAGTTACATCACTTATATGTACCCATATACAATATCAAGTTGAGCTTCTTTCAGCCCAAATAGCATCATCTAAATCTAAAGATTCAATTCAATCTATACTTATCGCTTCTTCATATTTTCTTTTTATAGCTTCATCATTGATTCAGTTTTTTTGTATTAATCTAGTTTGATTCATAGCATATGCTGAATAGTCCACTCTGATTATTCAATTATGATGGTTTTTTCCTGATATGAATGATAATATATTTGACTGCATAAATTAATCAAAATAAATAATAGATTATTGTCAATAATAGTATGTTTTTTTTGTAAATGTCAAAAAAATATTTATAATAATAAAAATTAAGTGAAAAATATATTAAAGTTAAAGAATTCTTTAACTTTGTTTTACTTTCATAAGCTTTTATTACCTTACTTTTTTTTAATGCAAGAATTAAATTTACAAGAAATATTATCTAGAACATCAGATTTAAAAGAAAAAAAGGTTTGATATGTAGCAATTATAGGGAGGCCAAATACATGAAAATCAACTTTTATAAATACTCTTTTAGGGAAAAAAGTTTCAATCACTACAAATGTACCACAAACTACAAGAAAAAGGATTTTAGCTATTTATAATGACATTGATAGTCAAATAATTTTTTTTGATACTCCATGAATTCATGCTTCAGAAAAGGTATTTAATACTGAGATAAACAATCAAGCAATTTCATCTATAAATGATGCCTCAGTTATTTTATATTTTATAGATACTACTAGAGAAGGATGATCTGAAGAAACTTATATAAAATCACTTTTAACTTCTGCAAAAGTTCCAGTAATTAAAGTCTATACAAAAATTGATTTACCTTCAAAAATAAATATTCCAGAGAATGAAAATACTTTTAAAATATCATCTACAAATAAATCTGGATTTATAGAATTAATTGACAAAATTAAAACATTTTTAAAAAAGGGAAAAATGCTTTTTTGAGAGGATTATTATACTTCACAAGATATGTTTTTTAGAGTTGGGGAAATTATAAGAGAGAAAGTATTTTTACATACAAAAGAAGAGATTCCGCATAGTATTTATATTTCAGTTGAGGAAATTGAAGATAAAGATGATGTTTTAAATATATTAGCATATATTTATACTGAGACTGATAGTCAAAGGTATATTATAATTTGAAAGTGATGAACTTTAGTTTCTACAATCTGAAAAGAAGCAAGACTTGATTTACAAAAGATTTTTGAAAAGAAAGTATTTTTAAGTTTAAGGGTAAAGACTAAAGAAAAATGGAAACAAGATGAGAAATTTATAAAAAAGATGTTTGCTTAAGCAAACATCTTTTTTCTTATTTCAATAACATATCAATAATTTTTTTGAATTCATCAAAAGGATAAGCTCAACTTATTATTTCGTATTCTCAAGTAGTGTTGTTTATAATAACATTTGATGGAGTTCAAACTATACCAAAAGTTGAAACTCAAACAGACTGTTCATTTGATATTTTTTCACTATATTTTCAGTCATTTATACATGTATTTAGTTTAGTTTTATCAGCTCATAATTTCACAGCTTCATCTATTAAATAATCTTTATCTGAGTTTTGATTTGAATAAGAAATTTGTATTAAAGAATAAAAAGCATCACTTCATTTTTGTTCTCATAAACATTCCAAAATCATTGCTGCAGGAAACGCATTTTGATGAAATTCTAATGGGAAATGGTTAAAGTATTTATTTACTTTATCTCAGTAAGTTTCAGTAATTTTACTTGCTACATCACTATTATGTAATTTAGCACAATATGGACATTCTAAATCACTAAATTCAATCCAAGTAATTTTAGCATCTTTATTTCATTGTAAATAAGAATTAGATTTAATATTGTCTAAAATATCTTTTTCTAAAATTAAAAATCATCTATCAGACCTTTTTATAAATGGGTTAAAAGTAGCTCAAATGTTTAATAAAAATTGTTTATCAGTCAATTCACTTAAGAATGAAGTCATTTGTCAGTTATCATCTAATTTATTTGTTGAAAGAATAATAGCAGGAAGTTTTGTTATATTATTTTCTTTTAAATAATCTGATACTCAAGAATCTGAGAAATCTTTTTTAATATAATTTGTATTTGATAAAAAAGGAAGTTCATTTAATTGGATAATTATCTGATCTGTCATACAAGTTGTACATCTTTTATCATCAATTATAGTAATATTAATCATAGAATTTATTTTTTTATCTATTAGATTTCATAAAGCTATAAGTTTTCAAAGCATTGTTTCTTTATAAGTATCATCTTTTGTTGCATCATTCTCAATTTTTGTAATGAGTTGTTCTATTTGCTTTTTAACTTTTTCAAGTTTTTTGTTATCAATTTTTGATAAATTTAATTTTTTTGAAAACTCATTTTCATATTTTTGAGTATTTTTAACTACATTATTCAGTGAGTAAGCATTTACGTTTAAAGTAAATAAATTTATTAAAATAAATGATAGGACAATTAATTTTTTCATAATAAAAAAGTAAAATAATACAAGTAGTATTATTTTACTAAAAAATTAAATAATTAAAATTTTATTTTAAATTCTGTTCATTTTCAATTCTCACTTGATACATTTAGTTTCCATTTATAGATATCAGCAATTTTTTTTACAAGTGAAAGACCTATTCAAAATCATTCACTATTTCTTGATTTATCCGCTTTATAAAACCTATCAAATATCTTTCATAAATCATTTTTTTCAATTCATATTCAACTGTCTTTTATTTTTAATTCAGAGTTTTTATATGATATATCAATCTTTCAATTCTCTATATTATATTTGATAGCATTTCAAATAATATTTGATAAAAACATAAAAAAATATGATTTATTTGTATTCACAAAAGAAGTTTTTGGAATATTTATTTTTACTTCTATTTTTTTCTCAGAAATTTTATATTTAAACTCATTTATTACTTCTCATATGGCATCTTTTAAATTTATTTCTTCACTATCTTTTAGAGTATCAATATTTGTTAAATTTATTAAAGAATCAATTAGTGAATTAAGTCTTATTACCTCATTTTTCAGTTCAATAGTCATTTCTTTATCGTAGGTTTTCATATCATTTATGAGTTGAATATTTGAGTCTATTACAGAAATTGGAGTTTTTAATTCATGTCATACATTATGAATAAAATCAGACATTTCTTTTATGTTTTCTTCAACTGGTTTTAGTACTTTGCTAACAAATTTGTATCATATAAAATAAAATAATATAGAAAATAAAATACTTACAATTATTAATCATAATAAGTCATCTAAGTAATCTATAAAACTATATCTAAGTTTTTTAAACATAATTAAATCATAATTTCAACTATTTATATGTTTCTTTTTTATTAGATATCCTGATTTTTGAGTAAGTTCAAAATAAGTATCTTTGCTTAAGATTGAGTTTAAAAGTGAATCACTTATTTCATCTTTTGTGTCACTAGATATGATTTTTTTGTTACTATCTACTAGTATAAAATTTACAAAATTTTGTGGTCTTTGAAATCTATCTCAGTTTAAAGTCCTTATTTTTGTTTGCCCAGTTCATATATTTTCTCATCTTTCAAATCTGTTATCTCTAAACTTTGAAGGTCAACTTATTATATCGTCAATTGTAAAATTTCTATTTTCAATTAAATTTACAAATATATTGAAGTCATTTTTTTCATATTGAACTTCTTTTATATATTTTGAAGTAAAATATGTAACTTCTAAGAACAAAATTAGTAAAAAAACTATTATAGAAAATATAATAGTAAGATGTTTTTTTGTAGATTTAAGATTATTTGTCATACTTATTTAATTAAGAATCAAAATCATTTTTTTGTTTCAATCAAATCCTTTCATAATTTTTTTCTAAGATATCATACATAAACGTCTATTGTTTTGCTAAACATAAAATCAACTTGAAATTCTCACCAAACTTTTTCATAGATTTGTTGTCTAGATAGAGCAACTCATCTGTTTTGTGATAAATATTTAAGTAAATCATATTCAAGTTTTGATAGAGGAATAATTTTTCAGTCTTTCTTGACTTCAACTTGTTGTAAATCAATTTCTATATCTCAGATTTTTATCAAAGTATTGCTTCTGTTAACATTTTTTCTTCTTATAATAGCATTCATTCTAGCTAGAAGTTCATTATATTCAAAAGGTTTAACTAAATAATCATCCGCTCATATATTTAATCATTCAACTATATCCTCATTAGTTCATCTAGAGGTAAGCATAATTATTGAGACATCTTTTTCTCTTTCTCTTATTTGTTTGCAAATTTCAAGTCAGTTCATTCAAGGTAAATTTATATCAAGAATTATTACATCATAATACTTTGAAATAGCTTTTCTTAATCAATCATCTCATACTAAAGCTGCCTCAGCAAATATATCTCTTGAAATAAGATATCTTACTAAATTTCTTGATAATATTTCATTATCTTCGATAACCAAAACTCTCATAAATTATATTTATGAAATAAAGTTTATATAATTTTAATTATAGTCATTAAGAAATATTTAAGAAATAAAAAACACTACAAAATCTTTGTAGTGTTTTTTAGCTTAGTAAATATTAAATTATTATCTATGTTTTCCAAATCATCATTTTCCATGATTATTATCTTTTAAGTTATCCAACATTGCTTGTTCATCAGCAGTTAGAGTTTCTCAATTTTTATTTTTTTCTAAAACTGCTCTTATAGCTTGAAATTTTGTTTCTCTTTCTTGCATCTGAGTTTTTCTATCAGCTCTTTCTTTTATAATTTCTTGTCTAATAGTTTCTTCATCTGCAGTTAAAGATTGTCATGCTAGTAATTTATCAATTACAGTTTCTTTAGCATCTCTTTTTGCTTTTTCAGTTGTCATTTTGTTTTCAAAAAACGCTTTTTTTTGTTCAGCAGTCATTGATTGTAGTGCTGTTTTCTCTGCATCTGTTAATTCAACTCAGTTAAATCATCTTTTAAATCACTCAACATTAGTTCATCAGCTACCAAATGAATGCATTTTTCTAAACTCATTTTTTGTTTCTGTAGTAGATCAAGAAGATGAATTATCAGCAGCGTAAGAATAAGATAATCAAGCAGTTGTAACAGTTGCAATCAATAGTCAAACTAATATCTTTTTATTTTTCATGTTTCTAAAAAGTTTAAGAATTAAATTAATTTTTTCTTATTATATAAAATTTTGATTTTTGTTATAAATTCTTATACTAATAAGCACAAAGGAAACTTTGTAATTTTTGTAAAAAGTGTAATTCCCGGGTATTACACTTTTTATTATATATATTTACTTTAAGAACACTTTAAGAAATGAAATATTTTTTAAATTTATTCAAATCTAAGTGCATCAATAGGTCTAAGTTTAGCTGCTTTGTACGCAGGAAGTATACCAAATATAAGTCAGATTCATAGAGAAAATAAGAAACTGATTAAAATTGAATTTGTTGTAATTATTGCAGCAATCGAAAATTTATTTAGTACAAATACAACTAAATAACTAAATGAGATTCATATAATTCATCAAAGAATACTTAAACTAGATGCTTCAGTTAGAAATTGTAAAAGTATATCAGACTTTCAGGCTCAGATGGCTTTTCTTATACCTATTTCTTTTGTTCTTTCTGTTACTGAAACTAGCATTATATTCATAACTCATATTCATCAAACAAGCAAAGAGATTCAAGCAATTCAACTTAAAAGTAATGTCAAAGTTTGTGTTATAGAACTGAAGTTTTCAAGCATCTCCGCTTGATTTCTGATTCTATAAGGTAAATTATTTGTATCTGTTACTTCCAAAACTTTTTCAAGTAGGCTATTTATTTCTTCTTCTTTTGCATCAACCTGATCAGCATTACTTACTGCAACTATTATCTGTGAATAATACTTTTGTCATGTAATTCTTATAGATGCAGTAGAAATAGGGATAAACATATAAGATCATAGAGTGGAGTTTTCTTCTATAACTCACACTATTTCAAATACATTGTTTCACATCTTTATATTTTCTCATACAGGATTTTTTCAGTCAAAAAGTTCAGTAACTATATCTTGTCATATAACTGCAACTTTATCTAAGTTTTTTATATGAGTTTCAGTTATGTCAGATCAGTAAATTATTGAAACATTTTTTGCCTTAAAATAATTTGTATCTATTCAGTAAACTGTAGCACTCATATCGTTTGCTCAGTAAACTATTTGTCAGTTTGTAGATATAATAGGTAAAACTGAGTCAAGTCAAGTTACTCCCTCTTTAATTGAATTTACTAATTTATCACTAAGTATATTTGTTGCTGTTGCTTTATCTCTAGATCATCAAAATCATCATCATGTCGATATGGTAAGTATATTTGTTCACATTTCTTCTATCTTTGCAACTATAGTTTGTGTGCTTCAGTTTCATATAGCTGTAAGTATTATAACAGAGGAAACTCAGATAATAATCCCAAGCATACTAAGTCATGCTCTAAGTTTATTAGATTTTATTGATTCCAGAGAATTTATTATATTTTCAAAAATAGCTGTAAACATTTTATAACTTTATTAATTAACTATTAGTCAGTCTTTTATCATGATGTGTTTTTTTGCATAAGCATCAACTTCATGTTCATGAGTAATTAAAACAATTGTTTTTCATTCTTCATTTAGCTTTGTTAGAAGTTCCATTATCTCTTTTCAAGTTTTAGTATCAAGTGCTCATGTTGGCTCATCTGCTAAGATCATATTTGGGTCAATTGCTAGAGCTCTTGCAATTGATACTCTTTGTTGTTGTCAACCAGATAATTCATTTGGTTTATTATTTTTTTTATCTTCGATTCATACCTTTTTAAGTGCCTCAAGTGCAATTTTTTCTCTTTGTTTTTTAGGAATTCAAGCATAAGCAAGTGGTAACATCACTTGCTTTATAACTGGCATTCTAGATATAAGATTATAACTTTGAAATATAAAACCTATATTTTTTCACCTTATTTTTGATAAATCGTCTTCTTTTTTTCAAGTTATTTCAATTTCCTTAAATATGTATTTTCAAGTACTTGCTATATCAAGCATTCAAATTATATTCATTAATGTAGACTTTCAACTTCAGCTTGGTCACATGATAGACACAAAGTCTCAATCATGTATTTCAAGGTTTATTCATTTTAATACTTGAAATATATTAGTTCACATTTTGTATTCTTTTGTAATTCATTCTAATTTTATCATTTTTAATATTTATATATTAAAATCATCATGGTGGTCAGAACTCACCATTTGAAGATGATCTGCTACTACTTGAAGATGAACTTTTTGTTCCTCAAGGGGAAAATAATGATGAGGTAGTAGTTGTGGAAGTTGAGCTAACTTTAAATTCTTCAGTTGCAACCTCATCTCACTCATTTAGTCATGACACAATTTCAGTTAATCAATTTGCTGAGATTCAAGTTACTACTTCAGTTTTTACTGTCTGTCAGTTCTTCATTAGATTTACATAGTTCTTTCAATCTTCATCAGTTATAACTGATGATTTCACAGTTAAAATATTTTCTTTGGATTCAATGATGATTTCTACATTGGCAGTCATTCAAGATAATATCTTTTTATCAAAAGTTTCGTCGTCTAAAACTAGTTTAACTTCATATGATACAACTCAAGAGTTCTGAACTGGCTCAGTATCTATAGAACTGACAACGGCTTTTGCTTGTATATCTGAATAAGCATCAAATACAATTATAGCATCTCAATTCAATTTAACTTTTGTTATATCAATTTGGTCAAGCATTACAGTTATCTCAAGTAGGTTAGGATTTTCTATATATACATATTTTCAAGAATCATTTGTATTTGTAATATTATCTCAAACCATATAATCTATTTTTCTTACAACTCAATCAAAAGGTGCTTCAAGTTTATAATCATCAAGACTTTTGTTTGCACTTTCAAGTTTTATTTCAGCTTGTTTTATAGAATTCTGAGCTTTTTTTACATTTTCTTCAGTAGGTCATTTTAATAATTCTTCTAAATTAAGTTTTGCAATTTCAACACTTTTTTCTTTTGAAATTAAATCTTTTTCTTTTGAATCAAGAGTAACAGCGTAAGAAGCCTTGGTTTCATTGTAACTTTTTTCAGCATTACTTATACTGATTTCTTGTTTTTCTATTGATACTTCACTTGCTTTTATAGATGCTTCTTTTTGAGCAATTGAATTTGAATTTGATTCAGAAATTAAGTCTGTATCAGTTAGGGTATCAAGTGATGCAATAGAGTTATTTATAGAATTGATTTTACTCAGAGAACTACTTCTATATGAAGACATATTACTTTTCATTGAATCAATTTGAGTTTGTGTTAATGATCAAACACTAACTATACTATTATCGGCAGCCTTATAAACATAATCAGTTGTTTCATATAATTTATTATATGTAGCTAAATATTGATTTAATAAATTTTTAATAAGTGCTTTATCTCAACTATAATCATAATTTGCTAAAGATTTTTTTAAGTTAGTATACATACTTATAGATTCAAGTAAGGAACTTTCAGCACTAGTTTTATATGAAGTATTTTTTGCAGATAAATAATCTTCAAATGCATTGTTTTTATCCTTGTTTTCGTCTGTAACTCACATAATATAATCTGCCTCCTCTATAATTTTTTCTATATCTACTAAATTTGTTTTAAAAGAATCTTCCAAGTTTTGAATTGTAGTACTTTTAGTTGTTATGGTGTTGTTAAGAGAATTCTCTTGTTGTTTTTTTGTTGTTTCAAGTTCATTTTTAGATAACTCTAAGTTTGTTTTAGATGTTTCTAAATCTTTTTTTGAAGTTTCTATATTTTTTAGCATTGAGTCAAGAGAATTTTGTTGAGAAATTTTTAAATTTTCTAATTCTTTTGTAGCTGTGTTTAAACTATTTTGTGCAGTAGTAACGGAATTTTCTGATTGCAGTATCTGACTTTTATCTGGTCAATCATAAAGTTGAGTTAAATTTAATTTAGCATTTTCTAAATTTAGTTTAGCGTCATCTATAGAATTGTAAGCATCTGCACTATCAAGTTCAGCAATAATATCTCATTTTTTTATTGTATCTCATGCTTTAAAATTTACCATAGTTACTGTTCCAGCTTTATTGAAACTTAAACTTTGTTCATCAACAAGTTCAGCAACTCAAGAAACTTCAATAGAGTTTTTTATACTTCCCAATTCTACAGTTGAATTTGTCTCTGCAGTTGAGGAAGTAGAAGAGCCATTTTTTGCTTGATAAAAGGTACTGTAATTTAATACAAGAATTATAATAATTCATGCTAAAAAGTATTTAAAACTAAAAGCTAGTTTCATTTTGATTTATTTAAAAAATAAAGATAATATTAATTTTGAGTTCAAGTTCCTTGATTTTGATTATTGAAGGTTCTTGTACTACCAGATCATCATCTAGTTCATCACATAGGAATTATATCTCTTATATTTTCTCATGCATCTAATCTTTTTTTAAGTTCCTCTTTTGTTATTCAAGCTCTATTTGCAAGATTTTCTAATTGTGAATCAGTCATATTAGCAGGATCAAAATTTCATCTAGTTTGTCAACTTGCAGTATATCAACTAGAAGTCTTTGTTTTTGATGTAGTGTAATATGTATAACCATAAACAATTATTCATCACACTAAAACTCCAAGAAAAAAAGAAATAATTTTATCTCTCATATATAAAAAAGTTATATTATAATGAGCTATAATATAACTTTTTTATTTAAGAAATGTTTAAGAGTTTTTATATGGTATCCCCGACAAGGATCGAACTTGTGTCTATCCCTTAGGAGGGGATTGTTCTTCCACTGAACTACGAGGACGAAAAATAAGTAATAGTTAAAGAATAAAATTTTAAATTTTATTCTTTAACTATTTTGTCCTATACTTTTGTAAACCAAATTACTATTGCTATTGTTAAAAGAACAAGAATAAAAAATACTAAAATATTATTTGTAGATTTTTCATACTTTAAATCTTTACTTAATTTTACTTTTGTATTTCTTAGTTCTTCAACCTCTTTTGATAAAAATCATTTAGATTCTTCAAGTAAAAATTGAGATTTTTTGAACTCACTAATAGAAACTGAGTTTTTTGCTATTTCTTCAGCTCTTCAAAGTCTAATAGATAAATCTTGAATTATTATATCTTTTTTGTTTATCTCATTTTTTAAATCTTCATAAATAGGTTCTAGAACTGCAAGAGAGTTTCAAGAATTTTTGTGAACTACTTTTGCTACTTCATCTTCACTTGTTTCTTGTTTTTCCTTTGAAAAGCTAGATTTTTTTTCAGGAACAATAATCTCTTGGTTTTGACCTCATCAGTTTTTTAAATTATCTATATCATTTTGATTTACATAAACTATTTTTCAATCTTTTTTAGATCTTATTTTTCCAGATTTTATGTATCTATCTATACTTCTTGTAGACATATTTAATAGCTCTGAAGCCTCTTGTCTAGTTAATTTATACATTTTAAAAATAAATTATGTTGTAAATTATGCTTAAAGATACTAAAATTTTGTAAAAATCAAAATTTTTTGATGTAAAAAGTTTGACTAATTTTTAAAATATATATAATACCCGAGCATTAAATGTATGCAGCTATCGTCTAGTGGTTAGGACATCGGGTTTTCATCCCGTAAACCGGAGTTCGATTCTCCGTAGCTGTACCATAAAATAGTGTATAGGGGTTAGTACATAGTAACTAGTTTAAAAAAGGAAAACTAATTGACTAAAAACTAGGTACTAGTCCCTAAATTTGTATATCGCGGAGTAGAGAAGTGGTATCTCGCAAGGCTCATAACCTTGAGGTCGTTCGTTCAATTCGAACCTCCGCAACCATAAAAAATAATAAATTAGTAACAGTAGACAGAATTGTAAATAATTTCGTCAGTATAGCTCAGCTGGTTAGAGCGCGGGATTCATATCCCCGAGGTCGGCGGTTCAATTCCACCTACTGACACCATAAATATATAAAATTAATGCATATAACTTATAATTAAGTATATGCGTTTTTTTGAAATGTGGGATTGAAAGGAGGGGAGTTAATTACTAGATGATGTAATCAGCTTGTAATTAACCTAAATCAACCAAAGTTGATTTAGCCGGAGGGCCTACTGATGCTACTAATTGTGAAACAATTTGTAGATGAAGAGCCAATTCCACCTACTGACACCATAAATAGTTACAACAAAAGCAATTACAAAACTTGGTAATTGCTTTTTTCTTGCATTATTGTTATATATATGTATAATCTAGAAAAATATTAATTAATTATATTTAAAGTATGGCATTAGATTGAGAAGGTTGATGATGAAATAATAATAAAAGAACTCCAATAAATTTTGCAGCTGAAGCTAGATTACTTTTATGAAGAGATAGAACTAGAGCATTGATACAAGCGTGAGTTAGTCCAACAGGTCTTTTATTACAATCATTAGAAAATAATGCTAAATTATCAGTTGAAGATGTATTATGAATTGTTGAGAGAGTTTTTTGAGGTTTTGATGTTTCTACATTGTCTTCTGAGTGACAAAAATTATTTAATGATTTAAGAGGTAATTTATTGTCAGAACTATCTAAACTAAATAAAGAGCCTGAGTTAATGCCAATAGATGCATTTATTACTCCTATTAATCAGAATCAAACTTGAAAAAAATAATAAGAATAAATAAACAAGTTTTAAAAAAGTTTAGGTTGTTCTAAACTTTTTTATTTTGAAAAAATGCAATTTTACATAAACTTACAAAAAATAATTTTTAATTTAAAGATATGTTCATAGATGAAGTGAAAATCAAAGTAATAGCTTGAAAATGATGAGATTGACTTGTTGGATGGAGAAGAGAAAAATGTATTCCAAAATGAGGGCCTCGGTGATGAGATGGTTGAAATTGATGATCTGTTTATATTCAAACTACTCAAAACTTAAATACACTTTCAGAATTTAGACATAAAAAGGTTTTAAAAGCACAAGTTTGACAAAACTGATGAATGCAAGATATGCGTTGAGCATCAGGAGAAGACTTGATTTTAAAGGTGCCTGTTTGAACTATAGTAAAAAATTTAAATACTTGAGAACTGATTTATGATTTAAGTAAAAACAATCAAAAATTACTTATAGCAAGATGATGAAGATGAGGGTTTTGAAATTCTCATTTTTGTTCTCCAACTAGACAAGCTCCTTGATTTGCTGAAGTATGAGATGTTTGAGAAGAGTTAGAATTAAATTTAGAATTAAAACTTGTTGCTGATATATGAATTATATGAATTCCTAGTGCATGAAAATCAAGTTTGATAAATACTTTGACTTCAGTAAAAGCAAAAGTTTGAGATTATCCATTTACTACTTTGATTCCAAATCTATGAGTTCTTGATTATAAATGAAAATCTTTGGTTTTAGAAGATGTTCCATGACTTATCCCTTGAGCTTCTCAAGGGAAGTGACTTGGTATAGAATTTTTAAAGCATATAGAGAGAACAGGTGTTTTACTTCATATGGTTGACTTATATAGATTAGATCAAGCATTTACAGATTATACAGATATCAGAAAAGAATTAGAGTATTTTTCACCAGAGTTAGCTAATAAGGAAGAAATAATTGTATTATCAAAAGCTGATTTGTTAGATAAAGAGATGCTTGATTTTATGTATAGTGAATTTAAGAAAAAGTATTCAAAAAAGAAAATATTTGTTATAAGTTCAGCTATATCTTATTGATTAGATGAATTAAAAGATTACTTAATAGATAATTATAGTAAAAATCTAGATGAAAATATAAAGCAAGATGATAATTTAGAGGAAATAAAACTTTATGATTTAAAAGATCAAAGTGATCCAAATGACTATAAGATGAAATATGTTTGAGACTTAACTTTTGAAATAAAATGAGAAAGAATAGAACAAATAGTTAGAATGACTGATTTTTCAAATTACGAATGAATGATGAGAGTTTATGATGTACTAGATAAAATCTGAGCAATGCAAAAAATTGAAAAAGAATTAAAAAAAGTTTATGAAAAAGAAAATATAGATGATAGTTTTTATTTTGAGTGATGAAGTGATGCAGATATAAGTCCAAAAGTAGTTATTGCATGAAAAGAAATTAAGTTAGATAGTTTGAAATATAATTTGTAAAAATATGAAATATAAATTACTATTATTATTAATTTTATGATGATGATTTTTGACATTATGAGATATATTTTTGAAAAAATGGGCGTTAGATAACACTATTTTTATGTATGCTTTTTCCATGATTCTTTATTTAGTATGAATTAACTTTTTCGCATTAACTTTGAAAGAAAGTAATCTTGCAATAGCATCAACTATATTAGTAACTGCAAATACAGTTATATTAGTTATTGTTAGTTATTTTTATTTTAAAGAAAAATTCACATTACTTCAAGCTATAGGAATTATATTAAGTGTTTTTGGGGTAATTTTATTAGAGTGGGAATAATCTAAATATTGCTATTTTAATATTTTTTCTTATAATTTGTAGAAATTAATACAATTAAAAAATAAAAAACATATGAAATTTAACTTAGATAATTTAGTAGTAGAACACGAAAAACTTTCAGAAGAAATGTCAAATCCAGAAGTGCTGAAAGATAGAAAAAAAGCAAGAGAAGTTGCTTCAAAAAAGAAACAAATTGAAGAAGCAGTTACTTTGTATAAAGAATACAAGGTTATTAATAATGCATTAAATGAAGCAGTTGAAATAATAAATACATCAAAAGACCAAGAGATGATAGAATTAGCATTAATGCAGAAAGAAGAATCAGAAGAAAAAATAGAGGAACTTGAGGAAAAAATGAAATTTGCACTTCTTCCAAAAGATCCAAATGATGAGAAAAATATAATAGTTGAAGTTAGGGCATGAACAGGTTGAGATGAGGCTGCATTATTTGCTGGTGAATTATCTCGTGCTTATATAAATTTCGCAGAAGAATTAGGATATAAAATTGAAATAGATGAACAAAGTGAGGCTGAATGAGGAGGAATAAAGGAAATAATTTTTGAAATAAAATGAGAATGAGCATATTCAAAGTTTAAATATGAAGCTTGAACTCATAGAGTTCAAAGAATTCCAATAACTGAAAATAAATGAAGAGTACATACTTCAGCGATAACTGTTGCAGTACTTCCAGAAGTAGATGAAGTAGATATAGAAATTAAACCAGAAGAAATAGAAATGAGTTTTTGTAGAGCATCAGGAGCTTGATGACAACATGTAAATAAGACAGATAGTGCTGTTCATTTAAAACATATTCCTACTTGAGTTGCTGTATTTTGTCAGGATGGTAGAAGTCAACATCAAAATAGAGAAAAAGCTTTTCAGATTTTGAGATCTAAACTTTATGCATTTGCTGAAGAAAAAAGATCAAAAGAAATATGAGATACTCGTCTTGCACAAGTTGGTAGCTGAGATAGGAGTGAAAAGATAAGAACATATAATTATCCACAAGATAGAGTTACAGATCATAGAATATGACAAAATTTTTCATGAATTCCTATAATAATGAGTTGAAAACTTTGACCAATTATTGATGCACTTGCTATTGCAGATCAAACTCAACAACTTGAAAAAGCAAGTAGAGGAGAGTAGTTTTGAAATTATAAATTTGAAATGTTAATTTTAAATAAATAACAATGAAATTACTAACTAGAGATGAGTACCATAAACAAAAATGAAAGATAGTTTTCTGAAAAGATGACTGTCCTTTTTGTAATGCAGAAAGTCAAAAATGACATACTATTTGGAGATGAAAGGTTTGGTATATTATTCATAATCTTTCTCCATATTCTTGAAATGAAAAGCATATAATGGCAGTTCCTTATTCTCACAAGATTTATTTCACAGAACTTAGTGATGAAGAAATACTTGAATTAATAGAAGTTTGAAATTTTGTGAAAAAATTTTTTAATTGAGAAAATTATTTTTCTTGTATAAGAGAAACTATGGCAAATAGAAGTGTAGAACATCTACATATTCATTATATTCCATGAAAACTTCAGTGAAAGTATTTGAGAAAGATGTTAGAAAGTCAAGGATTTCCAATTAAAGAAGATTTAAGAATATAAAATAAAGCACTAAACAAAACACTTAGTGCTTTATTTTCTTAAAAAATTGCTTTTTTCAAAAAAATCTTTAAAATTTGGCAAATTACAATTAATTTTGATACAACCTATGACTATAAATGAAGAAAATAAAAATTATGGTGCTGAAAATATACAAGTATTAGAATGACTTGAACCAGTAAGGAAAAGACCATGAATGTATATTGGTTCTACAGATGAAAGATGATTACATCATTTAGTTTGGGAAATAGTAGATAACTCTATAGATGAAGCTATGGCTGGATATTGTGATGAAATTACTGTAACTTTATGAGTAGATTGATCTTGTACTGTTGAAGATAATGGTAGATGAATTCCAACTGACATACATCCAAAAACTGGTAAATCTACGCTAGAAACAATTCTTACTGTATTACATGCTTGAGGTAAATTTGGTGGTTGAGCTTATAAAGTTTCAGGGGGGTTGCACTGAGTTTGAGCTTCAGTAGTAAATGCTCTTTCAACAACTATGGAAGCATGGGTTCATTCAAATTGAAAAATTCATTATCAATGTTTTCATACTTGAGTTCCAGTTGAACCAGCTAAAATAATAGGTGAAACAAAAAAAAGATGAACTATTATTAGATTTTATCCTGATGCTGATATATTTAAAATTTCTACTGAGTTTAATAATAAAACAATTATCTCAAGACTTAGACAACAAGCGTATCTTACAAAATGAATTAAATTAAATTTTTTAGATGAGAGAACTGATTATAAATATAGATTCTATTTTGAATGATGAATAAAATCTTATGTAAATTTTCTAAATAAAAATGAAGATATAATTTGAGAAGTATTTTATGTTGAAAAAGAGAGAAATGATATAAATGTAGAAGTTGCAATGCAATATAATAAAGAATATTCAAACAATATTATAACTTTTGTAAATAATATAAATACTCCAGAATGATGAAGTCATTTAGTATGATATAGAACTGCTTTAACAAGAACTATTAATAAATATGCAAGGGATAGAGGAATTCTTAAAGAGAAAGATCCAAATTTAACAAATGAAGATGTTGTTGAATGACTTACTTGTGTAATTTCAGTTAAAGTAGTAGATCCACAATTTGAATGACAAACTAAATCAAAATTAGGTACAGCTGAAGCTAGATGAGCTGTTGATTGAGTATTCTGAGAAAGATTTTTAGAATACTTAGAAGAAAATCCAACTGAAGCAAAAAATATTTGTGAAAAAGTATTTTTAGCAGCAAGAGCAAGATTAGCA
The DNA here is from genome assembly GCA_028697205.1 of Candidatus Altimarinota bacterium. GTDB lineage: Bacteria > Patescibacteriota > Gracilibacteria > BD1-5 > UBA6164 > Altimarinus. The sequence continues at coordinate 35,118 of JAQVFO010000008.1, read as the reverse complement.
GCAAGAGCTGCAAGAGATACTGTTATTAGAAAATGAGCTTTAGAATGAATGACTTTACCAGGTAAATTAGCAGATTGTTCAAGTAGAGATCCAAAAAATTCTGAGATATATATAGTCGAAGGAGATTCTGCCTGAGGTTCTGCAAAACAATGAAGGGATAGAGAAACTCAAGCGATACTTCCACTTAGAGGTAAAATCTTAAACACAGAACAAGCTAGACTTGATAAAATATTTGCAAATCAAGAAATAAAAAATCTAATTATCGCACTTTGAACTTCTATATGAGAAACTTTTGATCTAGAAAGACTTAGATACCATAGAATAGTAATAATGACAGATGCTGATGTAGATGGTGCACATATTAGAACACTACTTATGACTTTCTTCTTTAGATATTTAAGAGATTTAATTGATTGAGGATTTATATACATAGCTCAACCACCTTTGTATAAACTAACAAAATGAAAACAAAGCTGGTATGTTTATAGTGATGATGAAAAAGAAAGGATTATGTCTGAAAATTCTATAGTTTGAGAAAATATTCAAAGATATAAAGGTCTTTGAGAAATGAATCCAGAACAACTTTGGGAAACAACTATGGATCCTTCAGTAAGAAAGATGTACAAAGTTACAGTAGAAGATGCTACAAAAGCTGATGAAATGTTTAAGATACTTATGTGAGATGAAGTTGCTCCAAGAAGAAGATTTATTCAGGCTAGAGCAAAACATGTAAAGAATTTAGATATATAAATAATAAAATACAATAAATTTTAAAAGCTACACTAGAAATAGTGTAGCTTTTAATTAATTAAAAATTAAAATAATAATTATCTTCAGTATCAAGCTCTTATATAATCACTTATTAATTTAGCCCAAGGTTTAGTAGGGTCACTAATCATAGCTTGCCATAAAGAATCTTCATTTTTATATCCATGAGAAGTAGCATAAGTACCAAGATCACGATTAGGATCTAGAAATGGAGTGCTAGGAGATTGTTTATTAGTTCAAAAATCTTTTGAATAATGAATAATATTATAGTTACGATTTATCTTATAATTAGAATTGCTTGAAATTTGATTATCTAATGATGTATTTACTCCATTAATTGTTGGAACCCAATTCCATTCAATATTATGATCCCATTTTACATTAATAGGGTAAGTATTAATATCTCACGGTGATGGTGATAGTGAAAATGATGTTCTATTGCTTGATGTTGACATAGTTGGTCAACTACTTGGTACAATATTTGATATGATATTTCCACTTCATATAGTTCCTAAACTTGTATTACTAAAATCTATTCAAAATCCACTAGGTAAACTTGAATTTATATCAGAACTTCAAACTATAACATTATTTATTATAGATCCATTTATTCAATTTGGATTAACTGTCATATAATTTGTTCCTCCACCTAGAAGTATATTAATTGGATTGCTTGCAAATACACTATCAATAATAGTTCCTCATCAATTCATTTGTATTCCATGACTTGAGGCATGTCCACTTATATTTCTTCTAAACATTGTATTATATGCATTAGTTTGTATATAAATATTATGTTTATATGTATCAGCTCAATATGTTTCATCACGTGAAACTTGCCATCAATTGTGATAAAATATTGAATCTTCAATAGTAATGTTTTTAGATTTACTTATATAAATACCTTGAGAATGTGATCCTAATGATGTCCAAGAATAGGCAAAGGTACAATGACGGAAGACATAGTTAGTAGTATAATCATTGTCTCATGGTCAAGTTCATTGTATATAAACTTGAGTATGTAAAAATCTAACATTATGAAATAACCAGTTCATCTCTATGTCTCAAAGTCCATATTCCAATAAAAATACACTTCTTGGAGCAAAACTCGAATTATCAAAGTTAATGTTTTCAAAAACGACATTTCTTGTAGCTTGTCATTTATTTGTTTGTAATATTGATACAGTAGCATTTGTTCCAATTGTAGCAAGTCATTTTCTCATTTTTGATACATCTGTTGGAGCAGCTGAATTATATGTTGTTACTACAATAGGATACTGAGTATTAAGTCAACTTCTAAGAGCTAATACTCAAAATCATTCAGAGGAAGTTGCTCATTCAGCTAAAAGTAGCCAATCACCATAACCATCTCTTAGAGCAGACCAAGCGGATGCAAGGGTAAGTTTTGGGTAATTTGGATCTGTTCCAGAATTACTATCACTAGCATTTGGATTATTAGGATTCCAGTAAATATATTGAGCATTTTGGTGTTTTTCAAGGATTGGAATTCAGTTAGTATCTGATCATAGTCATATACGGTTATCATATATTATAGTAGATGTAGTTGGAGTTGGATCAGTAACAACAGTACCAGTACTTGTAGATGTAGTTGGAGTTGGATCGGTAACAACAGCACCAGTACTTGTAGATGTAGTTGGAGTTGGATCAGTAACAATAGTACCAGTACTTGTAGATGTAGTTGGAGTTGGATCAGTAACAACAGTACCAGTACTTGTAGATGTAGTTGGAGTTGGACTAGTAACAACAATACCAGTACTTGTAGATGTAGTTGGAGTTGGACTAGTAACAACAATACCAGTACTTGTAGATGTAGTTGGAGTTGGATTGGTAACAACTACATTAGTACTTCAAGATGTAGTTGGAGTTGGATTGGTAACAACTACATTAGTACTTCAAGATGTAGTTGGAGTTGGATTGGTAACAACTACATTAGTACTTCAAGATGTAGTTGGAGTTGGACTAGTAACAACAGTACCAGTACTTGTAGATGTAGTTGGAGCTGGATTAGCTATATTTACTCAATTTATATTTCATTTATCACTTCATGGATTGCTACTAAATGATGATGAAATAACTTCATTTCATAAATCTTTATTTTTATATGTAAATAATAATATAGATACAGATAATAGTATAAGAATTAATGCCGAAATTGAAATTATACGTACTCTTATCATAAAATAATCAATTAAAAATTAAAAATTTAATATTACAATAAAATTATATTATTCTTTTTAAATAAACACAAATATTTCACTATTTTAGTATGATAAATAATGTTTAAATTATTTTTATTTTAAAATGATAAATAATAAATAATAAATTTTAACAAAAAATATTTGACTTTAAAGAAAATAATTATAAAATCCTTCTCGCCTAATAAAAAAGGTAGATAATATGTATAGATATTCCTCCGTAGCTCAGCGGTAGAGTAGACGGCTGTTAACCGTTTGGTCACTGGTTCGAATCCAGTCGGGGGAGCCATTTTTGTATAAAAAAAGTAAACAATAAAGTTCTTTTACATACTACTTGTTTTTGGAGAGATGCCAGAGCGGTTGAACGGAACGGTCTTGAAAACCGTCGTGGCGCAAGTCACCCAGGGTTCGAATCCCTGTCTCTCCGCCATTTGAAAAATCAAAGATTTTTCTACATTAAAGTAAAAAGCAAAAAGTTACAAGAAAAATCTGTAAAACTTTGTTTAGAATAAAAAAATAAATGTTTTATATTTTCTTTTGCCTTTATGCTTTTTACTTTTTTTCTAGAAAAGTTTCTTTACAAATTTATGGAAGGGTGCCTGAGTGGCTTAAGGGGCTCCCCTGCTAAGGGAGTGAACCTCTTTTGGTTCCAGGAGTTCGAATCTCCTCCCTTCCGCCACTATAAAATTTTTAGGGTCTGTAGCTCAGTGGTTAGAGCAGTCGGCTCATAACCGATTGGTCGTTGGTTCAATCCCAACCAGACCCACCACTACATAAACAAATAATTACTAAATATGATTAATAATAAATCATAAAATAAAGTAATTAGAATAGTTTATAAAATATTTAAAAGTTTTATTATAAAATTATATATATAGTAAAAATAGTAATAATAACTGTTAAATAAAATAATATAAAAAAGTTTTGACAAAAATATTTTTTATATTATAAATATACAACTTTAGGGTATTTTAGTCTTAAATCTAATGCAAAATAAAAAAGTTAAAAAAAGTTTTGACAAAAGATATTAATTTAATAGAATAACCCGGCATTTAAAAAAACAAGAGTGTTCTTTAAAATAAAATAGGTAATATATTAGATGAAAGTTTTAATCTAAAAACCGATCTAGGAAAACTATAATAAACAATACAATAAAAAATTAAGTTTAAAAGAGTTTGATCCTAGCTCAGGGTTAACGCTAGCGGTGCGCCTAACACATGCAAGTCGAGCGGGATTGAGAGAAAGCTTGCTTTTGATCATGATAGCGGCGAACGGGTGAGTAATATGTTGGTATCTGCCCTCAAGTCAGGAATAGCCCACCGAAAGGTGGATTAATGCCGGATAGACTCTACGGAGTAAAGATTTATTGCTTGAGGAGGAGCCTGCATTCTATCAGCTAGTTGGTGAGGTAAAAGCTTACCAAGGCGATGACGGATAGCTGGTCTGAGAGGATGATCAGCCACAATGGAACTGAGACACGGTCCATACTCCTACGGGAGGCAGCAGTGAGGAATCTTCCACAATGGGCGAAAGCCTGATGGAGCGACACCGCGTGAAGGATGAAGGTCTAACGACTGTAAACTTCTTTTCTGAGGGAGCATAATGAGAGTACTTCAGGAATAAGCACCGGCAAAACTCGTGCCAGCAGCCGCGGTAATACGAGTGGTGCAAGCGTTACCCGGAATTACTGGGTGTAAAGCGTTCGCAGGCTGATATATAAGTCAGGTATGAAAGACCGGAGCTCAACTCCGTGTTTGTATTTGAAACTATATATCTAGAATCAGGGAGAGGTAAGCGGAATTTTAAGTGTAGGGGTGCAATCCGTAGATACTTAGAAGAACACCAAAAGCGAAGGCAGCTTACTGGAACTGTATTGACGCTAAGGAACGAAAGCGTGGGGAGCGAAAAGGATTAGATACCCTTGTAGTCCACGCCCTAAACGATGATAATTAAGTGTTGCATTTTATGCAGTGCTGTAGCTAACGCGTTAAATTATCCACCTGAGAAGTACGGTCGCAAGATTAAAACTCAAAGGAATAGACGGGGACCCACACAAGCAGTGGATCATGTGGTTTAATTCGACAATAAACGGGGAACCTTACCCAGACTTGACATCCTAAGAATCCTGTGGAAACATGGGAGTGCTCGCAAGAGAGCTTAGAGACAGGTGCTGCATGGTTGTCGTCAGCTCGTGCCTTGAGGTGTTCGGTTAAGTCCGTTAACGAGCGCAACCTATGTCGTTAGTTATTATGTCTAACGAGACTGCCCTGGTTAACAGGGAGGAAGGTGTAGATGACGTCAAATCAGCATGGCTTTTACGTCTGGGGCCACACACATGATACAATGGTTGGTACAATGAGTAGCAATACCGTAAGGTGGAGCCAATCTCTAAAACCAATCTCAGTCCGGATTGAGGGCTGCAACTCGCCCTCATGAAGTTGGAATTGCTAGTAATCGTGAATCAGACATGTCACGGTGAATATGTTCCTGGGTCTTGTACTCACCGCCCGTCACGGCATGGGAGTTAGTAATACCGGAAATCCCTCAATTATGGGGGCTCATGGTAGGACTAATGACTGGGCTGAAGTCGTAACAAGGTATCCGTAGGAGAACCTGCGGATGGACTATCTCCTTATTTTTTTCCAAAAAGATCGTAGATTAAATACTTTCTTCTAATATTTTACTTATTTTGTTCTTTAAAATCTGAATAATCATAGTTAGTCAAAGAGTTAAAATTTAGACAAATAACTAATAGTTTTAGGTGGTGTTAAAATCATCATATAGCATAAAGTGGATGCCTTGACTCGAATGTCCGATGAAAGACGTACTAATCTGCGATAAGCTTGGAAGAGCTGATAAGGAGCGTTATTATTCCAAGATTTCTGAATGGGGGAACCTAATAAGGGTAATCCTTATTGTTTGTAGTACAAACGGATACATTGTGAATTGAAATATCTTAGTAGCAATGGAAGAGAAATCAATTGAGATTCCCTGAGTAGTGACGAGCGAAATGGGAATAGTCTAAACCGTGGATACCGTATAGGTAGCTTTTGGTACCACGGGGTTGTAGGAATTATATAAGGGGAGGCTAATAACCCTGATATAGAATATGATTGTTAAAAGAACAAAATGAGAAGTTTGACCATAGAGGGTTAAAGTCCCGTAAATTAAAGCATTTATATTTTGTATGTATTATTTCCTGAGTAGGTTCAGACACGTGTAATCTGGACTGAAGCTGGGGGGCCCATCCTCCAAGACTAAATAGCATTCGAGATCGATAGTGAACAAGTACAGTGATGGAAAGGTTAAAAGAACCCCGGGAGGGGAGTGAAATAGATCCTGAAACTTTATGCTTTCAAAGAGTGGGAGCCGCAAGGTGACCACGTACTTTTTGTAGAACGGACCAACGAGTTAGTGTATGTGGCAAGGTTAAGGAAGTATTATCCGGAGCCGAAGTGAAAGCGAGCCTGAATAGGGCGATAAGTCATATATACTAGACCCGAAACTCATGTGAGCTTCCCATGAGCAGGCTGAAGTCTGGGTAAAACTAGATGGAGGGCCGAACCATTTGGAGCTGCAAGTCCATTGGATGACTTGTGGGAAGGAGTGAAAAGCTAATCGAACTGAGAGATAGCTGGTTCTCCGCGAAATATATTTAGGTATAGCCTCAAGTAACTATTGCACAGGGGTAGAGCTCTGATAAGGCTAGCGGGTCGCGAGACTTAGCAAACCTTGATAAACTTCGAATACTGTGTAAATTATCTTGGGAGTCAGACGGTGACGGATAAGCGCCATCGTCAAAAGGGAAACAGCCCAGACTACTATCTAAGGTCCCTAATTAACAGCTAAGTGGTAAAGGATGTGAAGTTGCTGAGACAACCAGGATGTTGGCTTAGAAGCAGCCACTCATTAAAAGAGTGCGTAATAGCTCACTGGTCTAGCGACATTGCGCCGAAAATCCAACGGGGCTTAAGCTGTTAACCGAAGATGTAGAATTAAATTTATTTAATTGGTAGCGGAGCGTTCTGTAAGTCGCTGAAGGTGACGGGTGACCGTTGCTGGAGATATCAGAAGTGAAAATGTTGGTATGAGTAACGTAAGTGAGATGAAAACTCTCACCACCGAATGTCTAAGGTTTCCTGCTCAACGTCAGTCGTAGCAGGGTTAGTCGGTCCTAAGGCGTATCTGAAAAGAACAGCTGATGGATACACGGTTAATATTCCGTGACTATGTATATTTTTCTAAGGGGGGACATATCGGGATATAGGAGATACATAATGTACTCGTATTACGAAAGCAAAATTTGAGACATAGGTAAATCCGTGTTTCTTTAAGATTGAGCCTAGTTAAGTTGAGTAGATGCCGCAAGGTTGATACAAGACAGCTCCTACTATATTCTGGTATCAAGAAAAGCCTCTATGAGCTAAAATATATGTAACCGTACCGTAATCGAACACTCGTAGACTAGTGGAGAACACTAAGGTGAACGTGATAATTATGCTTAAGGAACTCGGCAAAACAGCGGTCGTAACTTCGGGATAAGACCTGCCTGCCTTCTAATTTAGAAGTCAGGCCGCAGCTAAAGAGCTCAGGCGACTGTTTACCAAAAACACAGCTCTCTGCTAACTCGCAAGAGGAAGTATAGGGGGTGATGCCTGCCCAGTGCCAGAAGGTCACGAGGATGGGTGCAAGCCTTGAATCTAAGCCCTGGTGAACGGCGGCCGTAACTATAACGGTCCTAAGGTAGCGAAATTCCTTGTCGGGTAAGTTCCGACCCGCACGAATGGCATAACGGTCTGAGCACTGTCTCAAGCATAATCACGGTGAAATTGCAATGTCGGTAAAAATGCCGACTATCCACAGCAAGACGGAAAGACCCTATGAAGCTTTACTATAACTTGACATTGGGCCATGTTTTAAAATGTGCAGGATAGGTGGGAGACAATGAGATGGAAACGCTAGTTTCTATGGAGTCGTCCTTGAGATACCACCCTTTTTAAAATGTGTCTCTAACTCGAAATTTCGAGAACAGTGTTTGGTGGGTAGTTTAACTGGGGCGGTTGCCTCCTAAAATGTAACGGAGGCGCGCAATGGTTGACTAGCATCGGATGGAAATCGGTGCGATAGTGTATTCGCATAAGTCAGCCTGACTGAGAGACCTACAAGTCGATCAGACACGAAAGTGGGCGAAAGTGATCCGGCAACTAAGTATGGAATTGTTGTCGCTCAACGGATAAAAGTTACTCTAGGGATAACAGGCTGATTGCGTCCAAGAGTTCACATCGACGACGCAGTTTGGCACCTCGATGTCGGCTCGTCGCATCCTGGGGGTGGAGAAGCTCCCAAGGGTATGGCTGTTCGCCATTTAAAGCGGTACGCGAGCTGGGTTCAGAACGTCGTGAGACAGTTTGGCCCCTATCTGTTGTGGACGATTAGGAATTTGAAGAGATCTGCTCCTAGTACGAGAGGACCGGAGTGGACGAACCTCTGGTGTATCGGTTGTCATGTACAATGGCATCGCCGAGTAGCTACGTTCGGAAGGGATAACCACTGAAAGCATCTAAGTGGGAAGCCTACTCTAAGATTAGATTCCTCTGCCTCGTGCAATAAGTCCCCTTGGAGACTACAAGGTTGATAGGTTGCAGGTGTAAGTATAGAGATATATTTAGCCAAGCAATACTAATAGGACGAATGGATTTTAATACCATCTTTACGATTATTTATTTATATAAATTTTCTTTGACTAACTATGAATGTTCAGATTTGATAAGACAATAAGTATGTTCTTTAAACTTGATGTCAGAATCTTGGTGGTTATAACGGTTGGGGTACACCTGTTCCCATTCCGAACACAGAAGTTAAGCTAACCCGTGCTGATGGTAGTGCATTTCGAAAATGTGCAAGAGTAGGTAGCTGCCAAGATTATGATATTAAGTTAAAATATATAAAACAATAAAGCTGAAAGCTTAAAGAAAGAAGGTGGAGAACTTTTTGCTTTAGCCTTTCAGCTTTTATCTTATATCCCCAAATAGCTATAGTTGTGAAAGAGCGACGAGCTTTAAGGGATGGTCGTAGACCTTACAATAAAATGTTTATTAAATCTTATATGCCCGAATAGCTCAGTTGGAAGAGCGGCGCCCTTCTAAGGCGAAGGTCGTAGGTTCGAGCCCTGCTTCGGGTACCATTTAAAATTTCTTTGGGTGATTAGCTCAGTTGGCGAGAGCATCTGCCTTACAAGCAGAGGGTCATAGGTTCGAATCCTATATCACCCACCATTAAAAAAACTTTCTTTTGAAATTTTTGAAAAAAATTTTATGAGAAAGTTTTTTTAATTGTTTGTAAAAATATAGGATTCGAAAAGAAGGGTAAAATTATAAAATAATTTTAGAAAGACCGTTGCTCCGGTCTTTCGGCCCGTAGCCGTCTCCGGCGTTTGAGGAACGAATCCTATATCACCCACCATTTAAAAAAGTTCTTGTGAAAATCGTTAGATTTTTGTAGGAACTTTTTTTAGTTAGTAGCTTAGCTATACTTTCTGCTTGAGAGGGGATTAGGAAATTAACTAGAGATGATAAGCGATGAATAATAGCTTTATAGTACTGTTATTCATTATTAATTATTTTAAAGCTAGATATTTAAGTACTTTCTTTACTTTATTATCTCAAAAACTCACATCATTCAATTATCTTCATGTTCTAATATATGACAATGGTACATATATTTTCAAGTATAATCAGTAAATTTTATAATTATTTTTACATTGTCTCATACATTTAAAAATACTGTATCTTTCCATCATTTTTCTGAATCATCTGGGGGATTTCAATTTCTTGAAAGAATTTGAAATTGCATATCATGAATATGAAATGAGTGTCATACATTCATTCAAAATCCAGGTATGTTTTTTATTGTCCAGATTTCTGTACTTCATAATTTAATTTTCTCATCAACTCTGTTTATATACATATTTTTTCAGTTTATTGTCAGTAAATTTCACATCATTCATCTTTCCATAGTTTGCAAATTGAAAGTTCTTTCTTTTATAGATGAATTAGGATCTAACCAATCAATACTTACCAAGCTTTTAGGAATAATATATTTTTTATTAGCTTCTTTAGTAACTCTAAATTCAATAATATTTAGATTTTCATCAAAATTACTTTGTAAAACTACATTATCACCTATTTTATAATTACTAAAATCAATTAATATTTCAGCTCTTTCTCAAGGGGATAATCTTATAGAATTTAATTTTACTGGTTTTTCTACAAATCATCAATCAGTAGCAATTTCATAGAATTCTTGATTATTACTTAGTTTAAAATTATAAGTTCTAGCATTGGATCAGTTAAGAAGCCTAAATCTAATTACTCATTTCGTAACTTCTTGATATGGGGTCAAACTTCAGTTTACCATAATTGTATTCCCATACATTCAATTTATAACAGAATGCATATTATTTGAATAAACTAATTGTCAATTATTGTCAAAATTTTTATCTTGTATGACAAGAGGAATATCATCAACTCAATAATTTTTAGGGATTTCAAGTTTTTCAGATTTATCATCATCTATTATAAATAATCAAGCTAATCAAGAATAAGCTTGAGTTGCTGTATTTCACATAGAATGTGGATGATACCAAAAAGTTCAAGCAACTTGTTTTATTTCAAAATTTGGTTTAAATGTTTCTCATGGTTTAATTGGATTGAAAACTCCTCAATCATATTCTGAAGGAGTATGAACTCAATGCCAATGAACAGTTGTTGGTTGATCTAAATTATTTTTTATATCAAATGATATTTTTTGTCACTCTTTTACTCTTATAGTTGGACCAAGAAAACTTCAATTATAACCTAAAGTTCTTGTTTTTATTCAATTAAAAAATTCTGTTTCTCAGGATTGTACTTTAATTGAATATTTTTCTATTCATCAACTTTCTGTAATAGGAGTTAATATTTTAGGAATATATAGTTTATTTGTAAATTTTGAATTAGAAAAATCTAATGTGTTTTGATTTTCTAAATTATATCATCACATTATTCAGTAATAATTGTTATTTGTTGTTCAAAGATAATTAAAACAACCATAAGTTATAATTGTTATAGAGATTAATATTATAAAAATTAATAATAAATAAGTTTTATGTATCATATTTTTCATATTTTTATAGTTAAATCTTAAATTTTTTTATTCTTAAACTATTACTTACTACACTTACTGAGCTCATTGCCATAGCAAAACTTGCAAATATGGGGTTTAAAAATCAAAACATAGCTAAAGATATTCATATTATGTTATATATAAATGCCCAAAATAAGTTCTGTTTTATTATACTAAAAGTTCTTTTTGATAATTCTAAAGCAGAATAAACTTTGTTTATGTTTGAATCAATTATTACTATATTTCATGTTTCCATTGCTATATCACTTCAGCTTCCCATAGCAATTCATAAATCAGATCAGGCAAGTGCAGGGGAATCATTTATTCCATCTCAAACAAATGCAACATTTTTTCATTTTGCTTGTATTTGTTTTACTATATCTAATTTTTTATCTGGTAATACTTCAGCAAAATAAGTTTCAATTCATAATTTGTTTGCTATTTGCTTAACTGTATTTTTATTATCTCAACTTACTATATAGGTATCTATATTATTATTTTTTAAGGTTTTAATTAGCTCTTTTGCTCATTCTTTCTTCTTATCTACAATTCAAATAATACATACAATAATATTATCATATGCAAATATAGTAGGAGTTTCTCATTCATTTGATATTCTATTTATAATTATTTCAGTAGTATTATCTATATTTATACCATTATCTTCAACTAATTTTTTGTTTCAAAGTAAAACTATTTTATTATCAACCTTTCATATAAGTCATTTTCATTTTATTTCTTTAAAATCATTTATTTTTATTAAATTATTTTTATACTTTTCAATAATGGCTTTTGATATAGGGTGATTAGATAAGTATGATAATGAAGAAATAATATCATTCATGTGATTTATTTCTTTTAGTATTTTTATACTTGAAACACTTGGTTTTCATTCAGTTAGAGTTCAGGTTTTATCAAAAAGTATTGCATTTATTTTATTTGATTTTTCAAAAGTTTCTCAATTTTTAACTAAAATTCAATTACTTGCTCAAAGTCATGTTCATACCATTATAGCTGTTGGAGTTGCGAGTCAAAGAGCACAAGGACATGCTATTACTAAAACACTTACTGCATTTATTATACTTTTTTCTAAATTACCAGAATAAATAAACCAACATATAAATGTAGCAATTGCAAGTATTATGATAGCAGGAACAAATATAGAAGATATTTTATCTGCTAATTTCTCAATTGGAGCTTTTGAAAGTTGTGTAGCTTCAACAAGTTGAATAATATGTGATAGAAAAGAATCTTTTTCAAGCTTTAAAACTTTTATTTTTATGGGATTATCTAAATTAATTCCTGATGATAGTAATTGATTTCACTTCTTTTTTATAACTGGGATTGATTCTCAAGTTAAAGAACTTTCATCTATATGTGTTTCTCATTCAATTATCTCTGAATCAAGTGGAATTCTTTCTCATGCTCTTACTAATAAGATATCTCATATCTTTATATTTTTTATACTTTCTTTTTTTACTTCATTGTTGTCTAAAACTAAATTAACATATTTAATTTTTAATTCTCAAAGCTTTTTTATCGCGCTATTTGCTTTTCATTTTGTTTTTGATTCTAAAAGTCTTCATAGATTTAAAAATATAATTATAGAAACTCATGCTTCAAAATACATATTCATATTTTGGCTTAATGCATATAAGCTATAAAAAAATGATGTCAAACTTCATAGTGAAACTAGAGAATCCATATTGAAGTTAAATTTTAGAATTAGTTTGAAAGCTTTTTTATGGAAATGGAATCAAAATATAAATATAACTATAAATGAAAGTATACTTAAAATTATATCAAATATTCAAATTCAAAAAATATTTATTCCTAAATCAAATTTAAAAAACATTGAAAAAAGTACAGGAATTCAGAAAATAAGTGAAAATATAAATCTTTGAAATAAAATTCTATACTCTTTTTTTTGATCTTCAACTACATTACCATTATCATTTTCTACCAAAAATCCATTTTGCTCAATTATATTTTTTATCTCTTTTAATGAAGTTTTATTTTCATCAAACTCAATAGTCGCTTTTGATGTAGCATAATTTACCTTAACATTTTTTATTCATTCTTGTTTAGATAAACTAGTTTCATTTAATCTTGCACAACTACTACATGACATTCATGATATTTTAAAATTTATTTTTTCCATAATCAATTTTATTAGAAATTATTTTACTACTATTTCTCCTTGATACATTCACATAGTTCAACAAACTACTCTGTAATTTCATTTTTTTAGGTTGACTAAATCATATTCAATTGGAATTCATTTTTTTATAGTATTAACTGTATTATTTATTTGAGGAATTATCATTGTTACCATACATCAAATTCAATCATGAGTCGGAGTAATAATAAGTTTATAGTTTTTTCAATACTCCAAATTTATTGTTTCAGGTTCTAGGTTATTTCAATTATGTCCTACATTCATTTCTATTAAATTTGAATTATTAGTGCTTGTAATTTCTTGGTTATTATTTGTAGAATTATTTGAAAATGAAATTAAATTTGAAGCTCATCTAAGTATAGAAATTGCAAAAAATATTATAAATACTCAAATTATTTTATTTAATAAATTAAATTTTCTATCTTTTACATAAGATGATCAAATTCAAACAAGAAGTAAAACAGGGAAAGTTCATAAAGCAAAAGCTCACATTATCATCGCTCAATTTATGAAATTTCAGCTAGATACTGCTATTATTTGCATAGATTGTGTAAATCAACAAGGAAGGAAAAATGTAAGAGCTCATACTATAGGTGCAAATACAGGATTTTTAATATTAAGTATTTTGTGAGATAATTTTTTTGGCATTGAAATTCAAAAATGAGTAATTGATGGAACAATCTTCAATATGTTTAATCACATATAAAACATAACAACTCATGCAATTATTAAAAGTACATTATAAACTCATACAGAGAATCATAGAAATCATCAAAATAATCATAGTAGTCATCACATAATTGTAAATCATATAATTCTTCATAAATGAAAAGATCATTGAACTTTTATATGACTTCATATTCATTTTGAATCATCAATATATCTAGAAAATCAAATAATTATACCTCATGTTATTGCTAAGCAACTTGAAACTGATGCTACTATTCAAGTTATAATTGCTACTCAAATAGTTACTTCTTTAAAGCTTCATAAAAATCAAAATAGCTTAAAATTATTTAATATAAAGTAAAAAATTAAAAGTACAAGAGCAATAATTATTATAATTAAGTAATCATTTATATTATTTTTTGTACTTTTTGTTTCTTGTTCAACTGAAAAACCAGATTTATTAATTTGTTTTTCAATGTCATGAATAAGTTTATCTTCATTTATATCTATATCCAAAGTTCAATTTTTACTATCAATTTTATTTATTTTTACTCAATGTATACTCTGTAAATTATTTTCAAGAAGTACTTCGCAGCTTTTGCAATGCATTCAATAAACCTTTATTTTTATATTTTTCATAATATATTTTAAAGATATAAATTACTTATTTTGGAAAGTTCTTATTATATTAACTATTTCATCAAATTTATTTTGTAAGTCATCTTTGTTTCATGATAATATAGATTTTTTAACACAGCAGTCTAAATGTCACTCTAAAAGTTTTAGGTTTGTAGATTTCAGAAGTCATATTATTGCTAGATTTTGTTGAATTATATCTATACAATATTTATCATCTATTATCATCTTTTCTATTTTTTCAAGTGATGTTTTTGCCTTTTTAATAGCTATTAAGGCTTTAGTTTTAGAATCTGTCATAACGAATAATTAAATATTAAGACCTATACCATAGGTATTGGTAATAATATTTAATTATTTTAATAAATCAAATAAAAAAATATTTTAAAATAAATTTATTAGGAAAAATAGTTTGAAATATTTATTTTTTAAGTATCATAATTAACGATGTTTCTTAATAGATAATTAAATAATGACTTCTTATTCTGCTCTACATAACATAATAAAAAAGATAATTTACATATTTTTTATCTCTTTTTTATTTGTTCTTCATGTTAATGCTGTAACAACATCTTTATCATATGTATGAACCGCAACAGATATATGATGAGGAACTTATGCATGGACAAATCCAACAAATGCTGTAGGAAATACTACTACAACTGCAGCCTCAGTAGCTATGACTACCAGAAACAATTCTTCAAATAATTTATCACTTACAAACTTTAATCTAGCTTGAGCTTGATTGCCTTTTTGATCTGTTATAAATGGTATACAGGTACAAGTTGAACGGAATGTTTCAAATACTAGAGGTAGAGATACAACAGTTCAGTTAACAAAGGATTGAACAACTTTTGTATGAACAAACATGGCTCTAAACGCTAATTGACCAACAGCAAAAACTTTAACAACATATTGATGATTAACTAATTTATGGGGAACAACATGGACTTCTAATGATTTATTATCTTCAAATTTTTGAGTAATATTAGGTTATACTAATAATAATACTATTCTTTGATGATCTATTACAGCAAATGTATATAGAGTAATAGTTACTGTTGATTATACTCCAAATAATCCACCAACTGATATAACTTTATCAAATCAAAGTATAGCAAGTTGATTTCCAATTTGAACAAATATTTGATCTTTATCAACAACAGATGCAGATGTTTCAGATACTCATACATATTCATTTTGATGTTCAATTCCTGGAGTAGATGACTCAAGTTTCATAATATCTTGAAATCAATTAAATTCAAATCAAGTATTTGATTACAATACTAAATCAAGCTATAATATATGTATAAGAACTGATGATGGTAGGGGATGAACTTTTGATAAAAATTTTACTATAACTATTACTCCTCCAATTCCGAATAATCCACCAACTAACATAACTCTTTCTAATCAAAGTATTTTAGAAAAAATAGCAATTTGATCTTTAGTTTGATCTTTAACGACTACAGATCCTGATGCTATAGATACTCATACATATTCATTTTGATGTTCAGTTTCTGGAGCAGATGATTCAAGCTTTTCACTTTCTTGAAGTGATTTACTGTCTAATCAGGTTTTTGATTTTAATGTAAAGTCAACATATAATATATGTATAAGAACTGATGATGGTAGGGGATGAACTTTTGATAAAAACTTTACTATAAATATATTACAAAATTTAAATTTTTTATATGCTTGAACTGCAACAGATATATGATGAGGAACTTTTTCATGGACAAATCCAACAAATGCAGTAGGAAATACTACTACAACTGCAGCAACTTCAACTATTTCAACTAGAAATGCATATTCAAATTACATATCACTTACTAATTTTTGAATAAATGCACTAAATATTCCATCAAATGCTATAATTGATTGAGTACAGTTTGATGTAGAACGGAATGTTTCAAATACAAGGATGAGAGATACAACTGCACAATTAACTTTAGATTGAACAAATGTAGTTTGAAGTAATTATTGAGCTAATGTAAATTGACCAACTGCTAAGACAATAAGTGTATATTGATGATCTGCTAATACTTGGTGAGTTTGATTAACACCTGCAATTATTTCTTCACCTAATTTTTGATTAATACTTCAATATAGATTTACTACAACATGAACTGCTAGTGTCAATGTTTATAGAGTAAAAGTTACTGTAACATATCATATTCCGATTTCACCTGGTTGAGTTTCATCAAATTTATCAATTTGGTTAAAAGCTGATAAATGAACAAGTACTACTACAGATTGAGCATCACTTGCGACATGGAATGATCAATCTTGAAATTGATTTAATGCTTGATGATGAGTCTCTCCAATATATTTAAATAATACTAATACTTGAAATCTTAATTTTAATCCAATTATAAATTTTGATTGAACTCAGTATTTAGAAAATCTTAGTAATTGATCGAATTCTAAAAGTTATTTTATGGTTATAGTCCCAAATAATCAAATTGATTGAACTTTATCAGGACAAGTTCCTTTTGCATTTGATTGTTTATCTTGAATATTAAGTTCATGAACTTGTTGATTATCATTTGCCTGAACTACTCTATGAGCATTTACTGTAGCAATGAATGATGAAGTTATTACACATGCTTTATGATCTAGTGCAAATTGGAGATCAGCACAAATATGAGCATATTCATATTCGTCTTGAAGGCCAATGTTAATATGAATTAATGAAAATTCTTTAGCTAATTGAACTGATATATATGAAAAATGAACTAAAGTTGATAATTTTACAGCAAATACTTATCAAACTTTAGCTACAGCAGATTATAGACTTTGAATGACATTGGATTGAGCAAATCCATTTCCATATAATTGAAAAATAGCAGAAATAATAAATTATAGTTCTAGAATTAGTGATATAGATAGACAGAAAATAGAGTCATATTTAGCTTTGAAATATGGTATTACATTAAATTGATGAACAGAAAATTATTTAGCATCTGACTGAACAATAATATGGGGAACCTGAATTGCTTGAACTTTTGTAAATGGTATATTTGGGATTTGAAGAGATGATTTTAGTGATCTTTGACAAGTTAAATCAAAATCTGAAAATGTTGATTGAATAATCACTTTAAATGCAATATGAGAATGAACAAATATGACTCCAAGCTTTGTAGATATAGCCGATAAAGAATTTCTTGTTATATCAAATGATTGAGGATGAAATACTTGGGTTCAAACATGAGCTCCAACATGATATGATATATTAGTTCGTAAATGGAAGATTCAAGAACTAGGTAATGTATGAACAGTATCTCTTGATTTCGATGTAGCAAATCCTAATTTTGATGTTCCTTTACTTAGTACTGGTAGCAATTATTACTTTATATATGATAGTAACTCTAATGGTAGTTTATCTGATGAAACACCAGTAGTTATGACAAATACAATATGAAATATATGGCAAGTTTCAGGTATAAGTTTATTAAATTGACAAAAATTTACTATTGCAAGTCAAGCTTCATCAAATAATATTCCAACAAACATTACACTTTCAAATAATATTATAAATGAGAATGTTGCAAGTTGAACTACTATTGGAACATTAACAACAACTGATGCTGATGTACTAGATACTCATACATACTCTTTTGTAATTTGAGTCTGAGATACTGATAATTCGTTATTTTCACTTTCTTGAAATATTTTAAAAATAGCTGAATCACCTGATTATGAAATACAAAATTCATACTCTGTTAGAATTCAAACAGATGATTGACATTGATGACAATTTCAAAAACAATTCATAATAAATGTAAATGATATTTGAGAAACAATAAATTCAATTTTAGACTTTGAAATACCCTGAAAATATACTGTAACTTCATGAAATTGGACAAGAACTACAACAAATCCACAGCAATGAATTTATTCAATAGAAAGTAATAATTGATGACTTCCAAATACTCAATCATGTTTTGAAGTAACTAATACATTTTATACTTGAACTTGAACTGTAGAATTTCAGTATAATGTATCATCTCAAGCATGATGAGATTTTTTAAGGTTTTATATTGATAATGTAGAACAACAAGCATGGTCATGAACAGTGCCATGGACTTTATATTCAAAGAATAATGTTCCTGTATGAACACATCAATATAAATGGTGTTATCTTAAAGACTGAACTACAAATGCATGAACAGATAATGCATTTATAGATTATATTACATATGCATATTCTGCTGTGGATAATACTCCACCATCAATTACAAGTATCAATTATGCAAGTTGAACTTTACTTCCTTGATGAAATCATAATTTAATTATTAACTATAATGACATGCAGTCAGGAATAAATACATCATCTGACATTATATCATTGTATAAGTGGAATTGAACTTCATGGTGAACAGATATTTCTGCAACTTGAATAAATTTAGCAGGAAAAACAGTTACTCCAACGCAAGCAATTTATCCAACTAATAATTTAACATATGGTAAATATATGTATAATTTTCAGATATCTGATAATAGTGCTAATTCTTCATCAACTTGAGCAGTATTTTATGTTGACGAACCTGAAATTATTATAAGTACTTGAACTTTAAATATGGGAGTTTTATCTTGAACTTGATTAAATTTTTCTTGAGATGAAATAATAATTACCATAAATACTGTTTGAGCTTGATTTCAAGTTAATATGGTAAAAGATACAAATTTCCAAACTCAATGAGGTGCTTCTATAATAATTGATTGGGATTGAAGTTTATGAGTTTGATATGATAAAAGTCCTTATATATGAGTAATTAAAAATATAAATAATTATCCTGTTATATGAAGTTGATCTCAAAACATTAATATTAATGGATTTAAAAATATATATACATATAATATTAAAATTTGAGATTTAATAGATTTAGAGCAGGCTGCAGGTATTTATACAATGAATCTTTCTTTTATAGCTATTTTTAATTATTAAGTTTATGAAACTTACATCATCATTTTTTAATGAAAAAGATTCAGTACTTCTAGCTCAAGATTTGCTTTGAAAAGCGTTTACAAAGATTACACCAGAATGAATAATATCAGGAATTATAAATGAGACGGAAGCATATAGAGAAGATGATGAGGCTAGTCATAGTTATTGATGAAAAAAAACTAAAAGAAATGAAGTTATGTTTAAAGAAGCATGATATCTTTATGTGTATTTTACTTATGGTATGTATAATTGTATGAATATTGTTTCTGAAAAGGAATGATATTGATGAGCTGTTTTGATTAGATCTGTAATTCCATATAAATGAATTGAGTTAATGATTAGTAATAGAGAGAAATTTAAATGAAAAAAAGTAAACAATATTAAAAAATTATCAAATTGACCTGCAAAGGTATGTATAGCTTATGATATAGATAAAAAAGATAATTGAATTAACTTATTAGATAATAATTCACCAATATTTATAGAAGATATTTGATATAAGCTACCAAAAGTAAATATTTCAAAAAGAATTTGAATTTCTAAAGGAGTGGATAAAACTCGGAGATTTTATTTTTGATTAAAATAGAATAAAGTCAAATAAAAAAATATTATATTTTTTGTTTTTTATGCCAAATAAAATATAATTTATTTGCGAATATTACCTATTTTCCTATGAATTTTGTTAAAAAGATATTTTTTTTCTATTATGATGGGCTTAAAAATATGACAAATTTTGGTAAAAGTTTATGGAAGCTTGTTGTTTTAAAGGCAATAATACTTGTTATTATTGCTAATTTTTTATTCCCAAACATTTTAGAAAAATATTTTAATAATGATGCTGAGAGATCAGATTTTGTAGGAAATAATATTTTAAATCATAAATAATTTTATATGTTTGATATAGGTCTTGTTGATTGGTCTAGAGCTCAATTTGCTCTTACTGCAATGTATCATTGGTTATTTGTCCCATTTACATTAGGGATTACATATATAATCGCTGTAATGTTTACAATATATTATAAAACATGAAGTGATTTTTGGAAAAAAGTAACTCAGTTTTGGACTAAGATATTTGCTGTAAATTTTGCTATTTGAGTTGCAACTTGAATTATATTAGAATTTGAATTTTGAACAAATTGGTCAAATTATTCTTGGTTTGTCTGAGATATATTTTGAGCACCATTAGTAGTTGAATGATTATCTGCATTTTTCCTTGAAACTACATTCTTGGCTGTATTGATTTTATGATGGGATAAAGTATCAAGATGATTTCATTTATTTTCTGCATGGATGGTAGCAATATGATGAAGTTTATCAGCAACTTGGATTCTTATAGCTAATTGATGGATGCAAAATCCAACTTGAATGGTATTTAATCCAGATACAATGAGAAATGAGATGGTAGATATATGGGCCGTTATTTTTAATCCTGTTTCAATAATAAAAATATGACATGCTTTATCACAAGCTTTGATGTTAGCATCTGTTGTAGTTATATGAATAAGTGCTTGGTATCTTTTGAAAAATAGGGAAAAAGAATTTGCATATAAAAGTATAAAAATTGCTACAATATTTTGACTTGTATTCTCAATCTGTACTGTTATAACTTGAGATATATCATGAAAAGAAGATGCAAAATATCAACCAATGAAATTAGCTGCAATAGAATGACTTTATGATTGATGAAATAGTGCTGAATTTATGCCTATTGCATTTTTTGGAAATGAACAACAAGATTGAATAAGAGATATAAAATGGAGTATAAAAATGCCATGAGTACTATCTTGGATACTTTATTGAAATACAAATACTTATGTACCATGAATTAGAGAATTATTATACTGAGATATAAATCATTGAATTCCTCCAGTATCAGAAAGAATTAGAAATTGAAAAGTAGCTATTGAAGCATTAAAAAATTATAAAAATCTGAAAAAAGAATGAAATGAAGAATTAGCTAGTATAGAGTTAGCAAAATTTCAAGCAAATTATAAAGATTTTGGATATTGATATTTTGATGAAAATAATTTATCAGAATTAGTTCCATCAGTACCTTTCTTGTTTTGGGCTTTCCGTTATATGGTATGATTAGGATTTTTCTTAATAATATATTTTCCATTCATATATTATATGGCTAAAACTAGAAAGCTTGAGAAATGTAGACCAACATTGTTTTTTGCTTTATTTTTAATACCGATTGTTTACATATGATCTGAATTGTGATGGGCTGTTGCAGAAGTTGGTAGACAACCTTGGATAGTTTATGAAGTATTGCCAACAAAAGTTTGATTATCAGCATCAAGTGCTACTATCGTAAAATCAATATTTTTCTGATTTTTAACTATATTTACTTTACTTTTAATAGCTGCTTTAAAAATTGCTATTTCTTTAATAAAAGATTGACCAAAAATTTCTGAGAAATCAGGTGCTAGCGATGAAAAAATAGTACAAAAAAAAGTCTCAACTGCATCAATTAAAACTACTAAAAAAACATCAAAAGTAAATAATGAGTCAAAAAAAACAGAATCTAAATCTGTAAAAGCAGAGGCAAAAAAAGTAACTACTACTTCTAAAAAGACAGAAGTAAAAGAACCAACAAAAACTAAAGTTTCAACTAAAAAGGAAGTTGTTAAACCTATTGCTAAATCAACTACAAAATCTACACCAAAGAAAACAGTTAAAAAAGATGAAGAAGTAAAAACTCCAAAAAAAGAAACAAAATCTAGTTCTACTAAAAAGAGTACTAAAACTGAAGTAAAAACTAAGAAAAAATAATCTAAAAACTTTTTATAATTTAATTATATATTTATGTTTGAAAATTTATCAACATTAGCTTTGCAACAATATCTTTGGTTTATTGTTTCATTTATATGAGCTATATTAGTATTTTTATTGTTTGTTCAATGATGACAAGTTTTAGCTATACTTTTAGCTAAAGATGAAGATGAAAAAACTGAAATATTAAATGAAGTAGGAAAAAGATATGAAATGACTTTTACTTCATTGGTAGTATTTTGATGATCTTTCTTTGCAGTTTTTCCATTATTTTACTCTACTTCTTTTGGTGGTGCATTCTTTGTATGGTTTGCATTACTTTTCCTTTTTATAGTAGAATGAGTAGCTTTCAAATATAGAAAAAAAGTTAGTAACTTTTTATGAACAAAAACATATGAAGCTTTTCTACTTTTAAATTGAATTTGAGCTCCATTACTTTTATGAGTTGCTGTTGCTACTTTTTTCACTTGAGCTAATTTTACTGTAGCAAAAACAAATCTTGTATCTGTATGAGATTGAAGTTTAGCTGTATCAACTTGGAATAGTGCTTTTCATTGATTTGAAGCATTATGGAATACTAATCAATTAGCATTCTTAACTAATATCTCTTTTTGATTAGCAATTGTACTTCTTTCTACTATACTTGCAGCTTTAAGAGTTATGAAAAATATTGATGATAAAAAATTATCAGAAAGAGCAAGAAAATCTATTTTACCACTTTCAATTGCATTTTTAGTTTTCTTTTTATTTTTTGTATTTAGACTTGTTACAATAGATTGATTTGCATATGACCCAGTAACGTGAATGATTTTTATGGAACAATTTAAATATTTACATAATCTTTTAGCTTTACCTTTTGTCACTTTACTTTTACTTATTTGAGTTGTTTTAGTTTTAGCTTGAATTTGATCTGGATATTTTAAATGATATAAATATTCATTTTGGCTTGCATGAACTTGAACTATGTGAGTTGCATTAGCTTTGTTGTTACTAGTTTGATATAACAATACTGTTTTTTATCCTTCATTAACTGACCTACAAAGTTCTCTAACTATTATAAATGCATCATCAAGTCGTTATACTCTTGTTGCGATTGCTTACGCAACTCTTCTTGCCCCAATAGTTTTATCATATGTTACTCGGGTATGGAATGCTTTATCATCTGATAGAATAAGCAAAGATAGTATTAAAAAATGAGAAGTTTATTAATAAAAAAACCTGTAGTTTATACAGGTTTTTTATTATAATACAAAATTTGATTTTTATTAAATTTTAATTATAAATAATGTGATTTATAATTAAATAAATATTTATGATTAATAATGAAAATTTAGATTTAAGTTGACTTAATAATTCTGAAAATGAATTATGTAAAAGTCCATCAGATGTAATTAGGTCAGAAACAGCAGTAAAAATTGTAAGTATAATTGTTTCTAAACTTGATTTAAGCAATCAAGTTATTGAAGCCTACAAATTATTTGCAAATTGAGAAAATTTATCATCTGAGCAAAAACAAAGATTGCATGAATTTTTAAACATGAATGAAGCTAAAAAATTATGAGAAGATATTCTTTCAAAATTATCAATAAAAAAATCAAATGAAGTAATAAGAAAAGAAACATGACTTACTCAGGAACAATTTATTGATAAATTCCTTAAAAATCCTATTTGAGATTTTTCTTTAGATAATTTAATTAAATATATTGTATATAAATCAAATTAATTTTTTAAAGTTTAAGCCCGTGCAATGCACGGGCTTTTATTATTTTTCTCCTTTCTATATTGTTTTTGTTTGTGTTTGTTTCGTTGGAATCCTTTTTCCATATTTCCAGGGGAAGTAAATCCACCTTAGGAAAAGGATGAGTCCAACTGCGAATACGTCGATTGTGATCCTTGGTCCCCAGTTGTCAGGATATGGGTAGTCTATCGACCATATTGACATCAGGGTAATCATGGCTGAGGGGGACATACTTCTTATTCTCTCCCAGTCCCACTTTTCTCTTTTGCGGAAATAATCCGCTTTTGCCCATGCTGACCAGGCTATCCAGTGAATCACTGCAAGGGCGATTATCGCCCTATATTCAACATATGACAACTCCATTTCGTTTCTCCTTTTCAGTAAATGGCGAACAAATTATCTTTTAAAATTCTATTTAGTCAAATTTATTTAGACAATTTTTATAGATTTTTGCAAGTCAAAATTCAAATTTAACTACTTTTATATTTGTTTTTAGTGATAAAAAATGTTAAAATAAGAACGTAAATATTTTATATCTTTAATTATTTCTTATGGAAATGAAAAAACTAGTTATCTTAGGTTCTTGATTTGCTTGAATAAGAACTTTTTATAATTTACAAAATAAAGGATTTGATATAACTGTTGTTGATAAAAGAGACAATATGTTATTAAAACCTATGATGCCAGAAGTTGCTTATGATGGTAAAAATATAGAGAAAACTAAATTTGATTTAAAATCTGTAATAGAAAAACATGGACATACTTTTATAAATACTTGAGTTAAAATTGTTAATCCAAAAGAAAATACAGTAGAACTTGAAAATGGAGAAACTTTAAGTTATGATTATTTATTTGTTACTACTTGAGCATATAAAGATTTTAACGCTGTTAAAGGTTTAGAAGAATTTGGGTATTCAGTTTGTGATGATGTTCATGCAATGAAATTAGCTAAAGCTGTAGAAAACTTTAAATGAGGGAAAATAGTTATAGGTTCAGCTAAATCTGTTTGGGGAACAAGAGTAAAATGTCCTCCATTTTTAGCTCCTTGTGAAGGTCCAATAGGAGAATCTATGTTTATGATGGATTATGTATTAAGACAAAAAGGTATTAGAGAAAAATGTACTATTGATGTATTTACTCCTGGTGAAATATTTTTTGAAGATATTTGAAATGATGTAAGAGGTGCAGTAGGATGACTTATGTGAGCTAAATGATTAAATTTACATATGGCAAAAGTTACTACTGAAGTTACTGCTAAATCTATAAAATTTGAAGATGGAACAGAATTAGAAGCTGATATGGTTATAATGATTCCTGTTTACAAATGACAACAATTCTTAATTGATTCAGGTTTAGGTGATGAAAAAGGGTTCTTACCAACAGATGAACAAATGAGACACCTAGATTATAAAAATGTTTTTGGGGCAGGTGATATTAATGCTATGACTCAACCAAAATTAGGACACTTAGCAATGATGCAAGCAGATATTGCTTGTTCAACATTGATGAATGAGATAACAGGATCTGGTGAAATTAAACCTTATACTCCTGAAGTATTATGTATAATGAATATGTGAGGTGGTGAAGCAGGATGTGTATACTCAGATATTTATTTCAGACCAAAAGATGGAAATGATCTTGTTTGGCATAATAACTGGAATGTTAAATGGAAAAAATTCCTTGATGATTATATGTTAAATAATAATGGTAAAATTCCACCTGAAATTGGTACAGCTTCTTTTAAATGGATGATTAAACATTTTGGTTTTGGTAAAAAATGAAGTTAAAAAAATAAGTCTCGTAAGAGACTTATTTTTTTAAAATTTAAAATTGTTCATTCAACTTCAACTTACTTTGATAAAACATCCTAGAACTACTTACTCAAAATCTTTGAGCTGCAATTCTATCTATTCACATACCAAATGCAAATCAACTATAAACTTCAGGATCTATACCACAATTTTCTAGTACTTTTGGGTGAACCATTCATGCTCAAAGTAATTCTACAAATCAAGTTCAACTACACATTCCACAACTTCATCATTTTCATTTACATATTTGGCAACTTACATCTATCTCACAACTTGGCTCAGTAAATGGAAAAACATAAGGTCTAAATCTAAGACGAGTTTCATCTCAAAGTAGTTTTTTCATTACTGTATCTAAAGTCCATTTTAAATCTCAAAAAGTAACTCATTTTCAAACCATTAATCATTCTAGTTGATAGAAGTTACAAGTATGTCTTGCATCTTCTTGTTCATATCTAAATACTCTTCAAGGAACAATTATTTTTATTGGAAGTTTTCATCCAAGCATTGTTCTTATTTGAACAGGTGAAGTGTGTGTTCTTAAAAGATATTTTTCTTTATCTTCAAGTGCATTATTTATTGTATCACTTATCCAGAAAGTATCCCAAACATCACGGGCAGGGTGATCTGCAGGTATATTTAATTTATCAAAGTTGTACTCTACTTTTTCTATTTGAGGTCAGTCTTCTACTTTGAAACCAAGTGATATAAAAATCTCTTCAAGTAACCTTGAAGTAATACTTATAGGGTGATAATGTCCAGTATTTTCTGATGGAAATTCCAAACTTACATCAATCTTTTCTTTATCTTCTATATCTTTATATAGTTCTTGTTCTAATTCAAGAGCTTTTATTTTTAATGATTCCTCAATAAATACTTTTAAATTATTTGATTCGACTCAAAATTCTTTTTTTTCTTCTACACTTAAATCCTTTAATCATTTAAGAATTTCTTTTAATTCTCAATTTTTTCAAATTAATTTGTCCTCAAGTGTTTTTAATTCATTTAAATTTTTACAATTTTTTAACTCAGTTGTAAAGTAATTTCTAAGATTGTTTAATTTTTCTTTCATTTTTGAATAATTAATTATTTTGTTTAAGCCAAGAAATAATATTAAAAAAAAATGAAAAAGCAAAAATTTTTTGATTTGTTAATTAATATTTATTAAAAAATAATTCTAAAAACTTGTATAAATTTTTTTTATAATTAATATAAAAGTGAAAAAATAGTAGTTATTTTCTAAAAAAGATAAAAATGAAAAATAATATATATGTAATTAATGAAAGAAAAATATATGCTTTTACTTTAGTAGAACTTATTGTTGTTATAACAGTTTTAGCTATTTTGTGAACTATATGATTTATATCATATAACTGATATTTAGCATGAGTTAGAGATACAAATAGAATAAGTCAATTAGCAGCAATAAATGATTGATTAGAAGTATATAGAACTAAAAACGACTTATTATTACCTGAAAATAGTGTGGAAGTTAGGGCTAACGGAGTTATTGTATGATATCAATGATATATGTGAAAAAATATTTTAGAAACAATGCAATATAGTAAATGATGAATTGATCCAAAAGATGAAACGTTTTTTTCATATTATGTAACTGGTGATAGAAAATATTTTCAATTGATGGCATTTTTAGAAGATTCTTCAAATGAGCAAATAGTTAGTAATAATGCTAAATTGTTTAGTGATAAATTAATCCCTAAAACATATGCAATTGATTATACAAATAGATACCCAACTGTTTATTGAAAAAAATTGTGAATATTAACTGAAGATGTTACAAATTTACCTATACAAGCTGTAAATGAAATAAAAAACCTTTGATATGTTGATCTATGAACAACAACTACAAATTATGTAGCTAATTTTACTGATAAGGATAATGTAGTGGCAAAATGATATGCTTTACAGTCAGTTATATTATCAAGACAATGAAGTGCTGCACCATTAAGTTGTCCTGATTGATTTATTTGAGTTCCATGAAATTTAGAATTTAATCAAAAATGATTTTGTGTTGCAAAATATGAGATGACATATGCTGATGCAAATACTCCAGATAGTAGCGTGTGATGAACTGATTGGAATACAATGCAATATCAGGATTGAAAACCTATAGTATCAATGGCTTGAAAATATCCTATAGCTGATATAAGTCAAGAACAAGCTATAAGTGCATGTAGAAATATGTGAGAATGATATCATCTAATTACAAATAATGAATGGATGACAATTGCAAGAAATATTGAAGCAAGTTCAGATAATTGGTCAATAAAATCTGCATGAAAAGGTATTTTATATAATTGAGTATCTTGAGATATGACATTATGATGTAATGTAACTTGATGAAATACTGAAACAAGAACATATGGAACAAAAACATGACCATGAATAGATAATACATGTAACTTAAAAAGAAAATTTATGCTTTCAAATTGACAAGAAATATACGATTTTGCATGAAATGTTTCTGAATTTGTAAATAAAGCAAATACGATAGATTGAATAAATTTCAATCAATGACAAACTACAGTATCATGATCTACTTCTTGAGTAGACTATGATGATGATTGAATATATGGTATAGATGATATGAAAAAATATGGTTCAGCATTTTGATATTGAATAGCTAATTGAGTTTGAAATATTTGGTATGCTGATTGAGTAGCTAATAATGTTTTTGTTCGTTGAGATCGTTCAAATAGTAATGCAAATACATGATTATTTTCATTAAGTTTACAAAGAATATCAACTGGTAAAGAGCGTTATATAGGTTTCCGTTGTGCTAAATAATTAATAATTTTTATAAATTTATTAATTATTTAATTATGTTTTAATATAAATAAAAAAATAATTAAAAAATCTTTTGACATCTTTAGAAAAATATATAAACTAACGACACTTTTTATATAAAGTCATTTTTTATGTCTAAACAAGAAGATAAAATAGAGGTTGAGTGAACTATTATAAAAGCACTCCCAAGTCTGGTGTTTGATATTCAATTACCAGAGGAATTTTGATGACAAATCGTAAAATGATATTTAAGTTGAAAAATGAGAAATAATTTTATAAAGCTTATTGAGTGAGATAAAGTTTTGATAGAATTAAGTCCTTATGATTTAACAAAATGAAGAATAATTTTTAGAAAAAAATAATTTATTTTTATTTAATTTGTGAATATGAAAGTAAGACCATCTGTAAAAAAAATGTGTAATGATTGTAAAGTAATAAGAAGAAAAGGGATTGTTAGAATTATTTGTAAACATCCTAATCATAAACAAAGACAATGAAATTAATTGTTCTAATTTGTATTTAAAATTTATAATTTAAAATTTAAGAAAATTATGGCTAGAATAGCTTGAGTAAATTTACCAAATGGTAAACACGTAGAAATAGCTTTAACATATGTATATTGAGTTTGAAGAGCTCTTTCTTGTAAAATCTTAGATAAAGTTTGAATTGAAAAAACAAGAAAAATTGAAACTTTGTCTGAAGCTGAATTAGATAAGATAAGAGATGAATTAAAAGAATGTTTAGTTGAATGAGATTTAAGAAGATTTGTTTCGTCTAATATAAAAAGATTACAAGAAATTAATTGTTATAGAGGACAAAGACATAAAAAGAAATTGCCAGTAAGATGACAAAGAACAAAAACAAATGCAAGAACTAGAAAATGAAAAGCTACTGCTGTAGCATGAAAGAAAAAATAGTATTAAAATATTAAATTTGGAACTTTAAAACTTTAGTTCCCATAATTTAAAATTTAAAATTTATAATTTAAAACTTTTTGAATGGCTAATATTGTAAAAAAACCTAAAAAGACAAAAAAGATTATACAAAATTGACAAGTTCATGTACTTGCATCATTTAATAATACTTTAATTAGTGTTACTGATGATAAAGGTAATGTTTTGACTTGGGCAAGTTGATGATCTGCTTGATTTAAATGAGCTAGAGAAGCTACTCCTTATGCTGCACAAGTTGCTGCTGAACAAGCAATAACTAAAGCAAAAACTCTTCATTCAATTGAAGTTGTTGATGTTTATGTTAAATGAATTGGTTCATGAAGAGAACAAGCTATAAGAGGACTTATTTCTTGAGGTGTTGAACTAAGAGCTATATATGATATAACTCCAGTTCCTCATAATGGTTGTAGACCAAAGAAAACTAGAAGCTTATAAAAGTGTTAAAATTGGAATGCTAAATATTAACTAAATTCCGAAATTTATAATTTAAAATTTATAATTTATAATTTCCTTATGAGATATACTTGACCAAAGAAAAAACTATGTAGAAGAGAAGGGGTAAACCTATTTGGTACAGAAAAATATGATTTAGAAAAATCAAAAAGATCTGTAGCAAGACCAAAAAAAGCTAGTGAATATTGAATTCAATTAAGAAAAAAACAACTAGCAAAAAGAATGTTTGGTTTATCTGAAAAACAATTCTTTTCTTACTATAAAAAAGCTATTGGTAGTCATACTGAATGAACTACATGAGAAAAAATGTTAAAAATGTTGGAACTTAGAATTGATAATATTGTTTATAGAGCAAATTTTGCTAGAACTAGAATGCAATCTAGACAATTTGTTAACCATGCACATTTTAAATTAAATTGAGTAAATGTTGATATTCCTTCAATTAGTTTAAAAGTAGGTGATACAATAGAGTTAAGAGATAAACTTAAAGAGAGTCCTTTATATAAATCTTTACTTGAAGAATTAGAAGAATTTTCTAAACAAAACAAATGAAATGTTTCAAGTTGTAAATGGATAGATGTTGATTCAAAAAACCTTAAAATTACTGTGAAAGCACTTCCAGGAAATGATGATTTTGATCAAATTATTGATATTCAAAAGATTATTGAGTTCTATTCTAAATAATAAAATCTTTTATATTTTTATAACTCTAAAAACATGCATATCATACACAAAGAAATTTGAGTACCTAAAATTTTAGAACAAGAAGTTGAATTGAATACTTCAAAGTTTACAGTTGGTCCCCTACCTAGATGATATGGTATAACAATTTGAAATTCTTTAAGAAGAGTATTATTATCTACTATACCAGGAACTAGAGTTACTTGAGTAAAAGTTAAATGAGTAAACCATGAATATGCTACTATCCCTTGAGTGAAAGATAGCGTGATTGACATGATGTTAAACCTAAAAGATTTAGTAATTGATAAAAATGATATTTGAATTGAGTGGATTAAACTTTCTAAATCAAAAGCATGAGTTGTTACTGCTTGAGATATTAAAACAAAAGCTTGAATTGAAGTAATTAACAAAGATTTATATATAACTGAAATTGATAAAGATTGATTAGAATTAGATTTAGAAATTAGAATTGAAAAAGGTGTTTGATATTTAAGTATTGAAGATTTAAAAAAGAGGGAAGATGATTTAGCAGTATTGTTAATAGATGCAAATTTTTCTCCAGTTTTAAATGTAAAATATGAGATTGAAAATACTAGATATGGTGATATGGTTAACTTAGATTCATTAGAATTAACAGTTACAACAAATGGAATAATATCTCCAACTGAAGCTGTAAAATTTTCATGAGATATGTTAAGATCATATTTCTCTATATTTAATGAAGAATCTTTACAAGTTGAATGACATTTTATTTGAGATGTTAGAGATTTGATAAATAAAGAAAAACAAGAAATAAAAGAAGAACTAGAAAAAGAAACATATACTCCAATAGAGATTATGTGACTTTCTCCAAGAACTTTAAATGCTTTGATAAATTGAAGTATCTTATCAGTAGAACAACTAACAAAATGTACTGAAACAAAACTTTCTTCTATCAAATGATTTGGTAAGAAAGCAATGACTGAAATTAAAGAAGCATTAGCTGAAAGATGATTAAAATTACTTTGAGATGACTAATTAAAATTAAATTTGGAATTTAAAATTTCCAAAATTAAAATTTATAATTTATAATTTAAAATTTCTGAAATGAGACATAGAGTTAAGAAATTACTGAAATTTAATTGAATGGATTTCCAACATAGAAAAGCTATGGAAAGAAGTTTATTAACAAATTTCTTTTTACACAAATCTATAAAAACTACAGAAAAAAGAGCAAAATTTATTGTTCCAATGATAGATAAACTTATAAATGTAGTTAATACTAAAGATGAAATAAATGCTATTAGACAAGTTATGTCTTATTTATATACAAAAGAAGCATCTTTAGAGTTATTTAAAAATGTAGCCCCAAAATGTAAAGGTAAAACTTCTGGTTTTACAAGAATTACTCCAATAAAATATAGAGATGGAGATAATGCAAAAGTAGTATTACTTGAATTAGTTTAGTTTCTAAAACGGTTTTAAATGAAAACTATTACACCAAAACAATTAGAGCAATTAGAAAGAAAATGGTATATTGTTGATGCTAAATGATTAACACTTGGTAGATTAGCTTCAAAAATAGCTATGGTTCTAAGAGGAAAAAATAAAGTTTCTTATGCTCCACACGTTGATAATTGAGATTACGTAGTTGTGTTAAATTGTGATAAATTTGCAGCAACTTGAAAAAAAATGAGTGATAAAATGTATTATACTCATTCAGGATATTTAGGATGATTAAAAGAATCTAATTTATCTGAATTATTAGTAAAAAAACCAACTAAAGCTTTAGAATTAGCAGTTGTTGGTATGTTACCAAAAAATAAACTAAAAAAATCTATGATTTCTAGATTAAAATTAGTTGCATGAGTTGACCATAAATATGGTGCTCAAATGCCAGAAGAGTTAAAATTATAATTATAATTTAATAAATATTTCTATTTATGAATAAATGATACGATTTTTCTATTTGAAAAAGAAAAACTGCAACAGCTCAAATTAAACTTTTTGAATGAAACAAAGAATCTACTATTAATGGAAAAAAAGTTTGAGAATATATAACAAGAGAAGATTTATTTGATGTTATTTTTGCTCCATTAAAAGTTTGTAAAGTTAAAGATAATTTCTTCTTTGAAGTTGAAGTTGTTTGATCTGGAATATCTGCTCAAGCACAAGCTATTAGACATGGTTTATCTAGATCATTAGCTTGAAAGCAAGATACATTTAAAAAGATTTTAAAATCTGCTTGATTTTTAACAAGAGATTCTAGAGTTGTTGAAAGAAAGAAACCAGGTAAACATAAAGCCAGAAAATGAATTCAATGGTCAAAGAGATAATATATTTTATTTGACTTTCATTGAAAATTTAATATAATTTCGCCGTTTTTTATAGTTAGCTTAGTTAATTTATTGAATTAATTTTCTAATTTAAAATTTAAAATTTAAAATTTTTAAAATGCCTACTATTAACCAATTAGTAAAAAAGAGTAGAAAAGATAGTACAAAAAAGAGTAAAGCTCCAGCTTTACAATTTACTAAAAATTCTATTGCTTGAGTAGTAAATGAACCAAGAAAATGAAGCCCATTTAAAAGATGAGTTTGTACAAAAGTTACAACTATGACTCCTAAGAAACCTAATTCGGCTCTTAGAAAAGTTGCAAAAGTTAGACTTACAAATTGATATGAAGTAAATGCTTATATTGGTTGAGAAGGTCATAATCTTCAAGAACACTCTGTTGTTACAATAAGAGGTTGAAGAACTAAAGATTTACCATGAGTAAGATACCATATAGTAAGATGAGTTTTAGATTGTGAAGGAGTAAAAAATAGATGACAAGCTAGAAGTCTTTATGGTGCTAAAAAACCAAAAGCAAAAAAATAATAAATAAAATTTAGAATATATGATTTAGATTTAATATAAAGACTCTAAATTTTAATTCTAATTTATAACTCGGAGTAAGTTTGCAATTACTGAAAATACGAGAAAAATTTTAATTGTAATAAAAAATTTAAAAATGAATAAAACTGAAAATTTATTAGAAAAGTTTACAAATTATGTAATGCTTGAATGAAAAAAGAGTTTAGCTCTAGAATTAATGGATAAAACTTTTGAAGATATTAAAAGTAGAGGGCAAAAAGATCCTAAAGCTATATTTTTTAAAGCTTTGGAAAATGTTATGCCAAAAATTGAAGTAAGACCAAAGAGAGTTTGAGGTTCTATATATCAAGTACCTCAAGAAGTTAATCCAAAAAGACAATTATTTTTGGCTTCTAGATGGATTATAAAAGCAGCTAGAGGGAAGAAATGAGGTTCTTTTACTAAATTCTTAGCAACTGAATTAATTGATGCAGCAAATGAAACTGGTGATTCTGTAAAAAAGAAATTAGAAGTTTATAAGATGGCTGAAGCTAATAAAGCATTTGCAAGATTTGCTAATAGATAAAACTTAAATTAATGATAAAAATGAATATAAATAACTAAGTGAAACGAAACTTAAATTTACTTCATTTAAATTATTAACTATTAAATTTAATTATTAATTATTTAGATTATGGCTCACAAGAAAGCGCAATGATCAACTGCCAATTGAAGAGATTCACAAGCTAAAAGACTTGGTGTAAAAATATATGGTTGACAAAATGCAATAATTTGAAATATAATTGTTAGACAAAAAGGTAATAAATTTTGGCCAGGAGAAGGTGTTTCTCAAGGACATGATTTTACTTTATTTGCTGCAAAAGAAGGTGTTGTAAAATTTTATGAAAAGAAAAATAAGAAATATGATTGAAGAGTTTACGTTGATTCATATGTAACAGTTGTATAATTTAAAAATCCTACTTAAGTAGGATTTTTTTAAATGGAAAATTTATGATATAATTATAATTTAAATCGTCAACCTAAAAAATTTGCCTAAGCACTAGAATTATCTATAATCCTAGTGCTTTATAAATTATAAATAAAAGACAATGCAACAAAACTCAAAAAAAGCCTTTACTCTAGTAGAATTAATAGTAGTAATAACAATACTAGCAATACTATGAAGTATAGCATTCATATCACTGCAATCATACACAAAAAATGCAAGAGACGGACAAAGACTGTCAGATATAAATAGTATAAGAAAAAACCTAGAACTATTCCTAACAGAGAAATGATTCTACCCAACACCAGATAATTGAGTAAATATAATATATAGCTGAGCAACAGCATGGATCCAATGAACAGTGTGAGACAATGTAATAAAGAACCTACAAAAACTAAATAAGAAACCAACAGACCCACTAACACAAAATGAATATACATATAGTATAACAAACTTAAAGACAGAATACCAAATCTGAG